>CAVYMG010000026.1:0-127561 GCA_963769515.1 uncultured Actinomycetota bacterium
ACTCAAGCCAGGGGACGTGCGGCGTGCCGCCGCGACCTTGGTCGCGGGCGAGGAAGTCGGAGACGTTTACCGCGACGGTAAGGCCTACGACGTCCAGGTCTGGAGCCCGCCGGAAATGCGCACGAGCGTGACGGACATCGAGAACCTGCCACTGGACACCCCCGGCGGCCCAAGAATCCGGCTTGCTGACGTAGCGAAAGATCTCGGTCCAATCAACACCGAACGCCATCCAGCGTTCGGAGGGCTCACGGCGGCTCGATGTCAGCGCCAACGTCAAGGAAGGGGACCTCGGAAAGGTTGCCCAGCAACTGGAGGCCGAAATGGCGTCGGTGGACTTCCCCACCGGCTACAGCGCGACCATCCTCGGGGAGTACACGGAGCGGCAGGCTGCGGCCTCGCAGCTGATGTTCTACTCGATCGCCGCACTGGTCGTGGTCTACCTCCTGCTTCAGGCAGCATTCCGAAGCTGGCGTCTGGCCACCCTGGCGATCCTGACCCTGCCGATCGCCCTGGTGGGCGGGATTATTGCCGCCCACATGAGCGGTGGAATCCTCTCCCTTGGGTCCCTTGTCGGGTTCCTGACCCTGATGGGCATTGCCGCCCGCAACGGCATCTTGCTCATCAACCACTGTCAGCACCTGGAAACGCATGAGGGCATGACCTTCGGGCCGGCCCTGGTGCTGCGGGGCGCAGCCGAGCGTCTGTCACCGATCCTGATGACAACCCTCGCCACGGCTCTGGCCCTAGTTCCGCTCGTGGTCATGGGTACCCTGCCCGGGCCATGAGATTGAACATCCCATGGCGGTGGTGATCCTGGGCGGCCTCGTCACGTCGACGCTGGTCAACCTGTTCATCGTCCCGTCGCTGTACCTGCGGTTCGCCAAGAAGCACGGCGGACGGCTGCCCGGTCACCGGCAGCCCGAACCCGTAAGCGTCTAGCTGCGGCCCGCGCACCCCTAGTGAAAGACCACCCCATGAAAAAGCGAAGCAACACGGTCATCGCATACGGGTGCGCGGTCCTGCTGGCGTTGGGGTCGCTGACGGTAACGTCGGCGGCCACAGCGGCAGCTCCCTCAACCGCCAGGGGCTCCGGTCCGCAGGCACTCTGCGGACCGGGCTCCGAGATCAGATTCGACCGTTCGGCGTTTCCGGCGAAGCCGGTTATTGACAACAAGTGGTTTCCGTTAAAGCCGGGGATGCAGTACCTCACCCGCGGCACCGTCAAGGACGCGGAGGGTACCTCGACCCGCACCGTCCTCCACACAGTGACGGGGCTGACCAAGATCGTCGACGGCGTGAGGACGCTCGTCATGTGGGACCGCGACTACTCCGATGGCGAGCTCGTTGAATCAGAACTCGCTTTCTTCGGGCAGACACGGGGCGGTACCGTCTGGCTCTTCGGCGAATATCCGGAGGAATACGAGAATGGCAAGCTCGTCGGGGCACCCAGCACGTTCATCAGCGGACTCGACGAGGCACAGGCCGGCATCGCCATGCAGGCCAATCCGCGGCTGAACACGCCGGCGTATGTCCAGGCCTACGCACCGAGTGTGGATTTCCTGGACTGCGGTGACGTCTTCAGGAAAAACCAGCGCGTCACCGTCCCGGCCGGTTCCTACAAGGATGTCCTGGTGATTGATGAGTTCAACCCGTTGGAAGGGGCCAGCGCAGGCAACCAGCGCAAGTTTTACTCCGCTGGAACCGGCCTGGTGAAAGTCACCGCGGCCGGCGGCGACAGCCAGGAATTCCTCGACCTCATCAAGATCACCAAGTTGACATGCAAACAACTGGACACGATCAACCGGCAGGCCCTCAAACTGGATCGGCGCGGGTACCGGGTGAGCCCCGACGTCTACGGCACAACGCCGCGGGCACAAGTTGCCGATGATCGAGGTTGTCACCGCAGCGATTCCTAAGTCATGTCCGGCCCGGGGTAGCTCCCCGGGGTCGGACGCCAACGGGAAGGTCGCCGGACGGTGCAGCCGGCACGGCAAACGATCCCCGAGTGGACAGCACTGAACAGCAAAGAGCTCCGGCCGGATGACCCGGCCGGAGCTCTTTGCTATCCGCCGCGTTAGGCGGCGGTCAGGCGCCTATTTGACGTCCTCGTCCACCCAGTCCATGGACTTGGTGACGGCTTTCTTCCAGAGGCGCATCTGGCGGTCCCGCTCCGCGTCGTCCATCTGCGGTTCCCAGCGCTTGTCCTCGGCCCAGTTGGCCGAACACTCGCCCAGGTCCTTCCAGAAGCCGACGGCGAGGCCGGCCGCGTAGGCGGCCCCCAGCGCGGTGGTCTCCACGACCTTCGGCCGGATGACCGGTACGCCCAGGATGTCGGCCTGGAACTGCATCAGGGCGTCGTTGGCGACCATGCCGCCGTCGACCTTCAGCTCGGTCAGCGGGACACCGGAATCGGCGTTGACCGCGTCGAGCACTTCGCGGGTCTGGAACGCCGTGGCTTCCAGCGCAGCCCGGGCGATGTGGCTCTTGTTCACGAAGCGTGTCAGGCCGACGATCGCGCCGCGTGCGTCGGATCGCCAGTACGGCGCGAAGAGCCCTGAGAACGCGGGCACGATGTAAACGCCGCCGTTGTCCTCGACCGAGGCGGCGAGGGTCTCCACCTCGGGTGCCGAGCTGATCATGCCCAGGTTGTCGCGCAGCCACTGGATCAGCGAACCGGTTACCGCGATGGAACCTTCCAGCGCGTAGTGCGGCGCCGCGTCGCCGAGCTTGTAACCGACCGTCGTCAGCAGGCCGTTCTTGGAGTGGACGATTTCCTCACCTGTGTTGAAGATCAGGAAACAGCCCGTGCCGTAGGTGTTCTTGGCTTCGCCGGTGTCGAACGCCGCCTGCCCGAACGTGGCGGCCTGCTGGTCGCCCAGGATCCCGGCGACCGGCACTTCGCGCAGCAGCTGGGACGTGTGCACGGTGCCGTAGACCTCCGAGGATGACCGGATTTCCGGCATCATGGACGCCGGGACGCCGAACACGTCCAGGATGTCCTGGTCCCAGCTGAGGGTCTCCAGATCCATGAACATGGTCCGTGAGGCGTTGGTGACGTCGGTGATGTGGACGCCGCCGTCGGTGCCGCCGGTCAGGTTCCAGAGCACCCAGCAGTCCGTGTTGCCGAAGACGAGGTCCCCGGCTTCGGCCTTCTCCCGCGCACCCTCAACGTTGTCCAGGATCCATTTGATCTTGGTGCCCGAGAAGTAGGTGGCGAGCGGCAGCCCCACTTTGTCCTTGAAACGGTCCGCGCCGCCGTCCTTGGCCAGTTCATCGACGATTGACTGAGTGCGGGTGTCCTGCCACACAATGGCGTTGTAGATGGCCTTGCCGGTGGTCTTGTCCCACACGACGGCGGTTTCACGCTGGTTGGTGATGCCGACGGCGGCGATGTCGTGGCGGGTCAGGTTGGCCTTGGACAGCGCGGTGCCGATGACCTCGCGGGTGTTGTTCCAGATTTCGGCCGGATCGTGCTCCACCCAGCCTGCCTTCGGAAAAATCTGTTCGTGTTCCAGCTGGCCGGTGGAAACGATGCTTCCGCTGTGGTCGAAGACGATGGCGCGGCTGCTGGTGGTGCCCTGGTCGATGGCGATAACGTACTGGTTCATGTTGACGTCCTTGTCTGCTTGATTGCGGCCGGGCGGCTGACCGGCCGGTGAACTGGTTGCTGGGGCGGCGGCTGCTGTTCGCCCGCCTAGGCGGCGGCAGTGGCGATGATCGGCACGATGGCGGCGACAAGGCCGGCGAGGCCGCCACCGACGAGCGGGCCGACGATGGGAATCCAGGAGTAGCTCCAGTCGCTGGAGCCTTTGCCCTTGATCGGCAGCAGCGCGTGCGCGATGCGGGGGCCGAGGTCACGGGCGGGGTTGATGGCGTAGCCGGTGGGACCACCGAGGGACACGCCGATGCCGACGACGAGCAGTGCCACGGCCAGCGGGCCGAGGCCGGACGGTGTCCCGCCGAAGGTCAGGATGACGAATACCAGGACGAAGGTACCGATGATTTCGGTGACCAGGTTCCAGGTGGTGGAGCGGATGGCCGGGCCGGTGGAGAAGACGCCGAGCTTACTGGCGGGCTCGGGTTCGGCGTCGAAGTGCTGCTTGTAGGCCAGCCACATCACCACGGCACCGAGGAAGGCTCCCACGAGCTCACCGCCGAAATAGGTCAGCGTCGAGGCGAAGTCCACCGGGACCCCGGGGGCGTATTCGCTCTTGCCGTTGACCAGCAGACCGAACGTGACGGCCGGGTTGATGTGGGCGCCTGACATAACGGCCACGTAAACGCCGGAGAAGACAGCGATGCCCCATCCCCACGTGACCATCAGGAACCCGCCGTTGTTGCCCTTTGTGCCCTTAAGGGCGACGTTGGCAACAACGCCACAACCGAGCAGTGTCAGCATCGCTGTGCCGAACACTTCGGATAAGAAAACAATTCCAAGAGACATCTTTGACTCCTCTATGTTCTGTTGTCAGCCCTTCGCGGGTTTGAAAGGCCGTTGGGGCCGGCAGCGTTTCTGCGCTGCCGGCCCGCCGCTGCCGGTCCGGCCAAATGGACCGGCAGCGCTTGCCCCCGGGCTTCCCCGCCCGGGCGCGCAAGCCGTATCAGGCGACCAGGCTGTCAACCGTGACGCCGTGGAACCGTTGCAACACCTCCTGCGCGTGGGTGATTTCCGAGGCCCGGCGTTCCGCGTCCCACCCCAGCGGACCGGACAGGATCTCCGATACTTCGTTCAGGAGTTCGCCGGTAACCAGGCCGCGGAAGGCCAGGGACGTCCGGCGGATCAGCACGTCGATCAGGTGACCGATCTGCTCGTTCTCCGCCATGAATTCCAGCTCACGGACGCTCAGTTCACGGGTGGAGCGCAGCGGCCGGTCCGGTTCGCGGTCCAGGTAGGCGATGACGGCTTCGGCGCGGGTCCCGTACCGGGTCAGCAGCACGGTGGTCCGGTCCGCGTCGCGGCCGGCGGACATGTGGGCCTTGATCCACCGCTGGATGCCTTCTTCGGTATCCGGGAAGTCAGCCCCGCCGCCGATGGCGAGCTTCGCCGTCGAGGTCTTCCGCTCCATCCCGAGTTCGGTGAGCACATCGTTGGTCATGTGTTCGGACAGGGCCCGGAAGGTGGTCCACTTCCCGCCCACGAGGCTCAGGACGACGGCGCCAGCGGCCGCACCGTCCGCAGCCGCGGTCCGGCGTTCAATCCGGTAGTCCCGGCTGACGAAGCCGGGCTGCGTCGCATCGTTCTTCGGCAGCGGACGGACCCCGGAGAAGGAGTACACAATCTGGCCGCGGTCGACAGCCACATCAGGGAAGACGTGGCCGATCAGGTCGATGAAGTAGTCAATCTCGGCCTCGGTGCATACGGCATCTTCGGCCATGTCGGCAAAGACGTCCGTGGTGCCCACCAGCACCCGGTCCCCCATCGGGTAGATCAGGACGATCCGGCCGTCCGTGTGTTCGAAGAAGATTTCGCCGCCGTTGCAGGCCGCCAGCAGTTCGGGGTGGTCCAGCACAATGTGCGAACCCTTGGTGCCGCCCATGAACGACGACGCCGCTCCCATGGCTTCGTTGGTCAGGTCCACCCATGCGCCGGTGGTGTTCACGATGACGTCCGCGGTGAAATCGAAGACCTCGCCGGTCAGCTCGTCACGGAGTTCGACGGTGCTGCCCCCGCCGGTACCTGCGGCGTCCTTGAGCGACACCAGCGAGACGTAGTTGCTGGCCCGGGCCTGGTTGCCGCCCTGGGCTCCGGCTTTTTCGCCGTCCTGCAGGACATCCAGGGTCAGGCGCTCGGGATTGTGGACGGAGGCGTCGAAGTAGGTGGCCGTGTACTTGATGCCCGGGTGCAGCCGCGGCAGCTCGGCCAGGGCCTTGGTGCGGCCCCGGAACTGGTGCCGGGGCACGGTGCCGCCGTCGCGGGAGAAGAAGTCGTAGATGCTGAGGCCCAGCTTGATCAGGAACGCACCGCGTTCCTTGGGCTTGCCCTGCTGTTTGTGGGTCAGGAAACGCAGCGGCGCTGCCAGGACGCCCGAAAACGTGCTGAAGATGGGAATGGTGGTCTGCAGCGGCTTGACGTAGTGCGGCGCGATGCGCAGGAGCCGGTTGCGCTCGACGACGGATTCCTGGACCAGGCGGAATTCACCGTTTTCGAGGTACCGGATGCCGCCGTGGATCATGTGGGACGAAGCACCGCTGGCTCCCTGGCAGTAGTCGCCGCGTTCCACGAGTGCCACATCCACTCCCTGCAGGGCGAGATCGCGGAACGTACCGACTCCGTTGATGCCGCCGCCGACGATCAGCACCTGTGCCCGGCGCCGCGCCCGCAGTTTCCCGACCGATGCGCGCTCGCCGGCCGGGCCCTGCGTGGAGGATGAATCCTGCTGTCCCAAAACAACTCCCTTGGGTTTGGTCCTATGCGGCACACTCTATTGCGTGACGCCGTTCACCACTATTGTTCGGAGTATTGGAAAATGGAGTCAAGCACTATGCACAAACGTGCAGGACGGAAATGAAATGACACCTTCACGCCAGTCCGACGCCCTCCGGGCCGCTCAGCTCTATTACCTCCAGGACCTGACCATGGACGCGATCGCGCGTGAACTGCGGACTTCCCGGTCTACGGTATCGAGGTTGCTGTCAGCGGCGCGGGAATCCGGCCTCGTCCAGATCCAGATCCGCAGCCCGCTCGACACCGGGCCCGAGCTCGAGCGCATCATCCGTGCCCAATACAAGGTCGATGTCCACGTGGTTCCGGTCGTCGACACCCTCAACGAGGCCGAAACGCTGGACCGCGTGGCGATGCAGGCCGCCCGGACCATCGGCCCGCTGGTCGATTCCAACGCCATCATCGGCGTAGCCTGGGGATCCACGCTGAGTGCCGTGAGCCGGCACCTGACCCGCAAGATCACCCACGACAGCGTGGTTGTGCAACTTAACGGGGCCGGGAACATGCAGACGACCGGCATCACGTACGCCTCCGACATCATGCGGCGTTTCGGCAGCGCCTACGGTGCGCGGGTCGAGCAATTCCCCGTCCCCGCGTTCTTCGACCACGCGTCGACCAAAACGGCCATGTGGAATGAACGCAGCGTGCAACGCGTCCTGGCCCTGCAGTCCCGCATGAGCATTGCCATCTTCGGTGTCGGATCAGTCGATGCCGATTACCCGAGCCACGTCTACGCCGGCGGCTACCTTGACGAAGACGACCTGGCGACGCTGGCAACGTCCGACGTCGTCGGGGACGTCGCCACCGTGTTCTTCCGGGCCGACGGCTCCTCGGACGGCATCACGTTGAACGAACGGTCCACCGGTCCGGACCTGGCCCAGCTCCGGCAGGTCAAACGGCGCATCTGCGTGATTTCCGGCGCCTCGAAGATCAACGGTCTCCGCGGCGCCCTGGCCGCCGGGCTGGCCACCGACCTCATCCTCGACGAGGCCAGTGCCCGCCGCCTGGTGAGTTTCAACGGCACCCCCTGAACCGCTGTCCGGGCCCGTCCAAGGGGAAGCGCCACACGCAGGCCTGCGTCAATGGGTAAAGTCAGTGCTATGAGAATCTCCCCGCGGCTGGCCCTGAACAACGGCGTGCTGATCGACCGGCTGGGCTTCGGGTTGTACAAGGTCCCGCCCGCCGACGCCGCCGGCCTCGTGACGATGGCGGTCGAGGCCGGCTACCGCCACTTCGACACGGCGGCCATGTACGGCAACGAAACGGGGGTCGGCCGGGGCATCGGGGCCTTGGCAGGATTCGACGGAGCAGGACGCGGGCCCGGGGAGTCCGCCCCGTTCGTCTCCCGCGAAGACCTCTTCATCACCACCAAGGTGTGGAATGAGGACCACGGCTACGATGCGACGCTGCGCGCGTTCGATACCTCGATCGCCAACCTCGGCCTGGAGTACATCGACCTGTACCTGATCCACTGGCCGTGCGCGAAACGCGGGCTGTTCCGGGAGACCTACAGCGCCCTGGAAACGCTGTACCGCGAGGGCAAGGTCCGCGCCATCGGCGTCTCGAACTTCCAGCCGGAGCATCTGGACCGCCTGCTGGACACAGCCGAAGTCGTGCCCGCCGTGAACCAGATTGAACTCCATCCCTGGCTCCAGCAGGCCGCACTGCGGGAAAAGCACGAACAGCTCGGCATCCGCACCGAGGCGTGGAGCCCGCTCGGCCGCGGCCAGGTCCTGAAGGACCCGGTCATCCTCGCCCTTGCCGCCGAACACGACCGGACCGCGGCGCAGATCATCCTCCGCTGGCACCTTCAGCTGGGTAATATCGCAATCCCGAAGGCCAGCTCGTCAGATCGAATCCGCGAGAACCACAACGTCTTCGGATTCCAGCTCTCGGACCGCGACATGACGGAACTCGCTGCGCTGGAGCGCGGTTTCCGGTCCGGCTCCCACCCCGACAACGTCAACTAGGAAGCCACCGCATGGACCCCGTGGACACTACGTCCTCCCCCGCGCCCCTGTTCAGCAGCGGACTCGACGCCCGGACCCGTTCTGCTGCCGTCGACCTGGCCGGCGGCCGCGTTGCCTACTGGACGTATGAGCCGGTCCGGGTGACCCCGGAGACCCGGACCATCCTGGTCATTCACGGCTTCCGCGGCGACCATCACGGCCTGCTTCGGGTGGCCGACCGGCTGCCCGAGATGCGCCTGATCATGCCGGACCTGCCGGGCTTCGGCGGCTCCGCCGCATTTGTCGGGGCCCGGCACAGTGTGGAGCGCTACGGCCAATTCGTTGGCGAGTTCATGGCCGCACTCGGACTCGGCCCGGACACGGTCCTGCTGGGTCATTCGTTCGGCTCGATCATCGCCAGCCATTTCGTGGCAGACAACCCCGCGGCCGTGTCCCGGCTGATCCTGATCAATCCGATCGCGGCGCCGGCGCTCGAGGGCCCCAAGGGACTCATGACCAAGCTCGCGGTCCTCTACTACGAGGCCGCGGCCCGCCTGCCCCGGCGGCCCGGCCAGGCCCTGCTCCGCAGCAAGCTGATTGTCCGGGTCATGAGCGAGGCCATGGCGAAGACCCGGGACAAGGACGTCCGCCGCTTCGTCCATGCCCAGCACAACGCCTACTTCTCCGCCTTCGCGGACCGGGACAGCCTGTTGGAGGCCTTCAAGGCCTCGGTGGGCAGCCATGTCGCCGAGGTCGCCGGCAGGCTCAGGCTCCCGGTATTGCTGATCGCCGGCGACCAGGATGAGATCGCCCAGCTGCCGGACCAGTACAGGCTCGTGGCCCTGCTGCCGGACGGCATCCTTGCGGTCATCCCCGGCGTCGGGCACCTGATCCACTACGAAACCCCCGGGCCGGCCGCCCGCCACATCAGCGACTTCCTGAAAGAGCCCACTGCATGAAGATTCTCATCGATGCGCGCTTCACGCGGCTGGACCACCACGACGGCATCAGCCGCTACGGCGCGAGCCTCATCGCCGCGGCCGCCAGGATCGCCGACGTCTCGATGCTCATCAGTGACCGCCGCCAGCTGGCACTGCTGCCCGAGGTGCCCTACACACTGATCAACAGCCCGCTTTCGCCCGCGGAGCTGTTCGTGGCCGCCCGGGTCAACAAGCTCGGTGCCGACGTGGTGGTCTGTCCGATGCAGACGATGGGCAGCTGGGGCCGGAAGTATGCCCTGGTGCTCACTCTCCACGACCTCATCTACTACGAGCACCCGGAACCGCCGGGGTTCCTCCCGGCCCCGGTCCGGTTCCTGTGGCGGCTGTACCACAAGGCGTTCTGGCCACAGCGTCTCCTGCTCAACCGTGCCGACGTCGTCGCGACGATCAGTTCCACCACGGCCGCACTGATCGCCAAGTACCGTCTCACCCGGCGGCCGGTCCGGATCGTGGGGAACGCCCCCCAGCACGGCCATACACCCCGGGACCCGGAGGCGGGAGCGGACAAGACCCTGCTGTACATGGGCTCCTTTATGCCCTACAAGAATGTCGAGACGATGATCGCGGGCATGGCGGACCTGCCCGACATGACCCTGCACCTGCTCAGCCGGATTGCTCCGGAAACCCGGGCCAGGCTCGAAGCCCGGGTTCCGGCCGGGGCCAACGTGGTCTTCCACAACGGGGTCACGGATGCCGAGTACGAGGCGATGCTGGCCCGGACGACGGCGCTGATCAGTCTTTCCCGGGCAGAGGGCTACGGACTTCCCCTTGTCGAAGCCATGTCCCACGGCACGCCGGTGATCGCCAGCGACATCCCGATCTTCCGTGAGGTCGGCGGGGACGCCGTCAGCTACGTCCACCCCGATTCGCCTGCCGAATTCGTCGCGGCAGTCCGGAAACTCGAGGAGCCGGAGTTCTGGCAGGCCCGCTCACGCCGGTCAGTGGAGCGGGCCGCGGACTTCAGCTGGGACTCCTCGGCACGCCACCTCGTGACGCTGGCGGGCGAGGCCGTGGCGCTGCGGAAGCGCCGGGGCTAGAGAATATCAACGCCGTCGAGCCGAAGCTGGACGGGATCGTCACTCCGCTTGGCGGCAGCTGCAGCCTTGGCGGCCCGCAGCGTCCGGGCGGCGTCCGCAGCCTGGGCGTACGGGATGAACAGCAGGGTGCGGACATCGTCGTCATTGCGGCCCGGCGCCTGGCGGACAGCGGCGGGGCCGCCGCCGGGCGCCCCGCCCGGCGCTCCGCCGCTCATCACGAGCGGTGCCGGTCCGGCTGTCCTGAGCACAATCCCTTGTCCGGCCAGCCGCCGCTCCACCTCGCCGGTGAAGTGTCCGACGGCGGTCCGGCCGCCCGTGACGGAGGCGATCCGGACGGCGGGCGGCAGCAGCAGCTCCTGCCGCAATGAGAGCTCGCGGCGGGCGTAGCCGGACGGATCCCAGCGCAGCAGCGCCCCGACCCCGGCTGCGTCGTCCGCCGTGATGACAACGAGTCCACCCTCGGGTGCCGGACGGACAAGGGCTGCGGCGTTGAACCAGCGCCGGACCGCGTCTTCGCCCGCACGCAGGTTTTCCCGGCGCAGCAGCGAATCCCCGTCCAGCAGGAGTGCAGCCGCGTACCCGCCGGCGGCAACCGGCTCGGCACCGACCGTCGCCACGACCAGGGCCGGGCTGTCCGGGACTGCGGCCTTGATGTGATCCCCGGACGAGGTGATCACGGGGGTGCCGGGAAAGGCGCGCCCGAGTTCCTCGGCGGTACGGAGCGCCCCGGTGGCGCCACGCCTGAGGCGTGTGTTGTTGCAGTGGGCGCAGCGCCAGGCCTGGGCCGGGGCGGAACACCATCGGCACTGCGGAACAGCCGAGGCTCCCGCGGACCCGGCAATGGCCAACGGTCCGCTGCAGGCCGTGCAGCGCGCCGGTTCGCGGCAGGTTTCACAGGCCAGCGACGGGGCGTAGCCGGCCCGGGCCACCTGGACCAGGACCGGACCGCGGAGCAGGCCCTCCTTGGCTGCCCGCCAGGCTGCGCCGGGCAGCCGGGCGATGCGGGCGAGCGGATCACGTTCCTGCTCGAAACTATCCGCGGTGTTGAGCACGCGCGGGACGGTCCGGCGCAGGACGGTACGATCGGCCTCGACGGCACGGGCCCAACCGGATTCGACCAGTCGTTCGGCTTCGGTGCTGCGGGTGTGGCCCGCCAGCAGGCAGCCGGCGCGTTCCTGGCCGGCGCGCAGGAGCAGCACTTCGCGGGCGTGTGCATACGGGGACCGTTGCTCAATGTGGAGGTCGTCGCCGTCGTCCCAGCAGACCACAAGGCCGAGATCCCGGACCGGCGCGTACGCGGCGGAGCGGGTCCCGACGGCCACACCGGCGGCGCCGCTGAGAAGCCGGAGGAAGTTGCGATAGCGCGGCGTCGGACCGTCGTCGGCGGTCAGGCGGGCGACGTCGCCGGCAGGGAGCAGTTCCAGGAGCGCGGCTTCCACCCGGTCGAGGTCCCGGTAGTCCGGCACCACCACCACCGCGCCCCGGCCGGAGAGTCGGACGGCGGCCACCGCTTCCGCGATGAGCCGGGGCCAGCCGCCGGGACCGAACCCCTGCAGGGCGCTCAGGACGGCGCGGGGCGACTCCCCCGCGCCGAGATGCTGCAGGAAGGCCGGACCGTGGTGATAGGACGCCCAGCGGGACACGCCCGCGCCCGCGACGGCCCGACCCGGCGGTGCGGGGGGCTCAGCCGGTGCGGGGGGCTCAGCCGGTGCGGTCAGGAACAGGTCCGGATCCAGCCGGCCCTCCGGGGCGAACTCCTTCTCCAGCCGGGCCATCCGCGGCGGGACGGCGACGCGCAACACGTCGCTGACCGTTCCGGCGTAGCGTTCGGCAATCCGGTGGGCGAGTTCCGCGATGGCGGGCGTGAGCACGCGCACGGCGGAGACCACCTTCTGCAGGGGCAGCAGGCTGTGCCCGGCGTCCGAGTCGGCCCGCCGTTCCAGAAGATAGCCCGTCAGTTCCTGGCCGTTGAACCGTACTTGGACCCGGACGCCGGGTTGCGCCGCGGCGTCCAGGACGGCCGGAACGCTGTAGTCGAACGGCCGGTCCAGATGCGGCAACGACGATTCAAGCAGCACCCGAGCAACCGGCAGGGAGGCCGCGAGGTCCGGCCCCGGCGCGGCGGCCGGACCCGCCGGGAAGCCATGGAGCAACGACAACTGGACGGGCTCGTCCGGAGCCGACGCACCGGAACGGACACTCGGCATGGCAACTCCCTCCGTTCAATAGCCGTTCTGCACTGTCAGCCCCGGACCGCTGGCGCGGCCCGGAAATGAAAAACCAGGCCGCCGGAAGGCGGCCTGATTCCAGCACACCACAGGGCACTGACATTCAAGCCAACGGCTCATTGCATCGCATCGTGAGCCGGACGTCGGGGCGGTGTCTCAGGCGTTGAAGAAAGCCTTCAGCGCATCGACGCGGTCCAGCCGTTCCCAGGTGAAATCGGGGTCTTCGCGGCCAAAGTGGCCGTGGGCAGCGGTCTTGGCGTAGATCGGGCGCTTGAGGTCGAGGGCATCGATGATGGCGCGGGGGCGCAGGTCGAAGATCTCGGCGATCGCCGCACTGATCCGGGCCGGGTCCACCGTTTCGGTCCCGAACGTTTCGACGTAGGTACCGACAGGACGGGCCTGGCCGATGGCGTAGGCGATCTGGATTTCGGCGCGCTTTGCCAGCCCAGCGGCCACCACGTTCTTCGCAACCCAGCGCATGGCGTAGGCCGCGGAACGGTCCACCTTCGACGGATCCTTGCCGGAGAACGCGCCGCCTCCGTGGCGGGCCATGCCGCCATAGGTGTCGACGATGATCTTGCGTCCGGTGAGTCCGGCGTCGCCGACGGGGCCACCGATGACAAACGCGCCGGCCGGGTTGAGGATGTTCCTGGCCCGGGAGGTGTCCAGGTTCGACAGCGCCATAACGGGGTCAACGACGTGCTCGGCGAGGTCGGCGCGCAGCCGGTCAAGGCTGGCACCTTCTGCGTGCTGGCTGGAAATGACGACTGTCTCCACGGAGACGGGCCGGTCGCCGTCGTATCCGACGGTGACCTGGGTCTTGCCGTCCGGGCGCAGGTAGTCCAGTTCGCCGTTCTTGCGGACCTCGGTGAGGCGCTCGGAGAGCCGGTGTGCGAGCCAGATCGGGACCGGCATGTAGGAGGGGGTCTCGTCGCTGGCGTAGCCGAACATCAGGCCCTGGTCGCCGGCGCCCTGCAGGTCATAGTCGTCCTCCTGGCGTCCCTCGCGGGCCTCCAGGGAGTTGAACACACCGCCGGCAATGTCATTGGACTGCTGGCCGATGGAGACGGAGACACCGCAGCGGGCGCCGTCGAATCCGTTGGCCGAAGAATCGTAGCCGATGCCGAGGATCGTCTCGCGGACGATCTGCGGGATTTCAACATACGCATCGGTCGTGACCTCGCCGGCCACATGGACGAGTCCGGTCGTGGCCAGGGTCTCCACGGCAACCCGGGACTCGGGGTCCTTGGCCAGGAGGGCGTCGAGGATCGCGTCGCTGATCTGGTCACAGATCTTGTCGGGATGCCCTTCAGTCACCGACTCGGACGTGAACAGCCGGAGCGCGGCGGGAGTGGACCCGTGGAAGTCTGGGATGTGCAGCGGTAAAGTCACTCAACTACCTTACTGGTTGGGAAACGGACGCCCGGGGGCGTATGTCTCCATACTAAGGAGACGTTGCTTACGCCGGGCTTAGGCGGGCGGGACAACCCGGCTCAGTTCAACGCTGATCCGGTCCATCACGGCTGCCGCGACATCGGATTTCGAACCCGAAGCCTCCTGAGGTTCGGAGCCGGTCCGGGAAAGGATGACCACGGAGTTGGTGTCCTGGCCGAAAACCAGGTCCTGGCCGACGTGGTTCACCACCAGCAGGTCACAGCCCTTGCGGCGCAGTTTCGCCTGGGCGTATTCCAGGACATCCCCGTCCGCGTCTCCCGTTTCGGCCGCGAACCCGATGATGAGCTGAGCGCGCGGGCCCGCGTCGCGGACCTCGACGAGTTCCTGGAGGATGTCCGGGTTGCGGACCAGCGTGATGACGGGGTTCACGTCGTCGTCACGTTTTTTGATCTTGGTCCCGGACACATCGGCGGGCCGGAAGTCCGCGACCGCGGCGGCCATGATCACGACGTCGGAGTCCGCAGCGGCGCGCAGGGCGGCCGCGCGCAGTTCGAGGGCCGTCTCCACGTGCACTACCTCGACCCCGTCCGGCACCGGGACCTCCATACGGGCGGCCAGCAGCCGGACCCGGGCACCGGCATCGCGGGCGGCCACGGCCAGCGCCACGCCCTGCTTGCCGGAGGACCGGTTTCCGAGGAAACGGACGGGATCCAGCGGTTCGCGGGTGCCGCCGGCGCTGATGGTCACGGTGAGGCCGGCCAGCCGGCCGGCGGTGTCCGGCACCCCGGCCGAACCGGCCGGGGTCAGCGCCAGGGCGGCCGCAAAGATGGTTTCCGGTTCGGGCAGCCGGCCGGGGCCGGAGTCGGTGCCGGTGAGCCGGCCGCTGGCGGGGTCCAGCACGGTGACTCCCCGGCTGCGCAGCGTTTCGACGTTGGCTTGGGTCGCCGGATGCTGCCACATCTCGGTGTGCATGGCCGGGGCCATGAGCACCGGGCCGCGGGCCATCAGCAGGGTGGTGCCCAGCAGGTCGCTGGCCAGCCCGGTGGCCGCGCGTGCCAGCAGGTCCGCGGTGGCCGGGGCCACGACAATCAGATCCGCCTCGTGGCCGAGCCGGACGTGGTTGACCGTGTCGACGGCGTCGAAGACGTTGCTCGTCACGGGATGCCCGGACAGGGCCTCCCACGTGGCGACACCCACGAACCGGGTGGCCGCCTCGGTGGGAATGACGGTGACGTCATGACCGGCTTCAGTAAAAAGCCGGAGGAGCGATGCCACCTTGTAGGCGGCGATCCCTCCCCCGACTCCGAGGACTATGCGCACGTGAACTCCGTCAACAGGCAGCCTTTACTCTGCTTTTCGGGCAGGAATGTTATTCGGCAGCTTCAACCGGCGTGGAGACGAGCTTGCCTTCGTTGATCTCGCGCAGGGCGATCGAAAGCGATTTCTCGTTCAGTTTGGTGTCGACCAGCGGGCCGACATATTCAAACAGGCCCTCGTGCAGCTGGGCGTAGTACGCGTTGATCTGGCGTGCGCGCTTGGCACCGAAAATCACCAGTCCGTACTTCGAATCGGCAGCCTTCAGCAGCTCGTCGATCGGCGGGTTGATGATGCCTTCAAGGTTCGTGGACACGAATTCTCCAAATTCTAACGGACGTCGTCCCGGCGCCTAGCGCGGGTTCGGGGTCAGCCCCATGAGTGAAACAAGCTCGTCCGCTGCCCGTCGAACGTCATCATTGATGACGGTGTGGTCAAACTCCGGTTCAGCGGCGAGTTCTAGTTTAGCGGTTTCCAGCCTCTGCTGCTGTTCTTCGGCAGTTTCCGTGCCGCGGCCGACCAGGCGGCGGACCATTTCCTCCCAGCTGGGAGGCGCAAGGAAGACGAACTGGGCGTCCGGGACGGCCTGTTTGACCTGGCGCGCACCCTGCAAATCGATTTCCAGCAGAACCGAGCGGCCCTCTGCGATCGCGGCCTCCACGGTGCTGCGGAGCGTGCCGTAGCGGTTACGGCCGTGCACTACCGCCCATTCGAGCAGGTCGCCGTTTTCCACGAGGGAATCAAACTCTTCGGCCGTCTTGAAGAAATAGTGGACGCCGTCCTCTTCACCGGGACGGGGCGGGCGGGTTGTTGCCGATACGGAGAGCCACACGCCGGGATAGTTGTCCCGGATGAAGGTGGACACGGTGCCTTTGCCGACAGCCGTCGGTCCGGCGAGGACTGTCAGTCCCGGTTTCTTGCTCACATATTCCTTTGGGCGGTGTCTGGTCAGCCCGGCGGAGCGGGCTGTTTGTCGTCTATAAAATCTACCAGCGCGCGGCGCTGATGGATTCCCAGGCCGCGGACCCTGCGGGACGGCGCAATCCCCAGTTGTTCCATGATGGCCGCGGCGCGGACCCGTCCGATGCCCGGCAACGCCTCCAGCAGTTCCACGATCCGCATGCGGGCGATGGCGTCATCGGATTCCGCGGAGCCAATGATCTGGGCAATGCTCAGATCCCCCGCCTTTAGCCGTTCCTTCGCCGCGGCCCGCGTGGTCCTGGCGGCGGCGGCCTTGCGTAGGGCGTCCGCCCGTTCCTGCGAAGTGAGGGGTCGCAAAGTCACTGGGTCCTCCGTGTCCGTCCTCGCGTTGGCCGGCCCGGCCGGTGCGTGCGGATGGCCGGCTCCCGGCCTGCCGCACGGCACCGCTACCGAAGCCGTGTCCTGAACCTACCGTCTTGGCACGGCAGAAATCAATGGAGAACCGGAACCGGTCCGGCGCCCCGGACGGGCGCGGGACCGCCGGGTGTCTTAGGCGGCCTGCAGCTGGTCCCTGGTCCGGCGGGCCGCATCGCGCAGCGCGCCGGCAGCCGGTCCGGCCGCTAGGATGTCACGGCTGGAGGTTCCCAGGACCTGCGCGTACGCGGGTCCGAAGGTCCGCCGCAAGTCCGCGGCTGTTGCGCCCTGGGCCCCGAGCCCGGGGGCCAGGATCGGGCCGCACGTCGCGGCGAGGTCCAGGTCCAGGTCGGTCAAGGCCGAGCCGACCGTGGCCCCGACTACGAGACCAACGGACCCGAGGCTGCCGGGTGCGGCAGCGGTGTAGCGCCGGTTCTCCGCCGCCGCCGCCTGAACGATCCGGCGGGCCACGGAATCGGCCCCGCCGGCGTGCTGGACGGAGGCGCCCTCAGGGTTGGAGGTCAGGGCGAGGACGAACACGCCGCGGCCGGTATCCGCGGCGAGGTCCAGCGCGGGCCGGAGCGATTCAAAGCCCAGGTACGGGCTCAGTGTTACCGAATCGGCTGCCAGCGGCGAACCGTCCCTGAGCCAGGCGTCGGCGTAGGCGGCCATCGTGGAGCCGATGTCCCCGCGCTTGGCGTCGGCAATGGTCAGTACGGAGGCGTCCGCGGCCGCGGCCAGGACACGCTCGAGTACGGCCATGCCGGCGGAGCCGTGGCGTTCGTACAGTGCCACCTGCGGCTTCACCGCGGCCGCGAGTGTGCCCACAGCCTCCAGGACGGTGAGCGAGAAGCGTTCCAGCCCCGCGGCGTCGTCGTTCAGCCCCCAGTCGCGCAGCAGCGCCGGGTGCGGATCGATCCCGACGCACAGCGGCCCTCGGCTGCTCATGGCCCTGCCGAGCCGGGAGCCGAAGGGCTCCCGGCCCGCGGGGACGCTGCCGGCGGTTGCGTCAGGCATGCTGCGCCGCAGCTTCCCGGGCGGCTGCGTGCTGTGCTGCCTGTGAGGCGGCCAGGGCCGCGGCGTGCTCCTGCAGGCTGGTCACGGACCAGGCGTAGGTGCGCAGCGCCTCGATGGCCTGGACGGCGGCGTTGAATTCGGCCACGGTCGTGATGCACGGGATCCCGATCGAGGTCGCCGCGGCGCGGAGTTCGTAGCCGTCGCTGCGGGCTTCACCACCGGAGGGGGTGTTGAAGACCATGTCGATTTCACCGGCAATCACCATGTCCGCGATGGTGCCTTCGCCCGCGGCGCTGGAGCCTTCGGCGACCTTGCGCACCGGGGTGGCCTGGATGCCGTTGCGGCGCAGCACGTCCGCGGTACCGCCGGTGGAGACGATCTCGAAGCCAAGGTCGGAGAGCCGCTTGACCCCCATGATGACCGAACGCTTGTCCCGGTTCGCCACGGAGACAAAAATCTTGCCTTCGGTCGGCAGGGCGTTGTTCGCGGCGGCCTGGCTCTTGGCGAAGGCGGTGTCGAAGTGCTTGTCGATGCCCATGACCTCACCGGTGGACCGCATTTCCGGGCCAAGCAGCGAGTCCACGACCTTGCCCTCGGGCGTGCGGAACCGGCTGAACGGCAGCACGGCTTCCTTGACCGAGACCGGCGCGTCCAACGGCAGGGTGGACCCGTCGCCGGTTTCCGGCAGCATCTTGTACGCAGTGCGCAGCTGGTTTATGGTCACACCGGTGCCGATCAGGGCTGCCGCCTTGGCCATCTGCACCCCGGTGGCCTTGGAAACGAACGGCACGGTCCGGGAGGCGCGCGGGTTGGCTTCGAGGACGTAGAGGACGTCGGAAGCCAGGGCGAACTGAATGTTGATCAGGCCGCGGACGCCGACGCCTTCGGCAATCGCGAGGGTCGCGGTGCGGACCCGTTCCAGGACGTTGCCGCCGAGGGTGATCGGGGGCAGGACGCAGGCCGAGTCGCCCGAGTGGATGCCTGCTTCCTCGATGTGTTCCATGATGCCGCCCAGGTACATTTCGGTGCCGTCGTAGAGGGCGTCGACGTCGATTTCGACGGCGTCCTCGAGGAAGCGGTCGATCAGGACCGGATGGTCCGGAGTGATCTCGGTGGCGTTGGCGATGTAGCGCGAGAGGTTGGGCTCGTCGTAGACGATTTCCATGCCGCGGCCGCCGAGGACGTAGGACGGACGGACCAGGACGGGATAGCCGATTTCGTCGGCGATCTTCTTGGCGTCCTCGAAGGACACGGCGGTGCCGTTCTTCGGCGAGATGAGCCCGGACTCGTCCAGCACGCGGGAGAAAGCGCCGCGGTGCTCCGCGAGGTCGATCGCTTCCGGGGACGTGCCCAGGATCGGCACCCCGGCGTCGGCGAGCTGCTGCGCGAGCTTGAGCGGGGTCTGGCCGCCGAGCTGCACGAAGACGCCCATCACGCCGCCGGTGCGTTCCTCGGCCGCAATGACCTCCAGGACGTCCTCAAGCGTCAGCGGTTCGAAGTACAGCCGGGTGGAGACGTCATAGTCCGTGGAGACGGTTTCCGGGTTGCAGTTGACCATAACGGTCTCATAGCCGGCCTTGCGCAGCGCCATGGAGGCGTGCACGCACGAGTAGTCGAATTCGATGCCCTGGCCGATCCGGTTCGGCCCGGAGCCGAGGATGATGATGGACGGTTTGGCGTGCAGCGCGACCTCATCCTCCTCGTCGTAGGAGGAGTAGTGGTACGGGGTGTAGGCGGCGAATTCCGCGGCGCAGGTGTCCACGGTCTTGTAGACCGGACGGATGCCAAGGGCCTGCCTGACGCCGCGGACGACGTCCTCGGAATTGTGCGTCAGGGCGCCGATCTGCTCGTCGGAGAAGCCGTGGCGTTTGGCCCGCTGCAGCATTTCCTGGGTCAGGGCGCTGGCCGCACGGATTTCGCGGGAGATCTCGTTCAGGAGCTGGAGCTGGTCCAGGTACCACGGGTCGATCTTGGTTGCTTCAAAGAGCTGTTCCAGGGTGGCCCCGCCGAGGAGCGCACGCTGGACCTGGTGCAGCCGTTCGGTGGTGGGGCGCTTGGCCTTCTCAATGAGCTCCGGCACTTCCCATTCCGGGACGTGGCTGAAATCCAGCTGGGAGCCCTTCTGCTCCAGCGACCGCAGGGCCTTCTGCAGGGCCTCGGTGAAGTTCCGGCCCATGGCCATGGCCTCGCCGACCGACTTCATCGTGGTGGTCAGGGTGGGGTCCGCGGCGGGGAACTTCTCGAACGCGAAGCGCGGGACCTTGACCACAACGTAGTCCAGGGTCGGCTCGAACGACGCCGGAGTCTTCTGGGTGATGTCGTTCGGGATCTCGTCCAGCGTGTAGCCGAGGGAGAGCTTGGTGGCGATCTTGGCGATCGCGAAGCCGGTGGCCTTGGAGGCGAGGGCCGAGGAGCGCGAGACCCGCGGGTTCATTTCGATCACGACAACGCGTCCGGTGTCCGGCTCAACGGCGAACTGGATGTTGCAGCCGCCGGTGTCGACGCCGACCTCGCGGATGACGGCGATGGAAATGTCGCGCAGGCGCTGGTATTCGCGGTCGGTGAGGGTCAGGGCGGGGGCGACGGTGATCGAGTCGCCGGTGTGGACGCCGACCGGGTCGAAGTTCTCGATGGAGCAGACCACCACTACGTTGTCGTTCTTGTCCCGCATCATCTCAAGCTCGTACTCCTTCCAGCCGAGGATGCTCTCTTCGAGCAGCACCTCGGACGTGGGGCTGTACTGCAGGCCCTGGCCGACGATCCGGCGGAGGTCGGATTCGTCGTAGGCGAGGCCGGAGCCGAGCCCGCCCATCGTGAAGGACGGGCGGACCACCATCGGGTAGCCGAGGTCCTCGGCCGCGGTCAGTGCCTCGTCGATGCTGTGGATGATGTGGCTTCGGGCGGATTCGGCGCCGCAGCGCTCGACGACGCCTTTGAACTTCTCCCGGTCTTCGCCGAGTTCGATCGCGGCGATGTTCGCGCCGATCAGCTCGACGTTGTATTTGGCGAGCACGCCGTTTTTGTCCAGTGCGATGGCGGTGTTGAGCGCGGTCTGGCCACCGAGGGTGGGCAGCAGCGCGTCGGGGCGTTCCTTGGCGATGATCTTTTCGACGACCTCGGGGGTGATCGGCTCGACGTAGGTGGCGTCGGCGAACTCGGGGTCCGTCATGATGGTGGCCGGGTTGGAGTTGACGAGGATGACCCGCAGGCCCTCCTCCTTGAGGACGCGCAGTGCCTGGGTGCCGGAGTAGTCGAATTCGGCCGCCTGGCCGATCACGATCGGGCCGGACCCGATGACCATGACGCTCTTGAGGTCAGTTCTCTTGGGCATTACTTCTTGTCCTCAGTCTTGGAATCAGTGGCAGTCGTGGAGTTTGTCTCTGTCTTTGCAGAAGAGTCGGCCATCAGGTCGATGAAGCGGTCGAAGAGGTAGGCGGCGTCGTGCGGGCCGGCCGCGGCTTCGGGGTGGTACTGCACGGAGAAGGCCGGAATGTCGAGGCAGGAGAGGCCTTCGACGACGTCGTCGTTGAGGCTTACGTGGCTGACCTCAACGCGGCCGTACCGCTCCTCGGGGGCCCGGGTGGCGCCGTCGAGCGGCGCGTCCACGGCGAAGCCGTGGTTCTGCGAGGTGATCTCGACCTTGCCGGTGCGGCGGTCCATAACCGGCTGGTTGAGGCCGCGGTGGCCGTAACGCAGCTTGTAGGTGCCGAAGCCCAGCGCCCGGCCCAGGATCTGGTTGCCGAAGCAGATCCCGAAGTACGGGATCTTCTCATCAAGCACCGAGCGGAGCAGCTTGACCTGGTTGTCCGCGGTGGCGGGGTCTCCGGGACCGTTGGACATAAAGAATCCGTCGGGGTTGACGGCCTTGACGTCGGCGAGGGTTGCCGTGGCGGGCAGGACGTGGACGCGGATGCCGCGTTCGGCGAAGCGGATAGGGGTCATCCGCTTGATCCCCAAGTCAATGGCGGCGATGCTGAACCGCGGTTCACCGGCCCAGCCGTGGTCCTTCGGTTCCACGGTGTAGGCGGCCTCGACGCTGACCTCTTCGGCGAGCCGGGAGCCTTCCATCGGGGTGCTGGCCTGGACCGCGTCGAGGAGTTCCTTGTCGGTAGCGCGGGCGGCGTCGCCGGAGAAGATGCCGGCGCGCATGGTCTTGTGTTCGCGCAGGTGGCGGGTAATGGCACGGGTGTCGACGCCCTGGATGCCAACGATGCCCTGCTCGGTGAGTTCCTCGTCGAGGCTGCGTTCGGAGCGCCAGTTGGAGGGGCGGCGGGCGGCGTCGCGGACGATGTAGCCGGCCACCCAGATGCGGCGGGACTCGGCGTCGTCGGCGTTGACGCCGGTGTTGCCGATGTGCGGCGCCGTCTGGACGACAAGCTGCCGGGCGTAGGAGGGATCGGTGATGGTCTCCTGGTAGCCGGTCATGCCGGTGGCGAAGACCGCCTCGCCGAGGGCGGTGCCCGTGGCGCCGTAGCTGGCGCCGCGGAAGATCCGTCCGTCCTCGAGGACGAGGACGGCGGCGGAGGATGTTGCTGTTACGTCGGTCTTTACTGCGGTGGGGTCCGTCACGTTGTTACTTTCCACTATCGGCATTTGCCTGAGGGGCTGCGGAGATCAATTCCTGTAAGGCCATAAGAAGGGTTGTTTTGTCCTGCGCACGTCGGGTGCGGAAGCCGGTGTCCAGTTCGCGGTCGCCCAGCATCCAGCTCAGCACCAGCAGGCCGTCCTTTTCGACGAACTTTCCGGCCATGCCGCTGTCCTGGCGTATTCCGGTGAGCCGCGCCGCCGGGATGAACACCGGGCCTGCGCCGGACCGGTCGAAGAGGACACCTTGCCGGTAGACGTTGAGTTCGGCGTTGGTGCGGAGCCCGAGGCCGTGCACGGCGATCCGGTCCAGCCAGTCACCGGACGTGGTGGATGCCACGTACTGGCCGTCGGCCGCAGCCAGCGGGGTGCCAAGGGTGGCCGGAACTTCCGGCAGGGGCTCGACGTCGGCCTGCCGGCGGAGCCGGTTCCGCCAGCCGAAGCCCAGGAGCGCGATGATGACGACGGCGAAGGCCAGCATGGCCAGTCCGGCGGGAATCCGGTCCATCAGTTGGTGGCCGCCGCATCGGCAGCCGGCCGGGCCGGGGACTCCGGAAGCCACCGGTACGGGGTGTTGAGCTTGCCGTCGAGGACAGTGGGGTGGCCTTTGAAGAACGTTGCCACGACCTGCCCGGGGAGTTCCCGGCCGGCAAACGGTGAGTTACGGCCCATGGTTGCCATCTTAGAAGGGTCCACGGTCCAACGCGCAGCCGGGTCGACGAGTATGACGTTGGCAGGCTCCCCTGCCTCCAGCGGACGGCCCTGGTCCGCCAGCCGGCCGATGCCGGCCGGTGCTGTTGAGGTGACGCGGGCGAAGTCGGCCCAGCTCATCAGCCCGGTTTCGATCATGGCGTGCTGAACCACGGAGAGCGCGGTTTCCAGGCCGGTCATGCCCATCGCGGCCTGGGCCCATTCGCATTCCTTGTGCTCGCTCGGATGCGGGGCATGGTCCGTGCCGACGACGTCGATCGTGCCGTCCGCGAGGCCGGCCCGCAACGCCTGGACGTCGGCGTCGGTGCGCAGCGGCGGGTTGACCTTGTAGACGGGGTCGTAGCTGCGGGCCAGCTCATCGGTCAGCAGCAGGTGGTGCGGCGTGACCTCGGCGGTGACGTCGACGCCGCGGGACTTGGCCCAGCGGATGATCTCGACGGACCCGGCGGTGGACACATGGCAGACGTGCAGCCGTGACCCGACGTGCTGGGCGAGCAGGACGTCGCGGGCAATGATGCTCTCCTCGGCGACGGCGGGCCAGCCGGCGAGGCCGAGGACGGCGGAGACTTCGCCCTCGTTCATCTGGGCACCGGCCGTAAGGCGGGGTTCCTGGGCGTGCTGGGCCACGACGCCGTCGAACGCCTTGACGTATTCGAGGGCGCGGCGCATGATCACCGGATCGTGCACGCAGATGCCGTCGTCGGAGAAGACCCTGACTTTGGCGCGGGAATCGGCCATGGCGCCGAGTTCGGCGAGCTGCTCCCCCGCAAGGCCCACGGTGACGGCTCCGACCGGGCGGACGTCCACCCACCCCGCGGTCCGGCCCAGGCTGTGGACCTGTTCCACCACCCCGGCGGTGTCCGCCACCGGGGTGCTGTTGGCCATCGCGTGGACGGCGGTGAATCCGCCGAGCGCGGCGGCCCGGGTGCCGGTTTCAACGGTTTCGGCGTCTTCGCGGCCGGGCTCGCGCAAGTGAGTGTGGATGTCCACCATGCCGGGAAGGGCCACGAGGCCGGCTGCCTCGATGACGGTGGCGCCGCCGGCCTGGAGGTTGGGCCCGCGTTCGGCGATGGCCCCGTCGCGGATCAGGAGGTCCTCAGCTGCGCCGCCGAGGATCGCGGCACCGCGGATGAGGTAGGCGCCGCTGGTGCTCTCGTTCTGTTGCTGTTCAGCCATCAGTGGCTCTCCTTGGTCGAAGTGGCGGCGGTGGCGTGGGCGGCCGTGGCCGGGGCGGGCTGCTCGCGGGTGTCCCCGGAAAGCAGCAGGTAGAGGGCCGCCATCCGGATGGAGACGCCGTTGCGGACTTGGGCAAGCACGGTGGAACGGGGCGAATCCGCGGCGGCCGAGGATATTTCCAGGCCACGGTTCATCGGGCCCGGGTGCATGATGATGGTGTCCTTGAGGCCGAGCCGATCGAGGGTACGGAGACGGTTGTCATCGAACCCCCAGCGCCGCGAGTACTCCCGGGCGGTCGGGAAGAACGAGGCGTTCATGCGTTCGCCTTGGACCCGGAGCATCATCATGGCGTCGACTCCCTTCGCGAGGGTCGCGTCCAGGTCGTAGCTGACCTCGCAGGGCCAGGCGTCCACGCCGATGGGCAGGAGGGTGGGCGGCGCGACGAGGGTGACCTCTGCGCCGAGGGTGCGGAGCAGCCAGACGTTGGACCGGGCCACCCGGGAGTGCAGCACGTCGCCGGCGATGGCGACGCGCATGCCGGTCAGGTCCGCTCCGGCGGACGGCGTGCCGGCCAGCTGCGACCAGTGCCGGCGCATGGTGAAGGCGTCCAGCAGCGCCTGGGTGGGGTGTTCGTGGGTGCCGTCGCCGGCGTTGATGACGGCAGCGTCGATCCAGTCGGTGGCTGCCAGCCGGTGCGGTGCACCGGAGGCCCAGTGCCGGATGACCACCGCGTCGGCGCCCATCGCAGCCAGTGTTTGGGCGGTGTCCTTGAGGGATTCGCCCTTGGAGACCGAGGAGCCTTTCGCGGCGAAATTAATGACATCCGCGGAGAGCCGCTTGGCGGCTGCTTCGAAGGAGATCCGGGTCCGGGTGGAATCCTCGAAGAACAGGTTGACGACGGTGCGGCCCCGCAGGGCGGGCAGCTTCTTGACTTCGCGCTCCCCCACTGCGGCCATTTCTTCGGCGGTGTCGAGGATACGGACGGCATCGGCCCGGCTCAGGTCCTG
Organism: uncultured Actinomycetota bacterium; assembly: GCA_963769515.1. GTDB lineage: Bacteria > Actinomycetota > Actinomycetes > Actinomycetales > Micrococcaceae > Arthrobacter. The sequence goes on from CAVYMG010000026.1 coordinate 25,197, forward strand.
GGTTGAGAGCAGGTGCCTCATGCGAGAGCCTCAATGACAACCTCGTTGACCGGTGCACCGTCCGCCGAGTCGGTTTCCTCCAGCCGGACCCTGACCTTCTCGGCGGAGGAGGTGGGCAGGTTCTTGCCGACATGGTCGGCCCGGATGGGCAGTTCCCGGTGGCCGCGGTCGATCAGCACGGCCAGCCGGACAATGCGGGGGCGTCCGAGGTCAATGATGGCGTCCAGGGCGGCACGGATGGTCCGGCCGGAATAGAGGACGTCGTCAATCAGGACAACCACTTTGTTATCGATCCCGGTCCGCGGCAGCACGGTGGGGTACGGGGGCCGCGTGGGCTGGCGTGAGAGGTCGTCACGGAACATCGTCACATCGAGCTGGCCCACGATCGCGGCGGCATCCACGGAGGGATCGGCGGCGGCGATCTTGGCGGCGAGGCGGACGGCGAGGGGGTAGCCGCGGAGCGGAATGCCGAGCAGGACGAGGTCCTGGGAGCCCTTGTTGGCCTCAAGAATTTCATGGGCAATACGAGTGAGGGCGCGGTCGATGTCAGCCTGGTTGAGGACAACCCTGGTGAGCACAACTTTTGCCGGACCCGGCGCTGATGGCACAGAAGTCAAAACCCGTCTCCCCTTTCCCCGCCTCACGGGACGGAATTAAAAAAGGAACATTTGTGCCTTCAAATTACCACAACGGGCCCCGCGGCACCCCTCCATGACGGGCGGCCTGCATCACAGCGGTAGGGTCCGGAGGCGTCTGCCGCCTACGCTGGGTCCATGACGAACAACGGGCCGGCCTATCCCCCCTCCGGCGGAGGTCCCGGGGGCCGGGAACCTCTTCCGGAGCAAACCAACCCCACGTGGCTGGGGCACGTCGAGCCCCGGCACTACAGGCCGGCACCGCACGACGGCGGCGACCTCCGGCAGGTCCTGCCGCCGCCGTATCCGGCCGGGCCGTACCGCGCGAGCCGCGGCCTCGGCGGGCTGGTGGCGGCGGGCGGGGTGTTGGGCCTCCTCGGCCTGTTCATGGTGCTGCCCTTCCTGCTTGAGCGCACAGGGACGGCGGGCTTCGTGGTGGGTTTCGTGGCATCCCTCATCCCGCTGTCGGCGGTGCTACTGGCTGTGTTCGTGATTGACCGGTGGGAACCGGAACCGAAGCGTCTGCTGCTGTTCGCGTTTACCTGGGGTGCGGTGGTGTCCATTGCCGTCACGATGCTGATCCAGCCGTTCTTCACCCTGGCCGCCGGCCCGGCGGCCGGGGTGGATCCGACGGCCTTCGCGGTGATGGTCCAGGCGCCCGTAGTCGAGGAGTTCGCCAAATCACTGGGACTGCTGCTGATCCTGTTGTTCGCCCGGAAGCATTTTGACGGGCCCGTAGACGGCGTGGTGTTCGCCTTCACCATCGCCGGCGGCTTCGCGTTCACCGAAAACATCCTGTACTTCGGCCGCGCCATCGCCGGTTCGGACACACCCGGCGCGGACCTCGCCGCGGTGTTCTTCCTCCGGGGCGTCATGTCACCCTTCGCACACGCCATCTTCACCGGGACAACCGGGCTGGTCCTGGGCTTCGCCGCCCGCCGCGCGGGCCCCGGACTGGCCGTCATCGCGTTCGGCGTCGGACTCGTCCCGGCGATGCTGCTGCACAGCATGTGGAACAGTATGGGCTCGGACTTCCTCATCCAGTACCTGTTCGTGCAGGTGCCGATCTTCCTCGCCACCCTCCTGCTGATCGTGCTGCTCCGGGTGGCGGAGAACAGGCTGACCCGGCAGCGGCTGCGGGAGTACGCTGCGGCCGGCTGGTTTGCCCCGTCGGAGGTGGACGTACTGGCCACGGCGGCCGGCCGCCGCACCGCACTGCGTTGGGCCGCGTCCCGCGGACGGCGGCCGCAGATGAAGGCGTTCATGCGCGCAGCGACCCGGCTTGCCTTCACCCGGCAACGCGTCCTGAGCGGCCGGGATGTTGCGGCCCACCAGCTCGACGAACAACACCAGCTCGCGGGCATCGCAGCCCTGCGCGATTCGGTCCTGCGCTGAGCATGAAGGAGCCCCGTCCAGGCTGACCTGAACGGGGCTCTTCGGTGGTGCAATGCTAGGCGAGCAGGGAAGGCTTGAGCTGCTGCAGCCGGCCCAGGAGGCCGTTGATGAAGGTCGGCGACTCATCCGTGGACAGCGTTTTGGCCAGGGCCACCGCTTCGCTCACGGCGACGCCGTCGGGGACGTCCTCGTTGTACAGCAGTTCCCAGGTGCCGATCCGGAGGATGATCCGGTCCACCGAAGGCATCCGCTCCAGGGTCCAGCCCTGCGAGTAGGTCTCCAGGAATTCGTCGATGGCCGCCTGGTGCGAGACCACGCCTTCGACGATTTCGAGGGTATACGGGTTGACGATCTGGTCGGTCTGTTCCCGGCGGGAGCGCAGCACGTCGAACGCCGAGAGGGAGCGCTGCTCCGCCTCGAACAAAACATCCAGGGCCCGGTTCCGGGCCTTACCGCGGGCACTCACTAGTCGTTGACCCGGCCGAGGTAGCTGCCGTCGCGGGTGTCGACCTTGACCCGGGTGTTGTTCTCTACGAACAGCGGCACCTGGATCTCGTAGCCGGTCTCGAGAGTGGCGGGCTTGGTGCCGGCCGAGGAGCGGTCGCCCTGCAGGCCCGGTTCCGTGTAGGTGATCTCCAGGACGACGCTGGGGGGCAGCTCAATGTAGAGCGGGTTGCCTTCGTGGATGGCGATGTTGACCATCTGGTTTTCCAGCATGAAGTTGGTGGCGTCCCCGACGGTGGCGGCGGAAACGGTGAGCTGGTCGAAGTCGCTCGTGTCCATGAAGACGAAGTCCGCGCCATCCTGGTACAGGTACTGGTAGTCGCGGCGGTCAACCGTGGCGGTTTCGATCTTGAGTCCGGCGTTGAAGGTCTTGTCGACGACCTTGCCGGACATCACGTTGCGCATCTTGGTGCGCACGAAGGCGCCGCCCTTGCCCGGCTTGACGTGCTGGAACTCGATGATGTTCCAAAGCTGGCCTTCAAGCTTAAGGACGGTTCCGTTTTTGATGTCGTTAGTGGTTGCCACTGTATCCTCTGGTTTCGTTTAGGCGGGGGCGCACTGCCAGCCTGGTATGTCGGGCAGGCACGCCGGACGGCCCGCCAGCTCGTATTATCAAAAATCCAAAAACCATTCTACCGGTTTCTGCGGGCCGCTGCCCGACGCGGGCCCCTGAAGCCACCGCCGGGGCTTCAGCCCTCCTGCTCCAGCATGTGCCGGGCACGCTGCAGCGCCACCGTCGAGGCGTAGATCAGCGAAGCGTTGTCGGCGGCGGCGACGCGAAGATCGAGCGCTGCAGCCAGGCTGTCCACGGCGGCGGCGAAGTTTCCAACGGCGAAGTGGGAGCGGCCCTGGTGCTGGAGTACGGCGGCCTCCTGCAGGGTGCCCTGCGTCTCGGCCAGCAACTGGGCATACAGCTCCGCGGAGGCGTCCAGCCGGTTGGCCATGCGCAGCAGTACGGCCTCGAAGAGGCGCAGCCGGATTGCGCTCGGCTGCCGGCAGCGGGCCGAGGCCAGCAGCTCCGCAGCCTCGGCGGTCCGCCCTTCAACGAGGCGGACGTAGATCAGGTCCGCGGGGTCCGTGGAAGCGGCCAGGGCGGCGGCGCACACTTCCGCGTTGACAATTTCCGGAAGCAGGGTCTCCGGGTTGATCCTGATGCCGGGGAATCCTGCCTCCGGCCATTCGCTTGTGGACGCGCCCAGGAGCATCAGGAGGCGATTTCCTGGTAGGCGGCGAACAGCAGCGACGTATCCGGGACATCGAGGATTCCGGGCCGGGCGATGCCGTCGAGCACCACGAAGCGCAGCAGGTCACCGCGGGACTTCTTGTCCCGGCGCATGCCGTCCAGCAGCGCCTGCCACCGGTCGCGGCGGTAGGTGATGGGCAGGCCCAGGCTTTCCAGGATGCTGCGGTGCCGGTCGGCGTCCGCGTCGCTCAGGCGGCCGACGCTGCGGGCCAGTTCGGCGGCAAACATCATGCCCACGGACACGGCGGCTCCGTGCCGCCAGGAGTACCGTTCGGCGAGTTCGATCGCGTGGCCGAGGGTGTGGCCGTAGTTGAGGATTTCGCGGCGCCCGGATTCCTTGAGGTCCTCGGAGACGACGTCGGCCTTGACGCTGATGGCCCGCTCGATCAGTTCCCGCAGAATAGCCGAACGGGGGTCGGCGACGGCGGCCGTGTCTTTCTCGATCAGGTCCAGGATGGCGGGGTCGGCGATGAAGCCGCACTTGATCACCTCGGCCATGCCGGAGATGAGCTCGTTCTTCGGCAGCGTGTCCAGGGTGTCGAGGTCCGCGAGGACACCGGCCGGCGGGTGGAATGCGCCCACGAGGTTTTTGCCTTCGGCAGTATTGATCCCGGTCTTGCCGCCGACGGCCGCATCCACCATGCCGAGCAGGCTGGTGGGCATATGGATGACTTTGACCCCGCGCAACCAGGTCGCGGCGACGAAGCCTCCGAGGTCGCTCACGGCGCCGCCGCCGACGGTGACCACGGCGTCGGAGCGGGTGAAATCGTTTTGCCCCAGGACCTGCCAGCAGAAGGAGGCGACTTCGATGTGTTTGCCCTCTTCGGCGTCCGGGATTTCGGCGGTGAGGGCGGTGAATCCGGCAGCGGCCAGCTCCTCCCGGACGGTGTCGCCCGTGAGGCGAAGCGCGCGCGGATGGATCACCAGGACACGCTGGACGCGCTCCCCGAGGAGTGCCGGAAGACTGGCGAGCAGCCCGCGGCCCACGACGACGTCGTAGTTCTCACCGGGGGTACTGCCGGTGACCTTGATGACGGTTGATTCGGTATTCACTGGTCAACTTTCTTTGTTGCCGCGGGCAGGTCAGTGGCAGCGGCCGTCTCGGCGGCGTACTCCTGCAGTGCGGTTTCGAGCCGGCGCGTGAGCTCGTGGACGGTGCCGCTGCGGACATCGAGGACAAGGTTGGCGAGCCGTTCGTAGACCGGCTGCCGGGCCGCAAACAACGTCTGCCAGCGGCCGATGGCGTCGCCGGCCAGCAGCGGCCGGCCGGAATTCCTCGCGATGCGTTCGGCAACGGTCGCGGCGTCGCATTCGAGATAGACCACCACGCAACTGCCAAGCAGCTGCTGGGTGCCCGAGTCCAGGACCGCCCCGCCGCCCAGCGAAATGACGGCGCTGCTTCCCCGCGTTTTTTCGAGCGCGTGGGCAACGGCACGGGCTTCGATCTCGCGGAATGCCGGCTCTCCCCGGCTGGCGAAGATCTCCGCGATGGGGCCGTGCTGGCCGACAATGAGCTCGTCGGTATCCACGAACGTTGCCGCCCGGTGGTTGGCCAGCTGGCGGCCGATGGCAGACTTGCCGACGGCCATCGGTCCGATCAGGACGACCGGCGGCCCGGCCGTGGCTTCCGGTCCTGCAGCGCCGGGACGGCGATGACTGCGTGCCTGCACTTACTGCCCGATCGTGTCCAGGGACGCCGGAATGCTGGCGAGGTATCCCTGGATGTTCCGGCGGGTCTCCTCGACGGAGTCTCCGCCGAACTTTTCCGTCACGGCCTCGGCCAGGACAAGCGCGACCATGGCTTCGGCGACAACGCCGGCGGCCGGGACGGCACAGACGTCCGAGCGCTGGTGATGGGCCTTGGCTGCCTCGCCGGTACTGACGTCAATGGTCTTGAGCGCCCTGGGCACTGTGGCAATCGGTTTCATGGCGGCCCGCACGCGCAGCACGTCCCCGATGCTCATGCCGCCTTCGATCCCGCCGGCGCGGTTGCTCGTGCGGATGATCCTGCCCGCGGAGTCCTTGACGATCTCATCGTGCGCGGCCGAGCCGCGGCGTGCGGCGGTCAGGAAGCCGTCGCCGACTTCCACCCCCTTGATCGCCTGGATGCCCATCAGGGCGGCGGCAAGGCGGGAGTCGAGGCGGCGGTCCCAGTGGACGTAGCTGCCCAACCCGGGCGGCAGGCCATAGGCGAGCACTTCGACGACACCGCCGAGCGTTTCGCCTTCCTTGTGCGCAATGTCGACTTCAGCGACCATGGCGTCGGAGGTTTCGCGGTCAAAGCAGCGCAGGGGGTCGGTGTCCAGGGCAATCACGTCGCCGGGCAGCGGCAGGGGCCGGCCTTCGGGTACGGCGACGCTGGCAATGGAAACGGTATGGGACACCAGTTCGATGCCCAGCTGCTTCAGGAACGCCGACGCGACGGTACCGAGGGCAACCCGGGTGGCGGTCTCTCGGGCGCTGGCACGTTCGAGGACAGGGCGGGCCTCGTCGAAGCCGTACTTCTGCATGCCGGTGAAATCTGCGTGGCCGGGCCGGGGCCGGGTCAGCGGCGCGTTGCGGGCCTGGTCGGCGAGGACTTCAGGGTCCACCGGGTCCGCAGACATGATCTGTTCCCATTTGGGCCATTCCGTGTTGCCGACCTGGATGGCGACGGGTCCTCCCTGGGTCAGCCCGTGCCTGACGCCGCCGAGGATCGTTACGACGTCCTGCTCAAACTTCATCCGGGCGCCGCGGCCGTAGCCGAGGCGTCGCCGGGCCAGTGCCTCACCGATCCGGGCGCTCGTGAGCTCGACACCGGCGGGCACGCCTTCAATAATTCCGACCAGGGCCGGCCCATGGGATTCTCCGGCAGTCAACCAACGCAACATAAAATCCATCCTGCCATGTCCGGCACTTAGAACACCCGCCGGGGAGCCCCGACTGCGTCACACATCACATCTATGACTCCGGCCGGTACGGCCCCGTCCAACCCGGTGAAGCGGCGTACCTGCTCCACCGCCTGGTAGATCAGCATTTCGATCCCGGGGACAACCGTCCCGCCCGCCTCCTGCCAGACCGCGGCGATGCGGCTGGGCCAGGGATCGTAGGCGACGTCCAGCAGCACTCCCGGCACGCCGGTCTCTGCCCCCGCTCCGGAGCGTACGGCCAGTTCACGGGCCAGGGCCTCGCCCTGCGGGTCCGCGGCCCGCGGCGGCAGGGTGGAGATCACGACGTCGGCGGCGGCCATGGCGGCCGCCGCGCCGGCGAGCGGATGCACGCCGATCGGGAACCCGAGCGCGGCTGCCGCCGCACGGGCCTCGACGGCCCGGGTCACGTCCCGCACATAGACGGCGGCGGACTTCGCGCCGAGGTCCTGCAGTGCGGCGATGGCCGCGGCCGCGGTCCCGCCGCCACCGAGGACAACGGCCTCGGGCTCGGAAGCCGCACCGGCGTACCGCAGGGCGTTGAGAATGCCGGTGACGTCCGTGTTGTACCCGATCAGGCGGGCCGGACCGCCGCCAGGACTGTCCCGGTCACACACGACCGTGTTGATCACGCCGAGGGCGCGTGCCACCCCACGGACCTCGTCGACCTGGTCGACCATGGCTGACTTCAGCGGCATCGTCACGGACAGCCCGCGCCAGTCGGCGCCGGCTTCCATCTCGCGCCGGAGGCGGGCCATGAAATCCGGCAGGGCTGCCGCCGGGACGTCGATCGCCGTGTAGCCGATCTCCGCCGTCAGCGCCGCGTAGGCGGCTTGATGCAGCGCCGGGGATTTCGAGTGGCCGATCGGATGGCCCAGGACGGCCGCCCGTCCCGTCATACGCAGCGTCCGGGGTTGTCGTTGCACCAGGCGTTGTACTGCGCCACGTAGACGTTGTGCTGGGCCAGGGTGGAAGAGAACTTGGTTTCCTTGGTGTCCAGGTTAATGGTCACCCAGTACAGGTAGTCGTTATCCGTTGGCTTGGCAGCGGCGTCGATGGCCGTCTTGCCGGGGGAACCGATCGGACCGGCGGGCAGGCCGGTGTTGGCGTACGTGTTGTACGGATTGGTCGTGTCGGCCTTTTGGTCCTCGTCGATGTGGAAGCTCCGGATGCCGAGCCCGTACGTGACGGTGGCATCGGACTGGATGAGTCCGTTGGTTTCGGTGTTGGTGGGCTTGAGCCGGTTGTAGATGGCGCCGGCAACATCCCCGTATTCGGCCTGGCCGCCTTCCGCCTGGACGATGCTGGCGACGGTGATGACGTCGTACTGCTTGGCCGGATCGGTAATGCCCTGTTCCTTGAGCTCGTCCAGGGTGGTTGAGACGAGCTGCTGCAGGATTTCCGTGGCGGAGGTGCCCAGCGGGAAGCGGTACTCCCCCGGCGCGAGGAAACCCTCGAGGTTCTTCGCCTGCGCCGGCACGCCGAACTGGGCGGGTTCGTTGCTGAGCGCCGTCAGCTCGGGGACGGAGACTCCGCTCCCTTCGGAGATCGCCTGGAGGGATTCGTTGATGCGCAACCCGGCGCTCAAGGCTATGTACATAACCTTGCCCTGGCCCTCGTCCATCAGGGCCGCGACGGCGTCCGAGTTCTTCATCTCCAGGCGCATCGAGAAATCGCCCGGGTTCAGGGCCCCGCCGGCCGCAATGAATTCCTTGAGGAACGCGTCGGCGCTGGCCACAACATTCTTCTCCTGCAGTTCGGCGGCAACCGCCTTCGGGCCGGCACCGGGCGGCACGGTGATCGTCACCTGGCCGGTTCCGGGACCCGGGTAATCGGCGACCGTATCGGCGCCGAGCAGGGGCTTCAGGAACTGCGCGCCGACGGAAAAGGTCACAACAAAAATACTGAGGGTCAAGACCAGCGCCAGGAAGCGGCGGCGGCGCCGGATCTTCTTGGACGGGCCCTTGGGGGCACGGCTGGCGGCCCGCGCCATCAGGTCCTCTCCGGCTTCGTCGTGATAATCCTCCGGGTGTTGCCCATCAGTCTGGTAGGTGCCGGCCGGGTGAAGCCCGGTGTCCTGGTAAACATAATGCGTCTCGGTTTCGGCGTACGGACCGGTGGGCGCGTCCTCGTGCTGGTCGTAGTATCGGCTGACCGCTGCGGGTGCCGGATCCCCGGCTGCGACGGTGTAAAGCGCCGTCGTTGCCGCGTCGTGCACCGACGGTGCTGCGTGGCCGTGGTCCGGCGGGAATAGCTCCGGCGCGTCCTCGTCCTCTACGAACCCGGGCCCGGCAGAGGGGGACGCCGGTGGCTGAGCGGGCTGCATCGCCGTCGGCGGCTCTGCCATCTCTGCCTGTTCGGCGGGCGCTGCCGGCTCTGCCTGTTCGGCGGGTTCGGCTTGCGGCGCGGGCTGCTCAGCCTCGGCGGGCTGATCCGGTTGCGCAGGTTCCTGCGGCGTCGGAGTGCCGGCCGGACCGGTTTCGAAGGCCTGCGGCGGGATGATGCTGTGCCCCTGGGTGGCCAGGAGCTTCTCCCGGGCCCTGATCTCCTTGCGCGTCAGCCGCCGGCCGTCGCCGCCAAGAATCTCACCGGCGGAGTCATCACTGTTGACGGGGCTCACTGTTGCCTTCCATGGTGCGAGGATCGTGTGTGTTCTGCCGGCCCTTGTTCTGCCAGCCCTTGTTCTGCCGTCCCTTGCTCTGCCTGCCCGCGCACCGCTGTGTCGGCGGGTGCGCCGTCGCCTGCCTGCCCCGGAACGGGCTCCGCAATGACGCGGACCCCGACCTCCGTCCCCCTGGCTTTTTGCATATCGATTGCATGTTGCAGGATACCCGCGGCCGCAACCTGATCCACAACTCTACGGTGGTCCTTGCTGCTCATGCCAGCCTGGTGCAGGTCGCGGTGGGCCGAGACGGTGCTGAGCCGCTCGTCAATGAGGAGAACGGGCACGTCGGATCCGGTGGCCCGCAGGGCTCCGGCCAGCAGCGTCGCATACTCGGTGGCCATCCGGGCCGAGGCGTGTTCCTCGCCCTTCATGGTCCGCGGCAGTCCGACGAAAATCTCGACGGCGTTCAGCTCGCCGGCCAGTGCCGCGAGGATGCGCACGTCCGTGTTTTTCTTCGGATTGCGGGCCAGGGTGCGCAGCGGGGTGGCCAGGATGCCGTCCGGGTCACAGACGGCGACGCCGACCCGGACGGTGCCTACGTCGACCCCCAGTTTCACACCGCGGGGATAGCCCGGCGGCACGGCAGCTTCAGTCACGGAGCGTCCGGTTATCGGCGGGTAATGGCGTCCACGACGGCGCTGAGGGCTGCGCCGACCTTGGCCGCGTCCGTGCCGCCGCCCTGGGCGACATCGTCCTTGCCTCCGCCGCCGCCGCCAAGAATGCCGGCCGCGAGGCGGACGAGGGCGCCGGCCTTCACTCCGGCGGCACGGGCGGCGTCGTTGGTGGCGATCAGGATCACCGGGCGGTCATTGCTGACGCCGGCCACGGCGACGGCGCTGGCTGCGGATCCGAGCCGGGTGCGCAGGTCCAGGGCGAGGCCGCGGAGGTCGTCCGCGCCGCTGACCTGGCCGGCATCGTGGGCGATGACGGTGATGCCGGCGGCGTCTGTTGCCGTCCCGACGAGCTGCGCGGCAGCGGCTGAACGCTGTTCCTTGCGGAGCCGTTCCAGTTCCTTCTCGGCGGTCTTGAGCTTGGCGAGGGTGCTGGCGATCCGGTCCGTGAGCAGCCCCGAGGGGACCTTGAGCATTTCGGTGAGTTCCGTGACGAGGGCGCGCTCGGCCGCGAGGTGCCGGAAGGCGTCCATCCCGACGAAGGCCTCCACCCGGCGGTTTCCCGAGCCGACGGACTGCTCGCCGAGCAGCGACAGGCTGCCGATCAGCGACGTGTTCTCGACGTGGGTGCCGCCGCACAGTTCACGGGACCAGGCGCCGTCGATTTCCACGACGCGGACCTCGTTGCCGTAGTTTTCGCCGAAGAGGGCCATGGCTCCGAGTGCCTTGGCCTCGGCAAGGCCCATCACCTTCGTTTCCACCCGGAAGTTGTTCCGGATGGCGATGTTGGACACTTCCTCGATTTCGGACCGGGTGGCGGCGCTGAGGCCTTCGCCCCAGGCGAAGTCGAAGCGCAGGTAGCCGGCCTTGTTGAACGAGCCCCGCTGGAGGGCTTCGGGGCCGAGGATTTGGTGCAGGGCTGCGTGCACGATGTGGGTGCCGGTGTGGGCCTGCTCGGCGGCGTGGCGGCGCTCCCGGTCCACGGCTGCCCGGACCATGGAGTCGGCACCGATTTCGCCCTCCCGGACGATCGCTTTGTGGACGCTCAGGCCCTTGATCGGGCGCTGGACGTCCAGCACCTCGACGACGAAGCCGTCGCCGGTGATGAGTCCGGTGTCGGCGGACTGGCCGCCTGCTTCGGCGTAGAACGGTGTCTCGGCCAGGACCAGTTCGATCTCATCCCCGGTGGAGGCCTGGTTCACCTTGCGTCCGGCGGAGAGAATGCCGCGGACTTTCGATTCGCCCTGGAGTTCGGTGTACCCGGTGAAGACGGTCTCGCCGGCGGCCAGCAGTTCCTGGAACGCCGAGAGGTCCGCGTGGGCACCCTTTTTGCCCTTGGCGTCGGCTTGGGCGCGCTGGCGCTGCTCGAGCATAAGCTTGCGGAATTCGGGTTCGTCGACCTTGAGCCCGGCTTCCTCGGCCATTTCGAGGGTGAGGTCGATCGGGAAGCCGTAGGTGTCGTGGAGCGCGAAGGCGTCGGCCCCGGAGAGCGGCCGGCCGGCTGCCTTGGAGTCCTTGACGGCGTCCTCCAGCCGGGCGGTGCCCGAGGCGATGGTCCGCAGGAACGCTTTCTCCTCGGCGTAAGCGATCCGGCTGATGCGGTCGAAGTCGGTCCCGACGATCGGGTAGACGCCCTTCATGGCGTCCCGGGAGGCCGGCAGCAGGTCCGGCAGGCAGGCCTTCTCGACGCCCAGGAGGCGCATCGAGCGCACGGCACGGCGGATCAGGCGGCGCAGGACGTAGCCGCGGCCTTCGTTGGAGGGTGTGACGCCGTCGGCGATCAGCATCAGGGCCGAGCGGATATGGTCGGCCACAACGCGCATCCGGACGTCGTCGGTGTGGTGCGGGTCATCGGCGGTTTCGGCGGAGGTGTATTCCTTGCCGGAGAGCTCAGCAGCCTTGTCAATGACAGGCCGGACCTGGTCGGTCTCGTACATGTTCTCGACGCCCTGCAGGATCATCGCGAGGCGCTCCATGCCAAGGCCCGTATCAATGTTCTTCTTCGGCAGTTCCCCGGTGATGTCGAAGTCGACCTTGGAGCGGACGTTGTCGATCTGGAACTGCATAAAGACGAGGTTCCAGATTTCGATGTAGCGGGTCTCATCGGCCAGCGGGCCGCCCTCGACACCGTACGCCGGTCCCCGGTCGTAGTAGATTTCCGAACACGGACCGGCCGGACCGGGCTGGCCGGTGGACCAGTAGTTATCCGCCTTGCCCATCCGCTGAATCCGCTCGGCCGGCACGCCGGTGTGCTTCAGCCACAGGTCCTTGGCATCGTCGTCTTCTTCGTAGACGGTGACCCACAGCCGCTCGGGCGCAAGCCCGTAGCCGCCGTCGTCGACGCCCGTGGTCAGCAGCTCCCAGGCGAACTTGATGGCGTCTTCCTTGAAGTAGTCGCCGAAGGAGAAGTTGCCGCACATCTGGAAGAACGTGCCGTGGCGTGCCGTTTTGCCGACTTCCTCGATGTCGCCGGTGCGGATGCACTTCTGCACGCTGGTGGCCCGGTTGTAGGGGGCTTCCTCGCGTGCCGTCAGGTAAGGGATGAACGGCACCATGCCGGCCACCGTGAACAGCAGAGAGGGATCACTGGAGACCAGGGAGGCGGAGGGAACCGCGGTGTGGCCCTTGCTGACAAAAAAGTCGATCCAGCGCTTGGTGATCTCCTGCGACTTCATGAGCTGTTTTCTTACCCTTCAGTATTCACTGCGTAGTGGGGTCCCGGGTAGCACCGCGGGACCGGTTCAGTTCCGGCGTGGACCCGGCCGTGGCGGCCGCACCGGGATGCCCTTGCGGGCATTGTTATGGCTAATTCTCTCCCGGCTAGCGCCGGGCCGCATCCCGGCCGGCGCCGGTTGCATCCACGCCGAGGGCGGCACGGAGCTCGGTTTCCCGCTCGCTCATGCCTTCCCGGACGGCGTCGGCGAAGTCGTAGATGCCGTCGGCAAGCCGCCCGACGGCCCGGTTCAGGCCTTCGGGGCCGAGCGTGGACTGTGCCTCGGTGATCTTGCGGAACGCGATGACGCCGATGGCGACGCCGATGCCCATCCAGATAATTCTCTTCATGTCAGGTTCTCCAGCAGTGCTTAGCGGCTACGGCGGCCGGTGGCGGGTTTTTTCCGGGCGCCGAACGCGGAACGGACGCCGTAACTGAAAGCGGCAACCTTGATCAGCGGCGACCCGACGGTCGCGGCCACGAGCGAGGACAGGGCGGAAATGTTGGCCGACGCGTCCGAGACGTTGGAAGCGATCCCATCGACCTTCTTGAGCTGCTCGTTGGTGGTGGAGACGGTGGCGGTGACCTCGTCGAGCAGCGGTGTAGCGCCGTTGCTGAGCGAGCGGATGGATCCGCGCACCTCGTCAAAGACGCCTCCGAGCTTAAGGATCGGGACGGCAAGCAACAGGACCAGCAGTGCAAACACCCCGGCCGCTACCAGGCCGGCAATATCGCCACCAGACATTGTCAATCATCTCCTTGGACTGCAGTGGTTACCTGGGTCGTGCGTCAGTTCCCGTCGGGAATGGCCGCGGGGCACTTCCGGCAACCCGGGAACTCCCCCCAGTACCTTACATACAAAGAAGCCCGCGGCGCTTGCCACGGGCTTCTTTGTAGGTCGTGCCTTGGATCTAGCGTGCGTAGAATTCCACGACGAGCTGCTCTTCGCAGGTTACGGGAACCTCGGAGCGCTTCGGGCGGCGCACCAGGCGGGCCTGCAGGGCGTCAAGCTTGACGTCCAGGTAGGCCGGAACCATGGGCAGAACGTCGCGGTGGGCGCCTGCTGCGGCTACCTGGAACGGTGCCATGGTCTCGCTGCGGCTGTGGACGTGGACCAGCTGGCCCTCGCCGACGCGGAACGACGGGCGGTCAACGCGGACGCCGTCAACCATGATGTGGCGGTGCACAACCAGCTGGCGGGCCGAAGCGATGGTGCGGGCGAAACCGGCGCGCAGCACGAGGGCGTCGAGACGCATTTCGAGCAGTTCGATCAGGTTCTCACCGGTCAGGCCCTTGGTGCGGCGGGCTTCTTCGAAGGCACGCGTCATCTGGGCTTCGCGGATACCGTACTGGGCGCGCAGACGCTGCTTTTCGCGCAGACGTACGGCGTAGTCGGAGTCCTGCTTCTTGCGGGCACGGCCATGCTCACCGGGGCCGTACGGGCGGCGCTCCATGTACTTGGCGGCCTTGGGGGTCAGAGCAATGCCGAGTGCACGCGAGAGGCGTGCGGTACGGCGAGCACGAGTGTTGTTAGCCACTTGTGTCCTTCCAATATCTGCGGTGTGTCAGTGTTACTGGCCTCCACGATGGAGAGCATCGGCCAACCGCTGCCTTTTGCTACTGGGCACAGGACATCCCGGGTCAAATCATGGATTTGGTGGGGTGCGTGGCTGTGCCTTGCCAGACAAAGATCAAGCCTACCATGATGGGCCGGCGCCATGCCGGCACGGAAGCGGGTGCGCCCCGTGGGAGCGCCCGCTGGATCACCAGCTGGGATCACCCGCTGGAGCGCCCGGTCACATCCGCGAGTGCGCGCCGCGGCTGCTCCGCCGGCCGAAGGAGGCCGCCCCCAGGAATTCCACGGCCACAAAAGGTTCCTGGCCGACCACCCATTCGTCGTGTCCGGGCGGGATCGCGTAAGTGTCGTTGGCGTGGATGCGGGAGCGCAGGCCGTCGGCTGTTTCTATCTCCAGCTCGCCTGAGATGCAGACTCCGAGGTGGTGGTGCTGGCAGGAGGCAGTCTGTTCGTATCTCCTGATGTCGCCTGACCACCGCCAGCCCGGGCCGAGGACCAGCCGCGCGACCGTGAAATCATCCACGGTAACGAGGTCAAACTCTGCCTTGTCGGGGCGGCGCTTCCGGTCCGGGGCGTCGAAGGACTTGATGGCCATGGCTGTGACGCAATTGACGGGCATGGGACCCTACCTGGGGCTCAGTGAGTTTGCTGGCGTGGAAGACCGTACCGCCGGTCCGTCGTGCGCTGGTTTGACTGCCGGCGTTGTGAACCACTGTCCCCGGCGGCGCACGCGCGGCCAGCAGATTCGTGCTGCCGCAAGTTCCACGTTAGACCTCCTGGGGCGGAAGTCAACGGTGGAAAACGACGGCGGCGCCACTCTCAGGTGCCGCGGATGATGTTCCGCAACCGTTCGAGCCGGGGGGCGATGTCCCGTTCAGCGCCGTTGGCCGTGGGCTGGTAGTAGTCCCGGCCCACGAGGTCGTCGGGCGGGTACTGCTGCGCGGCCACTGAATGCGGGGCGTCGTGCGCGTACTTGTAGCCCTGGCCGTGGCCCAGTTGCTTGGAACCGGGATAGTGGGCGTCCCGGAGGTGGGCCGGGATGCCGTTGCCCAGGCCGGCACGGACATCGGCGATGGCCTTGTTGATGCCAAGGTAGGCGGCGTTGGACTTCGGCGCGGTGGCCAGGTGCACCACGGCTTCCGCCAGGACGATCCGGCCCTCCGGCATGCCGATCAGCTGGACGGCCTGGGCCGCCGCGACGGCGGTCTGGAGCGCCGTCGGATCGGCCATGCCGATGTCCTCGGCAGCCGAGATGACAATCCGCCGGGCAACAAACCGGGGGTCCTCCCCCGCCTCCAGCATCCTGGCCAAGTAGTGCAGTGCCGCGTCCACGTCGGAACCGCGGATCGACTTGATGAAGGCGCTGGCGACGTCGTAATGCTGGTCACCGGCCCGGTCGTAGCGCACGGCCGCGACATCCAGTGCCCGCTCCGTATGCTTGAGCCCGATCAGGACCGGGGCGTCGGCGGCGGCGTCATCCGCGTCGCCGAACGCAACCCCGGCCGCGGCTTCGAGCGCGGTGAGGGCCCGGCGTGCGTCCCCGCCGGAGAGCCGGACCAGGTGCGCGAGGGCCTCGGGGCTGAGTTCCACCCTGCCGCTGAGTCCGCGGGGGTCCGCGACGGCCCGGTGCAGCAGCCCTTCGATGTCGGCGTCGGTCAGGGGCTTGAGGGTCAGCAGCAGGGACCGCGACAGAAGCGGAGAGACAACGGAAAAGGACGGATTCTCTGTAGTGGCCGCGACGAGCACCACCCAGCGGTTCTCGACGCCGGGCAGCAGGGCGTCCTGCTGGGCCTTGTTGAAGCGGTGGATCTCGTCAAGGAAAAGCACCGTGGTGGTCTTGAACAGGTCGCGGGCGGTCAGCGCCTCATCCATCACCCGGCGCACGTCTTTCACGCCCGCAGTGATCGCGGACAGTTCAACGAACTTCCGGCCGGGACCCTTGGCAATGACATGGGCCAGGGTGGTCTTGCCCGTTCCCGGCGGGCCCCAGAGGATCAGGGAGCTCGGACCGGCCGGACCGGTGGCGTCGGTCCCGGCCGCGAGCTGCCGCAACGGAGACCCCTGGCCCAGCAGATGCTGCTGTCCCACGACATCATCGAGAGTCCGTGGCCGCATCCGGACGGCCAGCGGGCTGCGCGGCGAAGCGGGCCCGCCCGGAGTCCGGCCCGCGGCGGCGGAAGCATCGCCGTCATCGTCGACACCATCGTCGCCGTCGGGTCCGGTGCCAAAGAGATCATCCACATAGATAGGCTACTTCTAGTTTCAGCGGACGATGTGCAGGCAGAGGACCCCTTATGGCAGTCAGCGACGGTTCAGCCTCGCGCGTGGCGTACGTTTCCGGTGACCGGCTCGCCGGCTGGGTGGAGCGTTTCGGTGCCGGTCACGGCACGCCGGTGATGACCGACGTCGACGGCGGCCTGCAGCTGGCCGCACCGGACGGCGCCGTCGCCCTGCTCCAGCCGCCGTGGCCGGCGGACGGACGCCCCGGACGGGGCAGGGATGCCCTGGAGCGGCTCATTTCCCTCGCCGGACAACCCCGCTGCATCGGCGCGGTCCTGGTCCGGCGCGGCGGGTATTCCGTGGCTGTTGTCCGCGAGGGGGAAATCCTGGCGTCCAAGACCGGTACCGGCCGGGCCGAAGGTCGCTCAGCGGCAGGCGGATCGGGCCAGCAGCGCGTCGCGCGGCGCCGGGCCAATCAGGCCGACGCCCTCGCCGGGGCCGTCGCCGAACATGCGGCCAGGATCTTTGCCGGGCACCGGGTGGAATACCTGGCGCCCGGCGGGGACCGGCCGCTGCTGGAACTTGTCCTCGCCGGACCCGCGCTGAAACCCTACGCCGGCCTGGCCAGGCTTCGGTTCCTGGACGTCGCCGACCCCAAGGCCGCCGTGCTGAAGACCGCCGCGGCCCAGGCCTGCTCGGTGCGGATCCTGGTCTCGGATCCACCGCCATAGTCCGGGACCGGGGTGGCTGCGGCCGATTCGATGTCCGCGTGCGGATGCGATGCGCCGCGACGTCGGTCCGGCACCTTCTCGTCGAACTGGGCGACGGCGACGGGCTGGTGGGGCCGGACCGGGCACTAGGTGCGGGCCTCAGCAGCCGGTGAGGGCGCGCTTCGGCCGGTCCTGGCGGTAGGCGTACCGGCCCGCCTCAATGAATCCGGCCTGTTCGTAAAGACTGCGGGCGCCGGTGTTGGCGGCCGTGACCAGCAGCCAGTACCCGGAGAGTCCCCGCGCCGCGCCGGCCCGGAGCAAAGCCTCTGCAATCCGGGTCCCGAATCCCCGGCGCCGGGCGTCAGGACGGGCTGCCATGCAGTACAGCCCGCCCCGGCCTTGGACGAGGGCGAGTCGTCCGACGGCGGCGGGGTCACCGGCGTCGTCCCGCACAAGTGCGTAGAGCGCGGGACAGCCGGTCAGGATTCCGCGGGCAATTGCCAGTTCACGGTCCCCGCCCCGGCCGTCGACGCTCCACCAGAGCCGCAGCCACTCCGGGGTCGGCTCCGCCGTGACCTCGACGCCGCACTCCGCATCCGCAGGTCCGGCCGGCCGTGCCGGCTCCGCACCGCGGACGAGGACCAGCGTCTCGGATTGTCGGGTGAACCCTTCCTGGTCCAGGAGCGCGTTCAGGCCGGCGCAGCGCGGATCCTCGGCGACCTGGAAGATCAGGGGCAGCCGGCGGCTCCGGTACCAAAGCCTCGCCTGGCGCAGCGCCGCCTGCCTGGCGGGACCGTCCGTCCCCGGCTCGTTGCGGGGCCAGACCGAATTGGCCCGCTGGGTCACGCCCGCCGCGGCGCGCAGCACCCACCCCGCATCCTCGCGCTCCGCGGCGGGCCATGCGGCATCCATCAGCGCCTCAAGGTCGCCCGCGCCGCTCGGTCTTGCCATGGATTCCTGCTCCCCTAGGGTCCGGACGCCACGAGGACGCCAGTTAAGCAGCGAAGGCCCACCGGTGTCCGGAGAGCCTTCGCTGCTTGGTTCACGTGGTGCGGGCTAGTTGCCGGCGTCCGCATCCTTGTTCGCGGCCGGTTCGACCTTCTTGGCCTCGGGCTTGAAATCCACGCCGGCTTCCTTGCGCTGCTGGGCGGTGATCGGGGCGGGTGCGGCCGTCAACGGATCGTAGCCGCCGCCGGACTTCGGGAAGGCGATGACGTCGCGGATGGACTCCACGCCGGCCATCAGCGCGACAACACGGTCCCACCCGAAGGCGATGCCGCCGTGCGGGGGCGCACCGAACTTGAAGCCCTCCAGGAGGAACCCGAACTTGGTCTGGGCGTCTTCCTTGTCCAGGCCCATGAGCTCGAAGACCCGCTCCTGGACGTCGCGCTCGTGGATACGGATGGAGCCGCCGCCGATTTCGTTGCCGTTGCAGACGATGTCGTAGGCGTAGGACAGGGCCGATTCCGGATCCTTGTCGAAGCTGTCCATGAACTCCGGCTTCGGCGAAGTGAACGCGTGGTGCACCGCGGTCCACTTGCCGGCACCGACGGCCACGTCACCGGACGCGACGGCTGCTGCGGCCGGTTCGAACATGGGTGCGTCGACGACCCAGCAGAACGCCCAGTCGGCGGGGTTGATCAGGCCGGTGCGGTGGCCGATCTCGACGCGGGCGGCGCCCAGCAGGGCACGCGACGGGGTCTTCTCGCCGGCGGCGAAGAAGATGCAGTCACCGGGCTTGGCGCCGACGGCGTCGGCCAGGCCGGCGCGCTCGGTCTCGGTGAGGTTCTTGGCCACGGGACCGGCCAGCTCGCCGTCTTCCTTGAACAGGACGTACGCGAGGCCCTTGGCGCCGCGCTGCTTGGCCCATTCCTGCCAGGCGTCGAGGGCGCGGCGGGCCTGGGAGGCGCCGCCGGGCATCACGACGGCACCGACGTAGGGGGCCTTGAAGACGCCGAAGTTGGTGTCCTTGAAGAAGTCGGTCAGCTCGGTCAGCTCCAGGCCGAAGCGCAGGTCCGGCTTGTCCGAACCGTAGCGGGCCATGGCGTCGTGGTAGGTGATGCGCTGGATCGGCGTCGGGATCTCGACGTCGATCAGCTGCCACAGCGCCTTCACGATGTTCTCGCCGAGGCTGATGATGTCATCCTGCTCAACGAAGCTCGCCTCGATGTCCAGCTGGGTGAACTCCGGCTGGCGGTCCGCGCGGAAGTCCTCATCGCGGTAGCAGCGGGCAATCTGGTAGTACTTCTCGAAGCCGCCGACCTGCAGGAGCTGCTTGAAGAGCTGCGGGGACTGCGGCAGCGCGTACCAGGAACCCGGGGCGAGGCGTGCGGGGACCACGAAGTCGCGGGCACCTTCGGGCGTCGAACGCGTCAGCGTGGGGGTTTCGATCTCGACGAAGCCGTCCCGGTGGAGCAGTTCGCGGGCCACGCGGTTGGCTTCGGAGCGCAGGCGCAGGTTGCGGGCGGGGCCGGGGCGGCGCAGGTCAAGGTAGCGGTGCTTCAGGCGTGCTTCTTCGCCGACTTCGACGTGCTCATCGATCTGGAAGGGCAGCGGATCGGAGGTGTTGAGGATAACGACCTTTTCGGCCATGACCTCGATCTCGCCGGTCGCCAGGGCCGGGTTCTCGTTCCCCTCGGGGCGCTTGGACACGGTTCCGGTGACCTGCAGCACGTACTCGTTGCGCAGGCCGTGGAAGACCTCTTCCTCGCGGACGACGACCTGCGCCACGCCCGACGCGTCGCGAAGGTCAACGAATGCGACACCACCGTGATCACGACGCCGGCCCACCCAGCCGGCCAGGGTTACGGTTTGTCCAATGTGCTCAGAACGAAGTGATCCGAGGTCATGTGTGCGCAGCACAGCGTACCTTTCAGAGGGAAGACAGAGGTGATGTTAAATGAAACCGCTACGGGAACGATCCCGTTAGAGTTTACCCGCTGGAAAGGCCCCTCCCGCCATGCCAAGCCAACCGCCCCGGTACCCGGCGCTACACCGCCGCCTGGGCGTCTTCGACGCTACGGCGATCGGCCTCGGCTCGATGCTCGGCGCCGGGGTTTTTGTAGTGTTCTCCCCGGCTGCCGCCCTGGCCGGCCCGCTGCTGCCGAGCGCCGTCGCCGTCGCCGGGGTCGTCGCCTGCTGTAACGCGCTCGCCTCCGCCCAGCTCGCCGCCCTGTATCCGGACAGCGGGGGAACCTATGTGTACGGCCGGCGCCGGCTGGGCCCCTGGCCCGGGTTCATTGCCGGCTGGGGGTTCGTGACGGGTAAAACGGCGTCCTGCGCGGCCATGGCCCTGACCTTCGGGCATTACCTGGCCCCGGACTACGCCGCTCCCGTCGCGGTCGGCGCGGTTGCCGCCCTGACCGGCGTGAACCTGCTGGGCATCACCCGGACCGCCCTGCTGACGCGGGTCCTGCTGGCCGTGGTGCTGGCCAGCCTGGTGCTCGTGGCCGCCGCGGCCGTGGTGGGTCCGCACCCGCAAGCCATGACCACCGCACCGGGCGCCGCGGCGAGTATCCGGGATGTGCTCTCGGCGGCGGGACTGGTGTTCTTCGCCTTCGCCGGCTACGCCCGGATCGCGACGCTGGGCGAAGAGGTCAAGGACCCGGCCCGCACCATTCCGCGGGCCATCTTCGCCGCCCTGTCCCTGGCCTTCGCGATCTACCTGGGGCTCGCGCTGCTGCTGCAGGGGCACCTCCCGGCGCAGCAACTGGCGCTGTCGACCACCCCGCTGCTGGATGCCGTAGCGGCCTCCGGCCTGCAGGGCGGCACCCCCCTGGTGCAGGCCGGAGCCGCGGCCGGGAGCCTCGGCGCGCTACTGGCGCTGATCGCCGGGGTCGGCCGTACCACGCTGGCGATGGCACGGGAACGTGACCTTCCCGCGGCCCTGGCCCGGGTAGGCGGCGCCCACCCGGTCCCGGTCGCCGCGGAGCTCGCCGTCGCGGCCGCCGTCATTGTCCTGCTGCTGACCACCGATGTGCTGACCGTCGTCGGGTTCTCCAGCTTCGGCGTGCTGGTCTATTACGCCGTGACCAACGCCTCGGCCTACACCCTGGTCCGGCGGCCCTGGTATGCACCGCGCTGGCTGAACGTCCTGGGCTTCCTCGGCTGCCTGACCCTGGCCGTTACCCTGCCGGCCGCCTCGGTGCTGGGCATGGCGGCAGTGCTGGCGGCGGGCCTGGCCGGGCGGCTGCTGGCGTTGCGGCTACGGCTACGCCGCCAGCACCGGCCCCGGCCGGAGGATCCGCGCCGCTAGTTGGTGCTGACGCGCACGTGCAGGTCTTCCGGCGCCGGGGTCCAGTCGGCCGGATCGGCGTCGTGCTGCTCGCCGGTGCGGATGTCCTTGACCTGGTGCTTGCCCTCGTCGTCGGTGAACCAGACGAACGGGATGCCCCGGCGGTCGGCGAATTTGATTTGCTTGCCGAACTTTTCGGCCTTCGCTGCGACCTCGGTGGCGATGCCGCGCCCGCGCAGTGCTGCGGCGACATCCTGCGCCGCACCCCAGCTGTCATCGTTGGTGAGCGCCACCAGGACTGCCGTGGGGACGGAGCGGGAGGCGGAGGCGAGGTTCTGGCTGAGGATCCGCGACACCAGCCGGGTGACGCCGATGGAGAGCCCGACGCCCGGGAACTTGCGGTTGCCCTTGCTGGCCAGGGCGTCGTACCGGCCGCCGGAGCAGATGGAGCCGAGCTGTTCGTGGCCGACCAAAACGGTTTCCACAACGGTGCCGGTGTAGTAGTCCAGGCCGCGGGCAATGCTCAGGTCGGCGACCACCCGTCCCGGGGCCCGCTCGACGGCGGCGGCGATGACCTGCTCGAGTTCGTTCAGGCCTTCCTCAAGGAGCTCGTTGCTGACCCCCAGCGCCCGGACCTGTTCCACGAAGGACGTATCCGGGGTCCGGATGCCCGCGAGGTTCAACGCTGCCTGCGCCTGCTCCTCGGTGGCACCGAGTTCGGACCGCAGCAGTTCCGCCACCTTGGCGGGACCGATTTTTTCGAGCTTGTCGATGCTGCGCAGCACCCCGGCGGTGTCGGTCAACCCGATGCCGGTGTAGAAGCCCTCCGCGAGTTTGCGGTTGTTGATCCGGAGCAGGAAGTCCGGAATCGGCAGGGCGTTGAGCGCCTCCGCGATCACCAGAGCAATCTCCACGTCATAGCGGAACGGCAGCTCGCCGTCGCCGACGACGTCGATGTCCGCCTGGGTGAACTCGCGGGCGCGGCCCTCCTGCGGACGCTCGCCGCGCCAAACCTTCTGGATCTGGTAGCGGCGGAACGGGAACGCGAGGTAGCCGGCGTTCTCCACGACGTAGCGGGCAAACGGAACGGTGAGGTCGAAGTGCAGGGCCAGGGCGTGCGGGTCAGTCTTCCCGGCGTCGCTGCCCGCAGCGCCGTCCTCGTCCTGGAGCCTGCTGAGTCCGTAGACTTCCTTGTCGATCTCGCCCTTGCGCAGGAGTTGGCCCACCGTCTCCACAGCCCGGGTTTCGATCGAGGAGAAGCCGTGCAGCTCAAACGTGCGCCGCAGCGTATCCAGCACGTGCAGTTCCACCAGCCGCTCCTCGGGAAGCCATTCGGGGAATCCGGACAGGGAGGCTGTGCGTGCCATGGTGGATTGTTCTCCTCTGGTAACACCGGCGTCGGCGTCATGCGCCGTCTTCTCCCCGAAACGCAGGAATAAAGGACGGCAGACCGGCCAGTCGTGCATAAACTGTGTGCGGCAGTCAGTTTATGCGTCCTGCGCCTGCATCCTCTAATGCGGTCGTGCGAGGCGCCCTGTCAGCTGTTTGACCGTTGAAACCGCGACGGCGCCCCGCGTCGCCCGCGCTTTCAGCCCTACCCCAGGAGGACTTTTGGCGGCCAGCGCACGGAACGCCCGCGAAGCCAGGCGGCGCATCCAGCAGATGGAAGGCAAGCGGGAGCTACGTCGCGAACAGATCCAGCGCAGGAAACGCGACAACCTCGTGGCCACCGGCGCCGGCACCGCAGCCATCGTGCTCGCCGTCGTGCTTCAACTCACCGTCTTCGCCGGCAATCCGAGCGAAGCCGAGTACGCCGCCACACAGGCCGATTTGGCGAGCCCGTCCGCGGCCCCCACCCCCACCGACGGGCCGACGAACGCCGCAAACATTCCGGACCCGGCAAGCGCCGCCGGCCAGACCTTTACCGGCGAGCTCAAACTCAACGCGGGCACCCTCGGAGTTGAACTCGACGGTACCGCGGCACCGCAGGCCGCCGCCGTCTTCAAGTCCCTCGCAGACGAGAACTTCTACGCCGGCAAGAGCTGCCACCGCCTGACCACTGCCGAGGCGTTTGCTGTCCTGCAGTGTGGTTCGAACGACGAAACAGGCGCCAGCGACCCGGACTACACATGGGGCCCGCTGGAGAACACCCCGCCGGATAACACCTACCCCGCGGGCACCATCGCCGTGGCCCGGACCAGCGGCAACGCCTACGGCAACGGCACCCAGTTCTTCATTGTCTATAGGGACACCGTGATCCCGGCCGACGCCGCCGGCGGTTACACGGTGGTCGGCAAGGTGACCTCGGGCCTGGACACCGTGACGGGGATTGCCGCCGCAGGACTTAAAGCCGGAGACAACGCCACGGACGGCGAACCTGCGGAACCAGTCACGATAGACTCGTTCTCACTGAAGTAACCAGCTGGGGCCGCACAGGCCGCAGACCCGGTATTTCCCTCCAAGCGAAAGACTTCTAGCGGTGACAGACAGTCAGAAATCCGACGAAACATTGGCAGCAGTACCAGCCAACGAAAACGAAACCACGGCATCCCCGGCCGAGGAGAGCAGCGCGGCCGAGGTGACGGCCCCGGGTCCCGAGAACGAAGCTCCCGCTGCCGAACCCGCAGCGCCGGCCCCGGCCCCCGAAAACGCGGCTCCCGCTGCCGAACCCGCAGCGCCGGCCCCGGCCCCCGAAAACGCGGCCCCTGCTGCCGAACCCGCAGCGCCGGCCCCCGCCAAGCGCCCCGCTCCCTCCCCGGCTGCGTTCGCGGCCCGCCCGAAGGCCACGCCGTCCGCGGCGGCCCCGGCCCCGGCAGCCGTTTCTTCCGCCGCCTCGCTGGCCGAAGCTGCGCGTTGGGGCAGGGTCGAAGGCGACGGCCACGTCTTCCTGACCCTTGATGGTGAAGAGCACCCTGTCGGCCAGTACCCCGGCGTCAGCGCCGACGAGGCATTGGGCTACTTCGCCCGGAAATATGACGACATTGTGGCCCAGATCGTTCTGCTCGAACAGCGAGTCAGCTCGAAGGCGCCGTCCACGGACATGCAGAAGACGGTCACGCACCTGCGCGAACAGCTCGCCGAGCGCAACATGGTGGGCGACCTCCGTGCCGCCGAAGGCCGGCTGGACGCACTCGTCGCCCAGATCACCGAGCTGGAAAAGGCGGAAAAGGCCGAGCATGACGCCGTCCGCGCCGCCGAACTGGCCGCCCGCGAGGCCATCGTGGCGGAAGCCGAAGAAATCGCCGGCCACGACCCGGCCCAGATCCAGTGGAAGACCTCCAGTGCGCGGATGAACGAACTGTTCGAAAACTGGAAGGTTGCGCAGAAGAGCGGGATCCGGCTCGGCCGCAGCAACGAAGACGCCCTGTGGAAACGCTTCCGGGCCGCCAGGACCGTCTTCGACCGGCACCGCCGCGCGTACTTCTCCCAGCTGGACAGCAACAATTCGGCAGCCAGGGCGGCCAAGGAGAAGCTCATCACCGAGGCCGAGGCACTCTCGACCTCGACCGACTGGGGCTACGCCGCCGGCGAATACCGCCGCCTGATGGATGAGTGGAAGGCCTCCCCGCGTGCGAGCCGCAAGGACGACGACGCCCTCTGGGCGCGCTTCCGGGCCGCACAGGATGTCTTCTTCACCCACCGGCAGGCCGCCAACGACGAGATCGACCAGGAATACGGCGCGAACCTCGTGGTGAAGGAAGAACTCCTGGCCGAAGCGAACACCCTGCTGCCCATCAAGGATCTGGCCGC
The DNA here is from genome assembly GCA_963769515.1 of uncultured Actinomycetota bacterium. Lineage (GTDB taxonomy): Bacteria > Actinomycetota > Actinomycetes > Actinomycetales > Micrococcaceae > Arthrobacter. The sequence goes on from CAVYMG010000026.1 coordinate 50,359, forward strand.
CGCCAAGAAGGCCCTGCAGTCGATCCGGGACCGCTGGGAAGAAGCCGGCAAGGTCCCCCGCGCGGACATGGGACGCGTCGAAGCCGGGCTCCGAAAGGTCGAGGACGCTGTCCGACACGCCGAAGACGAGAACTGGAAGCGGTCCAACCCGGAGACCAAGGCGCGCACCAACAGCGCCCTGAGCCAGCTGGAATCGGCAATTGCCGGCCTCAAGGAAGACCTGGCCAAGGCCGAGAAGGCCGGAGACCAGCGCAAGATCAAGGCGGCACAGGAAGCCCTCGATGCCCGCCAGGCATGGCTGGAGCAGCTGGAACGCTCCGCCAGCGAGCTGACCTAACAGCGCAGCCGCCGCGCGCCCGCGCAGCACGCCCACAGGCCCCGTCCCGGTTATCCACATGACCGGGACGGGGCCTGTGCCGCGTCCGGGCCGGCAGGGGACGATAACGGGATGGTACCCGCGCCCAGCTCCCCCACCCGGCAGCCATGGTCCGGACCGGCGTCAGTGCCGCCGGGGCCGTGCCGGCCGGAGCTGTACGCTCCCGGCCCCCTGTTCTCGTGGCCGGAACTGCAGGCAATGGCGGCGGACGGGGTATTGACCTGCTTGTTCCGGCACGGCTACATGCCGCCCGGCGCCCGGGCTACGCCGCACCTGCGGGCACGGGCCGTGGCGCTGGCCATTCCGCAGGCCGTCCGGGCCCGGGTGGTCGCCGGGCGGATGACGGCGGCCTGGATCTACAACGGGACGCCGGAACCGGACCGGCTCGCGTTGCTCGTCGACGCCGGACACCGGATCTCCAGCCTCCGGTCAATGCGCGGCTGTACGCTTCATGAAGTCCGGCTGGGACCGTTCGACGTCGTCAATTTCGGCGGGATGCTGGTCTCCAGCCCCTTGCGCACGGCCCTTGATATCGCCCTGCATGTCGAGGCGGAACGGGCCGTACCGGCCCTTCGGGGGCTGCTGGAACGCCCCGAATTGGGGGTACGGCTCCGCCTGCTGCGGATCGCGATTGAAGCGAGCCCCCGGTTGCCGCACAAGCGGGCAGCGCTGGAAAAGCTTGCTGCCCTGCCGCCGGGAGCGGGCCCGGGCCCGCTCCCGGCGGCAGCAGCGGCAGACCCGGGGCGCTAGCTGCGCCGGCGTGGTAGCTGCGCCGGGGTGCTAGCTGCGCCGACGGTTGCCGGTGGTGCGGTAGACGTCAAAGACCCCGTCAATCCGGCGGACGGCACTGAGCACATGGCTAAGGTATTTCGGATCGCCCATCTCGAAGGCGAACTTGGAAATCGCGACCCGGTCGGTGGAGGTCTGCACGCTCGCTGCCATGATATTGACGTGGTTATCGGACAGCACCCGGGTCACATCCGAGAGCAGCGATTTGCGGTCCAGTGCTTCGACCTGGATCTCCACCAGGAACACGCTGGATTGCGTCGGCGCCCACTCCACTTCCACGATCCGGTCCGGCTCGTCCATCAGGCCGGTCACGTTGGTGCAGTCGGTCCGGTGCACGGACACGCCGGATCCGCGGGTGACAAAGCCCAGGATCGGGTCCGGCGGCACCGGCGTGCAACACCGGGCCAGTTTCACCCAGATGTCGTCGACGCCGCGGACCACGACTCCGGAATCGGAATAGCGGGCCTTGGAGACCTGCGTCGGGATCGAGACCTCGGTGAGCTCGTCGTCGGGAGTCTCGTTCCCGCCCACGTGCTCGATGAGCCGTTCCATCACCGACTGGGCTGAGGTGTGGCCGTCGCCGACCCCGGCGTAGAGGCCGGAGATGTCGACGTACTTGAAGTCCTCGGCGACGGCGGCCAGGGCATCATGGGTCATAAGGCGCTGCAGCGGCAGGTTCTGCTTGCGCATGGCCTTGGTCAGCAGCTCCTTGCCGCGGTCAATGGCCTCTTCGCGGCGTTCCTTGCTGAACCACTGCCTGATCTTGTTCCGCGCCCGGGCGCTCTTGACGAAGTGCTGCCAGTCCTGGCTCGGGCCGGCGCCTTCGGCCTTGGACGTGAAGATCTCCACCCAGTCGCCGTGGTTCAACTCGCTGTTCAACGGCACGAGCTTGCCGTTGACCCGCGCTCCGATGGTCCGGTGGCCCACCTCGGTGTGCACGGCGTAGGCGAAGTCGACCGGCGTGGATCCGGCCGGCAGGGCCATCACCTCACCCTTGGGGGTGAAGACAAAGACCTCCCGGGCGTTGATCTCAAAACGCAGGGAGTCGAGGAATTCCCCCGGATCCGAGGTCTCCTGCTGCCAGTCAACGAGGGACCGCAGCCACCCCATGTCGCCGTCGCGCGGGCTGCCGGGGCCGGCCGCCGAACGGTTGGGCTGGTCTTTGTACTTCCAGTGCGCCGCGACGCCGTACTCGGCCCGCCGGTGCATCTCGTGCGTGCGGATCTGGATCTCCACCGGTTTCCCGCCGGGTCCGATCACCACCGTGTGCAACGACTGGTACATGTTGAACTTGGGCATCGCGATGTAGTCCTTGAACCGCCCGGGCAGCGGGTTCCAGCGGGAGTGCATTGCCCCCAGTGCCGCGTAGCAGTCCCGGACGGAATCGACCAGCACCCGCACACCCATGAGGTCGTTGATGTCGTCGAAGTCCTTGTCCCGGACAATCATCTTCTGGTAAATCGAGTAGTAGTGCTTCGGCCGGCCGGTGATGGTGGCCTTGATCTTGGCGGCGCGCAGGTCGTCGGTGATCTGGTTCCGGATGACGCTGAGGTTCTTTTCGCGTTCCGGGGTGCGGTCCCCCACCATCCGGACGATTTCCTCGTAGACCTTCGGGTAGAGGGCGGCGAAGGAGAGGTCCTCGAGTTCCCACTTGATCGTGTTCATGCCGAGGCGGTGCGCCAGCGGGGCAAAGATCTCCAGGGTCTCGCGGGCTTTGCGCCCTGAGGACTCCGCGGACACGAACCGCCACGTCCGGGCGTTGTGCAGGCGGTCCGCGAGCTTGATCATGAGCACCCGGATGTCCTTGGCCATGGCCACGACCATCTTGCGGACGGTTTCGGACTGGGCCGCTTCGCCGAAGCTCACCTTGTCCAGTTTGGTGACGCCGTCCACCAGCATCGCCACCTCGGGACCGAACTCCGCTTTCAGGTCCTCGAGCGAGTAGGCGGTGTCTTCCACGGTGTCATGCAGCAGGGCGGCGGCCAGCGTTGTCCCGCTCAGGCCCAGCTCAGCGAGGATGGTCGCGACGGCGACGGGATGGGTGATGTAGGGATCACCGCTCTTGCGCTTCTGGCCCCGGTGGCAGCGCTCCGCAACCACAAAGGCGCGCTGGATGAGGTCGAAGTCTTCTTTGGGGTTGTTGGCCCGGACGGTGCGCAGGAGCGGCTCCAGGATCGGCGAGTACGCGGGCGCTCCCCGTCCCGTGAGCCGGGCCAGCCGGGACCGGGTCCGTTCGCGGCGGCCGGGGAACGTGGGACGCGCACCGGAACTGTCCACCGGCACCGGCCCGTCATTGCGTCCGGAGGCAACCACACCGGTCTGCGACCCCTGGGCGTGACCCTGATCCGGTGCCGCCGGCACCGGCTTCGAACGTTCTTCCAATGGAGCACCTTCCACAACCGGTTAATTATTCAAGTCTATTCCCGTAGCCGGATACTTTGATAACCGGTCCGGATACGGCGACGGGCTGGCAAGCGTCACGGATGACGTTTACCAGCCCGGCCTCCCGCCGCCGTTAGGCTTTGGCGGTGTTTGCCTGCGACGCGGTCTTGGCGGCTGCCTCGGCGCGCCGGTGTTCAACCCGGGCGGCCTGCTGGATCAGCTCCGGCTCGCCCTGGCGGAGCCAGGCATACAGCGGAGCCGCGATGAAGATCGTTGCCGCAGTGCCGATCAGGATGCCGACGAAGAGCGCGAGGGAAAGGTCACGCAGGGTTCCTGCACCCAAGAGGCCGGCACCGATGAACAGAATGGCACCCACCGGAAGAATGGCCACCATCATGGTGTTGATTGACCGGACGAGGGTCTGGTTGACGGCCAGGTTGACCTCTTCGGCGAATGTCCTGCGGGTGGACACCTGGAGGTCGGCGGTGTTCTCGCGGATCTTGTCGAACACCACCACGGTGTCGTACAAGGAATAGCTGAGCACCGTCAGGAAGCCGATGATGGCTGACGGCGTGACTTCGAAGTCACTCAGGGAGTAGACCCCCGCCGTCACGAACATCGTCACCGCCATGCCGGCGATCGCGGACAGCGACATCTTCCAGGTCCGGAAGTACAGAGCCATCAGCACCGAGGCCAGCCCCACGAAGATCACGAGGCCCAGGAGCGCCTGGTTGGTGACATCAGCGCCCCAGGTGGGACCGACGAACGTGGAGGTCACCTCGTCGTCGGTGACTCCGTAGGCAGATGTCAGCCCGTCCTTGATGCTGAGCGTTTCATCATCCGTGAGCTTGTCCGTCTGGATCCGCATGGTGTTGCCGGCGACGTTCGCCACCCGCGGGATGCTGCCGGAAACAACATCCTGGACGGCTTTCTCGCCAAGGGCCGCATCCGTGGTCTTGACGTTGGAGACCGTGAATTCGGACCCGCCGCGGAATTCGATTCCGAGGTTGAAGCCACCCTTGACGACCGGCAGCAGGATCGAGATCGCAACGAGGACGGTTGCGATCAGGAACCAGATTTTCTTGGATCCGACGAATTCGTAGGACCGTTTTCCCGTGTAGAGCTCGTTACCGAACTCGGCGAAGTTGGCCATTTACTTGCCTTCCTTGGCTGCACCCTTGGCGGAGCCGGCAAGCTGTTCCTGCTGTGCCCGCTCCTGCTGTTCCGCGAGGCGCCGTTCTGCGATGGTCATCCGGCGGGCGGCTTCGGCCGTCGCGCCGGTGTTCTTGGCACGGACCGAGGCCGCGGGGCTCTCCTGCGGCGTCCGGATCCGGCCGGCACCCCGGTACAGGGGCACGGCACCGAGACGCTTCGGGTCCAGCCCCGAGAACCTGTGGCCTTCGCCGAAGAACTTGGTGCGGGCCAGCAGCTGCAGGGTCGGGTGGGTGAACATAAAGACGACGATGAGGTCGGCAATGGCGGTCAGGCCCAGGGTGAATGCGAAGCCGCGGACGTTGCCTACGGCCACGAAGTACAGCACCAGGGCGGCCAGCAGGTTCACGGCCTTGGAGGCCAGGACGGTGCGTTTGGCCCGCTTCCAGCCGTTTGCCACGGCCGAGACCAGGCCGCGGCCCTCACGGAGTTCATCGCGGATACGTTCGAAGTAGACGATGAAGGAGTCAGCCGTCTGGCCGATGGCCACGATGAGGCCCGCGACGCCGGCAAGGGACAGCCGGTAGTTCTCGGTCCAGCCAAGGATGGCGATGGCCAGGTAGGTCAGCGCACCGGCCACAACCAGGGAGGCAATTGTGACCAGGCCCAGCGCACGGTACTGGAACAGCGAGTAGACGACGACCAGCAGCAGGCCGATGATGCCGGCCAGCAGGCCCATCCGGAGCTGCTCACCGCCGAGGGTGGCCGAGATCTGCTGTTCGCTCTGGATTTCGAAGCTGATCGGGAGGGCGCCGAAGCGCAACTGGTCGGACAGGGCCTTGGCCGACTGCTCGGTGAACCCGCCGGTGATCTGCGGGCGTCCGTCGGTGATGACCGCGAGCGAACGGGGAGCGGAAATGACCTGGTCATCGAGCACAATCGCGAACTGGGCCCGCGGGTCCGAGCCGCCCTCGGAGAGACTGTCGACGTAGAACTTGTTCAGCCGTTCGGTGACCGTCTTGAACTTCTGCGAGCCCTCGTCGTCGAACTGGATGTTGACGGCCCATTCGTTGGTCACGGCGCCCTGTGCGCCCTGCTGCAGCTGGAAGGAGGAGGACTTGATGTTTGAGCCCTTGACCTCGACCGGGCCGAGGATGTACTTGATCGCCGGAGAGACGTCGGTGGCAGGCTCGCATGTGACCAGCGGCTTCGTCGGGTCGGAGCGTTCCCGCTTGTCCTGGGCCGGGTTGTCACAGTCGAGCGTTTCGAACTGGCGGTAAATATCGGCAGTGATCCAGTTGGTGTCGCTGCCGTCCACCGGCTCGGCGGTCGGATTCGGCAGCTGGTCCTCGGGAACCCGTGCCTCCTCGGGCACGGGAGCGCCGGCGCCGGCCTGGAGCACGGGGCGGAAGTTCATGTCGGCCGAGGCCTGGATCAGGGCACGGGTTTCCTTGGACGGCGTGCCGGGCAGGCTGACCACAACATTGCGGCCGGACTGGGTGCTGATCTCGGCTTCCGCGACGCCGGAACCGTCAACACGCTGGCGGATGATCGACACCGCCTGGTTGAGCTGCTCTTCGTTGATGCCGGAGTCGCCTTCGACCCGCGGCGCGAGGATCATCTGCGTGCCGCCTTCAAGGTCCAGGGCGAGTTTCGGGGCCCAGCTGGCCTGCCCGGCCATGGTTCCCCCTGCCAGGACGGCGGTGAGGACGGCGATAACAACGCCGAGCCAGATGAGCACCCTGCGGGCTGTGTTCTTCGGGCCTGTTCGTGCCATTGTCGATCTTTCTATTAATTACGGATGCACCGCCGGTGCAGGGCTGGCCCGCACCGGCGGCTGCCCGCTGCTGAAGCGGGGTTGGCTCAAATAGGCAGACTAGCTGTCTTTTTTGCCTTCGTCGTTGAGGCGGCGCAGGGTTTCGTCGGACGATTCACCGGCGGCGGTCTGCTCAGTCGACTTGTCCATCGTCAGGGCGGAGGCGTCGTCGGGGACCACGGTGGGTTCCTCGGCGGCCACAACGGGTTCAACGATCTTGGTGACCGCCTGGCGGTGGACGGTGGCGAAGTTACCGGGCGAAAGCTCCAGGACAACCTTGTTCTCCTGCTCATCCATCTCGACGATGTGGCCGAACAGGCCGAAGCTGGTCATGACCTCAACGCCCGGGGCGAACTGCGACTGGACCTGGGCCTGGGCCTGCTGGGTCTTTTTGTTGCGGCGGAACATCATGAAGACGAAGACTCCGAGCATCACGAACAGGAGAATGGTCATCGGGTCGAAACCGCCGGCAGCCGGCTGGGTCTGGGTCTGGGCAGAAATATATCCGAACACAGGGAAAATTCCGTTCTGTACTTGCGTAGCTGGTTTTCAGCAACGTCCGCTTCGCTCAGGTCGCCTGACGGTAACCGCAACAGACCGGCGGCAGGGTGAGTGCCGTCCACAGAACGAAGACCCGAACGTGCCGAGCGTCTCTCCAGTCTAGAGGGAAAAGCGCCGCCGGCGGTGTCAGCGGCCCGGTTGGCTCCATTCCGGTCCGGCATCGGCACCTGCCGCGGCGTCCGGATCCTCGGCTGCGAACAGCTCCAGCGGGTCCTGGGCAAAGATCCCGGCGGGCACGGCATAACCCAGGTGCGTCCACGCCGGTGCGAGGGCAATCCTGCCCCGGGGCGTGCGGCCCAGCAGCCCTTCGCGGACAAGGTACGGCTCCGCGACGGTTTCCACCGTTTCCGTTTCCTCGCCGACGGCGATCGCCAGCGTGGACAGGCCCACCGGTCCCCCGCCGAACTTGGTAATCAGCGCCTCGAGGACGGCCCGGTCCAGCCGGTCCAGTCCGCGTTTATCCACTTCATACATGTCCAGGGCCGCGGAGGCGGACCGGGCATCAATCTGGTCGATCCCGTGCACGAGCGCCCAGTCCCGGACGCGGCGCAGGAGCCGGTTGGCGATGCGCGGTGTTCCGCGGGACCGGCCGGCGATCTCGCTGAAGCCGGCGGAGTTGACTTTGAGATCCAACATTCCGGCGGAGCGCCGGAGCACCAGTTCGAGCTCTTCGACCGAGTAGAACTCGAGGTGCCCGGTGAAGCCGAAGCGGTCACGGAGCGGACCGGGCAATAGCCCGGCCCGGGTGGTGGCGCCGACCAGCGTGAACGGCGGCAGCTCGAGCGGAATGGCGGTCGCTCCGGCACCCTTGCCGACCACGATGTCGACCCGGAAGTCTTCCATGGCCATGTACAGCATTTCCTCGGCCGGCCGGGACATGCGGTGGATCTCGTCCAGGAACAGGACCTCACCCTCCGAGAGCGAGGACAGGATGGCGGCCAGGTCGCCGGCATGTTGAATCGCCGGCCCGCTGCTGATCCGGAGCGGGACGTTCATTTCAGCGGCAATGATCATGGACAGCGTGGTCTTGCCCAGGCCGGGGGGGCCGGAGAGCAGGACGTGGTCGGCGCTGCGCCCGCGCATCCGCGAGGCCTCGAGCACCAGGGACAGCTGCCTGCGGACCCGGTGCTGGCCGACGAAGTCGTGCAGGTTCTTGGGCCGCAGTGCGGCCTCGATGACGCGCTCTTCGGGTTCCTCGGCCGAAACGACGGGGGATGCCGACTCAGCCACGGGCGCCTGCCCGGTTCCCGGCACGGGCACCGTCCTGGCCAAGCCAGCGCAGCGTGGCACGCAGGATCTCGGCCACGTTGCCCCGCTCCGCCAGTTCGGGTGAGTCCGCCAGCGACTTCTCAATGCTGGAGGTGGCATCCTTTTCGGACCAGCCCAGGCTTGTCATGGCGGACACGACCTGCGGTTTCCACGCCGCCTCCACCGCCACGGCCGGGCTCGCGCCGGCAGGGGAACCGTGCGGCACGAGCTTGCCGGCGAGTTCAAGCACGATCCGCGCCCCCACCTTGGGGCCGATCCCCGGAACCTTGGTGAAGGCTTTGCCGTCGCCGGAATGGGCGGCGACCCGGATGGCTTCGGGTTCGTGGACCGCCAGCACGGCCAACGCGAGACGGGGGCCGACCCCGCTGACGCTGAGGAGGATGTCGAAGACTTCGCGCTCGTCGTCGCTGCCGAACCCGTAGAGCGTCAGGGAGTCCTCCCGGACAATCAGGGAGGTGAAAAGCTTACCCTCCTCCCCCACCCGAAGGCCGCCGAGGGTCTGGGGCGTGGCATTGACGCTCATGCCGGCACCGTGGAGATCAATCACGGCGGAAGAGAGGCCAACGTGGGCTACGGTTCCTCGAAGAAAACTGATCAAAGCCGCGCTCCTGGGTGTACAGCGAAAATGCGGCCGGGAAACCCGGCCATCCGAACATATCTACGAATACCTTAGCAAGCGGGAGCGGCTATCAGCGTGCACGGCGCGCTTTGGCCTCCGCGTCGGCCCAGGCCCGCTGCGCCGGAGTCAGCGAGTGGCTGCCGGGTCCGGTAGTGGCGACGGCGGCTCCGCTGCCGGCCCGCCATGCGTGCGTGATGGCCAGTGCGAGGGCGTCGGCGGCGTCGGCGGGTCGCGGCGGGGTGTCCAGCCGCAGGATCTTCGTGACGAGTTTCGTGACGGCGTCCTTGTTGGATGTACCGCTCCCGGTGACGGCGGCCTTCACCTCCGACGGCGTGTGCAGCGCCACCGGGATGCCGCGGCGGGCGGCGGCGGCGATGACCACCCCGGAAGCCTGGGCCACACCCATCACGGTGCTGACGTTGAGTTGGGAGAAGACCCGTTCGACGGCAAGGACGTGAGGTTCGTAGCGGTCCAGCCAGTCATCGATGGACGTCGCGATCACGAGCAGCCGCTGGTCCAGGCTTTCCTCGGGCGAGGTCCCGACGACCCCGTAGGCAACCATCGTGGCCCGGCGGTTCCGCTCGACGTCCACCACTCCGATGCCGCAACGGGTGAGGCCCGGATCGACCCCCAGGACACGAAGGGTCAAAACCGGGCCTCACCGTCGTGGCGAAGGTGCCGGATCACTCGGCTTCCAGTGCGGCCTGCACTTCGTCGCTGATGTCGGCGTTGCTGTAGACGTTCTGGACGTCGTCGAGTTCTTCGAGTGCGTCCGCGAGTTTCATGAACTTTTTCGCGGCCTCGAGGTCGAGCGGGACCTGCATCGAGGGCACAAACTCGGCCTCATCGGTGTCATAGTCAATGCCGGCTTCCGTGAGGGCTTCGCGGATGGCCTGCAGGTCGGTCGGCTCCGAGTGGATTTCGAAGCTCTCCCCGTTGTCCTTGACTTCTTCGGCACCGGCGTCGAGGACGGCCATCAGGACGTCGTCCTCGGTCAGTCCGTTCTTCGGCAGCGACACCACGCCCTTGCGGCTGAAGAGGTAGCTGACCGAGCCGGGGTCGGCGATCGTGCCGCCGTTGCGCGAGATAGCGAGGCGCACTTCGGACGCCGCACGGTTCTTGTTATCCGTGAGGCACTCGATCAGCAGGGCCGAGCCCTGCGGTCCGCGGCACTCGTACATGATTTCGGTGTAGTCCACGACTTCACCGGTGAGGCCGGCGCCGCGCTTGATGGCCCGGTCAATGTTGTCCGCGGGAACCGAGGTCTTTTTGGCCTTGGTGACGGCCAGTTCCAGGCTCGGGTTGCCGGCAAGATCCGGGCCGCCCATGCGGGCGGCAACTTCGATGTTCTTGATCAGTTTGGCGAACGACTTGGCCCGGCGGCTGTCCAGGATAGCCTTCTTGTGCTTGGTCGTCGCCCATTTGGAGTGGCCTGACATGCTTTACGCGTCTCCTCTGATCATTCGGATAAATAGTTCATGTACACGCTTCTCCCCCGTCACTTCCGGGTGGAAGGAGGTGGCCAGGAGCGTGCCGGAACGTACTGCAACAATTCTAGCCGTCCCTGCCAGTTGCTCAGGGTGGCCGATTTTGGACGGCTCCACCTGCGCGAGGACTTCCACACCGGCGCCGACCCGTTCCACCCATGGTCCGCGGATAAACACGGCATGGACCGGCGGTACGCCGTCGTCGGTCGCGCTGAACTCCAGTCCCTTGAACTCCAGGTCCGTTTCGAAGGACTCCCGCTGGCGTCCGAAGGCATTGCGGCGCACTGTGATGTCCAGACCGCCGAACGTCTGCTGCGGCGCACCGGAGAGGTCCGTCGCGGGGTCGGCAATTTCGTCGGCCAGCAGAATCATGCCGGCGCAGGAACCGTAGACGGGCAGGCCCGCCCCGATGAGTTCCCGCAGGGGCTCCCGAAGACCGAACGTCCGGGACAGCTTGTCGATGGTAGTCGATTCGCCGCCGGGGATGATCAGGGCGTCGAGGCCGGCAAGCTCGGACGGGCGGCGGATCCGGACGCCCGAGGCACCCGAGGCCTCGACGGCGCGCAGGTGCTCCCTGAAGTCGCCTTGCAGCCCCAGGACGCCGATCCGCAGGCCTGAACCCGCGCGGGAAGGAAGCGCAGAAGAAGGGGTGGTCATCACCTCAGCATAATGCGCCCGGAGGCGCCGGGGCACACGCGGCGCCGCCCGCCGTCGGGCCCGCTTACCGCCGCTGGGATATATTACAAAGCATGTTTTACTTCAGCGTTCCGCTCGGCAAGCTCGTCCGCCGGGTCTCCCGGCTCAGGGGCGGAGGCTCAGCCCTTCCCGGCCTGGTGGTCGAAAAAATCGATCCCGGCTTCATGCGCCGCACCCTGTCCACCCTGCCGCTGGGGGTCGCCGTTGTCAGCGGCACCAACGGCAAGACCACCACAACCAAGATGGTGGTGGAACTGCTGGAGGGCCAGGGCCTGAAGGTCTTCACCAACCGCACGGGCAGCAACTTCACCCGGGGCGTGGCGGCCGCCCTGCTCGGCGAGGTCGACTGGCGCGGCCGGCTGCGGGCCGACGTCGCCGTGCTGGAACTGGACGAGGCGCACGCGGTGCACTTCGTCAACCAGGTCCCGCCGCGCTACTGCCTGCTGCTCAACGTCCTGCGGGACCAGCTGGACCGCTTCGGCGAGATCGACAAAACAGCGCAGCTCCTGGAGCATATTGCCGCCAAAACCACCGGAACCGTCGTGCTCAACCGCGAGGATCCGAGGGTGGCCCGGATTGCCGGGAAGGTCAGCGGACCCCGGGTGCTGTATTTCGGTCTCGATGATTCGCTGCTCAGCACCTTCCCCAACGATGACGACATGCGCGCCGGCCCCGGCAGCCCGGTTCCCGCCGCAGCCCGCCCGGCCGCCGACGTGGTGCTCCGCCGGGTGGGGGCGGACAACGCAGATTTTGAGTACGACGGCGTGACCGTCACCACGGGCATGAAGCTCCGCGGCGTCTACAACATTTTTAACGCGGCCGCCGCCCTCACCCTGGCCCGCGCGATCGCGGTGCTCGGCACCGGCCCCGGGCAGTCGGCCGTGGCCGACAACGACGGCCTGTTGAAATCCCTTTCGCAAGTGGCGCCTGCCTTCGGCCGCGGCGAGAGCCTCGTGGTGGACGGCCTTCCGCTGGACCTCGTGCTCGTGAAGAACCCGAGCGGCTTCCGGCTCGGCCTGAAGTCCTTCCCGGCCGCCGGCTACGCCACCATGATCGCCATTAATGACAACTACGCGGACGGCCGGGACATGTCCTGGCTCTGGGACGTCGAATTCGACACGCTCCGGGCGGACGGTGTGCAGCAAGTGACCGGTTCCCGGGCCTATGACATGGCCCTCCGGCTGCAGTACGACGACGTTGCCGTCGGCGCAGCGGATACCGAGATCGCGCCCGCCCTGGCCGCCTTCATCCGCGGCGCCAAGGGCAAACCCAAGCGGATCTTCTGCACCTACACCGCGATGCTCGCCATCCGCCGCGAGCTGTCCAAAATCACGACAGTTGAGGTCGTCTCATGACTCCCGAGCCGCAGCCCGGCAACCCAGCCGGCCACGAACTACCGCCGGCGGAACCCGCCGCAGCGAGCAAGGGAACCATCCGGATCCTGCAGTTGTATCCGCGGGACATGAACATTTACGGGGATTGGGGCAACGCCCTGGTCCTTGCCCAGCGGCTGCGCTGGCACGGCTACACCGCGGAACTGCTTGAATACGACGTCGGCGACGAGTTCCCCGAGGACGTGGACCTGATTGTCGGTGGCGGCGGACAGGACAGCGGCCAGCTGGTCATCCAGGACGATCTGCTCGCCCGCGGGTCCACCCTGAAGCAACTGGCCGAGGACGGCACCCCGATGCTCGCGATCTGCGGGCTGTACCAGCTGTTCGGGAAGTTCTTCAAGACCCGGACCGGCGCGGTGATTCCGGGCATCGGCATCCTCGACGTCGAGACGCACGGCACGGACGAGCGGCTGATCGGCAATGTCACGGTCTCCTCCCCCGAGTTCGGCAGCATTCTCGGCTACGAGAACCACAGCGGGCAGACCACCCTGGGGACCGGCGTCGAGCCCCTCGGGACAACCGCGAAAGGCACCGGGAACAACAGCAGCGACGGCCAGGAAGGTGCGCGGTATAAGAACATCGTGGCCAGCTACCTGCACGGTTCCCTGCTGCCGAAAAACCCGGCCCTGGCCGACTTCCTGCTCCGGACCGCCGTCGAGCGCAAATACGGGAGTTTCACCCCCGGGACACCCGATGACCGTTTTGCCGCACTGGCCCGCGAGCACGCCGCACGCAGGCCGCGTTAGGAGCCATTTCGGTGCCTGGCCGCAGTGGAGGCGAACTGGTCTTCGCAGTCCCCGGCGGACTCGACACCCTGACCGGGGGCTACGGGTACGCCCGCCGGCTCCTCGCAGCCCTGCCCGGAGCCGGTGTCAGCGCACGCCACCTGGAGCTTCCCGGCTCGTTCCCGTTCCCCTCCGGAGCGGACCTGGCCGAAACGGCACGACTGCTCGCCGGAACCCCGCGCTGCGCCGTGCTCCTCGTCGACGGGCTGGCCTACGGTGCGCTCCCGGAAGAGATCCTCACCGGACTCGACCGGACCCTCGTGGCACTCGTACACCACCCGCTGGCCCGCGAAACCGGCCTTGCCGAGGACCGGCTTCTTCGCCTGGCCGGCACCGAGCGGACCGCACTGGCGCACGCCGCGCACGTCATCGCCACAAGCCACGCAACGGCCCGCGAGCTCGCCGCGGCGTACGGCGTGCCCGGGAGCAGGCTGACCGTGGCACTGCCGGGCACCGATCCGGCCGTCCCCGCCACCGGGTCCGTCGGCGGAACCCCGGAACTGTTGTGCGTGGGCGCGCTCATTCCGCGCAAGGGCTACGGGGTTCTGGTCAAGGCCCTGGCCGGGCTGGCCGACCTCGAGTGGCACGTGAGCATCATCGGCGACACACAGCGCTCCCCCGACGAATACAGCGCCGTGCAGGACGCCCTCGGCAGCGCTGGCCTCACGGGCCGGATCACCTTCGCCGGCACGGTTGACGCCGATGCGTTGGAGGTCGCCTATTGCTCCAGCGACCTCTTTGTGATGCCCTCTCTCTATGAGGGCTATGGCATGGCATTGACCGAAGCGATGGCGCACGGGCTGCCGATTGTGTCCACCACCGGCGGCGCGGCGGCGCAGACCGTCCCGCACGGGGCCGGGATCAAAGTTCCGCCCGGCGACGCTGAGGCGCTCCGCGCGGCGATCCGGACGCTCCTGCTCGATCCGGGGCTCCGGGCGGCCAGTGCCGGGCGCTCCCGGGCGGCCGGAGCTGACCTGCCGAGTTGGGCGGATACGGCCGGTGCCGTGGCCGGCGCCATCCGTGGCCTGGCACGGGCCCGGACGGCACGGTCCCGGTGAGCGGCTTCAGCCCGGAGTGGCTTGCCCTGCGCGAACCCGCCGATCACGAGGGGCGCTCGGAAGTCCTGACGTGGCAGCTAAGCGAATATTTCGCCGGCCGGAACGCGGTCAGCGTTATTGACCTCGGCTGCGGCGCCGGATCAAACCTGCGCGGCACCGCGGCGTGGCTGCCGGACCGGCAGTCCTGGCTGCTGGTGGACCATGAGCCGGAGTTGCTTGCCGCTGCCCGGGAACGGCTGACCGGCTGGGCCGACGAGAGCCGTGCCGACGGCCGGCGGCTGATCCTGCGCAAAGGCAGTAAGCGCCTGGAGGTGGACTTCGCGCAGGCGGATCTGGCGAAGGAGCTGGACGCGCTGCTCGCGCAGGCACCCGACCTGCTGACCGCGTCGGCCCTCTTTGACCTGGTCTCGGAAACCTGGCTGGACACGCTGACGGCGGCCCTGCAGGTGGCCGGCATTCCCTTGTATGCGGTGCTCAATTACAACGGCCGGCAGTCGTGGGCTCCGCCGCACCGGCTGGATGCGGCGGTCGTGGCAGCTTTCAACGAACACCAGCGCACCGACAAGGGCTTCGGCCCCGCCGCGGGTGCCCGGGCGGCGGACGTCCTGGCGCGGCGGCTTTCGGATGCAGGCTACGCCGTCAGTACGGCTTCTTCGCCGTGGCTCCTGGGGTCCGGTGACCAGGAACTGATGAGCGAACTTGCCGGCGGCATAGCGATGGCGGCCCACGAAACACAGGCGGTGTCCCCCGAGGAAACGGAAGAGTGGCTCTCGGAGCGGCAACGCGCCGCGGGTGCGAGCATCGGCCACACCGATCTCCTGGCGGTGCCGCCGCCCGCTGTGACGGGCTGAACCCGGCCGCGTAGGTTCCGGAACCGGGGCAGGGCCTGTGGGGCTTGATCCCGTGGGGCGCGGGCCCGTGGGGCTCGATCCGGTGCGGCCCCTCAGCGCGGCTCGTTATCCGGGCGGAACCGTAACGCGACCCAGAAGCCACAACGACGGCAAATATACGCCTGGCCTGCTGCGAGGGCATGCAGCTTGCGCCGGGGCATCGTCCGCCCGCAGCATGAACAGATGCACTGGCCGGCCGGATCCGCCGGCAGTTCCGCTTTTTTCACGCGCCGGCCTGCCCGCGACGATGGACGCGGTGGCCCCGGATCATCGCGCGTCCCGGAGCGGGGAGCCGGTCTTTCCCGCTCGGTCGAAAGTCATGCGCCGAGTCTACAAGCGGCACGGGACGGGATGACAGGCGGAAGACCCGCTCGTTTCGCACGAGCGGGCCTTCCTTGCCGTCAGTTCTGCTTGCGCCGGCTTCAGACCGTCGCGGCAGCGCCCTGCCATTCGAACTTGCGGAATGGCGCGTCCACGGGCGTCTGGGCCAAGTGGTTGGTGTAGTTCGACATCACCTTCTGCGAGACGCCCAGGACAACTTCGAGGACCTGGCGTTTGGTGAAGCCGGCGTCCAGGAAGGCCTGCACCGCGGCCTCGTCGACGTTGCCGCGCTCGCGGACCATGCCCAGTGTGAAGGTGCGCAAGGCTTCCAGCCGGGCGTTGGGCAGCGGCGTTTCGTTGCGCAGCGCTTCGGTGATGGCGTCGTCGACCTTCATGGCCTTGGCGATCCCGGTGTGGGCGGGCACGCAATAGTGGCAGTCGTGTTCGACGTTGACTGCCTGCCAGACGACGGTCAGTTCGTCCTTGTCGAAGCTGGAGTTCACGAAGAGTTCGTGCACCAGGCGGTAGCCCTCAAGCAGTCCGGGCGCTTCCGCCATGACCGCGTGCAGGCCGGGAATCATGCCGTTCTGCTTCTTGGATTCAGCGAGCAGCGCCTTGCTCGCGTCGGGGGCAGTGCTTTCGTCGTGCAGCTGGAATTCAGTCATGGTTACCTCCGTGTGGAATAGGCCGATCTTTCTGTACCAAACGGTACCATAAGCCGCGGTGACTTTGCTACCGACTGGTTACAAACTTGGCACAGGGCCGTAGACTGGCGGTATGAGCGCTAATGCGAATGCCGCGATCGGCCGTCCGAGGCTCTTCGACGAAGAGGCCGTCCTGGCCGGACTGACGGCCCTGTTCTGGCGGCAGGGCTACAGCCAGACGTCGATGGCGGACATCGTGGAAGCCAGCGGCGTCCACAAACCCAGCCTCTACCGGACCTTCGGCACCAAGGAGGAACTGTTCGCGACCGTGCTGCGCCGCTACCTCGCCGAACGGATCGGGATGTTTGCCGCACTGATCGAACAGGCCGGCCCGGGCATCGCGGGCGTCCACAACTTCCTGGATCTGTTCGAGGCGGACGCGGTCTCGGCGCGCGGCCGGGACGGATGCCTCATGGTGATGGCCTCCAACGAACTCCGCGGCACCCTGCCCGGCTACGACTTCTCCGCCGACTACCGGCGGCAAATGCGCGGGCAGATCAGCGCCCTCATCACCCGGGCCCTGCCCGACGCCGGCACGGAACTCATCGAGGCCAGGACCGACCTGCTCACCACCTATCTGCTGGGACTGCAGGTCATTCTGCGGTCCGGCGCCGATGCCGGGGAAATCCACCGGTACCTCCACGCCATGCACGTCACCGCCGACACCTGGTGACGCTAGCGGCGGCCTGCCATGCGGATGGCGGCACCGGCTGCCACAATTACCGGGGCGAGAAAGAACAGCACGGCGATGGGGTTGGGACGGAACTCTACCTGTGACCCCGTGCTCCGGTAGACCCCCACCGGCACCACCAGGCCACCTCCACCGCCCCCTCCTGCGGAAGAATCCCGGTCGGCCGCCTCACTGCCGCCACCGAACCCGAAGATAACCACGGCGGCAGGGACAATCTCCTGCCCGCCGAGCTGGACGGGAGCGCCGTAGGCCATGGATACGCCTACATTTTTGAAAGTCTCCACGAGGGACGCAAAGTTATCGGCCATGGCTCCACCATAGACTCGCAGCCATAGGCTCGCAGCCGGCACCGTCTAGGGTTCGGCACTGATCAGCAGCTCGTGAGCACCGGCCTCGGCTGCGCCCATCGACTCCACTGCGGCCTGGGTTCGCTGGCGGGTGGCGGCATCGGCGGCGGCCCCGGTGCAAGGGCCCTGCGGCGCGTCGGCCGCGACAGAACACCACCGGTAGGGGTACCGGACCATGACCGACGGCACCCAGGCCAGGTCGCTGGCCGCCCACATCCCGGCATCGTCCTGGCTGAACTGGACCCTGACCAGCAGGCCCTCGTTGTTGACCGTGTACCAGGGCGAGAGCTCGGTGATGGCGTTGCCGAGCCCATAGATGATCCAGGTTCCGTTGTGTTGTTCGATTGGCAGCACCGAGTGGCTGTGATGGCCATAAACCAGACTGAATTCCCCGCTGTCCGCCAGGGCGCGGCCAACGTCCTGCTGCTGGGCGTTGGGGGTACTGGAATACTCATCGCCGGCGTGCATGGCCGCGAGGACGATGTCGGCCCCCAGCGCACGGGCTTCCCGGGCCTTGGCGATCATGGCGGCAGCGTCGAGCATGTCCACCCGCCATGCGGCATCGGGGACAAGTCCGTTGAGCCCGTAGGTGGCACTGACCACGGCGATCCTGGCGGCGTCGGTGTCGAGGATCAGGACGCCCTGGGCCTCGGCCTGGGTGCGGTAGGCGCCGGTGTGCTTCATGCCGGCGGCGTCGAGGGCATCCAGGGTCCGCACCAGCCCGGCCGTGCCCTGATCAATGGTGTGGTTGCTCGCCGTGGTGCAGGCCCGGTAGCCGATGTCCCGGGCGGCGGGGATGATCTGCGGCGGGACGTTGAACGACGGGTAGGCGGAGAACGGCCCGCCGGGGCCGGCCACCGGGGTCTCCAGATGGCAGATGGCCAGGTCGCTCTTCCCGATGTACTGCCGTTGTCCTTCGAGCAATGGCACGAAGTCCAGGTCCGGGCTTCCGGAGGCTGCCGCGTCCTCGCGGGCCTGCTGCCAGAGCTGGGCGTGGACCAGCAGGTCCCCGGTCACCAGCACGGAGGTGCAGCGGACGGCCGCACAGGCAGGGCCCTTCCCCGGGGTCGGAGTCGGTGTGGGTGTCGGTGTGGGTGTCGGGATCGCGGGCGGGGCCGGGCTGTCGGCGGCCGTCGGTCCCCCGGCGGGCGACCGGCCACCGGATGGCTCCTGCCCTGCGAGCAGACCGCAGCCTGAGCCGGCCACCAGCAGTGCCGCCGCGGCACCGCCGGCCGCCGCCCGTACGCCGAACTTCCCGGACCTCAACCGCATGGGCGCCATCCTAAATCGGATGGCACGGAAAATCACGGGTGATGCCGTTGAGATCCAGCATTAGTCATGAAACAGTTGCTTCATGACTAACCCGCTCCTGACTCCCAGCACCCTGCCCTACGGGCTCCCGCCCTTCGGGGATATTGCGGATGGCGACTATGCCGAAGCCATCGAGGCCGGCCTGGCCGAGCACCTCGAAAGAAATCCAGCACATCGTCGACAACCCGGCGCCGGCGTCGTTCGAGAACACTGCCGTCGCCATGGAGGAATCCGGCAGGCTCCTTGCCCGCGCGTCAGCGTCGTTTTTCACCCTCGTCTCGGCGGATGCCTCCGAGGCCATCCGGGAGCTGGAAACCCGGCTCTCCCCGCTGCTCTCAGCGCACCAGGACGCCATCTACCTCAACCGCGGACTCTTCGACCGGTTCGCGGCCCTGGATACCGAGGCCCTCGATCCGGAGGCGGCACGGCTCGTGGAGGAATACCTGAAGGAGTTCCGGGCCTCCGGTATCCAGCTGGACGCCGCCGGCCAGGACCGGCTCAGGGCGCTCAATTCGGAACTCTCCCGGCTCGGTACCGAGGTTCGGCCAGCGGGTCAAGGAGGGATTGAAGGCCGCGGCTCTCCTGCTGGAGGATGCCGCAGAACTGGCCGGGCTGCCCGCGGACGATATCGCCAGTGCCGCGGAGGCCGCCCGCACCGCCGGCCACGAGGGGAAGTTCCTGCTCACCCTGATCCTGCCGAGCAACCAGCCGGCCCTTGCGTCCCTGGAGAACCGGGACATCCGCCGGCGCCTCATGGAGGCATCCGTAGGCCGCGGCAGCTCCGGCGGCAGCCTGGACGTCCGGGACCTGGTCACAGACCTGGTCCGGCTCCGGGCCGAGAAGGCCGGGCTGCTGGGCTTCGCGAACTTCGCGGAACTGACCGTGGACCTCCAGACGGCGCCCGACTTCACCGCGGTACAGGCCATGCTCAACCGGCTCGCCCCGGCAGCCGTCCGCAACGCCGACGCCGAGGCCGCCGCACTGGCGGAGGCGGCGGGCCATCCGCTGGAAGCCTGGGACTGGGCGTACTACTCCGCCAAGGTCAAACGCGAACGGTACGCGGTGGATGAGCAGGCCCTGCGGCCCTACTTCGAGTTGGACCGGGTCCTCGCCGACGGAGTCTTCCACGCCGCCGGCGCCCTGTACGGCATCACCTTCCACGAGCGCACCGACCTCACCGGCTACCACCCGGACGTCCGCGTCTGGGAAGTCAAAGACGCCGACGGTACCGGGCTCGGCCTGTTCCTGGGCGACTACTACACCCGCGAATCCAAACGCGGCGGCGCCTGGATGAACTCGCTCGTGGAACAGTCCCGGCTCCTGGACACCCGGCCCGTGGTGATCAACAACCTCAACATCTCCAAACCCCCGGCCGGGGAACCCACCCTGTTGAGCCTGGACGAACTCCGCACCGTCTTCCACGAGTTCGGCCACGCCCTCCACGGACTCTTCTCCTCGGTGACCTATCCGCGCTTCTCCGGCACCGCCGTGCCGCGCGACTTCGTGGAGTACCCCTCACAGGTCAACGAAATGTGGATCCTGTGGCCGGAGGTGCTCGCCAACTATGCCCGGCACCATGCCACCGGCGAGCCCCTCGCACAGGACGAGGTGGACCGGCTCGAAGCGGCGCGGCTCTGGGGTGAAGGATTCGGCACCACCGAATACCTGGGCGCAGCCCTGCTGGACCTGGCCTGGCATGTGCTCGGCCCCGGGGAGGTGCCCGGGGACGTGCTGGAGTTCGAGGCGAAGGCGCTGGCCGCCGCCGGAGTGGCACACCCCCTCATTCCGCCGCGCTACCGCACGGGATACTTCCAGCACATCTTCGCCGGCGACGGCTACGCCGCGGGCTACTACTCCTACATCTGGAGCGAGGTCCTGGACGCGGACACGGTGGAGTGGTTCAAGGACAACGGCGGCCTGAGCCGCGCCAACGGCGACTTCTTCAGGGCCGAGCTGCTCTCCCGCGGCAACAGCCGTGATCCGCTCGAGTCCTTCCGCGCGTTCCGGGGCCGCGACGCCGAACTGGAACCGCTGCTGAAGCGCCGCGGCCTCGAATAGCCCCGGAGACAAGAACGACGCCGGCCGGTCACCTTTTCAGGTGACCGGCCGGCGTCGTGCTGTTCAGGGTTGGCTACCAGCCGCGCTCGGCGAGGCGGTGCGGTGCCGGAAGATCGGCGACGTTGATGCCGACCATGGCCTCGCCCAGGCCGCGGGAGACCTTGGCAATGACGTCGGCGTCGTCGAAGAAGGTCGTGGCCTTGACCACGGCTTCGGCGCGCTGGGCCGGGTTGCCGGACTTGAAGATGCCGGAGCCGACGAACACGCCGTCCGCACCGAGCTGCATCATCATGGCCGCGTCGGCCGGGGTGGCGATGCCGCCGGCGGTGAACAGGACCACGGGGAGCTTGCCGGTGGAGGCGATTTCCTTGACGAGTTCGTACGGTGCCTGCAGTTCCTTGGCGGCGACGTAGAGCTCGTCCTCGGGCAGTGCCGCGAGCTTGAGGATCTCGGCCCGGATCTTGCGCATGTGGCCCGTGGCGTTGGAGACATCGCCGGTGCCGGCCTCGCCCTTGGAGCGGATCATCGCCGCGCCCTCGTTGATCCGGCGCAGCGCCTCACCGAGGTTGGTGGCGCCGCAGACGAAGGGAACCTTGAAGTTCCACTTGTCGATGTGGTGCTCGTAGTCGGCCGGGGTCAGGACCTCGGACTCGTCGATGTAGTCCACGCCGAGGGACTCCAGGACCTGGGCCTCGACAAAGTGGCCGATCCGGGCCTTCGCCATGACCGGGATGGACACGGCGTCGATGATCTTGTCGATCATGTCCGGGTCCGACATGCGCGAGACGCCGCCCTGGGCGCGGATATCGGCCGGCACCCGCTCGAGCGCCATGACGGCCACGGCACCGGCGTCTTCGGCGATGCGGGCCTGTTCGACGTTAACGACGTCCATGATGACGCCGCCCTTGAGCATCTCCGCCATGCCGCGCTTAACGCGGCTGCTGCCCGTGACGTTCTTGGCGGACACGCCGGCTTCGCTGCTTACATCAGGTGTAGACACAAAAACCCCTATGGGTAGATAGTTGACCTCGCCGGAGGCGCTGTCGGCACATGAAATGCCGCGCTGCACTCACCGGATTACCGGATCCGTTGGCCGGTATTCCTAATACTAGCCCCCGGCTACGGCGCGGCAGAATTCCGGTTACTGTCAGGGAAACCCACAGACTCGCCCGGATTCTCCCCGGCCCGGCAGCGGCCGGTCGGCCGCCCCTGCCCGCGCCGGGCGGCCGGTGCCGGCTAGGCCGCCTGCTCGGTGGCGGTGCCGCCGAATTCTTCCAGCGACTGGCGCCGGACCGAGGCGATCCGCTGGATCACGGTCACCAGGCTGGCGGCCGCCAGGAGGCACAGCGTCGTGAACAGCACCACGGTGGGCAGGCCCAGGCCGGTGAAGCCGGTGACGACCAGCACCGACACGAGCCGCTCGGCCCGCTCGGCGATGCCCACGTTGGCGTGGAATCCCAGCGCCTCGGCCTTCGCCCGCGCGTAGGAGACCACCATGCCCAGGACCAGGCAGACCACGGCGGCGACGGCGATCGGCGTATCGGTGCCTCCCGTGAAGAACCAGACCGCGAGGCCGGCGAAGAGCGCCCCGTCGGCCACCCGGTCCAGGGTCGAGTCGAGGAAGTTGCCCCAGCGGCCGCCGCGGTCCTGCATCCTGGCCATGATGCCGTCAATGACATCGGAGAAGATGAAGGCCGTGATGAACAGGGTTCCCCACCAGAGCTGGCCCAACGGGTAGAACACGAGGGCGCCGATCACCACCCCGAGGGTCCCGACCACGGTGACCGCGTCCGGTGAAACCCCGGCTTTGAGCAGCCAGCGGGCAAGCGGAGAGAGCAGGGCGGTGAAAAAGCCCCGCGCGTGTCTATTCAGCATGCGGCTCCCCGGACCCGGACTGCTCCGGCGCCTGTTGCGGCCAGGCGTCCGCAACCTGCTGCCGCACCTCGCCCAGGGTCTGGGTGATGGCTTTGGTCTGGGCAATGATGGGGAAGAAATTTCCGTCCCCGCCCCAACGGGGCACGATGTGCTGGTGCAGGTGGCCGGCGATCCCGGCGCCGCCGGTGACGCCCTGGTTCATCCCCAGGTTGAAACCGGTGGGGTTGGCGACCTTGCGCAGCACACGCATGGCCGTCTGGGTCAGCTCGCCGAATTCCGCGGTTTCCTCCACGGTCAGGTCCGTGTAGTCGGGGACGTGCCGGTACGGGCATACAAGCAGGTGGCCGGGGTTGTACGGGAAAAGATTGAGCACCACGTAAGCGGAGCGGCCGCGGTACACAATGAGTGAATCGTCGTCCCCGCGCTCCGGCGCGACGCAGAACGGGCAGTCGTCCTTGTCCTTGAACTGGTGCTGGCCGCCCTTGATGTACGCCATCCGGTGCGGGGTCCACAGGCGCTGAAAAGCGTCCGGGACCCCGGCCAGGCCGAAGTCGTCGGTCACGGCGCCGTCCCCGGACCGGTCCGGGCCGGCGCCCTCTGTTCGCTCCTGCACGTCTTCCCCTTGCCTGTCCGCTAGCTGGTCCGGTTGCGGACAGCGTCGACGATCCGCTGGACTGCCTCGGCCACGGGCACACCGTTGTCCTGGCTGCCGTCGCGGAAGCGGAAGGACACCGCGCCGGCCTCGGCGTCGTCTCCCCCGGCGATGAGCACGAACGGGATCTTGTCCTTGCTGGCGGTGCGGATCTTCTTGGGGAAGCGGTCCGAGGAGATATCCGCTTCGGCCCGGATGCCGGCCGCCTTGAGCTGGTCGACGACGTCGAACATGTAGTCGTTGAAGGCCTCCGCCACCGGGATCCCGACCACCTGGACGGGCGCCAGCCAGGCCGGGAAGGCACCGGCGTAGTGCTCGGTGAGCACTCCCATAAAGCGCTCGATCGAGCCGAAGAGGGCCCGGTGGATCATCACGGGGCGCTGGCGCGTGCCGTCCGCGGCCTGGAACTCGAGCTCGAAGCGGTCCGGCAGGTTGAAGTCCAGCTGGATGGTGGACATCTGCCAGGTCCGGCCCAGGGCATCCTTGGCCTGGACCGAGATCTTGGGGCCGTAGAAGGCCGCTCCGCCCGGGTCCGCGACCAGTTCCAGGCCGGAGGCCTCCGCCACCTCGGCGAGGGTCCGGGTGGCTTCTTCCCAGGCCTCGTCCTCGCCCACGAACTTGTCCTCGTTCTTGGTGGACAGCTCAAGGTAGAAGTCGTCCAGGCCGTAGTCCTTGAGCAGCCCCAGCACGAAGTTGAGGGTCTTGGTGAGCTCGTCCTTCATCTGCTCGCGGGTGCAGTAGATGTGGGCGTCGTCCTGGGTCATGCCCCGGACCCGGGTGAGGCCGTGCACAACGCCGGACTTCTCGTAGCGGTAGACGGAGCCGAATTCGAAGAGCCGCAGCGGCAGTTCGCGGTAGGACCGGCCGCGGGAACGGAAGATCAGGTTGTGCATGGGGCAGTTCATCGGCTTGAGGTAGTAGTCCTGGCCGGGCTTGCGCACGGTGCCGTCGTCGTTGAGTTCGGCGTCGATGTGCATGGCCGGGAACATGCCGTCCTTGTACCAGTCCAGGTGCCCGGAGACCTCGTAGAGGTGGCCCTTGGTGATGTGCGGGGTGTAGACGAACTCGTAGCCGGCGTCCACGTGGCGCTGGCGGGAGTAGTCTTCCATCTCCTTGCGGATGATCCCGCCCTTGGGGTGGAACACCGGCAGGCCGGAGCCCAGCTCGTCGGGGAAGGAGAAGAGGTCCAGTTCCACCCCGAGCTTGCGGTGGTCGCGGCGTTCGGCCTCGGCGATCCGCTCCTGGTACGCCTTGAGTTCGTCCTTGGTGGGCCAGGCGGTCCCGTAGATGCGCTGCAGCTGCTGGTTGTTCTGGTTGCCCAGCCAGTAGGCGGCGGAACTGCGGGTCAGGGCGAAGGCGTTGGAGATCATCTTGGTATTGGGCAGGTGCGGTCCGCGGCACAGATCGCACCAGACGGATTCGCCGCTCTTGCGGTCGACGTTGTCGTAGATGGTGATGTCACCGGCGCCGACCTCGACGTTGACGCCTTCGGCGGTGTCGGCGTCGTTCTTTTTGCCCAGCAGTTCCAGCTTGTACGGCTCGTTGGCCATGGCCGCGCGCGCCTCGTCCTCGTTGACTACACGGCGGACGAACTTCTGGTTCTGGTTGACGATCTTGAGCATCATCTTTTCCAGCGTCTTCAAGTCCTCCGGGGTGAAGGGCTCGGCGACGTCGAAGTCGAAGTAGAAGCCGTCGGTGATGTAGGGGCCGATTCCGAGCTTGGCGTCCGGGCGCAGCTGCTGCACGGCCTGGGCCATGACGTGGGCCGTGGAGTGGCGCAGGACGTTGAGGCCGTCCGGGGAGTCGATGGTGACGCCTTCGACCGTGGCGTCCTCGGGCAGCGGCTGGTCCAGGTCCTTCAGCTCGCCGTTGACGCGGGCCACGACGACGTCGCGGCGCTCAAAAAAGAGTTCCGCGCCGGTGGTCCCGGTAGTCACCTTGGTTTCTTCGCCATCGACGAGAAGGGTGATCTTCTGGGCATCTGACACGGGTGTCTCCTATTCAAAGTTAAGGCTTCGTAGCTTGTGGCGTACGGGGACCACAGCCAGCCCCGTCCATGTTATCGGTTTCCGGATAGGCCACCCAACGCGCCACGGGCGGCGGCTGCGGGCGGGTCCTCCGGGTAGGGCAGGGTCTCGGTGCGGCTGAGGTCCCAGGCCATGCTGGCGCTGATGCTGATCCCCCGCGGCCCCGTCCGGCGGGTGGTGCCCCGGATGAGCAGGAGCCGGGTGCCGAAGAGCAGGGTCCCGGCCTGCTCCTGGGCCTCATGGAAGAACACCGAATCCACGCACCCGGTGCCGTCGTCGATGCTGATAAAGACCACCCGGCGGCCTCCCCGCATAGGCGGCGTCTGGGTGGCGACCCGGACCCCGGCCACGAGCACCTCCGTGCCGTTACGCAGCCCCAGCAGCTTGTCCGCCGTGGTGACGCCGAGCCGCTCCAGCAGGGGCCGGTGGCTGGTCATCAGGTGTTCACTGATATCCATCGCCATCAAATCCAGCTCCGCCCGGACAGTCTCCACCATGCCGGGTGCGGGCAACACCGCCTTCACGTTCTTCAGTTCGACGTCTCCCAGCGGCAGGGCCAGTTGCCCCTCCATCACCTCTGTACCTTTGCGTGCGGGCCGGTGCTGCAGGTTCTGGAGGTGATGGACCAGATCGGCGCGGTTGGCTGCGCCGCCTGAGGCGCGGTGCAGCGAGTCGAAGGCGCCCAGCTGCGCGAGCCGCTGGATGCCGGGCCTGCTCAGCCGGGACCGTGCCCGCAGATCCGCCAGGGAGTCATAGGGCTGGCCTGCCACTATGCGCTTCAGCTCGGCGCCGGAGAGCCCGTAGATGCCATTCAGGCTCAGGCGGATGCCCAGCCTGCCGCGGTCCGGGCCGGCGTCGAGGCGCTCCACCCGGTACTCGGCGCCGCTCCGGTTGATATCGAGGGGCAGGATCGGGATCCCCAGCCGCCGGGCCTCGGCCACGAGGAGCCGTTTGGGGTACATGCCGGGATCGTGTTCCCACAGCCCGGCCAAAAAGGCTTCCGGGTGGTGGGTCTTCAGCCAGGCCGACTGATAGGTGGGCACGGCAAAGGCAGCCCCGTGGGCCTTGCAGAATCCGAAGCTGCCGAAGGCCTTCAGCGTGCCCCAGACCTTGTCCACCACCTCGGGGGTGTACTTCCGGGCCCGGGCCTCCTTCCGGAAAAACTCCTCCACTTTCCCTTCCAGCACCTCGTTGCCCAGGGCCCGGCGGAATTCGTCGGCCCGTGCCAGCCCGCAGCCGGTCATAACGTCGAAGGTCTTCAGGATCTGCTCGTGGAAGACCGTAACGCCGTGGGTTTCCTGCAGCACCGGTTTCAGGTCCGGGTGCGGGTAGACCTCGGGGGCGAAACCGTGGCGGTGTTCCAGGAAGGGCCGGACCATGTCGGATTGCATCGGTCCCGGCCGGAACAGCGAGATGTCGATGATGAGGTCGTTGAACTCCCGGGGCGCCAACTTGCCGATCAGTTCGCGCTGGCCCGGGGATTCGATCTGGAAACAGCCCAGGGTGTGGGTGCTGCGGATCAGCTCATAGGTGGGTTCGTCATCGAGCGGGACGGCGTTCAGGTCGATCCGCCCGTCGGCGGCGATGTAGTCCGGCCCGGTTCCGTCCGGTCCGGCCGGATGCGCGCCGGCCGCGACCACCTCGGCTTTGGAGGGGTGGAGCCGGATGACCTCCCGGACGGCGAAGGCCATGGCGCTTTGCATCCGGACCCCCAGCACGTCGAGTTTGAGCATGCCCATGGGATCCATGTCGTGCTTGTCGAACTGGCTCATCGGCAGGCCCAGGCCGCTGGGCTGGACCGGGGTGCGGTCCAGCAAGGTGGCGTCCCCCAGGATGACGCCGCACGGATGCATGGAGATGTGGCGGGGCAGCCGGTCCAGCCGTTCGGTCAAATCCACCAGCAGGTCCAGTTGCTGGTTTCCGGTGAAGTCCCGCTGCTCCACCCGTCCGGCGAAGTCCTTGAGTTCCGGTTTTTCCGCCAGGGCCTCGCGGAAGTTGCGGGCGGAAAACCGCCACAGCTGCTTGGCGATTTCGCCGACCTCGCCCTCATCCAGCCCCAGGGCCATGCCGGCATCCCGCACAGCACCGCGAGCGCGGTAGCCGTTCTGCATGCTCATCAGCGTGACGCGTTCGGCTCCGAAGCGCTCAAAGATCTTCCGGTAGACGTTGTGCCGTTCGGCGCTTTCGACGTCGATGTCGATGTCGGGCAGGGTGGCGCGGTCCCGGGAGAGGAAACGCTCGAAGATGAGGTCGTGCTGAAGCGGGTTCACCTGGCTGACGCCGATGAGGTAGTTGACCACGCTGGAGGCGCCGGAGCCGCGGGCGGCGGCCCGGACGCCCATGTCCTGGATCATGCGGGAGACTTCGGCGACCGTCAGGAAATAGGAGGCGAAGCCCAGGGTGTCGATGATCCGGAGTTCGTGTTCCAGCCGGGCGTGCAGCTGTTCGGCGGCCTTGCCGGTGATTCCGGGGAACCGGGTGCTGATGCCGGCTGCGCAGCGCTGGCTGAGTTCGAGCAGCGGATCCCCGGCAATCCCGATTACGGAGGCTTCGGGGACGACGGGCTGTTTCCAGCCCATGTCCGCGGCGGGATCCATTCTGCACCGGTCCGCGAGCGCCTCGGTCTGGGCCAGCAGCCGTTTAAGGTCCGCGGCGCCGTACCCTGCGGCGTGAATGATCTCCTTGCCCAGCCGGAGCATCTGGGCCGCCGGCTTGAGCCAGCCCTGGCCGTTGGGCTGGAGCAGCGGGGCGGCGGAGAGTTCGGGGAGTGATTTCAGGGCCCGGGCGGAATCCAGGACGTCGGCGGTGGCCGCGCCGTCCTCGGCGACATACCGTACGGCGTTGCTCAGCACCGGGGGCACGTCGTGTTCGGCGGCGAGCTTGAGCATCCGCACGGCCTGGGCCGTGCTGAGCGGTTCGCCGGGCGGACTGAGCTGGGAGACCACTTCGGCGGCGAGGCTCCCCGGCGGCATGACTTCCAGCCAGCGCTTGAAGAGCGTGCGGGGCCGCAGGTAGCGCCGCCCGCCCATGGCCCGTCCGACGTCGGAGTCCGGACCGATCAGGACGGTCAGCACCGGCCGCAGCGTTACCGGGTCCAGGGTGCGGGACGCCAGTTCAGCCCGGGTCACGGCTACCGGCACGGCTCCCCCGGCCTTTCCCGTGGTGCGGGCATGCGCATCCGAGATCAGCCGGCACAGGGCCCGGTACCCGGCGCCGTTGGTGTGGCCGTGGGCCAGGACCACGACGCGGCCCCCGACGTCGGTGCGGAGGTCGCCGTCCTCGTCCAGGACCGCGAGGTCCACCCCGATGATTGCGTCCAGGCCCGCGGCCATGCAGGCCTTGAGGTGCTTGACCGCTCCGTAGAGTCCGTCCCGGTCGGTGCAGGCCAGGGCGGTGGCGCCGTCCGCGGCCGCGGCCGCGGCCAGGTCCTCCGGCCAGGAGACGCCGTAGTGGGCGCTGAAGGCGGTGGAAACGTGCAGATGGGTGAAGCTCATGCGCGCTTCCGGGCCTGGACGCCGTCATGGACACGCAGCAGCCGCCAACGGCCGCTGCCGACGTGGCGGCTCAGGTCAAGGGTGAGGAGGCCTTCCCCGGCCTCCCCGGAAGCCCGCACCTGGACACGCCAGATCTCATGGTCCACCAGTCCGGGACCGCTGCCGAGCGGCGCCCTGGTTTCCTCGGCCCACCACTTCCGCCGCTCGAACCAGCGCACCGGTTCCGCGCAGACGCTATAGCGGCGGCCGGACCATTCAAGCGCCTCGGGCTGGCCCTCGGGAGTGCAGTCGACAGAGACGGCCTCGCTGAAAATGCCCATAAAGCCTCCCTGAACAACCCGGCGGCAGGGCTCCCGGACGCGGCTGGCCGGCGCCCGGGAACGGCCTGCTGGCAGCCAGGCACACAATCTTTATTCGAACATATATTCGAACATGGACAGTCTACGCAGGGCGGGGAACAAAACCTAGATCAGGGGTGGACGGGCGCGGACACAGGTAGCAGGATTGAGCCATGAGCTCCCATAACGCACTCTTGAATCACGTCAGCGTCGCTGCCAAGGAATCCCACTTGGTGGCGAAATTTAGTATTGACGGCAATATCCCGGGCCAGGGCGCCTATGTCGTGGGGCTGGTCGCGGCCACTCCGGACTATTCCCACCAGCGCCGGTTGGGGATCGAGTTCATGAACGGGGAAGCCGTGTCCTTTTACTGCTTCAGCCACGACGGCACCGAGGAGAACTTTGATCTCAAGGACGTGGAGCATTCGGGCAACACCATTACCGGCAACTTCCCGCTGAGCACCGTGATGGGGCTGGCCAAGGGCCACCTGATGAGCGCTTTCAGCGAAGCGGACGGCCGCGACTTCCAGGCCAACGTACCGGTGGAGGAATCCCTGTAGGCAGCACAAAGGCGGCCCGCCGTCAGGGCAGGCCGCCCGTGGATGCCGGCGGTGTCAGTCGCTGGCGTTATGGACCTTCAGTTCCAGCTCGATGAACGCCGAGATCATGGCGCGGTAGGTCGTCTCCACAATGTCCGGATCGATGTCTTTTTTCTCCGCAGCGGAGCGCACGTGTTCGATCACGCGCTCCACCCGCCCGGGTGCCCTAACTTCCGCGTCGTCGCCCTTCAACGTGCCCGAGATTCTGATGAGCCGCTCGCGGCGGGCTATCAGTGTGACGATCTGCTCGTCCACCTCGTCCACGGCCACGCGGACAGCGGCGAGCTGCTCCTTGTCGGCCTTGGCGTTTTTCTCAGCTGCGTAGTTCGAGGACATGGCACTGAGCGTATCCAACGTGCAGGCCCATGGTCGAGCCGCCCCTTATTCGCCCGTAACAACGAGGGACACGCTGTGGCCGCCGAATCCGAAGGCGTTGGTCATTCCGGCACCGGCTGCCGCACAGTCAATGGCCGCGCCGATCACGTTGACGCCGATCTCCGGATCAGGATTCTCGAGGTTGAGGGTTCCCGGGAGCCTTCCGGTGCGGAGCGCCTGGACGGCGACGATTGCGCCCAGCGCCCCGGCACCGCCGAGCAGGTGCCCCGTCATTGACTTCGTGGAGGTGACGGGGACCTGGTTGCCGAGCAATGCCGCGATGGCCCCGGCCTCGAGCCGGTCGCCCAGCGGGGTGGACGTGGCGTGGGCGTGGACGAAGCCGATCTCGGCGCCGGTCAGCGACGCCTGGTCCAGCGCCTTCTGCATCACGCGTTCCTGCATGGCGGGGTCGGCGGCGACAATGTCGTGGGCATCGGAGGTGATGGCGCCGCCGGCGATCCGGCCGAGGATTTCGGCCCGGCGCGCCACGGCAAAGTCCTCCCGTTCCAGCACCAGGATGCCGGCGCCTTCGCCGATCACAAATCCGTTGCGGTCCCGGTCAAAGGGGCGGGAGGCTTTCTCCGGATCCCCGTCCGCGGTGGACAGCGCCCGGATTTGCGCGAAGCCGCTGATGGTCAGCTCATTGACGCAGGCGTCCACGCCGCCGGCGATGACGACGTCGGCGGCGCCGCTGCGGATCATCTCGGTGGCCTGGACAATCGCCTCGGCCCCTGAGGCACACGCGCTGACCGGGGTCCGCGCGCCGCCGCGGGCGCCGACGTCGATCGAGACCCAGGCCGCGGGCCCGTTGACCATGATCTGGGTCAGGGTATGCGGCGACACCCGGCGGGCCCCCGCGTTGTCCAGGACACGGGCCTGGGCCAGGGTGGTTCCCAGTCCGCCGTATCCGGAGCCGATGACCACGGCGACCCGTTCAGGATCGGTCCCGGGCGCACCGGCCTGGGCCCAGGCTTCCCGTGCCGCGATCAGCGCCAGCTGGCCGCAGCGGTCCATCCGCCGGAATTCACGCATCGAAAGGTGCTCTGCCGGGTCCGCGCTGACGCGTCCGGCGATCCGGACCGGCAGTGCGGCAGCCCATTCCTCCTCGAGGGCGGCGATCCCGGACCGGCCCGCCAGCAATCCCGCCCACGTTTCGGGCAGCGTTCCGCCGACCGGCGTCATGGCGCCCATCCCGGTGACAACGACTCCGACGGATTCTCCGGTTACAGCAGCCACTCTTTGTCCTCCCGACTCACTCCCCCGCGCACCCCCGCGGTGGGAGTTTCAGGCGCACGCCCGTCAAAGGGCGCAACCAATTCTACCTTTGGAAGCTCGTCGGAACGGCAGGGTGTCCGGATAACGGGACCGGCGGAGTCTCAGAAGAGCCCCGGCACGGGCGTGATGAGCTCCGCGGCATTGTTCTTCACATTTCCGACGGCGGTACCGACGGCGTCGATCGTCCAGGTTTCGGCCACGCCATGCGCCCCGGCGCGGACCAGGTCCACCAGGGCGGCTGCGTCATCGTCGCGCGGATCCAGCCAGGCTGCCATGGTGTTGCGGTCCATGGGGAGCGGGACGCGGTCGTGCAGGGCCGTCAGTTCGGCCAAGGTGCCGCCGGCGTAACCGTCCGGAGGCGCATCCGTGGTGAGGATCGACGTCGAGAGCAGCCACCGCTCCGGGTCCCCTTCTGCCTTGGCCGGATCCTGCCACCACTCATAGAGTCCGGCGAACACGATGGGGCTCCCGTCTTTCGGGTGCACGTAGTAGGGCTGCTTGCTGCGCCCCGCCGTCTTCCATTCGTAGTAACCGTCCGCCGGGACCGCGCAGCGCCGGGACCTGACCGCCTTCCGGAACGAGGGCTTCTCGAGCACGCTTTCACTGCGGGCGTTGATCATCCGCGGACCGACGCCGGGGTCCTTCGCCCACGACGGCACAAGACCCCAGCGCGCAATATGCAGCTGCCGGACCGGGCTGCCGTCCACGAGCCGCTCCAGCAGGATCGGCACGTCGGCAGTCGGGGCGACATTCCACGACGGCCGAATCACGATCTCGTTTTCAAGCTCCGCGTCAAACGCGGCAAGGAGATCTCCTACGGCCCGGGCCATCACGTAGCGTCCACACATGGCACCAGCATGCCACCTGTGGATAACGCGCGGGAATAGTACGCCGCAGGTTACGGTTGTGGAAGGAACAACCAATTACGGTCAACACCAAGGAGATCTCCGTGGACTTCACTCCCGCATCCGGCACCATCACCATGTTCTCAACCACATGGTGCGGTTACTGCAACCGGCTGAAGAAGCAGCTCGATGCCAAGGGCATCGGCTACCGGGAGATCAACATCGAAGAGGTCGACGGCACGGCCGAGTTGGTCGAGAAGCTCAATGGCGGCAACCGCACCGTGCCC
Organism: uncultured Actinomycetota bacterium; assembly: GCA_963769515.1. Taxonomy (GTDB): domain Bacteria; phylum Actinomycetota; class Actinomycetes; order Actinomycetales; family Micrococcaceae; genus Arthrobacter. Next base: position 82,832 of record CAVYMG010000026.1, read on the forward strand.
ACCGTGCTCTTCCCGGACGGCACCGCCGCCACGAACCCGTCCGCCGCGGACGTCCAGAGCCGCCTTGCCGCGTGAGCCACGTGTGATAGCGTCTTGCCCAACAACTAAATAGCACTGATCACTTCGGAAATGTTGTGGTCAATCACAGCGCGGCTCCCCCTCGGGGGGCCGCGCCGTTGTGTCTGGCCGCCACGCACCTATACGACATCCATTAGAGGAGATTTCCTTGGTCCATAAAGTCAAGGGCGCCGTCGTCCGCTCGAAGAATGCCCCCGTCACGCTGGAAACCGTCCTGGTCCCGGATCCCGGCCCCGGCGAGGCGCTGGTGGACATCCTCACCAGCGGCGTGTGCCACACCGACCTGCACTACAAGCAGGGAGCCATCAATGACGATTTCCCGTTCCTGCTCGGCCACGAGGCCACCGGCGTCGTCAGCGCCGTGGGCCCGGACGTCACCTCCGTGGCCCCCGGGGACCGTGTGGTGCTGAACTGGCGCGCCGTCTGCGGCGAATGCCGGGCCTGCAGCCGCGGCGAGGCGCAGTACTGCTTCAACACCCACAACGCCACGCAGAAGATGACGCTGGAGGACGGCACCGAACTCTCCCCCGCGCTCGGCATCGGGGCGTTCATCGAGAAGACCCTCGTCGCCGCCGGCCAGTGCACCAAGGTGGACCCGGAGGCCGACCCCGCCGCGATCGGCCTGCTCGGCTGCGGCCTCATGGCCGGGCTGGGTGCCGCCATCAACACCGGCAACGTCACGCGTGGCGATTCGGTCGCAGTGATTGGCTGCGGCGGAGTCGGCGTCGCCGCTATCGCCGGCGCCGCCCTGGCCGGCGCCACCACTGTGATCGCCGTCGACATCGACGCCAAGAAACTCGCCCGCGCCAAGGACCTCGGCGCCACCCACACCGTTGACTCCTCCGCGGTGGACGCGGTCGAAGCGATCCGCGAACTGACCGGCGGGTTCGGCGCAGACGTCGTGATCGACGCCGTCGGCCGTCCGGAAACCTACAAGCAGGCGTTCTACGCCCGCGATCTCGCCGGCACGGTAGTACTGGTGGGGGTACCGAGCCCGGAAATGACCCTGGAACTGCCGCTGCTGGATGTCTTCGGCCGCGGCGGGTCCCTCAAGTCCTCCTGGTACGGCGACTGCCTGCCGTCCCGCGACTTCCCGATGCTGATCGACCTCTACCGGCAGGGCAAGCTGGACCTGGATGCCTTCGTCACCGAACGGATCACGATCGACCAGATCGAGGAAGCCTTTGAGAAGATGCACGCCGGAGCCGTGCTGCGCTCGGTGGTGGAACTGTGAGCGGCGGCCTCCGGATTGACCGGCTGGTCACCTCGGGCACGTTCTCGCTTGACGGCGGCACCTGGGAGGTTGACAACAACGTCTGGATCGTCGGTAACGACGTCGAATGCGTGGTGATCGACCCGGCCCACGACCCGGCTGCCGTCGCGGCCGCCGTCGCCGGCCGGAACGTCACAGCGGTCCTGCTCACGCACGGGCACGATGACCACATCGGCGCCGTCGGCGAGGTGCGCGGCCTCCTGGACGCCCCGGTCCATCTGAACCGGGATGACTGGATGCTCTGGGAGCGGGTCTTCCCCGGCACCGAACCGGACCACGCCATCGCGGACGGGGACACGTTCGAGGTCGCGGGGGCACGGCTCGTGGCCCTGCACACGCCGGGGCATTCCCCGGGCTCCACCTGCTTCTACCTGGAAAGTGAAGGTACCGTCTTCGCCGGCGACACCCTGTTCCAGGGCGGCCCGGGAGCCACCGGCCGCTCCTTCAGTGACTTCCCGACCATCATCGAATCGATCAGCAGCCGGCTGCTGACGCTTCCGGCGGACACGGTGGTCCGGACCGGCCACGGGGAGTCCACGACGGTCGGCGCGGAGGCGCCGCAACTGGCTGAGTGGATCGCCCGCGGGCACTAGGGAGTCCTCATGGCGGGCGGCGAAAGCCCGTGCGGTGACAAGGCCGGGCACCTCGGGGTGTCCGGCCTTGTCGCGCCCCAGGGGCCGCCGCTCAGCCGCGCAGGCTGCCGAAGTCCGCGGACGTGAGCCGGGCGTAGCGGGCATAGGTTTCCAGCACCGACGCTTCGATGGCGTCCACGTCCAGGTGCGGGGCGAGATCGTTGACCGCTCCGGCCGTCGCTGGATCCCAGTCCAGGCCGAGGGCGGCGTAGCTGGCTTCGAGCACCGCCCGGATCGGCGCGGAGTTCTCGACCACAATCACCGAGCTGAACAGCCAACCGCCGGACACAACGCGCTGCGCGGTACCGACCAGCTTGATCCTGCGCTCCGGAGCCAGCGGATCCGTGCCGTGCACGCTGAATTCGCCGGGGCAGTATTCGCCGGGGATCTCCCCCACCGCGGCGTCGACGCCGGCGTTCCGGAGCGCCCCGGCGAGGAGTTCGCCGAACAAGGAGAAACGCCCTTTGGCTCCGGCGATGGCGTCGGGGCTGGGTTCGAGATGGTCCACCACGAGTGTTCCCCCGTGATAGGCAGCCGCCCGGCCGCCGGCCTTGCGGACCAGCGGCTCGAAGCCCAGGTCGCGGCAGGCCTGCGCCGCGGCCCCGAAACCGGGCAGGTTGGCGTCGCGTTGCCCGAAGGCCACCGTGGGCGCGGGACGGTAGAGCCTCAGCATGGGTCCGGCCGCACCGGTCTTGACCTTTTGCAGCAGTTCGATGGCGAAGTCCAGATCGCCGGCGGCGCCGAGGGACTGCTCCTGCCGGACCACCGTCAGCGTCCTCGTCACGGCTGCATGCTGCATGTTGTTATGCTCCCTTATGATTATTTTGCAGTTCCTCGTCGTCGCCGCTGCGTTCGCTGTCATCGATTCGGTCTGGCTGACGACGATGAGCGGGTTCTACCGTGGCAATCTGGGCCATCTCATGGCGGACAAACCCAATCTAGGCTACGCCGTGGTGTTCTACGTGATCTACATCGCCGGGATCGTCTTCTTCGCGTTGCGGCCGGCGCTCGAGGGCGGCAGCTGGCTGACCGCGCTCGGCTACGGAGCCGCACTGGGCTTCTTCGCCTACGCCACCTATGACCTGACCAACGCCTCGACCCTGCGGGACTGGCCGCTGGCCATCGTGATCGTCGACATCCTGTGGGGAGCCGTACTGACCGGCCTGGCCACCGTCGTCGGCTGGCTGGTGTTCCACCGGAGCTAACTCCGGCGCAGGGTCAGGATCTGCTCGGCCCGGCCGAACGGGCCGGTGAGGTCGTGCAGCACCGTGGAGGTGAGCCCGATCCCGTCAGCTCCGAAGGACACCTCGTTGTTCAGGCCCAGCCATTCCCCCTCCGGCCGGCGGTACATGTGGACCTGCAGGTCCAGGTTGGGGAAGGCATAGCTGCCCTTGCCGGGCGGGACGCGGGCGGCGATTCCGTTGGCGGTGTCAACGAGACCGATCAGCCGGGCCAGGTCGCTGCTGTCCGCCCGGTCCGTCAGCGTATAGTCCGTCCGCAGCCAGACCGTGCCGGAGCCGGCCCGGTGGCCTTCGGCGATGCGCATCTGCAGCGAGGCAATGTACCCGCCCGGCCAGATGACGGCGGCGTCATAGGGTTTGCAGTCTTCCGGCGCGGGGATCGGGGCGTCTTCGACGGCGGCGATGGCAGCCGTGTCCGAGACAATCATCCTCCAGGCCGTGGCCCGGATCGCGACGCGGCCGCCGGCGACCAGCTCGGCCTGGATCAGCTCGATGGTCCGGCCCGGCCGCAGGGTGGTGGTGACGACGGCGAACTCACCGCCGGGGATGAGCCCTAGGATCTCGTAGCTGAGGCGCGCCATCCGCATGTCCTCCCGCGGCTCATGCCGGGCCAGGCAATCCGCCATGATGCCGGAGGCGGGAGCCATGTGCTGCTCATGCTCGTTCCAGGCCCCCTGGGCGTGGATGGTGGAACGGAACCGTCCCTCCCCCAGCACTTCGTAGTAGAAATCGCCCTCGGCCAATTCCGGTAGTTCAGCAGTCAACGTTGACCCTTCCACAGCGTTCTTCGGTGTATTTCGCTTCACCCTACCGTCCGCCGCTCCCCTGCCGCCTGCGGACCGGACGGCGGACCGGACGCGGACCGGACGGACACAGGGGTGACGCGGACGCGGGCATTCCGGCCGTCGCGGACTCGACTGGGTACACTCGGACACAGGTTCCATCACTATCCGCCGAAGAGGTGCCCTCCTGATCCGAGTCATTAGCTACAACCTCCGCAAGCACAAGGCCAGCGGTGAGCTCGTTGACCTGGCCCGGGACTTCAACATCGACGCCCTGTGCCTCCAGGAATGCGATACCGCAGACCTGCCCGACTCCATCGGGGACCTGCACCTGGCTGACTCCACGAAGGGGAACCGGCTGGGCCTGGCGATCTACTACCGCCAGGCACGCTTCACGGCCTTCGCCACCAAGACGTTCGCCCTGAAGAAGTCGCTCCATGACCGCGTCCTGGCCCCTGCGCACGAACGGCTCATCGGCACGCACGTCATCGACAATGAGACGGACCACGGCCTGGTGATCGCGTCCTTCCACGCCGCACCCCTGACGGCCTCGAACTCGCTGCGGCGCAACCAGATCCACGCCGCCCACGCCGAGCTGCTCAGTATGGGCGGGGGCCTGATGTCACTGATGGTCGGGGACTTCAACTACCCGTTCTTCACCAAGTCGCTCACCGCGCAGATGAAGGACGCCGGTTATGATCTCTCGCTCAGCGACCGCCGGACGTATACCCGGTACAAGGTCTTCAAGGGCCATTTTGACTTCGCCACCTCCCAGGGACTGGTCATCGAGAGTGTGGAGACGCTGCCGCGCGGCGCCTCGGACCATCTGCCCATCCTGGTCTCGGCCGAATACGGGCTGACCGCGGAAAACGGCGTCACGCCGGCCTAGCCACCCCCGGGGGCGGGAAACGCCCGTCAACAACGCCGGGTGGTTCTGCCCCGGGCCGCAGGGTGGTACGTTGCCCTCATGGGCGCGTCGGCGGAGTCAATTCCCGTCCTGGACCTTGGGGCCGCGAGGACCGGGGCAGGTGAGTTCGATCCTGCCTTCATCACGGCGTTGCGCGACGCGGCGCACGAGGTGGGTTTTTTTCAGTTGACCGGTTACGGGGCATCCCCGGAACAGGTCCGGGAGCTTTTTGCCGTGACCCGCCGGTTCTTTGAGCTGCCGTTGCCGCACCGGCTGGAACTGGACAACCGGACGTCTCCGCACTTCCGCGGGTACACGCGGCTGGGACATGAGATCACGCAGGGCCGGCCGGACGCCCGCGAACAACTGGACTTCGGGCCGGAGCGTCCCGCCGTGACGGACTATCCGCCCGGGGAGCCGTACTGGCTGATACAGGGACCCAACCTGTGGCCGGACGCGGCGCTGCCGGAGCTCCGCACCGTGTGTATGGCCTGGGCGGACCTGATGGCCCGGGTGGGGGCCGAATTACTCGAGGCCATCGCGGTCTCGCTGGAGTTGCCGGCAGATCACTTCAACGCCGCGTTCGAAGGCTCACCGGCCTGGATGGCGAAACTTATCCACTACGTCGGCGGGGTTGTCGAAGCAGCCGGTGCCCAGGGCGTCGGGGCCCATGCCGACTACGGATTTATCACCCTGTTGCTGCAGGACCAGGTCGGCGGCCTCCAGGTCCTGCCGCCGGGCAGCGACGCCTGGATCGGGGTGGATCCGGTTCCCGGGGCGCTCGTGGTGAACCTGGGGGAAATGCTGGAGGTCGCCACGCAGGGCTACCTGGCCGCCACGGTCCACCGGGTCGAGGCGCCGGCGCCGGGAGTCAACCGCTACACGATCCCGTTCTTCTGGTCGCCGCGGCTCGATGCCGTGATCGAGCCGGTGTCCTTGCCGCCGGCGTTGGCGGCCCAGGCCCGGGGCGTGACCGATGATCCGGCCAATCCGATGCTGGCGTCCTATGGCGCCAACGTGCTCAAGGGCTGGATCCGGGCGCACCCGGAGGTGGCCCGGCTCCATCACCCGGAGCTTATCCGGGCACCGGATCCGTCCTGAACGCCCGGCGGCCGGCCAGCCCGGTCAGGCCTTCGGCTCGGTGACGGCGTCGGCGAGTGACGCAAGGCCCTTTTCGAAGTCCCCGCCGACCATCTTGTCCATGTTCAGGAACAGGGCGAAGACCTTGCCGATGCCCTTGTTTTCCCCGCTCATGGTCCAGGTCACCTGGGTTCCGTTCGCGGACGGCGTGAACGTGAAGGTGGTCGGGTTGACCGCTTTGAACGGCTTGGTGAATTCGAGGGCGATCCTGATCCTGTCCGGCTCCGCGGAGTCGACGATCTCCATGGTGCCGGAACCTGCTTTGCGGTTGCCGCTCCAGGCGTATTTGGCGCCGACACCGGCGTCGCTGCCCGCGTACCTGCGCTCCATCGTCGGATCCACCGCGTCCCATGGCGACCATTTGGTCCATTCATGGAAATTGTTGACGAGCGGGAAGATATCCTCGGCCGGAGCCGGAATAACAGCGCTGCGGGTTACTTCAAAAGTTGACATGGGGCCATCCTAGGGTGTGGCCGGTCCGGGGAATGCCGGGCCGGCGCAGGTGTCAGTGGTCGGTTACAAGCGGGGGCAGTGCGGTTACATCTCGCCGAGTTCGAAGATCTCCAGCGTGAACCGTCCTTTGCCCTCGGCGAGGAACGGGTGCCCGTCGGCGAGCGCCGCGGCCGCTCCAAGGTCGTCGGCTTCGATGATGGTGTAACCGTTCAAGTCGGTGGCTTCCGGTGCCGAGCCGTCGTCCGCCACAGCGGCACGCGCGGGGGTAAAGGGGGCCCCGGCGTCGCGCAGTGCGGGTCCCACCTTCTCCATCCACGCACCCCAGGCGGCCATCTGCTCCGCAGACTGCTCCTCGGTGTACTGGTCCATGGGAGTGGCCGGTCCTTTGTACAGGAAGATGAATTTACTCATGACATGTCCTTTCGCAGGGGTTTTCGATGGTGTCAGGTTTGCGGGGCCCATCAGGTGCCGGCAACTTCGCGCCCGGTGAATCCGATGAGCCGTGCGAGGCTCGCGGCCGATTCCTCGACCGGGACCTCAGCGGCGAAGCTGGTGCCGCGGGCCTGCTCGCTGATGGCGGCCCGGGCGAGGTCCAGGATGTAGTCGGTGAGGGCGGGAGAGACGGCCAGTTCCTGGCCGGTGGCGGTCGCCAGATCCCAGGCGTGGACCAGCAGCTCCAGATTCAGGATGCTGGCCACGAGGGTGGCCGGCAATTCGGCGTGGCCCAGGTCCAGGCTGCCGCCGGTGCCGCGGGCGCGGAAGGCTTCGAGCGTCTCCCGGGCGGCCTCGGCGATCCGGGTTTCCGGTGGCGCGTCCGGCTGGTCGGTGACGGCGGCGCCCAGCGCAGCGCCGATGGCAGCGATCGAGCCGTGCAGATGGTCCAGCAGCCCGGCGACGGTGAAGTCCTCGCAGGGCGTGGGCGAGGCCAGATCCGCTCCGCTCACACCGCGCAGCACACGCTGGGCGACGGCCAGGGCCGCCTCGGCGCTGGCCAGTTCATCCATCGGGTCGGGAACGGCCGACCAGTCGTCCGGTCCCGCGTCGCCGCTGCGGGCCAGCAGGACGAGCCGGTCCAAAAAGTGGTTCCAGCCGGCGGCGTGCGCCGTTTCCTGCTCACCGGTCAGGCCCTCGTGAATGAGCTGGACGGTGGTTCCGCCGTCGACGGCCTCCAGGTTGACGGTCACCGTGGAGGCCCCCGGCGGCAGGTCACTGCTGCCCTCCCAGCCCCACGTGTACACGACCCGTTTGCCGGGTTCGATTTCCTCGAAGACCCCGAGGGCGACATGGCCCGGGGTGATGGTCCACCGGTATTCACCGCCGAGGCGCAGGTCCACGCGCGCCGCAATGGTTTTCCACCGGCGGAGCCGCTCGGGTTCGGTGATCAGGGCGAACGCGGTGTCCGGATCCACCGGGAGAAAAACGGTTTTGTTGAATGACATCAGGCTTCTCCTTCGGAGGTGGGCGGGCGGAGCCGGCCGGCGTCGGCGACCAGCAGGTCCAGTTCGGCGGTCCAGAAGGCGTCAAACTGTTCACGCAGCCGGGCCATCCCTGCCGGGTTGAGCCGGTAAAACCTGTTCCTACCTTCTTTCCGGGCCGCTACCAGCCCCACTTCGCTCAACAGCAGCAGGTGCTGGGAGATGGCGGACCGGCTGACCGGAAATTGGCCGGACAGTTCCGTGACCGTCCTCTCCCCCGCCGCGAGGAGGCGAAGCAGCGCGCGCCGGTTCGGCTCGGTGGCAACTTCAAGAAGATCCGGCACACCCATTATGTTAGTCATCACTAACGTATTTTGCAAGGTTCCACGCACCTCCCGGGGCTACGCTGGCACGGTGCGAGGGAAGTGGATCCGGGCCGTACCGCCGGGCGCCCGGCTGATGGCCGGTTATCGGCGTCCGTGGCTGAAATCTGACCTGGCCGCCGGCGCGGCCCTGAGCGCTGTCCTCATCCCGGCCGGCATGGCTTACGCGGAGGCTTCAGGCCTGCCTGCCGTGACGGGGCTGTATGCCTCCGTTATCCCGCTGCTCGCCTACGCCGTCTTTGGCCCCTCCCGAGTCCTGATCGTGGGCCCGGACTCAGCCCTGGCGCCGATGATCGCCGCCGCAATCGTGCCGCTGGCGGCCGGGAATTCCCGCCATGCCGTCGCCCTGGCCGGCGTCCTCTCCCTGATGATCGGCCTGATGCTGCTGGCCGGGCGCGTCTTCCGGCTGGGCTTTGTCACCGGCCTGCTCTCCAAGCCGATCCGTGTGGGGTATCTCAACGGGATCGCGGTGACCGTCATCCTCAGCCAGTTGCCGAAGTTCCTGGGCATCCCGTCCCCGGGCGGCACGCTGGTCGAGAACGCCGCGGGCACGTTCCGTGCCGTTCTGCATGCTGAGGTCAATCCCCTGGCCGTGTTGTTCGGCACCGGGACGGCGGCCGTGATCGCCGGTGCACGTTTCCTGCCGTGGCGGCTGCCCGGGGTGCTGGTTGCGGTCGTGGCAGCGACGGCGGCCGCCGCCGCCCTGGACCTGACGGCGGCCCTGCCCATGGTGGGTGCACTGCCGGGCGGCCTGCCCGGCCCGGCCCTCGGCGGGGTCACCCCGGAGGAGGTGTTCTGGCTGCTCGGCCCCGCCGCCGGCATCGCGCTGATTGCCTTCGCCGATACGTCGGTGCTGTCCAGGAGCCTCGCCGCCCGGGACGGCGTGAGGGTGGACGGGAATGCGGAAATGGGGGCGCTGGGCGTGGTGAATGTGGCCAGCGGGCTGTTCGGCGGTTTCCCGGTGTCCGGCAGCACCTCCCGGACGCCGGTGGCGCTGGCAGCCGGCGCCAGGACCCCGCTGAGCGGGGTGGTGGCTGCCGCTTTTGTGGTGGTTTTTATGCTCGTCCTGCCCGGGGTCACCGCGTTCCTGCCCTCCAGCACGCTGGCGGTGGTGGTGATGGCGGCGGCGTCGTCGATTATCGATTGGCGGACCCTGATCCGGCTGTTCAGGATGAGCCGGGTGGAGGCCGGGCTGCTCCTGGCAACCTTCCTTGGGGTGGCGTTCGCGGGGGTTCTGGAGGGCGTTATGGTGGCGATCGGGCTGTCGCTGATCGCCTTTGTCCGCCGGGCCTGGGACCCCTACCGCACCGAACTGGCCAGTGTCCTCGACGTCCCCGGATTCCACGACGTGATCCGGCACCCCGAAGGCCAGCGGATCCCCGGGCTCGTGATTGCCCGCTTTGACGCACCGCTCTTTTTCGCCAACGGCGCCGTCTTTACCGAGCACATCCGGACCCTCGTGGCCCATGCGCCCGGGCCCGTCCGCTGCGTGATCGTTGCCTCCGAAGCGATCACGGATCTGGACACCACCGCACTGGATGACCTGGTGGAACTCGACGACGAGCTGGACCGGCTGGGTATCAGCCTCGTGTTCGCCGAAATGAAGGGCCCGGTCAAGGACCGGCTGATCCGTTTCGGTGTCAGCAGCCGGTTCGGTCCCGGCCACTTCTTTCCCACCGTCAGTAACGCCGTCCGCAACTACAAGCGCGACTACGGCCTCCCCTAGCGGCTTAGCCCAGCAGTGGAATGGCCTCAATACTGCCGTCGGACGCCACAATGACCAGCACCCGGCTGGCGCTCACGCCGGCAAGGGCCGCAGCCAGCCTGGCGTCCGGCATCCCGCCGGCCGGCGCCGCCCCCAGCCCCGCCGCTGGCAGCAGCCTCTGTACCGGCATCCGCCGCCTCGGAGGCCAGGGAAGCGTCGGCGCGGGCCCAGACGGTGACCCCCGCCCCGGTGGTTTCACTGATAAGCCGTTGCAGCGGTGCGGGATCGGCACCGGTGACCAGGATGACATGTCCGATCCTGCGTTGCGGCGGCGGCCCTGCCGCCGCCAGGATTTCCCGGTCACGGCGCCAGGCCGCGAAGTGGTAGCCCGCAGCCAGCCCGGTGGCGACCAGGAGCCCCAGCGGGGCGCGGGTGCGGTCGATCAGGCTGCCGCCGGTGACATCGCCCAGGGCGAATTCGAACAACCGGAAGCCGATCACGAGCAGCGTAATGACCGCGGCCACCGCGCTCAGGCCGAAGACCGCCAGCAGGTACACGCGCCGGGCGTTCAGCCACGGTTCTCCCGCCCGGGTGCGGTCCAGGGGCTTCCAGACCAGCCACCAGACCGGACCGCCCACGGCCAGCGAGCTGATGCCGCCCAGCAGCAGGCTCCGCACCCCGGACCCCGCGAGCGGCGTGGTTGCCACGGCCAGCGTCGCGTTCACGATCACGCCGATCCCGGAGGCTGCTGCGACCAGCGCGACGCCGGATATCACCAGGCGCCCGCCGTGGGCTGCACTGCCCGCGCGGACCCGCGCTACACCCCGGTGGTAAACCCAGACAAACGAACCGACGGCGGCCGCGGCCACGGCCGGCCCCAACGGCTCAAGGAGGATCTCGATCGGGTCCGTCGGGTCGAACAGCAGCCTCAGGAGCACAAACAGGGCCAGGCCCGCGCCGCCAAGGGCCAGCATGGCGGGGCCAAGTACTCCTACCGTGATCAGCGCGACGTCGGCGAAACCGCCGCGGAGCCGCCGGACGCCGGCGGACGTCCAGTGCCACCACCAGAGGAAGGCGCCGCCGGCCGCCCAGATGAGCGACTGCAGCCCGGACAGCCACCACGGCCGGCCCACCGAGGCCCCGGCCCCCTGCAGCGCCGCATCAAAGAGCAGGGCCAGCGCCGATACGGCGCCGCCGACGCCGATCACGAGCCCCAGCACGGAGCCGAGGACGGCAGGGACACCCGCCAGGCGCGTCGGGCTCTTCTCCCGGTGACGCACCATCCACACATGCCAGAGCCAGACCGCCGCCCAGGCCACGCCGGTGGCCAACGACAACCGCCAGGTCACCTGGTCCCCGCCCACCAGGGACGCCGCGGCCCCCAGAATGCTGCTGGCGGCAATAAGGAGGGAGAGCACGTAGATCCCGGCCACATAGAGGCCCCAGCCGGCAGCGGACCGCTCCGCCTCCTCACCCAGCCGCCGCCAGACGGCCCACCACAGCAGCAGGGCGAGGGGCGCCCCGATCAGGGCGAAGGCCAGCGACAAGGCCAGCCCGGAAACGTCATCCGCGGCGAGTTCGCTGCCGGCCACGGCCAGCCGGCCCAGCAGCCCGCCGAGTCCGGTGGCCGCGATGACCACCAAGACGAACAGCAGCACATAAACGATCAGGCGCCGCACGGTGCGCTGGGCGGAACGGCCGGCGCGGGGAGGCATGGCGGCAGCCGGCGCGGGGAGGGCCCCGCTCACGGCGTCACGTCCGACGCCGGGCAGACCGTCAGCTGCCACGGCGCCCTTGCGATCAGCCACGTAGTGCCGCTCCTGACCAGGTCAAAGACGTCCTCCGTCTGGTATTCGCCGCTGCCGAACGGGCCGTCCGGGCTGGACACGGTCAACAGCACCGTGACGTCCGCGGTGTCGGTGCGCTCCGTCGTCGACACCAGGGTGACCCGGAGGTTCCGGGTGGGCGGCCGGCCCAGGGCATCGCAGTTCCTGCGCGCGGAATCGCTCAAATAGAGCGCCGCGGCGGCCTCATCGCCGTCGATCACGGCCGCGGAATAGCGCTGCACCACGCCGGCCGGGGTGTCCTCGCCGAGCAGTTCCGGCGCCCCGCGGGAGAAGACCACCACCAAGGCGACGATCACGAGCACCGCGATCGCGGCCACAACGGCCAGCAGGGTCCGGTCCCCTCGTCCGACGGGCTGCGGCACGGGTTCCTCCGGGGTTGGACTCATGCCGTCAGTATGGACGATAAATCCGCGGGCCGTCACGATGTCTTACGGCCCCATTTATGGCCCGCCACCCGTCGACGCGGCGGATACCAGCCACTAGGCTCGGAAAATGGGATCCATCCGGAAGTTCGTGGCACTCGTGGCGTTGCTGGTGATCGGACTGCACGCCGGAGCCGGCGCCGCGCTCGCCGTCCCGCCGGTCGAGGTCCTGGTGGAGGACCGTGCGGGGGTGCTGGACCGCAATACGCTCCTGCCCGCCGTCCGGTCGATCGAGTTCCACGAGCCGACCACGGTTGCGGTCTACACCTACAACGGCACGGCCGCGGATAACCTCAACGAGGAGGTCCTGCGCTTTGCGCGGGCGGAACGTCCGGAGTGGATCAGCCCCGACGGCCAGAAGTGGGCCGACGGCCTGTTTATTTTCGCCCTGGACCCGGTGGGACGGCAGGTCGGGACCTATATGGGTGAGGACCGGAAGGTCCCGCTCGAACAGCGCGAGGACATCCAGAATGCATCCAAGGAACTGCTGCGGGACGCGCAGTGGACCGAGGGCACCATTGCCGGGATCCGCCGCGGCGCGGACCTGATCAACCAGCCGTGGTACCAATCGGAGTCGTTCCTGGTCACGGCTTGGACCTCCGCGGTCGTGGCCGTCACGGGCGCCGGGTTCTGGTTGCTGGTGCGCTGGCGGACCAGGGTGGAAAGCCGGCGGGAGCTGGCGCGGGGCGACGCCGGCTACGCGAACGTCACCATGGACCTGGAGGTCACCGAGCTGAACGCGGGCACCATCCCGGCGGCCTCGCGCTACGGGGGGACGGTCCTGGAAAAGCACCGCACCTTCCTCAGCCGCTACAACACCGCCACGGGGCTTGCCAATAAGGTGCATGAGCTTGGCGCCAGGGAACTGAGCCGGCGCTCCAACCTGAAATTGATCCGCAGCTACGCCGACGCCGCGGCGGAACTGGACGCACTCGATGATGTCATTGCCGACACCAATGCCCTGCTCAACCGCGGGTCCACGTGGGCTGCGGCCTGGGACCGGCAGTTGGCGCCCTTCCGCGATGACCTGGATGAGTTGGAGCCGATGCTCGGCAAGTCCCATGCCGCGGGCGATTCGGCGACGGCCGCGGTGCTGCGGTCCTTCCGGGCGCAGAGCGAAAGTGACCTTGAGCGTTGGACCGCGGAGCTGGCCGACGGGACGATCAGCCCGGAGACGGCCCTTGACCGGTTGCGGGACGCCCGGACCCGGCTTTCGGAGTTACTGAAAAACCATGCGGATACGGTGATAGCCGGATACGCCCGCACCAAAAAAGAAGCCAAGCTGATGCGCGCGAACATGGAGAAGGCACAGGCGGGCTCCCCGGACGGCTACGGACGCGCGTACGAGCCGAGCATTCTCGGAACGGTCTATCCGTCCTACTATTTCTTCTCCGTCCCGACCTTCAGCACCGGACTGTCCTCGGGAGTCAGCAGTGTCAGCAGCGCCCGCGGCGGGGGCGGCTCCACGACTGGCTATGGCTCCAGCGGCGGAAGCTTCTCCGGATCCGGGAGTTCATCGAACTTCTAGGTCTCAGCGGTTCCGGCCGGTCAGGGCGCCGTCCCGCTCCGTTCGACGACGAAGTCGCCGCCGGGAAAGAGGATGGTTTCGTGGCCGTCGTCGAACCGGATGTAGTACGGCGGTGTGCCGTCCTCGCCGCGGACCTCAAGGATCCGGCCGTGCCTGTCGGCCGACTCGACTGTGGTGCCGCGGATGATGATGCGGTCTCCTGGAGCTGCTTTCATGGTGTTCACCTCCCCACTCCAGCGTACGTAGCTCCCCCGTCGTGCGGAATCGCCCGCCGGGGTTTCGCAGGGTTTTCGCCGCGGCCCCAGCGCAGCGGCCCTGGAGCTGCAGCCCCAGAGCAGCGGTCCCCAGAGCAGCGACTCTGTCCTGCCGCCTCAAAACAGGGCGTCGGCGACCACCCCGGCGACTTCCCTGATGACCTCGGCCCGGGCGTCCATGTCGGACAGGCCCCGGCCGCGGGTGTAAATCACGAGGACGAAGGCCCGGCCGTCCCGGGCCAGGATGGCCGCGTCATGCAGGTTGGCCGAGAGCAGGCCGTACTTGTGGAACACCGCGACGCCGGGCGGTACCGCGGCGGGGATCAGCGTCTCGTAATTGGTGTTCTGCATGTAGGAGAGCAGTTGCGCGGTGTGCTGCGGGTCCAGGAGTTCTCCCCGGTACAGCAGGGCGAGAATCCGGGCCATATCCGTCGGCGTCAGGGCGTTCACGCTGCGGTCGTAGTCGATGCCAAGGCCGGCGGCGTAGTCACGCAGGCCTTGTTGTCCGAGGACGCCAAGGATCAGCGCCCACGACTCGTTGTTGCTCTGTTGGACCATTTGGCGGATCTGGACACCTGCGGTGGAGGACCCCAGCCGGTCTGTCAGGGTCCCGCGGCCGGTCTCCACCCGGTGGTACAAGGCGGCCGCGGCGAGGATCTTGCCTGTGCTGGCGGCCACGAAACCGGACGGCTCCCCGTACCCGTGGACGGAGCCATCGACGGCGCCGTCGGAGACATCGATCAGGGCGATGCCCAGGTCGTAGGAGCTGTGGGCCGCGATCAAGGCGTTGATCCGGCCCGCCAATTCGGGGCTGATCGGGGTGACGGTGCGTGCGGGGATCGTGTCACCGTCCCGGGGCATGGGATCCCCGGCGGGCGTCGCTGCCGCCGTCGCCGGGATCAGGGGTCCCGGGCCGGCGGGACCGGGCGGGGCCGCCGGGCCGGTGGTGGCCGGGGCGAAGACGGCCGGGACGGGCACCGTTGCGGTGCCCGGCACAGCGAAGGGGGTCGGGCGGGTGCCGGTGCCGGAGGCGGACACCGCGCCGGTGCCGGCCCTGCTTTCGGGCGCGGGCCCGTTCCGGACGGTGGCGTACATGGTGCCGGCGGTGAGCAGGGTGAGTGCGGTGAGGACGGCCACCAGCATCCGCGGCCGCAAGACGGCCGCGCGGGTGCCCGCGTGCGCGGCCGCAGGACGGACTCCGGTTGCGACGTGCCGGGCGCCCTCCATCCGGCCGCTTCGGACGTTGCGCCCTTGCGGCTCGTGGCTCCGCCCCTCGGGGCGCCGGTTGGAATGCTGTGCAGGCATGCTCTTCCCCCAAAGTACCTGGCCGCGTCGGGCCGCTAGGGTTCCTGCATTCTGCATCCGTTCGGGACGGCCTGCAAGGGCTCAACCCTTGGAAAATCTGCAGCCCCGGTCAGGCGGGGGTCTTCGCCGCCGCCCTGTACTCTGGAGCCGGCCGGAACGGGCCGGTTCCGCCGGAACCGGAAACGCCCCTACGGTGGTGGGAGTCGCCGGTTTCCAGGATCATTCACGCCATGCGACAGGCCGCGGACGGGTACTTCGAAAGACCCGCTGTTGGATTCGGGCGCGGGACGGCCGTGTTCAGGGACGCGGAGGCCTCAAGGCGCCTTCGGCTCCTTGAGGCCCGGACCCCTGGTGCCGGCGTCGTCCTGTTCCGCTACGCGGCTTAGGCGCGGACGAACGTCACGCCGCCGGTGGCGGTGAGCCAGGACAGCGGGTGCACTACGGTCTGGTTGGCACCGTTCATGCCGCCGCTGATGACCTGACCGTTGCCGGCGTAGATAGCCACGTGTCCGGACTGGACGATCATGTCACCGGGCTGGGGATCGCCGACGACGGTGCCGTGGTTCAGGAACGCGCGGGGACCGATGTCTCCGACCGGCTTTCCGGCTGCGCCAAGGGCTTTTTCCACCATGGCCGTGCAGTCCTGGGTCATGCCCAGCTGGCCGTAGGCGGCGGCGAGCATGGTTGCGTTGCGGCCGCCTGCGGGGGCAGCAGCCGGAGCAGCGGCGGGGGCAGCGGCAGCGGGGGCCGACTGGACGGTCACCGCGGCCGGGGCAGCGGCGGCACGCACGGGGGCGGCCGGGGCAGCGGCGACGGGCTCGGGCTGTTCGATGACGGGCGCTGCGATGGATGCGACGGCCGGGCGCTCGAAGCTGATCTGGACGGTTGAATCCGCGTTCACGGGTGCTGCGACCTGGGTTGCGAGGTTAATGGTCGTTGCCGGGACGGTAGCCGTCTCGGCGGGAGCGCTGGCGGCGTTTGCGGCGATTCCGCTGGCCAGGATCATGCCCGATGCAGCGGCGAGGACGGCGGCTTGGCGCGCGAAAGTATTGATTGACGACATAGTTGTAACCTCTCCCAATGCCTGCGAGGTGAGCTGTCGGATTCGGATGGGAGGCACCCGGCCGCGGCGGGGCCCGTCATGCGGGCCGTGCGCGGCTTCACCCCAAGACCTGCCAAGTGGCGGGTCGGAAGTGGTTTCCCCGTCTCTGCCGGACGTTGGTTCTGGAAGTCCCTCGTGGCCGCGGCAGAGTTAGGCAATCGGCTGGGGATCGCCCGTAAGAAAGATAACGGGCTGGTAACAACCATACCGACCCGGCGCCAGATTGTCACATTACGGTAACGAACGGTGTGGCGGCCGTTACCTATCCGGCTCATGGCGTAGGGAAATCACCGTACTGCTGCCTGGTCCCGGGCATAAGATGAAGTCCATCAGCCCGTCCCGGAGCGGAGGCCCGCCATGCCCAATCCCTGCGTCGCCATTTGCCAGTTGAGTGCCCAGCCCCGGGAGGACTTCAACGTCAATACCGAACTGCTGATCCTCGAAGGCGGGGAAGTCCACGTGGGCACGTGGGATGCCGAGCCCCGCGACGGCGGCTTTGACGCCCACGTCCTCAACGACCGGGCGGACGCGATGGGGTTCATGGTGATCACTGACTGGGAGTATCTGGACGGCAGGGCCTACGCGGTGGTGGAGCGCCGCAGGAGCGGCGTGCATGGACCAGCGGCCGTTTGACCTCATCGTTTTTGGTGCCACCGGCTTCACGGGCCGGCTCGTGGCTGACTACCTCCAGCGCACCTACGGGACGGCCCGTCAGCTCCGGTGGGCCCTGGCCGGCCGCGATCCGGTGCGGCTCGCGGCGGTGCGTGAGGGGATCGGAGCGGATCCGGGTCTGCCGCTGCTGAACGCCGACGCAGCGGATCCGGACGCCATGGCCGCACTGGCGGCACGCACCCGGACCGTGCTGACGACGGTCGGACCATACCAGCGCCATGGCGAGGCACTGGTGACCGCCTGCGCGGCCCGCGGCACCGACTACGTCGATCTCTGCGGCGAGCCGGTGTGGATGGCTGCCATGGTTGCCCGCCTGCAGGCCCCGGCGGAGGCGAGCGGCGCGCGGATTGTGTTTTCCTGCGGCTTCGATTCGATCCCCTTTGACCTTGGCGTGGTATTCCTGCAGGACGAGGCGATGCGCCGTTGGGGCGAGCCGCTGGTGCGCGTGCGCGGCCGGGTGCGGGAGATCCGGGGCGGACTCTCGGGCGGCACGGTGGCCAGCGCGCTGGCCACGTTCGAGCGGCTGGGGCGCGATCCCGCGGCGGCGCGCATCATGGCGGACCCCTTCGCGTTGACGCCGGAGTTCCGCGGCCCGGCGCAGCCTGACAGCCCGGAGGCAGAGTACGACGACGCTGCCGGCGGGTGGACGGCGCCCTTTATGATGGCGCCGATTAACACCAAGAATGTGCACCGCACCAATGCGCTGCGCGGCCACCCCTGGGGCCGCGGCTTCGTCTACGACGAACGCATGCTCACCGGCGGCGGCGTCCGCGGCAAGGCGCGCGCCCGCCGCGTGGCACGGCTGACCCGGTGGCAGGAGCGGCTGCTCGGCTTTGCTCCGTCGCGGATGCTGCTGCAGCGGTTCGTCCTGCCCCGGCCGGGCACCGGACCGGATGCGCGCAAACGCGAAACCGGAAGCTACGAACTGCTCTTCATCGGCCATACTGCCGCCGGCACGCAACTGCGGGCCCGCGTCAGCGGTGACAGCGATCCCGGCTACGGATCAACCTCGAAAATGATCAGTGAGAGCGCGCTGTGCCTGCTACAGGACGTGGACCGCAGCCAGGCGGCCGGTGGAGTCTGGACCCCGGGCGCCGCGATGGGACCGGCGCTGGCCCGGCGCCTGGAGGCCCGCGCCGGGCTTAAGTTCACAATTGACGATTGAGGATGAGCGGGGCGGCGTCCAGCCGGTAGCAGTCACCTGTCGCGGTGCCCTAGTGGTTGGCGACTTCGTCCCGGTTACCCTCGCGGTGGGCCTTGACGCTGTCGGCGACCGCCATGGCGACGAGGACCAATACGCTCACGGCCGCGGCGCCGATTTTCGGCAGCGGCAGGGTCGCCACGGTGAGGACGGCCAGCGCGATGAACGCCACGGGCCGGGATGTCGGCAGGTCGCGGTCGACCCGCCACAGGTACCAGCCCTGGGCGAGGACGAACAGGGCGGGGCCGCCGAAGATCATCAAGTTGGTAAAAACATCGGTCGTTTCGAGGGGGTGGGCAATGGCAATCTCGTCGCCGACGGCCGCCAGGATCAGGCCCGCCACCATGCCCATCAGCGCGTAGATGGCCATCCGGCTGAGCCGGGCCGGGTCCGAGCTCTTTTTCAGGTTCTCCATCGTGACTCCCTCGGAGCGACGGAAGTAGCTCCACCACAGGGCAATGGTGCCTACGATCGCCACACCGGTGGCGAGCACGGCCAGCACGTCGAGTTTGGCGCCGACCATGCTGGCACCGGAAACCAGGATGGTGTCGCCCAGGGCGATCAGGAGGAAGAGTCGGCACCGCTCGATGAGATGCTCCCCGACAAAGGGAAAGTCTTTGGTGTCGGTCTTCCGCCCCGGGAGGGGGTGCGCTGAGACGAAGCCGATCAGGTCAATCAGGGTCGCAACCCCCCACAGGGCCAGCCGGAGTTCCCCGTCAGCGATGGCGCCGGCGATCCACAGCACAGCCGTGCCGAGCGTCCAGATCAGCGTCCGGCCGTGATGATCGTGCATGATCCGGTCCAGTCCGAGCCGCAGAGCCCAAAGGTTCCGCCCGATCTGGATGGTCAGATACACGCCCACGAAGAGCCAGCCGCCCTCGCCGAACGCATCCCCCAGCGCGCCGTTCATGAACAGCGCGAGGACCATAACACTCAGGAAGAGCCAGCGCACCGGGTTCTTTTCGGTGTCCGTCAGGGAGGCGATCCAGGTCGTGAAGGACCAGACACTGAAGACCGCAAGGAACAGAATGGCCGTCTGCGCCGCTCCCACCCAGTCCCGGTGCTCGATCAAATGATGCGACAACTGGTTCAATGCGAAAACGTAGACCAGGTCGAAGAGGAGTTCCAGCGGCCGGACCTCGGTGTTCTCCGGATGCCTGGTCAGGCCGGCTGCGGTCTTATCCCCCGCGGTGCCCTCGTGTGCCTGGTGGTCAGGTTCCTGCATGGCGCCCTCCTGGTTGAGCCGGCCAAGGAGGCCTCAGCAGACAGCAGCGACGGCGGGTCGCCCTCGGATCCGCTCGGCTGCGCTGAGTACAGTTTGCCACGCACCATCCCCGGATGACCCCGTGGCGCGGAGCCGAATGGCCGATGCGTGCAGCAACCCCGGCACAAGTTACCCAGCAGTAGGTATATGGCACCTAATGGACTGCACAAATGTGCAGACCTGGCCCGCCGGGTCTCGGCTCTTCCTACGATGGGAAACGGAGGTGGGCCGGATCACAGCGGGGGCGGGTCCGGTACTGAATCCTCCGCCACACCGACCTCTCACCGCCGAGGGGTCCGACCGGTAAAGGTAATCCATGTCCCACATTTCAAAAGCCAAACCCGCCGCGCTCGCCGTCATCGGCCTTCTGTGCGCCTCGATCCTCGCGGCACCGGCCGCGCAGGCCGACACCACGGACATCTCCCCTCCCGGGGCGAACGACTGGAGCTGCAAGCCCTCGGCGGAACATCCGTTCCCGGTGGTGCTCGTGCCCGGAACCTTTGAGAGCATGGCCAAGAACTGGTCCACCCTGTCGCCCTACCTGAAGGACCAGGGCTACTGCGTGTATGCCCTGAACTACGGCAAGGCCAACGGCATTGATGCCAGCGGACCGGTGGCCGAGTCCGCCCGTCAGCTGGCCCCATTCGTCGACGCGGTGCTTGGCGCGACCGGAGCGAAGAAAGTCAATCTTGTCGGCCACAGCCAGGGCGGCATGATGCCGCGCTACTACATGGGGTTCCTGGGCGGGGCCAAGAAGGTCAACCAGCTGGTTGGCATCGCACCGTCCAACCACGGAACCCAGGGTGTCATCCTGCCGCCGCCGGACTTCGTGCCGCCGGCCACTTCCGCGGGCGGCGAAGGCTGCCAGGCCTGCGCCGACCAGCAGGCCGGTTCCCCGTTCCTCACGGAGCTGAATTCCATTGGCGACACGGTCTCAGGGCCCGCGTACACGGTCCTGTCCACCAAATACGACGAAGTCGTCACGCCGTACCAGAGCCAGTTCCTCGCCGGTCCGGCCAAAAAGGTCACCAACATCACCATTCAGGACAAATGCCCGGCGGACGTCTTTGAGCACGACCAGGCGCCCAACGACCCCGTGGTCCATCAACTGGTCGCCAACGCTTTGGGCCGGCCCGCAGGCACGCCGGCAGACGCCGCGTACCAGCCGAGCTGCCTCTAGCCTCAGGCTCCCGGCCGGTTCCCGAGACGGCGGGTGGTGCCACCTCCCACCCGCCGTCGAAGAGCCTCGAAAAAAATCTTTGAGCCGGCAGCGACAACTCCTGCCTAGCGGTGCCGCTTCGGCCCGCCCCGACGTCGGCGCTGGTCAGCGGCGGATTCCGCGCCGGATGCCGCTTCGCGCCGAGCCGGGACAGGCCGCCGGAGTCCCAACTGGACCCGGCTGCGGCCCGAGAAGCCGGCAATCAGCCCTTGCCCGCAAAGGTAACAATCCAGTAACGTTGGCGGCTGGCCGTGACGGTCTGTCCCTAAACACGGGCCCCGGGCACCGGTTTCCGGGCCTGCCCGCACCGTCCCGGCCTCCTCGCTCCAGTCTCCTTGACCGGAGCCGGATGAAGCTTTCCGCACCCGTCCCCGCCCCGGCGGTCGACCGGGTGCGCCAGTCCTATGCCCGGAGGGGTTCCTTGTTCAAGAAAATCGCAATCGTAGTGACCATGGGCGCGCTGTCCCTGACAGGCTGCAGTGCCGCTCCCGGCATGCAGGCGGCCGCAACACCGTCGTCCCCGTCCGGACAGGCTCCCGTGAGCGGCCCCGCGGTGGCGGATCCGTCGGACGCCGGAGCCGCCATTGACGGACCCGTCAGCGCAGAGGCCCCCGTAGGTGAAGAGACCGAAATCCCGGCCCGGGAGACCTCCGACGTCGCCGTCGAGGAATCCTACGAGATCGCGGACGGGACCGGTTACGGCACGGCAGTCCCGGCCGACGGCGCGGAGGCCGTCGCCGCCGCCGAGGTCGACCTTGATGTTCCGGCCGCCGGCACGACGCCGGCAGCCGCCGCCGCGCCGGCGCCCGCCCCGGTCGCGCCGCAGGCCGCCGTTGCCGCCACCGGCACCGAGGCCGCCGGCAAATTCGGCTGGGGACCGGTGGTTGCCGGTGACGAGTTCTCCAACACCGGCGCGCCGGACTCCACCAAGTGGAGCGTCTTCAAGGGTCCCGGCCACGCCGGGAAGGGTATCCGGTCCGCCGCGGCCTGGTCCGTTGCCAATGGCGTGGCGACAGTCAGCGGCGACGCTGCCGGCACCACCGGCGGCATGTCCGCAAAGTTCGCCCAGCAGAAGTATGGCCGCTGGGAAGTGCGGATGAAGACCAGCAACCGGGATCCGAAGTACCACCCGGTTGCGATCCTTTGGCCGAACCGCGGTTCCGGTGCCACCAACTGCCCCGAGATCGATTTTGCCGAGGGCAGCACCGACACCACCACCATGAAGTTCTTCCTGCACTACAAGTGCGGCGGATCGGATTTCCAGACGTACTCCAAGACGGCGATCGACAGCACCCAGTGGCACAACTATGCCGTGGAGTGGACGCCCGCCGGCATCACCGGATTCATCGACGGCGTGAAGACGTTCAGCGATACCAACCCGGCGCACCAGCCCACGGTCGGAATGCACCAGACGCTGCAGCTGGACTGGTTCCCCGATGGTTCGGCCACCAAGCCGTCCCAGATGCACGTCGACTGGGTCCGCGTCTACAAGTAACCACCGGCGGGACCCAGCTCCCGCGGGCTAGTCGCCGCCCCCGGCGAGCGCTTGTGTTGCCGGGGGCGTCGGCCGGCCCAGGCGTCCGTCGAGGGCGACCCGCAGCCGTGCCGCCGCCGTCTGGACCCGGCGCTCCGCCGCGACCTGCCCGCCGCGGGACCCGACGGCCTGCCGGGCTGCCTCGGAGTCGGCGGCTCCCCCGGGTTCCGGCATCACGGATTTCCACGCGATGTCGAGCAGTTCGAGTTCGTCGGGAGCCGCCAGCGGGCTGCGCGCCAAAACGGCCAGCGTCGCCAGCCCGAGCGCCTTCGTCGTCGGATCCGGCCTCAGGGCCTGATCCAGGGCCCACTGGGTCCGCTTCCACCACTCCGCGCGGTTATCGGCGACGGCCTTCTGTTGCACGGTCCGCCACGCCATCACGGCGCCGATAAACGCCGCCACCAGCACCGCCAAGGGGCCAAGGGCGCCCGCCACCTGCCACCATTCGGCGGGGGCGGACCCCAGCGCCTGGATGCTGCTCACCGTCCCCTCGGCCGGGCAACCAGGACAGGGCACGGAGCGTGGCTGATCACCTGATGGGAGACCGAGCCGAGATGCAACCCGGGGAAGCCCCCGTGCCCGCGGGAGCCGACGACGACCAGATCGGCCTCGCGGGCGGCGTCAAGGATGGCCGACGCCGGCGAGTCACTGTGCACGACCACCCCGGTGGCGTCCGCACCGTCACGCCTGGCGATCATCAGGGCTTCGGCCTGCACCGTTTCGGCGACGCGCTCGGGGGAATCCGCGGCAACGGCCTGTCCTGCCGCGGTGCCCAACATGCTCGGGTACCAGGCCAGTGCGGGACGGCTCCAGACCGTAATAAGGTGCAGCCGGCCTCCGCGCAGCCGCGCTTCCTCCATGGCCAGGTTCAATGCCGCCTGGGAATGTTCGGAACCGTCAAATCCTACGACGATCCCGAATGAACTATTGCTGGTCATGTCCGTGTCCTTTTCAGTAGCGTGCAGACGAAAGGGTAGGCCCTGCGCCGGGGCGCTCACAGTGCCGCCCCGGACTTGCCGATCAGGTTGGAACCGATCAGGCTGCCCACCCCCGGAACCCGCATCAGCCGGATGGCAGTCCGGCGCATGATGCTCGCACGCCGGGTTGCCGGGACGAACCAGCCCGCGGCGCCCGCGCCGGCCCGCTGGTGGTCCTCGACCTCGGGCCGCCATGCCGCTTCGAAGGCGGCCAGGGCCTGCCCGATATCAGGCTCCTGCCGGAGGTGCTCGGCCAGCAGATAGGCCCCGGCCATTCCGAGGGAAGCACCCTGGCCGGCGAGCAATGATACGGCCGCCGCGGCGTCCCCGAGCAGGACCACCCGCCCGTTGTGCCAGCAGGGCATCCTGATCTGCGCGACCTGATCGTAGTAGAAGTCTTCCGGGCATTGCGGCGAGTGCCTCCGGGCAGATCCACCCCAGTTTGCGGTATCTGGTGCGCAGCAGCGTCCGCGCATCCGGAGGCAGGGCCGGATCGTCGGTCCGGTGGACGGCCAGAACCGCCGTCCGGCCGTCGCGCAGCCGGTAGAAGAACATTGACTCGTTCCGGGTGTCGGTGGCGGCCACCCGGTCCCCGACCAGGGCGCCGAGGTGCACGTCCTCGATGTAGTAGGCGGCCACATGGAAACCCAGGAAATAGAAGAAGTCGCTCTCCGGGCCGAAAATCAGCGACCGGACGGCCGAGTGAATACCGTCGGCACCGACCAGCAGGTCGCCCTCCAGCAGGCTCCCGTCCTCGAGCGTCACCGTCACACCGTCGTCGTCCTGTACCGACGGCGGTCACGGTATGGCCGTAGCGGACCGCCACGTCCGGCGGCAGAGCTTCACGGATGGCACGCTCCAGGTCCGGGCGCAGGATGCTGGTGAAATCGCCGCTGACAACCTCGGAGAATCGGGAGAACGGCAGGCTGGCGCGGCTCCGTCCCTGCGGGTCAACATAGTCCACCCGCGGGATCCGGTAGCCCAGCTCGCGAATCCGCGGAATGATGCCCAGCTTCTCTGCAGCTTCCCAGCCCCGGCCGAAGAAATCGATCATGTAGCCTTGGGGCCGCGGACCCGCGGCTTGATCCACGATCACCACCTGCCAGCCGTTCCGCGCCAGGAACGCCCCGGCGGAGAGTCCGCTGATGCCGGCGCCGCAAATGATCACCTTCACCGCAACTCCTCCTCCCCGGGCCCGGCGCGGACACTGTCTTGGTTGCAATGTACGCCTGGCGGCTGCCCGTCTCCAGCCGTTCCGGAGTTCGCGGACCTCCGGCGGCCCCGCTGGGGCCCGACGGCGCGGCGCTGAATTGCGCATTGACGCTCACGGTCCCGGAGGGCACACTGAAGTCGAAACTGCACGGAGGATCCGCCATGATCGTGTTGCGCTTCAAGATGCTGTGCCGGCCTGAGAAAACCGAAGAGCTCAGGCGTGTTCTCGCGCAGGTCATTGCGCCGAGCCGCGCGGTGGCCGGGGTCATTGCCTTCGATATCGCCCAGGACCTTGCCGACCCCAACGTGTTCATTGCCACCGAAGTCTTCGAGGACGACGCGGCGCGGGACCGCCAGGAGTCGCTGCCCGAGGTCACCGCCGTGATGGCCATGTTTCCTGACAGCCTGGCGGCGGATCCGGAGGCAACCCTCTACCGGGTCGAGTCGTCCGAGGACGCCACGTAGATCCCGCCCGCGCATCCCGCCCGGGGGCAGGCGTCAACGGCGCCAGGACCCGGCATCGGGGCGGTGCTTTTCGACCGGTTCGTCCCTAAAATTAAGTGTCGGTCACGCGGCAGCAGGGCCGCGGACCGAGATCTAAGGAGGACCATGATGGGGTGGGGTGACAGGATCCATGCCGTTGCCGGCAGACTTCACGTCAGGGGCAGGGATGCCGCCGGTCGGGCTACCGGCACTGACCGAAACAAAGCCGAAGGCAAAGCGCGCCACTTCCGGGCCGACCTGAGGCAGGCCGGCGGGAAGATCAAGGACGCATTCCGGAAGCATTGATGCCGGAGGCGGACCAGGACGGTTTCCGGACACGGGGCCGTCCTGCCCGGGCCGGACGAAGCCGCGCCCCGTGAGGTGCCGCCGGCCGCGGTGCGGTGCGGGTTCGCTAGCTCCAGCTAGGCGCATGGGATTTGCCGCTGACGCGTCGGGTGCGGCCGGGGGTGTTGCGCGGCCGCGGCGTTGACCCGTGGCCGTACGCGGGAAGACTGCCGTAGCGTTCCCGGCTGCGTGCTGTTACGGCCGTTGCCAGGCTGCGCTGTTCCGCGGTCGGTGACGACCGGACTCTCCGCAGCCCCGTGGACCGGGGAGCCGCTGACCGCTGGCGAGGCTTTGATCAACCAGCGCACCGATGCCGGCCCGTAGATGCCGGATGCAGTCTGCATGAGGGACCCTGAACTGCTCCGGCGCGGCCCGGGACAGCCAATCCAGCGCGGCTCCGGCTCCGGTCAGGAGCGCGTCCGGCTGGGCGCCGTGGCGTTCATTGGTCAGCCAAGTCCATAGCCGGTCTGCTGCCCGTTCCCGCCGCGGCCGCTCGAAATCACAATTCTGGAGAACTTGCTCGAGGGCCCAGATGAGGACCGTGGGGCGCTGACGGTGGATGGCGTAGCGGAAGCCTGCGCGGATGTACCGCAGGGCCCGGACAGCAGGCGCTGCTCCGCCCACTGAGCCAAGGCGGTAGGCGGCCGATAATCCATCCGGGGTCCGCGGGCCCTTGTAGACGAGGAGGTCAAAGGCGACCAGGCTGGCCAGGCCGTATTCCGCCGGCGGGAAACCCTCGAGTGCTTTTTCGATGCTGCCGAGCTGGCCGGTCGGCGCGGCGCGGAGAAGGGCCGCCCAGCGTCCGCAGGCGGGAACAGCACCGGTAAGTTCAGTGAGCTCGTCGGTAAACGGCAGTGTGTGGTCTTCGATCATGAGCGTGAAATAGGCGCCCACGCAACGATCTATCGAGGAACCGATTTCCGCGGGGAGATGCTTCCCCAAATGGAGGATGATTCTCCAGGCTTCGGTCTGCTCGCGCAGCGGCAGTGCAGTGATCAGCTCTTCCAGGACCGGCGCGTGCTCCGGGCGGAGCTTGCCGGTGCCATGCCTCAGGTAGTTGATCACGAAGCAGGCCGTCTGCTCTCTGGCAGGCGGCGTCAGCGAAGAGCAGGCCGCCAGGAGAGCTTCGGGATTGTTGTCGAAGAGGGACCCGACCGCGTCAGGATCGTCCAGGGAGGGGGTCCGCGGTGCCGTATCGATCGTGCCCGGTAATGCAGCCACTGTTGCTCCTTGGGATTCCTTCTCGATGTCGTGGCCCGGTTCGCCGTTGGCGGCCAGAAACTGCTGATCGGCGCGCGGCGCATCTTGTGCGAGGGCCGGTATCTTCTTATCGCCGGCGACGTGGACGGCATGGGGCCATGTCTCGGGTGCCCCGCTGACCAGCAAGCTGGCCGCGGCCGCTTGTACTTCGGGGCCGCTGTCCTCGCGGGGCGACGGCCATGCGTCGCCTACGATCGAGAACCACTGTTCCGTGTCGCCATATTCGAAAGTGGAGAACGTGCGCCCGTCCAGCATCCTTGGCCTGATCCGGGCAACGCGCCGCAGCGTCTCCACGGCCTCCTCCGGCGTGCCTTGGAAACTTACCCGGTCGCGGCCCTGCAACAGCTGCTCGACCAACCGCATGCCTGCCGGGCCAATGCTCCCCGGGCGTTTAGTGCTGCGGCCCGGCGGGCATTCGAAATTGAAAGGCGGCAGCTGCGGGCCGGAGTCGATGACCAGGCCCCGCCACCAGAGTCCCAGGCTGTAGGACTCGAGGATGTCAAGAACCTGCAGTTCTTCAACCGGACCGGCGACGATGTGAGCGGCGAACGTTTCCGGCTGCCCGGGGCGCGGCACCGGCAACCGGGACCGGCGAAAAGCGATCCGGGTGCCTGCCGGATCAATCCAGCCAAACGACTCCGGGCGCTCCGCCATCGTGGCGGGCTTGTCGCAGTGGCACAGTTTCAGGGCCAGATCCCGGGTGCCGGCTGGCAGGCGGTCGAATCCCGCCGACTTGGCCACAGTCCGGTACATCCCATGACCGTGGCGTCCGGACTGCGCCCAAGTGCAGTAAAGCTGCTCAAGTGCCATTGACCCGGCTCCGTCCATCCTGTGACACACGCCACGGCGGGCGCGGTCGCGGCCGTAGCCCGGAACTGGAACTCAACGCGGAGACGGCAGGAGAAACGTGCGTGAATGGCTTTATCGAGACGGACCAGATTTCCTTCACTTCGCCCCCCGGCATTTCGCAAATCGGAAACTCTTTAATTCAAAAAGACCACGCCCTGCACGGTTCCTGTGTTCACCATAGATTCAGGCGAGAGGCTCCCGTCAAGGCTTATCGCGCACGCAAATTTTCATGCGGAATGGCGGCAATCCGACTACTTGCTCGGCGGATGAGCGAGGAAGCTCGCAGGAGCCCTGCCGCCCGCCCGCGCCGGGGGCCGCACCCTGTCTGTGAAAGTCGCGGATTTGCGGGAAAAATCAATGTTCTGACGGCCGGTAGCGACCGCCAGGGGGCGCCCGGACCGCGCCAGGGCACCGTAACCGGAGAGACATCAGGCCGCTCCGGCGCCAAAAAAGTCGGGTAATCTTTTGACGATAAGCAAGTAGCGCCCCAAGTATTCCCCGAATTCACTGGCCGAGCCTTCTCCGGGCGTTAATTAATTAATCGACCGGCCGCAGGAATATGATTTTCCACGGCCTCCGGCCCGGTTTCAGTAAATAAAAATGTTGATCCATTCCCGGTTGTGGGCATGGATCAGGACCAGGAACAGCACGAAGTCGAACAGCAGGTGAACGCAGACGATGTAGGACAGGGACTTGGTGCGCGTGAAGATGAACGCTTGGACCAGGGCGAAGGGGAAAATGAATAGCGGCGCCCAGGCCCGGAAGCCGAGTTCCCACAGGAACGAGGTAAACAGGATGGCCTGCAGCACGTTGGCCTGGGCCATGGGCACATGCCGGCGCAGGAGGGTGAAGACGGTGCAGATGAAGAACAGTTCGTCCCAGATGCCCAGGACGTTCGTGCCCAGGAAGAGCCGGATGATTCCGTCGGGATCGGACACGGCGGGCCAGTTCCGGTAGACGCCAGTGTTGATCATGTACGCCGGAAGCAGGGCCCAGCCAATCACCACCACGGCGGGCAGGTACCACTTCTCCGTCCGGGTCCAGGGCTGCCCGGTCAGCACGGGGAACCTGATGGCGTGGTCCTTGAAGACGAAACGGGACACCGTGTAGGGAACTCCCACGGCCACGGCCATGGCAGCGCCCATGATCACCATGTGTCCCGTGCTGATGTCGGTGGTGATCGGGACAAGGCTCATGGCGGTGAGGCCTATGGCGATGAGGGAAAGATCCCGGAGCAGCGCCGGACTGACGAACCGTGCCGCCAGCAGCGACACTGCCAGCAGCCCAAACCCGATCACCCGCAGCTCAAGAGCAAACAGTACGTAGCCTGCGCCGGACACCAACACCGCCGGGAGCAGTGCCGCTGACAGCCGGTTCCATGCTTGAGGTTGCGCCGGTCCCCCGCCGTGCGCATGGATCTTTCCCACGGGGCGTGCAGTCATCCCTGTCCTCAGACGTACTGGCCGAACCAGGCCAAGGTGTCGTTCCAGGCAGCGGTGGCCTGGGCCTCGTCGTAACGCGTCGAGGTGTCATTATGGAAGGCGTGGTCGACGCCGGGATAGACGGTCAGCTTGTGCCGGACGTCGGTGGCGTCCAGGGCATCCCGGAGTTCCGGCATGGGACCGGTGATGCGCTGGTCGAGTTCAGCGTAGACGCCGAAAACCGCCGGCTTGATGGTGGAGACCTTGTCCAGATCAGGCGACGGGCCGTAGAAAGCCGCCGTCGCCTTGAGGTCGGGCAGCTCCACCGCCGCCTGCCAGGTGATGCCGCCGCCGAAACAGTATCCGGTCATGGCAATCCGCTCCGGGTCTACGAAGTCCTGTGACTGCAAATACTCGAAGGCCGCCGCAAAGTCGGCCAAGTGGCGCTCCGCCCCGGCCTGGGTCAGCGCGCCGGGGACCGCATCGGGGTCCAGGCTTGCGGTGCCGCCTTCCCTGCTCAGCAGGTCCAGCGCGAATGCGGCGTAGCCTTCCTTGGCGAAGCGGCGCACCACGTCCTGTATATGCGGGGTCAGCCCGCGGTTCTCGTGGCAGACCAACACCGCGGGTCCCGCGGTCCCTGCCTCCGGCCGCGCCAGATAGCCGCTGATCTCGGTGCCGCCGGCCGGGATCCGGATGGTCGCCGTCGTCAATCCCGGAGCGCCTTCCGGTACGGAAAGCGGGCTTTTCGCCCCGGGTACTGCACCGGAGGCGGCAGACGTTCCGGCGGCGGCGGACGTCGGTTCGGCGCTCGGCATAGGGTCGGTGCTGCGCGGAACCTCGTCGGGCGTGCAGCCGACCAGCAGCATCGCCGCGGACGCCGCCGCCATGCTGCCGGTGATGAACGCGACCCGGCGGGTGAACGTCCGCCCCGTCATGTCACCGGAGCGGTAGTCATCGAAGAATTCCTCGATCAGGTATTTTTCAAATTTGCCAAGGTGCGTCATTCAGGGCCTCCCGGGGTATCTCCCACATCTTCCCCCGCCCCGGAGGACCGGGCAAGGGCGGGTGGGCTACCGACTGCTTTGGCAAGGATGAGCCCAGGTCTTAGCATTGGCGTTGTCTCGATCCGTGCCCAAGAAAAAGGGTCCCCATGAATTTCACGTCCACCGCCGCGGCGGCACTTCTGTCTGTCTTCGTCGCCGCCGGGACCACTTTAGGGCTCCCGGCCCCGGCCTCGGCAGCGGGGACCAATTACTACGTGAGCGCGCTAGGGAGCGACAGTAATACGGGAATTTCCAGTGCGGCGCCCTGGAAGTCGCTTTCGAAAGTCAATTCCATTATTTTCAAGCCCGGCGACACCGTCAGTTTCCGCCGGGGAGACACCTGGACCGGCGGCATTGTGTCCAATCAGAGCGGAACCCTCACCACTCCCCTAACCCTGAAGAGCTATGGAAGCGGCAGTGCTCCAACGATTACCGGAGGAAAGTCAGGAAACTGCATCAGGATCAACGGGAACTACACGGTCGTTGACGGGCTCCGTGGCGTCTCCTGCGGCTATGCCGGCATCAGCGTTACGGGTGACCGCAATACGGTCAGGAACTCCAGCGCCTCCGGCAATGCGGTCGGCATCAAGGCAGGCTACGGGTCCGACTTCGGTACGTACACGGGCAATAACCTGACGAACAACAACATCATGAACGTGAAGACACTGGGCTCGAATTGTGGTACCCCGCAGGCCGTGAACTGCAGTGACGACTCCGGGGCGTTCGGCGTGCTGATCAACGGCAACGACAACGAGTTTTCCGGGAACACCATCAGCGGCTCCAACGGCCTTTCCTATGATTTCAACCGCGACGGCGCGGCCTTTGAAATCTACAACGGCAACCGGAACTCCATTCACCACAACGTAGCCGTGGACAACAATAATTTTTCCGAGTTGGGCAAGTCCTCGGGCACTGCCGACGGCAATACCTTCCGCTACAACGTGGTCCGCTCAACGTGCGGCGCCGACTGCTCGGAGGCGAAGGGCTTGGTGGCCCGGGGCACAGGCACCTCATTCGGTCCCACGAACGGGACTGTTTTCGAGTTCAACACCGTGTATCTGAACGGACCCCGGTCCCAGGGGATTGTCTGCCACGCGGGTTGCCCGTCGTCAACGGTCATCCGGGCCAACATCCTGGTGGCCGTCAAGAACTCCCTGTGGATCAACGGTTCCGGCTGGACCGAGCAGCAGAACGTCCTCAACGGTCCGATCAACGTCACCCCGAACAGCACGTCCACCACGGCGTCCGCCCAATTCCTCAACGCCCCGACGGATCTCCACCTCAGCAGTTCCAGCCCTGCTATCGACCGCGCCGGAAGCAGCCTGGCCGTCTTCGACCTGGACGGCCGTCCTGCGCCGCAGGACGGCGACTGCAACGGAACGGCGGATGCCGATTCGGGGGCCTATGAGTTTGACTCACCCAATTGCTGACACCTTGATTTACCCACTGCACCGCCGCGGCTGAGCGGGAACGAGCGGGCGGGCACGGGCGGGCAGGCGGGCTCCGACGCGACTAGACTTGACCTATGTCCCTGCACTTGTTGCGTAGGACTTTGCTTCTCATGGCACTGGTTGCCGGATTCACGGCCCTACCGACTACAGCCCGCGGCGCCGCGCAGGAAACGGCACCGTGCGCCAAGCTGGCGGCCTCAGAGGTCAGCTTTCCTGCTGGTGCTGCCAACAGGGTTGTCTTTGTGACCGCAACAGACTTCGGGCAGGCCGCTGTCCTCATCACGGGTGCGTCCGGGACGGCCCGGCGTACGTGCAGGAATGGCAGACCACCGGCTTCATCGGCGCCAACGGGTTCGCCCTCGAGGGAACCCTCGGCGAAGGCGAATTCCGCTCACCCACCGGTTCTTTCTCCGCGACGGAGGCACTCGGGCTGTCCAACCCGGGAACCAGCCTGACCTATCACGTGGTCAATCCGAGGTCACGCTGGGGCGGCCCGGGAAGCCCTTCCTACAACTACTACCTGGAGGGCGGATCCCCCAGGGACGAGAACCTTTGGTATTGGGCCAACCAGGGAACCTACGCGCAGGCCACGGTCATCAACTACAACCGGCTGCCGGACTCGCCCGCCGTTCCCGGCGCCGACTACGCCATCTTCTTCGGCGCGGGGAACAGGCCCTCGGCCGGTTGTGTGTCCACCAGCCTGGACATCGCCACCCGGGTCGTGACGACGTTCAGCCCCGGCGACAGATTCATCATGGGTGTGGTGGGTGACGTGTTCCTGCCGGCCCGCCCTGCTCCTGCCGCGGATCCGCCCGCCGCAGAAACCGCCGCCCCGTCCGCGGCGGAACCGACCGGCGCCGCCTTCCTCCCCCGGCGCCGATTCCTCCCCGGCGGCGGGCCCGGTCCCGTCTGCGACCACCACCGACGCGCCATCCGGCACGGAACCTGAAGCACGGACTTCCGGCCAGGATCCGGGCGGCGCCGACTTTGTCCTGGCCGGAATTCTGCTTGTGCTCGCCGGACTGGCCGCTGTCGCCGTCGTGGTGGCGCTCGGCCGCGCGGCCGCAGGCGGCGAATGACGCTGTCCGCAGCGGGCGCCTGAGCGAGCTTCACCCAACTGGCTTGCGCCGGGCTGCCGCCGACCTTGCAGAACCACAGGCTCGTGATTTCCGCGCCCCGCTGCTCGCGGTCAGGCCAGACGGTGGTCAGCAACTCCCCGGCCGTCGAGTGTGCAAGTGAGAGCGGGTTTTCGATCCGGAGCGGAACCATGAGCAGCTGGGCCATGCGCCTCGATTCCAGGACCGCGCCCTGTTCCGTGGGCGAGGCGGCAATCACGCCGGGACCGTCCCGGCCGGTCGCCACCACACCGGTTTGGCCGTCGCCCAGCAACCCCGGCCCGCCGTCGGACAGGCCGTGGACGCCGGGGAGGCCCCGGCCGAAGACTCCGGGGCCGTTCGCACCGTCGCCGCTGACGCCTGTATCGCCGCGGCCCAGCACTCCCGCCCGCTGCGCCGTTTCAAAGGCGGTGTCACGCGGGGTCGCTTGTTCGTAGCCGACCACCCCGTTCCGTCCGGAGCCGAACACGCCGGCGGCACCGATGCCGCCCACACCCAGAACGCCGGCGCCGACGGAGTGCTCCAGGGGCTTGTTACGGGCGGCCGCGTGCACGTAGCCGACGGCCCCGTTGATTCCCCGGGCGATGACGCCGTTACCGGCGGGGATTGTCCCGATGGCGCCGCCGGTGGGGAATGCGACTGTTCCCTTGGCGTGAATGCCATCCACGCCGTGCGGCGAAGACACGAGGACCTTGTCTCCCTGCGTCGAGACATTGAGGACGAAGTCCGCCTCGTAGCCGTTCGGGGCGTTGTCGCCATTGCTCGCGAGCAGGAGCGTTCGTTCTTCGCTGACGTTGGTTCGGCCAACCACCATGTCGTCGCCGGATTCTTCGGCTCCGCCTGCCATGGATCACCTCGCTTTTCGGGGACCGGACGGGCGGCCGCATTGCAGTGACCACGTGCACCGGTCCGTTGACGGGGCCATTGTGCGCCTGCCGGACCGGCCGCACAAGGGATTTCGGTGGCCTGCAAAATCGTCGGCTGCGTCTTCGTCACGCGTTCTTGACGCAGCAGTTTTCCCGGCGTAGACCGGGCCGTATCCAGTGATTTCACGCCGTCGCGCGCGCTTCGCTGGACCCATCAAATAACTTCGCAGGCTAGGAGATTGAAATGTCAGGCATGATTCACAGGAGCCTCGACAACCCGGAAGAAACCCGCCCCTTCGAGGACGGCAAGGGGAGGCTGGACCTCGTCGATGTTGCCAATGGAGGCGTCGGCAGGGCCGTTTTCGAACCCGGCTGGCAATGGTCGAAGCACGTCAAACCGATTGCCCAGACCGAGAGCTGCCGGGCCGCGCACGCCGGCTATGTTCTCTCCGGCCGGATGAAGATTGTCATGGACGACGGCGAGGAGATGGAAATCTCCCCCGGCGAGTACATGTCGGTTCCGCCCGGCCACGACGCCTGGGTTGTGGGGGACGAGGCGTGCGTCATCGTTGACTGGCAGGGCTTTGCCGATTACGCCAAGAGCAAGGCCTGACCACCGCTTTATCAGTCCGCTGCCCGGCCCGGCCCAGGGCAATCCCCGCGTCCACGTTGGGTTGCACTGGTAGGGTCTGGCCATGGATGAAAATTTGGGGAAGTTCATCGATGATTTCGGGCGGCTCGTGCAGCTGGCACAGTCCGGCCAGCATCGTCCGCCGTCGGGAGTTCAGCTCCTGGAAGCGCTGTCGGGCCATCTGGGGGTCCCGGCGGAATCGCTGTCCGTAGTGGTGGAAGAAGTGCCGCCGCACCGGTTTGTGGACGCGGACATCCTGATGGCCGAGCTTGCAGGGGACGATCCAGGATTCCGGCTGGTCGGAATCGGCGGCGGGGACCAGCGGCACCATCAGTCGTTGAGTGACATGCTGCAGCTCTCCCCGTTCTTCCCGCAGTTTCCGCTGTCCCAGCCGGACTACGTCAACCTCGCTGTCGGCCCGGATGAGCAGCGGCAGGCCGTCGCCTTGGGGCTGTGGCTGTTCACCTACGACGGCGGTCCGGTCGCCGTCCTGCAGCGGGACGCCAACCCCAAGTACGGGCGCCAGTCCGCGTCGCTGGAAGTCCTCGCCGGCGATACCGCCGACGCCGCAGCCTTCCTGGCCGGGTTTCGACGGCGGATGCAGCAACGCAGCGTCCTCAAGGGGCAGGTTATTTCCCTGGCTATGGGCGAGTACGGCCCCAGCGCGGCCGGCGTGACTTTCCATGCCCGGCCTGACCTCGCGGCGTCGGACGTCATCTTGCCGCAAGGCCTGCTGCAAAAGGTCTCCGACCATGTACTCGGGATCGCCCGGCACCGGGACTCGCTCAACCACTACGGACAGCACCTCAAGCGGGGCATCCTGCTGTACGGCAGGCCGGGGACGGGCAAGACCCACACCGTGCGGTACTTGCTGAGCCAGAGCGAGGGCACCACCGCCATCTTGCTCTCCGGCGGATCGCTGGCCAGGATCGCGGAGGCGGCCGCCATGGCCAGGGCGCTGCAGCCCTCGATCGTGGTCATGGAGGACTGCGATCTCATCGCGGAGGACCGCAGCTTCGGGCACGGGCCCCAGCCGCTGCTCTTCGAGGTGCTGGACGCCATGGACGGCCTGGACAACGACGCCGATGTCACTTTCATTCTCACCACGAATCGCGTGGACATGCTCGAACGTGCCCTGGCGCAGCGCCCCGGACGGGTGGATTTGGCCGTGGATATTCCGCTTCCGGCGCTGGCGGAGCGCGTCGCGCTCGTGGACTTGTATGCCCGCGGGATTCCGTTCAGCACCGACGCAGTCCAGGACGCGGCCGCCCGCACCGACGGAACCACCGCCTCGTTCGCCCGCGAACTCGTCCGCCGCGCCGTCCTGGCCGCCGCGTTGGACGGCGTCCCGGTCGCGGACGGCCACTTGGGCACGGCAGTCGATCAGTTGATGGCCGACGGCGAAGCCCTCACCAGGAGCCTGCTCGGCAGCGGCGCGGGCCCAGGTGAGGGCGACGGCGGAGCAGACTTCGGCGGGCCGTTCCCGGGCGGACCGGGCTTCAGCGGGCCGTTCCCGGGCGGACCGGGGTTGGCGGGACCAAGTTCGTGGGCGTCCGGCCCGGCGGATTCCGGCCTGGACCCCTAGAACTCCAGCTCCGGCCGGTGCTTCGCGACGTCGGCTCGCACCACGGCGACCGCCTCCGCAGCGATTCCGCCGTCGTCGTCCTTGCCCTGCGAAGCTTCGGCGAGCACGGCGCGGGCGCGACGGACGAACGCGCTCCAGTCCCCCGCGCCGGCGCGGAGCGCCCGCAGCGGCGAGAGCAGTGCGGCGCGGCGCAGCCACGGGTCGGGATCCCGCACCCACCGCTCCAGCACGCTGTCCGCCCGGACCCTGCCGACGACGTCGAGCCTGCTGATCAGGGGCCCGACGACGTCGACGGCGAGCGGATCGGCGAGCTCGCGGAGTCCGGCCGTGCGGAGGAAGCCCTCGATCCGGGTGAGATCGGTGTTGGTCAGCAGGGCGGCACGGGACTGCAGCAGGACGACGGCAGCGAGCCGCCGCTCGAAGACGGGCTCGTCCCAGAGCTCGCTGCTGAGCGCGGTGACGGCATCGTGCGCCAGGTCCGGATGGCGGCGCAGCGCATCGCGGACCGTGCCGCGTACGGCTCCGATCGACGCGCCGTAAAACTTCAGGCCGCTGCCCATCCCGCCGCCGCCATCTGCGGAAGCAGGCGGGCCTCAGCTTCCTCGGCCCGCAGCCAGGACGACTCGCGCTGCAGCGCAAGGTCGATGAACTCGGCGGCGTCGGTCATGGCTTCATTCTTTCGCATCAACTCGACCTCAAGTCCTTCACATCAATCCAGTAGCGCCGAAAATCCTTCCCGTCCGGGCCCGTCCTCACATCCTCGAGTTCGCCACCGCAACGCTCGATCGTCCTGGCAGATGCCGCATTCGCATCGTCGCAGGTCAGGAGAACTCGATCAGGTTCGCCTTGCACGGCCAGGCGATGACAGACTTCACGCAGAGCCCACGACGCTGCCCCTCGCCCGCGATCGGACGGTCGAACCCCGTACCCGATATGCCCTCCCGAATCTAGGAGCTTCGGCGTGAGGTAGTGGCGGAAAGCAATCGCCCCGACGTACCGCGGGCCCTCCGTGATCCAGCGGTAGGTGCACGGAACGATGCCGTCGGTCTCAGCAGCCTCTTCAGCACCGGCCAGCCGCCGGACCCACGCGGCGAAACCGTCCGGGCTCGTGATGTCGTCGTCCGCCAAGAGCCCGGCACCGTCCTGATGGGCGCCACCCCACTCGCGGTGCGACTCGAGGAACGACAGGTAGTAGGAGGCATTCGGGGCAACAAGTTCGAACATGCCTAAAACCATACAAGGCTTGTGACAAGAATCGACAATGAGCAAAATATTTGATCACAGGCTTGTCATATACGTGACATCTGTCATAGGTTGATCCTGCCAACAAGACGACCGCTGACAGGGGGTGATTTGAGTGCTGAATCTCAAGCGACTGGCCAAGCGCCGCTCCAAGCTGAACTTCGTGTTCAACTGAAAATGAAGAAACTGAGTGGGGACCACGCGCAACGTGGTCCCCACTAAATATTGGAGACATGAATTGGCAGCCACGACGTACTCTCTGAAACAGTCGCTTCCCGTAGTAACGACTGACACGACCATCCAAATCGGCCTGGCGCCACCCAATGCAATCGAAATTGAAGACGCACCGCCTGGATTGGCGGGTTTGCTCGAATTCGCCTCTAAACCACGAACACTCAATGAACTTCGTAACGAGGCGCGGCTGCTATTCGGCGAGAGCTCGGAACAAATCATCGAAGATCTCCTCGCAGCCGATATTCTCGTGTCCTACAAGATTGACCTCTCGGGCCGATACAGCCGGCATGATCTTTACTTCGATCTTGCTCACGGCACCGGGGCAGGCGCGAGTGGACTTCTGCGCACGCGAACAATAGCGCTGATTGGCGTCGGAGGAATCGGCACCAATGTGGCCATGCAGCTGGCGACGGCGGGCGTCGGCTCCATTGTGCTCGTAGACGGAGATACTGTCGAAGAAAGCAATCTCACCCGCCAGTATCTCTTCACAGCTCAAGATGTTGGCAAGACCAAAATCGAAGCGGCGGCAGAGAACCTCCTACTTCGGGCCCCCGACGTAAAAATCACCACGGTCACGTCGATGATCTCGAGCACAGCAGACCTCCTGCCCGTTTTTCAAAACTCGGATTTTGTGGTTGTTTCGGCCGACACGCCCCAGGACGTGCTCGAGTGGTCCAACAGGGCATCCATCATCTCCGGAACACCCTTTACGTGCGCAGGCTACCAGGACACGCGCGGAGTGGTGGGGCCAGTGGTCAGGCCAGGTTCGACTCCGTGCTTACTCTGCGCGGCGGACGACAACGACATGAGGACACAATCCAAATCGTCCCTCACGACCATGAACCTGAATTCTGCCTACCAGGCTCCGAGCTTCGGGCCCCTAAACTCCATCGTGGCTTCCGTCGCCGTCATGGAAATCTTCCGCTTTCTACTAACCGGCTCGACGCAACTGGATGGCCGGCGACTAGTCTTTGACTCTCTGGAACTTTCCTCGGAATTTGAGGATTTCGCAAGGAACAACGACTGCGTTGAATGCCACTAGCAGCAACAGCAGCAAGCTGCTTATCACTCTGGTCACCGCATTCACAATGGCATCACTGGCTTCGACCATCGCAAATCGGAATTTTTGGCCAATTGCGTCAAATAATATGTTCAATGCAAAGTTTGGCGACCGCGTCTCACGTTTTGCTGTTGAGTTCCATATGTCTGACGGAACGCGCGTAGTATGCGGGCCTGCGAACTGCATCCCGACTCAGTTCTTTCGTGCCGGGGCAATCTTTGCACGCATCTTCATGGACTGCGAGGAACGGCCAAAACGAATTCTCTGCGGGAGGATACTCCGGAGGCTGCGCAGTGATAAGTGGAGACAGTTTGATGAGGTGCGATCTCCTGCAGATTTGCCCAGCGTTCCGCTGTCCAGGATGGAGGTTTGGGTTGAGACGACCGTCAGAGGTGCACTTGAGGAAAGGGAAGTAGTTTTCACCTATGTTCCGTAACCTTCGCTCTACCGCAGGCAGCGGACGACGGTTTCGCGCCGCCGGACTGTGGATCATCGCGGGCCTGGCGCTGACTCTGCGGCCCGGTCCGTTCGCTGCCCAGGACTACCATGTCGCCCTTAGCCCCGCGGTCCTGAGCTCGGACGAGCTTCTTAATTCCCCGGTCAGTTGGAGAACACAACGTGCCATCACGGGCGCACTTCTAACCGCCGCTGCGGCGAGCGAGTTGTACCGGGGTCCGCACGTTCGAACAGCCAGCTGGTTCCGGCGTGCAGCGTTGGGAGTCTTTCTTGGAACACGTGCCGCAGATGCGCAATCGCTTCCAGGGAGATGGCCCTACGACACGTTCATCGAGGTGGTCCTTGTCCTGAGTCAGTGGCCCCCCGTCGAAAAGGACTCCTCGCAGCATGGCAGCCTGACGCGGTCGCTCTCCCGCGCAGTCCTGTACTTGCCCTACACCCAGGCCGGCTTGTCTAAGCTGATCCACGGCTTCGAAGCGTGGGTCCGGCGCGGAGATGCGAATCAGATCTACCACTCGCATCTTAAAGCC
Source organism: uncultured Actinomycetota bacterium (assembly GCA_963769515.1). Classification (GTDB taxonomy): domain Bacteria; phylum Actinomycetota; class Actinomycetes; order Actinomycetales; family Micrococcaceae; genus Arthrobacter. Next base: position 121,949 of record CAVYMG010000026.1, read on the forward strand.
TCTACCGGCCATCCATTCGCCGATGAGAAGTTTGACCGGCCCGTGCGTGTCCTTACTCGTGCGATTCCTTTTCTCGAGTTACTTGCACTCCCTCTTGCGCTCCTTCTTCCTGGCAAGTGGAGAGCATTGGTTCCGTGCTGTACAAGCATCTTCCACTTGTTCGTTGCCCGCACATGGAACATTAGCTTCTGGCAGGCTCCGGCCATGCAATGGCTCCATATGTCGGTAGAAAAGCCAAACGATTTTGGAACCATCCTATTTGCGACAAGAGGTAAGTAGATTGTCTCTGGCTAGGCCTTGGCAGCGTCGTCTGCATCTGACCGGAATGTGGGTGAACTCGCTTGGCGGCGGTGCGTACAACATTGCCCTGCCGCTAATCGTTCTTCAAACGAGCGGCAGCCTGGCCCAGATGTCCATCGTCGCCGTCGCGTCTCAACTACCAAAGGCCTTTCCGGGAATTCTGATTGGTGGACTGGCCGATCGCCTGTCGGCTCGTACCATGACCCACATTGGCTATTGGGGGCAAGCAATCGTCGTTGCAGGCATGGCGTTCCTTGTTGGCGCTTGGGACACTCCATTTTGGGTTCTCGTACTGGGCGCCTTCCTGCGAGGCAGCCTCGACATGTTCGCGAGAACCGCGACCTTCGTCGCAATCCCACGAATGTACGGTGATGGCACAGCGAAGTTCAACGCAGCAGTCTCAACTGCGTGGACCTCGGCGTCTATTGTCGGACCGGCCATTGGTGGAGTGTTGAGCGCTGCTTGGGGCCCTTGGTGGCTGCTGGCCGTAGACGCCGTTTCATTCACTGCGATCGCTGTTGTTACGAATTTCCTACCGTGGCCTGATCGTGCCGACAAGTTGCCCGATCGGCCAGGGTTCATCAAGGATCTTTCTGCAGGGTATAGAAGACTGCCTCAATTACACGGTTGGTGGCGTTTCGCCGGGACGGTCGTATTGGTCGGTTCCCTCTCTGCGCCTTTATCAACCCTGGCAATTTTTCAAACATCTGTTGTATTGGGAGGTTCCACTGCCCAGGTGGGGATCGTCGGCGCAGCGGCTGCCGGTGGTTTGTTCTGCGGGTCGGTCCTGTCAAGGCTATTTTCTATTTGGGCACCGAGCACGCTCATGCGGCGCTCCTCGTGGCTCATGGCTGCAGGGTCGCTGCTCTTCTTCATCCCGTCGTGGATCGCTGTCGCGGGTGCCATTTTTGTCGTATGCACCGGGGGCATTGCCTGGACCGTAGGACGCACCTCTCTTCTCCATCAACAGATTCCTTCCTCGGATCTCGGTAAGACCATGACGGCGGTCCAGTTTCTTGAAACGGTTTCCAGTCCCTTCAGCCTCTTTGTGGCAGCGTTCCTCATGGGTGCGTCATCTTCCATGGCGTTCGGGGCGATCATGTCTGCTGCTCTGCTGTCGGGAGTACTTACTCTGAATCGCGACTCCATGCTGAGCCCGAAGGGACGCGAATCAAAGTTACTGCAGAACGAACCGGTTCAGTAGGTTCACGAGGTCGACGCCGGGACATTCCGCTCCGCGGCCCCGGCGTCAATCGCATCGTCTTTGCCCGACGTGAACGCCGGCCTGCCATAGACTCGTGGGGACTCTCCACACCGCGGACCCCGCCTCGTGGCCGCTTGCCCGAAGGGACCCGACTCAATGTCAGAAGATTCCGCGATTCAGTCCGCCGACCAACAGCAGACCACTGTCCGGTGGGGAATCCTTGGCACCGGATTCATCGCAGGCCTGCAGAGCGAGGACCTGACCGAGCACGGGTTCACGGTCCACGCGGTGGGCTCCCGGAACCTGGCCACGGCCGAAGAGTTCGCCGCCCGGTACCGGATTCCGTTCCCGCACGGCAGCTACGAAGACCTGGTAGCCGACCCGGACGTGGACATTGTTTACGTTTCGACGCCGCACCCGTTCCACTACGAAAACGCGCTGCTGGCACTCAAGGCCGGCAAACACGTGTTGATCGAAAAATCCTTCACCATGAATGCCCGGCAGGCGCAGGAGATAGTGGACCTCGCCGAGTCACTGGGATTGGTGGTGCTCGAGGCCATGTGGACCCGGTACCTTCCGCACATGGTCAGGATCCGCGAGCTGATCAGGTCCGGAGCACTGGGAGACGTCCGGACCGTCATCGCGGACCACAACCAGAACCTGCCCAAGGATCCTGCACATCGGCTCAACGATCCGGCGCTCGGCGGCGGCGCGCTGCTGGACCTGGGGATCTATCCTGTGTCCTTCGCCTTCGACGTGTTCGGGGCGCCGGCAAACATCCGGGCGATGGCGAGCATGACAGCCACCGGCGTGGACCGGCAGACGGCAATGATCTTCGAATACGGCGACGGGCAGCAGGCCCTGCTGCATTGCGCGCTGGACACCGCCGGGCCCAACCGCGCCGCGATCATCGGCACCGAGGGACGGATCGAAATCCCGTCAGTCTGGTACGCGCCGTCGCCGTTCACCCGGTACGACGCCGACGGGAACGTCGTCGAGGTCTTTGACGAGCCGGTCACCGGCCGCGGCATGCAGTACCAGGCGCGGGAAATGGAACGGCTTATTAGCACCCGTACCCTCGCCAATGACATCCTGCCGCCGCAGCAAAGCGTCGCGGTAATGGCGGCACTGGATGAGGTCAGGCGGCAGATTGGCCTCAAGTACGCCAGCGACGTTATGAGTTAATCGCCCGACGCCGACGATCACCGTTGGCCGGACAAGTGACCAAGCTCTCACCCCGGCGGTGGCGTCGAGGGTCTTCCTTCTTGCCCGGACACCCCGGCTCACGACTGCCGCTTCCACGCGGCTCGAGTCTACTGAGTAGAATCCTATGTGCGGATATCTAGGTTACGCCCGTATAAGTTCGGATTAGGTGGCGTCAACGCCCTCTTGGCAGAATGTCTGACTTGTGTGCGGGCGATCTCCGTAGACACGTCTGCGAGCATCGCCCGCAGGAATCCCAGTCACGACTTTCAGCCATCAGGGAGCACCATGATTTCCGTAAGCCGGGTCTCGAAGACCTACGGCTCCGGGGCAACGGCCGTCCGTGCCCTTGACGATGTCTCGCTGTCCGTCCCCCGGGGTGGCATCTTCGGCGTCGTCGGCCAAAGCGGCGCCGGGAAGAGCACGCTGATCCGCACTATCAATTCGCTGGAGCGTCCCGATTCGGGAAGCGTGCGGGTGGACGGCCGGGAGATGACCACACTGTCCGGCACGGAGCTTCGCTCGGCACGCCACAATATCGGCATGATCTTCCAGCACTTCAACCTGCTCAGCAGCAGGACCGTGCAGTCAAACGTGGAACTCTCGCTGGAGATCACGGGCGCCGGACGCACGGCCAGGCGGACCCGGGCACTGGAGATTCTTGAACTGGTGGGGCTGGAGGGGAAGGCCACCGCGTATCCGGCGCAGTTGTCCGGCGGCCAGAAACAGCGCGTCGGGATTGCCCGTGCGCTGGCCTCCAACCCTGCCGTTCTGCTGAGCGACGAGGCGACGTCGGCGCTTGATCCCGAAACGACCAGGCAGATTCTTGACCTGATACGGCAGCTCAGCAAGGACCTGGGATTGACCGTCCTGCTCATCACGCACGAGATGGATGTTGTGAAGCGGATCTGCGACTCTGCAGCCGTTATGAGCGGCGGGCGCATCCTGGAGCAGGGAACCGTCGAAGAACTGCTGACAACGGAAAAATCCCTGCTCGGGAAAGCACTGTTCCCCCTCGGAGAAATTCCGAAGACCTCCAGCGCCATCGTCGAAATCACGTTCAACGGTTCGCGGTCAGACCGTCCCGTGATCGCCCAGCTGGCGCGCAAGCACGGGATCGACGTCGGAATCCTGGGGGCCGCCGTGGAGACCATCCACGGACACCAGACCGGACGCACCCGGCTGGAGCTGCCCGGTGACACGAAAACCGTCGCCGACGCCCTGGCCGACCTCCGTTCCCAAGGACTCTTCGTGGAGGTAATCCAGTGATCGACCGCAATGACCCGTACTTCTGGTCCGACCTCCTGGAAACGATCCTGCGGGGCGCCGGCGAGACCTTCTACACCGTGGGGTTCAGCCTATTCTTCACCGTCATCTTCGGCCTCGCCGTCGGAGTCCTCCTGGTGACCACCGAGTCCGGCGGCCTGCTCTCGAAGCTCTTCGGCAGCCGGACGCTGGGGTTCCTCGTGAATCGCGTGCTCGACGTCGTAGTGAACATCGGCCGGTCCGTCCCGTTCATCATCCTCATGATTCTGCTCATCCCGTTCACCCGCCTGTTGGTGGGTTCCTTTATCGGGCCGACGGCGGCGATCGTCCCGCTGACCGTCGCCGGCATTCCCTTCTTCGCCCGGCTGGTGGAGATCGGCATCCGCGAAGTTCCGTTGGGGCTCGTCGAAGCCGCCCAGTCCCTCGGCGCCACGCGGTGGACGATCCTCACCAAGGTCATGGTGGCCGAAGCCGTTCCGGCTTTGGCTCTTGGCCTCTCCACCACAGTGGTCGGGCTCATCGGCTACTCGGCCATGGTGGGCGCAGTGGGCGGTGGCGGCCTCGGTGATGTCGCCTTCCGCTACGGCTACCAGCGCTACAGCCCGGAATACATGTTCGGCGTCGTCATCCTCCTGATCGTGCTGGTGCAGGTGTTCCAGTCCCTGGGCAACTTCGCGGCGCGGCGCCTGTCCCACCGCTAGCTGCGGTCCCTGACCGCCGTACCCGTCCGGCCCATTCCTTGTTCCTAATCCCTTCTTCGAAAGAGTCCCCATGTTCCGTTCACACCTCCTGAAGGCAGCCGTCACCGGCGTGGCCGCCATTTTCGCCCTGTCCGCCTGCGGCGCAAGCCCCTCCAGCAGCCCGGCCGAGACCATCAAGGTGGGTGCCCTGGCCGTGCCGGCCGGGGACATGCTCAAGCACGTACAGCGCGAGCTTGCCGCGAAAGAGGGCCTGACCGTGGAATACAAGGAGTTCAGCGATTACAACACCCCCAACCCGGCCCTGAGCGACGGCGACATCGACGCCAATCTGTTCCAGAACACGACGTTCATGGAGACCTACAACAAGGCTTCCGGGAAGGACCTTGTCAGCGTGGGCAAGGTGTACCTCCCGCCGATGGCCCTGTACTCCAATGATGTCGCCAGCCTTGCGGAACTTCCCGACGGCGCGTCCATCGCCATCCCCAACGACCCCACCAACGAATCCCGTGCCCTGAAGCTGCTCGCGTCCGAGGGACTGATCGAAGTCAGCGACAATCCGATTACGCTCAAAGATGTCAGGGCCAATCCGAAGAACCTCACCTTCACGGAGATCGAAAACGCCAGCCTTCCGCAGGCCCTCAATGACAAGGACGCGGCTATCGTGACGCTGGCGTTTGCCCTTCCCGCCGGGCTGAGCGCTGACAAGCAGTTGCTGGTCGAGGGCGAAGACAGTGCGTACTACAACGTCCTGGCTGTGAAGTCCGGGATGCAGGACGACCCGCGCGTCCAGAAGCTGTACAAGATCCTGACGTCGCAGGACATGAAGGACTTCCTGCAGACCGAGTTCAAGGGCCTCGTGATTCCGGCCAGCTAGCAGGACAACCGGCAGCTCTGCCATCCGGCCGTGCCAGCGCTTCCCGACGGGCGCCGGCACGGCCG
>CAVYMG010000027.1:0-13043 GCA_963769515.1 uncultured Actinomycetota bacterium
TCCCAGGCAAAGACCGAGCGGTAGAACTCCTTGGCCCGGTCCGTGTCGTCGGCCGGGATTTCAAAATGCGTTACTTCTCCGGACATCGTGCTGCTCCTGACGCTGATCTGGGCCCGCAGAGTTGCGGGGGCGTGCGACATGCGGGGCACGGGCGCTCCGCACCACAGCCAGATTCTAGGCCTGGGGCAGTCCGGCGTTCAGTGCCTTTTGGCCCTTAGGGCCAGTTCTCCGACCCGCGGGACGTGGGACCATGGACGGATGAGCATTGCAGACGTCCCCGCCGGCCTCGCGGCCGCCGCAGACGCCTCGTTGCAGTGGCGGCCCGGTGCTCCCTTCGACCTGCTGCAGACCATCGGCACCCTACCGCGCGGTCAAGGGGATCCCACGTTCCAGCCTGCCCCCGGCGGCATGTGGATGGCTTTCACGACGCCGGAAGGCCCGGCCACCTTGCGGCTCACCGCTTCCGGAACGGCCGCGGGCCCCGCCGTCGACGAACCGGCCGTTGATGTCCAGGCGTGGGGTCCGGGGGCCGCCGATGCTGCGGCCTCGGTCCCGCGGCTGCTGGGCCGCGGATGACGACTGGTCGGCCTTTGACGAGCCCGGAGTTCCAGGCCACGCTCCCCCGCCTGGTCACGGAAGCCCGGCGCCGGCACCGCCGCCTGCGGCTTCCCGCGAGCGGGCGCATGATCGACGCTTTGGTTCCGGCAGTCCTGGAACAGAAGGTCACCGTGATCGAGGCCCGCCGCGGCTACCGCTACCTCACGTACCGGTACGGAACGCCCGCCCCCGGCGCGGGCACCGTTGCGCCCGGGAACCTCATGGTCCAGCCCACACCGGAGCAGTGGCTGCGGATCCCCTCGTGGGAATGGCACAAGGCGGGAGTGGGCCCCCAGCGCTCGGCGACGATCATGCGGGCGCTGCGCTCCGCCGTCGCGCTCGAACGGCTCGCGGCACTGCCGGCGACGGAGGCCGCGGCGAAAATGCAGACCATTCCGGGCATCGGTATCTGGACCGCGGCGGAGGTGGTGCAGCGCACCCACGGCTGCCCGGATTCGATCTCCGTGGGCGACTACCACCTGGCAGCCTACGTGGGGGCGGCCCTGACCGGGCGCCGGACCGACGATGCCGGCATGCTGAAACTGCTGGAGCCCTGGGCCGGGCACCGGCAGCGGGTGGTGCGGATGCTCGGGCTCAGCGGTTTCCGCAAACCCGTCTTCGGCCCGCGCATCACCATCCAGGACCACCGCCGCCACTAGCTGCACCGGCCCGCCCCACCCCAGCAATGCGGGCTCCGGTCAGGGGCCCAGCCGGGCTGCCGCCTCCTGGCGCATCTGGACTTTGCGGATCTTGCCCGAGACGGTCATCGGGAAGCTTTCCCGCACTTCCACGTAGCGCGGGATTTTGTAGCGCGCCAGCCTGCCGCGGCAGAATTCGGCCAGCCCCTCGGCGTCCAGGGGTGCGGCGCCGGGTTGGAGGATGACGCAGGCCATAAGCTCCTCACCGTAGCGCTCGTCCGGGACGCCGATCACTTGCACATCCTGGATGTCCGGGTGCGTGTAGAGGAACTCCTCAATTTCACGGGGATAGATGTTTTCGCCGCCACGGATCACCACATCCTTGATCCTGCCCTCCACCACCAGGTAACCGTCCGCGTCCATCCGCGCCAGGTCCCCGGTATGCAACCAGCCCTCGTCGTCGATGACTTCCGCTGTTTTGTCCGGTTCGTTCCAGTAGCCCTTCATCACCGAGTATCCCCGCGTGCAGAGTTCACCGATCGCCCCGCGCTCCAGTACCGCGCCGGTCGAGGGGTCAACGATCCGGGACTCCAGCCGCGGCATGGTCCGGCCCACGGTTTCGGTGCGCTGGGCCATGGTGTCCGAACTCAGGGTCATCGTGGAGACCGGCGAGGTCTCGGTCATGCCGTAGCAGATGGCCACGTCGGTCATGTTCATGTCGGCCACCACCCTGCCCATCACCTCGATGGGGCACAGCGACCCTGCCATCACACCGGTGCGGAGTGTGGACAGGTCGTAGGAGGCGAACTCGGGCAACGCGAGTTCGGCGATGAACATGGTCGGCACGCCGTAGAGGGACGTCCCGCCGAAGTCCTGCACTGCTTCCAGTGCCGCCGCGGGAGAGAAGCTGCGGCCGGGGATGATGGTCGCGGCGCCGCGGCTGAGGGCGGCCAGGTTTCCGATCACCATGCCGAAGCAGTGGTAGAACGGCACCGGGATGACCACCCGGTCGTGTTCCGTGTAGCCGAGCTGCCCGCCGATCGAGTAGCCGTTGTTGAGGATGTTGTGATGGGTCAGCGTGGCACCCTTGGGAAAGCCGGTGGTGCCGGAGGTGTACTGCAGATTGATCGGATCGTGCGGGTCCAGGCCGGACATCCGCTCTTTCAACGCCGCATGCCCGACGTCGTCCGCCCGCTTGAGCAGCTCCGCGTAGCTTCGTTCCGCCTCGGTTGCGGGATCTCCGGCGGTCAGGTCCGGCAGGCCGGCATCCGGCAGGAAGACCAGTTCGCGCAGCTCCGGGCACACGGCGAGCGCCTCGCGGGCCATCGCCGTGTAGTCGCTGTTCTTGTCCGACGGCGCCGCGACCAGCATCCGCATCCCGCTCTGTTTGACCACGAATTCGAGCTCGTGGCTGCGGTAGGCCGGGTTGACGTTGACCAGGATGGCGCCGACCTTTGCCGTCGCGTACTGCAGGATGGTCCACTCCGCGCAGTTCGGGCTCCAGATGCCGATCCGTTCACCGGCCGCCACCCCGAGCGCGAGCAGCGCTCGGGCGAGACGGTCGACGTCGTCGTTCAGCTTGGTGTAACTCCATCGGCGGGCCTCGTCGCCGGGGACGGCCGCGGCCTCGATCAGGGCATCGTGGTACGGGAACCGGGCCACCACCGCCTCGAAATTGTCCCCGATGGTTTCTTCAAGCAGCGGAACGTCAGTGTCCCCGGCTGTATAGGCAAGCATCCTGCGACGCTACCAACACTCGGACCGCAAGAGAAGGGTAAAACTTGGAAGTCCTACGAAATCTGCGGCGGGAAGCCGTGCCCGGATGCACCGGGCCGGTAGGCTAAAAACCATGAGCACTCCCATTGATCTCCAGGCCATCTTCATCCCGAACGAGGGCGAATTCTTCCGCGTGAAGCTCGCCTTGGACATTGCCATCGACGAGGTGGTCAACGAACCCGGATGTATCCGCTACGAACTGACTGAGGCCACCGAGGACCGCCTGGTACTGACCGAGCGGTGGGCTTCGCAGGAGGACCTGGACAAGCACTCCAAGGGGACCGCGGTCCAGGACCTCAACGAGTCCCTGAGCGCCCTGCTGGCCGAGCCGGTGAAGCTCGAAAAGCTCTAAGGCCTTAACCCGTCAACGCGGGGTCACTTCCCGCCCGTCATCCTAGGAATCATGGGCGGGAAGTGACCCCGCGTTGCTGTTGGTTTTGCGGTCTACAGGTCCGGGATCTGGGACCCGTCCTGCTGGTCGGCGGGGGTGCGGTTCGTCGCGGGCTGGTTCGCCGCGGCCGCGGCCTCTTCCTGCGCGCGTGCCACGTGGGCGTGGACCTCGTCCATGTCCAGGGCCTTGACGGCACTGACGACTTCTTCGAGCTGCTGGGCATTCAGCGCGCCGGGCTGCGAGAACACCAGCACCTTTTCGCGGAAGGCCATCAGCGTCGGAATCGAGGTGATACCGGCTTCGGCGGCGAGCTGCTGCTCAACCTCGGTGTCCACCTTGGAGAAGACGACGTCCTCGTGCTTTTCGGAAACGGCGGAATACGTCGGTCCGAACTGCTTGCACGGGCCGCACCATTCGGCCCAGAAATCAACGAGCACGATGTCGTTGTTCTCGATGGTGGATGCGAACTGTTCACCTGTGATGTCTACGGTAGCCATCCGTTAACGGTACGCGAGGGCCCTCCTGATGTCCCGGGGTTTTCGCTCTGAGCACACCCTCCGGGCCTTGCGCCCCTAGGCGGGCAGATGCGCCCGCCCTAGGATCGGGACCATGAATCCAGCCCAGGACCGGGCATGAGCCAAGCGGTCGCCGTCGAATCCCTGACCAAGAGATTCGGCCGGATCGAAGCCCTGCACGATGTCAGCTTCGGCATCGAGGAGGGCTCGGTTTTCGGCGTGATCGGGCCCAACGGCGCGGGGAAGACCACCCTAATGCGCTGCCTGCTGGACATCATCCGGCCCACGTCCGGCGCGGCGAAACTGCTCGGCCAGGACCCACGGACTGCCGGCCCGGCGCTCCGGCGCAGGATCGGGTACCTGCCGGGCGAGTTGTTCCTGGAGGGACGGATCACCGGCCGCAAGCTGCTGGCGCACTATGCGGCCATCAGCGGCCCGGTGGCGCCCGGCCGCGTTGATGCGCTGGCGGAACGGTTCGGCCTGGACCTGGACCGGACCACCCGCAAGCTTTCCAAAGGCAACCGGCAGAAGCTCGGCCTTGTCCAGGCCTTTATGCACGATCCGGAACTTCTCGTCCTGGATGAGCCCACGAGCGGCCTGGATCCTTTGGTGCAGCAGGAATTTCTCACTCTGGTCCGGGAGGGGCAGGCCCGCGGACAGACCATTTTTCTCAGCTCGCACGTGCTCAGCGAGGTCCAGCAGGCCGCCGACCAGGTCGCGATCCTCCGGGACGGCCGGATCATCACCGTCGCCACCGTGGAGAGCCTGCGGGAGGGCGCGGTGCGGCACGTGCGCCTCACCGCGGCCCGGATTTCCGCCTCCGACGCAGGGGCGTTGCTGGGCCGGGTCCCCGGCATCGGCAGCCTGGAGGTGCTCCCGGCCGGCGACGGCGCGGAACTCTCGGCCACGCTGGCCGGCCCGATCCAGCCGCTGCTGAAGGTTCTGGCAACGCTGGAACTTAAGGAGCTGGTGCTCGCCGAGCCCGACCTTGAGGAATCGGTCCTGGAGTTGTACGGCACCATCCGAGGCAACGGAAACGGCCGATGAGCACGCTGCCGCTGTTCAGGCGGGCCCTCTTGGATTCCTGGCGGGCAACGCTGGGGTGGGCTGCAGGACTCGCGGCCGCCATCATGCTCTACCTGCCCCTCTACCCGTCCATCGGTGCCAACTCCCAGATGGAGGACGTGATCAAGACGCTCCCTCCCGAGATGATCAAAGCCCTCAATTACGACCAGATCACCTCCGGCCCCGGCTACACCCAGGCCACGATCTTCGGGCTCATCGGCTTCGCGCTGATCACCATCGCGACCGTGTCCTGGGGCGCGGCCGCCGTCGGAGGCGACGAGGAATCCGGACAACTGGAGCTGACCCTGGCGCACGGGGTGACGAGGGTCCAGGTGGTCGTGGAGCGCGCCTTGGCGCTGGCCGGGCGGGTGGTCCTGCTGACGGCCCTCGTCTTCGTCCTGATCCTGCTGCTGAACGATTCCGCCGGGCTGGGCCTCACGGCCGGAAACCTCTTCGGGGCCTCGGTGATCTTCGCAGGCCTCGCCCTGCTCACCGGCACGGCGGCACTGCTGGGCGGCGCCGTCTCCGGACGGAGAACCATCGGCCTGGCCTGCGGTGCCGGCGTCGGCGTCCTGGCCTATGTCTTCAACGCAGTAGGCCGGCAAAGCCCCGACGTCGAGTGGCTGCTGAATTTCTCGCCGTATCACTGGGCCTACGGCACCAATCCGCTGACCGACGGTCCCGACTGGTCATCCGCAGCCTGGCTGTGGATCCTCTCTGCCGCGCTTGCGGGGCTCGGCGCCCTGGCGCTGAAAAGGCGCGACGTCGGAACCTGACGCGGGTGCCGGCGTCGGGACCTGAGGCGGCTGCCGGCGTCGGACGCTTGAGTGCCGGTCAGGCCCAGACGTGCGGGGCGGGACGGCGGGCCCCCGGCAGGGCGTTCGTCTCGCGCCATTCATGGATCCATTCGGGCAGTTCCAGGTCCGCAGGGGGCTGCCCGAACTCGCGCAGGATCTCCTCCTGGCTGACCGGCCTGCCTTTGCTGACCAGCCGCGTGGCGATGTAGGCGCGGGCGTAGATCTCGCCGTCGGCCACCATGCGCTGTTCGAAATAGATGGCCTTCTCATCGAGGCCGATGATCCTGGTTTCGATCGTGTACCGCTGCCAGAGCTGCAGCGAGCGCCGGAAGGCGATGGTTTCCCCCGCAGCAACCGGGCTCCAGCCGCGGCGGCGCATGGCCTTCCAGGTGCCGCTGCGGGCCATGAGGTCGAAGCGGCCCAGGTCCATGAGCGAGAAATACATGCCGTTATTGACATGCATCGCGATGTCGATGTCGGTAGGAAGCACCCGCAACGGGAGCGTGGAGGTGTCCCAGATGCTCAGCGGCGGGCGCCGGGAGGCCGTGAACAACAGGACGAGGGTGCGGAGGAGCAGATGCATGATCATCACGTTACCCGCGAGTAACAAAGGCGCCAAGAGGGCTGCTGGATTAGCCTGTCGGGATGACGCACGAACTTACGGTCCGCCCCGCCGACGCAGCGGACGCCGCCGGCATTGCCCGGGTCCATTTGCAGGCGTGGCGGGAGAGCTACGCCCACCTGCTGCCGGCGGAAACCCTGGCCGGGCTGGACCTGGCCGAGCGGGCGGGCAAGTGGCGGGAAATCCTCGCCGCCGGTCGGACCAGCGTGTGGGTGGTGTGCGATGGGCAGATGATTGTCGGCTGGGCTTCCGCGGGGTCCGGCCGTGACGATGACGGTCCCCGGCCGCTGGAGCTTGAAGGAATTTATGTGCTCGCCAGCCACTACGGAACCGGCGCCGGCCAGTTGCTCCTGGAAGCCGCGGTCGGCGGGAAGGGGGCGTACCTGTGGATCGCGGAGGACAACCCCCGGGCAGCCGCCTTCTATCGGAACAACGGATTCACCGCGGACGGCACGCAGCTGACGGCAGAGCTCGCCGGCACTCCGGTCCGGATCAGGCGGTTGGTGCGGTAGTCACGGAGCGGACTCCTGCCCGCGGGTCCGGGACGACGCGGTTCGGCATCACGGGTTCGGCATCACGGGATCGGCAGTTCGAGGATGATCTCCAGGCCGTCCTCGTCGTCCCATTGTTCCCCCACCGGCTGGAAGCCGAACTGGTCCAGGAGCGCGCGGGAGGGCAGGTTGTCGGGGCTCACGGTCGCCCGGACGACCCTGAGCCCCGGATGCGCCGTCGCTACGGCCAGCAGGATGGCGAGGGATTCCCGGGCGTAACCCCGGCGGCGCCGGTCCGGGTCGATCGAATAGCCGACTTCGACCATGCCGTCCGCGTCCGGCCGCCCATGAAAGCCGGCCCGTCCGACCACTTGCTGCGAAGCCTGCTCAACCACGAGCCGCGTCACCCACGCGGCGTCGTCAGGGCTCCGGGCGATCTGGTCGCGCCGCAGGCGCCAGACGCCGACGCACTCGGGCCCGGCAATGTACGGTGTGAGCCCGAGCGGAGATGACGTCCGTGCCGCATCCAGGTCGCCGTCGGCGAGCGCTGCCAGCACGTCCGGGGGCAGCCGCACAAGCTCAAGGCCGACGGCTGATGTCGATGGCAATGTCCAGGGTCCTGCACTGATGCCCATTCGGACATCATCGCCGAGGACTGCCCGCCGCGAAAGCTCAACGCACGGCCCCTTCCCTCCGGCGCTCCGCCGCCTTACCATCGACGGATGACGGACGGCACCGGCTATGGCCTCGACCGCTTCGTGAGCGCCCAGGATGCCGGCGGCACCTACGAGCGGGCCGTCGCGGAACTCCGCAAAGGGGCCAAGCGAAGCCATTGGATGTGGTTCGTCTTCCCGCAGATCGCCGGCCTTGGCCAGAGCCCGACCTCGCGGCTGTACGCCATTTCCTCCCTCGACGAGGCCCGGGCCTATGTGCGGCACCCGGTCCTGGGCCCGCGCCTCATCGAATGTGCCGGCATCGTCACCGGGCACGCCGGGTCCACCCCGGAGCAGATCTTCGGCGGCATCGATGCGCTCAAGCTGCATTCGTCCATGACGCTCTTCCACCGGGCTGCCCCGGACGAGCCGGCGTTCGGTGACGTTCTGGCGCGCTTCTTTGACGGCCGGCCCGATGCCGCCACGATCCGGATCCTCGGCGGCTGAGGCCGGATTTACCCGTCCGCCGTGAGTGCGGTGATGATCCGTTCCAGGCGGGCGACGCCGGAAAACCGGCCCGCGTTGTCGGTCACCAGGAGGGGCTCGAACCGGCTGGCCTTCTCCCGTGTCATAGAGCGAGCCAAGGCTTCGGCCAGCGGCGTGTCGAGATTCGCGCGCATTCCCGGGTTGATGATGCCCAGGCCCGCCGTCTCGGGGCTGAGCAGCGAGACCGGGCGCAAGTGGTCGCCGAGCAGCACTGCGAACTCCAGCCTAGGGTCTTCGAAGGCCTGCACGGCCAGGCCCAGGCTGGTGACAGTCGGGGCGGCTTCCACGATGTCCCGGAGAACGGTCTTGTGGATAACGGGCTGTTTCGACGCCAGCCGATGGGCAAGGTCGACGTCCAGGGTGGCCCACGGCGGTCCGGGGCGCGCAAGGCAGTATCCCTGCACCAGCGGCACGCCTAGGGACACCAGCGCATCGAGTTCTTCGACGCGCTCCACGCCCTCGGCGAGGATCCACGCGTCGACCCGGCTGGCGAAGGTCCCCATCATGCTGATCAACGCGCGTTTGGCTTCGTCCCGGTCCACGTCCTGGACCAGTGCACGGTCGATCTTGATCAGGGCCGGCCGCAGCGTGAGCAGGTGCCGCAGTCCGGCGTAGCCGGCGCCGGCGTCGTCGACGGCGATCATGGCCCCGGCAGCACGAAGTTGGTTGAGGTCCGGTTCCAATTCCACGTAGGACTCAATGGGCGTCTGCTCGGTCAGTTCGATGACGAGTCCGCCAAGGTTCCCTGCGTTGCGCCATACTTCGCGGACGCTCTCCGTGGCCAGCAGGTCCGGCGAGACGTTGAGCGTCATAAAGCAGTTGGCCGGCAGATTGGGCCGTTCCGTGAGGGCAGTCCGCAGTGCGGCGGCCTCCAGCTGCTCGGCCATCCCGTGCGTCCGGGCCGTCGCGAACCACACCTCCGGATTTTTTTCGGCGTAGCCGGGAAACCGTGCAAGCGCTTCGAAGCCGACGACGGTCCCGCGCACGGTGTCGATGATCGGCTGGTACGCCGCGGCGAGGCCCTCGCCGCGGCAGGCGGCCGCCAACTGCGCGTCCCAGTCCGGGGCGGCGGGCGCCGCGGACCGGGGCAACGGGCCGCCTGCCGGGGGGATCAAGCCGTGACGATGGCCCGGCGGACCGACTCCACCAGTTCCGCAGGGACTTCGGTGAGGCCGTGGACCGAGGCGGCGTGCGCACCAACACTGGCCAGCACTTCATCCTCGGTACTGCAGACCCAGCGCGCTTCGCAACCGGGTACGACGTCGCCACATGCGAACGATTTCAAGAGAGCTCCTTCTGGCTGATGACAGGCTCCCCACAGCCGCTGTTCAAGGTGAACGGCCTAACCATACTCCCCGGCCTCCGCGGCGACCGGACGCCACGCGCGCCCGGATCCTGCGGCCCGGCGTGCCCGCCGTCCGGCAGGAGGCAAAGAAAAACCCCGGAACCAGTGGTTCCGGGGTTTTCCCGTGGGTGGCAGATGAGGGATTCGAACCCCCGTAGGCGTTGCCAGCTGATTTACAGTCAGCCCCCTTTGGCCGCTCGGGTAATCTGCCGAACTTCGAAAGAAGATCACTCGCGGCCGCCTTCTTCGGAACGGACATTTTCAGTCTGTTCCGCTTCCGGTAACCGCGGGCAAGACAACTTTACAGAACTTCTGCCGAAGAATCGAATCGGCGCTTCGGGGGCTCAAAAACCCCGGATCCTCAGGCTTCTCCGAGGATGCTGCCCGCGATCCTCGCTTCGAACCGGGCAGCCTGCTCTGCCGTGACCTGGTTCAGCTGCACTGCACGGGCCAGGTCCGCGTGGACGCCGTCCAGTCGCATCGAGGCATCGGCAACCGGGCTGAGGACGATGGACGCAGCCAGCGCGGCTGCGGCGAGGCCGCCTGCTGCGGCGGCGGTGGAACGGGTGATGTGGCGGATGGCTTTCTGACTCATGTCTTTCTTGTACCTTTCGGGCGGCTCTTGCAACCTCTGCAATCCTCACGCCCGAAGCTTCGGCTGCGCCATGGCACACCTTTGTGTGACCTGTGAAGCGCAGTGCCCGGGCAGGCCTACACTTCCAAAGCATCCGTACTAGTCTGGAAGACAGTCATCACGGCCTCTTTTGAAGGCCCCCAACAACCATCAGGAGGACAGCCATGGCAGGCGAATCCACGTTCGACGTCGTCAGCAAGGTAGACAAGCAGGAAGTCGCGAACGCGCTGAACCAGGCCCAGAAAGAGCTCGTCCAGCGCTACGATTTCAAGGGCGTCGGCGCCGAGGTCGACTTCAGCGGCGAGAAGATCCTGATGAAGGCCAACTCCGAGGAACGGGTTCTCGCCGTGCTGGACGTGCTGCAGTCCAAGCTGATCCGCCGCGGCATCTCACTGAAGTCGCTGGACACGGGCGAACCCTACGCCTCCGGCAAGGAATTCCGCCTGGAAGCCACCATCAAGGAGGGCATCGCCCAGGACCTCGCCAAGAAGATCAACAAGCTCATCCGCGACGAGGCCCCCAAGTCCGTGAAGTCGCAGATCCAGGGCGACGAACTGCGGGTAACGTCCAAGTCCCGCGACGATCTCCAGGAGACAATGACGCTGCTGAAGGGCTTCGACGAAGCCGACCTGCAGTTCGTGAACTTCCGCAGCTAGCCGTGACGGCAGGGCCGGCGCGGCGCGCAGGGACCGCGGGCTTCACCGTCGCGCCCGAGCCATGAGCCTCGCCCGAGGGCGAGGCCCTCCGCCGCGCGCAGCGCACGGAACTCGATGCCCGCTACGGCAGCGACGACCACGAACCGGGTTCACCACCGACGGCGGATGACATCGCCGTATTTGTGGTCGCCCGGAATGGCGCGGGGGCGGCCGTGGGCTGCGGGGCCTTGCGCCTCCTCGACAACGCCTCTGCGGACGGCGGGTCCGCGGAGATTAAACGCATGTATGTGCTGCCGTCGAGCCGCGGCAGCGGCGCTGCAACGGCCGTGCTGCGCGCCCTGGAGGCCGAGGCCATGCGGCGCGGGGTGGGTGAGCTCCTGCTGGAAACCGGCACCGAACAACCGGACGCCATCCGTTTCTACGAGCGCGAGGGCTACCGGCTCATCCCCAACTTCGGCCCCTATCGCGGCGAGCCGCTCTCCGTCTGCTACGCCCGGACGCTGGGCATCCCCGGGAACTGACAGGCTGATCATTTGAGACCGACGGACCGCCGCCGGGCCGGCGTCAGCCCAGCGGGCGTCCGGCCATCCGTTCGAGCCGGCTGATCCGCTCCGCCATCGGCGGGTGCGTGGAGAACAGTTTCACCATCGTTCCGCCGCGGAACGGGTTGGCGATCATCAGGTGCGAGGCGTTGACCAGCTTCTGGTCCTGCGGCAGCGGTGCGAGCTGCACGCCCTGCTCAATCTTGCGCAGGGCGGAGGCCAGGCCCAGCGGGTCGCCGGTAAGCGTTGACCCGTCCTCGTCGGCGTCGTACTCCCTGGTCCGTGAAATGGCCATCTGGATCAACGATGCCGCGAATGGTGCCAGCAGCGCCATGGCGATCATCGCCAGCGGGTTCGAGCTTCGCCGGGAACCGCCGAAGAACAGCATGAACTGCCCCGCCGAGGTGATTACCCCGGCGACGGCGGCCGCTACGGAGGCGGTCAGGATGTCACGGTTGTACACGTGCATCAGCTCATGTCCCAGCACGCCCCGGACCTCCCGGGCATCCAGCAGCCGCAGCATACCCGCCGTGCAGCAGACCGCCGCGTTCTCCGGGTTCCGGCCGGTGGCGAAGGCGTTGGGCGTCATGGTGGGCGAGAGATAAATCCGTGGCATCGGCTGCCCCGCCCGGGCCGACAATTCGCGGACGATCCGGTACAGCTCCGGGGCCTGCGCCTCCGTCACCGGGTAGGCCTGCATGGCCCGGATCGCGATCTTGTCGCTGTTCCAGTAGCCGTAGACTGTGGTGCCGACGCCGATCAGCGCCATGATCCAGATGGGCGCGGAGCTGCGCATTCCGGTGCCGATCACGGCACCCAGGCCCAGCAGCACGGCCCACAGCACGCCAAAGAGGGCCGCGGTTTTCAGTCCGTTGTAGTGCTTGTGCACTGAATCCTCCCGATGCCATGGCCTGCTGCGGCACGTCTGCGTTACTCCGAAAACGAACCGCGAGGGGACCGCGTTCCGCGCATCGCGGCCCGGGAGGCCCGGCTGCCTGCAGCCGGGTGGCCAGGCCGCACTTAGCCTCACCTTATTGTGACCTGATCATAATAAGTGGTTGAATGGGGGCATGACGGATACCCGGGGCACCCACGAGGCATGGGCGGCGGCTCTGCGCGCCCACGGCCGCCGGGTCACGAAGCAGCGCCTGGCCGTGCTGACCGCCGTCGAACATCACCCGCATTCCCCCGCGGAAGCCATCCTTGCCGCCGCCCGGCAGGAACTGCCCGAGCTCACCGCCCAGTCCGTCTACGTGGTCCTCGGCGACCTGACCGACCTGCAGATGCTGCGCCGCTTCGAGCCCCCGCATTCCCCGGCCCTCTACGAGACGCGGGTGGGCGACAACCACCATCACGCCATCTGCATCGGCTGCGGCCGCGTGGAGGACGTGGACTGCGCCGTCGGCCACGCACCCTGCCTCACCCCGCACTGGGACGAAAACGCCAAGCCGATGACCATCCAGATTGCTGATGTGATGTACCAAGGCATCTGCCAGGACTGCCAGCGCTCCCAAAAACTTTCCTCCAACGACACCAAGTAACCCAACCAGAAGGAGAATGATGACTGAGAACATCTCTGCGCCCGTCGTATCCACGACACAGTCCGGCGCCCCGGTCACGTCAGATGCCCATTCGAAGTCCGTCGGCGCTGACGGTGCCATCATCCTGACCGATCACTACCTGATCGAGAAGCTTGCCCAGTTCAACCGCGAGCGTGTGCCGGAGCGTGTGGTGCACGCCAAGGGCGGCGGCGCTTTCGGTACCTTCACCACCAC
>CAVYMG010000028.1:0-20600 GCA_963769515.1 uncultured Actinomycetota bacterium
AGGGCCAGCCTTCGGCACAGGGGCCGTATCCTCGGCCACAGCTCACTCATGGTCATGTATCAATCGTAGGCAGCTTCGCTGGGGGACGGCTGGGAACAACCCGGACACCCGCTGGTCAGCCGCGCTTCCCCAATGCCGGAAGGGGCCCGCCCGCTACCGGGCCCCTGCCGTATGTCCGGTAGCCGCCCTACGATGGGTCCCATGGCAGCAGTGATCCGCCCCGGCCTGGACCGCGGCACCCTGGACCGCGGCACCCTGGACCGCGGCACCCTGGAGGACGGCTCCGCCTGGCTTCGCAGCGGCTGACCGGACCGGGCTGCCGCTCGGCCGCCGACGCGGTGCGGTGGATGACGGCGATGCAGGCCCAGGACCTGCCGGCCGCCTTGTGGGCCGTCGGGCAGCGGGTCCCCGGATCGCGGCTCGAAGACATCCGCTCGGCCCTGGACCGGGGGGAAGTGGTCCGGTCTTGGGCGATGCGCGGAACCCTCCATTTGGTGGCGTCCGAAGACCTGCGCTGGATGCTCTCCATCACCGCGGACCGGACGATCCGCGCCATGGCGGCCCGGCACCGGCAACTCGGCATCACGGACGCCGACGTCCAGGCCGCCCGGCAGGCCGCGTTGTCGCTTGTGTCCGGCGGGGGAGCCGCCAGCCGGGACGAGCTGTTCCGTGCCTTCGAGGCGGCTGGCCAGCCGACGGCCGGCCAGCGCGGCGTCCACCTGCTGCTGGTCCTCTGCGTCCGGGGCTGGCTCGTCCACGGACCGCTGGCCGGGAAACAGCAGTTGCTGGTCGCCTGTGCGGAGTGGATCAAGGACTCCAGGATGCCGGACCGGGACGAGGGCACCGCCGAGTGGCTGCTGAGGTATGTCCGCAGCCACGGTCCGGCCACCGAGCGCGATTTCGCCTGGTGGACCGGGATCCCGCTGACGGACGTCCGGGCGGCCCTCGCCGCCGTGCGGGAGGAGCTGGTGGAGCTGGTGTTAGAGGGTGTCAGCTATTGGCTGGCGCCGGCCACGGCGGCGTTGCTTGACGGCGTGGTGCCCGGGGCCCGCTCAGTCCTGCTGCTGCCGGGCTTCGATGAGTTCCTGCTGGGCTACACGGACCGTTCCCATGTCCTGCCGCCCGGGCAGGCGGACAGGGTCGTTCCGGGCGGCAACGGGGTCTTCCGGAAGACGATCGTCGCCGGGGGCGAAGTTGTCGGCACGTGGGCGGCCGTGCCGCAGGCCGGGGGAACCGTCGTCGTGCCCGAACTCTTTGACCCGGTTAACGGACTGCGGCCTGCAGCACAGAAGTCGGTTGCGCTGCAGGCCGCGAAGTACCGGGGGTTTCTTGGACGCTGACGGCCTATAGGGTTCCCGTGGCGATGTTCAGCATGCGGCGCAGCGGCTCGGCAGCGCCCCAGAGCAGCTGGTCGCCCACCGTGAAGGCGCTGATGTACTGCGGGCCCATTTCCATCTTGCGGATCCTGCCGACGGGGATGTCCAGGGTGCCCGAGGCGGATACGGGAGTGAGGTCGGCCATGGACGCTTCCTTGGTGTTCGGCACCACCTTGGCCCACTGGTTGTCGTCGGCGAGGAGCTTCTCGATCTCGGCGACGGACAGGTCCTCGCGGAGCTTGAGGGTCAGTGCCTGGGAGTGCGAGCGCATGGCCCCGATACGGACGCACAGGCCGTCCATGATGACGTGGTTTTCGCCGGAAGTGCCCAGGATCTTGTTGGTCTCCACCCCGGCCTTCCACTCTTCCTTGGACTGGCCGTTGCCGAGGTCCGCGTCGATCCAGGGGATCAGCGAGCCGGCCAAGGGGACGCCGAACTGGGTGGCGTCGATCTCGGTGCGCTGGTGGGCCAGGACCTTGCGGTCAATCTCCAGGATGGCCGACGCCGGGTCCTGCAGTTCCGTGCTGACCTCGGCGTTGAGCGTGCCGAACTGGCTCAGCAGTTCGCGCATGTGCCGGGCGCCGCCGCCGGAGGCCGCCTGGTAGGTCATGGACGTGCCCCACTCGACCAGGCCGTTCTTGAACAGCCCGCCCAGGCCCATCAGCATGCAGGACACGGTGCAGTTGCCGCCGATGAAGTCTTTTACTCCGCCGGAGAGCCCGGCGTCGATCACGTCACGGTTGATCGGGTCCAGCACGATGATCGAGTCGTCGTTCATGCGCAGCGTGGAGGCGGCGTCGATCCACAAGCCGTCCCAGCCCCGGCTGCGGAGTTCGCCGTGGACCTGTTTGGTGTAATCGCCGCCCTGGGCGGTGACGATAATGGGCAGCTTCGCCAAGGTCTCGACGTCGAACGCGTCCTCGAGCTTACCGGCCCCGTCTGCAAAGGACGGGGCGGCACCTCCCGCGTTGGAGGTGGAGAAAAATACGGGGTTGATGTTGGCGAAGTCGCCCTCGTCCTGCATGCGCTGCATCAGGACGGAGCCGACCATGCCACGCCAACCGATCAGTCCAACGGACGGATTAGCTGCTGTAGTCATTGAGCCAGTCTAGACATTCGGGCCCGGTGCGCGCAGTCGGTTACGTCACCGCGGCACCGGCACCGGGCAATCCGCGGGTCCGCGGAGCTAGCGGCGGTCGGCCTCGGCGAGGAGGGCATGCTTGCGCCGCCGGAGTGCAAAAACCGCGCCGAAGGCGAAGACCTGGGTCACGACCACGAGCACGACCGCGCCGAGGATCTTGTTGCCGCCCAGGATCATGGTCAGGCCCACGATCGCCGAGAGCAGCGCCAGCAGCGGGAGCAGCATGTAGCCCAGGACAAAGAGGGTTTCGGGTTTCTTCAGCATTGTCAGCCTTTCGTCCGGCGCCACAGGGTGATGCGGTACCGGGTGCCGTTTTCTGCGGTCAGCCAGCCCTCGGCGGGCAGGCTGGTACCGGCGGTCCAGTCGTAGTCGAGTTCCGGGGCAAAGGTGTCGCCCTCGGCCGAGGAATCGATGGTGGTGACCACGGCAACGTCGGCGACGTCCAGGGCCTGCGCGTAGATGCTGCCGCCGCCAATGATCCAGACCA
Source organism: uncultured Actinomycetota bacterium (assembly GCA_963769515.1). Taxonomy (GTDB): domain Bacteria; phylum Actinomycetota; class Actinomycetes; order Actinomycetales; family Micrococcaceae; genus Arthrobacter. Next base: position 3,005 of record CAVYMG010000028.1, read on the forward strand.
TCTCATTGCCCGGGGCGAACTGGGACTCCAGCAGTGCCTCGTCCAGGGACGTGGCCGCGATGGCGCCGTCCGCTGCTGGGGTGTCGCCCCAGCCGGGCTGCCGGGTGATGACGATGTTCGTCCGGCCCGGCAACGGGCGGAACTTGTCCGGGAAGGACTCCCACGTTTTGCGGCCCATGATGACGGGGTGGCCGGTGGTCAGGCGGGCAAAGTGCGCCATGTCCTCGGGAAGTTTCCACGGCATGCTGCCGTCCTTGCCGATGACTCCGGTGCTGGTCTGCGCCCAGACCAGGCCGAGGCCGGTGACGGAGGCGGCGAGCTCCTGGGTGAAGGACTCCGGACGGGTGCCCTGCTGCGGGCTGTTTTCGGTGCTCATACGGCGATGGGGGCCTTAATCGTCGGGTGGTGCTGGTAGCCGACCACTTCGAAGTCTTCGAGGGTGTAGTCGAAAATGGACGCCGGTGTGCGGGTGATGCGCAGCTGCGGGTAATCGTACGGGTCCCGGCCCAGCTGCTTGAGGACCTGGTCCATGTGGTTGTCGTAAATATGGACATCGCCGCCGGTCCAGACGAATTCGCCCGGCTCCAATCCGGTCTGCTGCGCCACCATGAGGGTCAGCAGGGCGTAGGAGGCGATGTTGAACGGAACGCCCAGGAACGTATCGGCCGAACGCTGGTAGAGCTGGCAGGAGAGCTTGCCGTCGGCGACGTAGAACTGGAAGAAGGCGTGGCACGGCGGCAGGGCCATGTCCTTGAGTTCGGAGACGTTCCAGGCCGAGACGATGTGGCGGCGCGAATCCGGGTTGCTCTTAAGGTTTTCAACCAATTCCGCGATCTGGTCGATGTGGCCGCCGTCGGGCGTGGGCCAGCTACGCCACTGCACCCCGTAGACGGGACCCAGTTCGCCGTCCGCGTCAGCCCACTCGTTCCAGATGCTGACGCCCTGGTCCTGCATCCACTTCACGTTGCTGTCCCCGCGCAGGAACCACAACAGCTCCACCGCCACGGACTTGAAATGCACCCGTTTGGTGGTGATGAGGGGAAAGCTCTTGCTCAGGTCAAAGCGCAACTGGCGGCCGAACACGCTGATGGTCCCGGTCCCGGTGCGGTCCGATTTGTGCGTCCCGTTCGCCAGGACATCGCGCAGCAGGTCTTCGTAGGGGGTTGGAATGCTCACCTGACCAGTCTACTGAGTCCGGCCCCCTAGTCGTCGAAGGGCCGGAACCGCTCCACCGCGACGATCGTGTCCTGGCCGCCGCGCGCCACATGGCACACCACCAGCTCACCGGGTGCCAGGAACGGGTCTGCCGCCGGCAACAGGGACCGCAGCCCGGGGCTCATGTGCTTGGCCAGCTGGGCGAAAACAGTGGACAACGCCGGCCGGTGCGTGCACAGGACCACCGGGCGCTGCTTGTCGAAGAGGGACTCGACGACGGCGGCTGTCTTGTGCGGGCTGCGCGCGTGCCGGTGTTCGGTGAGGGACTCGTGCATCTTCACCTTGGCGTCACTGGCTTTGGCATACGGGGCGATGGTGGCCACGCACCGCAACCACGGGCTGGTGACCACGCGCCCGGGTTTCCAGGTCCGCAGCAGCCTGCCGACCGCCTGCGCCTGCCGCGTCCCGGTCGCTGCCAGCGGGCGGTCGCCCTCGGCCTTCGTCCAGGAGGACCGGGGCTTGGCTTTGGCGTGGCGCACGATCAGCAGCGGCCAGGTCTCCAGTTCACCGCGTTCGTAGGCGGCCACAAGATATTTGAGCGGTTCGACGTCGCTGGGGTTGGTCAGCAGGCGGGCGGCCTTTTCCGGCACGCACCACATGACACTGTCCACTTCCTTGCCGTCCGGCACGAGCGTGGCGCCGTCGACGTCGACCGCCCAGTAGTGGACGACTTTCAGTCCGGCGGGCACGCGGTAGTGGATGGGAGGAAGCGGAATGCCCAGCGGGGCGACGAGCCCGATTTCCTCTTCCACTTCGCGGATGGCGCACTCCGGGACGGTCTCGCCCGGGTCAATCTTTCCCTTGGGCCAGGACCAGTCGTCGTAGCGGGGCCGGTGGATCAGCAGGACTTCAAGCCGTTCCTTGTTGATCCGCCAGGGCAGTGCCCCCGCCGCCGTGACGGCGATGGTCTCGCCCGGGTGGTCTGCCTGGTCCACGACCAGGGAGTCACCCGACAACGTCACGGCCTTCACCGCAGGCTCGCGGAGCGCTGCCGTGAGCGGGACGCCAGCAGCCAGGACTGGATGTCGTCAAGGCTCGTGTCGTCTTCGCCGAGGTGGTGCCGGATCCAGTCCCCGGAGCTGTCCAGGTACCAGCTGGCCGTGGCCGGATCCATGTACCGGTTGAGCAGGTCCAGGACATAGGTGGTGTCGTCTCCGCTGGACAGCTGCACAAGGGCCTCCACCCGGCGGTCCAGGTTCCGGTGCATCATGTCCGCCGAACCGATGTAAACCACCGGGTCGCCGCCATTGGCGAACGCGAAAACGCGCGAGTGCTCGAGGAAGCGGCCCAGGACGGAACGGACCGTGATATTTTCGCTGAGGCCGGGGACTCCCGGGCGCAGGGAGCAGATGCCGCGGACCACCACATCGACTTTCACGCCCGCCTGCGACGCGCGGTAGAGCGAATCGATGATGGCCTCGTCCACGATCGAATTGACCTTGATCTGGACCCGGGCGGGCAAGCCGGCCTTCGCGTTGCGGATCTCTTTCTCGATCCGGTCGATCAGCCCTGAACGCACCGAACGCGGGGCGACGAGCAGCCGCTTGAAGGTGGACTTGGGCGCGTAGCCGGAGAGCTGGTTGAAGAGCTTGGAGAGATCTTCGCCCACCTGCTCGTTGGCCGTCAGCAGTCCCAGGTCTTCGTAGTAGCGGGCCGTGCGGGGGTGGTAGTTGCCGGTGCCGATGTGGCAGTAGCGGCGCAGTCCGTCCACTTCCTGGCGGACCACGAGGGAGAGTTTGCAGTGGGTCTTGAGCCCGACGATGCCGTAGACGACGTGGACCCCGGCCTGTTCCAGTTTCCGCGCCCAGGAAATGTTGGCCTGCTCATCGAAGCGTGCCTTGATTTCCACGAGCGCCAGGACCTGCTTGCCGGCCTCGGCGGCGTCGATCAGGGCATCGACGATCGGGGAGTCCCCGGAGGTGCGGTAGAGGGTCTGCTTGATGGCCTGGACCTTCGGGTCCGCGGCAGCCTGCTCCAGGAACGCCTGGACGGAGGTGGAGAACGAATCGTAGGGGTGATGCAGCAGGATGTCCCGGCGGCGCATCGCCGCGAAGACGTTGGCGGCCTTGGAGGTCTCGGATTCGTTGAGGTGGCGCGAGGTGTGCGGGACGTGCTTGGGGTAGTGCAGGTCCGACCGGTCGATCCCGGCAATGACAGAGAGCCCGCGCAGGTCCAGCGGGCCCGGGACCGAATAGACTTCGGATTCCTCGACGCCGAGTTCACGGATCAGCAGGGCCCGGATGTTCGGGTTGATGTCGTTCGTGACTTCCAGGCGCACCGGCGGCCCGAAGCGGCGCCGCAGCAGTTCCTTCTCCAGGGCCTGGAGCAGGTTCTCGGCGTCGTCCTCTTCCACTTCGACGTCCTCGTTGCGGGTGACCCGGAACGTGTGGTGTTCCAGGACCTCCATCCCGGCGAACAGCTGGTCCAGGTGAACAGCGATGACCTCTTCAAGGGTGATGAACCGGGCGACGCGGCCCGGGACCGAGCCGGCGCGCGGGCCGTCGATGGAGATCATGCGCGGCAGCTGGTCCGGGACCTTGACGCGGGCGAAGAGCTCTTTGTCACTGACCGGGTTCCGGACCACGACGGCAAGGTTCAGGGAGAGGCCGGAGATGTACGGGAACGGGTGCGCCGGATCCACGGCGAGCGGGGTCAGGATCGGGAAGACCTTCTCGGCGAACATGGCGCTGAGCTGTTCCTTGGCCTGGGAATCAAGTTCCTCCCAGTGCATGAGGTGGATGTGCTCGTAGGCGAGCGCGGGGCGGATCTGCTCCGCGTACACCCGGGCATGACGCTGCTGCAGCCGGTGTGCGGCCTCGCCGATCTGCTCCAGGACCTGCATGGGGCTCAGCCCGGCGGGGGAGGGCACGGCGAGCCCGGTGGCGATCCGGCGCTTCAGCCCGGCGACCCGGACCATAAAGAATTCATCCAGGTTGGAGGCGAAGATGGAAAGGAAGCTCACCCGTTCCAGCAGGTACAGGTTGGGGTCCTCCGCCAGTTCCAGGACCCGGGAATTGAAGGCCAGCCAGCTCAGTTCCCGGTCCAGGAACCGGTCCGGGCTGATATCGCCTTCGGGCCGCAGGTTCGGCGCGAACTCGGGAATGTCGATCCGGTCCTGCGTGGCGCGGGACGCCGGCACCTCGGAGGAACCGAACCGGGCGCGAACGGGACGCACCTTGTGGTCAGGCGTTACTGTCCCGGCGGATTCCCGTGGCATGGTCTCTCCTCAATGCTGGCGCGATTTAGCATCAACCATACAAGGAATGGCTCCGGGGCGGGCCAGGTTTCGGCGCTGCTGTCCGGGAGGTTCCCGGGGCGGCGCTACCGCCCGTCCAGCGGCGCGTACATCACGTCAACGTCCCACCGGGTGAATCCGAGCCGGCGGTAAAGCGCGACGGCGGGGACGTTGTCCGCATCCACGTAGAGCATGACCGCGTTGAGGCCCTGATCCCGGAGGTGGCGGATGCCGGCGACCGTGAGGGCCTTGCCCAGGCCGGTGCCCTGCGCCGCGGGCGTGACGCCGACCACGTACACTTCGCCGATGGCGGGATGTCCGCCGTGCCGGGGGTGCACCTTGGTCCAGTGGAATCCGAGGATGCTGCCGGAGGAATCGGTGGCCAGGAGCAGCCCTGCCGGATCGAACCACGGCTCGCCCATGCGGGCCTCGAGATCGGCGCGGGTCATGCCGCCTTGTTCCGGGTGGTGGGCAAAAGCTGCCTTGTTCGCCGCCAGCCAGGCGTCCTCGTCCTGGCCCGGGCGGAATGCACGCAGCGCCACGCCCTCCGGCAGGGCGGTCGCCGGTAGGTCCTCGGCGGTGGTCAGCCGCATTTTCCACAGTTCCCGGACGGCGCCGTAACCATACCGGGCAGCGAGGTCCGCGGCCGCTGCGTGGTTGCCGTGGGACCAGGCCTTCAGGCCTGCGAAACCCCGGGTATCCCGCAGTTCCTCCACGAGCCGGTCAGCGACGCCCTGGTTCCGGTAGTTGGGGTGGACGGCGATTTCGAGGATCCCGGAACCGTCGGCTTCCCCGACGACGACGGCGAAGCCGGCCAGGTCCTGGGCGGTCACCGGATCGGATTTTTCCTCGGGGGAGTAGAGCGCGAGGGTCAGCAGCGAGTGCCCCCCGGAACCGGCCCCGCGGAGCGTGACCAGCGTCTGCTCGGACAGCGGCGGGTTTCCGTCGGACTCCTCCGCGGCGCTGGCAAGGTCGCGCAGATCCCGCAGCAGTTGGTCGTCCACTGCTCCCTTGACGGTGCGGACGGGCCAGTTTTCCGGATGTGCAGGGCTCATGGGGCAAGGCTATCAGCGCACGATTTGGCCGGAACCGGAACGGCGCCGTATAGTTCTAATTCGTCCGGCGTTGCGCCGGCCGCGAGGGGGATCCACCACTGGGGTGGCCTCGATACGTTCGACCCGTATGTCCTCCACTAGCAATAGTTAATGCAGAAGGCCCCGGACCCGATTGGGTCCGGGGCCTTCTGCGTACGTTCGGCGCAGCAGATCAGGCTTTAGTAGGTCAGGCTTCGGTCAGTTCGTCCTCGGGCTGCCGGACCAGCGTCAGGCGGTACCCGACGTTCCGTACGGTGCTGATCAGGTTCTCGTGGTCCGCGCCGAGTTTCGCCCGCAGCCGGCGGACGTGGACGTCGACCGTCCTGGTGCCGCCGTAGTAGTCATAGCCCCAGACCTCGGTCAACAACTGCTGCCGGGTGAACACACGGCCGGGGTGCTGGGCCAGGTACTTGAGGAGTTCAAATTCCTTGAAGGTGAGGTTCAGTGCCGCGCCGTTGACGCGGGCCGTGTAACTTGCCTCGTCGATGACGACGCCGGCGGCCCGGATTTCCGAGGGCATTTCGTCCTTCTCCGGGACTGCGCGCGCCACCCCGAGCCGGATGCGGGCCTCGACCTCTGCGGGACCGGCGGACTCGAGCACGATGTCGTCCACGGCCCAGGCGGAGGACACCGCCGCCATGCCGCCCTCGGTCAGGATCAGCATCAAGGGGGCGCTCAGGCCGGTGGCCTTGAGCAACTGCGTGAGGGACCGCGCGCCGACGAGGTCCTTGCGGGCGTCCAGCAGGACGATATCGCAGGGGTCGGTCTCAAGCAGGGCGGTGGGCTCGGCCGGCAGAATGTGCACGCGATGATTCAGCAGTTCCAGCGCAGGCAGGACGTCCACCGAGGATCCGGTGCTGTTCGTCAGTAGCAGGATGTGCGACATTGTTCCTCCAGGGGCTGTCCGCGCATCATTGGGCGTCTCTGAACCGGGCTTTCACCGGCCGTTCTTTGCCTTCTCCCGTGGCCCGTTTCCGGGGGGTCGCTCCGCCGACGGATCATCGGACGGAATCCCCGGCGTGGAGCCGCGACAGGAAGCGTAGCTGCCTCCGAGTATACCCAAATGCCGCTTTTCGGACATGGTCTGGCCACCTCCCGCAGGTCTCCTTGCGACATATACCGGTCATATAGGGCAGGATTGAGCCGTCAGCGCCTGCAGCCCTGACCGGGTTGCGCCGGGTCCAAACGGTGTCCGCAGCGAGCGAAGGTACGTAGATTAATGGCGGGAATTCAGTGAAGTCGTGGAGCATCGGGATCATCGGGCTGGCGGGCCTTGCCGGCATTGTCGCCGGCGCCTACGCCTCACCCGAGGTCCTGCTGGGCGTCGCTGTGCTGACGGCAGCCTGCATCGGCATCGGGTGGCCCCATTTCCTCGGGGTTCCGGCCAAGAAGACGCTCGCGGCCGTGATTGCCCTCCCCGGTATCGGCTCGGCCGTCGCGGCGGCCTACCTTCCGGCCCCGGGGTTCCTGGAATGGACGCCGGGCTTTATGGCGCTCGGTGTGATGGCCATCTTCGTCGTCCAGCTGCTGCGCGGCACCGGCCAGGCCCAGCGGCTGGAATCGACGCTGGGCTCCAGTGCCGGGGTGATGCTGTCCTGCCTCGGGGCCGGGTGGATCGCCGCCTACCGCTTCAACGGCGTCAGGGAGATGTTCGTGGTGGCTGCCATCAGCGCCGCGGTCGCCCTGCTCGCAGGGCTGATCCGCTGGCCGGACCGTGTGGTGGCGCCGCTGGGAATTGTCGGTGCCGGTCTCGCCGCGCCGCTGGCCGGGCTCGTGTTCTCCAATATCGCCGTCATTCCGGCGGCTGTCGTCGGCGTCGTGGTGGGGGCCGTGCTGGTGAGCTTCCGCAGGGTGGTGGTTCTCCGCAGCTCACGGTTGAGCGTTCCGGCGCTGCTGGGCGCAGGTCTGGGGCCGGTCTCCGCAGTGGGATCGCTGGCTTATTTCATAGACAAACTACTCCTCTACTAGGCGTTAGGATGGCATCATGTCCGTACTTGCATTTGAGATCTTCTTCCTTGTCCTGCTCGGCGTGGCCAGCATCGCCATGGCGTGGTTCGCCGGCTTCGTGGTCTACCGCCTCTTCAAGGGCCAGAAGTAAAAAGCCGAATACATACCCGTCCAGTACCCGTCGTTTCCAGAGGTAGCTGCCGTGCCGATTGAAATACCTACTGACCTGACACCCGAAATCGTTCCGCTCTCCTGGCTCATTGGTGAGTGGGAGGGCCGCGGCCGCCTGGGGGCGGGCGAAGAGGACTCCGAGCATTTCCTGCAGCACGTGTCGTTCACCCACAACGGCCTCCCGTACCTGCAGTACCGTGCCGAAAGCTGGCTCACCGACGACGAGGGCGTCAAGCTCCGTCCCTTGACGGTTGAAACCGGATTCTGGGCACTCGAACGCAAACAGCGCGACGAAGACGGCGGACCCGGGCTGATCCCGGCAGACATTGTTCCCGTCCTCAAAAGCGCCGATGAGGTCGAGGCCCTGCGCAATGACGACGGAGGCTTTGACATCTCGGTCTCGATTTCCCATCCAGGCGGGATCTCAGAGCTCTACTACGGCCAGATCAAGGGTCCCCAGATCCAGCTCTCGACCGACATGGTGATGCGCGGCAGCCATTCCAAGGAGTACACTGCCGCCACCCGGATCTTCGGGCTTGTGGACGGGAACCTGCTGTGGCGCTGGGACGTGGCAACCGGCAAAAGCGCGACGGCGGGCGGCGGCCTGGAGGCGCACGCTTCCGCCATTCTGAGTAAAGTCGGCTGAACAACCCGCTCGGCCGAGCAGCACGCCGGGGTCATACCCGGCGACCGGGCAGCCGGGGCTCACTGGTCTATCCGCTGCCCGCAGCGAGAGCAGGGAGAAACACCGTGAATGACGCAGCAACAACTCCGGAAAAACCCGCAACCTACTCTGACCTCAAAGCCGTTTTCTTCAACGGCACGCTCAAGAAATCTCCCGAGACCTCACACACGCAGGGACTGATCGAGGTCAGCCGCAGGATCATGGAGAAGCAGGGCGTCAGTACCCGCACCATCCGCACGGTGGACCACGACGTCGCGAGCGGCGTCTACCCGGACATGCGCGAGCACGGCTGGGCCAGCGACGAATGGCCCGAGCTTTACCCCGCCGTCGAGGAAGCCGACATTGTTGTGGTCGCCGGGCCGATCTGGCTGGGTGACAACTCCTCGCAGACCAAGAAGCTCATTGAACGCCTGTACGCCCATTCGGGGCAGTTGAACGCCAAAGGCCAGTGGGTCTTCTACCCGAAAGTCGGCGGTTGCCTGATCACCGGCAACGAGGACGGCATCAAGCATTGCGCCATGAACGTGCTTTACAGCCTGCAGCATGTCGGGTTCACGATCCCGCCGCAGGCCGACGCCGGCTGGATCGGCGCTGTCGGGCCGGGGCCGAGCTATCTCGATGAAGGCTCCGGCGGCCCGGACAGCGACTTCACCAACCGCAACACCACCTTCATGACGTGGAACCTCCTGCACTATGCCCGGATGCTCAAGGACGCCGGCGGCATCCCGGCATATGGAAACCTGCCGACCGCCTGGAAAGACGGCACCCGCTTCGACTTTGAGAATCCCGAGTACCGCTGACCGCATAGGCCGGTCACGGCGCCAGCGCCGGAATATATACCCAGAAAAGGATGTTCCCTTCACTATGACTATCAAGAGCCCTCTGCTGACGCGCCCGGGCGCCGTCGAAGCCGGCGGAGCGGATACCGGCGTCGCGGCGCACTACGGCGAACCGTTGCGCGAACAGCGGGCGCTCGCCGCCGGCAGCGCCGTCGTCGACCTGTCCTGCCGTGGGGTTGTCACCGTGACCGGGCCGGACCGGTTGAGCTGGCTCAACACCCTGTCCTCCCAGCAAATGACGAACCTTGTTCCGGGGCAATCCACTGAACTGCTGCTCCTTAGTGTCCAAGGCCGGATCGAATTCGACGCCAGAGTTGTGGATGACGGCACAACCGCGTGGTTGATTGTGGAGGCTGCCGAAGCCGCGCCGCTGGCCGAGTGGCTCACGCGGATGAAATTCATGCTCCGGGTCGAGATTGCCGACGCCTCCGCAGAGTGGGCTGTGCTCGGCTCCACCCGGCCGGTGCCGGAGTGGGCTGATTTGCGCGTCTGGGAGGATCCGTGGCCGCACATCGGCGCGGGCGGATACTCCTACGCCGTCGTGGGGGAGCAGTCACACCCGGGCCTGGAACGGCCATGGTTCGAATATCTCGTCCCTGCCGCGGAGCTCGAAGCCACGGTGGGCGACCGGCCGCTGGCCGGTGTGATGGCGGCCGAAGCGCTGCGGATTGCCGCCTGGCGGCCGCGCTGGGGCGCCGAAACGGACGACAAGACCATTCCGCACGAGCTGGATCTGTTGCGGACCGCCGTGCACTTGAACAAGGGCTGCTACAAGGGCCAGGAATCGGTCGCCCGCGTCCACAACCTCGGCCACCCGCCCCGCCGCCTGGTCTTCCTGCAACTCGACGGCTCCCAGCACACCATGCCGGCTGCCGGCAGCGAGGTCCGTACCGGCTCACGCAAGGTCGGCACCGTCACGTCCGTGGCCCAGCACTATGAGATGGGGCCCGTGGCGCTGGCTGTCATCAAGCGTTCCGTCGCCCCTGAGGAAGACCTCACCGTCTTTGACGGTGACGAACCCTATACGGCGGCGCAGGAAATTATTGTCGCCCCCGACGCCGGACAAGTCGTCGGCCGCCAGACCGGATTCCTGCGGGGACCCCGATGAACCCCGACGGCGGTCCGGCCCCGACGGGTGCAGCCGTACCGGATGAGGAGACCCTGGCCCTGGCCCACGAGCTGTTCCAGGCCGCGCGCGACGGGAACGCCCGGCTGATCGGCACCTACCTCTCGGCCGGCGCCCCGGCAGGGCTGACAACGGCCGCCGGGGATTCGCTCGTGATGCTCGCGGCCTACCATGGCCACGCGGAAACCGTCCGGCTGATCCTGGCCCACGGCGGCGACGCCAACGCGGCGAACGACCGGGGCCAGACGCCGCTGGCAGGTGCGGTCTTCAAGGGATACCCCGATGTGGTCCGGGAGTTGCTCGCGGCCGGTGCCGACGCCGATGCCGGCACGCCCTCCGCGCGGGCGGCCGCACAGATGTTCGCCCGCGCGGACATCCTGGCGCTCTTCGCTGAGGCCCCGGACTCCTGACACCGGACCGCCTCCGGATCAGCCCAGAAGAACGCTGGTCTGGATGCCGCCGGCGGTGAAGCCCAGGCTTCGGGCGAGGGCCAAGGCGCCCTTGTTGCTGACATCGGCACGCCACTGCAGGGTCAGCCCGGACGCGAGGGCTTCCTGCGAGGCGATCGAGGCGGCCAAAGAGCCCAGCCCGCGAAGACGCCACTCCGGGTCCACGAGAACCTTGATGTCCGCCAGGATTCCTTGCTGCTCCGCATAGGCGCCGCAGGCGACCGGAACGGACCGGCCGTCCTCGTCGCGCATGATCGTGAAGACGTGCGGCAGCGTGGAAAGCCTGGCTTCGTTGACGTCGTCGGGCGGGCAGCGGCTTTCGAGTTCGAGCGCTTCGGCATTTCCGTGCGAGACGGTCAGTTCCTCGGCAGGCTGGGCCAGGGGCAGGTCATCGGCGAAGAACAAGGCCGCCGCGCCCAGTCCGTGGCCGCCGGCCTGGCGGGTCAGCGTCAACAGGGTGACATGCTGGGCCATGTCCTCGTCGGCAATCTCCGCGGCGGCATCCAGCACCGCCTGCGGTCCCACCAGGACCGAGGTGCCGAAGAGCCGGATGAAGTCGACCGAGCCGCGTGCGTCGTCCGCCCGGGTGAGCCGGTCCCCGGCGGCGGACGCGAACGCGGCGTCGTCGAATCCCAGCTGCCGGGACCAGGCGAGCCGGATGATGTCAACAGAACCGGGCTCTAGAGTCATGCCTCCACCCTACCCAGCCGCCGGAACGCTCCTAACCGAAGAGGACCGCAGCCTCGTCGTAGCGGTCCTTTGGAACGCTCTTGAGGTTTCCCAGGGCGGTGTCGAAACCGACGTGCACGATGTCGGTGCCGTTGAGCGAGACCATGGTGCCCCAGCGCTGTTCCACAACTGAGTCGATGGCGGCCATGCCCAGGCGCGTTGCGAGGACGCGGTCAAAGCCGGTCGGAACACCGCCGCGCTGGATGTGGCCGAGGACCGTCGCGCGGGTTTCGATGCCTGTGCGGGCCTCCAGCTCGGGGGCCAGCCGTTCCGCGATGCCGCCCAGCCGGGGCCGGCCGAAGGTGTCGAGGCCGCGCTCCGAGTGGGCCAGTTCCTGGCCTTCCGGGACGAAGCCCTCGGCGACCACGACGAGCGGCGCCCGGCCGCGGTCGTGGGCGGAGCGGATCCAGTCGGCGATCTGGTCCATCGACGCCTGCTGCTCCGGAATCAGGATGGCGTGCGCGCCCGTGGCCATGCCGGCATGCAGCGCGATCCAGCCCACATGCCGCCCCATGACCTCGGCGATCATGGTCCGGTGGTGGGATTCGCCCGTCGTCCGGAGCCGGTCGATCGCCTCGGTCGCGATCTCGACGGCGGTATCGAAGCCGAAGGTGTAGTCCGTGGCGTCCAGGTCGTTGTCGACCGTCTTGGGGACGCCCACGATTTTGAGGCCGGCGTCGGTCAGGCGCTTCGCGGCGGCGAGGGTGCCTTCACCGCCGATGGCGATCAGGGCATCGATGCCGAGCCGGGCCATGTTCGCTTTGATGACTTCGGGGCCGCCGCCGTTTTCGAACGGGTTGGTGCGGGACGTGCCCAGGATGGTGCCGCCCTGCTTGGACAGGCCCCTGACCATGGAGCGGGGGATGTCGATGACGTCCGCCTCCACCACCCCGCGCCAGCCGTCCAGGAATCCCACGAACTCGTGGCCGTGCACGGCGATACCCTTGAGGACGGCGCCACGGATGACGGCGTTGAGTCCGGGGCAGTCTCCGCCGCTGGTGAGGATTCCGATTTTCATGTCTCAGCTCAAATCATGGGTCGAAGGTGTAAAAGGGCGGAGCGCCACGCTGAGCTCACCTAAGAGTGTAATGGCGTCTGTGGGCCACGACACAACTGGTGACGCCGGAAAGTGTCCCCCGCCGCGCAGGCAGGGGACACCGCTCGAGCTGCCTCCGGTTCAGTCCGGGCGGACGGGTGTTACGGGCGCTTGGAGCGGTTCCCGAGGAAACTTTCCAGGATGATGGCGTTCCGCTGGTCCGGCAGGATCAGCCACGCCGCGAGGTAGAACACAAAAGCGGGGCCGGGGAGCAGGCTGAGGAGCAGGAACGCAATCCGCACATACGCGACATCGACATTCAGATTCGCGGCAATGCCGCCGCACACGCCGCCCAGCCACCGCTGCGGGCCACGCCGCAGGCCAAAGCCCCTGACAGTGCTATAGAACTTATCCATGGGTCAAGACTTCCTTGTCGTGGTTTTTTTGTCACGTCCGCGGGCGGACAGGATTCCCCCGACCACGAGCGCAGCCCCGGCACCGATCATGAGACCGAGCAGGACGTAGGTCCCGTTCAGCGCCACAATTCCGAGTACGGAAATGATGATCAGCGCCGCCAGGGCACAGACAATCAGACCCCAGACAATGGTGCCGACGCGGATGTCCGGCTCCGCAGTCCCGGCGGGAACGCCGGGGTCGGCGGCCGGTTCACTGCTGCCCGCCGCGGTGCGCGGTTCCTCGTAGCTGCCCACGTCAGTTCCCTTCCTTGATGGAGATGCTGCTCATGGTGCCGGAGATCTTGAGGATCAGGCTGGCGCCGGGCAGGGTCGTGTTGTAGCCGCGTTGAACGTTGGTGGTGCCGCCGCGGCTCCGGCTCGCCTCGTCCAGGCTGCTCATGGTCAAGTCGGCGTCGATCCGCACGGGCACGGTGTCCGGGATGATGATCGTCAAGTCGCCGGCCGTGGCGTTGAACGGAATGATGACGTCACGTTCCAAAGGCGGGCTGAGCGCAAGCCCGGTCAAGTCCGCCGTGCCGCTGCCGGCGACGATGTCCAGCCCTGCCCTAGCTTGTTCGAGGCTGGCCGGGGACCAGTCAGTGCTCGAGAAGCGGATCTGGTCGCCGGTTGGCGCGACGCTGGAAATGGCGCTGACGACCAGGGCAACGACGGCGAAGAAGCCGAGGACACCCGAGGTGCGGCCGCGGAGGCCGGAGATCACGATCCCGAGGCCCAGCACCGCCGCCGCCCCGGCCCACGCGGCGGCCGTGCCGGCCGGCCCGAGTTCGATCACGTTGGTGGCGTCCAGGGCCTGGAGGCCGCCGCCGGCGATGAGGGCGGCGCCCGCGGTGATGGCTACGGCGGCGGCGCCCGGGCCGACGCTGCCCCGGGGGCCGCCGGCGGCAACCTTGGCGCCGGGAGCCGGCACAGGAACGGTATACAGGGGTGGTGGAGGGGCAGTGCCCGCCTGCCCGTACAGCGGCGGCGGCGCGGTGCCAGGCTGCCCGTACAGCGGCGGCGGCGCGGTGGCGGCACCGGCGGGGCGTGGGCCGTCCGGGCGCGGGTACGAGGCAGCGACGCCGTCCGGGGTCTTGCCGCGGCGGCTCAGGTAGTAGATGAAATAGACCACCCCGCCGACCCACACCACCGTCCAGGCGGCGCCGAAGCCGGCGCCCTCCCACCCCCAGACGCCGTTGCCCAGGCCGGGCAGTCCGATGAGCGCTGTGATCAGGGCACCTGTCATCCCTGTCGTCCAGCGGCCTGCAACGGCCTCCTGGGCATGGATCCGGCCATCGGGTTCGGGCAACAGCGCCCAGGCGATGCCGTAGAGGAGCACCCCGACGCCGGCAAAGATGGTCAGGACGATCAACACACCGCGAACGATCAACGGATCGACCCCGAACCGCTGCGCGATACCGCCGGCCACCCCGCCGATCCAGCGGTCGCGGCCGCGTGCGACGCCCAGGCTGCGGATCCAGTCGAAGAAGCCCGAGGGGCTCCCCTCGTCCGGCGCCGGCCGGGAGTAGTTCGGAGGCTGCGGCCGCGGGGCGGTGCCAGGTTGCGCATCCGGGGGAGGGGACTGCGGTGGCGGTCCGGCGTGGTCACGGGACATCCCGCCCCGCTCTCCGGACGTTCCGCCTGAGACTTGGGACGTTCCGGTTTGGCCTCCGGACGTTCCGGTTTGGCCTCCGGACGTTCCGTCCGGGGGAGCGGACGTGCCGGCGTTGTCATCGGGGTGCGGCGCGTGCGGATTCATGCTTCGATCCTCCCGCGCGGCGCAGATCTTGCACTAGGGGCGAACTCCCTGAACGGACCCTGAAATCCGCCGGAAAAACCGCGGAGCACGCTCCGGGGCAGCCCTGATGCGTGCTTGGATTGACCTATGACAACCGCCGGCATCCGCCCGCCGCTGACCCGCAGCAGCGACCGCGTCCTCGCCGGAGTCTGCGCCGGGCTGGCGCATCACCTGGGCTGGCCCGTGCCGCTGGTCCGGACCGGCATGGTGCTGGCCGCTCTGGCCGGCGGCGCGGGCGTGGCGTTCTACGCCTGGCTATGGGTCATGGTGCCCACCGCCGATGAAGACGCCTCACGCAACGCCCGTCGGCCGGCGGCACAGATCGCCCCGGCGGCTTTCCCGGCCGCAGGCCCGGGCCGGCCCGACGGCCCGCCTCCGGTCCTGCCGGAGCCGCCGCGTGCGATGCGCGGGTGGATGCCGTACGGCAAGGAAATCCTGCTCGGGGCCGGGCTGCTGCTGGCCGCGTCGATCCTGGTCCTGCAGTTGCTCGGCGTCGACGTTCCACTTGGCACTCTGCTGCCTGTCGCGGCGATCCTGGGTGGTGCGGCGATCGCCTGGCTCCAGCTGGACGAAACCCGCCGGGCCGGGCTCGTGGACAAAACCAAGGCAGACCAGGCCGGCGGCTGGGCCAGGCTCGCAGCCGGCCTGGCCCTCGTCATCGCGGGTGTCCTGCTGATGGTGTCCGGGTCCGGCTCCTGGGAGCAGACCTGGCTGGCGCTGTTGGCCTCAGTCGCCGTGCTCGGCGGCGTCGCCCTGGTCCTGTTGCCGTGGGGACTGAAATTCTGGCGGGACCTGGACGCGGAACGGACCGGCCGGGTCCGGGCCACGGAGCGGGCGGAGATCGCCGCCCACCTGCACGATTCCGTGCTCCAGACGCTCGCCGTGATCCAGCGGCGGGCGGACAACGCGCAGGACGTCATCCGGCTCGCCCGGGCCCAGGAACGGGAATTACGCGGCTGGCTCTACCGCGACCCCGGCAAGGACGCCGGACGCCTCGCCGAAGCCGTCAGCGCCGCGGCGGCCGAGGTGGAAGACGCCACGGGACGCGCGGTCGAAGTCGTCAGCGTCGGCGACTGCGTCCTGACCGAACGCCATGACGCCGTGGTCCAGGCTTCCCGCGAGGCGATGCTGAACGCTGCCCGCCACGGCGGTGGAGCTGTGTCCGTCTACCTCGAAGCCACGGGCGGCGACGCAGAGGTCTTCGTGAAGGACAGGGGACCGGGCTTTGACCTGGAGTCCGTGCCGGCGGACCGGCTCGGGATCCGCGAGTCCATCATTGGACGGATGCGCCGCCACGGGGGAAACGCCACCATCACCAGCGGCCCGGACGGAACGGAAGTACGGCTCTCGCTGCCCGCGGACGATGCCGCGGCCGCAGGCAGGACCGGCAGGGACAACGGAAAGGAAGAAGCGTGAACGCCGTGGAAGAGGGAAGTGCCGGGCCCGTCACCAGGGTCGTGATTGTCGATGACCACGCCATCTTCCGGTCCGGACTGAAAGCGGACCTGGATGCAGGCATCGTCGTCGTGGGGGAAGCCGGCACCGTGGAGGAGGCGCTCGCCGTCATCGCGGCGGCCCGCCCCGACGTCGTGCTGCTCGACGTGCATTTGCCCGGTGGCCGCGGCGGCGGCGGGCGCGAGGTCCTGGCCGGGCTGGCGCCATTGCTCGGCAGCACGCGGTTCCTCGCCCTCAGCGTCTCGGACGCGGCGGAGGATGTGGTCTCCGTGATCCGGGCCGGTGCGCGGGGCTACGTCACCAAGACCATCTCCGGGACGCAGATCAGCAATGCCGTGCGCCGGGTCGCCGGCGGCGACGCCGTCTTCTCGCCTCGGCTGGCCGGGTTTGTCCTGGACGCCTTCGGGACCGCGCCGGCCAGCGTTGCGGAAGACGAACTGGACCGCCTGTCCGCCCGCGAACTGGAGGTCATGCGGCTGATCGCCCGCGGCTACAGCTACAAGGAAGTCGCTAAGGAGCTTTTCATCTCGATCAAGACCGTGGAGTCGCATGTCTCGGCGGTTCTGCGCAAGCTCCAGCTCTCGAACCGGTATGAACTCAGCCGTTGGGCGGCAGAGCGCCGGCTGTTCTGATCCTCCGCCCGTCGTGCCGCTCAACGCCCAACGCCCCCGCACAGTAAATGCAGGGACGCTCAGGACATCATCCGGGACGTGCGGGAAGCTCTATTTGGCCTGGCCCAGGAAGTCCTGCAGGCGTGCGACACCGGTGGCAAGATCCTCGTCGCCGAGGGCGTAGGAGAGTCGGAGGTAGCCGGACGGGCCGAACGCCTCACCCGGAACAACAGCAACCTCGACTTCGTCCAGGATCAGGGTGGCCAGGTCCGCGGATGTTGCCGGGCGCACCGGGCCGTTCGCCGACGGAAATTCCTTGCCCAGCAGGGCGCGGACATCCGCGTAGACATAGAACGCGCCCTTCGGCGTCGGGCATTCGACGCCGTCAATGGCGTTCAAGCCTGCCACGATCGCTTTCCGGCGGCGGTCGAAGGCGACTTTCATCTCATCGACGGCGGTCAGCGGACCGGACACTGCGGCAATGGCCGCGACCTGCATGATGTTGGAGACGTTCGACGTCGCGTGGGACTGCAGGTTGGTGGCGGCCTTGATGACGTCGGCCGGGCCGATCATCCAGCCCACCCGCCAGCCGGTCATTGCATACGTCTTCGCCACGCCGTTGAGGATCACGACCTTGTCGCCGAGTTCCGGGGCGGCCGTGGCGATCGAGGTGAAGGGCACGCCGTCGTACGTCAGGTGTTCGTAGATTTCGTCGGTGACAACCCAGAGGCCCTTGGAGGCGGCCCAGAGTCCG
>CAVYMG010000029.1:0-46906 GCA_963769515.1 uncultured Actinomycetota bacterium
AATTGTCGGCGGGTACTTTCAGCCGGGTGCGGGACACTCCCGTAACTTTCGCGAACCGCGCCGCCGGGGCGGCTAACGTACTAGGTATCCCCCTCCCTGAAGCGAAAGATCCTGCCGCATGAACTACCGAGGACCGTACCGGCCCGCACCGCCGGCCAGCACCGGCCGGCGCACCGCCGTCGCGGCGTGGGCCGCCACCGTCCTGGTCGTGGCCGGCGTCCTCACGTTTGCCCAGGCCCGCACGGGGCCGGTACCGGCGTCGGGCTTCCACGCAAATATGCCGCACGGGCAATCGACGCTGGCCGCCGGCCCCGCGGCCGCCCCGGCGCAGGAGAGCGCACCGCACGCCGCGACCGACCCCGGCGCCGGGATCCAGGCGATCATGGCGGACCACGCCGGGCACCGGATCGGCGTGGCGATCGCGGACATGGCTGACGGGAACCTCCGAAGCTACGGCGACAGCTCCCAGTACGCCGCGGCCAGCACCGCGAAAATCCTGACGGCGGCCGCCTACTACCACCTGGTGGAAACCGGCGAGAAGTCGCTGGACACCCCGCTGGGTTCCTTCGACGCCGCGTTCCAGCTCAAGGCCATGATCAACACCAGCAGCGACGACTCCTGGCTGCTGCTCATGCAGGACATCGGCTACGCCGAGCTGACCGCGTACGCGTCCTCCCTCGGCATCCGCTACGACCCCGAGGAAAACCTCCTGACCCCGCAGGACATGGCGCTTCTGCTGCAGCGGCTCGCCACCGGCAAGCTGCTCGACGCCGGCCACACCGCGGAGCTGCTCGGCTACATGCAGCAGACCAATGACGAGGACCTCATCCCGGCCGCCCTCGCCCCGGGCATCACGGTCCACCACAAGTACGGGGTGGTGGAGGGCTACGTCCACGACGCCGCCCTGCTCGAATCCGACGGCCGCTCCTACGCCGTGGTGATCTACACCTGGGGACCCGACGACGCCGACAGCGCCGCCCGGATCGACCTCATCCACCAGCTCACCGACGAAATCACCGGGGCATTGTTCGGGCTCTGACGCCTGCTAGCTGTTCAGCACCACGTTGACCGGCGGCTCGCCCGCCAGCATGAGTTCGACCTGGCGCTGCAGCAGCCGGCCCATGCGCGGAAGCATCGCCGAACTCGCCCCGCCCACGTGCGGGCTGATGATGACGCCGGGGGTCCGCCACAGCGGGTGGTCCGCCGGCAGCGGCTCGGGATCGGTGACGTCCAGCGCGGCCCGGATCCGCCCGGACGCGGTGTGCCGGACCAGGGCGTCGGTGTCCGCCACCGGACCCCGGGCCACGTTCACGAGGAGGGCGCCGTCCGGCATGGCCGCGAGGAAGTCATCATTGATCAGGTGCCGGGTGGATTCGCTCAGCGGGACGCCCACCACCACGATCTCGTGCTCCGGCAGCAGTGCGTGCAGTTCGGCGATGCCGTGGACGTGGCCCCGCGCATCGGTCCGTTCCCGGCTCGCCACCCGGGTCACGTGTGCTTCGAAGGCCAGGAGTCGGTCCTCGATCGCCTTGCCCACCCCGCCGTAGCCGACGATCAGGACGCGGCGGTCGGCCAGGCTGGCGGTGGGCCGGGCATCCCACCGGCCCTCCTGCTGGTTGGCCAGGAGCCGGGGGAATTCGCGCTGGCTGGCGAGGATCAGGGTCAGGGCCAGCTCCGCCGTCGAGGTTTCATGGACGCCGGCGGCGTTGGCGAGGACCCGGCCGGCCGGGAGGAACTCCGCGGCCCCGTCGTAGCCGATCGACTGGCTCTGCACGAGCGCCGTTTCCGCGGCCTCCAGCCGCTGCAGGACCTGCGGGCCGCCCATATAGGGCGGCACCACAATATCGATCCGTGGCTGCGGGGGCTCACCGGTAAAGTCCCAGTCGAGAATGGTGACGTCCGGGTGCGGCTGAAGGTACTCGCGCAGGGTCGCGTCCGGCAGGCTGACAAATATTTTCCGGGGCATGGGTGCCAGCCTAACCGAGGCACCGCCGTGGCCGGTCCGCCGCCGTTCTGTGTGCACGGACACAGAACGGCTGGCCGGGGCCTTGCTACGGTGAAGGCAGAAGACGCCGAACCGTCCGCCGTCGCTGAAAGGTGCATCCTGTGAAGAAACCACTCCTGGCCGTCGCAATCGCGGGAGTCCTCCTCGCCCTGGGCGCCTCGTCCTGCGCCGCTCCCGCCGGGACCACGGCCGGCACGGCCGCCGGCGGCACCGCCAGCAGCGCGGCGCCGGCGAACAGTGCGCCCGCCGGCACGCAGTCCTCCGCCGCTACGGACGCCTCCGGGTCCGCCGCCGCGGGCACCGCCCAGGCCGGCAGTTTCACCGCCTACTCCCCCGAGGCGGTGTCCTCGGCGTCGGAGACGGACAAGGTGGTCCTGTTCTTCCACGCCACGTGGTGCTCCACCTGCAAGCTGCTCGCCTCCGATATCGAGGCCAACGCCGCCAACATTCCCGCCGGTGTGAAGATCCTGAAAGTGGACTACGACTCCGAGACCGCGCTCAAGCAGAAGTACGGCGTCCGGCTCCAGCACACGCTCGTGCAGGTCCGGCCCGACGGCTCGCAGATCGCCACGTGGAACCTGAGCCGGGACCTTGACGCCGTCCTCAAGGAAATCCGCTAGGACCGGCGGTCCGCCATGGAGCTCCTGCCGCTGGCCTTCCTGGCCGGCATCCTCACCGTCCTCTCCCCCTGTGTCCTGCCGCTGCTGCCCGTGGTCCTCGCCGGCTCCGCCGCCGAGCAGAACCGCCGGGCGCCGTACATCATCATCGCCAGCCTGGCCGTCTCGGTGGTGCTCTTCACCCTGCTCATCAAGGCCACCACCGTGCTCCTCGGCGTGCCGAGCGACGTCTGGCTGATCATCTCCGGCGCCCTCGTGGCCTTCATCGGCGCCTCGCTCGCGTTCCCGCGGATGTGGGACTGGATCGCGGAGCGGCTCAAGCTGACGGACGCCTCGGGCCGGTTGTCCGCCGGAACGGCCACCCGCACCGGAACCTCACGGAGCATGCTCCTCGGTTTCTCCCTCGGCCCGGCGTTCACAAGCTGCAGCCCCACCTACGGGCTGATCCTCGCCGTCGTGCTCCCGGCCAACTTCACCGTCGGCCTGAGCAACCTCGCCGCCTACACGCTGGGCCTGGCCGCGGTCCTGCTGCTCGTCGCGCTCGGCGGCCGCAAGGTGACCACACGCCTGGGCTGGGCGACGAACCCGCAGGGCAGGTTCCGCCGCGGCCTGGGCGTCTTCCTCGTGCTGGTGGGCCTGCTGATCGCCTCCGGGCAGATCCGCAACATCGAAACCTGGCTGATCGAACGCGGCTTCCTGGGCACGGTGGCGCTCGAGCAGGGGTTCATCGACTCAGCCCAGAACCGGCAGGACACCGGCAGCGGCAGCGGCACGCAGGATGCCCCGGACGCCGCGGACGTGCCGGCGTTCCTCCGCCAGTCCTTCCCCACCACGGACTTCAGCCGCGCCGATCCCGCCATTGCCAACGCCCTGAGCGGCGGACCGGCCAAGGACGGCATCCCGGCCCTGGACAACCCCGCCTTCATCCCCGTCTCCGAGTTCGCCCGCCCGGACAACGTCCAGGCGCTGCTGCTCGAGGGCAGCACCGAAACCAAGGCCTACCCCTACAACATCCTGGTCTGGCACGAAATCGCCAACGACACGATCGACGGCGAACCCGTCGCCGTGACGTTCTGCCCGCTGTGCGGCAGCGCCATCGTCTTCGACCGGGTCCTGCCCGGCGGCGAGGTGACCACCTTCGGCGTCAGCGGGGCCCTGCTGGAGAGCAACCTGATCATGTTCGACCGCAGCACCGAGACCCTGTGGCAGCAAAGCACCGGCAAAGCCCTCGCGGGCACCCACTTCGGCCACCAGCTGGCGCTGCACAAATTCCAGCTGCTGAGCGTGGGCGAGATCAAGGCCCAGCACCCCACGGCGATGATCCTCAGCGAAGACACCGGCCACCGGCGCAACTACGCCTCCAACCCCTACGGCGGCTACGACCAGGACGACCGGTTTGTCTTCCGGCCCAGCTTCAACGATCCCCGCTACTTCGCCAAGGACATCTTCGTCGCCTTCACCGTGGACGGGTCCCCGGCGGCCGCGCCCTGGCTGGCCCTGGAGAACGGCCGGAGCTACACCACCGAGGTGGATGGCAAGTCCGTCACGCTGACCAAGGCGGAGAACAACCTCGAAATCACCGGACCGGACGGCACCACCATCCCGTTCTACTTCGAAATGTGGTTCAGCTGGGCGGTCCAGCACCAGGACCAGGGTGTGGTCTTCGACCCCCGGACGGGATAGGTCGCCGGGCCGGCCGGACCCCGTTAGCTGTGATGCAGCTGAGAACGGCCCGCGGTTAAGGCTGGCGCGGGCGCCGGAACAGGAGGCAGGATAGAAATACCGCACCTGCCGTACGCTTTTGCCCGAACCCCGGGTACACCAAGGCCTGCTGGGGGCCTCTGCCGCCCTGTCAGCCGCCCTCTAGAGTCCACCGTGATCCGCATCCTGATTGCCGAAGACGAAGACCGTATCTCCCGCTTCATCGAAAAGGGCCTACGGGCAGCAGGCTATGCCCCCACCGTGGTGGCCGACGGCGTAACGGCCCTGGACTACGCCTCCGGCGGCGACTTCGATCTTCTCCTGCTCGACATCGGACTCCCCCGCCTCGACGGTTTCACCGTCCTGAGCGCGCTCCGCCACAACCAGGTCACGATTCCCGTCATCTTCCTGACGGCGCGCGCGGCCCCGGCCGACACCGTGGCGGCGCTGAACAACGGCGCCGACGATTACATGGTCAAGCCGTTCCGCTTCGAGGAACTGCTGGCGCGGATCCGGTTGAGGCTGCGGCCGGCGGACGGTGCGGAGCCGGCCGCGGGCAACACCATCCGGTACGGGGCGCTCGAGCTGAACCTGCATACCCGGACTGTCAGCATCGGGGAGAAGGAAGTGGAGCTCTCGGCCCGGGAATTCGCCCTGGTCGAAATGTTCCTGCACCATCCGGGCCAGATCCTGAGCCGGCAGCAGCTCCTCAGCCATGTCTGGGGCTACGACTTCGACGGCACCTCGAACGTCGTCGACGTCTACGTGCGCCAGTTGCGGCAGAAAATCGGACCGGACCACATCGTGACCGCCCGGGGCGCGGGCTACCGCCTCGGCTAAGGACCTACGGACAGGGGATACCGTGACCTCCATTGAAGACCGGCCCGGCATAGGCCGGATCACGCCCGAACCCCTGGACATCACACCCCGGACCGAGGAGCCGGACGCGACCGGCTGGAGCGCGAAGATCCACTCCGTCCGGTTCCGGGTGGTGGCCGCCATGCTGGGCATGATGCTCGCGGGCCTGGCGGGCTCCGGTGCGATCGCCTTCACCGTCCAGTTCGAGGACACCGGAACCACGATCGACGCGGCCATCCTGGACAAGGCCACGTCGCTCGTGCGGCTCGTGGCCCTGAACAGCACCAACAGCACGGACCCGGAAATCAGGCGGCTGCACGAGGCCGCCGAAGACATCGAGCCGCGCAGCAACGAAGTGATGGCCGGCATCACCAACGCCGGCGTGGCCTGGACCGTGGAGGGCAGCCCGAACGGCAGGCTCATGATGGAGGCCATCTACCCGGCCGCCGCCGAACTCAGGAGCCCGGCCGGGCCGGCGTTCGGCCAGTTCGATCTGGCCGGACGCCCGCTCCGGGTGGTGGTGGTCCCGCTGGACCGCCCGGACGGGCCGCCCTCCACATACCTGCTCGTCGGCCGGGACGCCGGGGACCAGTGGGAACACAACCTGGCCTCGGTCCGGACCTACTCGCTGGTCGCCTTCGGGACGCTGCTCGCTGCGGCCGCGATCGGCAGCCTCGTCGCAGGCCGGCTGCTGGATCCGCTCCGGCGCCTGCGCGAGGCCTCGCGCGTGGTCAGCCAGGAGGATCTCACCCAGCGGGTGGAAGTGCGCGACGGCGCGGATGACGTCACGCTGCTGGCCAAGACCTTCAATACGATGCTGGAACGCCTCGATGAAGGCGCCCAGCAGCAGCAGCAGTTCCTGGACGACGCCGGCCATGAACTCCGGACACCGCTCACTATCCTCCGCGGACACCTGGAACTGGTGGCGGTGGATGACCCGGCCGATGTGATCGCAACCCGCGACGTGCTCCTCGACGAAGTGGACCGGATGCAGCGCCTCGTGGACGACCTGCTGCTGCTGGCAAATTCCGGCCACCCTGACTTCCTCCGCAAGGAACCGATCCGGACCAGCATCCTCCTGCATCAGGTCATGGAAAAGGTCCGGGTCCTCGGGCACCGGAAGTGGCAGCTCGACGAAACTGCCGACTTCGTTGTCGAAGCCGACCCCCAGCGGCTCACCCAGGCCCTCGTCCAGCTCGCCGCCAACGCCGTCAAGTACACCGGCCCCGGGTCGACCATCGCGCTGGGCTGCAGCATTGAGGGCCCGACGGCGTCGGACGGCACCCCGCTGGCAGAACCGGACACGCTTGTGCTGTGGGTCCGTGACGACGGCACCGGAATCGCCGCCGAGGACCAGCAACGGATCTTCGAACGGTTCGGCCGTGCCCAGCCCGGCCGCGGCCAGCAGGGCGCCGGCTTGGGCCTGGCCATCGTCACCGCCATAGCCCAGGCGCACGGCGGCACGGCGTCCGTGGAGTCCGAGTACGGTTACGGCTCGTCCTTCCTGATCCGGATCCCGCTCCAGGGCGCAGGCATCCGCATCTGATAGCGCATGAGGAATCCTTAATCTTCCACTCATCCTTCCCTCACCCCGCGGTCCCAGACTGGAAGTGACATCAGGGATACCGCCGGCAGACACAACGCCGTGCAGCCGCCGGCCCGGGGGAGGATCGTCGTGGAGGCCATGCGGATCGTGCTTTACTCACATGACTCGGTAGGACTTGGCCACGTCCGACGGAACCTCGCTCTGGCCCACGCCCTGAACAACCAGCTTCCGGTCCTCACCGGCCGTCCGGTGACCGGCATCCTCATCACGGGAACCGCGCAGGCGCCCGCATTCCAGGCACCGGAGGGGTGGGACTGGGTCCTGATCCCGGGGGTTTCGAAGGGCCCCGCCGGTTACCAGCCCCGCAACGTGGACCTGCCGATGCGCGATCTTGTGTCCTTGCGCGCCACCCTGCTGCAGGCCACCCTTACCGGCTTCCATCCGCACCTGGTGATTGTGGACCGCCACGCTACCGGGATCCACCACGAGCTGGAGTCGGCCCTGCGGCGGACCCGCCTGGGCGGACGGGTCCGGATCGTCTTGGGCCTCCGCGAAGTCCTGGACGCCCCGGAAACTGCCTTTGCCGAATGGGAGCGCTGCGGCGGCCCCCGGGTGGTCAAAGACCTCTTCGACGCCATCTGGGTGTACGGGGACCCCAGCATCCACGATCCGATGGCCGCCGGGGAGATCCCGTTCTCGCTGCGGAAACTGATCCGGTACACCGGGTACCTGGCCGCGGGCCGGCCCTCGATCTCCGGAACGAGCTGCATGCCCGGACCCTATTTCATGACGACGGTCGGCGGAGGCTCCGACGGGTATGCCCTGGCCCGCATGGCGGCCACCGCCCCGGTGCCCCCGGGGCTGGGCCACCTGGTCGTCGCGGGACCGCAGATGCCCGCCGATCAACTCGATGACCTGCGCCGCCAGGCACTGCCCGGGGTCAAGGTCGTTGCCGCCGTCGACGACGTCCTCTTCCACATCCGCCATGCCGCCGCCGTCGTCTCGATGGCCGGCTACAACACGGTGTGCGAGATCATGAGCACCGACGTTCCGGCCCTGCTCGTCCCCCGGACGCAGGCCCGCGCGGAGCAGCGCATCCGCGCCGCGTCCATGGTCGAAGCCGGCTACCTGGAACAGCAGGACATCGGCACCCTGACCCCCGAGCTCCTGGCCGCCTGGCTGACCGCACGCCTCGGCACCACGGTGGACCGCCGCCGGGCCATGCGGGACGGACTGATCCGGGTCCCCCAGCTGGCGGCCGAGCTGCTGCAACCGCTCGTCGGTGCCGCCGCAAGCACCTCCGCGGCACCAGCGATGGAAGGAGCTGGCCGTGTCGCCGTCTGAAGCAGGGACAGCCTATGTCCTGAAGATGTACCCGCGCTTCTCCGAAACGTTCATCGTTTCGGAAATCCTGGCCCGCGAGGCCGCCGGGGACCGGATCGAGATCTTTTCGCTCCGTCCGCCCAACGATCCACGGTTCCACCACGAGCTGGCCCGGGTCCAGGCGCCCGTGACCTACATTGAACGCCCCATCAAGACCATCGATCTGTGGGAGAGACTCCGGGCGGCCGAGGCGGCCGGCCTCACCGGAGCGGTGGCCAGGAACCTCGCCGAGCTCGCGGCCGCGACGCCCGACGACGCCGTCCAGGCCATCAACCTCGCCATCGCCCTGCAGGGCCGCAACATCCGGCACATGCACGTCCACTTCGCCTCCGTCGCGACGTCCGTGGCCCGGCTCGCGTCGGCCATCACCGGCATCCCGTTCTCCTTCACCGCCCACGCCGTGGACATCTTCCGCGAACCCGTCATCGACGAGGACCTGCGGACCAAGCTGGAACAGGCCCACCACGCCATCACGATCAGCAGCTTCAACTTCAACTACCTGCGCCGGCGCTACCCGGCGTCCACCTCCCGGCTTCACCTGGTCCGCAACGGCCTGGAGCTGGCCCGTTTTCCCTACCGGGAACCCCGGCCCCCCGGCAGCACGGTGCGCATTTCCGCCGTCGGCCGCCTCGTGGAAAAGAAGGGCTTCCAGCACCTGCTGCCGGCCGCGGCCGAGCTGCTGGAACAGGGCTTCAACTTCGACCTCCGCATCGCCGGGACAGGCGCCCTGGCCGAGGACCTCGAGGCCGGTATTGCCCGGCTGGGCCTCGGAGGCCATGTCCACCTGATCGGCCCGCAGACACAGGATCAGATCCACGAACTGCTCAGTTCCTCCGACGTCTTCGTCGCCCCGTGCGTCATCGGCGCCGACGGCAACGCCGACGGCATGCCGACCGTCCTGCTCGAGGCGATGGCCACCGGCGTTCCCTGCATCAGCACAGCGGTCACCGGGATCCCGGAAGTGATCCGGAACGGCCGGACCGGCGTCCTGGTCCGGCCCGGCAACCCGCACGCCCTCGCCCGGGCCATCCAGCACCTCGGCTCCCCCCGCACCGACCGTGCCGCACTGGCACGCAACGCCCGGGCGCTGATCGAGGCGGAGTTTGACGTCCACCGCCAGGCCGCGCTCCTGAGGTCCCTGTGCCGCCCGGAACGGAAGGTCGCCTGATGCGCGTCGCCTACCTCTGCGCAGACCCGGGAGTCCCCGTGTTCGGGACCAAGGGGTCCTCCGTCCACGTCCAGGAGATCATCCGGGCCTGGCGCAAGTCCGGTGCCACCGTCACGCTCTACTGCACCCGGCTCGGGCCGGCCCGGCCCGCCGACCTTGACGACCTCGCCGTCGTCGAAGTCCCGCCGGGTACCGCCGTCCCCGGCGAGGCCAGGGAGCACGCCGTCCAGGAGGCGGCACTGGCCCTCGCGGACGAGGTCCTGCGGCACGGGTGCGGCCTGGTCTACGAGCGGTATTCGCTGTTCAGCCCGGCACTGTCGGTCGTCGCCCGGATCCTCAACGTCCCCTCGATCCTGGAGGTCAACGCCCCGCTGATCGACGAGCAGCTCCGGTACCGGGAACTGTTCGACGTCAAAAAGGCCGAAACGGTCCTCCGGATCAACGCCGGCTCGGCCGACGTCGTCGCCTGCGTCTCCGACCCCGTGGTCCGCTGGGTGCAGGCCCGAGTACCGGCAGCCCGCACGGTCCTGGTCCCGAACGGAGTCAACGCCGCCAGGATCACCCCCCGGAGTCCCGGCCGGCGGAACCCCCATCACCTGACCGTGGCGTTCGTCGGCACCCTGAAACCATGGCACGGACTCCCCGCACTCCTGCAGGCGGTGGCCCTGGCCAACCGGCAGACGGACGCACCGGACCGCCACTGGACCGTGCTGATCATCGGCGACGGCCCAGGCCGGGCCGAACTCAAGGGGCTCGCCGCGTCGCTGGGCGTCGAAACGGTCTTCACCGGCGCTGTTCCGCCCGCGTCCGTCCCGGACCTCCTGATCCAATGCGACGCCGCAGCGGCCCCCTACCCGCCTGATACCCCCGGCCGGGACGACTACTTCTCGCCGCTGAAGGTCTACGAGTACATGGCGGCGGCGATGCCTATCGTCGCCAGTGCGGTGGGCCAGATCCCGTCGATCATCGACGACGGACGCACCGGGATCCTGGTTCCTCCCGGGGAGCCGGAGCCGCTGGCCGCGGCCCTGACCCGGCTCGCGGGAAATCCGGTGCTGCGGGAACGGCTCGGGACCCAGGCCCGGCGGGACGCCGTGGAGCGGTTCAGCTGGACCGGCGTGCTTGCGAGGATCACGGCGGCCCTGCCGCCCGCCCGGCGGGTGGTCATGCAATGACGGCGGCCAGGTCCCGGCGGTCCGGATGGCGGCCGCGCCGCCGCAAGCCGGCCAAGCCCCCGTCCGGGCTTCGCCGGACCCTGCACTGCGTGCGCCCCCATCTGCGCGGGCACCGCCTCCTGGTGACCTCCGGCTTCACGGCGCTGGCCTTTGATGTGCTGTTCCGGCTGCTGGAACCCTGGCCGGTGAAACTCGTGATCGATGCAGTGTCGCGGGCCCTGGGCGCGAACCTGAACCGGCCCGGTCCCAAACTGGAGGCCGGCCTGGATACGATGCTGCTGTGCGGCGGGGCCATCGTGGCCATCAGCCTACTGCGGGCCGTGGCCAACTACTACTCCGCAATTTCCTTCGCCCTCGTCGGTTCCCGGGTTGCGGCCGATCTCCGGGCGCGCACGTTCCGCCACGTCCAGGGCCTGTCCATGCGGCACCATACCCGGGCCTCGACCGGGGACACGGTCCAGCGGCTGGTGGGCGATGTTTCGCGCCTGCAGGAAGTCGCCGTCACCGCCGGCATGCCGATGCTCGGCAACACCGTCACGCTGGTCGCCATGACCGGCATCCTGTTCTGGCTGGATCCGCTGCTGGCCCTCGTCGTGTTCGTGGCCACCAGCGTGTTCGCCTTCCTGTCGCGGCGGAGCTCGGGCCCCATCCGGAAGGCTGCCCGGATGTCCCGCACCGGTGAAGGCGCGCTAGCCACCACGGCGGCACAGACCCTCGGCGCCATGCGCGAGGTCCAGGCCTACGGCCTGGAGGACACCATCAGCTCGAACTTCCGCAGCACCAACAACGCGACCCTGGGAACCGGGGTGGTGGCGCTGCGGCTCGCGGCCAGCCTCGAGCGCCGAACCGACGTGCTGATCGGCGTCGCGATCGCCGTGGTCCTGGCTGGCGGCGGCATGCGCGTGCTGGACCAAACGATCACCCCGGGCGACCTCATCATCTTCCTGACCTACCTCAAGACCGGCATGAAACCGCTCAAGGACCTGGCCAAGCAGACCAGCCGGATCGCCCGCGCCACGGCCTCCGGCGAGC
The DNA here is from genome assembly GCA_963769515.1 of uncultured Actinomycetota bacterium. Taxonomy (GTDB): domain Bacteria; phylum Actinomycetota; class Actinomycetes; order Actinomycetales; family Micrococcaceae; genus Arthrobacter. The sequence continues at coordinate 11,486 of CAVYMG010000029.1, forward strand.
GCGTGGCGGACCTGCTCGAAGCCGAGACCGACGTCCCCGAAGCGCCCGACGCGCGCCCGCTCGCCAATAGCAACCCGGACATCGTGTTCGAGAACGTCGACGCGGGCCACGGCGAGGGAACCACCGTCCTGCACGGGATCAACCTCAGCATCCCTGCCGGGGAACACCTGGCCATCCTGGGGCCCTCCGGGGCCGGAAAGTCGACGCTGGCCAGCCTGGTGCTGCGCATGATCGACCCCACCTCCGGCACGGTCCGGGTGGGCGGGGAGGATGTGAAGGAGCTCCGGATCGCATCCTTGCGGTCCCACGTCTCCATCCTGCTGCAGGACTCCGTCCTCTTTGGCATCACGGTCCGGGAAAATATCCGGTTCGGACGCCTCGACGCGACGGACGAGGACATCGAAAAAGCCGCCGTACTGGCCCGGGCGGACACGTTCATCCGCGCCCTGCCCAACGGCTATGACACGGTGCTCGGCGACGCCGCGAAGGACCTCTCCGGCGGGCAGCGCCAACGGCTCGCGATCGCCCGCGCCATCCTCCGGCAGGCGCCGATCATCATCCTGGACGAGGCAACCGCGGGGCTGGACCCGGCGTCCCGCGAATCGATCCTGGACTCCCTGGAAGTCCTGACCCGGGGCCGGACCTCCATCACGATCACCCACGACTCCTTCGCCGCGCGCTTGTGCGACCGGGTGATCTGGCTGGACGAGGGCCGGATCGTCGAAGAAGGCCGGCCGCTGGACCTGCTGCAGGACCCGGCGAGCCGCTTCAGCCAGTGGATGGGTGAGGTTCCCCGCCGCAGCGGTGAAGACCTTCCGGACGAGTTGCCCGACGGTTTCTCCGACGACGTCGAGGCGCGGACATGAGCGCGCTGAGGACCCGGCCGCAGGACGCGGACCGCTCGCTGGCCGGCCGCGACCCGGACCTGCCCTGCCTGTCCGTTGTGCTCGACGCCGGCTTGCTCTCGTCCCTGATGGGCGAGGAAGTCCGCATCACCCGGGTCCGGTACAAGCCCCACACGTCCGCGCTCGTAGCCTTCATCCGCACCCGCGGCGGCGTAGAGGACCACGGCTGGGCCGTCACGCGAGCCGCCGACGCCGGCGCCAAGCTGGCCGGCCGGGCCGCCGTTTCGGCCCGGACCGGCGGCGGCATCCGGTTCCTGCGCCCCGGACCGCCGGACCGGGACGCGTTCATCGCCGTCGGCAGCGTCGCGGACGACTGGGCGTTGCGCAAGAACCTGCGCTGGCTCGCCCAGCGCGGCCTGGGCCAGCTCGGGGCGGTGCCGCGGCCCGGGGAGCTGCTCAACGGGACCGCGCAGGTCCTCCGCTACAACCCGGAGCGCCGGCTCGTGCTGCTGGAGCCGACCACGGCCGGGCCGATCGTGGTCAAGACCGCCGCGCACCCCCTCCACGAGGACGCCGACCGGTGGCTGCAGGAACGGCTGCGCCGGCACGGCGTCCCCGTGCTGCCCGAACTCGGAGATGCGCAGTGTTCCCGCCGCGGCACCCGCGCCAGCCCGGCCTGGGGCGACGGGGATCTCGCGGCCGCCGGCACGCCGGAGAGCGCCCGGCACGCCGGTGCGGCCCTCGCCGCACTCCACCGCGTCACCGGTCCCGAAGCCGGCGCACCCCCTGCGCTGGGCACGGCCCAGGGCACTATCGAGGGCGCCGCCCAGGACTCTCCGCCTGGCCCTGCGGCTGACCTTGCACAAGGGACGGCGCAGGCGAACGTGTTCGGGTATGCCGCGGACCAGCTGGCACCCACGCTGGAGATGATCTCGGCACTGGTCCCGGAGCTTGCCGCACCGGCCGAACGGCTGGCCGCACGGATCCGCCGCCGGCTTCAGGATGTTTCGGCCGGGGCGGCGCCGGTGCTGGTCCACGGCGATTTCTCCGCAGACCAGGTGCTGGTCAGCGGCGGCGACGTCCGCCTGATCGACTTTGACCGTGCCCGCTTCGGGGCCGCGGAGTCCGATCTCGGATCCTTCGCCGCCGTCGAGGACATCCGCCAGTGGCAGGCGGCCCCCGGGCCCGGCCCCCACACGGAGGCCCTCTTCCAGGGCTATCGCGACGCCGGCGGCCGGTTCGCCCCCGGCGCAGTCACGGCCTGGGCCGCCTGGCGGCTCTTCTGCAACAGCGTCGACCCGTTCCGGGAACGCACCACGGACTGGGCTGAGGCCATCGCCCGGCACCTTGACCGGGCCGCCGAGCTGGTCCAATGACCTGGCACCCGGACATTCCGCTGCAGGTCGAGGACGCCGCCGGCACGCTCTGGCAGGTCCGCAGGGCGTGGCCGGAAAAGTCCGCCGGCGAATACAGCGTGGAGGTTTTCCTGCCTGCGGCTCCGGCCCCGGCAGGGCTCGAGACACCGCCGGACGCCCCCGCCGCGAAGCGCGGACGCGCGGCAGCGGGCGTCCGCGCGGGTCACCTCCGGCACGGCGCCTTCAGTCTGGTTCCGCGCGCCGATCCCCGGCTCCCGTCGCTCGAAACGGAGGCGGCAGGCGGCGAGGTGGTGGTCCACCGGGCGCACAAGCGCGCCGTCGTCCATGCCGGGGACCGGTACATCAAGGTCCTCCGCCCCGGCTACGCCCCGCAGGTCGCCGCCAGCCATGCCGCCGCAGCAGAGGTGCTGGCCGGCGGCGGCTTCGCCACACCCCGGCTCCTGGTCGCGGGGACCGACGTGGTGGCGTTCAGCGCCCTGCCCGGCCGGTCCTTCCTGGAACTGGGAGAGGACCGCACGGCCGTCACGGACGCCGGCTACGCCGCAATGTGGGCCGCGTGGTCCCGGGCCTGGGTCACCGCGGCCCGGGCCGCCCCCGGCCAGGCGCTGCGTACCGCGTCGGACGCCTTGCCGGAACATCCGGCCGACGCCGAGATCGGCACGCTCCGGCGCTGGACCGGCCACTGGCTGACCCACAGCGACGGCATTCCGGCGGCCGCCCCGGCCCGGGCAGCACTCCTCGCCCAGCGGGACCATGCCGTCAGCCTGCTCACGTCCTCCCGCCCCGATCCGCTGGCCTGGGCCCACGGGGACCTGCACGACAAACAAATACTCTCCACCGGCGGGTCCGGCCCGCCCGGGCTGGTCGACTTCGACGGCAGTTGCCTCGCCGAGCCTGCCCTGGACCTGGCCAACCTCGACGTCCACCTGGCCTTGCGCCGGCTCCAGCACCGGCTGACGCCGCACCGGTACCGGCTGGCGCACGGACAGATCATGGCGGCGGCCGGGCAGCTCGGGGTCAGCCCGGAGCGGTTCGCCGCCTACGCGGCGGCCACCCGCGTCCGGTTGGCCTGCCTTTACGCCTTCCGCCCGCCGTGGGGGCCCGACGCCGGCGCCTACCTCGTGCGGGCCGGGAGACCTAAGGAAAGTTATTACGTAACTTAATACACGAATTCTTGATCGTGAATCAAAAGGCGTGCATTATTGGTCACGGGCACCTTCGCGCCACTCCCCCGGCCGGACCCAACGACCAAGAGAGCACCCCCGTGATCGATCCCATCATTCTCTTTTTCCTGCTCGGCGCCACGGCCGGGCTACTGCGGTCAGAACTGCGCCTTCCCGCCGCGGTCTATGAGCTGGTCAGTATTGTGCTGCTCCTCTCCATCGGCCTCAAGGGCGGCATTGAGCTGGCCAAGCAGCCGTTTACGGACCTCCTGCCCCAGATGCTGGCCGTGGTGGCGCTGGGCTTCTTCCTCGCCCTGGCCGCTTTTCCCGTCCTGCGCTACCTCGGCCGCTTCAAGCGGGCCGATGCGGCGTCCATCGCGGCCCACTACGGCTCCGTCAGCGTCGGCACCTTCGCCGTTGTGATCGCCTATCTCGGCAGCCGCCAGATTGCGTTCGAGGCACACATGCCACTCCTGCTGGTGCTCCTGGAGGTCCCGGCCATCATCGTCGGCATCGTCCTGGCCCGCGGACTCTCGCGACAGACCCGCTGGAAGTCAATCGCCCATGAGGTATTCCTCGGCAAGGGCATCGTGCTGCTCCTCGGCGGCCTGCTGATCGGCTGGATCGCGGGACCCGAGGGTCTGACCTCGATCGAGCCTCTGTTCTTTGACCTGTTCAAGGGGATCCTTGCCCTCTTCCTGCTGGAGATGGGCCTGATCACGGCAACCCAGGTGGGCAGCCTGCGCCAGTACGGCCTGTTCCTGATCGGCTTCGGAATCGGCATGCCGCTCTTTTCGGCCGTCGTCGGCACCGGGCTGGGCTGGGCCCTGGGCCTCTCGGTAGGCGGCACCGCCGTGCTGGCGACGCTGGCCGCGAGCGCGTCCTACATCGCGGTCCCGGCGGCCATGCGCATCTCGGTACCGGAAGCCAACCCCACCCTGTCCCTGGCGGCGTCACTGGGGATCACCTTCCCCTTCAACGTCCTGCTGGGCATCCCGATCTACCACGCCCTCGCGGTGTGGGTCCACGCTTTCGCGAGAGGATAAGAGCCATGAAGAGCCATACACGCAAATTGTTGACCGTAGTGACCGAAGCGGCGCTGGAGAGCACCCTGGTCAAGGACATCGAGCGGATGAACGCCCACGGATACACCATCACCGACGCGCGCGGGAAGGGCCATCGGGGAGTCCGCAGCGCGGGGTGGGAGGCAAACAGCAACATCCGCCTCGAGGTGGTGTGCGACGATGCGACGGCGGACACCATCGCCGCCTATCTCCAGGAGCACTACTACGCGGATTACGCCATGATCCTGTTCCTGAGCGACGTCGAGGTCCTGCGTCCGGAGAAGTTCTAGCGGCAGCCTATCCCTCGGGGCGGGCGGCGGATTCCGGCACCAGCACTGCGAGGAGTTCGTCCAGCTCATGGCCGGAGTCGAGGGGATGGCGCAGGGGGCGCCCGGTGGCGACGGTATAGCTGTTGCGCCGGCCGGCACGGAGCCTGGTGATATAGCCGGCTTCCACGAGGTCCGCCACGATTTTCTGCGCGGCGCGCTCGGTTACGCCCACCCGTGCGGCGACGTCACGTATCCGGATCTGCGGATCGCGGGCGATCGTGAGCAGGACGTGGGCATGGTTGGTGAGGAACGTCCACCGCGGCTCGCTGCCGGGCCCACGCGGTGAGGCTGCTTCAAGATCATCGGTTGCCATTTTATGGACATTAGCCCAAACGGCGGGCCGGTGCGCGCCCGGGGCCGGGCGCGCACCGGCCTCGGGCACCTACTTGCGGCCGAAGATCCTGGCGAAGAAGCCGGTCCCGGGCTCCTTCTCGTGGCCGGCGCAGCGGTTCGACTTCGGAACGCCGCGCAGGACCTGGTCAACGTGCTGCCCGCAGCCCGCCCACGTTGTTTTTCCACACTTCCTGCATGCAACTGCCTGGCACATCCGGGTCTCCTTCGGTTGATTGTTGAGTCCACTATACCCCAGGGGGTATATGAGCGGAAGTCGGCGGGAACACACCGGCCCATACCGGCGTTCTTGAACTGACCCGTATCCGCTAAACCACCCACGCAAACGGAGAGGACCGCCGGCATGGCTTACATCAAGGTTGGCACCGAAAACAGCACCGACGTCGAGCTCTACTACGAAGATCACGGCTCCGGGCAGCCGGTGGTCCTGATCCACGGCTACCCGCTGGACGGCTCGTCCTGGGAAAAGCAGACAGCCGCGCTCCTGGGCGCCGGCTACCGCGTCATCACCTACGACCGCCGCGGCTTCGGCCAGTCCAGTAAGCCCACGGAGGGCTACGACTACGACACGTTCGCGGCCGACCTGAATACTCTCCTCACCACGCTGGACCTCAACAACGCCGTGCTGGTGGGATTTTCGATGGGTACGGGTGAGGTGGGCCGGTACCTGGGGCGTTACGGCTCCGCACGGGTTGCGAAAGCGGTGTTCCTCGGGTCGCTGGAGCCGTACCTCCTGCAGACGGAGGACAATCCGGGCGGTGTCCCGCAGTCCGTGTTTGACGGACTCATGGAGTCCGTGACCGCCGACCGCTACGCGTTCTTCACCGACTTCTTCAAGAATTTCTACAACAGCGACACGTTCCTGGGCACCCCGCGGCTGAGCGAGGAAGTGATGCGGGCCGGCTGGAACCTGGCCACCAAGAGCGGCCCCACCGCCTCCGCCGCGGCCCAGCCGACCTGGCTGACCGACTTCCGCGCCGACATCCCCAAAATTGACGTCCCGGCCCTGATTGTCCACGGCACGGCGGATAACATCCTGCCGATCGACGTCACGGGACGCGAGTTCACCAAGGCCCTGCCGCAGGCTGAATACGTGGAGATCGAGGGCGCCCCGCACGGCATGCTCTGGACCCACGGGGCCGAGGTCAATGACATCCTGCTGAGGTTCCTGGCCACCTGAGCGTGGACTTCGGCTAGAACCGCGCGTCCACCACGGCCGCAGCCAGGTCGTGGAAGACCGCGGTGCGCTCCGGGATATCGCTCAGGTCCGCACCCTTGGTGTAGACCACCAGCGCGTATGCCGCGTCGTCTCCGGTGAGGATGGCGGCGTCGTGCAGGTTGCCGCCGAGCAGCCCGTATTTGTGGAAGACCTCGACGCCGGCGGGCACCGCGGCCGGAATGAGTGTTTCGTAGTTGGTGTCCTGCATATAGGAGAGCAGTTGCGCGGTGTGCTCCGGGTCCAGGAGCCCGCCGGAATACAGTCCGGCCAGGATCCGGGCCATTGCCGCGGGGGTCAGCGTGTTGGTTTCCGGGTGGTAGTCGACCCCGATTGCCGCGGCGTAGGCGCTGAGTTCATCGTGGCCGACGGCGTCCATGATCAGGGACCAGGAGTCGTTGTTGCTCTCCTGGATCATCGCCTGCAGCTGGATTTCCGCGCGGTAGTTTCCCAGCCGGTCATCGAGTGAGGCCTCGCCCGTCTCGACCAGGTGCAGGTAAGCCGCGGCCGCCAGGACCTTGGCGGTGCTGGCGGCCACGAACTCCGCCTCGACGCCGTATTCCTGGGCTGCGCCGTTCTGGATGGCGCCTTCCTGGACCGTGCCGTCGGACAGGTCCAGCAGCGCCACGCCGATCTGATACTGGCTGTTGGCGTCGATAATCCCGTTGATCGCCGCAGCCAGCTCCGGGTCGGTACTGGCTGCCGCCGCCGGTTTCTCCGGACCGGCCAATCCCGCCGAGGCCTGGCCGGCCGCCGAAAGCCCCGTCCCCGACAGTCCGGAGGCTGACAACCCGGCCGCTGACAGTCCGGAGGCTGACAGCCCGGTCTCTGTCAGACCGGCCGCCGACATGTCGGCCTGTGGCGCGGCCTGGAGGCCGGCGACGAGTGTCACGGCAAGCGCCGCCGCGCCTGCCGCGGCAGCGGCGCCAAGCATGAACGCGCGGATCCGGGTAGCCGGCCGATGCTGCTGGCTGCCGGGCCGGGTTCCTCGGGGATTGCGCTGTGACCCGGGAGGGGAATAGTGGTCCATAAGCGCCCAAGCTAGCGGCGCCAGCTATGCCGCAGCTATGCGGAAGCTGTCCGCAGCCCAGCGTCGCCGGGCAGCCGGGTCCACCCCGACCGCCCACGGCACGCCGGCGGAATACGGCACGCGCCGGCGGTGTTGTGAATGACATTGCTCCCCGCCCCGAAGGATCCCCATGTCTCTCAACCTCACGGTCAAGCTCCAGCCCGGCACCGCCGCCCCGGAGTTCACCCTGCCCGACGCCGCCGGCAGCCCGGTGTCCCTCGCGGACTACCGCGGCCGGAACGTCATCGTGTACTTCTACCCGCAGGCCGCGACTCCGGGCTGCACCACCGAGGCCTGCGATTTCCGCGACAGCCTCGCGGCCCTGCAGAGCTCCGGCTATGAGGTCCTGGGCATTTCCCCCGACGGCGTGGACGCCCTGGCCGGCTTCAGCGGCGACTTCGGGCTGACCTTCCCGCTGCTGGCCGACGAGGACCACGCCGTGGCCCTCGCCTACGGCGCCTGGGGCGAGAAGCTGGTCGACGGCGAAATCACGGAAGGAATCGTCCGGTCCACCGTCGTCGTTGATCCCGACGGCAACGTGGTGCTGGCGCAGTACCAGGTGAAGGCCCAGGGCCACGTGGCGGCGCTGAGGCAGGAACTGGGCGTCTAACACCTCGCCAAGCGCCCGCACCACTGGGTAGGCTCGGTCCCACGGCGCCGGGTGATCCGGCCGGACTTAAGGCGGATACATCGTGGCAGACGGCACCAAGCAGGATCCCTGGACCCTCACCACCGCGCCGGGCACCTCGGAATACTCGATGTACCGGGACGAGGAATCGGAGCCGCCCGCGCTGGTCTGCCAGGTGGGGTCAACCACGCTGAAATACCACCTCCGGGCCATCGAGGACCTGCACGCCTGGCTGTCGGGGCAGGAGGGTTGGGTTCCGCTCGGCGCAGCGGACGAAAACAAGCCTGCCGCCGAGGGGACCGTCGAGGCATGGGGCCGCGACCCGGCCAACCCGGTGGGCGGCTGGTACGGGCTGCGCAAGGGCTACCGCGGCAGGTTCGGGATGTACCTGCCGCCGTTGCTGGAGGAGCTGGGCCTGGTCGAGCTCACCCACGACAAGCGCAACAACAGCGTCCGGGCGGTCAGCGGCGCCGCGCCGGGGCCGGCCGCTTAGCTACGCAACGGTCCAGGCTACGCAGCAGTCCCGGCCGCCACAGTCCCGGCCGCGACGGTGGCCGTCGAACGCAGCCGGAGGGCGCCGTCGTGCCAGTAGCGGCCCAGCAACTGGAAGACCTCGGAGCGGATCAGCTCCCGCGAGGCTGGATCCGCCTTGCCCAGGCCGATAACCACGGGGGCGGCCACGTCGGTCATGAACTCCCAGTAAGTTTCCGCGGACGGCAGCACCAGGTCCGAGCTGATCTTTCGTTCGCCGACCTCCACGAGTCCGGCGGCGCTGAAAAACCGGCTCAAGTAGCCGTGTGCGGCGCAGCGGAAGGATCCGGGGGCGTCGGCGGGCGGGACGGGAAGTTCGGAGTGGCGTGCGATGGTGCCCAGGATGAGGCTCGCCCACGGGTTTTCGGCCGCCCGGGCCCAGACTGACGCCACAATCCGGCCGCCGGGCCGCGTCACACGCACCAGTTCGGCCAGGGCCGCGGACATGTCAGGGAAGAACATGAATCCGAACCGGCACAGCACGGTATCGAATGCCGCGTCGGCGAAGGGCAGCGCCGTCACATCGCAGACGACGGTGCGGACATTATCCAGCCGGCGCACCTCCGCCTTCTCGGCTGCGACCCGTAGCATTCCCGTTGATATGTCCACCAGGACCACCTGGGCGGCGGGCAGCAACGCGGCCGCGGTCAACCCCGGTTCCCCGGTGCCGGAGGCAACGTCGATGATCCGGGCATCCGGGCGGAGCCGGGCCTCTGCAAGCATGGCGTCCCCGTAGGGCCCGTGCCAGCCCAGCACTTCGGCGTCCCATTTCCGCCAGCCGGCCGAGAACTGATCCCAGATTTTCCGCTGTTCATCGGGGAAGGGGCCGGCTGCGGCTGACATGGCGGTTCCTTTAGCGTTCGTCGCCCTCCCCCACGCCCAGTCTGCCCCGGGAACCGGCCCTGATCAATGACCCCTCACTCCAACTGCCCCCGCGCGCGTCGCCGGATGCCCCCGGTCCGGACCGGGCAGTAGGGTTAACCCATGTCTTCCCTTGAATCCCATGGACCTTCCGGCGACGACGCCCAGCGCGGGGGTGCCGGCAAGGATCCGGCCGGCGGGCCCGAGCGGCGTGAAGTCACGGTGCGCCGGGCACCGCGCTATGTGCCGTTCCTGATCCTGGGCGGACTGATCGGCATCGCAGTGGCCGCCCTGATCTCGTTCGGGCTCCCCGGCGACGCCAGCTATGACCGCGGCGCCGTTTTCGGCTTCTTTATGGTGATGGGTGCCGCCGCCGGCGTTGTCCTCGGCGGTTCCGCCGCGCTAGTGCTGGACCGGCTCAGCGTCCGCCGGTCCCGCAACGCCGTCGTCGAGTCCGTTCCGGAGGACGACGACGGGGACCTTCCCGAAGCGGACGACAGGTCATAATCCGGCCGCGGGGCGAGTCCCGGCGCACAACGTGAGATAATCGACCAGTGGCACGCGGCGATGGAACACTCTCTCATGATCTTCTCCCCGGCGAAAAAGGCCCCCAGGACGCATGCGGCGTCTTCGGGGTCTGGGCTCCCGGCGAAGAAGTAGCAAAACTCACCTACTACGGGCTGTATGCATTGCAGCACCGCGGTCAGGAGTCGGCTGGTATAGCCACCAGCGACGGCAAGCGGATCAACGTCTACAAAGACATGGGTCTCGTATCCCAGGTCTTCGACGAGACCACGCTGAACACCCTGACCGGGCACCTGGCCGTCGGTCACTGCCGCTACTCCACCACCGGCGCCAGCCACTGGGCCAACGCCCAGCCGACTCTTGGCGCTACCGCCACCGGCACGGTCGCCCTTGCCCACAACGGCAACCTGACGAACACCGCCGAGCTCAAGGCCATGATCATGGACCGCAACGGCGGTCACCTCAGCGGCGAAATGAAGCAGGGCAACACCTCGGACACCGCCCTCGTCACGGCGCTGCTCGAAGGCGAAGAGGGCAAGTCGCTCGAGCAGACTGCCCTGGAACTGCTGCCGAAAATCAAGGGCGGATTCTGCTTTGTCTTTATGGACGAAGGCACCCTCTACGCTGCCCGCGACACCTACGGCATCCGCCCGCTGTGCCTCGGTCGGCTGGAGCGCGGCTGGGTGGTCGCCTCCGAGCAGTCCGCCCTGGCCACCGTCGGCGCGAGCTTCATCCGCGAGATCGAACCCGGCGAATTCATCGCGATTGACGAGGACGGCGTCCGGGCCCAGCGCTTTGCCGAGGCCACCCCGGCCGGCTGCGTGTTCGAATACGTCTACCTCGCCCGCCCGGACGCCGCCATTGCCGGCCGCTCGGTGTACGAGTCCCGCGTGGAAATGGGCCGGCAGCTCGCCCGCGAAAACACCCAGGAAGCGGACCTCGTCATTCCGGTCCCCGAATCCGGCACCCCCGCGGCCGTGGGGTACGCCGAGGAATCCGGCATCCCGTTCGCACACGGATTCGTCAAGAACGCCTACGTGGGCCGCACCTTCATCCAGCCCTCGCAGACGCTGCGCCAGCTCGGCATCCGGCTCAAGCTCAACGCCCTGGAATCCGTGATCCGCGGCAAGCGCGTTGTGGTGGTGGATGACTCGATCGTCCGCGGCAACACCCAGCGTGCGATCGTCCGGATGCTCCGCGAAGCCGGCGCCGCCTCCGTGCATGTCAAGATCTCCTCCCCGCCCGTGCAGTGGCCCTGCTTCTACGGCATCGACTTCGCCTCCCGTGCGGAACTGATTGCCAATGGCGCCACCATCGATGAAATCTCCCAGGCGATCGGCGCCGATTCGCTGGCATACATTTCCGAAGACGGCATGATCGAGGCCACCCGGCAGCCCCGCGAGCGGCTGTGCACGGCGTGCTTTACCGGCAACTACCCGATCGAACTCCCCGGCGCGGACAAGCTGGGCAAGAACCTGCTCGAGCGCACGGATCTTGGCGGCCTTCCCGCCCCGGCACCCGCCGCAGCCGCACCGGCCCCCGCTGCTGCCGGCGCGCCCGCCGCAGCCGGCGCCCCCGCCGCAGCAGGCGCCCCCGCCGCAGCCGGCGCCTCCCTGGCGGAGGACCCGGCCGGGAAGCCCGGCGCTACCGGCTGCGACCCCGGGCCGGATGCCGAATTCGAAGGCCTCCTCACTGATGCCGACCGTATTCGACCCGCTGTTCACGGCGTCCCCGCAGACCCGGACGCTGCTTCGTTCGCTGCCGACAAGAAAGAGCCCGTATGACTTCCTCCTCCCCGGCCGCTGACATCAACGCCGCCCAGAACTCCGCAGGCATCACCTACGCCTCCGCCGGCGTGGACGTCGAAGCGGGCGACCGCGCCGTTGAACTGATGAAGGGCGCCGTGAAGGCGACCCACAACGCGTCGGTGATCGGCGGCGTCGGCGGCTTCGCAGGCCTCTACGACGTCTCGAAGCTGCTCACCTACAAACGCCCGCTGCTGGCCACCTCCACGGACGGCGTCGGCACCAAGGTCGCCATCGCGCAGGCCATGGATATCCACGACACCATCGGGTACGACCTCGTAGGCATGGTCGTGGATGACATCGTTGTGGTCGGCGCCGAGCCGCTCTACATGACCGACTACATCGCCTGCGGCAAGGTCGTCCCGGAGCGGATCGCGGACATCGTCCGCGGCATCGCGGCCGCCTGCTCGGTCGCCGGCACCGCCCTGGTGGGCGGCGAAACCGCTGAGCACCCGGGTCTGCTGGGCGAGCACGAATACGACGTCGCCGGTGCTGCCACCGGCGTTGTCGAAGCCGCCGACCTGCTCGGCCCGGACCGCGTCCGCGCCGGCGACGTCGTGATCGGCATGGCCTCCTCCGGCCTGCACTCCAACGGCTACTCGCTCGTGCGCCGCGTGATCAACCATGCCGGCTGGGCCCTGGACCGCCAGGTCAGCGAACTTGGCCGCACCCTCGGCGAGGAACTGCTTGAGCCCACCCGCGTCTACGCGGCGGACTGCCTCGACCTGGCCCGGACCTTCCCGGTGAACTCGGCCCACGGCGTCCACGGCTTCAGCCACGTCACCGGCGGCGGGCTCGCCGCCAACCTGGCCCGTGTTCTGCCGCAGGGCCTGCTGGCCACCGTGGATCGCGCCACCTGGGAACTCCCGGCGATTTTCAAGCTCGTCTCGGAACTGGGCAACGTGCCCCTGGCGGACCTGGAGCGCACCCTGAACCTGGGCGTGGGCATGGTCGCCATCGTCTCCGCCGACATCGCCGACGACGCCGTGGCCCGCCTCAACGACCGCGGCCTGCCGTCCTGGATCATGGGCACCGTGGAGCAGAATTCGGATTCGATCCTGAAGACCGGCCCGGACTACGTCCAGGGCGCCAAGGGCGTCGACGGCGGCGCCGTCCGGCTGGTCAACAGCTACGCCTAACCACCCTGCGGGCGCCCTGCCCCGGCCGTTTCCTGAGATCCGGCCGGAGCAGGGCGCCCGCGGTGGTTAAAGCTCCAAGAGGTTGAAGACAGCGCCCTGCGGATCCCGGAGGGTGGCAATCGTCCCGCCCTCCTCCGTATCGTCCGGTTCAACAAGGACGACGGCGCCCGCAGCCACGGCCGCGGCTACCGACTCCGCCACGTTGGAAACCCCGAAGTACACCTGCCAACCCGGCCGCAGGATGCCCTCGGTTCCCGCCGGAACCGCCGCGATCCCGGCCACTTCCGCGCCGTTGGCCAGCAGCGTGGTGTAGGTTCCGCCGTCGTCCTGCGGATACTCCGTCACCTCGTGGCCGAAGTACTGCTGAAAGAACGCCACGGCGGCCCGGGGCTCCGGAGTGAGCAGTTCCACCCAGGCCGGGGCGCCGGGCGCCTCACTGCGGGCGGAGGGGTAGCGGCGTTCGGACTGCCAGGCTCCGGTGGTGCCGCCTCCCGGCAGTGAGAAGGTGACCATCACCCCCGAGTCGTCCATGACGGTCGGACCGGATTCGAGGGAGCCGCCGGCGTGGGCCAGCCCGGTTATTAGCTCCTGGACATCCTCAGCGGCGAAATACACGTTCCACCGCCCGTGGGCACCGGCCGCATCCGGCCCGGCGGCCTGCGGGGCGATGAACGTAACGAGTCCATCCGCCAGATAGGCCGGGGCGAAGCTGCTGCCGTCCCGGGCCACGTATTCCTCGAACCGCCAGCCGAAAACAGCCGCATAAAAGGCCTTTGACGCTTCCACATCCGTGGTCCGGAAGTCCGTCCAGTAAGGCTCGACTGCACCGGACCCCGCTCGTGCTGTCATGGGAATCCTTCCGGGAGGCGGGGCGTAGCGCCGGATTCTCCCGGCACGATCAACCTAGTCGGCGCGCGCTGAGCCCACAACACCCCGCCACTTCGGCGTGTCCGTGCGCACACGACGCGCGCGACCGTCGGCGGGGCGCCGGAGCATCGAACCGGCGTCGCGGACAGCACCAACGACGGCAGGCCGCACCCGTGCTGGGTGCGGCCTGCCGTCAGAACAACAATTGTCGGCGCCCGGACTGGCCGGGCTACCGGAAAGAAGGTGCGACTAACCTATCCGACGGGAATCTACCTCGTCGTCGTCATCATCCACATCGTCCGCGTACTTATCCACGTAGGCCGAATAGTCCGGTTCGACCGGATCATCCGAGAAGTGCCTCGCGGCACGACCGCCCGGGCCCGTGAGCTCGCGCTGAAGGGCCGAATAATCAGTGTTCGGGGAGTAGTACTTGATGTCCCGAGCCTGCTTGGTAGCTTTTGCCTTTTGACGGCCGCGCCCCATGGCGTGACCCCCTTTTTGTACTCGGACCGGAGGTGGTCACCATTTAGAAATGATGAGGCCCCGGAATGTTTGGTCAATTTGTCGTAACACCTAGATTACATGGTTTCCGCCCCGGTTGCGCCCCGGTCCCGCCCGCGCGGCACCCGCGGCGCACCCGGGCCCCGGCCCGGGAGGCGGCATGGCATGCGAGCGGGCCGGGATCTTCGGTAGAGTTCCGTAGTGGCCTCGCCAACAAAGGCACCCGCGCCGTGACTTTGGCCACGGCAGAAACGCACGGAAGTAGTGGATATCTCAGTGACCGACGAGAACGCACGGACCAAGGCCGGGTCGCCGCTGTCACGGTACGCCCCGGCCCTGGCCGGACATGCAGGCCGCGCCGGCCGCTGGGTCCGGAGGCAGGGTAAGCGGCGGATCGGCGCCGGCGTCGTGCTCTTGCTCGCGCTCGTGGCCGTCATCTGGTGGGGCACCGCCACACCCGGCGGCACGGAGCCCGCGGTGGCCGAAAGCGCCCAGCCGGCATCCGGCACCCTGACCGGCGAAAGCCCCTCGGCGTCAGCCAGCCGCGGGCCCCTGCCGCTGGAGGGCGTCAGCGCCCTGGACTTCCAGCTCGGCGACTGCTTCAAGGACTTCGATCCCGAAGCCCTGCAGTCCACCATCGTCGACTGCGGAACCGAACACTCGGCGCAATTGGTCGCGGTGGAGAGCTATCCCGAGCCGGAGACGTACCCCGGGCGCGAGCCGCTGAAACAAAAGGCCCTCGATGCCTGCAAAGCGGCGGACCTCACAGCCAGGGCAGCCGATTACCCGCTGGGCTACAAGCTGGCCTACCCAAGTTCCTCGAGCTGGGACAAGGGCGACCGGCGAGTGGACTGCTACGTCATCGCCGAAACCGGCAACGTGATCATGGAGACCCTGCTCCCCTGACGGGCGGTTAGTCCTTCCGCCGGACCACGAGGCCACCGCCTGAGGCCGGGCCGCCGTCGGGCCGGTCAGTCGCTTCGGCCCCGCCCAGGGTGAGTTCGTCGAGATCCGTTGTGGTGTCCACCAGCACGGTGTCCCCGTCCGTGATTTCGCCGGTGAGGATGGCCTTGGCCAGCCGGTCACCGATCTCGCGCTGCACGAGCCGGCGCAGCGGCCGTGCACCATAGGCCGGGTCGAAGCCGGTCACCGCCAGCCAGGCTCGGGCACCCTCGGAGACCTCCAGGTTCAACCGGCGGCCCTTGAGCCGTTCGCCCAGCTCCTTGACCTGCAGTTCCACGATGCGGGCCAGGTCCGCGACGCTCAGCGGATCGAAGATCACCACCTCGTCGAGCCGGTTGAGGAATTCGGGCTTGAAGGCGGCGTGAACCGCGGCCATCACCGCCTCGCGCTTGGCGGCGGCGGTCAGGCTTTGGTCGACCAGGAACTGGCTGCCCAGGTTCGAGGTCAGCACCAGGATCACATTGCGGAAGTCCACGGTGCGGCCCTGACCGTCGGTGAGCCGGCCGTCGTCGAGCACCTGCAGGAGGATGTCGAAGACCTCCGGGTGGGCTTTCTCCACTTCGTCCAGCAGCAGCACGGAGTACGGACGACGGCGGACCGCTTCGGTCAGCTGTCCGCCTTCCTCGTAGCCGACGTACCCCGGAGGCGCCCCCACCAGCCGCGCGACCGCATGTTTCTCCGAGTATTCGGACATGTCGATCCGCACCATGGCGCGCTCGTCGTCAAACAGGAAGTCCGCCAGGGACTTGGCGAGCTCGGTCTTGCCGACGCCCGTGGGCCCCAGGAACAGGAACGAGCCGGTCGGCCGGTTGGGGTCGCTGATCCCGGCCCGGGCCCGGCGGACGGCATCGGACACCGCCGTGACGGCCTTGTGCTGGCCGATCAGGCGCTCCCCCAGCACGTGTTCCATGTCCAGCAGCTTCTGGCTCTCGCCCTGGAGCATTCGCCCGGCGGGGATCCCGGTCCAGGCCGAGATCACCTCGGCGATGTCCTCGGCGGTGACCTCTTCGGCCACCATCGGCGCCTGCTGCGGCGCCCCGCCGGCCACCCGGGCGTTCTCCGCCTCGGCGGCGGCCTTCATTTCCCGTTCCAGCGCGGGCAGTTCACCGTAGAGGATCCGGGAGGCCGATTCGAGGTCGCCTTCGCGCTGATGCTTATCCGCCGCGGAGCGCAGCTCATCCAGCCGCGCCTTGAGGTCGCCGACCCGGTTCAGTCCGGCCTTTTCGGCTTCCCAGCGGGCATTGAGGGCGGCCAGCTGCTCCTTCTTGTCCGCCATGTCCGCCCGCAGGGCGGACAGCCGCTCCACCGATTCCGCGTCCTTTTCGTTGGCGAGGGCCAGCTCCTCCATGGTCAGCCGGTCCACGGCGCGGCGCAGCTGGTCGATTTCCTCGGGGGCGGAATCAATTTCCATCCGCAGCCGGGAGGCGGCCTCGTCGACGAGGTCGATGGCCTTGTCCGGAAGCTGTCGGCCGGAGATGTAGCGGTTGGAGAGGGTGGCTGCGGCGACCAGGGCGGAATCGGCGATCGCGACCTTGTGGTGGGCCTCGTAGCGTTCCTTGAGGCCCCGCAGGATGCCGATGGTGTCATCGACGCTGGGCTCGCCCACAAACACCTGCTGGAAGCGCCGTTCCAGGGCCGGGTCCTTTTCGATGTTCTCGCGGTATTCGTCCAGCGTGGTCGCGCCAATCAGGCGCAGTTCGCCGCGGGCCAGCATCGGCTTGAGCATGTTGCCGGCATCCATCGAGCTGTCACCGGTGGCGCCGGCCCCCACGACCGTGTGGATCTCGTCGATGAACGTGACGATCTGTCCCTCGGAATTCTTGATCTCCTCCAGTACGGCTTTGAGCCGTTCCTCGAACTCGCCGCGGTACTTGGCCCCGGCCACCATGGACGCGAGGTCCAGGGCGATCAAGGTCTTGCCGCGCAGGCTTTCGGGTACGTCACCGGCGACGATCCGCTGGGCGAGACCCTCGACGACGGCCGTCTTGCCGACGCCGGGTTCGCCGATGATGACCGGGTTGTTCTTGGTGCGGCGGCTCAGGACCTGGATGATCCGCCGGATCTCGGCGTCGCGTCCGATCACCGGATCCAGCTTGCCCGCCCGGGCAATGGCGGTGAGGTCGGTGCCGAACTTTTCCAGCGCCTCGAACGTGTTTTCCGGGTCCGCGTTATCCACCGTGCGGCCACCGCGGATCCCGGGCAGCGCGGCGAGAAGCGCCTCGTGGGGGGCTCCGGCGTCGCGCAGGAGCCTGCCGACGCCGTCGCTGCCGGCCGAGAGCCCCAGCAGCAGGTGCTCGGTGGAGACGAAGGTATCGCCGAGCTTTTCCGCCTCGTTCTGGGCGTTCTTGATGGCCTGCATCGCGGACCGCGACAGCTGCGCCTGCTGGACCGAGCTGCCGGACGTCGCGGGCAGGGCTTTGATGGCGGTGCTCGCCTGGACGCTGACAACCTCCGGATCGGCGCCGGTAGCGCGGAGCAGCGCGACGGCGACACCCTCGCGCTGATCCATGAGGGCTTTGAGGAGGTGTGCAGGCTCAAGCTGCGGATTGCCCGCCGTCGAGGCGTTCATCGCCGCAGCCGAGAGTGCCTCCTGGCTCTTGGTGGTGAATTTGACGTCCAAAGAGAGCTCCTTCCGGGAACATACTGCTATTGAAGTTGAGTCTACTCCGCTCAACTTTGCAGTCTGCCTCTTTGGCACCATGTTTGCCCACAGCGAACCGACTGTCTAGGGCCATCCCGCCCGGAGCCCCGCCCCCTCCGCGGGACATGCCCTCCGCGTCTCCGGGCCACTGGGCACAATGCCTCTATGCCCAGTGGCCGGGCCAAAAAATGGACATGTCCCGCGGCCCGGGCGGAAAGGCGCCGGGCCGCGCGCTGGACATGTCCTCCTTCGCGGGCTTAGCCCAGCCGGGCCTGCTGCACGAGTTCGGCGCAGCGCTCCCCGATCATCATGGTGGTGATGTTGGGGTTGACCGTCGTCAGCTCCGGCATCACGGAGGCATCCGCGACCCGCAGTCCGGTGACGCCCTTGACCCGCAGTTCCGGGTCCAGCGGCGAGAGATCATCATCCGGTGCGCCCATCCGGACCGTCCCTGCCGGGTGATAGACGGTGTTGTGCGTCTTGCGGATGTACTCGGTGATTTCCTCGTCGCTCTGGATCGCCTCGCCCGGGTAGAGCTCCTTGCCGGCCCAGTCGGCCATTTCCGGACGGGCCACGATCTCGCGGGCCTTCCGGATTCCAGCCACCATGACGCGCATGTCGTGCGGATCGGTGAAGTAGCGCGGGTCGACTCGTGGCTTATCCCGGAAGTCGCTGCTGCGCAGCTTCACGGTTCCCCGGGAGCGGGCGTGCGTGACGTTCGGGGTGAGGCAGAAGCCGTTCTCGGTCGTCGGGAATCCCTGGCGCAGGGTGTGCATGTCAAAGGGCACGGATCCGTAGTGGAACATCAGGTCGGGGCGGTCCAGTCCTTCCTCGGTGGCCGCGAAGATGCCGATCTCCCACCACTGCGTCGAGGTTTCCGGCATGGGCTGCTTGGCCTCCCACTGGATGACGCCCTCAGGGTGGTCCTGCAGATGCTCGCCGACGCCGGGCGAATCCGCACGCACCGGAATCCCGAACTCTTCGAGCTGCGCGGCAGGACCGATCCCGGAGAGCATCAGGAGCTTCGGCGAGTCGATCGCACCGGCGGAGAGGATCACCTCGGTGCGCGCTGTCAGGGTCCGGGTCCGGCCGAAGCCGTTGTCGACGACGTCGACGCCGGTGCAGCGGTTTTCCGCGTCGAAGTTCAGCTCACGGGCCCGCAGACCGGTCAGGAGGGTGAAGTTGCTCCGTTCCATGATCGGGTGGATGTAGGACACCGACGACGATGCGCGGGTGCCGTCGGCCTGGCGGTTGATCTGGAAGAAGTTCGCCCCGTTGATGACGGTTTCGCCCGAGTTGAACCGCACGCGCGGGATGTCTGACTTCTCGCAGGCGTCCAGCAACGCGCGGCCGCTGGGGTCCGTGGGCGGAATGTTCATCAGGTGCACCGGCCCGGAGTCCCCGTGGTGGGGCCCGTCCGCTCCGGCGTCTTCGTTGGTTTCCAGCTTCTTGAACAGCCGGTAGGCCATCTCCGAGTTCCAGCCCGTGGCGCCGAACTTCTGCTCCCACTCGTCGATGTCCTCCCGCGGCGCCCAGAAGGCGATGCAGGAGTTGTGGCTGGAACAGCCGCCCATGACCTTGGCGCGGGCGTGGCGCATGAAGGAGTTGCCGTTTTCCTGCTCCTCGACCGGGTAGTCCCAGTCGTAGCCGGATTCCAGCAGTTCCATCCAGCGGTCCAGCCGGAGGATGGCGTCATTGCCGCGGTCATCCGGGCCGGCCTCGACGAGTGCCACCTCCACCGAGGGGTCTTCACTGAGCCGTGACGCCACGGCGGCCCCGGCGGAACCGCCGCCGATGACGATGTAGTCGAATTCGGTCTTCTCGGACTGCGTCATGGGTCAGTTCCCCTCGTTCCGGTCAGCAAACCAGCCGGTGACCTGCGGATCGATGTTGTGGTAGACGTGCTTGGCCTCCTGGTACTCCGCCAGGCCGGTGGGACCCAGTTCGCGGCCCACCCCGGACTGGCCGAAGCCGCCCCATTCCGCCTGCGGGAGGTAGGGGTGGAAGTCGTTGATCCAGATGGTGCCGTGGCGCAGTTTCCGGGCGACGCGCTGGCTCTTGCCCGCGTCCTGGGACCAGACCGCGCCGGCGAGTCCGTAGTGGGTGTCGTTGCCGAGCCGGATGGCCTCGGCCTCGGTGCTGAACGTCTCCACGGTGACGACGGGGCCGAACGCCTCGTCGCGCAGCACGGACATGCCGCTGGTCACCTGGTCCAGCACGGTGGGCAGGTAGTAGAAGCCCTTGGCCAGATCGCCGTCGCCCCACTGGCCGCCGCAGCGCAGCCGGGCGCCCTCGGCAATGCCCTTATCGACGTAGGCGGTGACCTTGTCCCGGTGCGCGGCGGAGATCAGCGGCCCGGTTTCGGCGTCCGGGTCGAAGGGTCCGCCGAGGCGGATCTGCCCGGCGCGCCGGACCAGCTCATCGACGAATCGTTCCGCGATGGATTCCTCGACGATCAGCCGGGCCCCGGCGGAACAGACCTGGCCGGAGTGCACAAACGCGGCGTTGAGCGCGTTGTCGAGCGCCGCGTCGAAGTCGGCGTCCGCGAAGACGATGTTCGGGTTCTTCCCGCCCAGCTCCAATGCCACCTTTTTGACCGTCGCGGCCGCGGTGGCGGCGATGGTCTTTCCGGTTTCGAGGCCGCCGGTGAAGGAGACCAGGTCCACGTCCGCGCTTCCGGTCAGCGCCGGGCCAACCACGCCGCCGGCGCCGAGGATGAGGTTGGCGACGCCCTTGGGCAGGCCGAGTTCGTCGAGGACCTCCATCATCAGGATGGACGTGTGCGGGGTCAGTTCACTCGGCTTGAGGATGAAGCTGCAGCCGGCGGCGAGCGCGGGCGCGATCTTCCATGCCGCCTGCAGCAGCGGGTAGTTCCACGGCGCGATCAGGGCACAGACGCCGACCGGCTCGTACTCGATCCGGCTGACCACGGTGCTGCTGCCGGCGTCGACGACGCGGCCCGAATCCTGGCCGGCGAGTTTGCCGAAGTATTCGAAGCAGTTCGCGATGTCGTCCATGTCGATTTCGCTTTCGACCAGGCGCTTGCCGGTGTCCAGCGTTTCGGCCCGGGCAAACTCCGCCTTACGCTCACGCAGCCGCTCGGCGGTCTTGAGCAGGAAGGTCCCGCGGGCCAGGGCCGAGGTGCCGGCCCATTCGCCGCCGTCGAACGACTTGCGTGCCGATTCGATCGCCCGGGCCGCGTCGGCGGCCGTCGCTTCGGCGACGACGCCGGCCAACTCACCATCCGCTGGGCAGTGGATCTCCCGGGTGCCGCCGTCGGACGCTGCCGTCCAGTTGCCGTCAATGAATAGCGTGGCCGCGCTCATTTGCTTTCCTCCTGGGTTTCGAAGTCGTTTTCCCAATTGCCTTTGGCTGCATGCTCTTCCATGAGGACCGTGTTGCCGGGTTCGGCCCGGTTCAGGTGGAGGAACTGCAGGTGGCGTTCATAGTGGTCGAGCACGTCGGTGATGACCTGCTCCTTGGTGTATCCCATGAGGTCGTACCCGTGGCTGCCTTCCAGGGCGAAGACTTCCATGCGGTAGTAGTGGTCGCCGGAACCGGTACTGCGGGTGGCGTAGGACGGGGTCTCGTACTGCACGGGGTAGACCTGGTATTTGAAGGCCCGTTCTTCTCCCATGGCAACGGTGAGGTCGACGCTGTTGATCCGGCAGGCCTCGACTTCGGTGATGGTCACCGTTGCCTGGCTGCCCTGGGACGTGAGTTCCTCGCTGACTTCACGCAGCGCCGGAACCGCGACTGTGTCAACGAAGCGGTTGGCGTGCTTGCGGCCCGGATACGTCATGGCCCGGGATAGCCGCTGGCGCCAGTTGAGCCCGTCTTTATGCTCACCACCGGCCCGGCCTGCGATCATGCCGGGCAGGCTGGTGCGGAAGCTGTCGGCCCGCGATGACTCGATGCGGAGCGCCTTGAACAACCCCAGCATGATGAACACCAGCAGCAGGGATAGCGGCAACCCCATGATGATGGTGGCGTTCTGCAGCGTGGTGACGCCGCCGACCATCAGCATGGCCAGGGTCAGCAATCCGGTGACAACGGCCCAGAAGACGCGCATCCACTTCGGTCCGTCCGAGTCGGCATCCTTGAGGTGCGAGGTGAAGTTGGACATCACCAGCGCTCCGGAGTCGGCCGAGGTGACGTAGAACAGCAGCCCGGTGAAGGTCGCGACGGCGGCGGCGATCGGCACGCCGGGGTACTCGGCGAGGAGGCTGTAGAAGCCGCGCTCCGGGTTGCTCATGGCCACCTCACCGAAGGCGGCGTTGCCGCCCATGATCAGGTCCAGGCTGGAATTGCCGAAGATGGAAATCCACAGCAGGATGAAGAGGAACGGCACGGTCATGGTGCCGACGACGAACTGGCGGATGGTGCGGCCGCGGGAAATCCGGGCCAGGAACAAGCCCACGAACGGCGCCCAGGCGATCCACCAGGCCCAGAAGAACAGGGTCCAGGCGTTCAGCCAGTCGGTGGGGCGGTCGTAGGCGAAGGTATCCAGGGTCATGCCCGGGAAGCGGCTGATGACGTCGCCGATGTTCTGCACGATGCCGTCCATCAGGAAGCTCGTCTTGCCGGCGATCAGGACGAAGAGCATCAGCCCGACGGCGAGGATCACGTTCAGTTCGGACATGCGGCGGATGCCCTTTTCCACGCCGGAGACCACGGAAACCGTGGCCATCACGACCGAGAGGGCGATGAGGGCGATCTGGACGCCCAGGTTTTCGGGGATACCGAACATAAAGGTGAGGCCGTAGTTGAGCTGGACGACGCCGATGCCAAGCGAGGTCGCGATGCCGAAGATGGTGCCCAGGAGCGCGGCGATATCCACCGCATGGCCGATGGGCCCGTCGATTTTCTTGCCGAAGATCGGGTAGAGCGCGGAGCGGATGCTCAACGGCAGGTTGTGCCGGTACGCGAAGTAGCCCAGGGCCAGGCCCATGAGGGCATACAGGGCCCACCCGGTGATGCCGTAGTGGAAGAGGGTCCAGACAAGGGCCTGGCGGGCCGCGTCGGCGGTGCCGCCGTCACCCGTCGGCGGGGCCAGGTATTGGCTGACCGGTTCGGAGACCGAGAAGAACATCAGGTCGATGCCGATACCGGCGGCGAAGAGCATGGAAGCCCACGTGAACATGCCGAACTGCGGCTTGGAATGGTCCGGGCCCAGCTTGGTCTTGCCGACCTTGGACATCGCGGTGACCACAACGAACACCACAACCGCGGTGACGATCAGGAAGTAGTACCAGCCCATGTTGGTGGAAACCCAGCCGACCAGCGAGCCGATAACGGCTTCAGCGTTGTCCTTGGCGAGGATGGCCCAGAGGGCGATGGCGAGGACGCCGGTGGCGGAGCCGATGAATACGGTCTTGTTGACCCTGGTTTGGCGTTCAGGCAGAGCGGCGCCGGAGTACCCGTTGGAGGATTATCGGGAGTTCCGGACAAGTCCGTACTCGGTGGTGCTGACTGGCTCATTGGGGCCCATTTCAGTTTTCAGGCTGCGGTGCGGACGCAGATTGCCGCAGCTGTGACTGGTACTGGCCGTGCCTTGCTGGCTTGCGAGACGAACGGCATGCGTCCGATTGGGTGTGTCTTTTTGAGTATGCGCAGCCTGAGACGCTATCAACGGACTACCATCGCCCTCCAATTTTGTGATCCGGACCACTTCGAGCCATCCCCGCGGCGTCTTGGCGGGCCTAAGTCGGGCCCGCCGGGACATGGGGGCCGTGCGCGGACGCTCCCGGCCCGGCGGGCGGAGTCCCCCAAGGAGCCGCTCGCCGGGCCGGCCATGCGCGCATGCACGCGTGGATCTTGTCACAAACATGACAAGTTTGTCACATGCCGCTCCGTGCTCCGGCGCGGCCCGTGAGTATCCTGTGAGGCATGGATGAGAAACCGGCCCCCGGGCCCGAGCACCGCAGCATTTTCCTGGACAAGGCGCACCCGGCAGCGTGGCGGGCCCTGAATGGCCTCGGGTTGAAGGCGAAAGAAGCGGCCGAGGAGTCCGGCCTGGACGCGACGTTGATCGAATTACTCAACGTCAGGATTTCCCAGCTGAACGGCTGCGCCTATTGCCTGGACCTCCACGTCGGCGACGCTGTGAAAAACGGCGAGTCCAGCCAGCGCCTGGCGGTCCTCCCCGCCTGGCGGGACACGGAACTCTTTACGGCGAAGGAACGCGCCGCATTGACCTTGGCCGAGGCCATCACCAACATCTCCGACGCCCGCGTCCGCGAACACGAAGGCGCCGAGGCACGCAGGCACCTCACCGAGGAGGAATTCTCCGCAGTCAGTTGGCTCGCCATCACCATGAACGCGTTCAACCGCGTCTCCATCGTCAGCCAGCATCCGGTCCGTCCGCCCCGCGCGCCGCAGCACGAGAAGCAGCCCGACTAGCAGCCGGGCCCGCCTACGCCGGGTAGATCGCCACGGCGGCGGCCTTGACCACAAAAAACACCTCGAGCCCGGGCGCCAGCCCCAGATCCGCCGAGGCCGCCGGGGTGACATCCGCGGCGAGGTCACCGGCCCGCACCCGGATCTGGTCGCCGTGCGGTTCGAGGTCGGTGATGCGCACCCGGAACGAGTTCCGCGGGCTGCCGTGCGCCGCATCAAGGAAGACCGACACCGCCGACGGCGGGAACACGGCGACGCCCGGTTGCCCGGGCACCGGCGGCAGATCGTGCTGCCCGGCAACCTCCAGCCCCTCGGCGGACCGGATTCCCATGGCGGTGGTGGTCCCGGCCAGCAGGTTCACGCCGGCCAGTCCGGCGGCGAAGCGGCTGCGCGGGCGCCGCAGGACGTCCCGGACCGGACCCTGCTCGGTGATCCTGCCACGCTCCAGCACCACCACCCGGTCAGCCAGCATGTAGGCGTCGAGGACATCGTGGGTGACGATGATGGCCCGGCGGCCGGCCAGGACCCGCTTGAGCAGCCGGCGCAGCAGCGGCGCCGCGTGGATGTCCAGGGCCGCCATCGGTTCGTCCAGCAGCAGCACGTCGGGGCCGGCGGCCAGCGCCCGCGCCACCGCCACGCGCTGGGCCTGCCCGCCGGAGAGCTGATGCGGACGCCGCGACGCCAGATCCGCGGCGTCAACCTCACGCAGCCAGCGCCCGGCGGTTTCGCGGGCCGCGCGCTTCGAGGCCCCCGCGCTGCGCGGGCCAAAAGCGACGTTGTCGAGGGCGCTCAGGTGCGGAAACAGCAGCGCTTCCTGCGCCAGGAGCGCGGTCCCGCGCCGGTGCGGCGCCGTCCAGGTTTCCGCGCCGCGGCCCAGGTCAAAAAGGATCCTGCCGTCCACCTCCGCCCGCCCCGCATCCGGGCGGACCAGCCCGGCAAGCACCGACAGCAAAGTCGACTTGCCGGCACCGTTGGGGCCGAGCACCGCGATTGTCTCTCCCGGTGCCAGACTCAGCTCGACGTCCAACCCGCGGGCCGCGACCGAGGCCGCGATCCGGACCGTCACGCGGGCACCCGCTCCGGCCGGGCGCCGCCGGCCGCGGCCGGGCGCCGGTAGGACACGCCAACGACGGCCACCGCGACCGCCACCAGCACGAGGGACAGCGCGACGGCGGCGTCGGCGTCGGTCTCGCGCTGCAGGTAGATTTCCAGCGGCAGGGTCCGGGTCACGCCCTCCAGGCTGCCGGCGAAGGTGAGTGTGGCCCCGAACTCGCCGAGGCTACGGGCGAACGAGAGGACCGCTCCGGAGGCCAGCCCCGGCAAGACGAGCGGAATCGTCACCCGGCGCAGCACCGTGGTGGGCGGTGCACCGAGCGTTGCGGCGACGGCCTCGTACCGGCTGCCGGCGGATCGCAGCGCGCCTTCCAGGCTCACCACGAGGAACGGCAAGGCCACGAACGTCTGCGCCAGCACCACGGCCGTGGTCGAAAAAGCGATCTGGATTCCCGCGAATTCCAGCGACCGCCCGAGTAGGCCCTGCCGGCCGAAGGTGTACAGCAGCGCAATGCCGCCCACGACGGGCGGCAGCACCAGCGGCAGCAGCACGAGCGAACGCAGCAGGCCTTGCCCGGGGAAACGGCCGCGGGCCAGGATCAACGCCAACGGCACGCCCAGCAGGACGCACAGGACGGTGCTGGCGGCAGCCGTCCGCAGGCTCAGCCCCAGGGCCGTCAGCGCCGGTTCCGAGGTGATCAGCGGGATGAACTGCGGCCAGCTGACTTTGGCGATGATCGCGGCGAGCGGCAGCAGGACGAACAGGGCACCGACACCGGCGAACAGGTAGATCCAGCGCGGAACGCCACTAAAGCCCGGGGGCCTCATGCGGGCCTCACGGCGCGCCGAACCCGGCGTCGCTGAAGACCTTCGCGCCGGCGTCGCCGGTGACGAAGTCGATGAAGGCGGCCGCCAGCTGCTTGTTCCGGCCCGGCTCGACGGCGGCGATCGGATACGTGTTGACGGCTCCGGCTGATTCGGCGAAGGGGATGCCGGTGACCTTCGCGCCGGCAGCCAGGACGTCTGTGGCGTAGACCAGGCCCGCGTCGGCCTCGCCCGAGATGACCTTGCCGAGGACGTCCGTGACGGAGGATTCCTCGCTGACGGGGCTCAGCGCCGTCCCGGTGGCCTGTTCGGCGGTTTCGGCGGCGGCGCCGCAAGGGACCTGGGGTGCGCAGACCACCACCCGGACTCCGGGCCTGGCCAGATCGGCAAAGGACCTGATGGACGCCGGGTTCCCCGGGGGTACTGCGATCTCCAGGGTGTTCGTGGCGAAGTCCGTGGCCGGACCGTCGAGCAGCCCGGCGTCGGCGAGTTTGGCCATGTTGCGGGTGTCGGCCGCGGCGAAGACATCCGCCGGGGCGCCTTGGCCGATCTGCGTGGCGAGGTCCGAGGAGCCGGCGAAGCTCAACACCACCGAGGTCCCCGGATGGGCCGCCTCGAACTGGTCCGCGAGCCGCGTGAACGTGGATTTCAGCGAGGCCGCGGCAAACACGGTGACCGTCCCGGAAAGCGCACCGCTGCCGGAGTTGCCGCCGTGATCCATGGCCGTTTCCCGGGCGCCCGGGGCGCAGCCGACGAGTGCCGCGGCGGACAGGGCCGCGGCGAGCAGGGCCGCCGCGGCCCGTCCGCGGGTCTTTGCCGACGGTTTCATACGGCGCCCCGGCCCTTCGGCGTCTCGATGATCACGGTGGTGGCCTTGACGACGGCGGTCGCCACCGCGCCGAGTTCGAGCCCGAGTTCGCGGACCGCCTCGCTGCTCATCAGGGACACCACCCGGAAGGGTCCGCATTGCAGTTCGACCTGCGCCATCACGGTGTCCGCCGTGATGGCCGTGACCAGCCCGACAAACCGGTTCCGGGCCGAACTGCCCACGTTGGCGGGATCATCCGGGAGGTGGGACTGGTCGCGGGCAAGTTTGGCGAGTTCGAGCCCGTCGACCGCCAGCCGGCCGGAGTCGTCCTTGAGCGGCGTCAGGGATCCGTTCTCGGTCCAACGCCGCACGGTGTCATCACTGACGCCGAGGAAGCGCGCCGCTTCGGATACGCGAATGCTAGGCATAAGGCCATCATATGTCCTCAAATGCGGATCTCGTAGCTCGTTAATGATCGCGAAGCAAGTTCCGACCGGAGGTCGTAGGAATTACCTCTGGTTCCCGGCACAGCACAGGTTCTAGGCTGGTTATGTTGGGGGCGGGACCGCGGTCACCGAGGAGCAGCCGCCATGAAATGGGTTAGGCCGGAGCATCCGGAATACGACGAAGTACGGAAACTTTTCAACGCGATGATCGACCGCCGGCCGGCCGTGATCGCCCAATGCGGCACCCCGGCCGACGTCGCCGAGGCGCTGCAGTATGCCGGGGACCATCAGCTGGCAGTGGCCGTCCGTGCCGGGGGCCACTCGGTGGCCGGGATGTCGACCAACGACGGCGGCCTGGTGGTGGACGTCCGCCCGATGAAGTCGATCTCGGTGGACCCGGCCAATCGCACCGTGACGGCCGGCGCGGGGGTCACCTGGGGTGAGTTCGACCGCGCCACCCAGGTGCACGGCCTCGCGACCACGGGCGGACGCGCTTCCACCACCGGGGTCGCCGGGTTCACCCTCGGTGGCGGCTCGGGCTGGCTTGAGCGCTCGTATGGCTTCGCGTGCGACAACTTGCTGTCGGTGGATCTGGTGACTGCCGCCGGCGAGCGGGTCACGGCCAGCGGCCAGGAGAATCCGGAGCTGTTCTGGGCCCTGCATGGCGGCGGCGGCAACTTCGGCGTGGCTACGAGCTTCACGTTCCAGCTGCACGAGCTCGGACCCTTGGTCCACGCCGGCGTGCTGTTGTGGCCCGGCGACGCCGCGACCGACATCGCGCACGGCTTCCGGGAGATCGCGCTGGCCGCCCCGGACGCCGTGGGCACAGCGCTGGTGTACCTCATTGCCCCGCCGGAACCCTTTGTGCCGGCGGACATGGTGGGCAAAATGGCCGTCGGTGTTGCCTATCTGTACGCGGGCGATCCGGCGGAGGGCGTCGAGCAGGCTGCACCGTTCCGGAAACTCGGACCCGCCGTGGATTTGGTCAGCGGCATGGGTTACGCCGATTTCCAGTGCATGATCGATGACCCGCCCGGTCTCTACAACTACTGGAGCGCCGACTACCACGCGGAACTGAGCGACGAGGCGATTGACATCATCGTGGACTCGGCCCGGGAGTTCCCCGGCCCCCATTCACAACAACTGATCGCCCGTTGGGGCGGCGCCGTGGCGAGCGGCGGGACGGCGACACCGTTGCGGAACCGGGATGCTAACTGGGTGACGCACCCCTTTGGGTTGGCGGAGACCCGTGAAGGGGGCCAGAAAGCGAGGGAATGGGTCAAGAAGTTCCGGCATCACATTGCGCCCTACGCCACCGGCGGAGTGTGGCTGAACTTCGTCGGCGACGAAGGCGAGGGCCGGATCCGGGCTGCATACGGCAACGACAATTACGACCGGCTGGCGCGGGTCAAGGCCGAATTCGACCCGCACAACGTGTTCCACGGCAACCAGAACATCCGGCCGGCCAGCCTCCAATCAGCCTAGGCACGGCGCTCTGCGGGATCCCGCGTCGCGCCGCAGGAGCGCCGCAGGGGTCAGAATGGTGCCTATGATCTACATCGATCCGCCGCTCTGGCCCGCCCACGGGACCTGCTTTTCGCACCTGATCTCGGATACCTCGCTCGTTGAGCTGCACGCCTTCGCCGAGGCTGCCGGGCTCCCGGACCGGGCGTTCGACGGCGATCACTACGACGTCGCCGAAGCCCGGTACGGGGCACTCGTGGCCGCCGGGGCCATCCCCGTGGAGGGCCGGATCCTGGTCCGCACGCTGATCGCCAGCGGCCTGCGGATCCCCGCGCGCCGACGCGGCAAAGCTTTGAAAGTGCCGCTGCTGCACCGCTGGAACGAGGCGCTCCCGGACCAGGAGGCGCTCTTCCTGGACCTGCTGGACCGCTGGGGCGAGGAACACCGGAAGTACCACGGCCGCACCCACCTGCTCGCCGTCCTGGAAGCCTTGGACCTGCTGACGGAACCGGCCAGGCCGCCGCGGACGGTGCTGCTCGCCGCCTGGTTCCACGACGCCGTCTACCGCGGCATCGCGGGCCAGGACGAGGAGGAATCGGCCCGGCTGGCCGAGGACCGGCTGCAGCGCACCGGACTTTCCGCCGGCGAGATCGACGAAGTCGCCCGCCTGGTCCGGCTGACCGCGGACCACCGTCCCGGCCCGGGCGACGAGTCCGGCGCCCTGCTCAGCGACGCCGATCTGTCCGTGCTGGGCGGGGAGCCCGCCGCGTACAACCGGTACCGGGCCGCCGTCCGGGAAGACTTCGCGCACATCGGCGACGCCGACTTTGCCGCCGGGCGCGCCGCCGTCGTCCGCCGGCTCCTGACACACGAGCCGCTGTTTCACACGGCCAGGGCGCAGGAGCTCTGGCTTGAGGCAGCCCGGGCGAACCTGCAGGGTGAACTCGGGGAGAAGGTTCCCTAGGACCCGCCTCTCAGGTGCTCCGCCAGCCGCTCGAAAGACTCCTGCCAGCCCGCCGCGTGGGAGTCGCGCTCCTCCGCCGACCCGAACGGCCCCTGGCTGAAGGTCATCCGGGTG
Source organism: uncultured Actinomycetota bacterium (assembly GCA_963769515.1). Lineage (GTDB taxonomy): Bacteria > Actinomycetota > Actinomycetes > Actinomycetales > Micrococcaceae > Arthrobacter. The sequence goes on from CAVYMG010000029.1 coordinate 41,433, forward strand.
CCGCCGTCGAGCTCCTCGAGCTGGAACGTCACCTCGGTTTCGGCGCCGCGCGTCCCGTCAGGCTTATCCCAGGCGTGGGTGAAGACGAAGAGATTCGGCGGCTCGACGTCGGTATGGACACCGCTCCACCACAGCTGCTCCCCGGTGCCGTCCCGGACCATGCAGGCGCGGTACAGGCCGCCGATCTCCAGATCCGTATCGATGGTTTCGCGCGGAACGTGGAAACCATGCGGACCCCACCAGTCCGGCGCCTCGTCCGGATCCGTCAGGGCACTCCACACCGCCTCGATCGGGGCGCTGAACTCACGGACGATCACCAGCATGAGCTCCCCGCTCACCGGGGCCGGTGCAGTCATCTTTTTCTCCCTCGGCTTCCTTTGCTTCGGTACTTCTTCGGTTGATTCGGCAGGCAGCGCCGGTACCGGAAGTGCGGCTGCCGGCTAGCGCGGACCCTTCTGATAGCCGGTCACGAAGGATGTATTGCTCGGGACGATCTGCTTGCCCAGCGGCATCAAGGACACCGGAATGAGCTTGAGGTTGGCGATAGCCAGCGGAATCCCGATGATCGTCACGGCCATGGCGGCGGCGGTGACCACGTGCCCCACCGCGATCCAGATACCGGCCACGAGCAGCCAGATGACGTTGCCCAGCAGAACGAACAATCCCGTGCTGCCTGGCCGGTCGACGACGGTGCGCCCGAAGGGCCAGAGCGCGTAGGCGGCGATGCGGAAGGAGGCGAGCCCCCACGGAATCGTGATCACCAGCAGGCAGCAGATGACCCCGGCAGCAAAATATCCGAGCGCCAGCCACAACCCGCCGAACAGCAGCCAGATGATGTTCAGGAGTGTTCTCATCGCCTCATTCTCCTCCCGTCCGGGACAACGGGCCGGCCGGCCCTCCGATTCCGAGCGCCAGACTAGCCCGGGGACTCTGGCCTTCACCAGAGCCCGGGATTAGTCTGGCCGGTACAGGCCTCCCCCTGCTCAAGAACCGAGGTGACGAACAAATGGCCGGAGCCACGCGCCCACACCGCAGGTCCGGACTGGGAGCCGCCGCGGCGTCCCTGGTCCTGGCGCTGACCGCCTGCCTGCCGGGTCCACCGGAGCCGTCACCCGCGCCGTCGCCGCCGACGTCCTCGACACCGTCGACGCCGTCGGCCACCTCCACACCGGCACCCGATGCATCGGTTCACTTCACGGCCCAAGGCGACATCAGTATGGGCACCGGTGCCCGGAAGGTGCTCGATGTCATCGCCGGCCTCGATCCCCAGCTGAACCTGGCCCTCGGGGACTTGAGCTACAAGGCCGGCGCGGAGCAGGACTTTTGTGACATGGTCACGGACAAACTGGGGACGGACCTGCCCTACCAGCTCCTGACCGGAAATCATGAGAGCGACGGCCGGGACGGACAGATCGAAAAGTTCGTGCAGTGCCTGCCCAATAAGCTGCCCGGCCTGGAAGGCGAATACGGCGTTCAGTGGCGTGTTGATGTCCCCGAGCAGAACCCCGTGGTGCGTTTTATCATGGTCTCCCCCGGCATCAAATTCCCGGACGGGCGGCTGGACTACTCTCCGGGCAGCGACCGGTGGCGCTGGACCGAGTCCGCCATTGACGAGGCAAAAGCGCGGCAAATTCCGTGGACCGTGGTGGGAATGCATGTGCCGTGCCTGAGTGTCGGTAAGTATGACTGCCTGGCCGGGCGCGAGTTCATGAACATGCTCATCGAGAAGAAAGTGGATCTGGTGTTGTCCGGCCATGACCATGTGTACCAGCGCACGCACCAGCTCGGGGTCGGGGCCCAGTGCCCCCGGCTCGAGCCCGCCGCCTTCGCCCGGGGATGCCTGGCCGACTCCGACGACACGATGGATCAGGGATCTGGGACGGTGTTTGTGGGGGTCGGGGTCGGCGGCGTGGGGTTCTACGATGTCCACGATAATGATCCGGAAGCCGGCTATTTCGCCGCCGCGGTCGGCAAGAACAAAAACCCCGCGTTCGGCACTCTGGATGTGACCGCGACGCGGGATGAGCTGGCCGCACGGTTCGTTCCGGCCGAAGGCTACAGCTTCACCGATTCCTTTGTCCTGCAGCGCTAGTAAGTCCCGGTGCGACTGATCAGGCCGGCACCCAGATGCTGATCCAGTCCAGGGAAACATGGCCCTGGGTTTCAGGAAGCGGGCAATTAGGCACCGGCAGGCACGACTCGGTCTGCAGAATGAAGTGCATCGGAACCGTCGGCGGGGCCGCCCGGCTGGCACCGAGGGACTTCCCGTCCAGGTAGAACTCCACCCGGTCCGGCATCCACTCCATCGTGGCCACGTGCCAAGTGGTGAAGGGCTGGTCTGAATCGAACTTCTCGAAGGCATCGGCGCCGTCCTTCTCGTAGTGCGCCGCACCGTAGATGATCCTGTCCAGGCCACCTTCGGGGAAATCTATTTCGCCGTCCCGCGGCCACACGCCGCTGTCCGGCCAGAGCAGCCAGGCAGTCTTGAAGCCGGACAGCGAATCGGCCCGGAAGCGGACCGAATACCGCCCGTAGAGCAAACTGTTGTCCCGCGGCGGGTTGCTGCTTGAGTTCGGGATCTTGGGTGTCGGGGCGGCCCCCATGGACACGCCGTCCTCCGAATGCAGGAACCAGTCCAAGGCCCCGTTGCGGACGCTCAGCACCTTCGAGGGGTAGTAGCCCGAGCTGGTGCCGCCGATCTGCGCGGCCGTGTCCGGGGTGCCGTCCTTGTATCCGGCGCTCCATTTTTCCTGGTACAGCGGTCCGGGAAACGCCCCCACCGGGACATCTCCCGCCGAAAAATCTTCCTCAAAGACGTGTTTCCAGCCGGGCAGGTCCCCGCTCGCCGCCGTTGAGGTGGTCCGCACCGGGCTCGGGTCGGGAGCCACGCTGGGCGCCGGTGCCGGCGCCGGCGCTGCGGAAGCCGAGGTGAACAGCGGCCGTTCAGTCTCGCGGGCTGCGGGACCCGTCCCGCAGCCCGCGAGCGCCGGGACGAGGACGAGGACCGCTGCGAGCATGTGCCGGGTTTTGGCGTGGGGCCGGACCCGGATTCGGGCAGTTTTCCCGGAATCTGGGGTCTGCATGCGGCCAGTCTCGCACGGAGGCCTCCGGCCGATCAACTGTTTTTGATGCCTGCAGTTGAATCTTCAACCAGTTCAAGGTTTACGCAAGGTGACGGGCGGAAACTATGGCCCTGGGGTAATTCATTAAGTTGCCTATGACTGATGTGGTAGCAACGGGTCTACTCCCAGACGTGAGGGTCGGGGAGCCGCGGCAGTCGGGGGCGAGAAGACTACGTCATCGAGTGGTGAGGCCAGTGTCCATACCGAATCTCAAACCCAGCGTCAGCGCCCAGGCTGCGGCACCGCCCGCTAGCCCGACCGTCAGCGTGGTCATCCCAACCCTGAATGAAGCGATGAACCTGCCGTGGGTGCTCCGGCGCATGCCGTCCTACGTGGATGAAGTGGTGATCGTGGACGGCCGATCCCTGGACGACACCGTGGAGGTGGCACGCGCACTCCGCCTCGACGTCGTGGTGGTCGCCGAGCCCCGCCCGGGCAAGGGCAATGCCATCCGCGCCGGCTTCGCGGCGGCAACCGGTGACATCATCGTGATGCTCGACGGCGACGGAAGCATGGACCCGCAGGAGATCGGCTGGCTGGTCACCCCGCTGCAGCACGACTACGACTTCGTCAAGGGCTCCCGGTACGTGACCGGCGGCGGCTCGGACGATCTGACCTGGCTGCGAAACAGCGGAAACAAGGCGCTGACCGGCCTGGCCAATGCTGTGCTCCACAGCAACTATTCCGACCTGTGCTACGGCTACATTGCGCTGCGGCGGGAGTGCGTGGACATCCTGGAGCTGAAGTCTGACGGCTTCGAAATCGAAACGGAGCTGATCGTCCGGGCGGCGCGGGCCGGACTCCGGATCGCCGAGGTACCTAGCCACGAACTGTGCCGCATTTCCGGGCAATCGAACCTGCACACCTTCCGTGACGGGTGGCGGGTGCTGCGGACCCTGGCCCGGGAGCGTGTGAGCTGGGAAGCACCGACGGCCGGCGGACGTGCGGAGGCCCTCCGCCGGGTGAAGTACAGGTATCCCACCGAGAGCTTCCCGCATGTACCGACCGACCCCAAGAGTCTCCTGGGTGTGCGGGTGGGTGATTAGCGTGCCGGATCCGGAACGGGTGTCCGAAGCATCGGTAGTGATCTGCTCCTACTCGGAGGAACGGTGGGACGTTCTGATGGGAGCCCTGGAGTCGGTGCGTGCGCAAACGCTCACACCCAAACAGACCATCATCGTCGTTGACTACAACGTCGAACTCTACAAACGCCTCATTTTTGCCGTCTCCGACGCAGTCATCGTGGAGAACTCCGGGCCCAAAGGGCTCTCCGGGGCCCGCAACGCCGGAGTCCGCGTGGCCAACGCCGAGATTGTGGCGTTCCTCGACGACGATGCGGAAGCGGCGCCGGACTGGCTCGAACGGCTGGTGAGCCTGTACGACGACAAAGACGTGCTGGCCGTCGGCGGCCGCATCGAACCGCTGTGGGAAACCGCGCGTCCGGGCCATTTCGCCGGCGAACTGGACTGGATCGTCGGCTGCAGTTACCGGGGTATGCCGAAAGTCGCCACCGAAGTGCGGAACGTCATCGGGGCGAACATGTCGTTCCGGGCCGACGTCCTTGAACGGGTAGGCGGATTCAACACATCGCTGGGCCGCCAAGGTGCGCTGCCGCTCGGGTGCGAAGAGACGGAACTGTGCATCCGGGCCGTACTCGGCGCTCCGGGGACCCGGATCGTGTATGAACCGGCTGCCTTGGTGCGCCACCACGTCCCGGCGCAGCGGGGAAGCCTGCGTTACATGCTCTCGCGCTCATGGTCCGAAGGACTGTCCAAGGCACAGGTGAGCAGGATTGTCGGGCACAAGCGCGCGCTCGGTCCCGAACGGCGCTACGTGCGGCAGGTCCTCCCGCGGGCGGTTTTTGCCGGGATTCTGGCCGGTGTCCGGAAACGGGAGCTGGACGGTTTCAGCCGGGCGGCCGTCATTGTGGCCGTCCTTGCCGCCACGGCAGCCGGTTACGTGCGCGGGCGCCGGCTGCCTCCGGCCCCGGCGTCGCTCGCTGCCCGCGGGATACCGGCAGCCGACCCCTGGCGGGACGTCCAGTGACACAACCCGGAGATTCCTCGATCCGGCGGCACCCAACCCTAGGAAGGATCGGCCATGAGCCAGTCTGAACGCGACTTGAAGCAGCCGACGGGCGCGTCTATTGGCGCCAGTTTCGACGTCCACGGCATCGTAGGCATCGACGTCGAGCCCGATACGCCGGGCGAATCGCAGCTTCGCGACATGCTGGCACCCTTCCTAGGCGCCTCCCGCGCGGCCAAGCGGATAACGGTCGGCGGGAGGGTCTCCCCTGTCTCCGCGCAATCACGGGCGGAGGACGCCTACCGGTTCACGGCAGACTCGCTGTAT
>CAVYMG010000030.1:0-33910 GCA_963769515.1 uncultured Actinomycetota bacterium
CCCCCGATGAACGTCTTGTGTTCCTTGATGTTGACGAACGCCAGCAGCAGGCCGGCGGAGAGGGCCACGAAGCCGATCGGCATGTGGAAGCCCAGCGTGGCAACCAGGATCGCGCCGATCAGGGAGCAGGGTGAAGATCTGCTGGCCGGTGGGACGGCCGGTGCGGGACGTCTCCGGCCCGGCGTACTCGTTGCCCTGCTTGTCGCGCAGCTTGCCCAGCAGGCCGAACACCACGATGGTCAGGACGGAGAGGATGAAGTTCAGGGCGAAGCTGGCCAGGAAGAGCGCGCCCTGCGAGATGGGGAAGCCGTTCTTCAGGGCGATGTCGTGCACCAGGACGCCGGCGACGGACAGCGGGGAGAAGCCGCCGGCGTGGGCCCCGTTGATGACGAAGGCGCCCATCACCACCGGGTGGATGCGGGACTCGTACGCCAGCCCCAGGGCCGCCGGTGCCAGCAGCGCCACCGCGGCGGGGGAGAAGGTGCCCAGCGCCGTCAGCGCCGCCGCCAGCAGGAAGAACACCCAGGGGAGCGCAGCATGGTCTCGCCCCGCACCATGCGCACGCAGGTCTGGACGATGATGTCGATGGACCCGTTCGCGCTGGGCCATGCTGAAGAAGTACGTCACGCCGATGATCGTCAGGACGATGCTGGCCGGGAAGTCCGCCAGGATCTCCTTGTCGCTCATGCCCAGCATGAAGTACCCGACGCCGAAGGACGCCACCAGCCCCATCACGCCGATGTTCAGCGGCCATTTGGTGGCGACGACGAACATCACCACAAGGATGACGAGCGGGATGATCTGGGTGGCGGTCATGGTCGGCTCCGATTCAGAGGCGGCCGCGGGGTTGAACGGGCCACCTCCGAACAGGAGGGCGGCCAGACCCAGGACAGCAATCGCGGCCACCGTCACCAGCAGGATACGGCGGCGGCGGTCGGGACGCTCGGGACGGTCGCCCGGGTACCGCCGGGTGCGGTCTGTTGCGGTGCCTTTGCTTCGGTTTCTTCTGCCGTCTTTTCTGCGATGTTAGTCATGATGCTGTCTCCTCATCGAGTAGCGCTGGCAAGGGAGGCGTCGACGGCGGTGCCGAGGGCCTCGGGAAGGTGGATGGTGGTGGTGGCGATGGTGCGGGCGGTGCGGTCGACGCCGACGAGCAGCTAGCCGTCCCGTTCCTCGCTCCAGGTTTCGATGACCCCGGCCGGGGTGCGCAGCCGCAGCGTGGGGCCGGCGGTGCCGCCGGTGATGTCGCCCAGCAGGGTGCCCGGGGTGCGGGCGGCGAGGGTCAGGGCGATGCTGCCGGTGATGGCCAGGGCCGGGTGCGGCTTGCCCATCGAGAGCATGACGACGGCGACGTCGGACTCGGCGTCGGACGGCGCCGGCGCGGCGACGACGGCGACCTTGGGGACGGCGCGGGCCGCTTCGCCGGGTGTTGCCGCGAGCCCCATCCGGACGGCGGCCTGGCGCCGGATGTGTTCCAGGGTGTCCAGCTGCAGTTCCAGCCCGGCGGTCCAGCTGGCGTGGCGGTCCGGGTCCAGGCCCAGCTCCTCGGCGCGCAGCATCACGACCGGTGCTCCGGCGTCGACCATGGAGACGGTCCAGCGGGTGCCGCCGGCGACGATGGTGTCGGTGGCCGCACCGGTGGGGAGGAGCAGGCCGGTGGTCTTGCCGGCCGGGTCCAGGAAGCCGAGGCCCACCCGGTAGCCGGGGAACGGGACGCCGGGCATCTGGGCCTGCGGGACGATCGGCAGGGCGCCGGCCGGCGTCGAGACCCGCTGGATGATGATCTGGCCGGTGTTGGTGTTGCGGGTGACGATCCGGGTGACGTCGCCGTCGGGGACCACCCAGCCCTTTTCGATCGCGTACAGGCCGACGACGGCGGAGCAGTTGCCGCAGTTGCTGCCCCAGTCCACGGCGGCTTCCTCGATGCCTACCTGGGCGAAGGTGAATTCGACGTCGACGGCGGCGTCGGCGGGGCGGTGCAGGATCATCGCCTTGCTGGTGGTGGAGGTGGCGCCGCCGACGCCGTCGATCTGCCGGTGGTCGGGGCTGCCGAACAGCCGGGGCAGCAGCACGTCCGGGCGGGTCCCGGTTTCATCCAGCTGGCCTGTTTCGAAGACCCAGCATTTGCTGGTGCCTCCGCGCATCCACTCCGCTTCGATCTTCATGGTCTGTTCCTTGCTTCGGTTCTGCTTCGATCTGCCCCAATGGCGTTCAAGGGCTTGATTCGAGATTGATCCAGATCACAAATGAAGACAAGGTTGGATATTTGCAAGGGAGTGTAGTGATGCTTCATTCACTGCGGCGAAGCCGCCAATGATCGACCCGGGCGCCGCCGTCGTGAAATGGGGCGCTTAACTCCGCCAATCAGCGTGGAATGTATAGAATGAACGGATTCAACAGAAGGGCGAAGCGTTGCTTAACGATCCTGACCAGGAATTGCTCGACATCCGGCGCCTCGCCTTGCTGGTGGAGGTGGTGGAGCAGGGATCCATCACCGCGGCGGCCGAGCTGATGATGTACACGCCCTCCGCCGTCTCGCAGCAGTTGCGCAAGCTCGAGCAGGAGGTCGGGCAGCCGCTGCTGAACCGGCGCTCCCGCGGGGTGGTGCCCACCGAGGCCGGACAGATCCTCGCCGGCCACGCGCGCAAGGTTATCGGGCAGATGCGGGCGGCGCAGTCGGATCTGGACCAGATCGCCGGCCTGAAGCGCGGCTCGCTGACCGTCGGCACGTTCCCGACGCTCGCCGGGTCTTTCCTGCCGGTGGTCATCCGGGCGTTCAAGAAGCGGTACCCGGCTATCGGACTGTCCGTCCGCAGCGCGCGCTTCGATGACCTGGTCAGCGACCTGCAGTCCGGAGTGACCGGGCTGTGCCTGCTCTGGGACTACCCGTGGAACCGGTTTCAGGACGATTCCGATCCGGATCACGGAGGTGTTCCAGGAGAGCACGGTGCTGCTGGTGTCGCGCGCGCATCCGCTGGCCGACCGCGACGAGATCCGGATGGAGGAGCTCCGCAAGGAGTCGTGGATCGTGCGCGCCGAGGCGCACCCCGTCGTCGAAGTGCTGCAGCGCTCCGCCCACGAGGCCGGGTTCGAGCCGACGATCGGCTTCTTGGCCAACGACTACCAGGAGGCGCAGGCGATGGTCAGCGTCGGCATGGGCGTGGCCATGGTGCCGAAGACCGCCGTGGCCCTGCAGCACCCGGACGTCAGGGTGATCAGCCTCGGCTCCGCCGCGCCCCTGCGGCGGGTGCTGCTGGCCCAGCGCCAGGACAAGGTGTACGCCCCGGCAGAGGTCGCGTTCCAGTCCGACGCTGCTCGAAATCGCCCGCGAACGCGCCGGAGACTACCTGTAGCGACGGCGACGGGCTGGACGAGGGGACGGGCGGCGATCTTGGGCGGGCTCGCCGTCGACTCCGTCGTCCCGCAGTTGCTCTTGTGCGCACGTAAAATTCCGGCTGGCAAGAGTGACCACCTCTGCGAACAATCTGCCCGATCCCGTCGGTGGGTCCAGTTACACTAACTCTGGAGTTCTTCCTGGGCGAGACATGTCTTGGACGAAGTCTCGCTTGCGGGAGGCGGGGTCGCCGTCTCACATAACTGGGGGGAATGCAGACTTGAAGGCATGAAGGGCGTCGCGACCGCCGGCGGTGCTGGCGATATTCGGCGGGGCAAGCCTGCTTGGGTTCAATGAGTATCCCTGGGAGCCAGAAATCCGCTGATCGAACAGTGATCCTGCAGTCCATCAAGAACGTTTCACAGCTGCAGAGCGCCATTGGGTCCTACCAACTGGTTGTCGACACCGGTGATGACAATGCAGCTATACCAGACGTCATTTCCGGGCGTCGAACAGTTGTACTGGCTGTGGGTACGGTAGACGCTCACGTCGATCTCTCGGGTATCAACGAGGGCGACCTGAACGTGTCCCCCGACGGGAAATCAGCCACGCTTCGCTTACCTGAAGCCCAACTGGGAAAAACCCAGGCTGGACCACAAGGCTTTTCAGGAATACCGCAGCGAGTGGAGTGCTGACGTCGTCGCTGACGTGTTCTCGTCCCCTGACCAGTCGGCGATCTACCTCAGAGCTGAGTCCGAAATAGCTGCTGTGGCTGAGAAGTCCGAGCTCCGTGAGCGTGCATCCAAGAATGCTCGGTCCACGCTTACAGGACTGTTCAACTCCCTCGGGGTGCAGGTCACTTTCCTGGATGCCAGCGCCAACTAAGCTAGAATGCGTAGTGCCTGCGTCTCCACACAACGGCTAATTGCACTGCTGGATGCTGCAAACCATGGCACACCCATTTCTAAGTTCACTTTCGATCGGAGCTCCCATGACCCAAGAACCAACGCTTCTCTTTCTGCACGGCGTCGGCGACGGAAACAGGGACGGCGCTTGGTTGACCGGTCTCAGGGGAGCGTTGTCACGCCTGGGATATCCGGATGTAGATGCCGAACGCATAATTGCACCGAGGTACGCTCACGCGCTGAGAGGCAGCGACGGCAGCGATGCGCTCCCTCGAATAACCGTCAAGCAGCCGGCCAAGGACAAAGTCCGCCAGAATCGCCGGGATTTTGAGCGACGTACGGCGGCACTCGAATTCCGGCTGGGAAGGCACAACCAAGGGAAAGGCTGGGGCGGCGCTGAATTAGTCGTCAACGGATCGGCCAGCCTTCCCGGCTTCGGGCAGGTTCGCAAGTACCTCGGCAATGCGGATGTCAGGTCGCAAGTTCTGAATCTAATCCTGAAAAAACTGCCCGCATCCGGCCCAATCGTGATTATCGGTCACAGCCTGGGGTCCGTGAATCGCGGCGGACCTCTTGCAGCGCTTGCCAATAGGGCTTGAGGTGGTTGGCATGATTACCATCGGCAGTCCACTTGCCAGCGGCCGGTTCGAGGTCGACAAATTGCGCGAGAGCATGCAGGAACCGCCCACCAACCTGGCTTGGTGGGCCAACTTCTGGAATGTGCTGGATCCAGTAGCCGCGCACAGGGGACTGTCGTCGGTTTTCAGCTGGATGCTTGACTTCCGCATCGGGACTGGATTCAACCACCACGTACATGACGCGGAGGCCTACCTCTCCCACGACGCCGTCGCCGAAGCCGTAGGTTTTGCGCTCTTCGGATCGAGGTCCACCGAAATCGTTAGCGTGGACCGTGGCGTGGACATCCAATTGGACGCGTCTGAGCTTACAGCCGTGGTGGCCCTGCGGTACGCCTATCTGCTGAGGTCACGGCTCGATGGCGAACAGGGAGTCCGCGTTCGCTGGAGCCTTGCGGCAGGTGCAGGCTTCTGCCGTCGATGAAATCCGCCAGCGGGATAGGGAAGCGGGAAGGCCGCTTCCCTCAGAGATTGCCAGATTGGCGTTCGATGCGTCGGACCCAGAAGCTGAAGTACCTGAGCCGCTGCCCAGCCGCCATCTGAACAAAGAAGATGCGGTAACGCTGCTCACCGTTCTTGCCTCCGAGAACGTCATCCGGCCATTCGAAATAAACGTCGAGAGGGCGAAGTGGCTCGGCGCAATGCAGGACCTCACCGCGGAGATGGGGCTGGAAGCCTATAATCGCCCACGTTTTCGAAGCTGCGAAGAGGGCCCAGCGACGTCCTCGGCGGTGGGTCCATTGTTCTGAACTGGAAGAAATCGGGCGTACTGGGCGCCGGCGCCGTTGCCTTGGCGTTGGCCCCGGGCGGCCTGGCCTTGGCAGCGGCCCCGGAGTGGCTGGGCAGCTCTTATTACAAGCGCTCTGGCCGGGTTTGGCCCGGCGGAACGATCGGTGGACTGTTGACTGCCGGCACACCGTGCGGCGGGCGGCGGTGGCATCGCCTTCAGTCTCGCCAGCCCTGGTACGTCGGCCGAAACCGTCGAAGCAGTGGTGCAGCGTCGTCTGGCTGCTGCGATTCTGCGAGAGCAGCAGAAGCTTGAACCGGATTTCGCCTTGTGGGGGATCCTGGCCGCTGCAACGAGATCACGTTCCGCCGGGAGATGAACGACTGGATGAGTTCTCCGATGAATCAGCCCAAACGCTGAAAGAGCTGAAGAAGAAGCTCGAGACCATTGAAAGGGCGATGAGGTATCTGTCCGACAATGGCCTGGAGCCGAACCTGAACGAGGATCCCGCCGACAGCTCATTCGATGCTGACGAACGTCGAGGCCGTGACGGGCATCAGCCTCTTCTGCAACTCCATTAGTGCCCCGGTTACGGCAGCCCGCCAGCCACAGAGCGGGGGCCGCCCGGTTGCTCGACGCGGGCAGGGCGGACGCCGGCCAGCGGGTCGCCGGTGGAATGCACGTTTGTGCAGCAGCGCTTGGCGGTTTCCTCAGGGCATCGATCGGCCAAAAGAAGCTACTGACCAGTAGCTTCGTAGCGCAGGGGCGCGTCATTTCACGGCGGGCAGGGTCGCCCGCGGAGCCGGTTTCTGCTGCACATCCGTGCAAATCCATGGCCTGACCGGCCTCCGGGCTGCCTAGATTTGAGTAACCGGGGCAAGCCCCGGGCGACCAGAACAACGTTACTGCCTGGCACGCACTCGCCGCACACGAACAAAGAGGTTTCCATGTCGCTGCTCACCAGAGTCCTGTCCATCGCCGCCGCCGCGCCGTCCTCGCCGCTTCCCTCTCCGCCGCTCCGGCCCAGGCAGACACTGTTCGATGTCGCCCCGCCCGGCGCCAACGACTGGTCCTGCAAGCCGTCCGCTGAGCACCCGTATCCGGTCATCCTGGTGCCCGGCACCTTCGAGAGCATGGACAAGAACTGGTCCACCCTCTCGCCCTACCTGAAGAGCGCCGGGGTACTGCGTCTTCGCCCTCAACTACGGCGAGACCAACGGCGTGTACGCCACCGCACCGGTCGCCGACTCGGCGCAGCAACTCGCTCCGTTCGTGGACAAGGTGCGTGCCGCCACCGGCGCCAAGAAAGTGGATCTGGTGGGCCACAGCCAGGGCGGCATGATGCCCCGCTACTACGTGGGCTTTCTCGGCGGCGCGAAGAATGTCCATCACCTCATCGGGATCGCACCCTCCAACCACGGCACCGAAAGGCGTGATCGTCCCGCCGCCGGACGTCGTCCCGCCGCCCGACTACACCGGCGTGGGCTGTGCCGCCTGCGCCGACCAGCAGGCGGGGTCGCCCTTTATGCAGAAGCTCAACTCCATCGGCGACACCGTGGCGGGACCCTCCTACACGGTCATCTCCACCGTGAACGACGAAGTGGTGATTCCCTACAACAGCCAGTTCCTCAACGGGCCGGCGCGGCAGGTCACCAACATCACCATCCAGGACAAGTGCCCGGCCGACCTGATCGAACATGACCAGACGCCGAACGACCCCGTGGTGCACCAGATCGTGGCCCACGCACTGGGTCAGGTCTCCGGGCCTGCTGACCCGGCCTACCAGCCCAAATGCATCTAGCAGTGAGTGGCGGCGGGCCGGGGGAGTGGCGCTACTGCAGCCCCGGCACCCGGTACAGAATCGCAAAGGACGCCTTCGTGCTCGCAGCCCCGGCACCCCGTCCCGGATCGCGAAGGACGCCTTCGTGGAAACCGGCGAGCCCGGCGTCGTGACGTAGTCCAGCGTCCGGAAGTCCGCGGTCATCGCGTCCTTGGTGATGCGGGTGTTCACGTAGCCGCGGTTGTCGTTGAAGAACTTCAGGTGCGGGTTCCAGGCCATCACCGGGTCCGTGGTGGAGCCGGTGCCGTTGCCGGTGGACGTGATGGACGTGCACACCAGTTCCGAGCCCACCACGGGCGAGGCCGGGTCCTTGTAGTCCACCTTGACGTCGTTGGCCCAGTTGCGGTGCACGTCGCCGGTGAGGACCACGGCGTTGCGCACGTTCGCGTCCACCCAGCCCTGCGTGATGCGGCGGCGCGACGCGGCGTAGCCGTCCCAGCCGTCCATGGAGACGTCGTCGATCTCCGGCGCCTGGTTCCGGTCCCGCTCGGCGAAGAACACCTGCTGGCCCAGGATGTCCCAGCGCTGCGTGGAGTTCCGGAAACCGTCCAGCAGCCACTTCTCCTGCTCCGCGCCGGTGATGGTGCGGTCCTCGGCCAGGCGCCCGGCCACGTTCTTCTGCCAGCCGTCGCCGGCGAGCTGGTCGTCCCGGTACTGCCGGGTGTCCATCATGTGGAAGTTGGCCAGCTGGCCCCACTGGAGCCGCCGGTAGATCTTCATGTCCGCGCCCGCCGGCACCGAGGAGGCCCGCAGCGGCATGTTCTCGTAGTACGCCTGGAACGCCGCAGCCCGGCGCTGCCGGAAATGCTCGGTGGTGTCGTTCAGCTGCCCGGCGTCGGTGTTCTCCGGGACGTCGTCCGCCCAGTTGTTGTCCACCTCGTGGTCGTCCCACACCACCAGCCACGGCGCGATCGCGTGCGCGGCCTGCAGGTCGGCGTCGGCCTTGTACTGCGCGTGCCGCTGCCGGTAGCCGGCCAGGCTGGTGGTCTCCGGACCTTCGTGGTCGCGCGGGTTGCCGCCGCCGATCACGTAGCTGTCCTTCTTGTACTCGTACAGGTAGTCGCCCAGGTGCAGCACCAGGTCCGGGTGGTCCTGCGCCAGCCGCGCGTAGGCGGTGAAGTAGCCGTGCTCGTACTGCGCGCAGCTGGCGAACGCCATGGCCAGCGCCGCCGGCGTCTCGTGCAGCGCCGGGCTGGTCAGCGTCCGGCCCACCGGGCTGAGGTGCCGGCCGGTGCGGAACCGGTAGAAGTATTCGCGCCCCGGCCGCAGGCCGCGCAGCTCCACGTGCACGGAGTGCGCGGTCTCGATCCGGGCGTGCTCGACGCCGCGGGCTACCACCTTGCGCATGCCGGCGTCCTCCGCCACTTCCCACGCCACCGCGACCTTGCGCGAGGGCATCCCGCCCAGGCCGTCGCCGGCCACCGGGTCCAGCGCCAGCCGGGTCCAGATCACGAAGCCGTCCGGCCACGGCTCGCCGGAGGCGATACCCAGCAGGAACGGATCGGTGCGGAGGCCGGCGTCGTCGGCGGTGGAAACGGCGACGGCGGCACCCGGCCAGGCGGCGACGAGTCCGGCCCCGAGGCCGGCGGAAAGAACGGATCTGCGCGAAATATTGTCCATGGCTTCGAGGCTAGGGACCGCTCAAGGCCAGTCGACGAGGAGAGCATGAATGCCCGGTAAACGTCGTGACAAGAAGTGACAGAGTCTCCCGGACGTCGTGACAGAACCAGGTCAGGCGCCGGCGGAGGCGCGGAACGCCAGGTACCGCGGGTCCCCGCGGCCCAGCAGCGCTCCCAGGACCTCCACCGCCTCGGCGTCGGCGGATCCCATGTCCGTGGACAGCCAGCGCATCAGGAGCCCGGGGTCGGCGCTGGCGCGTACGGCCGATCCCACGGCGAGGTCCAACTGGTCCCGGAGCAGCTGGACTGCCAGAACGCCGGACCGGCTGAGAAGCGGAGCCCGGTAGGATTCCAGCGCTTCCGCCACCCGGCCCTCGCGCAGCTGCCCCAACACCCGCCCCGAGTCTGACCGGCCGGCCACGTCCGCCGCCAGCCGGTACGGGTTGGACTGCACCGCCTCGCCGAGCAGCGACCGGAGTCGGAACATCTCGGTACGGATGGCCTGGGGAGTCCCGGCGTCGCCGTGCAGTTCGTAGGCCAGTTCCTCCGCCGCCCAGCCCTGGGCGCGGGAGTCCAGCAGCGCCAGGATCTCCGCACGGCGCGGCGTCAGCGGCACACGGCTGCCGTCGGCCAGCACCGCTGCGGGCTTGTCGCCCAGCAGTTCCAGGGACGCCACCGCCGCCCTCGGCAGGGATCCAACCGGACCCCGCCGTGCGGCGCGGGGGCGCTGCCCGCCCGGGTTCGACGGCGCACTTGCGGGCGTCCCGCCGTCGGGCGTCCCGAGGAGCGCCTCCGCCACCCGCACGGCGCACCGCACCATCCGCAGGGTGTCCGCACTAATCGAGTCCAGCGGCCCCGAAACGTCCAGCACCCCCAGCACCCGCCCGGTGGCCGGGTCCATGATGGGCGCCGCCGAACACGCCCACTCGTGGTGCGTGCGGACCAGGTGCTCGGCGGAAAACAGCTGCACCGGGCCGCCGGTGACCAGGGCCTCACTGATGGCGTTGGTGCCGATCCCGGCCTCGGACCAGTCCGCTCCTTCCAGGAACTCCAGCCGATCGGCCTGCCGCAGGACGGCCGGGCTGCCCACCCGCCACAGGATCTCGCCGCTGGCATCGGTCAACACCAACAGATGCCGGCCGCTCCGCGAATCGTCGGCCAGCAGATCGTGCAGGGCCGGCATCACGCGCTGCAGCCGGTGCTGCCGCCGGAGCTCCAGCACCTCGGACACCTCGTGCAGGTGCCGCGGGCTGTGCTGGTCCGGGCTGATGCCCAGGGCCATGGCCCGGTGCCATGAATCGGCCAGGCTGGCGGAGATCTCGGGACGCGGAACGCCGGAGATGACAAGTTCGTGCGCGCGGCGCAGCGTCCGTGCATACCGTGCCGGGTCCGAAAACCGCAGTCCGTAGTCCACCCAGCTCCTCCCCGCAGTCGGCGGCAGTGCCGGACCGGTGGGCGTGTAACGCCGCTGTTACCCCCGACGGGCTTCAATGGTGATGCAGCTCACGCCCGCCCCAGCATATCGCAGGGTACCGGCGGGGCGGGGCTCACCTGGCAACATCACAAAGGAGTGGAGATGACCGGAACACCAACCGCTGCCGTGCAGGCCTGGCTGGCGCGCTTTGATGACGCGCTGCAACGGCGCGACCTGGATGCGGCTGTAGAGCTTTTCGAGGATGACAGCTACTGGCGCGACTTCGTGGCGTTCACCTGGAACCTGAAGACCCTCGAGGGTAAGGCGGACATCCGACGCATGCTGGAGGCGACGCTGGAGCGCGTTCAGCCCGCGGGCTGGGCGCTCGCGGAGGACGCCACCGGGGACGCCGATGCCGTGGAGGCCTGGATCACGTTCGAGACCGGCGACGCCCGCGGCTATGGCCACCTCCGGCTGCGGAACGGCAAATGCTGGACGCTGCTGACCACCATGCAGGAGCTGAAGGGCTTCGAGGAGAAGAAGGGCCCGCGCCGCGAGCAGGGCGTTGCCCACCAGATCGTCCGCGGCCGCCGGTCCTGGCTGGAACTAAAGGAAGAGCAGGAGGCCCGGCTCGGCTACGAGGAGCAGCCGTACTGCGTGATCATCGGCGGCGGCCAGGGCGGCATCGGCCTCGCCGCCCGGCTGCGGCGCCTCGGCGTGCCCACCATCATCATCGAAAAGAACCAGAACCCCGGCGACTCCTGGCGGAACCGCTACAAGTCCCTGCACCTGCACGACCCCGTCTGGTACGACCACCTGCCCTACCTGAAGTTCCCGGACGACTGGCCGGTCTTCGCCGCCAAGGACAAGATCGGCGACTGGCTGGAGCATTACACCCGGATCATGGAACTGAACTACTGGTCCGGCACGGAGTGCGTGGGAGCGGCGTACGACGACGGCACGCAGGAATGGACGGTCGACGTCGTCCGCAACGGCGAACCGGTGACGCTGCGGCCCCAGCAGCTGGTGTTTGCCCTGGGCGTCTCCGGCTACCCGAGCATCCCCACCTTCGACGGCGCCGAGAGCTTCCTGGGCGAGCAGCGCCATTCCTCGCAGCACCCCGGCGGCGGGGACTGGACGGGCAAGAAGGCCGTGGTGATCGGCTCGAACAACTCAGCGCACGACATCTGCGCGGACCTGTGGGAGCACGGCGCCGACGTCACCATGGTGCAGCGGTCCTCCACCCACATCGCCCGCAGCGAGTCGCTGATGGACCTGGCCCTGGGCGATCTGTACTCGGAGCGGGCGCTGGCCAACGGCATCACCACGGAGAAGGCGGACCTGCTGTTCGCCTCGCTTCCCATGCGGGTGCTGCCCGGGGCGCAGGTGCCGGTGTACCAGCAGATGGCCGAGCGGGACGCGGAGTTCTACTCCCAGCTCGAGGCCGCCGGCTTCGACCTGGACTTCGGCGTGGACGGCTCCGGCCTGTTCGTGAAGTACCTGCGGCGCGGCTCGGGCTACTACATCGACGTCGGCGCTTCCCAGCTGCTCATCGACGGGCGGGTGAAGCTGAAGTCCGGCCAGGTCGCCAAGATCACCGGCAACGCCGTCGTGATGGACGACGGGACCGAGCTGGAGGCGGACGTGATTGTCTACGCCACCGGCTACGGTTCGATGAACGGCTGGCTGGCGGACCTGGTCTCCCCCGAAATCGCGGACAAGGTAGGAAAATGCTGGGGATACGGCTCGGATACGCCAAAAGACCCTGGCCCGTGGGAGGGGGAGCTGCGCAATATGTGGAAGCCCACCAACGTGCCCAGCCTCTGGATCCACGGCGGCAACCTGCACCAGAGCCGGCACTACTCCGCCTACCTGGCCCTGCAGCTGAAGGCCCGGATGGAAGGACTCGAAACGCCCGTCTACGAACTGCAGGCAAGCCACCACACCCGCTGACCGGGCTCAATCGGCAGCCGCCGGCTGGACTCAACCGGCGGCCACCGGCTTGACCCAATCGGCGGCCGCCGGCCGGCCCGGCGAAACCCCATATCCGTTCCACTGAATTGGAAGGACCATCATGAAGGCAGCACGTTTCCATGGCCGCAAGGACATCCGGATCGAGGACATCCCGGAGCCGGAGCTCCGGGCCGGCGCGGTGAAGATCGACGTCGCGTGGTGCGGGATTTGCGGCACGGACCTGCACGAATACCTGGAGGGCCCCATCTTCTGTCCCCGCACCCGGGCATCCGCACCCGCTCTCGCACGAGGAGTCACCGGTGACCCTGGGCCACGAGTTCTCCGGGACGGTGTCCGAGGTCGGCGACGGGGTGGAGGGGCTCTCGGTGGGGGACAACGTCGTCGTCGAACCGTATTTCGTGGACGGCGACTGCGACATGTGCCAGGCGGGCAGCTACCACCTGTGCCGGCAGATGGGCTTCATCGGGCTCTCCGGCGGCGGAGGCGGGCTCAGCGAAAAGATCGTGGTGGACCAGCGGTGGGTGCACCCGATCGGCGACATCCCGCTGGATGAGGCGGCCCTGATCGAGCCGCTCTCCGTGGCCCACCACGCGGTGGCGCGCAGCGGCGCCAAGGCCGGCGACGTCGCCCTGGTGGGCGGCTCGGGCCCGATCGGGCTGCTGACCGCGGCCGTCCTCAAGGGCATGGGCGTCACCACGATCATCAGCGAACTGACCCAGGCGCGGAAGGAAAAGGCGCTCTCCAGCGGGGTGGCGGACCACGTGCTGGACCCCGGCCAGGAGGACGTCCCGGCCCGGGTGCTGGAACTCACCGGCGGGACCGGCGCCGACGTCGCCTTCGAATGCGCCGGCGTGAACGCGGTGCTGGACACCATGCTCGACGCCGTCCGGCCCGGGGGCGTGGTGGTGAATGTGTCCATCTGGGGCGCGCCCGCCACCGTGGACATGCAGAAGCTGGTGCTCAAGGAGATCGACCTGCGCGGCACCATCGCCTACGTCCGGGACCACCCCGCCGTGATCAAGATGGTGCAGGAGGGCAAGGTGGACCTCAAGCCCTTCATCACCGGCAGGATCGCGCTGGACGACCTGGTGGAGCAGGGCTTCGACACCCTCATCAACCACAAGGACACCGCGGTGAAGGTGCTGGTGCATCCGTAGCGGCTGGCGCTTTGTGCGTTGCGCCGGGGGTTGCCGGGGGTCTGCGGTCCCCGGCAGCGCTGCGGGTTGGGTGTCTCCGGGGGCCCATGGCACAGCTTGACGCTGGTTCGGCGGAGAGCGTCTGAGCCGTGTAACAGTCGGGTGTTCCAATCTCGGGTCTTGATTGGAACAATGCTGCCATGGCACGAATTCTTGGGTTCCTGTTGTTCCTGGCCGTGGTGGCCTACGTGATCGCCGCAACGTGGCTGTTCGTCCTCGCCCTGGTGGTGACCGTGGCAATCGTCAAACATGTACGCACCCGGCACCGCGTCGCCCCGCGGGCTGCCCCGGCAGCCAAGCTCCACCACAACGCTCCGGCCGTCCCGCGCGATATCCCGAGCCCCGCCCCGGCCCCGGCACCGGCCTATCTGCGCCGGTGGTCGGTCCAGCGCCGGTGGTACGTCGCCGGTGACAAGGACGACTGGGACAAGGCCTTCAGGGATGCCGAGCTTCGGGCGCAGGTTTGCCCCGCCGGGCCGGGGGCCCGCCTGAAGTAGCACGGTCCCGCCGGCACCGACGAGCGCACGTAGGGGCAGGTTTTGGTGGTACGCCTGGAACGAAGCCGCCAAAGTCAAGCGGCAAGCCCGCCCGGGAGCTTCTCAACCCGGATCACCACACCCCTCAGTAAGCCCCCGCCCCGGCCTCCGCAACCTCCTGGTCCTGCTCAATCGGTCCCGGTCGAAACCCCAATCGCGCCCATAATGCGACCGTCCCGCACCAGCGGAATGCCGCCGGGGAAGACCACCAGCCGTCCGCCGTGGGCGTCGTTCAGGCCATAGATCGGGCCGTGCGGGCGGGTGGCTTCCTGCAGGTCGCCGGTCTCGCACTGGAACGCGATCGCGGTGTAGGCCTTGTTGATCGCGATGGTGATGGAGCCGATGTTGGCCCCGTCCATCCGGGCGTGGGCCTTGAGGTTCCCGCCGGCGTCGACCACGGCGATGTCCATCGGCTGGCCGATCTCTTCGGCCTTCTTCGCCGCGGCGTCGATGACCTGCTGCGCTTCTTCGAGGGTGATGGTTTCCAAAACAGTTCCGTTGGCCATTGGTCTTTCCTTTTCGCTCGGCCAAGCTCAGTGGAGCTCGGTGAAAGTGGGGGAGTGGTTGTGCAATCACTAGAGCATGGGATCCAGCTCACATAACAGGTGGGGATGACCCCCAAACCCGCATGCGGGTTTCCCCCCGTAGCCGAGAATCACAAGCCCACTTAGCGTGGAAGTCAGCCAATCTAGGAGGTTTCTCATGGGTGTTGTGCCCCTGAAAGACATAGTCGACCCGGCCTTCAACGCCCGCTACGGCGTGCCGGCCATCAACATCTTCAACGACCTGACCATGGAGGCGGTCCTCGCCGCCGCCGAGGAGGCCAACTCCCCGGTGATCCTGCAGACCTCGGTCAAGACGGTCCGCAGCATCGGCTCCCGCCAGCTCTTCGACATGTGGCAGTCCCTGACCAGCCGGCATCCAGGTCCCGGTCACCCTGCACCTGGACCACTGCCCGGACCGGGACGTGGTCACCGAATGCCTCAAGGCCGGCTGGAACTCCGTGCTCTTCGACGCCTCCAACCTGCCCGTGGAGGAAAACCAGCGCCAGACCATCGAAGTCGTCGCCGAGGCCCGGCAGTACGGCGCCCAGGTGGAAGGCGAGATCGAGGCGATCACCGGCGTCGAGGATGACCACGGCTCCGACGAGGTCGCCCCGCAGCAGAGCCTGGACACGGCGCTGAACTTCATCGACGCCACCGGGATCGACGTCTTCGCCCCCTCGATCGGGAACGCGCACGGCTCCTACAAGGCCGCCCCCGTGCTCGACGTCGGCCGCGTCACCGAGATCGTCGAGGCCCGCAACATCCCCATCGCCCTGCACGGCGGCTCCGGCCTGAGCCCGGAACAGTTCGCGGACCTCATCTCCCGGGGCTGCGCGAAGGTCAACATCTCCACCGCGCTCAAGGAAACCTACATGCAGTCCTCCCTGGCCTTCCTCAAGCAGGCCGAACAGAACAACAAGTGGGACCCGCCGTCGCTGTTCAAGCACACCCGCGCGGAGATCATGACCATGGTCAAGGACCTGACCGAGCAGTTCGGCAGCGCCGGCAAGGGCGGCCGCTGATGCCCGCCCTCATCTTCGACTGCGACGGCGTCCTCGCCGACACCGAACAGTACGGCCACCTGCCCGCCTTCAACCAGACCTTCGCCGACTTCAACGTCCCCGTGCAGTGGAGCGTTGACGAGTACGCGGAGAAGGTCAAGATCGGCGGCGGCAAGGAACGCATGCGCAGCATCCTCACCCCGGACATCCGCGCGTATCTGGGCCTCACCGACGACGCCACCGTGGACGAGACCGTCCTGGCCTGGCACAAGCGCAAGACCGCCGTCTACAAGGAACTCGTCGAATCCGGCGTCATGCCCGCCCGGCCCGGCATCGCCCGGATCGTGCAGGAAGCGCACGACGCCGGCTGGACCCTCGCGGTGGCCTCCACCTCCGCGGAACCCGCCGTCCGCGCCGTCCTCACCCACGCCGTCGGCGACGACCTCGCGAAGCACTTCGCGGTGTTCGCCGGCGACGTGGTCCCGGCGAAGAAGCCCGCCCCGGACATCTACCTGCTCGCGCTCAAGGACCTGGACCTGGACCCGGACGACGCCGTCGTGGTCGAGGACAGCTCCAACGGACTCCGCGCCGCCCTCGGCGCGGGGCTGCGCACCCTGGTCACCGTCAGCGGCTACACCCGCGAGGAGGACTTCACCGGCGCCTCGCTCGTGGTCAGCTCGCTCGGCGACCCGCGGCGAGGCCGCCGAAGTCCTCGCCAACGCCGGCCGGCGTCGACGTTTCCGGCACGGTGACGCTCGAGACGCTGCAGGCGATCCTCGCACGAGCCCCGGCCCGGCACTGACGCCGGCGCCGGCGCTCACGTCGGCGCCGCAACCACCACCGCCCCTTCGACCCCGACGGAGACATCATGACCGCCACCGACCTCGCCGACGTCGAGTACGTCGTCCACACCCTCGCGCAGACCGCCGTCGACAAGGAAAAGGAGTTCGGCGACCTGGACGCCGTCGTGGGCGACGGCGACCTCGGCTACTCCCTGGCCCGCGGCTTCGAGAAGGTCCTGCAGGACTGGGACACCTTCAAGCGCGACGACGTCGCGACCTTCCTGCAGCAGATCGCCCTGGCGATCTCCTCCCGGATCGGCGGCACGTCCGGCCCGCTGTGGGGGACCGCGTTCCTGCGCGCCTCCGGCGCCGCCAAGACCGTGGACAGCGATCGACGGCGCCGCCACCGTCGCCATGCTGCGCGCCGCCGCCGAGGGCATCATGGCCCGCGGCGGCGCCAGCCTGGGGGACAAGACCCTGCTGGACGCGCTGGTCCCGGCCACCGACGAACTCGAACGCCAGCTCGCCGCCGGCGCCGGGCCGGCCGAATGCCGGGCCGCGTTCGCCAAGACCATCCGCGAATGCGCCGACGCCACCAGCGAGCTCGAGGCCAGGCGCGGCCGGGCCAGCTACAGCGGGGAACGCAGCATCGGCTCCCCGGACGCCGGCGCCGTCGCGATCGCCATCATCACCGAACACATCACCGAGGGCTGGGACCAGCGCTAGCCCTTCGGTCTCTTTCCTAACAACCTGATCAACACAACGACGTGGAGACCCCATGAAAAAGTTCGTCAATGACCCCAAGCAGTTCGTCCCCGAGATGCTCGAGGGCCTGGCCCTGGCCAACCCGGACACCCTCAAGTACGTCCCCGAATACAACCTGATCATGCGCGCCGACGGCCCGGACCAGAACAAGGTCTCGATCGTCCAGGGCTCCGGCTCCGGCCACGAACCCGCGCACGTCATGATCGTGGGCAAGGGCATGCTCGACGCCGCCTGCCCCGGCGACGTCTTCGCCGCCCCGCCGTTCGACTACGTCTACGAGACCACCAAGATGATGGCCTCACCCAAGGGCGTGCTGCTGCTGGTGAACAACTACACCGGCGACAAGATGGTCTTCGACATGGCCCAGGAGATGGCCTCCGCCGAGGGCATCGAGGTCCGGACGCTCTTCGTCAACGACGACGTCTCCGTGGAGGACTCCACCTACACGATCGGCCGCCGCGGCGTGGCCGGGAACTTCTTCGTCATCAAGGCCGTCGCCGCCGCCGCCGAGCGCGGCGCGGACCTGGACGAGGTCATCCGGATCGGCGAGAAGGTCAACTCCGTCACCCGCAGCATGGGCGTCGCGCTGACCGCCTGCACCCCGCCGGCCAAGGGCAGCCCGCTGTTCGAACTCGGCGAGGACGAGATCGAGATCGGCGTCGGCATCCACGGCGAACCGGGCCGGCGCCGGAGCTCCATGATGGGCGCCAACGAGATCGTCGAGGAAATGCTCGCCCCGATCGTGCACGACCTGCCGTTCGGCGACGGGGACCGCGTGGCCCTCATGATCAACGGCCTCGGCGGCACCCCCATCAGCGAGCTGTACCTGCTCTACGGCCAGGCCCACAAGCGCCTCGCCGAGCAGGGCATCACCGTCGGCCGCAGCTACGTCGGCGAGTACTGCACCTCCCTGGACATGGCAGGAGCGTCCATCACCCTGGTCAAGCTCGACGACGAAATCGAGTCGCTGTTCATGGACCCGGCCGAGGTTCCGATCCGGGTGTTCTAGGCACAGTGTTCTAGGAACCGGACCGGTTATCGGGGGATTCCAGGGAGTCAGTACGACGGCGGGGCCGGTCACCTTCACGGGTGGCCGGCCCCGCCGTCGTGCTGCCGGCAACGTCTCGACTCGCGGCGCGGGGCGCGGGTCGGTCGCGGTTTCCCCACTTTTGCCGTCAACTCCCTCCGACACGCCGCACATTGCGGCAACACGCCGGTCGGCGCCGCCAAAGGTGGGGAAACCTGACGCGCAAAAGTCAGGGTGCGGGACGTTTACGGTGCCGGCTGGCGGGCGGCCTCGTAGGAGGGCTTGCGGAGGCGGCTCGTCCAGCCGTACGTGTCGGCGCCGGGCAGGGAGTGCTCCAGGGGGTCAAACCGGGTGGGGAGGTCCGCCGCCCCGGGGTCCAGGGTGAGGGCGAGGGTGCCGAAACGGGTCCAGGGACCGGCGGGCCGGGCGTGATAGAGCCCCAGGGTCCAGGTGCCGGTATCCAGCACCCGGCGGAACGCTTCCGGGGTGGCGGGCAGGTACTTTCCGGTCTTTTCCGGCAGGGCCGCCAGCAGGACCGGACCCGCGGACCCCTTATAAGGCATAAGTGAGGTCAGCTTGCTGTTACTGGCGTGCCGGTGGGCGGTGAGTGCGAAGCGGCCGGGCCGCGACATCCCGGTGGAGGCCAGCAGCACATCCGCCGGACCCGCGTCCGTGCTGATGCGAAGCGCCAGCCCGAGGATGTCAGGCCAGCCCGGGGGAGTGCCGATGGAGCGTGACAACCGGGCGGTGACCGCGTCGCTGCCAGCGGTATCGGCCCAGGCGATCCCGCTCTTCCCGGCCCCGGGGTGCCGTTCGATGGTTCCCGTGAGGGCCACGCCCACGGGGTGGATGGGCCGGTCCGGCCGCAGGACCTTGAGGGCCTTGAAGCCGGCGGCGAATACCAGGCCGGCGGCACCGCTGATTGGTTCGTTCATGCCATTTCCTCCATGCCGTATCTTCCCCAAACCGGGCTCCGGTTGACGGGTCCCAGTAAAGCACCCCAGACGGCGGAGCGCACCGGCGGCACCGTGGGACGGCGTCGTCGGCTATGCGGCACGAGAACACCGCGGCACGGGGAACTGCAGGGAAATCAGGCGGTCGGGAATTTAAGCGGCAGGGAGAGGCGGGCGGCGAGGCCGCTGAGGAGGATGGTGAGGCCCTCGTCGAGCTCTGCCATGCCGTCGTAGTCGATCAGCACGGGGGCGAGGGAACGCAGCCGGGGGAAATCCTTGACCGGCAACCGGTGCAGGCCAAGCCGGAGCAGGGCCTCGTTTTCGTCCGGGTCCACGACGTACTCCTGCAGCTCGTTGAGGATGTGGCCGTACAGGAAGCCGTAGTAGGCGCGGTACACATGCAGGGCGTCGGCCGGAGAAAAGCCGGCGTCGATCAACAGCGACAGGATCTGTTCCAACGGCCGCAGCGTCCCCAGCGGGCGCAGGCCCAACGGGGTGGACAGGGGACGGGTCACCAGCAGGGGCACAACGTTGGGGTGCCGCAGCGCCAGCAGGCGCAGATCATGGGCGATGCGCCGGAGCTGGGCCTGCCAGTCCGGGTCATCGGGGAAGATGGCCAGCTCGTTAAGTACCAGCTCCGAAACGCCGTCCAGGACCGCGGCGCGGTTTTCCGCATAGCGGTACAGCCCCATGGGGTCCCGGCCGAGTTCCTGCCCCAACCGGCGCATGGTGAGCGCATCGAGCCCTTCGGCATCAATCAGTTCCAGCGCCGCGGTCAGCACGATTTCACGGCTGAGCCGCTTTTTGGTGCCTTGCGCCGGGCCGGACGCCGGGTTCTCTGCGGGGGACATTGGGTTCCGTTCACGTGGAGGCGGATGGGCCTCGGCAGAGGCGCCAATCGATGGAGTAATCCATGCGTAAGCCTGGGCGGGCTTGTTTAACTTGTAGTCTACGCCTAAAGTCTACATTGTAGAGAAAATGTTACCGCCCGTTTCCGGGGATGAAATCCTGAAACGCATGGCCATCCTGGCCCCCCATGCCGAGCTGATCAAACGCTCGCGGCAGGACCCCCGATTTCCGTCTTCAACAACGCCCTGACCCGGGAGCGGCAGCGCCGCTGGCACCCGGGATCCCCGCTTGACGCCGTGCGCGCTCAAGCATGAGCCTCCGCTGCGACGCGGAGGCATGACACCCCAGCGGAAGAGACTTTCATGACAACAATCCACGCGGAAGAGACGACTCTGGCAGATTCCTTCGACCGGTTCCTCCAGGAGGCCACCGCCTTCGACCCGGACGGCAGGGGCAGCGTTGGGACGGAGCCGGCTCTACGGGCTCTACACAAGCTGGTGCTTCGTGCACGAGGGCGTGCCGAGCCCTGAAGGCGCATTCTGGGCCGCCATGAAGCAGAAAGGGATCCGTCCCGAACGCACGCCGCTGCGCATGAAGGGCCCCGCAGCCACGGACTACATCCTGTCCACCTATCCGGAGATGGTGTGACGCAGATGAGCATTACCGCAGGATCCCGGCCCGGCGACACCGCGCCGGACGCTTCGCCGTTCCGGACGGATCCGATGCCCGTCCATTGCAAGGAGCCGATGACCAGGGTGTCGCTGCTGCCCGGGACTCCGTGCCCTGACGCCGCCCCTACCCATGTGCTGCAGTGCCGCTGCGGCTTCCGCATGGATGCGCCTACCGGCGCGCAGCTGCTCCGCTGCTCCTCCATAGAACCGCTGATCGGACTGAGGCCCTATGACACGTCACGCCAGCTTGCCTAACGTGCCGACCCGCGCCACCCCGGGAGTGACATCCGGTGCCGAGCGGCTTGACCTGTCGCCACTCGGGCTTGCCGATGCCCCGGCGAACCAGCAGGATCCCGACAGCATCGTGTACGTCGGCAACAGCTAACAGACGGCGGCCAGATGGGCCAGAATGAGACCCGTAGCGCCGGATACTAATAGTGCTTACTATATTCTCAGGCGGTAAACGCCGGAGCCCGGTGCAAAACCCGGCAACACAAATTAAAGGCTTTTCTGACTAAGGAGAGTGCGCCGTGACCTATACCAGCCGCGATGTCAGCCAGAAGTCGAAAATGCAGAAAGCCGCACTAGCCGTCGGGGCGGTTTTCCTGCTGGTCGGTGTTCTGGGATTCATTCCCGGAATCACCACCGGCACTCTGGGCTTGGCAGGCCATGAATCCGAGGCCCTCCTTCTGGGAATTTTCCAGGTGTCGGTCCTGCACAACCTCGTCCACCTGCTCTTCGGCGTGGCAGGTGTCCTCGATGGCCCGCAGCCACCCGCAGGCCAAGAGCTTCCTTCTTTACGGCGGCATCGTCTACTTGGTCCTGTGGCTCTACGGGCTGCTCATCGGTCATGACACGCCCGCGAACTTCGTCCCGGTGAACAATGCGGACAACTGGCTCCATCTGATCCTCGGCATCGCCATGATCGCCCTGGCGCTCCTGCTCACCCGGGACACCACCGGGCGCCGACCTAACCGCCGCTAACCTACGCCGCGGCCCGTGAGGCTGGTCCGTCAGCCTTGCGGGTCCGCGCCGTGACGAGGCGCGAGGGCCTGGCGTCGGCGATATGCGCGCCGTCGGGCACTGCGCTGTCCCCGTGCAGCCGGATCCCGAAGCCGATGAGCGCCCCCGCCCCGATCCGCGAGTGGCTGCCGATGTGGACCCTGTCTCCCACGGCAGTTCCGCGGCCCACATACACGTCGTCGCCGATGAAAACGTGATCGCCGACGACGGCCTGGCGGTCAATCCAGCTGCCACGGCCAATCCTGCACCCGGAGCCGATGCGGGCGCCGGCCTCGACATACGTTGATGCCGCAATAAAAGAGGTCTCGTCAGCATGGGCGCCGGGTCCCAGCAGCCCGCCGCCGTTCGGGTGCCGCCGGTAAGTGGTGACCTTTCCGGTATCGTCTTCGACGGTCTCGATCTTCCTCGTCATCCCGATCCTCCTATCTAATGTTGGCACTTAAGAATTAACGGCTGCGGTCCGGAAATGATTCCGGCTCGGGCCGTTCCCGCGGGCATGGCCGGTCACATAGGGTGACGTTCATGGAATTCCGTCTTGAAGTTGTGCAGGTGCCTGTCTCCGACGTCGACAGGGCCAAGGCCTTTTACACCGATCAGCTCGGGTTCAATCTCGACCACGACGCCGAACACATCCCGGGAATGCGCGTTGTGCAACTGACGCCGCCGGGGTCGGCCTGCTCGATCGTGATCGGCACCGGCATGACCAGCATGGTCCCGGGCTCCCTCGAAGGCCTCCAGCTGGTGGTGCCGGACATGGACGCGGCGCGCTCCGAACTGCTCCGCCGCGGAGCCCCCGTCAGCGAAGCCCAGGATATGGGCGGATTCGCCTTCGCCTCCCTCAGCGACCCGGACGGCAACCGCTGGGTCATCCAGGAAATCCGGCCCATGCCAGGCGCCTAGCAGCCGGGGGATTACCGCGTCCTGGGCGACGGCTCGGTCGCAGTTTCCCCACTTTTGCCCCTGGATTCCGCCGACACTCCGGCAAATTGCCGCGGCGCGCCCAAACGCGCCACCAAAGCTGGGGAGATCCGGCAAACCAATTCGGAATAAGCTGGTTATAGCCGCCGGGTCGCCGACCCGCAGACGGGCACGGGGACGAAAGATCGAAGGCTAATAGTGCAGCAGCTCCCGCTGGATGAATTGACTGGTGTGATTGCCCGTATCCGCGGCCTGTTGCTGACGGAGCGCAAGGTGGACCGCGCCGTGCAGTCCCTGGCGCAGGCCGTCAAAGAGTCCCTGCCCGGCACCATCGGCGCAGGCGTGTCCTTGCTCGACGCCCGGGGCCGGCGGATCAGCAGCGGCTACACGGACACCATCGTGAAGCGGGCCGACGCGGCACAGTACGAAACCGGGCAGGGCCCCTGCCTGACCGCCTGGGCGGCGGAAGAAACCGTCCTGATTGAAGATATTGCCTCCGACGGGCGCTGGCCGGAATGGTCGGCAGCGGTGGCCGGGCTGCCGGTCCGTTCCGTCGTCAGCGTGCCGCTCCTGGCCGGCAAGGTCTCCCTGGGTGCCCTGAAAATGTACGGCGGGCTCCCGGGCGCTTATGACGCGGACAGCGGCCGCGTTTTGAGCCTCTTCGCCGGCCCGGCGGCGACGTTGCTTTCCCACATCCAGGCCAGCGACGCCCCGCACCGGATGTCCGCGGCGCTGCAGGAATCCCTGTACACCCGCGACCTCGTCAACCGGGCCTGCGGAATGCTGATGGAGCGCCACGGCATCTCCCACGAAACCGCACTGCAGCAACTGTTGCAGGATGCCCGTTGCGAGGGTGTGGCCGTGGCGAGACTGAGTGCTGTACTGATCGCCGATGCGACGGGCAGCGGGGAGTAAAGGTCCACTCATGGGTTTCGATCCCAACGAACCGGAGCAGCGCCGCAGGCTCCGTGATGCAATCTACGCGGCCGGCATACCCGTCTCCGAGTTGTGGCTGCGCTATTTCGGCATTGCCGGTGATGCCGGCGAGTATGAAGTGGAGGCCTACGTGCAGGGCCTGCTCTCGCTGCCGCCGCTGCAGCGGGACCTGCTGGCGATGGCAGCCAATGAGCTGATTGATGACACTCCCCGTCCGCGTGCCCCCTACGGCGACGAGTTCGACGGCGGCCGGTCCGATGACCACGGCGGCCAGTCTCACGACGACGGCGGCCACGCCGACGACGATGGCGCCGGGCACGACGCCCCGCGCGGCCTCGGGCGAAGCGGGGCGGAGGGCGACGGCGGCAAGGAGGCTGCGGGCCCGGAAGGCACGGGCGACGGCAACTGATCGGTCCCGGCCCGGTCAAACCTCTCATACTGCGAGTAACGTCGAAAGTAGTAATCAAGAAGTGTCAGGCCTTGTGCACTGCTGGGAATATCCGGGTTTGGTGCGCAACCGAGCACCAAGCCGACAGTCGACGGACGCGCGCCGACGATGCAATGGATCGGGACCGCATGGCCGGCATGAACGACCTACCGACGTCGGAGCAGCTTCAGGACCTCCTGCTCGACAGTCCGAGCTTCACCGAGTTCTTATTAGGCCTGACCACCATTTCAGCCTCGCTCCTGGGCCGCGAAGACACGCCGTTGCTGTGCGCCATTACGGTGGAACGCGGAACCGGGCCCGCCACCGTGGCGAGCAGCACCGACGAGGCCAAACTCCTTGATGAAAAGCAATATGAGTTCGACGACGGGCCTTGCCTGACGGCACTTCGGCAACAGCACCGGGTGCTGATACCGGACCTGGCCGCGGATGACCGCTGGCACCATTACGCCCAGGCGATAGCAGGTGCCGGCATCAGATCCATCCTCGCCGTCCCGATCCAGGTCGAAAAACCGTACAGGGCGGCGCTGAACTGTTATTCGCCTGAACTGTCCACCTTCGAACCGGACGTGGTCGAGGCGATCGAACAGCATGCCGACTCCATTTCACGCATCCTGCGCCTGGCCCTGCGGGTGCACGCGCCCGGCTCTTATCCGGATCATCTCCGGAACGCCCTTCAGTCACGGGCGGTGGTGGACGCCGCCGTGTCACTGATCATGGTCCAAACGCGCGGCGGACGGGAGCAGGCGCTGAAAGTTTTGCACCGGGCAGCCCAAGTTAACAACCGGCCGGTCCATGACATCGCCCGGGACATCCTGGAGGGACTCAAGGTCCCTGCCGAGGGCGGAGGCGAGGGCCCGTCCGGCCGGCAGGCGCAGTGAGCGGCCGTCGGACTGCCCGCCGACGTCGGTAACTTGCTGCCGGGCGCCGTGTCAGGCGGCAATGACTTTATTTATGATGGAAGCGGGGCAGCACCGAACTCAAGGTCGAGCGGCTGGCTCCACGGGTAGGTTGAGGCGTGGTGGGTGCTGGGGGCACCATTCGGAGGTTGAGGAGATTTCGATGGTGGAAATACAAGGCAATGACGGGGTGAACGACGCCGCGGAAACAATGGATGACGCCCGGGCCAAGACGGATTCCTCCACGCTTCAGGACCTGGTGCTCAAATATGAGGAAGCAACGGATTTCCTGGCCGAACTAGCCATCATGGCGGCCGATCGGTGCTCCGGCCCGGGGAACAAGGTTGAATGCGGCATCACGGTGATCCGCCGGCGGCGCCCCTCCGTCGCCGCGGCGAGCGGCGCACGGGCCAAGGCGTTGGACGAAATGCAGAACCGCATCGGTATGGGGCCGTGCCTGACCGCGCTCGAGCTGGAACACCCTTTGTTGGTTGATGACCTCCGAAGCGACGAGCGCTGGCCCGACTATGCACGCTCGGCGTCGGCCCATGGAGTTCGATCCGTCCTGGCGATTCCGTTGAGCCTCCAGGACGAGGCCCAAGCGGTCCTGAACCTCTATTCGGACCGTGCGCACGGTTTCAGCCCCGCGGACATCGAAACGGTGAAGGCTTTCGCGAACATCGCTGCCGGGTCCCTCAAACTGGCCCTGGTCATAGCCAAATTGCGCGAGGCACGTGATGACCTGACGGAAATGATGCGTTCCCGGACCACCATCGATATGGCCATTGGCGCGATTATGGCCCAAAACCGGTGCACCAAGAGCGAAGCCTTCGAATTCCTGGTCAGGGCTTCCAACACGAGGAACGTCAAGCTCAGGGACGTGGCGGCCGGTCTGATGCGCTCCATTTCCGGGGAAGAAGAAATCAGCACTCCTTTTGAGGATTAGCAGTATGCGGCACCGGATGCATTTGCCCCAAATCCAAGTCGCAGCCAGCACCGCTCAAGCGGTCGAGGCTTCCCAAAGCAAGCGCGCATCGATAATCTGAGAGTGGTCAGGCAGCGGCCGCCTCCTTCACTATCGAGAGCGTCGGCCTATGCCTGGTATTTCCGATGTAACGGTCCCCCCCCCGGCTTGTATGCGAGACGGTAGAGTGCGGTGGCCTCGTGAGTGACGCCACCCCCCCTCAGTACCCGGGCGACCGGATCTTCCAGACTTTCCGTAGGTGGCCGTTGGTCCCTACCCAGGACCTCCAACGGCTCCGCGCCGCCTTGTTGCAGTGCGTCGCAGCCGAGGATTCCGAGACGGCGCAGCAGCTTCTGGGACTTGTCGAAGACGAACTGCACCGCCGCCGGAAGCAGATGGTGAGCTTCGCGGTAGCGGAACGGAACCGACCCAAAGCCAAGATGGCTAGCTACCGGCGGGCCGGACGGAAAGACTTCTCAGCATGACTCCCGGCCGGGCCGGTTCTCCCGTTCTCCAGCCCCGTTGCGTCATAGGGGACTAGCGCATTGGGGGTGGGCTGGAAACGGGAGCACCCACCGGCCCGGCCCGGGTCCGGCCCGACTTCCTTACCCGAACAAGTACGTAGCCTCGTCGTAACGGCGCTCCGGGACGGTCTTGAGTTTGCCAATGGCGTCGGCCAGGCTCACCCGGACGATCTCATCCCCGCGGGTCGCGACCATCTTTCCCCAGGCCCGCTCATGGATGGCATCGACGGCGGCGAGCCCCAACCGGGTGGCCAGGACCCGGTCCGTGGCGCTCGGGGCGCCGCCGCGCTGGATGTGTCCCAGCGTCGTCGACCGCGTCTCGATGCCGGTGCGTTCCTCAATCACCGGGGCCAGCCGCTCGCCGATCCCGCCCAGCCGGGGCCGGTTGAAGCCGTCCAGGCCCCGGTCCGAGTGCGGCTCGGTCATTTCCGCCGACACGAAGCCTTCCGCGACCACCACCAGCGGGGTCCGGCCGCGTTTGAACGGGCCCTCCACCCAGTCGCAGATCTCGTCCAGGGTGGCGGTCTGCTCCGGAATCAGGATCGCGTGGGCGCTGGTGGCCATCCCGGCGTACAGTGCGATCCACCCGGCGTGCCGGCCCATCACTTCCGCGATCATGCAGCGGTGGTGGGATTGTCCGGTGGTCTTGAGCCGGTCGATCGCCTCCGTGGCGATTTCGACGGCCGTGTGGAAGCCGAAGGAGAAGTCCGTGGCGGAGAGGTCGTTGTCCACGGTTTTGGGCACACCGACGATCGGGATGCCCGCGTCGCTGAGGATTTTGGCTGCGGCCATGGTGCCCTCGCCGCCAATGACGATCAGCGCGTCCACGCCCTCGGCGCGCAGGTTCGCCTGAATCCGATCGACGCCGCCGCCATCACCGACCGGGCTGAACCGCGACGTGCCGAGGATGGTCCCGCCCAGGTTCCCGATGCCGCGCACACTCATCCAATCCAGGTTGATGGTGTTGCCCTCCACGAGCCCGCGCCAACCGTCTGTGAAACCGACGAACTCGTCGCCATGGACCCGGATCCCGCGCAACACACAGGAGCGGATGACGGCGTTGAGCCCGGGGCAGTCGCCGCCGCTGGTCAGGATCCCGATACGGGCCATGAGTCTTCCTTCCGCTGTGCTGCCGACGTCTCCGGCGCGGTGGTCCGCGGCCCGGGTATTCACTGCATTCCACGAAACCACCAACACCGCCACCGCGGTATGAGGATTTCCCCGACTCGACGGTGCGGGATATCCCGCACGCGAAAGGGAGCGAAGGGGTGTCATTATGGTGGTAATGAGCACCGCAGACGCCGCATGACCTGCGGCGCGCGGTTCGTCAAGGAGGACGAACATGACAGAAGTCGAGCCGGGATCGGACACCCTGATCCGTGGCCTGCACCCCGTCAATGACGCGCAGCACAAGCTGGATTCGGTTGCCGCCCTGGCCCGCGACCTGGCCGGCCGGTTTGAGCTGCAGCCGCTGCTGGGCCGGATCCTGGGCCACGCCACGTCCCTGCTGGGATGCGAATCAGGCTCAATCGCGCTCGTCAACGAAGCCAGCGGCACCTACACCAAGAAGGTGGACATCGGCGTCGGGTGCCAGGAAGGCCTGACCTTCTCCCTCAAGGAGGGCTTCACCGGGCAGGTGGTGCGCAGCCGGTCCACCGTCATCCTGGACTCCTACAGCAGCATTGAACGCGGGCACATCCCGCCGTCGGATCCGCGGTGGAACTGCGCCGTGATGGGGGTGCCCATCACATGGGGCGATCAGATCACGGGTGCTTTTATCGTGTTCAGCCCCGACGAGCACCGCGTCTTCACCCCCGAGGAAGCCGTACTGGCCGAGGTCTTCGCCAGTCACGCCGCGATTGCGCTGGCCAACTCCGAGCTGCACGCCAAGGCTTCGGCCCGGGAACGCGAGGCCGCCATCGCCGCCGAACGCGAACGCGCCGTCCGGGACGTCCACGAAACCGTCGGCCGGTCGCTGGCGACCCTGCTGCTTAGCCTGGATGAGGCGGAACGGGCCAGCCGGCTCGACGGCGGCGAACAGACCGTCACGCCGTACCTCAGCGCCGCCCGGACCATCGCCCACGACGCCCTCACCGAGACCCGCCGCACTGTCCTCGGCATGGGACCGGCGGCGCTCGCGGGCCGGAGCCTGGATGAAGCGGTCGCGGCGGAGCTGGCCTGGGTGGAGTCGATGTCCGGCGCCACAACGCAGCTGACCGTGATCGGCCAGGCGCGCCCGTTGGCCCCCGAGATCGCCCACCAGGCATTCAAAATTGTCCAGGAAGCGCTCAACAACGTGGTGACCCACGCCCGTGCGACGACCGTCCGCGCCGGGCTGATCTATGAGCGCGGGGCGCTCGCCGTCGTCGTCGAGGACAACGGGCAGGGCTTTGACCTCGCCGCCGCGCATGGGGACCACGCCACCCTGCCCGCCGGCTGCCTGGGCCTGCACGGTATGACCTCCCGCGCCGTCCACCTCGGCGGCGACCTGCACATCGACACCACCCCGGGGTGGGGAACCAGGGTCCGGGCCACCCTGCCGGACCGCGCCCCGGAACCGGAGGCATCAAAGCAGCCACACTGGAAGATCCTGATTGCCAACGACCAGCCGGTCATCAGCGCAGGCCTGGTCCGGCTGCTGAGCATCGCGGAACCTGCGATCCAGGTGACCGCCGAGGTCACCTCGGCCGAGCAGCTGTGCGACGCCTTCGAACTGCTGCGTCCGGACGTGATCGTGGTGGACCTGGACATGGTGCACCAGGACGCCGGCGGGGTCCTGGGCCGGATCCGCGACCTCGACGCCGGCGTCGCCGTTGTGGTCCTGACCGATAACCCCACTGTGGAGCAGGTGCGCTCGGCCCGGCAGGCCGGGGTGCGCGGGTTTATCAACCGGCGGGCCAGCGGGGACACAATCGCCCGGATCCTCGTGGCCGCCGGCCAGGGCCAGGCGCTGGTCGAAGGGGACATTTTCGACCACCTCATGGGCTCCACGGGCGAGGAACCCGGGCAGAGCGCCGAAGCCTTCACCACCCGCGAGAAGGAGGTCCGGGACATGGTGATCCGGGGCATGGCGGACAAGCAGATTGCCCGGGAACTCGGCATCTCCGTGAAGACCGTGGAAAAGCACGTGGGTTCGATCCTGCGCAAGACCGGGGCGCGGAACCGCACCATGCTCGCAGGCATGACAGGAAGCGAACCGACGCCCGCCCACCCCTGGGGGTAGGCGGGCGGGGCAGGGCGGGTTAGCGGGTCCGTTCCTCGAGCAGCTCCAGCACGTGCTGGTAGTCGCTGCCGGTGGCCCGGGTCATGCCGAGCTCACACGTGCGGTTGCAGGACGCGTGGGCCGTGGCGCCCATCGCGGCCACCTCGGCCGCCTGCTTCTGGGTGGCCGACGCGGTCAGCTCCGGGTGCAGCATGCCGCGGTCCCCGGCGAAGGCGCAACAGCCCCAGTTCTCCGGGACCTCCACCCGCGCGGCGACCGCCCCGGCCACCGCGGTCAGGGCCGGGCCCAGGCCCAGCCGGGTCGAGGAACACGTGGGATGCAGCGCCAGGGATTCCAGCTTCTCGTAGTCCGGCAGCCGGGGCAGGATCCGTTCGGCCGCGAACGCGACGGCGTCGAGCACCCGCAGCGGGCGCCGGCCGGGGACTGCGGCCTCGCTCTCAATCGTGGCCAGCAGCCCCTCGGTGCACGAGGAGGCGTCACAGATCACCGGCAGCTCCCCGTCCCGGGTCGCGGCACGGAGCGCGGCCAGGGTCCTGGCCCGCATGCTCTCCTGCCCGGCGGACAGGCCCTTGGAGGACCACGGCGTGCCGCAGCAAAGCCCGTCGATCCCGTCCGGGACCAGCAGCGTGATCCCGGCGCGTTCGCAGAGCTGCTCAAAGCTGTACTGGACCCCCTTGCCCCGCGCGGTGCCGTTGCCGGTGCCGGCGCCGGCCGACGATCCTGCCGGTCCGAACATGGTCTGCACACACGCCGGGAAGTAGACGGCCTCCGGCGCCGCGGCGGGCGCCGGGCGTTTCCGGGCCGGGCCGCCGGCGGGCAGTTCGGCTGAGTGCAGCGGGACAGTGTCCGCCCCGAGCACGGCCCGGGCCAGCCGGTTGGGCCCTTCGATCAGCGGCCCCGCCACGGCCGGCGCCGCGGACCGGGCCTTCGCCACCACGGTCAACGCCAGCCCGGCGCCCTGCGTCACCGAGCCCCAGTGCCCGGCGGCGGCCTTCCAGACAGTGTTCTCGACGGGACCGGCGTCGTTGCGGCGCAGCCGCTTGACCAGCGAACCGGTGTTGATCCCTACCGGGCAGGCCGTCTGGCACATCCCGTCCACCGCGCAGGTCTCCACGGACTCGTACCCGTAATCCTGCTCGAGCCGTTCAACCAGGGCGGTGTCGCCGTCGAGCCGGGCCTGTTCGATGGCACGGAGCGTCACGATCCGCTGCCGCGGCGTCAGGGTGAGGTCCTTGCTGGGGCAGACCGGCTCGCAGTAACCGCAGGAGACGCAGCGGTCCACTTCCTCGGCCACGGCCGGTGCCGTCTTGATGTGCCGCAGGTGCGCCAGCGGATCCTCGTCCAGGAGCACCCCGGGATTGAGCATGCCCCGCGGGTCGAAGAGGCGCTTGATCTCGCGCATCACCTCGTACAGCTCATCCCCGTACTGCCGGCGCACATACGGGGCCATCACCCGGCCGGTGCCGTGCTCGGCCTTGAGCGAGCCGCCCTCGCCGAGCACCAGGTCCACCAGGTCCTCGGTGAACGCGCTGTAGCGGTCCAGCTGCTCGGCACTCGCGAAGCCGTCGGTCAGCATGAAGTGGATGTTGCCGTCCTTGGCATGGCCGAAGATCACGCTGTCCTCGTAGCGGTACTTCGCGAACAGCCCGGCCAGCGCCTGGCAGGTGGCGCCCAGCCGGGGGACCGGGACCACAATGTCCTCCAGCAGCGCCGTGGTGCCGAGCGGCCGTGCCCCGGCCACGGTGGCGTAGAGGCCTTTGCGCAGGTGCCAGAGCTGGGCCCGGCGGACGGGATCGGTGCTGAACGCGGCCGGGGCGCTGAGCCCCAGCGACCCCAACAGGCCGTCGCCGCCGCCGCGCAGTTCCGCGAGCCGCTCCGGGGTCTCGGCCGAGTATTCCACCAGCAGCGCCGCATGATCCCGGACGTCCAGGTCCCGCACGACGGCGGGCGCATCGGCCAGCGACCGGCCCACCTTCAGGGACAGGGCGTCCATCAGTTCCAGGGTGGCCGCACCGGCCGCCACGAGCGCCGGGAGCGCGGCGTTGGCCGCGTACAGGTCCGGGAAGATCAGCAGCCCGGTGCTCGCGTGCTTCAGGGCCGGCACCGTCCGGAACACGGCCTCGGCGATGAAGCCCAGGGTCCCCTCGCTGCCCACGATCAGGTGCGCGAGCATGTCCACCGGGCGCTCGAAGTCCAGCAGCGAGTTCAGCCCGTAGCCCATGGTGTTCTTCATCGAGAACTGCCGCCGGATTTCCGCCGCCGACGCCGGATCCGCGGCCACCCGGCGTCCCAGCCGGGCCAGGCCCGCGTGCAGGTCCGGTTCCAGGGCCCGCAACCGCGCGTCGGCGTCCGGGGCGCCGGTGTCGATCACGGTGCCGCTGGGCAGTACCACCGTGACCGATTCCAGCGTCCGGTAGGTGTTGTCCGTCGTGCCGCAGTTCATCCCGGAGGAGTTGTTCGCGATCACCCCGCCGATCGTGCACGCCACTTCGCTGGCCGGGTCCGGGCCGAACTTCCGGCCGAACCGGGCCAGCCGGGCGTTGACCGCCCGGACGGTGACGCCGGGCTGGACCCGGACCCGGGCGCCGCCGTCGAGCACCTCGATCTCCCGGAAATTCCGCCGCACATCCACCAGCACGCCGTCGGTGACCGCCTGCCCGCTGAGGCTGGTCCCGCCGGACCGGAACGTCAGCGGCACCCCCTGCGCCGCGCTCGCCTGCAGCAGCCGGCCCACCTCCGCCGGG
This sequence comes from uncultured Actinomycetota bacterium, assembly GCA_963769515.1. Classification (GTDB taxonomy): domain Bacteria; phylum Actinomycetota; class Actinomycetes; order Actinomycetales; family Micrococcaceae; genus Arthrobacter. The sequence goes on from CAVYMG010000030.1 coordinate 32,450, forward strand.
GAGGACGGCACCACCACGGCCTGCGGGATGAGCAGGAAGTGGGAGGCATCGTGGGCGTTGGCGTGCAGGTCGATGGCGCGGGTCAAGACCCGCGCCGGATCGGCGACGGCGGCGCGGAGCGCGGTGAGCATCGGGCGGGACTCCTTAGTCAGGCGGTGTCAGTGCTTGGCGTGGTAGGGCTGCGGCTCGGCGAGGCCGGCACGCTCGCGGATGCCGCGGGAGAGCCGTTCGATCGACTTCAGCGCACTCGTCAGGTCGCCGACCGGCACGTCGAAGGGCATGTTGTGGATCGTCTCGCCCGGGACCGTGGCGGCCTCCGCGACCCGGCGCAGGTCCTCGTCGTCGTCGACCTTCAGCCCCACCTCGGTGAGCGTGTTCGGCAGCCCCACCCGGGTGGTGAACTCGACGAAGTCGCGGATCTCCGCGCTCGGCGCGCCCTCCAGGACCAGCTGGGTGAGCGAGCCGATGTTGACCTTCTGCCCGTGCGCCAGCCCATGTGTCTGGGCTGCGGCGGTCAGCCCGTTGTGGATGGCGTGCGCGGCCGCGAGGCCGCCTGATTCAAACCCGAGGCCGGAGAGCAGGGTGTTGGCCTCCACGACGCGTTCGACGGCGGGCGTGACCAGGTTTTCCCGGACGGCGTCGAGTGCGGGCAGCGCGTTCTCCCACAGCACTTCCCAGGAGAGCTTGGCCAGGGCGGTGCCGGTCAGGGTGGGCAGCCCGCCGGCCATGGTGGCCGCGAACGCCTGGTGCGTGGCGCGGGCTTCCAGCCAGGTCGCCAGGGCATCGCCGACGCCGGCGGCCAGGAACGCCGCCGGCGCGTTGGCCACGAGCTGGGTGTCCACCAGGACCAGGTCCGGGTTCTTCGGGAAGAAGCGGTATTCCTCGAACACGCCGTCCTCGGTGTAGATCACCGACGAGCGCGGAGGTGGGGGCGTCCGTGGACGCGACGGTCGGGGACGGTGACCCAGCGGATCCCGGAGGCGTAGCCGGCGGCCTTGACGGCGTCGATCGTGGAACCGCCGCCGAGGGCCACGATCACGTCGGAGCCGTGCTCTTTGATGAGTCCGCTGAGCCGGTCCACTTCCTTGGCGCTGGGTACGCCGTTGAACAGGACCCGGTTGGTGGGCAGGTTCGGCGGACTTTCAGGGACACTTCGACCTCGTGGGCCACAAAGCCCCAGACCATGTCATCGGCCACGAGTAGCGGCCTGCTGCCCAGTGGGGCGAGGAACTCACCGAGCCGGCTGATGGCGCCCTTGCCCTGGACATAGCGTCCCGGGGCTGATCATGGTGCGGACCGGTGCAGCAGGGCATCTGGCTTGACTCGGACATCAGGATCTCCTTTGATCGTGTGATGGGTGTCACCCCAGCCTAGGGCGGTGTTGCGGTATTGCGCGCCGGGGGTTATCACCACGTGATAACCCGTCTTGGATCGGCGGCCGCTGCCCGGCAGACTGCTGGG
>CAVYMG010000031.1:0-43430 GCA_963769515.1 uncultured Actinomycetota bacterium
CGTGGGCGCTGGAAAACCACGACATCCTCCGGTCCGTGACCCGCTTCGGCGGCGGGGAGGCCGGCGCCGCCCGGGCCCGCGCCGCGCTCGTGGCGTTGCTGGGGCTGCCCGGCCCGGCGTACCTTTACCAGGGCCAGGAGCTCGGGCTGCCTGAGGTCGACGTCCCGCTCGAGGCCCGGGTGGATCCGATGTGGGCCCGCGGCGGCGTCTGCCGCGACGGCGCCCGCGTCCCGCTGCCGTGGACCGCGGACGCGGCACTGAACCATGGTTCTCGCTGGCTGCACCGGCCGCGGCGGTTCAGCCATCAGTGCCGTGGCTCCGCAGCCCGCGGGCTGGGGTGCACACGCGATCGAACTCCAGCAGCAGGACCCGGAGTCCCCGCTGGCGCTGGTGACCAAGGCACTGGAGCTGCGCCGCAAGCTGTGGGAAGACGGCATCTTCACCGCGGACGACGGCGGCACCTGGCGCGTGGAGGCCGGGAACCTGCTGATCTGCGAGCGCAGCGCGGACTTCTTCGTCGCCGTCGCGATGGGCACCGACCCGGTGCGGCTGCCGGCCGGTTCCGTGCTGCTCAGCGCCGCACCGCTGGCGGAGGACGGCTGGCTGCAGCCGAACAACGCGGCCTGGGTGCTGCGGGACTAAGGCCGTCCCGATGGGGCGAGCCGATGAATTCCGATGTGCGCCCATGGAGCACCCCTATGCCGTGTTGCCCGCAGATTGGGCGTACCGCCGCGCTTCTATTCGAACTTCTTGTCCCGTTCACGCCGACCAGTCGTCAAACCACGGACTGCCTCATCAGGCGTCAAGGTCGACGCGGCGTGCCATCCCGATGGGAAGATCCTTCGCCACGGGGAACCCGCCATATTTGATGCTCCGTGGCTGAGCGAGTGAGTGGCAGCCGCTCAGGCCGCGACAGCGGCGGTGGGTCACCTTCCCGCCGGCACGAAAAAGGAGGCCGACGACGACACTGAGTGTCGCCGTCGGCCTCCTTCTTTGCCCGCGCAGTGGTGCTATCCCCCGCACGGCGGTGGGAGGCCTAAGCCGCCATTGGAAGCGTGACGTAGCTGCCCTCGATGACGCCGGCGGCAACAACGGGAGCGCCGCCTACCGTGACATAGCTGCCCCGGGTGACCGGGGGCAGGTTTCGGGCGCCGGCGACGGTGATGTAGCTGCCCTCGACGCCGGCGGGGACGCGGCCGGCGGGCAGAGTCACGTAGCTGCCGCGGCGCACTGCGGTGTCAGCGACAGAGCGGTAGCGGTTTTGAGGGTGGTAACGGTGGCGGATGAGGAGGTTTTGGGGCGTTCGGTCAGCAAGGTCATGGGTTCTCCGTGGGGTTTCGGGATGAGTTCCATACAGGTTCTTGTGCCGCTCAAGCAGGAGGGCGGTTGCGCACTGTGTCGCTTGCCCCGCTGGCCCGGGTATGTTCACCGGTGCGGTACTCAAGGGCTACGCTGGCCTGCACCCAACCCTACAGGCTTATTCTGAGCAACTCAGAATAAGGTGGGAAGGCTCACGTTGACGCCAGGCAGCTGCGGATGACTCCCCACGGTGGCGGGCGGAGGGGAACTCACAGGTCAGCGGCCTACGATGGCCCTCATGAAAGCTGCCCGGGACGCCCGCTCTGCCGCCGTCGTGATCAACGCCGGATCACGCCGCGGGGCGGCCCACGAACTTGCCGTGGACACGATGCAAAGGGCGGGTGTGCCGATCTCCGCCGTGCACCACGTACGGTCCGGGGGCGAGCTGGCCGCGACGCTTGACCGGGTGCTGGCGGAGGGGCACGATCTGGTGGTGGTCGGCGGCGGCGACGGGACCGTGTCCTGCGCCGCCGGCCGGGTGGCCGGCACCGACGTGATGCTCGGCGTCCTTCCGCTGGGCACCGCCAACGACTTCGCCCGCACGCTGGAGATACCGGACAACCTGGCCGAGGCGTGCGCCGTCGTCGCCGACGGGAAGGTGGTGGACATCGACCTCGGCCGGGCCAACGGCGAGCCGTTCCTCAACGTCGCGTCCGTGGGCCTGTCGGTCGCGGTGACCGAAGCCCTCAGCCCCCGGCTGAAGCGGTATCTCGGGCCGCTGGCGTACGGCGTTGCGACCCTGCGCTCCTATGCCCGGCACCAGCCGTTCCGTGCCCGCCTCGAGTTCCCCGACGGGGACCACGAGCCGGTGGAGCTCGAGAACCTGCTGCAGGTCGCCGTCGGCAACGGCCGGCATTACGGCGGCGGCAACACGGTCTCCCCGACGGCGGAGATCGACGATAACACCCTCGACATCTACGCAATCCTGGCCGGGCCGCTCCGGGAGCACGTGCAGCATCGCCCGGTTCCTCAAGGACGGCACCTTCATCGAACACGACCGGGTGCACCACTTCACCAGCCGACGGGTCCGGCTCGTGACCGAGCAGCCGCTGCCGGTGAACCTCGACGGCGAGATCGCCACCACCACGCCCACCGACTTCACCGTCCAGCGCAACGCCGTCCACGTCGTCGTGCCCCGGAACAGCACCGGCGCGGTGCTCGACGGGCCGGGCGCCGCGAACGGGCCGCCGTCGTGATTCCCGCCATCGTGATTCCCGCCGTCGTGATTCCCGACGGCGGACGGTTGTGAGCGCGGGCACCGGACCCGCCCTGTGGGTCCGCAGCACTTAGTCGATCAGCACCGGCTCCTTGGCACGCTCGGAGGATTCCGGCACCGGCGCGGCCTTCCGGTTCCGGTGATTCATCCAGTTCGCCACCGCCAGAAGCGCCACGAGTGTGAACGTGCTCAGGAGTTGGGGACGGGAATCCTCGCCGATGAAGCCCACCGTGAAGATCGCCGCGAGAATCACCAGGCCAAACACCGTGAGCCACGGGAAGCCAGGCATCCGCAGGGGAAGCTCCGTGCCCTCACGGTCGGCGCGGAGGCGCAAGGCGAGCTGGGCCAGGAGTGCGGACGTCCACACCAGCAGGCACGTCGACCCAACGATGTTGAGCAGGACGGCAAGGACCATTTCGGGGAAGACCAGCTCCAGCACCACCGTGACAACGCCGAAGGCGACGCTGGCCAGGACTGCGACAACCGGGACCCGCGCCTTGGACACCGAGGCAAGCAGGCGTGGTGCTTCACCGCGCTCCGCGAGGGAGTATGCCATCCGTGACGCTCCGTAGAGGTTGGCGTTGAGGGCCGAGAGCAGCGCTGCGACGGCCACCAGGGTGATGGCGGTGGCTGCGCCGGGCATGCCGGCGGCCTCCAGCACGGCAGCGAACGGGCTCTTCAGCCCCTCCGAACCTACCGGAACAACCGCCGCGATCACGAAGATCGCACCGATGTAGAAGACCAGGATGCGCCACAGCACCGTGCGGACTGCCGTCTTCACGCTGCGGGCAGGCTCTGCGGTCTCGGCTGCCGCCACGGAGACAATCTCAGTGCCGCCGAACGCGAACGCCACCACGAAAAGCGCCGTCGCAATCCCGGCAAAACCGCTGGGCGCGAACCCGGCACCCGCGAAGTTGGACAGCCCCGGCGACTGCACGCCCGGCAGCCAGCCGAAGAGCAGCGCAGCGCCCACCAGAAGGAACCCGACGATAGCCACCACCTTGAGCAGGGCGAACCAGAACTCGAATTCACCGAAGTTCTTGACGCTGGTGAGGTTCACGGCGGTGAGCAGCACGATGAACACGAAGGCCATCAGCCACACCGGCAGGGCCGGGAAGATGGTGGCCAGCAGGACTGCCGCGCCGAGTGCTTCGGCGGCGATGACCACCACGAGCTGCAGCCACCAGAGCCAGCCCACCGTGGCACCGGCCACCGGGCCGTAGGCCTTGGCAGTGTAGACCGAGAAGGCGCCGCTGTCCGGGTTGGCGGCGGCCATCTCGCCGAGCGCCCACATCACCAGGATGATGAGGGTGCCGGCCACGAGGTAGGAGATCAGCACGGCCGGGCCGGCAGCCTGGATGCCGGCGCCGGAGCCGAGGAACAGGCCCGCGCCGATGGCGCTTCCGAGGCCCATCATGGTGAGCTGGCGGGGTTTGAGTGCGGCGCCGAGTGGGCGCCCAGACGTCATTGTCTGTTGTTCCATGGGGTGTCCTTTGGTTTCAGGTGGAACGGAAGGGGTTTGGGTCAGTCGGGTGTCAGGCGGCGTGGGCTTCCAGGATCCGGAGCACGCGATCGTTGGCGGCGGAATCGGCAACGGTGATCCGCACGCCGTCGCCTTGGTATCCCCGGACCAGGATGTCGGCGCGGTCGAACGCGTCCACCAGCCTGTGCCCGGAGGCTGTCATCCGCGCGGATCCACAGGAAATTGCCCTGGCTTGGCTGCAGTTTCCAGCCCTGCGCTTCCAGCTGCGCGGCCATCCGGGCGCGCTCCTGCTTGACGGCTGCCACCCGGGATTCCATCTCTTCCCCGGCATCCAGCGACGCGATCGCAGCCTTCTGGGCCAGCGCACTCACCGAAAAGGGAAGGGCGGTGCGGCGCAGTCCCTCGGCGATGGCCGGCGCCGCCACGGCGTAGCCCACGCGCAGGCCGGCGAGTCCGTAGGCCTTCGAGAAGGTGCGCAGGATGCAGACGTTCGGGTACTGGCGGTAGAGCGACAGGGAATCGGGGCCGCTGCCCGCTTCGGCGTACTCCACGTAGGCCTCGTCGATCACCACGAGGATGTCGGAACGGACGGACCGCAGGAAGACCTCGATGCGCTCGTGGCTGATCGGCACGCCGGTGGGGTTGTTGGGGGTGCACAGCAGGATCACCTTGGTGCGGTCAGTGACGGCCGCGGCCATCGCCTCGAGGTCGTGGCCCTCGGCGTCGTCCAGCGGGATGCGGACCGGCCGGGCGCCGGCCAGCTCCACCAGGATGGGGTACGCCTCGAAGGAGCGCCAGGCGAAGATCACTTCATCGCCGGCGTCGCACAGTCCGGTGATGATCTGTTGGAGGACCCCCACACTGCCGGGGCCCACCGCGACCTCCCCGACGGTGACGCCCAGGTGCCGTGCGAGCCGTTCGCGGAGTTCGACGGCGGCACTGTCCGGGTAGCGGTTCATGGTGCCGGCCGCTTCGGTCACCGCAGCGGCGGCCGCGGGCAGCGGCTCGTAGTGGCTTTCGTTGCTGGCGAGGGCTGCAATGTCCAGGCCGGCACTCCGCCGTCCCGGAACGTAGGACGGAAGTCCGGCCACAGCGCCACGAAGGGTGGGGAACGCTGTCTCCGGTGCGGTCAGGAGCTGATCGTGGGTCATGAGGACCGATCATGGTTGTGACCCGACCCACAATGCAAGATACCCTCATCCCATTGGGACTTCTGCTCAACTTCTACTGTCAGCGGTGAAAATATGACCAACCCGAACCCTCGCACCCTGGATTCCCTCGACGGCAGGATCATCCTGGCCCTGGACAAGGACCCCGAAGCCAGCGCCCTGGCCCTCTCGCGGACGCTGAGCGTCGCACGGAACACCGTCCATGCCCGGCTGGCGCGGCTCGAGCGCAGCGGCGCGCTCAGGTCTTTCAGCCGCAGGCTGGACCCCGTCGCGCTGGGCTATGAACTGATGGCCTTCCTTTCGTTGTCCATCAGCCAGACGCGCACCGGGGCGGTGGAAGACGGGCTCGCCGCGATCCCGGAGGTCATCGAGGTGCACGCCACCACCGGCGATGCTGACCTCATGGCCAAGGTGGTGGCACGCGGCACGGCCGACCTCTACCGCATCACCAACGAGATCCTGGAAATCGACGGCATCCAGCGGACCAGCACCGCCATTTCCGTGCTGGAACTCGTGCCCCCGCGCTACGACGGCCTGCTGGCCCGGCTCTCGGAGCAGGAATCCCGCCCGGCCCACTAGGGCGGATGGGCACCGCTACAAGTGTGCAGATTTTCACTTCGAACGCCCTCTGACTGCCAAAAGTCCCAGTCAAGAACAACGCTCTTGCCAATTCGTGACCCAGCACACACGCTTCCTTCATGACTTCCCTCACCGTCTCCGGCCGCGTGGCACAGGTTCTCGGCAGCTACCTCACCGATCTCTTCGGTGTCATGGGCAACGGCAACGTCCACTTCCTGGACGCCGCTGAGAAGCTGGGCCTCCGCTTCTCCGCCGTCCGGCACGAGGGCGCCGCCATCGCCGCAGCCGACGCCTACTACCGGACGTCAGGACGTCTCGCAGCGGGCACCACTACCTACGGCCCCGGCTACACCAACGCCCTCACCGCCCTGGCCGAGGCGGTCCAGGCGCAGATCCCCGTCGTGCTGGTCACCGGGGATGCCCCCACCAGCGGCGCCCGCCCCCAGGACGTGGACCAGGCGGCCATCGCCGCGGGCCTCGGCGCGGCCACCTTCACCGTCACCCGCGACGCCGCGGGTTCGATCACGCAGCAGGCGGTGGAGTACGCACTCACCAAGCGCACCGCCGTCGTGATTGCCATCCCCTACGACCTCGCGGCACTCGAGGCGGCAGATGAAGAGCTTCCGGCGCCGTTGGCACCGGCCGTGAGTGAGAACGTCGACGGCGGCCTGGGGCAGGTTGCCCGCCTGCTCGCCGGGGCCAAGCGCCCGCTGATCCTCGCCGGCCGCGGCGCACATCTCGCCGGCGCCGGCCCGGAGCTCCGGGAGCTCGCCGACCGCCTCGGCGCGCTGACCGCCGGAACCGCGCTGGCGCTCAACCTCCTCCAGGGCGACGGGTATCTCGGCGTCGCGGGCGGCTTCGGCACTGACACCGCGGCCGGGCTCATGGGTGAGGCCGATGTCGTCCTCGTCGCCGGAGCAAGCCTGAGCCCCTTCACCATGCGGTTCGGGCACCTGCTCGGCCCGGACAGCACGGTCATCCAGATCGACGCCGCCCTGCAGCCGACGCACCCCCGGGTGGACACGTTCGTCAGCGCGGACGTGAAGTCTGCTGCGGGACGCATCCTTACGATGCTGGATGACCCGGCCTCGCCGGCCGCCGGCCCCGCAGAAGCCTGGCGCGCGGAAGCCCGCAAACGCCTGGCCGAGGGACCGGCCCACCATCCGGGCTCAGCGGAGACGCCGGACGGCCGGCTGGACCCGCGCACCCTCGCCACGGCACTGGATGCGGTGCTGCCGGAGCGCCGCACCGTGGTCCAGGACGGCGGGCACTTCGTCGGCTGGGCACCCATGTACTGGCGCATCCCGAGGCCACAGGATCTGGTCATGGTGGGGACCGCCTACCAGGCCATCGGACTGGGCCTTGCCAGCGCCGTCGGGGCAGCCCGCGCGGTGGAGGACGGCCGCACCCTGGTGCTGGCCTCCGGCGACGGCGGTTTCCTGATGGGCCTGTCCGACCTTGAATCGCTGATCGGCGCGGCCAGCAGCGCCGTCGTCGTGATCTACAACGATGCCGCCTACGGAGCCGAAATCCACCAGTACGGGTCCCAGGGCCTGACCGAAAAGCCCATGCTGATCCCGGAAGTGGACTTCAGCGGGATCGCCCGGGCTCTTGGTGCCGAGTCGGCGATCATCCGCTCGCTGACGGACCTTTCCGCGCTCACGGACTGGATCGACGCCGGCGCGAAGGGAACCTTCGTGGCCGACTGCCGGATCACCTCGAGCGTCCGGGCCCCGTGGCTGACGGAGTGGATGGAGGCCTCGCGGGCCGCGAAGGCGGCGGTGGCCGGCTAACGACGAGCCGTTCCGGGCGCCAGCAAATGAGCACGAAAAAGGAGGCCGACGACGACACTCAGTGTCGCCGTCGGCCTCCTTTATGCCCGAACGGTGGTGCTATCCCCCGCAGGGCGGTGGGAGCCTAAGCCGCCGTTGGAAGCGTGACGTAGCTGCCCTCGATGACGCCGGCGGCGACAACGGGAGCGCCGTCTACTGTGACATAGCTGCCACGGGTGACGGGGGGCAGGTTTCGGGCGCCAGCGACGGTGCCATAGCTGCCCTCGACGCCGACGGGGACGCTGCCGGCGGGCAGAGTCACGTAGCTGCCGCGGCGCACTGCGGTGTCAGCGACAGTGGTAGCGGCCTTGGGGGCAGTAGCGGTGGATGAGGAGATTTCGGGGCGTTCGGTCAACAAGGTCATGGGTTCTCCTGGAGTTTCGGGATGAGTGCCATACAGGTTCTTGTGCCGCTCAAGCAGGAGGGCGTTTGCGCATTGTGTCGCGTGCCCCGCTGGCCCGGGTATGTTCACCGGTGCGGTACTCAAGGGCTACGCTGGCCTGCACCCAACCCTACAGGCTTATTGTGAGTTACTCAAAATAAGGTGGGAAGGCTCACGTTCACGCCAGGCAGCTGCGGACGACTCCCAACGGTGGCGGGCGAGGGGAACTCACAGGTCAGCGGCCTACGATGGCCCTCATGAAAGTTGCCCGGGAAGCCCGCTCTGCCGCCGTTGTGATCAACGCCGGATCACGCCGCGGGGCGGCGCACGAACTTGCCGTGGACACGATGCGACGGCAGGTGTGCCGATCTCCGCCGTGCACCACGTACGGTCCGGGGGCGAGCTGGCCGCGACGCTTGACCGGGTGCTGGCGGAGGGGCACGATCTGGTGGTTGTCGGCGGCGGCGACGGGACCGTGTCCTGCGCCGCCGGCCGGGTGGCCGGCACCGACGTGGTGCTCGGCGTTCTTCCGCTGGGCACCGCCAACGACTTCGCCCGCACGCTGGAGATACCGGGCAACCTTGCCGAGGCGTGCGCTGCCATCGCCGACGGGAAGGTGGTGGACATCGACCTCGGCCGGGCCAACGGTGAGCCGTTCCTCAACGTCGCGTCCGTGGGCCTGTCGGTCGCGGTGACCGAAGCGCTCAGCCCCCGGCTGAAGCGGTATCTCGGGCCGCTGGCCTATGGCGTTGCCACCCTGCGCTCCTATGCCCGGCACCAGCCGTTCCGTGCCCGCCTCGAGTTCCCCGACGGGGACCACGAGCCGCTGGAGCTCGAGAACCTGCTGCAGGTCGCCGTCGGCAACGGCCGGCACTACGGCGGCGGCAACACGGTCTCCCCGACGGCAGGGATCGACGATGACACCCTCGATATCTACGCGATCCTGGCGGGGCCGCTCCGGGAGCACGTGAGCATCGCACGGTTCCTCAAGGACGGAAGCTTCATCAAACACGACCGCGTGCACCACTTCACCAGCCGACGGGTCCGGCTGGTGACCGAGCACCCACTGCCGGTAAACCTCGACGGCGAGATCGCCACCACCACGCCCACCGACTTCACCGTCCAGCGCAACGCCGTCCACGTCGTCGTGCCCCAGAGCAGCACCAGCGCGTTGTTCGACGGACCGGGCCCCGCGCACGGGCCGCCGTCGTGATTCCCGACGGCGGAAGGCTGTGACTAGCGGGGAACAAGCCGCCAGAGGGACGTGACCTCGGCCGCGCGCGCCTCGAACAGCGGATCGTCCCGGTCCGATGCCTTCGGATGCGTCGGCTTGGTGTCGAGCCGTTCCACCACCTGCAGCCCGGCCGCCTCGATGGCGGCCAGCAGATCCTCCCGCGAGCGCAGGCCAAGGTGCTCGGCCAGGTCGGAAAGGACCAGCCAGCCCTCCCCGCCCGGCTCAAGATGATCGGAGAGTTCGTTCAGGAAGCGGAACAGCATCCTGCTTCCGGGGTCATAGACGGCACTGTCCAGGCTGGAATGCGGGGTGGCCGGAATCCAGGGCGGGTTGCACACGATCAGCGGCGCGCGTCCGGGCGGGAACATGTCGGTCAGGACGGCCTCGGCACGGTCCTGGACCCCGAGGTTCCGGAAATTCTCGGCGGCACAGGCGATGGCACGCGGTTCATTGTCCGTTGCCACCACGCGGCGGACTCCGCGGCGCGCGAGGACGGCAGCGAGCACCCCGGTGCCGGTGCCGACGTCGAACGCCAGCGTGTCAGCGGGCAGCGCAGCGGCGGCCACGAGGTCCACATACTCACTCCGGGTGGGGAAGAACGTGCCGTAGTGCGGGTGGATGCGGTCCTGCAGGGCATCGACGTAGACGCCGTTACGCCGCCACTCGTGGGCGCCAATGGCCCCGACCAGCTCATGCAGGGACACCACGGACGATTCGCCGATGTCACCGTACGCTTCGGCGGCGGCCTGCCGGATGTCCGGTGCGCGGCGCAGCGGCACCACCGGGCCCGGATCAAGGGGAACCAGCAGCAGGCCGAGCACGCGTGCCCGGTGCGAGCGGGACTGGCGGTGCCGGTAGAACTTATCGGCCGGAGTTGCTGCGGTCTTTTTCTTTCCGGCGCCGATCCGCCGGTCCAGGGCGTTGAGGATCTGCCGTGCGTTGTGGAAGTCGCCGTGCCAGAGCATCGCGATCCCCTGTGACGCCATCCGGTTCGCCTCATCGGCCGTGAGCGAGTCGGACACCACTTCGACGCGCGTCGGCGCCGGCCTGCCGTTCGCCGAACGCCATCGGGCGGTCCTGCTCTCACCAGCCTCGGCCCAGGTCACGAGGGCTGCTCAGACGTCGGGGTTTGCACAGGAGCTGGCGTGTCAGAGATAAAGAACCATTCCAAAAGTCCGGGGGGATCGTCGACAACGTGGCTGGCCACGTCCAGGATTCCGGACCGTCATCCCGCCGCGACCCGGGCCTGGCTGATGGCCGCTGGAACCAGTCAACCTGAGTTTTCAGGATACAGGGGCGCGCCGACGGCTCCCCCGACGGCGTCAGCGTGCGGGCCGCCGTCGTAAATGTACGACGGCGGTCCCGCTGGCCGGGTGCCGACCTGCCCTTACTATCGCTGCTGCCCCTACTGTCCCGGAGCCCGGTAGGACGGTGTCTTCTTGGCGGCTTCGTCGAGGTCTTCGACCGTCAGGAGGGGCTTCAGGCGGACGTTGACGTTCCCCGTCGAATTGATCAGCAGCGACAGGGCTGCAGCACTTGCATCGTCCGGCGCCTCAAAAACGCCGAGGACGTCGTAGTAGCCAAATGCGTAGTAGAAGCTCTCGAGCGATCCGTCGACAGACTTGAGGGCCTCCTTTAGAGCCTCACGCCGCTTTGTGCCGCCTTCCTGCATGAGCCCCTTGATGCCTTGGCCCACGTACGTCGCCTCAAACAGATACTTCGGCATGACCTGTCCCTTTCCTGCAGTCCCATTTCAGTTGTCGCCTCGGGGGCAACTGCCACACCGAGCGCAATCGCAGCCACCGCAACGGAGCGCGCGAGTAGACACCGCCTATATTCGGTGCGGGATGAGAGTCCATGGGTGAATCTGCGAAAACGGGGATGACCCCGTTGAGGCCGACGCTATTCCTCCGGTCAGAGGCAGTCAATATGCCGGGATATCGAGTCCCACGCGCCGCGCGACGCGTCCGGATACTGGCCATGGCCCTGAGCTGCGGGAGGAAGGCGTCCACACGGCGGATCCCGACGGGCGAAGCCGGGGAACCTACTGTCCAGCGTCTCGAGACACAGCGCTGCCATGGTCGCGGTCGCGAACGCGCAGATACAGTGAAGCTGCTCGCGGGTCCGGGTTGGTCAGATATCGAATCCACCCCGAGCACAGCGACTGCAGCCGACCGACCGTCAGAAGCTTTGCGCCTGATCTGCGCAGTCCGACAAATCTGCACCGACGGAGGAATGAGCATGCTCGCGAGGACTGCTGCTTCGCAGCTCCATCTTGCTGTGGCGTTGGCTGTCAAGCGAGACGTTCGTGCTCTGAGCTGCCGCGCTGGATGCCGCCGAAAGAATGTCAACAAAGTTAGAGGACCTGAGCCCGGAGCAATACCGCGCTCAGGCCCTACAGTTTGGGCTAATTAGCTTGTCCATCTACTTAGGAGCAGAGCATTGCCGGGGGCTTTGCACTTTTCCTTTATGTGTTATTGAACGGCGACGAATACCTTGTCGGCGAGCATGCCCGGCCTGACGGCGAGGACGCCTTGGCCAGCTGTGTCGGTCGGCACTTCAATGGCCATATTGCCTGTCACAGTGCCATTTGTGTAGAGCATGCTTGTCGTGTCGATGGGCTCGGGTGCGACCACCATCTTGGCGAGCCCGTTGACGGTCGTGCCGGCTACCGTGACGTAGTCAATTGACACAAAAGCAGGCATTTGCCCGTCGGGGTCATCGCCGATGTAGGTAGCGGAATAATTCACGAGGATGTACTCCGAGCCCTCAGCCGGTGCCTCATTGAATTGATTGGCAGCCACAACGGCATCCGTGGCGGCGAGGGTGACCGAGTTGATTACGAGGCGCCAGTCGTCGGACTCAATGACCGAGCCGATGGGATATGGATTCGAGCGGGTTCCAGCTCTGTCAGCTGATGTTTCCTTAGCTGCTCCAGCATCGACAACTGCGTTGTCGGACGGTGCGACGACTTTGGTCTCGCCGCTGCCAAAGGCGTTGTCGACCGACGACGCGACGACGGAAAGGAAGACTACAACCCCGACGATCGTGCCCACGATCGAGACGATCAGGGCGGCGATGCCCATCCCCTTCGGCTTGCCCTTAACGAACAGAGAAACGACCGCCAGGACGAATGCGATTGGCAGTAGCACCCAACCCACGATGAGAGCACCGGGGATGCAGGCGAAGACGAACCCGAGCGCTGCTGTGATTAGTGCGATGGGCCCGATGACGTTCGTAGGCTTTTTCGTCTTGATCGACTGGGCAGGACGCGTCGTCGCCGGCGCTGCATCTTCCGGTTGCTCGGTCGGTGATTGCTGCAAATGATGGGGTCGAGTCTGCTGTGAGCCCGCCCCAGGGAACTCTGGTGTTGTCATAGTTCGATTATGACAGACGTTGGATTTATTACTTGAAAAATACCCGATAAGACCACAGTGTTACCGCTAAGGCCTGCTAGATACGAACGCTTTTTAGAGTCAGGAAAGCGACAAACCCGCGTGACTCGCGTTTGGAGATGCTTTCGTCAAACGTCAAACAATTGCGGGCAATCGGATACTTCGAAGTCGGATTCTGCCCCCAGGTTTCAGACCTACACGACGGTGCTTAGCGCAAGCGAACCTGATGGTTCAAGGGGTAATGCGGCGGCGTGACCAACTCACAGCCCCGCATTGCCTTCCCCCACCCCCGGCCCTACCGTGAAACAACGGTCAGCCGAAGTGCAGGTGCGGACATGCGGATGTCAGCCAGGTCATCGCTCTGGCTTCTGTTGTGCTGCCTGGCAGCGGGCATCCTCGGCGGCGCCACACCGTCGGCACCTGCCCCTGCGTCCGCCACCGGTCCCGCGGATCCGGCGCAGACCTACGCGGAGCTCGACTCCTACCTCCAGAAGCAAATCGAGACCCTCGGAATTCCGGGCGCCGCCGTCGCCGTCGTGAAGGACGGGGTGCGGGTGCATACCGCCGCCTTCGGCCGGGCGGACGACACCGGGCGGCCGATGACCGCGCAGACGCCGGTGCTGCTGGCTTCCACCAGCAAGAGCCTCACCGCAATCGCCGTCATGCAGCAGGTCGAGGCCGGCCGGCTGCGGCTGGACGAGCCGGTGCAGACCTACTTGCCCTGGTTCACGCTGGACGACGCCCGCTCGTCAGCCATCACCGTCCGCCACCTGCTCCACCAGTCCAGCGGCATGGCCTCGAAGGACACGGCCTTCGAAGCCTCCGACGCGCAGGGCCCGGAAGCCCTCGAAGAAGGGGTCCGGGCCCTGGCAGGATCCCCGCTGGCCGGCGAACCGGGCGCGGCCTTCCGGTACGCCAGCGCCAACTTCAACATCCTGGGCCTCCTGGTGCAGACGGTCTCCGGCCAGCCGTTCGGCGACTACCTGAAACAGCACGTCTTCGGGCCCCTGGAGATGGCTGACAGCCATCCGACGCGGGCTGAGGCCCGCGCGAACAATGCAGCTGCCGGCTACACGCGGTGGTTTGGCGCCTGGTGGCAGCAGACCGACGTCCCCGCACCCGCCACCGGCATGCCGTCCTCCACAATGTACGCCTCGGCCGAGGACCTGAGCCACGAACTGCATGGCACTGCTCGACGGCGGCCGCTACGGCGACGCCCGGATCCTCCAGCCCGGGAGCGTGGAGACGATGTTCGAACCACGGGTGCAGGTGGACGGATCGAAGCGCTACGCGATGGGCTGGTACGTCAGGCCGCTGGTGGAGTCCGCCGATCCCGCCGCGTTCCCGGTCCCGGAGACGGCGCTGCCGGTGCTTCTGGAACATCAGGGTGAATGGGGCAACAGCCACACGTACTTAGGCCTGGTTCCGTCCGCCGGTCTCGGCGTCGCCCTGGTCATCAACGGCAACGACACGGGTGCCCCCTCACGGCTGAAGGCGATCGACGCCAACCTCCTGCGCATTCTCTACGGCCACGCGCCGGTGCCGGCGGTGGTGCACGAGGACTGGCTGCAGCGCTACAGCTGGGCGGTCGCGCTCGGACTGTTGCTGGCGGAGCTGCTGAGCCTGTGGCTGGCGCTCCGGTTCCTGTTGCCGCGCAGAGATGCCCCGGCCCGGACGCGGTGGGCTCTCTTGGTCTTTGCGGCCGCGGCCCTCGCCCTCGACGGGTTTGCGCTGTGGCTGTGCCTCATCTACGCCCCCGCCCGGTTCGACACCCACCTGTTCGTCATCGTCCGCCAGTTCCCCGACGTCGGCGTCTTCCTGGTGCCGGTTCTCGCCCTGGCGATCCTGTGGCCGGTCCCGCGGACAATGTGGCTGCTCCTGAGGACGCGGGGGCTACCGGCAGCACTCTGAAGGAACTGAGATGCCTGGCCCGCCGCACCGGCAACGGCTGCACTGCACCAGGTGCTGCCGTCGTCCTGGCAACCACCCCCGTTTACGAAACGCAACGCGATCCTGCACGCACCCGTTACCGTGGATCCTGCACCAACGAAACCGTTTACGTAAACCGTTTGCGTAACGCGTCCCAAGTAGGCCCCCGCAACACCCGCAGACACCCTCAGGGAGGAGGAACAGTGGTCACCATCCGCGATGTCGCCAAGCACGCAGGCGTCTCCCCGGCCACCGTCTCCCGGGTTGTCAACGGGCTCGTCGGCTACTCCGACGAAACCCGGGAGCGCGTCGAGACTGCGGTCAAAAGCCTCAGCTACGAAACGGACTCCCTCGCCCGGGGACTCAAGACCCGGCAGACCTCCGTGATCGGGCTCCTCGCACCGATGGTCTCTGACGCCCTGGCCTCCCAGGTCATGCAGGGCGTGGAGGAAGAAGCCCAGGAACGCGGCTACGCCGTGATGCTCGGCCGCACCGGCGCCAGGTCCGCCTACATTGCCGGGTATCTGCGGACGCTGCGCACCTACCGGGCCGCCGGCGTCATCCTCATCTCCGCGGTGATCACGCCGGAGACGAGGCAACTGCTGGGGCCCAACGTCCCCATCATTTCCGTCGCCATCAGTGACAAGTCGGGCTCGCCCAGCGTGGCCATCGACGACGAGCAGGCAGCCTACGACGCGACCCGTCACCTGCTGCGGCTCGGCCACCGGCGCATCGGCCTCCTGACCGGGGACCCCGCGTCGGTCTATGTCGCCCAGCCCCGGAAACGCGGCTACCTCCGCGCCATGTCCGAAGCCAACTGCGCCCCGGTCACCGCCACCGGCAGCTTCTTCTACGAAAGCGGCGCCCCCGGCGTCGACGAGCTGCTGCAGCAGGAACCCGGCCTCACGGCGGTCTTCGCGATGAGCGATGAGATGGGTGCCGCCGTCGTCAATGAACTGCAGCGGCGCGGTCTCCGCGTTCCGGAGGACGTCTCCGTCCTGGGCTTCGACAACACCTCAACCTCCCTGCACGTGAACCCGCCGCTGAGCACCATGGCGCAGCCGCTCGAAGAGATGGGACGGATGGCCGTGAAAAAGCTGCTCCGCTCCCGCGACCTGGGGCCGAAGATCATGCCGCACCGGCTGATCGAACGCGGCTCCACCGCCCCGCCCAATTCAACATCCTCCGGCACCCCAGAACCCAACAGCTAGCCCACCAAACCACCACCACCGGCGGCAGCCAGCACTCCCCCGTGCCACCAACCGGCCAGCCGCAGCAATTCCGCACGCACCAAACCACTCGCACAAATCAGATAACAAGGAGCAACACATGAGGCAGCGCCGCCGCACCTGGCAGACTCTTCTCGCCACCACCGCATCCCTGACCGTCGCCGCCGTCGCCCTCACCGGCTGCGGCGGGACCGCCACGGAAGCGCAGAGCACCCCGAAGGCCACCGCATCCTTCGAGGGCAAGGGACCCATCAACTACGTCTCCAACCGCGACGCCTCCGGGGCCGCGAACAAGACCATCGAAGAGTGGAACGCCGCCCACCCGGAGGAGCAGGTCACGTTCATTGAACTGCCGGACTCCGCCGACCAGCAGCGCCAGCAGCTCATCCAGAACGCGCAGATCAAGTCGGACACCTTCAGCGTGCTGAACCTGGACGTCGTCTGGACCTCCGAGTTCGCCGCCAACAAATGGATCATGCCGCTGCCTGAGGACGCCGTTCCCACGGACAAGATGATCCCCGCCACGGTCAACGCCGCAACATACCGCGACACCCTGGTCGGCGCCCCCTACTACACCGACGGCGCCCTGTTCTACTTCCGCTCGGACCTCCTCAAGGCCGCCGGCATCGCCGCCCCGCCCAAAACCTGGGACGAGATGAAGGCCGCCTGCGAGACCATCCTCGCGCTCCCCGAAGCCGCCGGCATGTCCTGCTACACCGGCCAGTTCGACAAGAACGAAGCCCTCACGGTCAACTTCTCCGAGGCCGTCGCCTCCGCCGGCGGCACGATCGTCGACGCCGACGGCAAGCCCACCGTCGACACCCCTGAAGCCAAGGAGGGCCTGAACCTGCTGGTCGACGGGTTCAAGGAAGGCCTCTTCCCCTCCGATGCCATCACCTACCTCGAGGAGCAGGGCCGCCGCGCATTCCAGGACGGCGAACTTGTCTTTATGCGCAACTGGCCCTTCCTGCACGCCTCGCTGAGCGCCACGGACGGCTCCAGCAAGGTGGCCGGCAAGTTTGACATCACCTCCATCCCCGGCACCGACGGCCCCGGCGTTTCCACCCTCGGCGGCCGCAGCCTCGCCATCTCCCCGTTCACCCCGAACAAGGCCACGGCACTGGAGTTCGTCAAATTCTTCACCAGCGAGGAACAGGCCCAGAAGCGCCTGGCCCTGTCTTCCCGCGCCCCGGTGTACGCCTCCCTCTTTGCGGATCCTGCCGTCGTCGCGAAGCGCCCGTTCTTCCCCACCCTGCTGACCTCGCTGAACAACGCCCAGCCCCGTCCCAAGGTGGTCCAGTACGGCGCCACCACCAAGGCCATCCAGGAAGAGGCCTATGCGGCCATCACCGGGGTCAAGGACACGGACACGGCACTGAATGACATGCAGGCCAAGCTCACCGAGCTTTCCAAGTAGCCCGTAAGTCCCAGCAGTTCAGACCCCACCCGCCTGGCCGGCCGGTCCACACCGGCCGGCCAGGCACACTGCAACCCCAGTGAGGTTCTCAGAATGACGACGACGACCGCCCCGCCCGCCGGCGCGCAGCCCGGCACACCCCAACCAGGCAGCCCGCGCAGACGCGGCAAACGCTCCCCCGGCGAAGGCCGCATGGCCGCGATGCTGCTCTCCCCCACCATTTTGGTGCTGGCCCTGGTGATTGTGTACCCGCTGCTCTCCGCGGTGCACCAGTCCCTGTTCCGCGCCGAATCCGGCCTGGACGCGGACGGCTTCGTCTCCGACGTCGAGTCCTTCGTGGGCCTGGCCAACTACGCCGACCTCTTCGTCGGCGAATCCGGCCGGCGCTTCCTGAACGCCTTCGCCAACACCACCTTCTTCACCGTCACCACGGTGTTCCTCGAAACCGTCCTGGGCCTGGCCCTGGCACTGGCCATGAACCGCGCGTTCCGCGGCCGGTCCTTCCTGCGCGCCAGCATCCTGGTCCCCTGGGCCGTGCCGACCGCAGTCTCCGGCCTGCTGTGGCGCTGGATCTTCCAGTCCGACGGCATCGCCAACAATCTCCTCGGCTCTGAAATCCTCTGGACCGCCGAAGGCAACGCCTCCAAAGTCGCCGTCATTGTTGCCGAGGTCTGGAAGACCGCCCCGTTCATCGGCCTCCTGGTCCTCGCCGGCATGCAGGTCATCCCCGGCGAAGTGTACGAGGCCGCCCGGATCGACGGCGCCGGCTGGTGGCGCCAGCTCGGCTCCATCACCTTGCCCCTGGTCAAGCCCACCCTGCTGGTGGCCGTGCTGTTCCGCATGCTCGACGCCCTGCGCATGTTCGACCTGCCCTTCGTGCTGATCGGCCCCGGCAAGGAATCCGTGGAAACCCTCTCCATGCTGGCCTGGGACGAATCCAACCAGCTCCGCTACGGCTCCGCCTCCGCGTTCGCCGTCATGCTCTTCCTGTACGTCGCCGTCGTCGCGATCGTCTTCGTGAAGGTCCTCGGCGCCGACGTCACCGGCGCCAAGGAACTGAAGCTCATGTCGAAGAAATCCCGCACCAAGAAGGCCGAGGCCACCCGATGACCATCTCCGACCTCCGCAACGCCGCCGCCGACTCCGGCGCCCCCAAGGCGAGTTCCGCCGTCGAACCCGGCTCATCAAAAGCCGGCAAACCCAAGCGAACCTGGCGCTCCTACTCCGTGTACGCCGGCCTGGCCCTGATCTTCGCCTACTGCCTGGCCCCGTTCTACTGGATGCTGGTCTCCAGCCTGCGCCGCACCGCGGACATCTTCGACAACACCCTCCTGCCCGCGCCGTTCTCGCTGGAGAACTACGCCAAGGTCTTCGACGGCTCCACGATGTTCGGCCAGGCGCTGCTGAACTCCCTGATCGTCGCCGGGGTGACCACCACGTTCGCGCTGGTCCTGGGCGTCTTCGCCGCCTATGCGATCTCCCGGCTGAACTTCCGTTTCAAGTCGGTGATCCTGGGCGTCATCATCGCCACGTCGATGTTCCCCGGCATCTCCGTGGTGGTCCCGCTGCTGCGGCTCTTCACGGACATCGGCTGGATCAACACCTACCAGGCGATGATCGTGCCGAACCTGTCCTTCGCGATCCCGCTGGCGGTCTGGAACCTCACCACGTTCATGAAGGCCCTGCCGTTCGACCTCGAAGAGGCCGCCATGATCGATGGCTGCACCAAGTGGCAGGCCTTCCGCCGGGTCCTGCTGCCGCTCGCCGCCCCGGGCGTTTTCACCACCGCGATCCTGACGTTCATCCACAGCTGGAACGAGTTCATCATCGCGCTGTCCATGATCAACGATCCCAAGATCCAGACCGCCACGGTGGCGATCTCCAAGTTCACCGGCGCCACCGAATTCCAGGCGCCCTTCGGCGAGCAGATGGCCGCCGGCGTGATCGTCACCGTACCGTTGGTCATTATGGTGCTGATTTTCCAGCGGCGCATCGTCGAAGGCCTGACCGCGGGCGCGAGCAAGTGAGCGCCCACCCGCACCCTGCCGTCGAGGAAACGTCTTTCACGCCCGACGTGAACTGGTGGCAGTCCGCCGTCATCTACCAGGTCTATCCGCGCTCCTTCGCAGACGGCGACGGCGACGGCGTGGGCGACCTCGCCGGGCTCACCGCCCGGCTGCCGTACATCGCCGCCCTCGGCGTCGACGGCATCTGGATGACCCCGTTCCAGCCCTCCCCGCAGGTGGACCAGGGCTACGACGTGTCCGATTACTGCGGCGTGGACCCGCTGTTCGGCACCATGGACCAGTTCGATACGTTGCTGGCTAAAGCGCACGCGCTGGGGCTGCGGGTCCTGCTCGACGTCGTCCCCAACCACTGCTCCTCGGAGCACCCGCTGTTCCAGGCGGCTTTGGCGGCCGGCCCGGGCTCGCCGGAGCGGGACATGTTCCACTTTGTCCCCGGTCCGGTGGACATGCCCAGCGGTGACGTCCCGCCGAACAACTGGCAGAGCGTCTTCGGCGGCCGCGCCTGGAGCCGCGCCACCCCCGGTTCGGCGACGGACAAGGACTGGTACCTGCACCTCTTCGCCCCCGAGCAGCCGGACTGGAACTGGCGGAACCCGGCCGTCGGCGACTACTTCGACGCCGTGCTGCGCTTCTGGTTCGACAAGGGCGTGGACGGGCTCCGGATCGACGTCGCACATGCCCTGTTCAAGGCCGACGGCCTCCCGGACTCGCCCTCCAACGGAGCGGTGGTGGACGGGCTGCGCTCCAACCCGCAGGTCTCGGACCAGGAGGAGGTCCACGAGGTCTACCGCCGCTGGCGCACCCTGGCGGAGAAGTACGAGCCGCACCGCCTGCTGGTGGGCGAGGTCAACCTGGAACCGGCCCGCGCCGCCCGCTACACCCGCAGCGATGAGATGCAGCAGGCCTTCGCCTTCGCGTTCGTGAAGCTCGGCTGGGACCCGGAAGCCTGGGCCGCCGTCGGCAACGACCTCGAAGCCGCCCGCCAGCTGCACGGCGCCACCCCGACGTGGGCGCTGGAGAACCACGACATCCTCCGGTCCGTGACCCGGTTCGGCGGCGGGAAACTCGGCACACTGCGCGCCCGCGCCGCACTGGTAGCCCTGCTCGGGCTGCCCGGCCCGGCGTACCTGTACCAGGGCCAGGAGCTGGGGCTGCCCGAGGTCGACGTTCCGGTCGATGCCCGGGTGGATCCGATGTGGGCCCGCGGCGGCGTCTGCCGCGACGGCGCCCGCGTCCCGCTGCCGTGGACCGAAGATTCGGCGCTGAACCATGGATTCTACGCTGGCTGCACCGGCCGCGGCGGTTCAGCCATCAGTGCCGTGGCTCCCGCAGCCCGCAGGCTGGGGTGCACACGCGATTGAACTCCAGCAGCAGGACCCGGAGTCCCCGCTGACGCTGGCGACCAAGGCGCTGGAGCTGCGCCGCAAGCTGTGGGAGGACGGCATCTTCACCGCGGACGACGGCGGCACCTGGCGTATTGAGGCCGGGAACCTGCTGATCTGCGAGCGCAGCGCGGACTTCTTCGTCGCCGTCGCAATGGGCACCGAACCGGTGCGGTTGCCGGCCGGTTCCGTGCTGCTCAGCGCCGAACCGCTGGCGGAGGACGGCTGGCTGCAGCCGAACAACGCGGCCTGGGTGCTGCGCGGCTGAGGTGCCACGCGCCGGACCTCGTGACCTCACAACGGCTCACCTTTGCGCCGCACATGCCAGACTCAGTGCCCTCCCAGCTCAGACCCAGACTTTACATGCCGGTGCGGGGCGGCATAGCGTCGGTTAGACGAAATGTCTAAACATTTGATGCTTCTCAGCCATCCCTAGGAGTCTGCATGCCGTCGCCCGCCACCAAAGGCAATTCCCTCCCCCGCACCCGGACCATTGTGTTGTCCGTGCTCGCGGTGGCCGTCCTGACTCTGTTCGTCGGGATCTTCGCCTACCAGGGAGGGGCCTCCCAGGGGGCCAGCGACACCAAACCGGGGCAGCAAGGTCCCGCAGCAGCCGAAAGCACGCCGCTGGACATGTCCCGCCGGGTAGCGAATGATCCGACGGCCCTTGGCGAGGTCGACGCCCCGGTGGTGCTGATCGAGTATGCAGACTACCGCTGCCCGTTCTGCGGACTCTTCTCCCGCGAGACCCTGCCGCCCCTGATGGAAAAGTACGTCAAAAGCGGTGACCTGCGCGTTGAATGGCGCGATCTGCCGGTCTTCGGCGCTCAGTCGTCCGAGACCGCCGTTGCCGGCCGTGCGGCCGGGAAGCAGGGCAAGTTCTGGGAGTTCAACAAAGCGGCTTTCGCCCTCGCCCCTGAGCGCGGACACGCGGATCTTCCGCGGGAACGTCTTTTGCAGCTCGCGCAAGAGATTGGCGTGCCGGACATGACGCAGTTCGAAGCGGACCTGGACTCCAAGGAACTGCAGCAGGCCGTGGCGACGGATGCACGGGAAGCCGCTGCCCTCGGCGCGACGGGAACGCCCACATTCCTGGTCAACGACACACCCCTGGTCGGTGCGCAACCCCTGGCGACCTTCGAAAAAGCAATTGACTCCGCACTCAAGAAGGCGGCAGCCAAGTAATGGTCATTGGGTACGCCGGGGCCTTCCTGGGCGGCATCCTCACTTTGTTGAGTCCATGCTCGGCCTTGTTGCTGCCGGCCTTCTTCGCCTACGCGTTCTCCACGAGAACCCGGCTCGTCGCTCGGACCACCCTCTTCTATCTGGGGCTGCTCTCCACGCTGGTACCTTTGGGGGTTTTCGCCGGGGCGCTCGGATCCCTTGTAACCCAGCACCGCGGCATCCTGGTCGCGTCAGGCGCCGGACTCGTGATTGCCCTGGGCGTCGCCCAGGTCGCCGGAATCCGGATGCCCTCGATACTCCGCAATAACGCCCGGACGGGCTCCTCCCGCCTGTCTGTCTTCGTCCTGGGCGCTGTCTATGGCATTGCCGGGGTGTGCACGGGACCCATTCTCGGTTCCATCCTGACCGTGGCAGCAGTCGGCGGCAACGCCCTCTACGGCGGAATCCTTCTGGCGGTCTACGCACTCGGCATGGCCCTGCCCTTGTTTGCGCTGTCCCTGCTGTGGGACAGGCTCGGCATTCCGGGCCGCCGCTGGCTGCGTCCGCCGCCGGTTACCATCGGCCGCTGGACCAATTCCTGGGTCATGATCATCTCCGGCGCCCTCTCCATTGGCATCGGGATACTGCTCTTGGCTACCGACGGCACCGCCGGGCTCGGCGGCGTGCTCACTGTCACCGACCAGTTCCAGCTCGAAACCGCTGTCAACGGTGCAGCGTCCGGCGTCCCGAACACCGTATTCGCGCTGCTCGCCGCGGCCATCCTGGCCATCGCCGCCGCGCTCTACTTCAGGAGCCAGCGGAGCAACCGCCCGGCGGGCACCGAAACTGAGGAAGTATCAGTGCCGGCAAACGAGAAGGAGCACCAATGAGCCCCCGCCAGTCCCTGAAGTCTGCATTGGCCTTGTGGCCAGCGCGCCGATGGCAGGCCGCCGCCGCAGCAGCAGCCCTCACCTATCTGGTGGTCGCGGTGCCGACAGATCTCATCGACACTCCCCTGTTCAGCCGCGAGATCCCGCCCACCTGGTGGTCCTTCCCCGCTCTGGGAATCACGGCTGCCCTGACGGGACTGCTCGTGGCAACCTACGTGGCGCGGATGCCGGCCGCGGCCCCTGAAAGCAAAGAACGGTTCGGGGCGGCGGGCACCATCGTCTCGTTTTTCGCCGTCGGCTGCCCGGTCTGCAACAAGCTGGTGCTCCTGGCCCTGGGAACCTCCGGTGCGGTGCAATATTTCGAACCGTTACAGCCGCTGCTGGCCGTCATTTCGATAGTCCTGCTGCTTTGGGCATTCCACAAACGTGCCACCACCGAGGATCGGTGCCCGGTGCCGCAGCCTCAGGCAGCAGCCGGTACCCCAGCCGACGGATAGGAACGCCCGCGTTCGTGCTAGCCCCGGCTGCCCGGGACCGCCTTGCATCCAAACGCCGTCGAAATGGCGAACCGCTCGCCGAGCACATAACTGCGCCTGAACTCCAGTGTCCGGGCCCGGTGACATCCGATCCGCTCAATGAGCAACAGCGGAGTGCCTTCCTCGCAACCGAGCTGGGCGGCCTGCACAGGGCTGGCGGCGACAGCCGTGAGTTGCTCCGTGCCGCCGTCGAGCACGATCCCGCAGCGGCGGTCCAGTTCGCCATATAGAGCCTCATCCGTGAAATCCACGGTGAGCAGCTTCTGGGCCACATCGGCAGGCAGCCAGACCTGGTCCAGCCCGACAGGCTCCCCGTCGGCCAGACGCACGCGGGACAGATGGAAAAGCTCTGCCTGATCGCCCAGGGACAGTCTTGCCGCCACGGCCGGATCCCTGACGTTGTGCTGCTCCAGCACCACGCTGCTGTGCTTCATTCCTGACTCCCGGATGGAGGCCAGAATGCTGTAGATGGGCCCATAGGCCGTGCTGCTGCCAGCGACCACCTTCGGCCTCTGCCCGGGATGCGCTGTGATGTGCCCCGCCTCACGCAGCGGCCTTAACGCAGCTCTTATAGTCCCCCGGCTGACCTTGTACCGCTCCGCTAATTCCAGTTCACCGGGGAAGCCTGAATCAAACTCGCCACTGAGGACTGCCTTCAGCAGATCTTCGCTGACGGCCTTCCACAACGGACCACCGCGCGTCTTCAGGGAGCCCTGCGCCGGAGCCACTGGCGTCGTCGACTGGGCCACTCTATTCGCCGCCCCCAGGGCTGATGCGCTCGATCTCTGTCATGCTTTGACGTTACTTGATGGCAGCGGGGAGCGCTTCCCGCGGGGCCATTGACGAAGTCCTGCTGGCTGAGTGCAGGATCGCCGGCGGATGGCGGCCCACTTCAGTCGGAGTGCTGCTCGGATCCGGCCCGGTTCAGGGCGGCCTCCAGCAGCTCAATGTCGATCCGTGCATGCGTCAGGCCGATGGTTCCTGCCTCGGCCGGACGCTGCCCGCAGATGGCATCGACCAGGCGCTCATGGTCTGCGAGCGCCCGGAGCTCCATGTCCCGCATCCCCTCGGGAAAGCCCCAAAGGTGGGCGGGCGCGGCGAGCCCGATCTGCGCTTCGAGCTCCTGGAGGATCCGCGCCAGGGTGACGTTGTGGGCTGCTTCCGCGATCGCCATATGCAGCAGCGCATCGGCTTTTTGCGAGGCCTGGCCGGATTCGGCGGCACGGTAGGCCTCCAGCCGCTCCTGGAGGACGGCTGCATCAGCTCCGGTCCGGTTCTCGGCCGCGGCCCGGGCGATGCTGCCGTGCAGATGGACCATTGCCTCACATGTATCGCGCAAGGATTCCCAACGGGACGAGAGCGTCCGTTGCACCGACGCGTTGGATGCCGCTGTCCACTGTTCGCGCACAAACGAGCCGCCGGCACGGCCGCGCTGGGTCGAGAGCAGGCCCTGATCAACCAGGCGGCCAATAGCGGCCCGGACCGTCATCCGGCCAACCTTCAGGGTCGTCGCCAAATCGCGTTCCGAGGGCAGTCTCGCACCTGGGAGGTACTCACCGACGGCGATGGCAGTGATGAGCCGGTCCGTGATTTCGTCGGCCCGTGACGTTACCGACAGCGGCGCGCCCAGCGCCCCCTCGGGGTCTTCGTGTTTGCTCTCGCCCATGGGACCAACTTTTACATATTTATAAATGGTCTTGGAAATAGACCATTTATAAGTGAAGATGGTCACCATGCGAGTCGACGGATCCCACGTAATGACACCCACAACCCATACAGTCCCGTTCCGCGGGTGGGAGACCTGGGCCGCGGTCTTCACCCCGGAAGTCCCCGTGCCAGGCGCGCTTCCGCTGATCGTGCTGCACGGCGGTCCGGGCATGGCCCACAACTACGTGAAGAACCTGGCCGGGCTGACGGCTACCGGCCGCACCGTGATTCTCTATGACCAGCTGGGCTGCGGAAACAGCACCCACCTGCCGGACGCTCCCGCAGATTTCTGGGTCCCGCAGCTGTTCGTCGCCGAGTTCCATAATCTCCTCGCCTACTTCGGCATTAAAAACTTCCACCTGTTGGGTCAGTCCTGGGGCGGCATGCTGGGCGCGGAAATAGCGGTCCGCCAGCCGCCGGGACTGGCCAGTCTCTCCATCTGCAATTCGCCCGCCTCGATGGGGCTGTGGGTCGAGGCGGCCGCTGATCTCAGGGGGCAGCTCCCACCCGAGGTCGAGAGCACCCTCATCCGCCACGAGGACGCGGGCACGGTGACCGCCCCCGAGTACGCCGCCGCGACCGCGGTCTTCTACGAGCGCCACGTCTGCCGGGTGACGCCCTTGCCGTCGGATTTTGGCGAGAGTGTGGCCCAGATGGAGGCCGAGCCGACGGTCTACCACACGATGAACGGCCCCAACGAGTTCCACATCATCGGATCGTTGCGTGATTGGTCCATCATCGACCGGCTGCATCTGGTCACGGCTCCGACGCTCGTGGTCGCCGGCGAATTCGACGAGGCAACCCCCGCCACTTGGGCGCCCTTTGTCGCCGAAATTCCGGAGGTGGACAGCCACGTCTTCCCCGGGGCGAGCCACTGCACACACCTTGAACAACCCGAGGAATTCCAGGCCGTGATCGCCGCCCATCTGGCCCGCCACGACCCCCAAGACCTCTCCTAGCACCACCACCGTCATTTCCCTCCCAGAAAGAACTCGATGGCAACTTCATCCAGCCCTGAGCTCAGTTCCCAACAGCAGCTCGAAGCGTACGGCTACAAGCAGGAATTGAAACGATCGGTATCCACTACGGATCTGCTCGTCTACGGACTCGTCTTTATGGTCCCGATCGCCCCCTGGGCGATTTTCGGCGTCGTCTATAACGCGGCGGGCGGGATGGTCCCGCTCGTCTACGTCATCGGACTCATCGCCATGATCTTCACCGCCCTGGCCTATCAGCAGATGGCGAAGTCGATCCCGCTCGCCGGTTCGGTGTTCTCCTATGTGGGACGCGGCATCCATCCCACGGCCGGGTTCTTTGCCGGGTGGGCAATCCTGCTGGACTACCTCCTCGTCCCCACACTCCTGTACGTGTTTGCAGCCGAGTCGATGGTGGGCATTTTCCCCGATTCGCCGCGCTGGCTGTGGGCGCTGATCTTCGTCGCCATCAATACCGTTGTGAACCTGGCCGGCATCAGCTCGATCAAGCGGATGAACCGCATCTTCCTGACGATCGAACTCATCTTCGTTCTGATCTTCGTTGTCATCGCCATCAATGCCCTGGCCTCGAACACCGTCCCGGGCGCCGAGCTGACCATGGCCCCGATCTGGGATGCGAGCAAGGTGACGGGACCGCTGATCGCCTCGGCGCTGTCCATCGCCGTGTTGAGTTTCCTCGGATTTGACGGCATCTCGACCATGTCAGAAGAAGCCACCGGCGGCCGCAACGCCGCCGGCCGGGCCATGATCCTGGCATTGGTCCTCGTGGCTTTCCTGTTCATCCTGCAGACCTGGCTCGCCAGCGCGCTGGCAGGCGGCCGTGAGTCATTCAACGACGACGAGGTCGGCAACGCGTTCTTCCTGATCGTCGCGGCCGCCTCCAACAGTGGCTGGATGACAGCCTTCTTCGTCGTGAACGTGCTCGCCATCGGCATCGCCAACGCCATGGCCGCCCAAGCCGCCACCTCCCGTCTCCTGTACTCGATGAGCCGGGACCGTCAACTGCCGAAGTTCCTGTCCCGGATTGACGCCCGGCAGGTGCCCCGGAACGCCATCATCCTGGTCTCCGCGCTGTCGGCGGTCCTCGTCCTGTTCTTCGTCGGACAAATCGACATCATTTCCGCGCTGGTGAACTTCGGCGCACTGTTCGGGTTCATGCTCCTGCACCTCTCGGTCATCGTCCACTACGTCGTGCACAAGAAGTCGAAGAACTATCTGCTGCACCTGGTGGTGCCGATCCTGGGCTTCCTGATTATTGGCTATGTCCTGCTCAACGCGGCACCCGAGGCGAAGATCGGCGGCGTCATCTGGCTGGTGGTAGGCGCAGCGGTCTTCGCGTATTACAAGGTCACGGGCCGGACGACGGACCTCTCGGACGGCGACGACGATCCGGAGCTGGTCATGAGCGGAACGGAGGCCCGTCCGTGAGCGCCGCCGTCGATCATGTCCTCGACAAGTCCCACGGGAAGTTCTCCTTCTCCTCGCAAGAGGAGCCTGCTCTCCGGATTGCTCCCGGAACCGGGGAACGGATTGCATTCGAGACCAGCGACGCCGTCTACGCGGAGCTGCACGAACACCACGACCTCGCCCAGCTCAGCGTCGGCATCAATCCGGTCACCGGACCGGTCTTCGTCGAGGGAGCCGAACCGGGCGACGCCCTGATCGTCACGATTCACGAGATCCGGCTCAAAGAGTACGGCTGGTCCGTCAGCCTGCCGGGCACGGGAGCGCTGCGCCACGTGATGGGCGACGAGATGTTCACCCGGCGGGTTCCGATCGACGCCGCCGGCGTGCATGTGACCGACCGGCACGTGTTCGTCCCGCAGCCAATGATTGGGTGCATCGGAACCGCGCCGGCAGAAGGGGAGAACTCCACGGTCATGCCGAGCTTTGCGGGGGGCGGCAACATGGACCTCACCGGCTGCCGGCCCGGATCGAAGGTCTACCTTCCGGTCATGGTGGCGGGTGCCTATCTCTCAATCGGAGACATCCATGCCCTGATGGCCGAAGGGGAATCCTCCTTCGTGGCCATCGAGGCCGAGGGCACCGCCGTCATCAGCATCGACGTCGCGAAAGGCATGAACCTGCGGGCCCCCCGGATCGAGACGTCCGAGGAGTGGCTCTTTGTCGGCTTGGGCGACCCGGTCCAGGAAAGCATCACCCGAGGTTACGAGGACATGTTCCACTTCCTGGTCGAGGACCATGGCTGGCAGCGTGAGGACGCCTATGCGGTGCTGAGCGCCGTCGGCGACTCCCGGCTCGGCGGCCCCACCGGATCCTCGACGCCGGACCCGCTGCATCCGTTCACGCCCGTGGGCGCAGTTACCGTGCACCGGCTGCCCAAGAGCGTGCTGCAGGCCTGACCTGGCGACCCTTTGAACGGTTGGACCCGTCGCGGAATCGCGACGGTTCCAACCGTTTTTGCGTGTGCCCAACGCTTCGCCAAGGACGTCGCCTGCGACCACGACCGCTCTGGAGCATCTCCGGGTCAGGGACAATGGAACCATGACCCTCACAACTTTCGCGCTCATCCGCCATGGCCAGACCGACTGGAATGCCGAGCGCCGGCTGCAGGGATCCACCGACATTCCGCTGAATGACGTCGGCCGCGGCCAGGCGCGCGACGCCGTCGCCGCGGTGTCCGGTCACGAGTGGGACGCCGTGGTGTCCTCGCCGTTGAGCCGTGCGGCGGAAACCGCGGACCTGATCGCCGCAGGGCTCGGGCTCCGCGTAGCCCGGCGCATCCCGGAGCTGGCCGAACGCAGCTTCGGGTCTGCCGAGGGCCTGCAGGCGGGACCGGAACTGGAGGCGCTGCGGATTCCCGGCGGCTTCCACGGGGCCGAGACTGAAGACGAGGCCGCACTCCGCGGGTTGGCCGCCCTGGAAGCCCTGGCCCAGGAGTTCAGCGGCGGCCGCGTCCTGGTGGTCGCCCACGGCACGCTCCTCCGGCTCAGCCTGAACCGTGCCATCGGCCGCGAGCTGGAGCGCATCGACAACGCCGTGCTCAACCTGGCCCACCACCACGCCGTCGACGGCTGGCAGCTCGAATACCTCAACGGTGAGCGGCTGACCGCGGCCGCCCTGAGCTGACTCGCCGAAAGCACCCACCGGCAAGCAACGCGGGGTCACTTTTCGCCCATTCCGGCCGTCGGGATGGGCGAAAAGTGACCCCGCGTTGCTGTTGTATTTCCGGGCTGCAGTCACAGTCGGTCCCGTGGCTGGGGCGTCCTAGAATGACGGACAAGCACCCCACCTTGCCCTTCCCCGGGGTGCGGTACGACGGCCTGATCCTGCCTTCCGAGAAAGAGCTGAAGCAATGAAATTTGCACGTCTGGGTACACCCGGTTCGGAAATCCCCGCGATCCTGGACGGCGGAAAGTACTACTCCCTCGCGTCCGTGACGGACGATATCAACGCGGACTTCTGGTCCTCCGGCGGGCCTGCCCGCGCCGCAGCGGCCCTGACCACCGGCGCATTGCCCGAGCTGGAGGTGGAGGGCCTGCGGATCGGCGCCCCCATCACCCGGCCGTCCTCGGTGTTCTGCATCGGTTTGAACTACGCCGCGCATGCCGCCGAGTCCGGCTCCGCTCCCCCGGCGTTTCCCGTGCTCTTCCACAAGGCCCCCAACACCGTGGCGGGCCCGGACGACGTCGTCGCGATTCCCCGCGGTTCCAGCAAAACGGACTGGGAGGTCGAGCTCGGCGTCGTCATCGGGGCGCGCGCTTCCTACCTCGCGTCGCCGTCGGAGGCCATGGACTACGTCGCCGGGTTCGTCACCGTGAACGACCTGTCCGAGCGGGACTTCCAGCTCGAAGTCTCCGGCGGCCAATGGGCCAAGGGCAAGAGCTGCGCCGGGTTCTGCCCCACCGGCCCGTACCTGGCCACCCCGGACGAGGTCGACGCCGGCAACCTGCGCCTGCGCAGCTGGGTCAACGGCGAACCGCGCCAGGACTCCACTACCGCGGACCTGATTTTCGACGTCGCCACCGTCATCCACCACCTCAGCCAGTATCTTGTATTGGAGCCCGGGGATCTGATCTGCACCGGCACCCCGGAAGGGGTGGCGTTGTCGGGGCGCTTCCCGTACCTGAAGGCCGGCGACGTCCTTGAGATCGAAGTGGAAGGCCTCGGGCGCCAGCGTCAGGAATTCATCCAGGCCTAAGGAAGGGCACGGTCAGCACATGGAGTTGGAACGCCTCAGGACACTGGTCACCGGCGGTACCGCCGGCATCGGGGAGACCACGGCCGACGTCGGCCAGGCCCGGCACTGTCCCTGCCGCACTCCAGCGCCGGGTACCGAAGTACGCCGACCTGGCCCCGCTGATGCAGTTCAAGAAGCCCGACTTCAGCCGGGCCGCCCGGCTGCAGCGGGCCAACACCATTTGGGACCTGCGGGAGATCGCCAAGCGCCGCACCCCCAAGGCCCCGTTCGATTACACCGACGGCGCGGCCGAAGCCGAGATCACGCTGCGCCGGGCCCGCCAGGCGTTTTTGGACATCGAGTTCCGTCCCGGCATCCTTGCGCGATGTCTCCAGCGTGGACCTGAGCACCGAGGTGCTGGGCCAGCCGTCGCGGCTGCCGGTGGGGATCGCGCCCACCGGGTTCACCCGGATGATGCAGTCCGAGGGCGAGTACGCGGGGTCGCAGGCGGCCGAAGCGGCGGGCATCCCCTACACGCTCTCCACCATGGGCACGGCGTCCATCGAGGACGTCGCCGCCGCCGCGCCGCACGGCCGGAACTGGTTCCAGCTCTACCTTTGGACGGACCGGGACCGCTCCCGGGAGCTGATTGAGCGTGCCGCTGCGGCCGGCAATGACACCCTCATGGTCACGGTGGACACCGCCGTCGCCGGGGCACGCCTCCGGGACGTGCGCAACGGCATGACCATCCCGCCGGCCCTGACGCTGAAGACCGTGCTGGATGCGTCCTACCGGCCGGAATGGTGGTTCAACTTCCTCACGCACGAGCCGCTGACCTTCGCCTCGCTCTCCCGGTACACCGGCACCGTGGCGGACCTGATCAACTCCATGTTCGACCCCACCCTGACCTTTGACGACCTCGACTGGCTGCGCGGGACGTGGAAGGGCAACCTCGTGGTCAAGGGAATCCAGACGGTCGAGGACGCCCGCCGGGTGGTGGACCACGGCGCGGACGGGATCGTGTTGTCCAACCACGGCGGACGCCAGCTGGACCGCGCCCCGGTCCCGTTCCACCTGCTCCCGGAGGTCTCCGCGGCGCTGAAGGCAGAGAACAGCGACGCCGCTATCATCCTCGACACCGGGATCATGAGCGGCGCCGACATCATCGCGGCCCTGGCCCTGGGTGCGGACTTCACCCTGATCGGCCGCGCCTATCTCTACGGCCTGATGGCCGGCGGCCGCGCAGGCGTGGACCGGGCAATCCAGATCCTGGAAAAGGACATGGCCCGCACCATGGCCCTGCTGGGCGTCAGCAAGATCTCCGAGCTCACCCCGGACCACGTCCGAATCCTAGGGTCGTAGGCGGTCCACACCGAAGCAACGCGGGGTCACTTCTGGCCCATCCCACGCGCCGGGATGGGCCATATCTGACCCCGCGTTGTAATTTTTTCTTGCGCAATTGCGCGCAGAAATAAATAACGACAATGCGCCGCGCCAGCCCGCATCTGCTTATTCTTATTTCCGTGCGTCTGAATGCCTTTCCGGGCACAGACGCGAACTGTCCTTGGGGGGATGAATGACGGCAGGAAATGGCGCATCGGAGCAAGCGCGGCTGGCCAATGAGCGGGTGATCCGGCTACGGCGCCAACTCGAGCAGGCAGAACGCGATGAGCGTGCTTGGGCCGCCGGAGCCACGGGCGAGCGGCTCGTGGCGGAAAAGCTTGAAGAGCTGACGGCGCGGGGCTGGTTAGTCCTGCACGATGTGCGCTGGCCCGGACGGCCCAAAGCCAACCTTGACCACATCATGGTCGGACCGGGCGGGGTCGTCGTCATCGACGCCAAGAACTGGACCGGCAACGTGGAAGTCCGCAACGGAATTCTGCGCCAAAACGGCTACTCGCGAGCCCGAGAAACCGACGCCGCGCTCCAACAAGCAGCCTCAGTATCTGCGCTTCTAGAACCGCAGCACAGGTTTCTGGTGCAGACGTGGCTGTGCATGGCAGGCCAGCCCGAATTGGAGACCACCACAACCAATGGGGTGAAAATCCAGGGTCTTGGGTCTCTGACTGCCGCCATGGATGCCTTGCCGCCGGTCCTGAACCCGGACGAAGTGGAGGCCATACATTCCTACCTAAAGCAGCTGCTGGTCGGCAGGGGAAGCCCTAATCTGCTCACGACGGCGGATGTTGATCGGGCGTCATCGCGCCCGGAACGACCATCCCACCACCGGCCGCCGCGGAACACCTTCCAGTCTCCGCCGACCCAGCCGTGGAGTCCGGGTCCGCGGACGCCGTCCCGGAGGCCCACCGCGTCAAGATCCAAAAGAGGTGCGAAGCCCTCGAGCTGCGCCGTGATCTACGTGCGTGTGGTGCTGATTGTGGTCGGGCTGGCCATCCTTCAGAACATTCTGCAGAGCATGGGCAAACCTGCACCGGCCACACCAATCCAGCCCGTTCCCGGCGTGGTCAAGACGTTGCCGCCGCAATAGTTCAGTTGAAGTAGCCTGTCAGCTCCGAGCCTCCGATGCTACGATTGCTACGGAGGCCCTTATGACTACAATTCCGCACCGCGAACTCCGGAACCAGAGCAGTAAAATTCTGGAGCGCGTGAAGAATGGCGAGATCATCGACGTCACTAACAACGGCGAAATCGCCGCGACACTGATACCGCCGTCGTCCTCTCCGTTCGAACGCCTGCTACTGGCCGGAAACGTTCGACCTGCCAGCAAAGACGCCGTCGACTTCCGCATCCTGCCCCGCGAATCGACCAGTGCCGGAACGCCGGAGATACTTGCCGACCTGCGCGGCGACCGTTGATCGTCTACGTCGATACCTCCGCGGCGCTCAAACTGGTGGTCGCGGAGGCTGAATCGGCTGCCCTGGCGAAGTACCTCACGGAGAGTGCTGCAGAGGGCGACCATTTGGTGGCTTCGATGCTTCTGTACACGGAACTCCATTGCGCGGGACGGCGGCGCGGGCTGCCGGTACCGGTGATCAATGCGGTGCTGGGCGGAATAAATCTGGTGGATGTGGCCCGCTCGGATCTGATGTACGCGGCTGCGCTGCCGGGCGGCCTCCGGAGCGCTGACGCCATCCACCTGGCCACTGCAATCCGGCTGCAGGCTGACGTCCTGGTGGCGTACGACAAAGAGCTTCTCAGCGCAGCGGCCGAGGCGGGGCTCACCGTAGCGGCGCCCGGCCTGCAGCTTTAGCCGACCCCGCGGGTAGGCTATTCTCACCGCCCGCGGTGGCTCGGCAGTGAAAGGCACAGCATGGAAACTCCCCTCAACGTTTGGATCCTGACCATCATCGGGATCGTGGGTCTATTGGCCTTCGACTACTTCTTCCACGTGCGGAAGGCGCACTCCCCCTCGCTCAAGGAATCGGCCATCTGGTCCAGCCTCTACGTGGGCATCGCGCTTCTGTTCGGCGTCGGGGTCCTGATCTTCGGCGGCCCCACGATGGGCACCGAATACTTCGCCGGCTACATCACGGAGAAGGCCCTGTCCGTGGACAACCTCTTCGTTTTCCTGATCATCATGGCGAGTTTCCGGGTCCCCCGCGCCGACCAGCAGAAGGTGCTCCTCTTCGGCATCGTGTTCTCGCTGATCGCCCGGACCGGCTTCATTTTCCTCGGCGCAGCCCTAATCAACACCTTCGCCTGGGTCTTCTACATCTTCGGCCTGATCCTGCTGATCACCGCCGGAAACCTGCTCCGGCCCGATTCGCACGACGACGACACCGAGGGGATCGTCGTCCGGCTGGTCCGGCGCGTCCTCCCCACGTCGGCCCACTTCGACGGGGACAAACTGTTCACGATCGAGAACGGACGACGTGTCCTCACCCCGATGCTGCTGGTGATGGTGGCGATCGGCGGCACGGACATCCTGTTCGCGCTCGACTCCATCCCCGCGATCTTCGGCCTGACCACCAACGTATACATCGTGATCACCGCGACGGCGTTCTCGCTCATGGGCCTGCGGCAGCTGTTCTTCCTCATCGACGGGCTGCTGGACCGCCTGATCTACCTCGCGTTCGGCCTCGCCGCCATCCTGGGGTTCATCGGCGTGAAACTGGTCCTGCACGCCCTGCACGAGAACACCCTCCCGTTCATCAACGACGGCGAAAAGGTCCCCGTCATCGAGGTCAGCACCGAAGTCTCGCTGACGGTAATCCTCGGAGTCCTGACCGTGACGGTGCTGGCTTCGATCCTCAGCCCCAAGGGCAAGGCCAAGAACATGGTCTCCGGTGCACGGCGGCACGCCATCGAATATCTCGACCTCACCTACGAAACGGGCATCGAGGAGCGGGACGCGATCTACGCCAACATGATCCACGAGGAAGAAGAACTCAAGAAACTCCCCGAGAAGTACAAGGCCCTCATCCGCAACGAAACCGAATTCCAGGGACTCCTCCGCCGGGCCCACGTCGCGCACGACGAGGCAACCCAGCGCCAACCCAAGTCCCTGTAGCCGGACCCGCTCCGGCACGGCCGGGAGAGGGTCCCCGGCCGTGCCGGGAACGATCTCTCTCGGCCGGGCTGGCTACATCAACGGGCCCGCCAGCCCGGCCACGAACCACACTGCGGACAGCAGCCCGACGACGGCGATGGAATACCCCACGGCGAGGGCAGCGACCGCGAGCCCGCGGCCTTTCTCCCGGCGTCGCCCGATCTGGTTGAGTGCCATATGCCCGGCGCCCACGGTAAAAACCGCGACGACCGACATGCCCAACAAGAAGGTTCCCGCCGCCGCTATTGCGGCCAGGACCAGAGCAGTAATGGCCATCCGGTTGTACCGTGTGCTCCGACGGATCGGCGCTGCTGACAATTCCATTGGTCCCCCGTTCATAGTTGCCGCGCGAGCGTCGCTTCGGCGGCGTCCTAGTGCTGAGCCGCAAGCCCGAAGTGCCTCGACACCTCATCGATCGTGAACTGGTTGCGCAGTTTGCACGCGCTGTTCTGGTTCGCGAACATCCCTTCCCGCCAATACGCAGTCTCAAGCGGCACGGTATGGCTCCAGTCAACGGGAACAACGTACTCCGCGGTGTCCACGCCGTCGCCCGCTCCGGGATGCGCGTAGGCGCCCTGCAGGTCGAGCGAACGGAACTTGCGCGGCTCGCCATTAACCTGCAACTCGGCGTCGTCGGCAGGCATCGCCTTGCCGGCGACGGTGCCGACGCCCACGTAACCCTTCTTGGGCACGTGCACGAAGACACGGGCTCCGACGGGGAGGCTTTTCAAAGTGCGCGAGTACCAGTCGGCCCCGCCTGCCGAGACGAATCCAAACAATGATGCATCGGCCCACGACCGCGAGCCGCTGTCGGCGCCGAACGCAACGTACCAGTCCTGGCCATTCCAGGCCGCCCTCGTCGAACCTTTTGTGCCGGCTCCGGCGGGCGCGGGAGTCGCTTCGTCAA
Organism: uncultured Actinomycetota bacterium; assembly: GCA_963769515.1. Taxonomy (GTDB): domain Bacteria; phylum Actinomycetota; class Actinomycetes; order Actinomycetales; family Micrococcaceae; genus Arthrobacter. The sequence goes on from CAVYMG010000031.1 coordinate 35,484, forward strand.
TGAGCCAGGTGCGGGCCAGATATTCGTGCCCATCGTCGACGAAGTATCGGAAAATCATGACATTGATTGGCAAGGCGTGGGAGCGGTTGAGGTAGGACACGATTCGTTGGGTACTGGGATCGAGGTCGCTCGCCACGATTGTCATGACGTGATTCGAGTTCAGCTCGTCAGGGACAGGGGCGCCGTCAAAGCGGCCGGCGAACGCTTCGTCGAAGTTCTGGCCGGGGTGCCCGTTTTCGAAGATGTCGCGGATCTCCTCGTTGCCAAGTCCCTCCACCCACGAGGCGTAATCCAGCGTCTGTGCGACAACTTCACGGGGAGTCCGGTCCCGTTTCAGTTCGAGGATGTGGACGGTCCCTTCCGAGTCCACGCCCAGAATATCGATGAACTTTCCGTAGGCCGTTGCCACCTGGCTCCCGAGCAGCAGGAGTTTCGCTTCAAGAATTTCGGGATCCTGGAGGATCAGGCGCTCGAGCTTCGACTCCAGCGGCATGGCCGTTGTTGGAATCCTCCGCGGCACATCATCAACCCGCCAAAGACCCAGTTCTACAGCCACCGAACACCCCAGTCTGCAAGTGGAAACACCCAATTTTGCTCTGCCCCGTACCCTACCGCCACTGAGCGGCCTGCCCCAACCACCCTGCCTTGCCGCCCCGTGAAATCCGCCGGACCGCGGCCGAAACCGCCAGCCGAAGCCTGGCGGCCAGACGGCCCAACTCGATTCACCTGCCGAGTAACGGTAAGGACGTCTAGGGCCTACCAGCGGGGCCATCAGCCCGACTAGGGAATCGGCTCCGAGTACACGCCCAGCGACCAGATGTGACCCGGACCGGAGTCTACGGTGACTGTGGCCTGCTGGACGAGCCTGGTGTCGAAGACGCTCCTTATTCCGCGGGGCTGGGCATCTTCTTCGCAGGGCAACGGAAACCGCCCGACACCCTGCATGTCGAAGGTCAGGGCTCCGGTGCCGGAACATCTGAGGTAGACCACCGTCTTGCCGCCTAGCGTCAGCGGCCCAAGAACCGCGCCCTGCCTCTGCGACCCCAACTCGGCAATCCTGGTCTCGCCCGCTCCCACATCTGACGGCGCGGGCAGATCCGCAGGAAGGACGAACTCAGCGGCGGTCCAAATGCTCCGGGTCGAATCCGGGCTGCTGGCTCCTGGGATAGAGGCCTGAGCCGGAGCGGGAACCGTCGTCGTGCAGCCGCCCACGGCGAGCGCCATTCCCAAAGTGCCGAAGGACACCGCGGTCCGTGTCTTATTGCGCAAATTCAACACTGCCAACTTTTCTGGAGCGTCCGGACGAAGCCGGGCACTCCACAGGGGCTTCGGGTCTGGATTTGCCGGCTCCCCCAAGGGCCAGCCCAGATGACCCCAGAAATGTATCAGCCCGCCGGCTCTCCCCAGCTTTGGGCCAACGGCCGGCGCGCCGCCTCGTTTTGCCGGGGTGTCGCTGGATTTCCGCCGCAATCATGGGGAAATTGGGCGGCACCCGGGAGGCTGACTGGTCCCCTCATCACCAACTCCGCCATCTCCACCATGGTTCCGGCCAAAACCCGGTTTGAAACCGCGCTCGAACGCCTCGAGCGCAAGCAACCACCCCTGTCTTGCCGCCCCCAGACCCCGGCGGTAGCCTGAAAAGCAGATGACGGGCCGCGCCGCATCCGGAACGGCAGACCCGCCACCGGGAACGGGGACACCACGATGTCTACAATCGCGCACGGCCGGGAAGCCTACGCCGAGCGGCGCTGGCCGGACGCCGTCGGGCAGTACACCGCCGCCGAGCACGACGCCGAGCTGCCGGCCGCCGACCTGGAACAGCTGGCCACCTCCGTCATCCTCACCGGCCAGGCCTCCGACGGCGTGGACATCCTGGCCCGCGCGCACCTGAAGTACCTCGCCGGCAACGACTACGCGGCGGCCGCCCGGTGCGCCGTCTGGACCGGGATGAATCTCATCCTGCTGGGCGAACCGGCCCGCAGCGCCGGCTGGCTCGCCCGTGCCCACCGGATCGTCGAGGACCTGGACGGGCCCTGTCCGTTCGAGGGCCTGCTGTTCGTCCCGTCCGGGCTGGCCGCGCTCTACCGGGGCGACGGCGCGACCGCCGCGGAGAACTTCGCCCGCGCCGCCGCGCTCGGCCGGGAACGCGGCGACGCGGACACCGCGGCGCTCGGCGTGCTGGGCCTCGGCCAGGCAAAGATCATGCTCGGCCAGCTCGACGACGGCCTGGCCCTGCTTGATGAGGCGATGGTGGCCGTCACCGTCGGGGAGATCTCCCCGGTCCCCGCCGGGATCATCTACTGCGCGGTGATCGAGACCTGCCATCTGGCCTTCGACCTGCGCCGCGCCCACGAATGGACCCGGGCGCTGGACCGGTGGTGCGACGCACAGCAGAACCTCGTGGCCTTCAGCGGTCAGTGCCAGATGCACAGGGCGGAGTTGTACCGGCTGCACGGCGCCTGGTCGGAGGCGATTAACGCCGCCACCACGGCGCAGGAGCTCGCCTTCCGCGGCGACCGGATGGCGACCTACGGCGGCTTCTACGAACAGGGCGAAATCCACCGGCTGCGCGGCGACTTCGACGCCGCCGAGGCCGCCTACCTGCATGCCCAGGAGACCGGCTTCCCGCCGCAACCCGGGCTGGCGCTCCTTCACCTGGCCCAGGGCAGGACGGAGCATGCCCAGTCCCTGCTCCGGCAGGCCATGGACGGAGTCGACCCCGCCTACCGGCGCCGGATGCTCGCCGCCCGGGTGGAGATCGAGCTGGCCGCCGGCGACGCCGGCGCGGCGCGCGCCGCCATGGAGGAGCTTGCCGCTCTCTGCGCCACGATCGACATGCCCATGCTGCACGCCCTCGCCGAGCAAGCCCAGGCCACCGTGTTTGCCCACGACGGCGACCCCGAGGCTGCCCTCGTCCTCCTCCGCCGGGCGTGGTCCCGTTGGCTGAGCCTCGACGCCCCGTTCGAAGCGGCCCGCTGCCGCGCCCTCCTGGCGAACCTGTGCGCCGCCGTCGGCGATGAAGACTCCGCCCGGCTGGAGCGCGAGGCGGCCCGGGCCATCTTCGCCGAACTGGGCGCCGCGCCGGCGCTGTCGGCCCTGGAGCAGTCGGGACCCAGTGCGCCGAACGCGCGGGCAGACGCACCACCGGCCACCACGAACGACGTCGGCCGCACCGGTGCCGCCGTCGACGTCGGACACCACGGCGGCGAAACCTCCGACGCCGGCCCGCTCACCGCCCGCGAAACCGAAGTCGTCCGACTTGTCTCCGCCGGGCTGACCAACCGGGACATCGCCACCGATCTCTTCATCAGCGAAAAGACCGTGGCCCGGCACTTAAGCAACATCTTCACCAAGCTCGGCCTGACCTCCCGGGCAGCGGCCACGGCCTACGCCTATCAGCACGGCATCGTCTAGCCTCCGCCTGCATGAAACTACCCATACCCGCCCGCCGGAATTCCGGAATCCGCCGCGGAAATGGGTGATTTGCCCGATTTGCCGTGCCGCGCCGAAAAATAGCGTTAATGGCATGAACGTTTCAGTGCTCGCAGGTATGGTGTCCACCGTCCTCTTCGCGGTGAGCTACCTGCCCATGCTGGTCAAGGCCCTCCGCACGAGGGATCTTGACTCCTACAGCCTCGGCTACCTGGCGCTGAGCAACGTCGCCAACGCGGTCCACTCCATCTACGTCTTCAGCCTTCCGCTGGGGCCGATCTGGGCGCTGCACTGCTTCTACGCCGTCGCCTCCGCGCTGCTGCTCATCTGGTTCCTGCGCTTCCGGTCAGTTCCCGATCGTCCCGCGGCCAGGGCACAGCGTTCATAACCACCAATCGCACGTGTCATATCAAGGAGGCACACCATGAGCACCACCCCAGCCACTGGCACCAACGGCGTCACCGGCACCCGCGCCGTCGACACCGTCATCATCGGCGCCGGACAGTCCGGCCTGGCGCTGGGCTATCACCTGGCGCAGCAGCGCCGGAACTTCGTGATTCTCGACGCCGGGACACGGGTCGGCGACGCGTGGCGGCAGCGGTGGGATTCGCTGCGGCTGTTCACCCCGGCCAAGTACGACGGCCTGCCCGGCCGGCCGTTCCCCGGCGACCCGCTGGCCTTCCCCACCAAGGACGAGCAGGCGGACTATCTGGAGGACTACGCGTCCCGGTTCCACCTGCCGGTCCGGCCCAACGCGGCAGTCACCCGGCTGAGCCACGACGGCACCCGGTTCCACATCACCGCGGGGGCGCAGCGCTGGACGGCGGCAAACGTGGTCCTGGCCACCGGCACCTGCCAGTTGCCCAAAACGCCGGGCTTCGCGGCGGACCTGCCGTCCGGCGTCGTGCAGCTCCACTCCCACCACTACCGGAATCCCGGCCAGCTGAAGCCCGGCCCGGTCCTGGTGGTGGGAGTGGGCAACTCCGGGGCGGAAATCGCCCTGGAGACCAGCCGGACGCATGAAACGTGGCTGGCCGGGAAGCCGAGCGCCGAGATCCCGTTCCGGCACGGCCGGACCGCCGCCCGGTTCTTCATCCCGGTGGTCCGCTTCGCCGGGATGCACGTGCTCAACGCCAACACCCCGATCGGACGCAAGGTGATGCCCAAAATGGCGGCCATGGCCACGCCGCTGATCCGCACCAAAACCGCGGACCTCGACGCCGCCGGTATCCACCTCGTGCCGCGGGTCACCGGCGTCCAGGACGGCGAGGTAGTGTTCGACGGCGGCCAGCACCTTCGGGTGGCCAACGTCGTCTGGTGCACCGGCTTCACCGAGGACTACCCGTGGCTGGACATCCCGGCCCTGCCCGCGGACTGGCGGGAACAGCAACACCGCGGGATCGTGGATGCCCTGCCCGGACTGTTCCTGCTGGGCAAGGACTTCATCTTCGCGGCCGCCTCGGAAACCCTGCCGGGCGTGTGCCGGGACGCCAAATACCTGGCCAAGCACCTCGCCGCCGTGCGGGCACCGCAGGAAACGGAGACCGCATCCCGGCAGGCAGTATGACACGGTCCCCGGGAACCGGTCCCCCGGATCAGGCGTCTTGAACGGCTGCCGGGGACTCGGCACGAAGATCAAGGATTTGCCGGGTATGCACCGGAACATGGTCCGCGGCGAGGCCCTCGATGAGCTGGCCCAGCGTGAGCGGCTGGTCGACCAGGAGGGCATCGTTGGACACCAGGATCGTCGGCACCAGCACCGAGGTGGCCTCGCCGTTGAGGTGATCGGCGATGTCGCAGAGGATCCCGGCCTGACGGCGGACATGCGCCGTCAGTTCCGCCCGGCCCCCGTGCTCGGCGATGATCCGCTCCAGGTTCCAGCGATCGAGCGAGATCCGATTGTCGAAGCCGGGGCGGGCGCCCGCGACGACGCCGAGCGCCACCGCCGCGATCGCCGCGTCGACGCTGAGGACGTGGGCCAGGACCTGGTCCGCGTTCCAGCCGCCGTCCGTGGCGGGGCCGAGGCCTGGGGTGGCCGCTGCATCCAGCAGACCGTCATAGGCTGCCCGAAGTTCTGTTGTATCCATGCCGTGGTTCCCTTCAGTCGGAGCCTGTTGGTAGGGGCGGTGCTGTCACATAGTTCACCTGGGTGTTTGTCTTCATCCGGCCTAACCTGGTTCTGGCCGCATCGCAACGACCCCCAGCTGCCGCATCAGGCGAAGGTGGTCGGTGGTGCCCCAGTGCTCCGCGACCTGGCCGTTTTCTGTCCGGACAATGTCCGTGGCCTCAAATTCGACGCTCTTGCCCGTCGGTTTGACGCCCGCCATCTCGCCGAGATGCGTGCCGGCGAGGACCACGTGGCCTGCCTCCATGTTGTTCTCTGACAGCACCGGCCCCATCGCCTTGACATGAAGGTCCGGAAACGCGGTTCGCAGCGCGTTCACGAAGTATTTGGCGCCTTCCTTGCCGGTGGGTTGCCCCAGGATGGGAGCGTCCTCATGGTCATGACCTATTCCTCTATTGATGAGACCGTCGTTGGTTTCCCCCCAAGTGCACCGCCGCCAGGGCCAGGCGGAAGTTGCCGATCCGGCGCCAATTACTTGGTGGGAAGCGGGCGAAATGCCTCGCTAAGGCCGACGATAGGCCGGGTTCCGGAGACTGTCAATGTGCGGAAATCGGCGCGTTTAACGGCCGAATATGCCTTCCCCGGGACGCTCCGGGTGTGCCATTCAATCCGCGGAGCGGTGGTCCGTAGCCCGCATCCGCACGGCGACGATGACGCCGGATAGCCCGGTCAGCGCGGCGACGACGCCGACGGCGGCCGGGATACCGTACGCATCGGCGATGATCCCGGAGACCAGCGCACCGACGGCGAACCCGCCGTCGCGCCACAGCCGGTAGATCCCGACGGACCTGGCCCGCCACTCCGGGTGCGCAACATCGCCGATGGCTGCCAGCAGGGTGGGGTAGACCATGGCGGTGCCCGCCCCGAGCAGCACCGCGGCGGCGAGCCAGGTCCCGAAGTCCTGCCCGACGGCGGTCAAGGCCAGCGCCGCGGCCTGGACGAGCATGCCTCCCACAATCAGGGGCTTCCGTCCGGTCCGGTCCGAAAGTGCGCCGGTGACCAGTTGGCCTGCGCCCCAGACGGCCGGGTAGACGGCGGCAAGAATGCCGATTTTGTCGATGGTCAGCCCGGCGGCGGCGAAGAGCACCGGGAAGAGTCCCCAGGCGAGGCCATCGTTCAGGTTGTTCACCATCCCGGCCTGGCTGACCGAGGACAGGGACCTGTCCCGGAAGCTGGTCAGGGTGAAGACGTCCCGGTTGCTGAGCCCGGCATGGGCGCCGGAATGGACGGAAACGTGGCCGGCGGCCTCGGCTTTGGCATGGTGGTGGGTTTCCCGCACGGCCAGGACTGAGAGTCCGAGGCCGACGGCGATGAACGCGGCGCCGAGCAGGAACGGTCCCGGCCGCAGCCCGTAGGTTGCGGCGATGTAGCCGGTGGCGAGGGCGGTGCCGGCCACACCGAGGTACCCGGCGGCTTCGTTCAGTCCCATGGCCAGGCCGCGGCGCGACGGCCCGACGAGGTCCATTTTCATCACGATGGTGGTGGACCAGGTCAGGCCCTGGCTGATCCCAAGAACCACGTTGGCGGCGACGATCCAGCCCCAGGTCGGTCCGAAAATCAGCAGCAACGGCACCGGGAGGGCGATGAGCCAACCGGCGACGAGGACCGGCTTGCGGCCGTACCGGTCCGAGAGGGTGCCGGCGAAGTAGTTGGTAGCGGCCTTGGCCAGCCCGAACGCAAGGATATAGGTCAGGGCAGACGTATACAGGTCCAGCCGGAAAACCTGCGCGGCCAGCAGCGGCAGCACGGTGCGCTCCTGGCCAAGGGTTCCGCCGACGAGGGCGTTGACAGCCACCAGCAGCATGAACTGGGCCAGGTTCTGCCGCAGTCCGAGGGTGATGCCGGCCCGGGTGCCGGGCCGCTCAGCTGGGGAGGTGTTGCCGGACGTCATTTCTGCACTCCAGTGGGGTGGAGACACGGCGACGGCGGCCCGGTGGTCCGGGCCGCCGTCGGCGGTGTCAGTCAGTTCTCGCGGGTGTTTAGTTGGCGGTGGCCGGTGCGAGGGTGTCCTGGTGGGCGGTCCAGGCGGCGTAGCTGCCGTCGAGTTCGACGATGTCGTAGCCGGCGCGGCGCAGGGCGCTGGCCGCGACGGAGTTCCGGACTCCGCTCTGGCAGTAGGTCACGATGGTGCCTTCGGCCGGGAGCTGGTCCAGGTTCCACATGACCCGGCCGCCGGAGAGCTGGTGGGAGCCGGGGATGTGCCCGGCGCCGTGTTCGGTGCGGTTCCGGACGTCCAGGACCATGGCGGCCTCGAAGCCGTCGAGCTCCTCGGGCCGGAGCAGTTTCGGGGTGAACGTCGGCAGGCCCTGGAGTCCGGTGACGTACCCGGCGACGTTATCGATGCCGACCCGGACCAGGTGGTCCCACATGTCCTGCGCGGTGTCCTGGTC
>CAVYMG010000032.1:0-9495 GCA_963769515.1 uncultured Actinomycetota bacterium
GTCTTTCGGCCCTTGAGCCCGGGTCCCCGGCCCGCGGGACGTGGGACCATGGACGGATGAGCATTGCAGACGTCCCCGCCGGCCTCTCCGCCGCCGCGGACGCCTCGTTCCAGTGGCGGCCCGATGCTCCGTTCGACCTTCTGCAGACAATCGGCCCCCTGCCGCGCGGTCAAGGGGATCCCACGTTCCAGCCTGCCCCCGGCGGCGTGTGGATGGCATTCACGACTCCGGAGGGCCCGGCCACCGTGCGGCTCACCGCTTCCGGAACGGGCGCGCGCCCCGCCGTCGACGAACCGGCCGTTGATGTCCAGGCGTGGGGGCCCGGGGCCGCCGATGCTGCGGCCTCGATACCGCGGCTGCTGGGCCGCGACGATGACTGGTCGGCCTTCGATGAGCCCGAGTTCCATGCCACGCTCCCCCGTCTGGTCACGGAAGCCCGGCGCCGGCACCGCCGCCTGCGGCTTCCCGCGACAGGGCGCATGATCGACGCCCTGGTTCCGGCAGTCCTCGAGCAGAAGGTCACCGTGATCGAGGCCCGCCGCGGCTACCGCTACCTCATGTACCGGTACGGGACGCCCGCCCCCGGCGCGGGCACCCTTGCGCCCGCGAACCTGATGGTCCAGCCCACGCCGGAGAAGTGGCTGCGGATCCCCTCGTGGGAATGGCACAAGGCGGGAGTGGGCCCCCAGCGCTCGGCGACGATCATGCGGGCGCTGCGCTCCGCCGTCGCGCTCGAACGGCTCGCCGCACTGCCGGCGGCGGAGGCCGCGACGAAAATGCAGACCATTCCGGGGATAGGCGTCTGGACCGCGGCGGAGGTGGTGCAGCGCACCCACGGCTGCCCGGACTCGATCTCGGTGGGCGACTTCCATCTGGCGGCGTATGTGGGTGCGGCCCTGACCGGGCGCCGGACCGACGACGCCGGAATGCTGAAGCTGCTGGAGCCCTGGGCCGGGCACCGGCAGCGGGTGGTGCGGATGCTCGGGCTCAGCGGTTTCCGCAAACCCGTCTTCGGCCCGCGCATCACCATCCAGGACCACCGCCACCACTAATTTCCCCACCCACCAAAGCAACGCGGGGTCACTTTTCGCCCATTATTCGGCGCTCCATGGGCGAAAAGTGACCCCGCGTTGGCCTCGGGAGCGGGTATAAACCTGCCGGATCCGGCCGATGACCTCCCGGAATCCGGCCGCCAGATCGTCCGCGTTGACCTTGAAATACGCCCAGCCTGCGTTGCGGAAGGCCTCATCACGCCGGTTGTCCCGCGACTGCTGCTCCCGGCTGAGGTGATGGGCGCCGTCGTACTGCACGGCGATACGGAACCGCCGGTAGCCCAGATCCGCTGACGGCGAGAGGCAGGAGCCGGGGTCAAGGCGAAGCTGCAGTTCCGGCTCCGGCAACCGGGCATCCCGCATGGCCAGCCGGAGAAACGTTTCGGGGAACGAGTCGGCGCCCACCCGCATCTCGGTGAGCGCCAGCCGGGCCTTCTCCACGCCTTTCATATTGGGATGCTGCCGGATCAGGAGCCGCAGCCCGTCTTTGTAGGCATACGGTTCGGAGCGCAGCTCCAGCTCTGGCCGCGGCATCCGGATGAGCTGGTCGCCGAGCGCAATCACGTAGTCCAGCGGCAGGGCCGCGGCCAGGTCCAGCCAGGTCCGCGGCGGTACGGTGACCGGCACGCCGTCGACGGCGGTCAGCTCGCCGGGGATCAGCCGCACCCGGTGGCCTGTGACCCCGTCCCTGCGGACCCGGGGCAGCGCATGCGGCTTGCTGAGGTGGATCGTCGGCCCGCCGCCGAGCCAGGGCGGCAGGCCGAGACCGGTCAGGAGCGCCGCCGATTCGTGGGAAACCCAGGCGCCGGGTGTGGCCGCGGTCAGCACCCGCGCCCGCTCAAGCAGGCCGGGCGGACGGTCCGCGGGCACGTAGATGAGGCGTCCGCCGTGGGACAGGTCTTTGGCCCGCAGCCGCTTGGGCGTTACGCCCAGGGCGCGCGACTCGTAGACGGTGAAGGGTGCCACGCGGAGGCTCTCCGGGAGCGGTGAAATACGGACCATGCCCACCATTGTGGCCGCCCGCCAAACACCCTGCAGGAGTTATCCACAGCCACCGCGCCTCACTGCAACGCGGGGTCACTTTTCGCCGGTCGGCGGCCCCGACATGGGCGAAAAGTGACCCCGCGTTGGAGTTAGACCGCCTCCACGCCGCGTTCCCCGGTCCGGACCCGGATGACGTTGGAGATGTCCTGGGTCCAGATCTTGCCGTCGCCCAGGCTGCCGGTTCGCGCCGAGCGGATGATGGTCTCGATCACCGCGTCGGCGTCCTCGTCGGTGACGATCAGGTCGATCCGGACTTTAGCGCGGAAATCGACCTGATATTCCGTGCCCCGGTACATTTCCGAGTGGCCTTTCTGGGCGCCGTACCCTTTGACCTCGGTGACCGTCAGCCCGGTGTGCTGGGTGTCAGCCAGGGCCTGCTTGACCTGTTCCAGCCGGAAGGGCTGGATGATGGCGGTGACGATTTTCATGGTGCTCCTCAGTGTGTCTTCAGCGTGTGCGTTGCGAGTGTGCCGTGGGTGGCCGGCTATTTGGAGCCTGCGTAGGCGGCTTCCGCGTGCAGGGCCAGGTCCAGTCCCCGCCGTTCCGTTTCTTCGTCAACCCGGATGTTCATGGTCCGGTTCATGGTCCAGGCAATGGCGTAAGTCACGACGAAAGCGTAGGTGCAGGTCGCGGCGATGGCCACCAGTTCCCGCCAGATGATGCTCCAGTCGCCGCCGAAGAGCACCCCCGTCACGCCGGCCGGAGCCGATCCGGCACCGATCAGGACGACGCACAGCGTTCCCACGATCCCGCCGACTCCGTGCACGGCGAAGGCATCGAGGGTGTCATCGACGCCGAGCTTCTTCTTCCAGGTGATGGCCCAGCAGACGACGGCGCCGGCGGCGAGTCCGACGACGAGGGCCCCGAGCGGATTCACGGCGTCAGCGGACGGCGTGATGCCCACCAGGCCGGCGATGGCGCCGGTGGCGAGACCGAGCGTGGTGGGCTGCCCGTCCCGGAAGTTTTCCACCACCAGGTACCCGACGATGCCTGCGCAGCCGGCCAGCAGTGTCGTCATGACCACGTACTGGGAGAGGAAGTTGGCCCCCGCGGCCGATCCGCCGTTGAAGCCGAACCAGCCGAACCAGAGGATGCCTGCGCCGAGCACGACCAGCGGCAGGTTGTGCGGCTTGGCCTGCGGGGCCTTGCGTTTGCCGAGCACGAGGGCCAGGGCCAGGGCCCCGACGCCGGCCGTCATGTGGACGGCGGTGCCGCCGGCGAAGTCGTGGAGGTGGACGACGTTCCGCAGCCAGCCGCCGACGTATCCGGTTTCTTCATCCGAGAAGGTGAACACCCAGTGGGCGATCGGGAAATAGACGAGGGTGAGCCACACGGCGCTGAAGATGATCCATGCGCCGAATTTCATCCGGCCCGCCGCGCCGCTCGCCACGATGGCGATCGTAATTGCGCCGAACAGGATAAAGAACGCCGCCCAGTAGACCGACTGCGGACCGCCGCTGCCGTCGTCGACTTCGAAGCCGTTCAACCCGAAGAATTCCAGCGGGTTGCCGACTAGGCCCAGCCCGCCGACGGAGTTACCGGAGACCATCCCGTACCCGTAGAGAACGTAGAGGATTCCGGTGACAGCCAGCGTGCTGAGCACCATCATGAGCATGTTGAGGACGTTGTTGGTGCCCAGCAGCCCGCCGTAGTACAGGGCCAGGCCTGGAAACATAAGGGCTACAAGGGCAAACGAGGCCAGGAGCCAGGCTAGATCCGCCTGAGGCATGGGAATCTCCGATCTGAGGATGGGTGGGGTTGGTGAAGCCGGAATGTGGCGGCCGGAATCGTCGGCTGCCGCAAGTCTTTGTGGGTCGGGCCGGTTGTTAGCCGAGCAGCCAGGCCGCAGCGGCGTGGCGGTACTCGCCGATGCCTTTGTAGGTGGCGATGTCGTCCGGAGTCGCGACCAGGATCCGGGCCAGCTGGTTGCGCCAGGCAGGAATGGTTTTGATCTCCGCCAGGGAGGCCATGAAGGTGCGGATGCTGAAGGTGACCGCTCCTGACATGGGCAGCCGGATGAAGTGCTCGAGTTCGATGCGCAGCTGCAGCCGGCCGAAGTCTTCCTCGGCCAGGAGCCGGGGAATGTCCCGGCCCCACTCCGGCAGTTCTTCGAGGCTGATGTCGAGTTTGCGGGAGCCCGACGCCGAGAGCGTCCAGTTAACCCGCCGGTACACCTGGTCTGCGGGCAGCCGCATGAGGAACTGCTCCGCCCTGGACGTGATCCCTTCGCCGGTCAACCGCGGTACCGGTTCGTGGATTTCGCGGAAGCTCATGCCGGCATCGAAGGTGACGGACCACGCCGCCGCAAAGGTGACCAGGCCCGCATCGAAATGCATTTGCCCGCCGCGTTCCTTGACGAGCAGAAGGTCGTCCGGGATCTCCCGGCCGAGGAACGTCATCGGGTCGTAAGGCAGGGACTTTTCGTCACCGACGACGAAGGCCTGGTCCGTGCCCAGGAGATCATTGCGCCACCGGACCTCGTCACCGTCTTCGTCCAGGTGCATCACGTCCGGATGGGTGATGGCGAGGTCCCTCAGGTAGTACATCAGCAGGTCCCAGCAGGCGGGCATCATGCCCGGGAGGATCTGGACCCGGGAGGGGTCGGCCTGCAGGATCCGGCGGCGTTCGGCCATGATGTGCGGGTAGTCCTCGCCGCCGAGGTCGACGATGCCCGCGCCCCACTCCCCCGCGGCCGTTGTCCGGGGAACCCGGGCAGGTTCGACGTTGACGGTGTACTGGAAATCCTGCTGGTCTTCGGCGAAGGGCCACGGCAGGTTGGCCGTGTGCCGGGTGCCGGCCGGAAGGCGCGTGTTCATAGGTCCACCTCGATGTCTTGGCCCCGCGAAACGCAGCAGAGCATGGCTGTGTTGGAGCTTTTTTCGTCCTCGCCCAGTACGAGGTCCCGGTGGATGACGGTTCCGGACCTGACCGGGATCCTGCATTCCCCGCAGACGCCCTGCCGGCAAAGGTTGGGGACGTTGTGGCCGGCGTCGAGGAGCACTTCCAGCAGGCTCACGCCGGGTGGGACGGTGAGCCGCTGGCCGGTTGATGCGACCGTGGCGTTGAACGCGTCGCCGGGCTCCTGCTCCGGTGCTTCGAACCGCTCCAGATGGAGCCGGTCCGGGGTCCATCCCGCCTGCAGGCCGATGGCCCGGTAGCTGTCCAGCATCTCGCCGGGGCCGCACGCGTAGGCGTGGGTTCCCAGGGGCTGCAGCCGCAGGCGCCGGCGCATGAGATCCAGTCCGGCCTGCCGGCCGTGGGCTTCGTGGAGCTCCACCAGGCCCTCCGCCGCCAGCGCCCTCAAGTCCTCAAGGTGTGCCGCGGCGCCCGGGCGGTAGATGTAGATCACCTCTGCAGGCCTGCCCCACCGGGCTGCGGCACGGGCGTGGGAAAGTACCGGCGTGACTCCGATGCCGGCGGCGACCAGAAGCAACCTCTTCGCGGTGGGGTCCGGGGAAAACATAGACCGCGGTCCCTCAATCCGGACCGTGCCGCCGGCTTTGACGTTGGCGTGCAGCCATGCCGATCCGCCCCCGGTGCCGTGGCGCAGGACGGAGATTTCGTAGTGTCGGGGATTGACGCCGTCGCCCACGAGCGAGTAGGCATTCCGTGTCGGACCGGCCTCAACGATCAGGTGGCTGCCGGGTTCGTAGCTGGTCAGGACGCGGCCCGCAGGGTCGGCAAGAACGAAGTGCGTCACGTCCTTGGCGACGGCTTCCGCGGCCACGACCACGAGTTCCCGCTGGTGCGTCGCGAAGGCGTAATGCAGGTGCCCCGGTGCTGCGGCCGTGTCCTGGGCGGTGGCGCTCATGGCAGGTCCCGTGCGCGGGCATCGGAGGCGAGGTAGCTGCCGCGCGTCCCGGACAGATGGGGATGGACTTCGACCGCCCTCGCACAGCCGGGGCAGGTGACGGTGTCTCCGGCGCCGCCGCGCACCCGGCTGGTCGCCCGGCAGTGCGCACAATAGATCGGAAGATCCGCCGTGTCGGTGATGAGAGCCTGGATCTCCGCTTCGAGGGCTCCGCTGCGCCGGGCCACGGCAACGCTTTGCAGCACATCAAATTGCGGGCCGAGAATCATGATCCGCAGGCCGTTCAGGCTGGAATTGAAGACCCGGCCGAGCAGGCGACCGGTGTCATCATCAAAATCCTCAAAGGTCAGCCACTGGACAGGTCCCGTGGCTGCAGCCTCGGTCAGCCACTCCCGGGCCGCGGCGGCATTTTCGCCCCGGCCGAAAGAAATAACCAGGAACGACGTGCCGGTGGTGTCCACGGAAATAGTGTCGGCCCAAGGTCGGGCCTCAAGGCCGCGTTCGGCGGTCGCCGTCATGCTCGTCCCCCTTTACTGGTCGGAATGATCCGGATAGTTGTAATAGCCCGGGCTGGCGCCGGCGTCAGGGTCAACGTGCGAGGAGCCAGGCGGCGGCAGCGTGCTGATAGCGGTCGATTCCCTTGTACTCGGCCATGTCCGGGGGGAGTTCTTCGAGGACTTTCCCGAGCCGTTCCCGCCAGGCCGGAACCGTGCTGATTTCCCGCAGCGACGCCAGGTAGGTGCGGACCAGGAACAGCAGGGCGCCGGAGGTGGGCAGCTTGATGAGGTGCTGCACCTCCACCCGTAGATGCAGGCGGTCCGGCAGGGTCGGGTCCGTGACCACGAGGGTTCTGTCCTGTGCCCAGTCGGGGTAGGTTTCCGTGGAGGTGTCCAGGCGGCGGTCCACCGTCATGGTCCAGTTGGTCCGCCGGTACTGCTCGCCCGGCTGGAGCCGGAGCAGGAACTGGTGGGCGCGGGTGATGATTTTCTCTTCATGGACCCGCGGCACCGGGCCGTGCACCTCGAGGAAACGCATGCCGACGTCGAATCCCATGGACCAGTCCGCGGCAAACGTGACGACGCCCGCGTCCAGCCACAGGGCGCCTTCGCGCTGGTCCATCAGCGCAATGTCATCCTGGATCTGCGTTCCGAGGAAGTGCAGGGGCCCGTGCGGCAGGGACGCGTCGTCGCCGAAGATGAACCCTATGTCCAGGCCCTGCAGGTCATTGCGCCACCGGCACTCCCGCCCACTGCGCTGGAAGTGCATGCTGCCGGGGTAGGCCTCCGCCATGGCCGGCAGGAGGACTGCGATGGTGTCCCAGACTGCGGGCTGCATGTGGTCCAGGAGCTGGATCCTCGTCGGGTCCTTTGCCAGGATCGCTTCGCGCTGGCGGATGTTGTCCAGGTAGTCCCCGTCGATGTCGATGATGTGGCCGCCCCATCCGCCTGCTTCGGTCTGCACCGCCTGGCGGGCGGGTTCGACGTTGGTGCTGTAGCGGTAGGAGTCGTCCCGGAAGGGGAAGGGGAAAGCCGTGATTCTCGCGGAGAGGCTTCCGTGCCCGCTGCCGGCCCCGGCAATGCTGTCCGTGTCCGGGGGCAGGCTGGCCGTCGTGGTGCCCATGCTCATAGGTCCAGCTCCAGTTCGTGGTCTTGGGCCCGCGACACACAACACATTGCGGTGTCGTTGGCGGCTTTTTCGTCATCGCTCAGATAGAGGTCCCGGTGCTCGATGCGGCCCGCCAGGACCGGAATGGCGCATTCGCCGCAGACACCTTGCCGGCACATGTTCGGGACGGCCGTGCCTGCAGCCTCCAGCGCTTCGAGCAGCGATTGCCCGGCCGGCACGGTCAGGGACCTTCCGGTCCGCGCCAGTTCCACCGTGAAGGGCCTGCCCGCGTCCTGCTCTGGCGCGGCGAACGGCTCCGAGTGGAGCCGGTTCGCCGGCCAACCGCTGTCCTCGGCCTGGGCCAGGACGCCGGCCATGAAATCCGCCGGTCCGCATACGTAGAGGTGTGTGCCCATGGCCTGGTTCAGCAGGGCGTGCGTCAGCACGTCCTGAAACTCCTGCCGGTCCCGGCACTCCTTCAGTGCGGTCCCCAGCAGCGCGCGCACGTCTTCAAGATGCGCGCCCGCGCCGGGCCGGTAGGCGTAGATCAGGGACGCGGATCTGCCCCAGGCCTGCGCCGCCCGGGCGTGGGAGAGCATCGGCGTGATCCCGATCCCGGCGGCTATCAGTAAGTGATGGCGGGCCGTGGCCACCGGAGCGAAGGCACTGCGGGGAAGGGACACGGACACGGGGTCTCCGACGGATTTCCCGTGCATCGCCGCTGACCCGCCGGCTCCATGCGGGGTGCGGAGGACCGAGATGGTGTAGGCGCTCGGGTTGAGTCCGCTTCCGGTGAGTGAGTAGGCGTTGGCTTTGACCCCGGAGTCGACCACAATGTGGCTGCCGGGGACGAATCCCGGCAGGGGCTCCCCGGCCGGATCAGCGAAAGTGAAGCTCTTGATGGACGGCGTCCGGAGGACGACGTCGGTGATGACGAGTTCGAGTTGCTGGGAGGTGCGGGGCTTGGCAGAGACCGCGGTGGCAGTCATGGGGCCTCCTCGGCGTTCGCCTTGAAACCCAGATAGCTGGCCGTTCGCCGCGAAAAGTGGTGGTAGATCATCAGGTCGCGGGAGCAGCCGGAACAGATGACGATGGCGCCTACGGGCCTGTCGGTGGGCGTGGTTTCCTTGCAGTGGGGGCAGTACACGCGGCGGCCGGCGGAGTCGGTCTCCAGAAGCATGATCTCTTCATCGATCGCGCCGCTCGCGAGGGCCCGGGACCTCGCCGAGTAGATATCGGCCTGCGGACCGGAAAAGACCAGGCGGACGCCGACTTTTGCGTTCTGCACGATGTCCTGGATGTCGGCCAGTGTGCTGCCGCAGGCACGGTCCGTGGTGATGTGGCGGTGCGGTATGCCCGCCGGCCGCCGTAGCCAGGCCTGGGCCGCCGTCGCGCCGGCGGGCGAGAATGACACGGCAACGATCTCGCGTGCCCGGGCCGGCGGGGAACAGTCTTCCGCCGGCCGGGGCACGCTGGTGAAGTCCGGGGCCACGACTTACGGGGCGAAGGAGCGGTGGCCGGTGTAGAAACCCAGCGCGTAGTCCGGGGTTTCGAACTTGACCGTGGTGCCCTTGGGGAAGAACAGCACGTCACGTTCCTTTGCGCGGGTGACGTCCCCGGTGGCCTGGTCGGTCAGGATGAACTCCCCCTGGATCACGACCTTCATTTCGTCGTAGGTGTATTCGTACACCAAAGGTTCAGAGGCCTTGAGTTCGAAGAAGCCGCTGCTGATCGCCGAACCTCCCGGATTCGAGAGGGCATCGCCGATAAAGGCCTCCGTCCCCGGTTCGTCCATGGAAGGCAGATCCTTGAATCCGTTTTCGACTTTGTGGATGGCGCCGGCCTTGGTCAGGGTTCCGTTCAAAGTTTCCAAGAAATACTCTCCTCATGATCAACTGGTGTGAAATCAAGATTACTGAGAGTAAATCGACGTGGGTTTCGGGGGTGTTACGAGTGAGTTAAAGTCTCGGCGTGAAATGCCAC
>CAVYMG010000033.1:0-10442 GCA_963769515.1 uncultured Actinomycetota bacterium
GAAGGGCCGCCCGGCCCGCCGGTTCGAACTGAATCCGGGCGCCGGCGTCGTCCTCGGGATCGACATCGGAGCCGCGACCACCACGGCGGCCGTTGCCGACCTGCGCGGCGCCATCATCGGGCGTGCCAGCGAAGGATTCCGTGCCGCCGACATTCCCGCCGAGGAACGGATCAGCCTTGTGGACGCGGCCTGCCGGCAGGCCCTCGAGGCCGCAGGAACGGACCCGGGCCAGGTGCTGGCTGCCGGCGTCGGGATTGCGGCGCCGGTGGACCGGGACGGAAACATCCTGGTGGCCCAGCCGTTCTGGAGCCTGTTCGACGTCGGACTCCGCGCCGCCCTGAAAGACCTGCACGGCTGGACGGTACTGCTGGAGAACGACGCCAACCTCGCCGCCCTCGGCGAACGCTGGCGCGGGTCCGGCGCCGGGGTGGATGACCTCGTGGTGCTTCTGGCCGGTGAGCGCCTCGGCGCCGGGGTCATTGAATACGGACGGCTGCTCCACGGCCGCGCCGGAGCCGCCGGTGAGATGGGCTACCTGGACCTGGTGGAGGGCGTGGGGTCCAGCGACGGCATTGCCCGCCTGGCCAGGCAGTGGTCAGCGGAGGCATCCGCGGCGGACGGTTCCGGCGGTGGCGGGCGCCCCGCCAGTGCACGGCGGGTGTTCGAGGACGCCGCCGCCGGCGATCCCGCGGCGCTGGAGATCCTGGACCGGATTGCGGAGCGGATGGCCCGGGTCATCGCCACGATTTCCGGTTTCGCCAATCCCGAGCAGGTGGTCATCGGCGGCGCCGTCGCGGATTCCGCCGGTGCCCTGCTGCCCGGCATCACCGCCCGGCTCCCCCGCTTCACCGCCACTCCCCCGCGGGTCACCGCCTCGCCGCTGGGCGACGCGATCGTGACCGTCGGCGCGATCCGGCATGCACTGGACTACGTTGAGGCCAATGCCTTGGAGCTGACGCTGCCGGCGCAGGTTTAACGGGGCAGGCGGCGGGCCGCAAAGGACCGCCGCCTCAGGCCCGGCCCCTCGCGGGACCGGGCCGTCCGAGCGGACCGTCTACTCGACGCTCACGCCCGCGGCTTCGGCGATCTGCGTGTTCCTGGTGTTGCCTCGAACCTTGTTGCCGATCAGCCGCACCTCCTCGCCGACATCGATCCGGATCCCTCCGCTGTTGCCGACGACGAGGTTTTCCTTCACGACGACGTCAGTCGGGACGCCGCTGGCGTGGCCATTGTCGCCCGGATCGTTGGCGAGGTGAATGCCCCAGAATCCATCGGCCCGGTTGGCGTGGATACTGTTGCGCTGCACGACAGTCCCCGGCGCGTTGCGCACCTCGATGCCCGAGCGCACATGGTCGCCGCGGCCCTGCTTGATGACATTGTCCTCGACCACGGTCTCCGGGGACCCGAGGATCAGCAGGATCCCTTCGCGATTGTTCGTCAGTTCATTGCCGTGAATCCAGTTGCCGTGCCCGGATGCGTCGTGCTGGGTGGACGTCCCCCCGGTGTTGCCGAGCGCGATTCCGGCCGCGCTGACGTCGGTGATGATATTGTCCGCGATCTCGTTGAGATATTCGTCCTCGCCGTGAAGATCGATGGCATCGAGGACCCCGCCTCGGATGATGTTGCCGGCCACCAGGTTGTTGTGCGTCCAGTACTGGAGCAGGATCGCGTGCCGTAGGTGGGTGCCGTCGAACTCGTTGCGGACAACTGCGTTGTAGCGGGAGTCGTCGTCATACGCGTAGCGATCCACGCCGGGGGTGCCCTGGATCGAGACGCCGTAGCCGTTGCCGCCGCCGCCGACGCTCGTGGCACTGCGGAACGTACTGTCCCGCACGGTGACGTCGCGGCTCTTATCGATCCGTACGCCGACCTTTTGGAAGCGCTCGACGGTCACTCCCTCGACGAGCACCCGCGTACTGGGGCGTGAGCCGAGGTTCGCCACAACGATCCCGTAGGCCGGCCCGCCGGCAGCCGTGCTGTCCTGGTGGTCGGTAGGCAGTGGGCCGTCGAAGGTGGAGCTGACGGTGAGTTCGCTGATGCTGACGTTCTGGATGCCGTACCCGCGCAGGACCTTGCCCGACTGGGTGGCAGGGGTAAGGGCCGACTTCAGCACCGTGGCGCTTCCGGCACCCCGGAGGTGAACGCCGCTGCGCAGCGCGATATTGGTCGTCGGGTCTGCGGACTCGGTGCTCAGCAGATCGTAGGTTCCCTCGGGAAGGTAGACCTCGTCCCCCGGCTGGGCCGCATCGATCGCGGCGCGGATCGCCGCAGCGTCGTCACCGGAGTTCGGGGCAGGGTCAGCACCGTGGACGCGGACGTCGATCGTGCGGCCCTGTACAGCGCTCGGCTCGACGGGCACGTAGCGGCCGCCTTGCGGGGTGACCAGACCGGGGGCGGTCCACGGGACGGCGGCCGGGTCGGGGACGGGCAGGAGGTTCGACAGGTCATCGACGACGGCGCCGTCCGGGTTCGGAGGATACACACGGACCTCGGTGAGGCTGTTCCAGCCGGACACGCTGTTGCCTCGGCCGAGGTAGCGCACGTAGCGGGCATCCGACCCGGTCGCGGCGTCGCCCTCGAGCACTACAGGTTCCAGGTTCGAAGACTTTCCCGAACTGGCCTGGTTTGCAGCGGCAGACCTCCACGTCGTGCCGTCGGTCGACAGTTCGATGTCGAAAAGGGACTGGCGCGCATCCCCCTTGTTCCACGCAATGCCCAAGTACCCGACGGAGCGGATCTGGCCCAGGTCCAACAGAAGCCACTGAGGAACGTCGGGGCTTGCCGTCAAAGCGGACCAACGCGTGGCGGGGTCATCGTCGGCGGCGAACTCCGGGAGGTTCCCGTCACTGCTGAGAGCTCGGACCGACTCGACCTCCCAATGCTGGAGGACAGGGGTAGCAGACGTTGCGACGACGGCGGCCGCCACGGGACCGGCGGCAACGGCGCCTCCCGATAGCGCGAGCGCAACAACGAGGGGCGCGGTGGACAGTTTTAGTGCAACGATTCTCCATTGGATCATGATCGAAACTCTTGCATTTTCGCCATGCACACGTCAACGAAAAGCCTAGAAAATGAGAAAGAAAAGTAAAAACAGTACATCGATACACCAAAGCTTCCGCCCACAACGGGTCGGATGTCCAGGTGACGGGAGGCTTCAATGGGCGGCCCGGGCAGCGCTAGGCCGGACGGCCCTTTCAGCCCGCCCGGCCCAGAAAAGAACTCCGGTTATCCGCCGAGCGCCTCACCCAGGGCTTCGCCGAGGGGCATGTCGCCATCGCGGAACTCGATGGTCTGGCCGACGGTGGAGGGCCGGGCAAGAACGGCGACGGCGACGGCGGCGACGTTGTTCCGTGCGGTGGAGTTCCCGTCCGAGGTGTCAGCGGGGTTGACCTCGATGCGCCCGTTACCCGGACCGTCAGTCAGGGATCCCGGGCCCAGGATGGTCCAGCCCAGCTTGGTGCCGCGCAGGTAGGAATCGGCAGCCGCCTTGGCTTCGGCGTAGGCGAAGAAACTGTTGTCTTCCGGAACGCCATGGTCTTCCCCGGCGCCCATGTAGGACACCATGATGTAGCGCTTCACCCCGGCGTCGACCGCTGCGTCCATGGAGCGGATGGCGGCATCCCGGTCCACCGCGTAGGTCCGCTCGGCGGACCCGCCGCCGGCGCCTGCTGAGAAGACCACCGCGTCCTGGCCGCGGAGCGCCTCGGTCATTTCCGCCGCCGTCGCTTTCTCGATATCCAGCAGCGCCGGCGTGGCACCGGTGCCGGCGACGTCGTCCTGCTGTTCCGCCTTGCGGATGACGGAGGTCACGTCGTGCCCTTCCGCTGCGAGGAGGCGGGACAGTTCCATAGCCACTTTGCCGTGGCCGCCGATGATTGCGATTCGTGTCATTGGTCCATTCTGTCCCCGAATCCGGGTTTTGCGGACCCTTTAAGCCCTCCGGAAAACTGCCCGCCCCACCCGTATGGCAGGTTCTCTAGGACGGAAATAGCAGAAACGCCAGCGGAGTCACAAGGACCAGCGTCAAGGCCACCCGCTGGAACCATATGACCACCAGCTTCCAGACCGGGATCGGAATGTCCGTGGCCATGATGCAGGGAACCAGTGCGGAGAAGAAGATAATCCCGGAAACCGAAACCACGCCCACCACGAACTTGACCATCGGAACTGCCTCCGCCGCGAGGAGCGCGGGAAGGAACATCTCTGCAACACCAACGGCGCTGGCTTTGGCTACGAGCATGGGTTCGGGCAACTGGAGCGCCCAAGTGAAGGGATAG
Source organism: uncultured Actinomycetota bacterium (assembly GCA_963769515.1). Taxonomy (GTDB): domain Bacteria; phylum Actinomycetota; class Actinomycetes; order Actinomycetales; family Micrococcaceae; genus Arthrobacter. The sequence goes on from CAVYMG010000033.1 coordinate 4,278, forward strand.
AAGAGGAAACCGAGCCAGTCGAAAACAGGGGTGTACGTCGCAAGGACCAAACCCAGCAGGCCGATGGAGAGGATGGAAGGAAGTATGGCCATAGCCATCAGCACGCCGTCCCTGACGTTGGTCCACACATTGACTGCAAGCGAGGGTGCTGCCTGCACAGTCTCGCTCGCTTCACGCCAGGCAACTGACAGGCGGCGGCCGGAAACGGCTTCTTCGGGCTGCGGCACGGCCTCGGGGTGGTATTCGTCCGGGATGCTGTTCAGCGGCCAGATCCGGACCGTGATGGCGGTGACCAGAAAAGTGACCAGGAAGGTGATCCAGAAGTAGGCAGTCCACTGGCCCATCAAGTCCAGCGTCTTAGCCACAATCACCATGAACGTGGCAGACACAGTAGAGAACCCGGTGGCAATGATGGCAGACTCGCGCGCCGTGTATTTGCCTTCCTTGTAGACCCGGTTTGTTATAAGCAGGCCGAGCGAGTAACTGCCCACGAAAGAAGCTACGGCGTCGATCGCGGATCGCCCGGGGGTGCGCCAGATTGGACGCATCACGCGCTGGACCATGACACCGATGAACTCCAGCAGGCCATAGCTGACCAGGAGCGCCAGGAACACAGCGCCGATTGGGACAAGCAGCCCTACTGGAATCACGAGCTTTTCCAACAGGAATGGCCCCATGTCAGGCTCAAACAACCACGCTGGCCCCACCTTGAAGACCAACATGAAGCCCACCACCATCCCCAGCACTTTCAGCAGGGAGAAGACCGCCTCCACGGCGGATCTTTTCCACGTGCCGCTGATAAAGGGGTAGGCTGCACCGGCAACAATGATGGCCAGTGCGTAGAAGGGCAGAACCGGGCCAATGCCCGCTTGGAGGAAAGACACGATGTGGTCCAGCATGATGGTGCTTTTGCCAGCGATCGTCACCGGCACGAAAAACATGAATGCGCCGAGGCCGCTGTAGACAAACAATTTCCACATGTGGCGCGAATCTGTGCGTGGGGATTCCGAGGTGATGGCCAACAGTCTGTCTCCTGACTACGTGCCGGCCCACCGGAGCCGGCATTTTCTGAATAGACCCCATTGCACCGGGAATCCCGCACAGGAACAATGCAATGCACGGCGCAGCAGTCTCCGATATGAGACACGGGCCGGACGGCCCGTTCGGGCGCCACGCGTAGGCCGAACCGCAGGCCTGACCGGGATCCGCGGATTAACGCAAAAGACCCCCGGAGCCTTGCGGACTCCGGGGGTCTTGCCTGTAGCGGTGGGGAGGCTCGATCTCCCGACCTCACGATTATGAGTCGTGCGCTCTAACCAACTGAGCTACACCGCCACGAATGAGGAAAGCCTGCGCTCAGCCGGTCAAAAACCGCCTTGACACAGGCCCTCATTCAGAGCCCCCCACCGGAATCGATCCGGTGACCTCGTTCTTACCAAGAACGCGCTCTACCACTGAGCTAGGGGGGCAACGAGTAAATACTCTACCGGAAGATTTCCCCATCAACAAATCGGCGGTCGCCCGCCCTCCAGGGCGGCCAAAACCCCGCAAATTCGGGCCAAAAGCACGCCCGGACGGCCGCCACGAACGCCAATTTAGCCGGCACGGCGGGACCGCGGCGCCGGATGTGATGGAACGAACATGCGCGGGTGGAACCGTTAAACAGGAACGGGCCGGCGAAGTCGCCGGCCCGTTCTCAGTTGGAGCTAGTGGTTACCACTTGTTGCGGGGCTTGAAGCCGCCTTCAGTACGCGGCTTGCGGGTGTCGGAGCCGACGCCACGCTCGTTGCGGTCGCTGAAGGAGCGGCCGCCGCGGTCAGCCGAGGAGCGCTCGCCGTCGGTCTTGCGGAATTCGCGCTTGAAACCGCCGTTGCCCTTGAAGTTGCCGCCGCCGGAGTTGCCCCCGCGGTCTCCGCCACCGGAGTAACCGCCACGGTCGCCGCCGCGGTTGCCCTGGTAGCCGCCACGGTCTCCGCCGCCGGAGGGCTTGCGGCCGTTGTCCAGTTCGAGGTGGATCAGTTCGCCGCCGATCCGGGTGCGGGACAGGGCCTTGAGCTGATCGGCGCTCAGGTCCGCCGGGAGCTCCACGAGGGAGTGGTCCGAGCGGATGTCGATGCCGCCGATCTGGGCCGAGGAGATGCCGCCCTCGTTGGCGATGGCGCCCACGATGGAACCCGGCATAACGCGCTGACGGCGTCCGACGGCGATCCGGTAGGTGGCGTTGCCCTCGGTCAGGGTGCGGGTCGGGCCGCGGGAGCCGAAGCCGTCCTTGGAGCGCTCGCGCTTCTGGAACTCGGGGGCTGCCGGCAGTTCCTTGACCAGAAGCGACTGTCCGCCCTGGGCCATAACAGCCAGTGCCGCGGCGATTTCCGAGGCCGGCACGTTGTGCTCTTCCTCGTAGGAGGAGATCAGGTCGCGGAATGCGGCGACGTCCTCGGACTCAAGAGTCTCCGTGATGCGCTGGGCAAACTTGCCCAGGCGCAGCGTGTTGACGGTCTCGGCCGTGGGCAGGTGCATCTGCTCGACCGGCTGGCGGGTGGCCTTCTCGATCGAACGCAGCAGGTACTTCTCCCGCGGCGTCATGAACAAGATCGCGTCGCCGGAACGGCCGGCGCGGCCCGTGCGGCCGATGCGGTGCACGTAGGACTCGGTGTCGTGCGGGATGTCGTAGTTGACCACGTGGCTGACGCGCTCGACGTCGAGGCCGCGGGCGGCAACGTCGGTGGCGACCAGGATGTCGATCTTGCCGTCGCGCAGGGCCTCGACGGTCCGCTCACGCTGCTGCTGCGGAATGTCACCGTTGATGGCGGCAGCCTGGAAGCCGCGGGAGCGGAGCTTGTCGGCGAGGTCTTCGGTGGCCATCTTGGTCCGGACGAAGGCGATGACGCCCTCGAACTCTTCGACCTCGAGGATGCGGGTCAGCGCGTCGAGCTTGTGCGGGCCCATGACCTGCAGGTAGCGCTGGCGGGTGTTGGCGCCCGTGGTGGTCTTGGACTTGACCTGCACCTCGGCCGGGTTGTTCAGGTACTGCTTGGACAGGCGGCGGATCTGGCTCGGCATCGTGGCGGAGAACAGCGCAACCTGGCGGCCCGCGGGGGTCTGCTGGAAGATCTGCTCGACGTCCTCGGCGAAGCCCATGCGCAGCATCTCATCGGCCTCGTCCAGCACCAGGTACTGGAGTTCGGACAGGTCCAGGGAACCCTTGGCGATGTGGTCGATCACGCGGCCGGGAGTACCGACGACGACCTGGGCGCCGCGGCGCAGGCCGGCGAGCTGGGGGCCGTAGGCGGAGCCGCCGTAAACCGGCAGGACGGTGAAGTCATCGATGTGCTTGGCGTAGGAGGTGAATGCCTCAGCCACCTGGAGGGCGAGCTCGCGGGTAGGGGCGAGGACCAGGGCCTGGGTCTTGCGGGAGGGACCGTTCAGGTCGTGGAGCTCGGCCAGGCGGGACAGAGCCGGTACTGCGAATGCTGCAGTCTTACCGGTGCCGGTCTGGGCGAGGCCCACGACGTCGCGGCCTTCGAGCAGCAGCGGGATGGTTGCTGCCTGGATCGGGGACGGCTTCTCGTAGCCGACGTCCTGCAGGGCGGCCAGGACGCGGCCGTCAATGCCGAGGTCAACGAATTTGACACCTTCGTCTTCGGTGTCTTCGGACTTGGTGGAGTCCCCGGACTTGGCCGGAAGCGGTGGGGAGGCTCGATCTCCCGACCTCACGATTATGAGTCGTGCGCTCTAACCAACTGAGCTACACCGCCACGAATGAGAAAAACCTGCATCAAGCCGGTCAAAAACCGCCTTGACACAGGCCCTCATTCAGAGCCCCCCACCGGAATCGATCCGGTGACCTCGTTCTTACCAAGAACGCGCTCTACCACTGAGCTAGGGGGGCAACGAGTAAATACTCTACCGGAAGATTCCGCTCCAACAAATCGGCGGCGGGACAGGTCCGCGAAGCGCGAAAACCGGCCGGAAATCCCGGGCAGCACAGTGCTCTCCGGGTCCCGGAAGCGCCAAGAGCCCGCCACCACGGCATCCGGCGCGCCGAGGAGATGAAGCCCCAGATGCGGACGTGCCGACGCAACATGCACGGGCTTTGTTGGCCGGTTTAAACGACGGAGAACGGGCCGGCGTCTAGTCTGACCTACGGTTACCACTTGCCCTTGCGGTTGAAGTCGCGGTGTCCGCCTGTCGCCGTGCGGGGCTTGCGGGAGCCGTCGCCGTGGCCGCCGAAGCGGGAGTCGCTGGCCTGGCCGCGGGTGGACCGCTGCGGCGCTCGGAGCGGTCGCTGTACGAGCGGCCGCCGCGGTCAGCCGAGGAACGCTCGCCGTCGTTCTTGCGGAATTCCTTCTTGAAGCCGCCGTTGCCCTTGAAGTTGCCGCCGCGGATCCGCGGTCGCCGCCGGAGTAACCGCCGCGGTCGCCGCCACGGTTGCCCTGGTAGCCGCCACGGTCACCGGAAGGCTTGCGGCCGTTGTCCAGCTCGAGGTGGATCAGCTCGCCGCCGATCCGGGTGCGGGACAGGGCGCGCAGCTGCTCGGGGCTCAGGTCCGCCGGGAGCTCCACGAGGGAGTGGTCCGAGCGGATGTCGATGCCGCCGATCTGGGCCGAGGAGATGCCACCCTCGTTGGCGATGGCGCCCACGATGGAGCCCGGCATGACGCGCTGGCGGCGTCCGACGGCGATCCGGTAGGTGGCGTTGCCTTCGGTGAGCGTGCGGGTCGGGCCGCGGGAGCCGAAGCCGTCCTTGGAGCGCTCGCGCTTCTGGAACTCAGGAGCTGCGGGCAGTTCCTTGACCAGCAGCGGCTGTCCGCCCTGGGCCATGACGGCCAGTGCGGCGGCGATCTCCGCGGCGGGAACGTTGTGCTCTTCCTCGTAGGAGGCGATGAGGTCGCGGAACGCGGCGACGTCCTCGGACTCGAGGGTCTCGGTGATCTGCTCGGCGAACTTGCCCAGGCGCAGCGTGTTGACGGTCTCGGCCGTGGGCAGGTGCATCTGCTCGACCGGCTGGCGGGTGGCCTTCTCGATGGAACGCAGCAGGTACTTCTCGCGCGGCGTCATGAACAGGATCGCGTCGCCGCTGCGGCCGGCGCGGCCGGTGCGGCCGATGCGGTGCACGTAGGTCTCGGTGTCGTGCGGGATGTCGTAGTTGATCACGTGGCTGATGCGCTCCACGTCGAGGCCGCGGGCGGCGACGTCGGTGGCGACCAGGATGTCGATGCTTGCCGTCCTTCAGCGCGTCGATGGTGCGCTCGCGCTGCTGCTGCGGGATGTCGCCGTTGATGGCGGCAGCCGCGAAGCCGCGGGCCTGCAGCTTGCTCGGCCAGCTCCTCGGTGGCCATCTTGGTGCGCACGAAGACGATCATCGCCGTCGAAGGTCTTCGGCCTCGAGGATGCGGGTCAGGGCGTCGAGCTTGTGCAGGCCGCTGACCTGCCAGTAGCGCTGGCGGATGTTGGCGGCGGTGGTGGTCTTGGACGTCGACCGTGATCTCGGCCGGGTTGTTCAGGTACTGCTTGGACGATGCGGCGGATCTGGCTCGGCATGGTGGCCGAGAACAGCGCCACCTGGCGGTCCGACGGGGTCTGCTGCAGGATCTGCTCCACGTCGTCGATGAAGCCCATGCGCAGCATTTCGTCGGCTTCGTCCAGCACCAGGACTGGAGCTCGGACAGGTCCAGGGAACCCTTGGCGATGTGGTCGATCACGCGGCCCGGGCGTACCGACGACGACCTGCACGCCGCGGCGCAGGCCTGCGAGCTGGGGGCCGTAGGCGGAGCCGCCGTAGACGGGCAGGACGGTGAAGTCATCGATGTGCTTGGCGTAGGAGGTGAAGGCCTCGGCGACCTGGATCGCGAGCTCGCGGGTCGGGGCCAGGACCAGGGCCTGGGTCTTGCGGGAGGGGCCGTTGAGGTCGTGGAGCTCGGCCAGGCGGGACAGTGCCGGTACCGCGAATGCTGCAGTCTTGACCGGTGCCGGTCTGGGCCAGGCCCACCACGTCGCGGCCTTCGAGCAGCAGCGGGATGGTGGCTGCCTGGATGGGCGAAGGCTTCTCGTAGCCGACGTCCTGCAGGGCGGCCAGGACGCGGCCGTCAATGCCGAGATCGGCGAACTTGATGCCCTCTTCTTCGGTGTCTTCGGACTTGGTGGAGTCCCCGGACTTGGCCGGAGC
>CAVYMG010000034.1:0-603074 GCA_963769515.1 uncultured Actinomycetota bacterium
TGACCGGCGCCTCCGCGGCAGCGGCCTTGATGCCGTGCGGTCCGGCGGGCAGGACGACGTAGGTGATGGCGGGTCCGACGGCGAGCGCCAGGTTGGTGGGCAGGGTCCAGGGTGTGGTGGTCCAGGCCAGCGCCTGAACGCCGGCCAGTGTGCGGGACAGCTCCGAGTCCCCTGCGGTGATCGGGAACGTGACGGTGACGGTCTGGTCCTGGCGGTTCTTGTAGACGTCGTCATCCATACGCAGCTCGTGGTTGGACAGCGGTGTCTCGTCCTTCCAGCAGTACGGCAGGACGCGGTAGCCGTTGTAGGTCAGGCCCTTTTCGTGCAGTTGCTTGAAGGCCCAGAGCACGGATTCCATGTACTCGACGTTGAGGGTCTTGTAGTCGTTTTCGAAGTCCACCCAGCGCGCCTGGCGGGTGACGTAGCTCTTCCATTCGTCGGCGTACTTCATCACGGAGGCGCGGCAGGCGTCGTTGAACTTGTCGATGCCCATGGCCTCGATCTGGGTCTTGTCCGTCATGCCCAGCTGCTTCATGGCTTCCAGCTCGGCGGGCAGGCCGTGGGTGTCCCAGCCGAAGCGGCGCTCGACGCGGCGTCCGCGCTGGGTCTGGTACCGCCCGACGAGGTCTTTGGCGTAGCCGGTGAGGAGGTGGCCGTAGTGCGGCAGGCCGTTGGCGAACGGGGGGCCGTCGTAGAAGACGAATTCGTTGCTGCCGGGTGCCCCGCCGGGCAGGTCGGCCGCGCGCTGGTCGATGCTGGCCTGGAAGGTGCCGTCCTCGGCCCAGTACCTGAGGATGCGCTCTTCGATTTCCGGGAACTTCACGGAAGCCGACACACCGGGGGTGTTGGAAGCAGAGGTGGTGGCGCCTGCACCGGACGGTGCGGCAGAGGCCTTGGGGTAATGGGTCATCTCGACATCCTGGGTTGAGCTGGTGAACACGGGATTCATTCAGGATGCGAGGACGGCCCGTGTGCCCGCTTCCAACAAATGTTGGACGCCTGCACCGGCACCGCGGTACCACCTCACTTACCGCCACCAGCGCTCCCCTGTGACCAGGGCTGCTCCGGCGTCGGCCGCTCATTACTGCTGTGACGGGCTTACCCGTCCGGTTCTACTCACTGCACACCGGAATGGTGTGCGGATTTCTTCCGGAAGCTCACCGGTGATGGCCGGGTCAACGCTGGTCCTTCAAGTCTAGCGGCTCCGGCGGGCCGCCCCGCAACCCGGTCAGCCGGCCAGGTGGTCGAGCATGGCGGCGGCCACGGCATCCGGTGAATCTTCGGTGGGGATGTGCTTCCCGGCCACTTCGACCAGGTCCGCACCGGGAATCTCGGCAACGTAGCGGTGCGCGAACTCCACCTTCTGGAACTCGTCATCGCGTCCCCACACGAGCCGGGTGGGAATACCGGCTGCCTTCAGCGCCGGGACCAGGCCAAGGGTGTACCGGGGATCGGCGGCTCCGGCCATCGCCATCCAGGAACGGTGCCGGGCCGGTTCGAGCCACGGCGAGAGGTAGTCGGCGAGTTCCACGGCGCTGAGTTCCCGCCCCACGGCCTTCTGAGTGGAGATCGCCCGGCCTTTAAGGATGTCTTCGGCCGTGGTGGCGGCCCGCACCGCCGGATCCCGGAAACGCTCGACGGCGGGAACCGGCCAGGAGTCGAACATCACTGCGTTCATGAGGATCAGCTTGTTGACCCGGCCGCTGGTTGCCGCCAGGTGCTGGGCGATTCCGCCGCCGATGTCATGGGCGGCGAGGTCGAAGCTGTCCAGACCCAGCGCGTCGGCTGCCGCCAGCACCGTCGCGGCGAGCGCCGGGACGGTGGCCTGCTCCAGGGTAAGTTCGCCGTCGCTGCGGCCGAAGCCGGGCAGGTCCAGGGCGATGCAGTGGAGCCGGGCTCCCAAGGCCGGCAGGACCGGTTGCCAGACCCGGCTCCAGAACGTCCCGTGCAGCAGAAGCAAGGGAGTCGCACCGGCTGGGCCGCTCTCAAGATAGGACAGCGTCGTTCCGTGCACGTCGACGGAGCGGCGCCGGACATCGCTATGCGGATTCATGGCTGCAAACCTTTCGGTCGTCTGCGCTTCCTAAGCGGCGCCGCGTGCCGGGTAGTCGTGTTCCTGGGCGTAGCGCAGGCCGGCCATGATGTCATCGAGGGCCGGGCGGCCGAACGGCATGGTGGCGGTGCTGGACCAGAAGAGGCTGCCGTCGTCGTCGAGGACGAAGACGCCGGGTTCGCTGAAAAGGTCCGGCTCGCTGTCCTTGATGGCCTTGGACAGGTTCAGGCCCCATTCGCGGGCCGAGGCTTCGCTCAACCCGTAGGCGACGGGGAGGTTGTTCAGGCGCCACTTCTCGACGACCTCGGCGCTGCGTTCGGGCGTCTCCATGCTGACGGCGACGACGCGGCCGATGCCGGCGTCCTTGAGTTCATCGAGGCGCTTGTCCAGCTCGGTGAGCTGCTTGCGGCAGATGGGGCAGTGCAGGCCGCGGTAAAACACGACCAGGCTGAAGCGGCCGTCGGCGCCGGTCCCCAGGTTCAAGTCCTTGGTGGTGCCGCCGCCAACGAGGTCGAGGGCGAGCGCGGGCGTTTGCTGTGTGGGGATAAGCGTCATGGTGTTCTCAACGGGGCTGGCCGCGGGATATTCCCCGGACGGCGGGCCTAGCTCTTGCGGATGACCTTGAAATTGGCGGCCTGCGCCACCGGCCGGACGATGATCTGGTCCAGGTTCACGTGGTGCGGGGCCGTGACGGCGTAGCGGATGACGTCTGCGACGTCGGCGCCGGTGAGGGGTTTCTCAACGCCCTGGTAGACCTTGGCGGCGGCATCAGTGTCGCCGCCGAGGCGGTTCAGCGCGAATTCCTCGGTCTGGACCATGCCGGGAGCCACTTCGATGACCCGGACGTTGTGCTCGGCTTCCTCGAGCCGGAGGGCCCCGGTGAGGGCCTGCTGGGCCGCCTTCGCCGCGTTGTAGCCGCCGCCGCCTTCATAGGCGGACAGCGCCGCCGTCGAGGTCAGGTTCAGGACGGTGCCCTCGCCGCAGGCGCGCAGCATGGGCAGGAAGGCCCGGGTCAGCTTCATCGTACCGAGGACGTTGACCTGGAACATCCATTCCCAGTCCTCCGTCTTCGCGGAGCCGATATGGTCGGTGCCGCGGGCGCCGCCGGCGATGTTGATGAGGGTATCGGCGCCGCCGGCGCGGCTGACCTCGTCCACGAGACGTGCGACGTCGGCGTCGTCCGCCACATCTGCCGGCACGGCTACGGCGCCGGTTTCCGCGGCGAGTGCCGCCAGCCTGTCCGCGCGGCGGGCGACGGCATATACCGTCCAATCCGCCGCGCGAAGGGCCCGTACGGTGGCGGCCCCGATTCCGGTGCTGGCGCCGGTGACTACTGCTGCATGCTGCCGTTGTACCTCAGTCATGGCATCACCCTAGCGGATCGGGCCACCATCTACCGTGGCCCGATCGGCGTCGCTAGGGCTGCTGGCTTTCTTCCTTCAGGTCCTCCGGCTCGATGCCGAGGATTTCCAGCTTTCCGCTCTTCCGGTCCGCGAGGTATTCCTTCATCTCACGCTTGATCACCGGCAGCAGCAGGTAAACACCCAGGAGGTTGATGAAGGCGCAGATAAACAGGGCGGCATCGGCGAAGTTCAGCACCTGGGTGAAGGTCAGTACGGTGCCGATGACGGTGAAGAGCAGGAACACGCTCTTGTAGGTGACCTCGGAGACCTTGCTGCGGCCGAAGAGGTACTCCCAGGCTTTCAGGCCGTAGTAGGACCACGTGATCAGGGTGGAGAATGCGAAGAGGGTGACGGCCACGGCCAGCACTACAGGGAACCACGGCAGCACGGTGGCGAAGGCGTCCGAGGTCAGGATCACGCCATCCGGAGCGCCCTCCCCCGCCTGGACCTGGTCCATACCGGCCTGGAAGCTCGGGGCGCCAGCAATAATGATGGCGAGGGCGGTCATGGTGCAGATGATCACGGTGTCGACCATCGGCTCGAACATGGAGACGAAGCCTTCGCTCACAGGCCGGTGGGTCTTCACTGCGGAGTGGGCAATGGGCGCCGAGCCCAGGCCGGCTTCGTTGGAGAACGCCGCACGCTGGAAGCCCACGATCATCACGCCGATAAAGCCGCCGGCCATTCCTTCGGGGTTGAAGGCGCCCGTGATGATCGAGCTGAACGCGGCCGGCACCTGCTGCAGGTTCACGAGGATAACGAAGAGGCAGGCCAGGACGTAGACGATGCCCATGGCCGGGACCAGCTTGCTGGTGGTGGAGCCGATGGACTTGATGCCGCCGAGGATGACTGCGGCCACGAGGGCGGCAAGGATAACGCCGAAGATCAGTGCTGCGCCGGCGTTGCCGAGGAAGCCTTCTTCGCCGCCGGTGACATTGCGCAGCTGCGCGAAGGTCTGGTTTGCCTGGAACATGTTGCCGCCGGCAATGCCGAAGATCAGGATGGCGGCGGCGAAGATACCGGTCAGGGTCTTGGCCGGTATGCTGCCGAATTTCTTGAAGGCGATCGGCAGGTACTTGAAAGGGCCGCCCGTGACGGTACCGTCGCTGTGGACTTCGCGGTACTTCACGCCGAGGGTGCATTCAGCAAATTTGGTTGCCATGCCGAGCAGGCCGGCGAGGATCATCCAAAAGGTCGCGCCGGGGCCACCGAGGGCCATTGCGGCGCCCACACCGGCGATGTTGCCGAGCCCGACCGTTCCGGAGAGGGCCGAGGTGAGGGCGTGGAAGTGCGGCACTTCGCCCGGGTCGGATTTGGACGAGTAGCGGCCCCGGATCACTTCCAGCGAGGTCTTGAGTCCGCGGAACTGGATGAAGCCGAAGTAGAACGTGAAGATGACGCCGGCCGCGATCAGCCACGCCACGACCGCCGGGAAGCTGAATGTCCCGATCGTAATGGGGAAGAAAACAATGTTTGAGAAAACTTCAGTAACGGGCTGGAAGACGGAGTCAATTGCGCCTTCAACAGCGGTTATCCAGCTTTCGTCCTCGGTCGCCATAGGAACTGCAAGGTAGGTTGCCATTCCACTACTAGACCCCAAATTAATCGTGATGGCAATCACAGGCAAGGAAGCTGATGAGTACTGTTCAGTTTCGCTGAAGGATAGGCCCGGGGGGACCGTGCGCCGGGGGCCGGTGCGCGCCCGGCCGCCGGGACGCAGCGGTTCCGGCGGCCGGCATCGATCAGCCGGCCGTCCGTGAAAGAATTGGCCCATGGCTGAAGACACGCAGGGTACAGACACGCCCACCACCGCCCCCATCAACGTTCCGGACAAGCCCGCCCTCGAGGGGCTCGAAGCCGCCCTCACCCGGCGCTGGCTTGACGAAGGGACCTACAAGTTCAACCCGGACACCACGCGCGAGCAGGTGTACTCGATCGACACTCCCCCGCCCACGGCGTCGGGATCCCTGCATGTCGGGCACATGTTCTCCTACACCCAGACCGACGTCCTGGCCCGCTACCAGCGGATGACCGGAAAGAACGTCTTCTACCCGATGGGCTGGGATGACAACGGCCTGCCGACCGAGCGCCGGGTCCAGAACTACTACGGTGTCCGGTGCGATCCCACCACCCGCTACGATCCTGCCTACCGACCGCCGGCTGAGCCCGCCAAGAACCAGCGTGACTTCGACGTCGTGTCCCGCCGGAACTTCATCGAACTCTGCGAGGAACTCGCCGTCGAGGACGAGAAAGTTTTCGAGAACCTGTTCCAGACGCTCGGCCTGTCCGTCGACTGGGACCTGACCTACCGCACGATCGACGACAAGTCGCGGGCCATTTCGCAGCGCGCGTTCCTGGCCAACCTTGCCGCCGGTGACGCGTACATGGCCGAGGCGCCCACCCTGTGGGATGTCACGTTCCGTACCGCCGTGGCGCAGGCCGAGCTCGAGGACCGCGAAGTCGCAGGCGCGTACTACCGGTACCCGTTCTTCACCGCCGACGGCGAGAAGATCTACATTGAGACCACCCGCCCGGAACTGCTCGCCGCCTGCGCCGCGCTGGTGGCAAATCCCGACGACGAACGGTACCAGCCGCTGTTCGGCCAGAAAGTCACCTCTCCCCTGTTCGGCGTCGAGGTCGAGGTCAGGGCGCATCCGCTCGCGAAGGCGGACAAGGGCTCCGGCATTGCCATGGTCTGCACCTTCGGCGACCTGACCGACGTGACCTGGTGGCGTGAACTGCAGCTTCCGACCCGCGCGATCGTGGGCCGGGACGGCCGCATCGTCGGCGACACCCCGGAGTGGATCACCACCGAGGAAGGCCGCGCCAACTTCGCCGCGATCGCCGGCAAGACGGTGTTCAGCGCCAAGGAAGGCGTAGTGGAACTCCTCGCCGCCGCGGACCTGATCGACGGCGAGCCGAAGAAGATCATGCACCCGGTCAACTTCTTCGAAAAGGGCGACAAACCCCTCGAAGTCGTCACCTCGCGCCAGTGGTACATCCGCAATGGCGGGCGTGACGAGGACCGCCGCGAACGGCTCATCGGCCGCGGCAAGGAGATCGAGTTCCACCCGGCCTTCATGCGCTCCCGCTACGAAAACTGGATTTCCGGCCTGAACGGCGACTGGCTGGTGTCCCGACAGCGTTTCTTCGGCGTGCCGGTTCCGGTCTGGTACCCGCTCGACGCGGACGGCAACCCGGACTTCGCGGCCCCGATCGTGCCTGCCGACGCGCAGCTTCCGGTCGATCCCGCCGCCGACGCCGCTCCCGGCTACGAGGAAACCCAGCGCGATGTCCCCGGCGGCTTCACGGGCGACGCCGATGTGCTGGACACCTGGGCCACCTCCTCGCTGACACCGCAGATCGTCGGCGGGTGGAGCACGGACGAGGCGCTCTTCGCCAAGGTCTACCCCTTTGATGTGCGCCCGCAGGGACACGACATCATCCGGACCTGGATGTTCTCCTCCGCGGTGCGGGCCGACGCCCTGCAGGACTCCGCGCCGTGGAAGCACGCCGCGGTCTCCGGCTGGATCCTGGACCCGGACCGGAAGAAAATGTCCAAGTCCAAGGGCAACGTGGTGGTGCCGACCGACGTGCTGGAGGAATACGGCTCCGACGCCGTCCGCTATTGGGCCGCCTCGGCCAAGCTGGGCGCGGACACCGCGTACGAGATCGCGCAGATGAAGATCGGCCGCCGCCTGGCCATCAAGCTGCTCAACGCCTCCAAATTCGTCCTGAACCTGGGCGCCACCGAGGACTCCGTCGTCTCCACCGATCTCACGGTCCTGACCAATCCGCTCGACCGGGCAGTCCTGGCGCAGCTCGCCGAGGTGGTCCAGCAGGCCACAAAGGCGTTCGAGAACTACGACTACGCCCGCGCGCTGCAGATCTCCGAGAGCTTCTTCTGGCACTTCACGGATGACTACGTGGAGCTCATCAAGGACCGCGCCTACGGTGCCGCCGGCGAAGACCAGCAGGCATCCGTCCTGGCTGCCCTGGCGACAAGCCTGGATACACTGCTGCGGCTGTTCGCCCCGTTCCTGCCGTTCGCCACCGAGGAAGTCTGGGGCTGGTGGCGGACCGGTTCCGTGCACCGCGCCGCGTGGCCGGCTGCCGTCGCGGTCGACGGGGACACCACCCTGCTGGCCACCGTCGGCGCCGCGCTGAGCGGGATCCGCAAGGCCAAGTCCGAGGCCAAGGTCAAGCAGCGGACCGAGGTGCTGTCCGCGACCATCACGGCCGCCGAATCAGTCACCGCACAGCTGGAAGCCGGACTGGCCGACCTTAAGGCCGCGGCCAACGCCCGGGAACTGACGCTGCTGGCCGGCGACGGCGAACTGAGCGTCGTCGACGTCGTCCTGGCACCCGCCGAGGAGCCTGCCCAGGCCTGACCCGGCCGTGCGGTGCCGGAAACGAACGCGGTATCCGGACCAAAAAACGTAAGGGGGCTTCGGCCCGGCTTTAGCCGGGCCGAAGCCCCCTTGTTGTGTGCCCGCCGATCCCTGCGCCGGGTATCGGCCGGTCCGGCCGGAGGACAAGTCTGTCAGCGCGGGGATTTCTCGGCGCGCCGCTGCGGAAAGATCCCGACGGCGACCATCCCGGCCACCGCGCCGGCCGCTACCGCAATCAACGTCTCGGTCAGGGCGTTGCCGGCGCCGGCCAATGTGGGCCCCCGCAGGGCGTCCGAAGCGGCGAGGGCGCCCGTGACCACCAGGGCGATTCCCGTTCCGCCGGCCACCGCCAGGATCCTGAGCATGGCCGGGCGTCGGCCCCCGGCACGTAGCCGGTAGACCACCGGCCAGCCTGCCGCCACCAGGAGCGGCGCGAGATGGTAGGTGGTCTCCGGGTTCAACAGCGCCAACACCAGCCACAACACGGCCAGTGCCGCGGAGACGGACGCGCCGGTCCGCGTCCCGGACATCTCAGATCTCCGCGGAGGCCACGAAATAAGTCAGCGTGGGCGGCGCGGCCAGCAGGCTGCCCAGTTCGGTTGCGCCATCACCGGCACGCCATGCCCGGTAGGCGGCGTCCTGTTCCAGCGACGCCCAGCGTTCAACGACGAGCACGTGCGCGGGATCCTGCTGGTCGACCAGGACATCAACGCCGAGGCAGCCGTCAAAGCCCCGGGTTCCGACGAGGATGTCGCGGAGCATCTCCGGTGCAGTCTCGAGGGATTCTTTTTTGAGGTTCAGGTCGAGATGAACAGTGAGGGACATGATGCTCCAATGCGGGTAGCGGGCAGGACTGGCAAGGCGCGGCCGCTGCGACGGGTGGCGGTCGGGCGGCCGGCTTACTGGGGGAACAACGGCGGACAGGGGGTTGTTCCCCCAGTAAGCGTGTGGTCTCCGGACGGGCCATGCCACAACGAAGGAGCACCATGGTCAAGGCAATCTGGAACGGCGCCGTTATCGCCGAATCCGAGGACACGCTAGTGGTCGAGGGAAACCACTACTTCCCGCGCGAATCCGTGGATGCGCGGTACCTGAAGGACAGCACGATGTCTTCCGCCTGCCCGTGGAAGGGCACGGCCAGCTATCACAGCCTCGAGGTCGACGGGGCGGTCAATGCGGACGCGGCGTGGTACTACGCGGAGCCGAAGAGCCGTGCCACGCCGATCAAGGGTCATCTGGCATTCTGGCGGGGCGTGACCATCGAAAGCTGATAGCCAGTCCGGGGACGGTTGTCCGCGGCTGCCCCGTAAAAGCGAAGCACCGGCCACGACGGGATTGTCCGTCGTGGCCGGTGCTTCCGTGTCCGGGTCAGTTGAGGAAGCCCTTTTCCTTCAACCAAGCGGTGGCGGCGTCCTTGGAACTCAGCTTGCGTTCGCCGGCGACGTCCTCGTTGAGGCGGATAAGGTCCTCGGTGGTCAAGACGGCTGAGACCTTGTTCAGCACTTCGACAGCCGCGGCGTCCACGCGGTCCTTGCGGACCAGGGGCAGCACCTGCTGTGCGGCGTAGTTGTTTTTCGGGTCCTCAAGGACGACGAGGTTATTCGCGGCGGTCTGCGGCGATGTCGTGAAGACGTTCGCAGCCTGGATCCGGTCATCCAGGAGGGCCTTGATGGTCACGGGGCCACCCCCGTCGCTGAAGGGGACGAATTCCTTGGGGACACAGCCATATTTGGCGGCCAGCCCCGGGAGTCCCTGCGGCCGTTCCCGGGCCTCGGGGGGCATGCCCACCGCGATCTGGTCGCAGATCGACCCAAGGTCTTCCAGTGTTTTGAGCCCGAATTTTTCAGCCGTAGCCTGCGTGACGACGATCGAGCCCTTGTTTTCGGCCTGTGCCGGTTCGAGCACCTGCAGGTCGGCAGGGAGCTTACCCGGCAGCGCGGCCATGACATCGGCCGCGCTCGAAGCCGTGGCTGTTTCGTCCACATAGCGCAGGAGGTTGCCGCTGTAGTCCGGGACGAGGTCGATGGATCCGTCCTGAAGGGCCCGGACGTAGACCTCGCGGGATCCGATGCCCGGCTTGGTGGACGCGGTGATGCCTGCGGCGTTAAGCGCGCCCGCATAGACTTCGGCCAGTGTCTGGCTCTCCGGGAAATTCGCCGAGCCCACCACCAGCGGCGCGCCGGCGTCTGCCGGGGTCGCGGGGCTTCCCCCGAGCGGGTCGGAGCCCGCGCCGCAGGCGGCCATCGAGAGCGCGAGCAGCGTTCCCGCGGCAAAGACCAGGCTACGTGTCAGGGAGCGTCCCATTTCTTGAGTTCCTTTATGTTGTGCGGGCGCGGGCGCGACTCTGTATCGAGGGGCATCGCTGACGGACCGCTTTCCGGAACTATCATGCCTTACCTGCAGGGGCGTCGAGGTCCGCGGTATGGGCAACGCGGTATAGATAACGGGGGCCGGGGTCGGCGGGCGCGGGTGGCCGGCGCCGGGACGGCAGTTTTGGGCAAGTTTTTGGGCAAAGGGGAAGCCCCATCAGCGTTAGCCGTTGGTGGGGCTTCGACTTTTCGATTGTCCGGTGACGTCTTTGACAATCTGGCAGGATCCTCGGATCTTCAGGTCTTCCTACCTCGTCACTGGTAGCCATCATCTGACTTTGCCGAAGGCTGCGTCGGATGAGTGTCACTGAATCTTTGGTTCCTGCGTCCCTCTTCTTTCGAAGTGGGTACAGTCAAGTATTCTCCCGTGCCTGCGGATAGGCAAGGGCCCCGGTCGAATTACAATTCAGTAATTCGACCGGGGCCCTTGCGGGTTGTCCGGCCCGGGGGTCAGTTGAACTCGGGGTTTTCGGTCCGGCTCCGCTTGATTTCGAAGAAATACGGGAAGGACGCGAGCGCTACGCTGGCATCCCAGATGCGGCCGGCGTCCTCGCCCCGCGGGATGCGGGTCAGGACCGGGCCGAAGAACGCGGTCCCGTTGAAGGCGACGACCGGCGTGCCGACGTCCTGGCCGACGAGCGAAATGCCGGCCTCGTGGCTCGTGCGCAGGTGCGCGTCGAAGTCATCGCTCTGGCCGGCAGCCGCCAGTTCGGCCGGCAGGCCGGCGTCGGCCAGCGCTTTGGCGATGACCGATTCGACGTCGGTATTGCCCTCGTTGTGGATCTGGGTGCCCATGGAATCGTAGAGCGGCTTGATGAACTCGGTGCCATGCTGCTGCGCGGCGGCGGTGATGACACGGACCGGGGCCCAGGCCTTGACCAGGAAGTCCTTGTACTGCTGCGGGAGTTCGTCGCGGCCTTCGTTGAGCACGGCGAGGCTCATGACGTGCCACTCGGTCTCGATGTCGCGGACTTCTTCGACTTCGCCGATCCAGCGCGAGGTGACCCAGGCGAACGGGCACATCGGATCGAACCAGAATTTGGCCTTGTTGACGGCTGTTTCAGACATGGCAGTTTCAGGCATGGGTGATCTCCTCAGGAAAAGTCAGCGGGGAAAGATGCGCACAGGGCACTGGTCTTTTCAGCGTGCCCGGGCCCGGGATTATTCCGGCTCAGGCAGATTTCCGGCGTTTGACCTCATCGTGGGCAATGAGCGTCGGCGCGGCCTTCTTGCTGACGACCTCCTCGGTGATGATGACACTTGCAACGTCATCCCGGCTCGGGAGATCGAACATCACCGGCAGCAGGACTTCTTCCATGATGGCGCGGAGGCCGCGGGCTCCGGTCCCCCGTTCCAGGGCCTGGTCCGCGATGGTATTCAGCGCCTCGTCAGCGAAGACGAGCTCGACGCCGTCGAGCAGGAACATCTTCTGGTACTGCTTCACGAGGGCGTTTTTGGGAGTCGAGAGAATTTGGATCAGGGCGGCCCGGTCCAGGTGGGACACCGTGGTGATGACCGGCAGCCGTCCGATGAACTCCGGAATGAGGCCAAACTTGAGCAGGTCCTCGGGCATCACTTCGCCATAGGAGTCGGTGGTGTCCTTGGCCTCGTTCAGCGGGGCGCCGAAGCCGATTCCCTTGCGGCCGGAACGCGAGCCGATAATTTCCTCGAGGCCGGCGAAGGCGCCGGCCACGATGAAGAGCACGTTCGTGGTGTCGATCTGGATGAATTCCTGATGCGGATGCTTGCGGCCTCCCTGCGGCGGGACCGACGCAACGGTGCCTTCCAGGATCTTCAGCAGCGCCTGCTGCACACCCTCACCGGAGACATCACGGGTGATGGAGGGGTTTTCGCTCTTGCGGGAGATCTTGTCGATCTCGTCAATGTAAATGATGCCCTGCTCGGCCTTCTTGACGTCATAGTCAGCGGCCTGGATCAGCTTGAGCAGGATGTTCTCGACATCCTCGCCGACGTAACCGGCTTCAGTGAGGGCGGTGGCGTCAGCGACGGCGAACGGTACGTTCAGGCGCCGGGCCAGGGTCTGGGCCAGATAGGTCTTGCCGCAGCCGGTGGGACCGATCAGGAGGATGTTGGACTTGGCGATCTCGACGTCGTCGTGGTGGACCCCCTCGGCAAGGCTTCCGCTCTTGGGGGCGTGGCCGGCCTGGATCCGCTTGTAGTGGTTGTAGACCGCGACGGCGAGCGAGCGTTTGGCGGGCTCCTGCCCAATGACGTATTCCTGCAGGAAGTCAAAAATTTCACGGGGTTTGGGCAGTTCAAAGCTGCCCAGGTCGGCTACTTCGGCGAGTTCTTCCTCGATGATCTCATTGCAGAGTTCGATGCATTCGTCGCAGATATAGACGCCGGGCCCGGCAATGAGCTTGCGCACCTGCTTCTGGCTCTTTCCGCAGAAAGAACACTTCAGCAGATCCGTGCTCTCGCCAATCCGAGCCATATGTGAACCCCTTTGTATCTTGCCGCGGGCGGCAACTTGCTCCGGTGCGGCGCTGCATCTGTTGCTGGAATCACGGGCAATCCACCCAGACGCGAGCCGTGACATCTTCCACTCTAGGTCACTTTGGACCGGTTGGGTGGGAAGCGGACGCCGGTGCGGTCATTCGGGGTAACCGCACCGGCGTCGTCGACTGCGTGCTAGCGGGAAATCGCCTGCGGCTTGATCTTGCGTGAATCCAGGACCTGGTCGATCAGGCCATAGTTCATGGCTTCGGCAGCGGTCAGGATCTTGTCCCGCTCGATGTCGTTGTTGACCTGCTCCGGGGTCCGGCCGGAGTGCTTGGCCAGGGTATCCTCCAGCCAGGAGCGCATGCGCATGACTTCCGCGGCCTGGATTTCCAGGTCGGAAGCCTGGCCGCCCTGGCCGCCGGAGAGCGAGGGCTGGTGGATCAGCACGCGCGCGTTGGGCAGGGCCAGTCGCTTGCCTGGCGTGCCGGCGGCCAGCAGGACGGCTGCGGCGCTGGCTGCCTGGCCGAGGCAGACGGTCTGGATCTCCGGCCGGATGTACGTCATGGTGTCGTAGATCGCGGTCATGGCGGTGAAGGAACCACCGGGAGAGTTGATATAGAGGGTGATGTCGCGGTCCGGATCGGTGGACTCGAGCACCAGCAGCTGCGCCATCACATCGTCTGCGGACGCATCGTCGACCTGGACACCGAGGAAGATGATGCGGTCCTCGAAGAGCTTGGTGTACGGGTCCTGACGCTTGAAGCCGTAGGGGGTGCGCTCCTCGAACTGCGGCAGCACGTAGCGGCTGCTCGGCAGGTTACCGGCCGTCGAACCGAAGTTGTAGTTCATGTTCATTGCTCCTGAATTCATTGCTGTCTACGTGCCGGTCAGTTCTCGGTGCCGGTGCCGCTGGCATTGGTCCCGCCGCCGCCGGCCACGGAACCGGCGTGCGCCGCGATCTTGTCGAAGAAGCCGTATTCCAGGGCCTCCGGCGCGGTGAACCACTTGTCGCGGTCATTGTCCTTGAGGATGGTCTCCACGCTCTGCCCGGTCTGGTCGGCGGTGAGCTCGGCCATGACCTTCTTCATGTGCAGGATCAGTTCGGCCTGGATCTTGATGTCGGACGCGGTGCCGCCGATTCCACCCGACGGCTGGTGCATCAGGATCCGGGCGTTCGGGGTGGCGTAGCGCTTGCCCTTGGTGCCGGAGGAGAGCAGGAACTGCCCCATCGAGGCCGCCAGGCCGGTGGCGACGGTGACGACGTCGTTCGGGATGAACTGCATCGTGTCGTAGATCGCCATGCCGGCGGTCACCGAGCCGCCGGGTGAGTTGATGTAGAGGTAGATGTCCTTCTCGGGGTTTTCGGCCGAGAGCAGCAGCAGCTGCGAGCAGATCGCGTTGGCGTTCTCGTCACGGACCTCGGAACCGAGCCAGATGATGCGCTCTTTCAGCAGGCGGTTGTAGATGTAGTTATCCTGGGCGGCCGGATCGACCGTGGCCATCCGGGGAGCCGGTGCTTGCTGTGACATGTGTACTAACCTCTCGCTGGCGACGGTGATGCCACTGAACGACATCACTGAACTTTCCTACATGGACACTAACCGTTTTCCCGGCGTGTTTGTGCGCAGGCCGCGGGCTGTTCGCTGACGGCGCACGATTGGACCGGGCTGCGGCGACGGCACCGGGTGCAGTCTCTTCCGGCTTAAATGCGGCAGCCCCCGGATCAGGAATCCAGGGGCTGCCGGCAGTGTCCGCCAGGGGCAGACGTTAGAACTTCACGGCTGCCGGGTCATCGCTCGGAGCGACCTCTGCGGCTGCTTCGTCGTCGGCTTCCTCAGCGGCGTCCGCCGCAACGGGAGCCGCTTCGTCGCCGGGACGGACGAAGTCGCTCAGGTCAACCTTGTTGCCCTCGGAGTCGGTAACCTCGGCCTGGCCCAAGACAACGGCCAGGGCCTTGCGGCGGCGGACCTCGGAAACCATCATGGGAACCTGGCCGCTCTGATCGATGATCTGGGCGAACTGGTTCGGGTCCATGCCGTACTGGCCGGCGGTGGTGACGATGTAGTCGATCAGCTCGTTCTGGCTGACGTTGACCTCTTCCTTTTCAGCGATGGCGTCAAGGATGATCTCGTTCTGGAAGGCACGCTCGGTGTTGGCCTTGATCTCGGCGCGGTGCTCTTCGGTGTCATGCTCGCCCTCACCGTGGGCGTTCTCGGCCTTGAAGTGGGCTTCGAGCTGCTCTTCGACGACGGACGCCGGAACCGGAACCTCGACGAGCTCGACGAGCTTGTCCAGGACCTTGTCGCGGGCCTCCACGCCCTGCTCAACAACCTTGGATTCGGCAGCCTGCTTGGCGAGATCCTCGCGGAGCTCAGCGAGGGTATCGAATTCGCTGGCCAGCTGGGCAAAATCGTCGTTGGCTTCCGGCAGTTCGCGTTCCTTGACGGACTTGACGGTGACCTTGACCTGTGCGGATTCGCCGGCGTGATCGCCACCCACGAGGGTGGTCTCGAAGATGGCATCCTCGTCGGCGCTGAGGCCGGTGACGGCTTCGTCGAGGCCTTCGAGCATGGTGCCTGCGCCCACCTGGTAGGACAGGCCGGCGGCGGAGTCAACCTCGGCGCCGTCGATGGAGGCCGCGATGTCGATCGTCAGGAAGTCGCCGTCGGCGGCCGGACGGTCGATGGACTTCAGCGTGCCGAAGCGGCCGCGCAGTTCATCGAGGGACTTGTCGACGTCGGCGTCGGAGGACTCGGCGGCCGCTACTTCAACCTTGAGGCCGGCGTAGTCGGGCAGTTCGATTTCCGGGCGGACGTCAACCTCGGCATGGAACTTGAGTTCGCCGTCGGTGGCGGACGGGTCCGGAACCTCGGTGATCTCGACCTCGGGACGGCTCAGCGGACGGATTCCGGTTTCCTGCACGGCAGCCTGGTACCAGCCGTTGAGGCCTTCGTTGATGGCCGTCTCCAGGACGTAGCCACGGCCGACGCGCTGGTCAATGAGCTTGGAGGGGACCTTGCCCTTGCGGAAACCGGGGACCTGGATCTGCGAAGCAACAGTCTTGTATGCCTCTGCGATGCTGGGCTTCAGTTCCTCGAAGGGGACCTCAACATTGAGCTTGACCCGCGTGGGGGTGAGGTTCTCGACAGCGCTCTTCACAGTCTAAGTACTCCTGGTTTTAGGGGGTGGGGTTCTGCATTGCCACGTTCTGGCAGTCGTCGCAGAGTCGGGGTGACAGGATTTGAACCTGCGACTTCCTGCTCCCAAAGCAGGCGCTCTAGCCAAGCTGAGCTACACCCCGTAAGTGCACAGAACAGTCTACGGTTATTTTCCGGCGAATTGCACATTTGACACCTGCGTCCTGGTTCCGGTGGTGTTCTCCCCCGCCAACCGCGCAAGGTGCCCCGCGGTAGCCGGCCGGCTGGCGCGGCACGGGCCGGGTTGCGCCGAGGCGCTGACGGGCGCCGGCCAAGCAGGCCTCAAGGCGCCTGGAAACGGACCGTCTTTCGGCTGCTGTGGCCTGCGAACGGGCGCTTCGGCCCGGGGTGCCGGATTTGCAAAGCCGAGCGGGCCGTTGCTATGATTTTCGAGTTGTCCAGCTGGACCCGTGAACTTACGCGGACCACGGGGACGTAGCTTAATGGTAAAGCCTCAGTCTTCCAAACTGATTACGCGGGTTCGATTCCCGTCGTCCCCTCCAAACCTGCCAGCCCGGCCTGCGGGCGTCTCGGCAGAAAACTGGCAGAGAACAGAAAGCCCCTCTTCGGAGGGGCTTTTTTGTTGGCTCAGGCCCTCGGCGCCGCGGGCTGCCGACGGGGAGCTCAGGGGCCGGCGCCGGCTGCACGCTGCCCCGGCCCGTGAAAGTATTCAGGTATGACTACCGACAACGATGCTGCCAACGTTCCGGCGCCGACGGATGCCCACGACACCGAAGCCCCGGCTGAAGCCAGCCGTGGCTGGGACCACATTGGAGCCATCCTTGTCGATGCCGCGCTGCAGCGGCGGCAAAATTACAGCGCGACCGTCAAACCGCGCGTGGATGCCCTGGTTGCGGCGTGGCCGGAGGCCGCCACGACGAGTGGCTTCCGCCGGCACCTCGCCACGGGCACGCTCTCGGAAGTCATCGATTGGCCATCGCCGGGCCGTCTCGCCCAGGTCGATGACATGACAGGCGTCTTCGAGCGCCAAGGCATCGAAACGGTCGAGGACCTCCGGGGCATGCTCGGCGACGAGACCGAACGAGCCGTCTTCCGCGAGGCCCTGCTGGGTGTGCGGCACGTCAGTGACAAAACGCTGGAGTACCTCGACGTCCTGAGCGGAAGTAGCACGGCCACGGCAGCCGACGCGCCGGACGACGGGAAGTGATCCGGGCCGCCTGAGCCGGGGGGTTTGGCCTACGGGCCCGTCGCGGCGGCCGGCTGGCAGCCCGGGCACCAGTACAGCTTGCGGGCGCCCAGGTCCGTCAAGGCCACGGTGTGTCCGCAGTCCCGGCAGTCCCGGCCATGGCGCCGGTAGACAAAGTGCGCTTCGTCGGGGGCCGGCAACCCCGCATCGGAGCCGGTCCAGTAGCTCGACGGCGTCGTGATGATCCGGCCGTCCCGGACGCCGTCGGACATCATCGCCACCGTGTCATCCCAGAGGCGTTCGGCGGCCGCGGCCGGGAGGGCAGTGCCGGGCAGCCACGGATTGAGGCGCTGCCGGAAGAGCAGCTCTGCGCGGTAGACGTTGCCGACCCCGGCAATAAGTTTCTGGTCCATCAACAGTGCAGCGACCGGTGTCCGCCGGGACCGCAGACCGTTGGCGAACCGGGCGCGGTCCCCGGGACGGTTCCGCAGCGGGTCCGGCCCCAGGCGGGCGGTCACGGCGTCGGCTTCAGCCTGCGTGATCGCCTCGCACGTGGTCGCACCGCGAAGATCGGCCCAGCCGTGGGCGCTGGCCAGCCGCACCCGGACGGCGCCAACCGGTTCGGGCGGGCCGGCGTAGGCCGGGGAAGCGGCTGTTTCGTCGCCGTAGACCTCCCGCTCACCCACTTTGCGGGGCGCGCCGATACTTGAGGCGCCACGGAACGTCGTATCGCCACCGAAGTCCCAGGCGCCGTAAAGGCCGAGATGGACATGCAGGACCAGGCCGTGGCCGAATCCCAGGAACAGGTGCTTTCCATGCGCGTAGACGCAGGTGAGTTCCTGTCCGTCCAGCCGGGCGGCACCGGGGGCGAACCGGCCCTGCGGGCTTGAAACCGCCAGGCGCTCCCCCGCAAAGACGTCACTGAACTGGCGCGCCAGGCGGTGGACCGAATGCCCTTCGGGCACTACTCGACAACCTCACCTGTGCGCTCATAGGCGGCGATCTTGCCGATCCGCCGGATGTGGCGCTCATCGTGACTGAACGGCTCGGTCAGGAAGGCCTCGATAATTTCCGTTGCCTCTTCGACGCTGTGCTGGCGTCCGCCGACGGCGACCACGTTCGCGTCGTTGTGCTCGCGGGCGAGCCGGGCGGTGGCGAGGTTCCAGGCGAGGGCGGCACGCACGCCGGCGACCTTGTTGGCGGCAATCTGTTCGCCGTTGCCGGACCCGCCCAGGACGATACCGAGCGCGTGGATGCCGGCTTCCTGGTCAGCGACGACGGCGCGGGCGGCGTTGATGCAGAAGGACGGGTAGTCATCGAGGGCGTCGTAGACCTTCGGTCCGTGGTCCACCACGTCGTACCCGCGGGCGCGCAGGTGGCTGACGAGGTGGGCGCTGAGTTCCATGCCGGCGTGGTCGGTTGCGATGTGCACGCGCGGGAGATCGGTGGTGGTCACGGCGGATCCGTTCGGTCGGGCACCGGCGGACGGCCGGGCGGCGGTGGGGGCTGGTCCAAGCCTACTAGGGCCCCGGGCGCGAGTCGCCAGCCGGAGGGTTTACTAAGGCGCCGGCCGCTGCAAGCACCCGGCGTGTCAGGCGCCGGCCACTTTAGGCGCCCGGCGTGTCAGGCGTCCGGCGTGTCAGGCGTCCGGCGCGCCCGGGCCGCCACCCGGGACAGGACGCGCGCCAGCTGATCCGCGGAGGCTGCGCTGCCGCCGCTCACGGCCACCCGTTGCCCGTCGGCCCCCTCGACCAGCACGGCGGGACCGCTGCTGACCAGCATGGCCCGGGTGCCGCCGCGGCTCCGGTATCCCCAGCCCCCGTAGTCGGCAGCCTTGACCTCCGTCGGAACTGCAGTGGCAATCGCGGCGGCCGGCACCTCAATCACGCGCAGGAGGCCGCCGGCGTAGACCCGCAGGCCGCTCCGGTCCACCAGTACGCGGGCCACCAGGAGCGCTGCGGCCAGCAGGGCCGCAACGACCAGGAGCGCCGCCAGCCACGGGACGGCCAGGGAGAGGAGTGCAGCCGGCAGGAGCGTTGCGAGCCCGATCATCACAAACACCGAACTGCGGGCATGCACCCACAGGCGGACGGAGTCCGCGGCCAACTCCCGGTCCCGTTCGCGGTCGAGCGCCGCGCGCAGGGCCGCGTCGTCGTCGGCGGACCAGCGGTCATCGGCTTTGAAGACAAAACCCATGACCACCCCGAGCCCCACGGCCGCGCCGCTGCCCAGGGCCAGGACCGAGACGTCGAGCCGCGCGGCGCCGGCGTCCGCCAGGCCCACCTGGCCGACCAGGACGGCGGCGAGGACCGTGGCGACGAAGAGACTCAACGAAAAGCCCAGGCCCATCATGATCCGGCGCATGAGCACCGGCCGGGACAACGGCACGGCCTGGAGCAGGAGCGCCCAGCCGATGAGGATGATCATCCCGGATCCTGCGCCCACGACCGCGGGGAAGGGTGCGAAGTCCGCAGGCCCGGCACCGGTCCAGCGGACGGCCAGCGGCTCGGGCAGGTCCGCACGGACCAGGGACGCACAAACGGCGAAGCCGGCGGCGAGCACCACCGGGAAGCCGAGCGCAAACCGCAGCGCCCGGAGGTCCATGGATTCCCGGATCAATCGCATGCTCCAACGCTACCGCCGGGCGGCCCCGTCCGGCACAGGGGTCCGCGTTCCGGGTGCGCGGCGGGCCTTGCCACCGGCCGCTGATGTGAAAGAATAACTTCACAGTATCAACCGGCGTTGCGGCCGGCAGCACCCACCTTTCGGAGGCCCCACTTTGCCCGGTATGAACCTGACCCGCGCGGAAGCCCGCGAGCGCGCCGCCCTGATCGCCGTCGACTCCTACCACGTCCGCCTGGACCTCACCCGGGGTGAGGAGATTTTCGGGTCCACGACGACCGTGACCTTCACGGCGGTGCCCGGGTCCTCAAGCTTCATCGACGCCGTGACGCACACGGTCCACAGCGTGAGCCTGAACGGCCGCGCACTGGACCCGGCGCAGGTCTCCGACGGCGTCCGGATCCAGCTCCCGGATCTGGCGGCGGATAACGAACTCGTGGTGGTCGCTGATGCCCCCTACATGAACACCGGCGAGGGACTGCACCGGTTTGTTGATCCGGTGGACAACGAGGTCTACCTGTATACGCAGTTCGAGGTCCCCGACTCCCGGCGGATGTTCGCCGTCTTCGAACAGCCCGACCTCAAGGCCAGCTTCAGCTTCACCGTGACGGCGCCCGCGCACTGGGACGTGGTCTCCAACTCCCCCACCCCGGAACCGGTCGCAACGGCTCCGGCGGCGGACGGCAGTGCCCGTTCCGTCTGGGAATTTTCGCCGACTCCGCGGCTGTCCTCGTATGTCACCGCCCTGATCGCCGGGCCGTACCAGTCGGTCCGCAGCGAGTACACCTCCCCGGAAGGCTGGGTCACGCCGCTGGGCCTCTTTGCCCGCAAGTCCCTCATGCAGTATCTCGATGCGGACAATGTCTTCGAGCTCACCCGGCAGGGGTTTGAGTTCTTCGAGGCCCAGTTCGGCTGCCCGTACCCGTTCGAGAAATATGACCAGCTCTTCGTCCCGGAGTTCAACGCCGGCGCCATGGAGAACGCCGGGGCCGTCACCATCTTGGAGGGGTACGTCTTCCGCGGCCAGGTCACCGACGCCCAGGTGGAGCGCCGCGCCATCACCGTGCTGCACGAGCTGGCGCACATGTGGTTCGGCGACCTGGTCACCATGCGCTGGTGGAACGACCTGTGGCTCAACGAGTCCTTCGCCGAGTACATGTCCCACCTGGCCGCGGTGGAGAACACCCGGTTCACCCATGCCTGGACCACGTTCGCCTCCGTGGAGAAGTCCTGGGCCTACCGGCAGGACCAGCTGCCCACGACGCATCCGATCTTCGCCGACATCAATGACCTCCAGGACGTCGAGGTCAACTTTGACGGCATCACCTACGCCAAGGGCGCCTCGGTGCTGCGCCAGCTGGTGGCATGGGTGGGACCGGAAGAGTTCATGGCCGGCGTCCGCGAGTACTTCAGTAAGTACGCCTGGGACAACACCGAACTGAGCGACCTGATGGCCGAGCTGGAAAAGGCCAGCGGCCGCGATCTGGATGAGTGGGGCCGGTTGTGGCTGGAAACCGCCGGCGTCAACACGCTCGCGCCGGAGCTGACGGTCGGTGAGGACGGTGTGATCTCGTCCTTCGCGATCCTGCAGTCTGCGATCGAGAGCCAGCCGACCCTGCGCCCGCACCGGCTTGCCGTCGGGTTCTACAACCTCTCCGAGGCCGGAAAGCTGGAACGCGTGCACCGCGAGGAGCTCGACGTCGACGGCGAGCGCACCGAGGTTCCGGCCCTGGCCGGCCTGGCCCGTCCCGACCTCATCCTGCTCAACGACGACGACCTCGCCTACGCGAAGGTCCGCCTCGATCCGGCGTCCCTCGCGACGGCCACGGCGCACCTGAAGGACTTCAGCCAGAGCCTTCCCCGGACCCTGGTCTGGGGCTCCGCCTGGGATGCGGCGCGCGACGGCGAAACCCCGGCCCGCCGCTATGTGGACCTGATCCTGGCCAACATCGCGGAGGAATCCGATTCCTCCGTGATCCTGGTCCAGCTCCGCCAGCTGGCCACCACCTTGACCTACTACGTGGCCGAGGAGCACCAGGAAGCCACCACCGTGGCGGCCGCCGACACGCTCTGGGAACTCGCCTCCGCGGCCCCGGCCGGCTCCGACGCGCAACTGCAGTTCGTGAAGTCCTACGCCCTGCTGGCGCGCAGCGCGGCCCAGCTGGACACCGTGGCCGGGCTGCTGGAGGGCGCCGTGACGCTCGATGGCCTCGCGGTCGACCAGGACCTGCGCTGGGAGCTGCTTGCCTCCCTCGTTACCGGCGGACGTGCGGGCCAGGAACGGATCGATGCCGAGCTGGTCCGCGACAACACCTCCAACGGCCAGAACGCCGCCGCCCTCGCCACAGCGGCGATCCCCACCCCCGAGGCCAAGGCTGCGGCGTGGGAGGCGATCGTGGTCAAGGGCGAGCTCTCCAACGCCCTGCAGGGATCGGCCGTGACCGGCTTCACCCGGGTCTTGGACACCGCCCTGCTGGAGCCGTACGCGGAGAAGTACTTCGACGCCGTACCGGGGATCGTTGCCAGCCGCACGCACGCGCTCGCGCAGCAGATCGTCGTTGGCCTCTACCCTGCGCAGCTGACGACGCAGGCGACCGTGGAGCGCACGGACGAGTTCCTGGCGGCGTTGCCGGCGGAGTCTTCGGCGCTGCGCCGGATGATGCTGGAGAACCGTGACGGGGTGGCCCGGGCGCTGCGGGCCCGGCAGGCCGATATCGGTTAGGGAGGGTTCATGAGTCTGGATGAGCACCGGTATGCGCTGACGGTCCGCTGGACCGGGAACCGGGGCGAGGGCACGGCTTCCTACCGCGGCTACTCCCGGGCCCACGACGTCGAGATCCCCGGCCTGCCGGTCCTCAGTGGCTCCGCCGACCCGACGTTTCACGGTGACCGGGACCGCTATAACCCGGAGCAGTTGCTGCTGGCGGCGCTCGCGCAGTGCCACATGCTCTCGTTCCTGCATGTCGCTGTGAAGCACGGCGTGGTGGTGACGGGCTACGAAGACCGGGCCGGGGGGCTGATGCGGACCAACCGGGACGGCAGCGGCCAGTTCGAGTCGGTGACGCTCAGCCCCCGGGTGAGCGTCACCGCACCGATCTCCGCCGACCGGATGGAGGCCCTCCATGCAGAGGCCAACAAGGTCTGCTTCATCGCCCGGAGCGTGAATTTCCCGGTGCTGCATCATCCGGAGACGGTGGTGGCGCCCGTCGTCCCGTGAGCCGCCGGGGCCGGTGGCGGCGCCGGGCTGCACGTTGCGGCGCTAATCTTGAAGTTGATCAGAGTGCTAAGGAGCGCCCCCGCCGATGTACAGCATGTCCCTGCCCGAATTCCTCACGGCCCAGGAGATTTCGGCGATCAACGTCTCGGGCCTGGTCATCAGCATCGCCGTGGGCGTCTCGGCCTGGCTCGTGGCGTCATTCGTGATCGTCCGGATCACCCGGCGCGTTGCGGCCGGCTCGACGTTCTTCAAGAAACCGCATTTCCGCTGGGTGCAGCCGGCGCTGCGCGTTTTGGACCACGAGCGCCGGGTCCAGCGGGCCAACACCATCGGCTCGCTACTGAGCAGCGTGACCGGTGTTGTCATTGTGATGATCACCAGCATTTATGTCTTTAATAGCCTGAACGTGAATATCGCACCGCTGCTCACGAGCGTCGGAATCCTCGGCGTCGCCATCGGATTCGGCGCCCAGCAGCTCATCCGCGACTTCCTGTCCGGGATCTTCATCACCATCGAAGACCAGTTCGGGATCGGAGACGTGATTGAGACCTCCGAAGTGGTGGGCACGGTGGAGTCGGTAGGGCTCAGGATCACCCGGGTGCGGGCGGAGAACGGCACCATCTGGTACCTGCGCAACGGCGAAATCCTGCGCGTCGGCAACCGTTCGCAGGGCCCCTACCGTCCACCCGCCGAGAACCCGGCAGACAATCCCGAAGCAGGGGCGGAACCCCAGCAGAAATCCGGAGAATAACCATGACCATCCCTCTCGGCGAGCCGGTCCGGCCCAGCCAACCGACGCAGAGTGGTCCGTTTACCCAGCCTGCGTATACGGACAACTTTTACGATGCCGTCGGCGGCCACGAGACGTTCGTGAAGCTGATTGACGTTTTTTATGACGGCGTCGCCACTGATCCGCTCCTGCGGGAGATGTATCCCGAGCAGGATCTGGGCCCGGCCAAGCGGCGCTTCCTGATGTTCCTGGAACAGTACTGGGGCGGACCGACGACCTATGGCGAGGAGCGCGGACACCCGCGGCTGCGGATGCGGCACCAGCCGTTCCGGGTCACCCCCGAAGCCAAGGACCGCTGGTTGCTCCACATGCGTGCAGCGGTGGACGCCCTGGAGCTCCCGCCGCTGCACGAAGGGACGCTGTGGGACTACATGGAGCGGGCTGCCCTCTCGATGGTGAACAGCCCCTCGGACGGCTGAGAAACCCTGCCGGAGGGCCGGGCCGCGCGCGGCTAGAGGCCTGAGCCGGTCCTGGCCAGGACGTGCCCGCGGGTTCCGCTGAGGCGGTACCAGCGCCCGGCCCGGTAGAGCTTCTGCTCGCCGTCTGCCAGGAAGCCCAAGGTCAGCGCGGCGAACGCGGCGCCGGCCGGAAGGCCGCCGGCGCCGGGAAGTTCCCGGCCCCAGACGGCGGCCCGGGCGTTGTTGACAATCAACGCGCCGGGCTTGTCCGGCACGATGGCGGCCACCTCGGAGATGCCGGTCTCCGCAGCCTGCCGCAGTGCGGAATCCTGCAGCGCGCCCAGCGGTTCCCAGCCGGACCGCGGCGCGCCGATGCCGGCCCACGATTCGTTGACCGCGACGGGCGGCAGCGCCAGTTCGACGCCGCCCTCCCCTGCACGCGCCAGCCGGTCCAGCACAGCGGACAAGGCGACCGTCACGTCGGTCTCGGCGGGCTGCGCCAGCGCCATCGTCCGGAGCCCCAGAATGGTGGGCGTGGACTCGCCGAGCAGCCGGGGCCGGAGGACGCAGACATAGGCGGCGAGGACGGAACCGGACGCCTGGAGCCGGATGGCGCCGTCGTCAATGGTTTTGGCCCGGGTCGCGAAGGTGCGCAGATCGGCGAGGTCGCGGGGATCGGTGAACTGCAGGGTACGGGTTAGGACGTCAGACACACTATCGACTCTACCGGTTGCGCTTCCTTGGAGCGGTGCCGGATGGCCGTCTAGAGTCGAACCATGACTGAAGCCGAAGCCGGATTACAGGCGCCGCCCGCCGTGGATCCCACCTCCGCCCTGATCCACCTCTTGAACCTGGGCGAACTGGAGGGGGCCCGGACGGATGAGGATATCTTTCTCGGTCCCTCCCAGCAGCAGCCCCACCAGCGCGTCTTCGGCGGCCAGGTGCTGGCGCAGTCGCTCGTGGCCGGGAGCCGCACGGTGGACCCGGAGCGGAGCGTGCACTCCATGCACGGCTATTTCCTGCGGCCCGGAGACGCCAACAAGCCGATTACGTTCGGCGTCCAGCGGCTGCGGGACGGGCGCTCGTTCTCGGCGCGGCGGGTTCACGCCTACCAGGAGGGCATGCCCATTCTTTCGATGATCGCGTCCTTCCAGAACGAGGACGACGGCGTCGAACACCAGTCGGTGATGCCCGCCGGGATCCCTGATCCCGAGTCCCTGCCCAGCACCGCGGACCTCCTGGGCAAGTTCGACCATCCGGTGGCGCGGCACTGGTCCTTCGAGCGGCCCTTTGACATCCGCCACGTTGAACCGGCCCTGTATGTGGCGGCCAAGGGCCCCAAGGAGGCCACCAACGCTGTCTGGATGAAGACTTTCGGTCCGATGCCCGATGACCCGGGCATGCACCGCGCGGCGCTGGCCTATGCCAGCGATTACACGATCCTGGAGTCGATCCTTCGCCAGCACGGACTGAGCTGGATCGCCCCCGGGATGTCCGTGGCGAGCCTGGACCACGCAATGTGGTGGCACCGGCCGGTCCGGGTCGACGAATGGCTGCTCTACGTCCAGGAATCCCCCAGCGCCCAGGGCGCCCGGGGCCTGGCGACGGGGAAGATCTTCAGCAGGGACGGCCGGCACGTGGCAACTGTCGCGCAGGAGGGCATGGTCCGGGTGCCGACCGGCCTCAAGGACTAGCCGAACCCGCGCCGCGCCGGGCAGGCGGACGCAAAAGGCCGGCTCCCGAGGGAGCCGGCCTTTTGTGCGCTCTAGTCGCGGGTGAGGCGGCGGTGGGTGACCCGGTGCGGCTTGGCCGCGTCGGCGCCCAGGCGCTCAACCTTGTTTTCCTCGTAAGACTCGAAGTTACCTTCGAACCAGTACCACTTCGAGGGATTTTCCTCGTCGCCTTCGTAGGCCAGGATGTGGGTGGCCACCCGGTCCAGGAACCAGCGGTCGTGCGAGACGACCACGGCGCAGCCCGGGAACTCGAGCAGGGCGTTCTCAAGGCTGCTGAGGGTCTCCACGTCGAGGTCGTTGGTCGGTTCGTCCAGGAGCAGCAGGTTTCCGCCCTGCTTGAGGGTCAGGGCCAGGTTCAGGCGGTTGCGCTCACCGCCGGAGAGCACCCCGGCCTTCTTCTGCTGGTCCGGGCCCTTGAAGCCGAACGCCGCGACGTAGGCGCGGGACGGCATCTCGACATGTCCGACCTGGATGTAGTCGAGTCCGTCGGAGACGACCTCCCACAGGGTCTTGTTCGGGTCAATGCCGCCGCGGCTCTGGTCGGCGTAGGAGATCTTGACGGAGTCGCCGATCTTCAGGTCGCCGCCGTCGAGGGGCTCCAGCCCGACGATGGTCTTGAACAGGGTCGATTTGCCGACGCCGTTCGGGCCGATGACGCCGACGATGCCGTTGCGCGGCAGCGAAAAGGAGAGCCCGTCGATCAGGGTCCGGTCATCGAAGCCCTTCTGCAGGTTCTTCGCCTCCAGGACCAGGCCGCCGAGACGGGGTCCCGGCGGGATCTGGATCTCTTCGAAATCGAGCTTGCGGGTGCGGTCAGCCTCGGCTGCCATTTCCTCGTAGCGGGCCAGGCGTGCCTTGGACTTGGTCTGGCGGCCCTTGGCGTTGGAGCGGACCCATTCAAGTTCCTCGGTCAGGCGCTTGGCCTGCTTGGCGTCCTTCTTGCCCTGGACTTCGAGGCGGGCGCGCTTCTTTTCGAGGTACGTGGAGTAGTTGCCCTCGTACGGGTACAGGTGGCCGCGGTCCACTTCGGCGATCCACTCGGCCACGTGGTCCAGGAAGTACCGGTCGTGGGTGACGGCGAGGACGGCACCGGCGTAGTTGGAGAGGTGCTGCTCAAGCCACAGGACACTCTCGGCATCGAGGTGGTTGGTGGGCTCGTCAAGGAGCAGCAGGTCCGGCTTCTGGAGCAGCAGCTTGCACAGGGCGACGCGCCTGCGCTCACCACCGGAGAGCAGCGTGACATCCGAATCGGCGGGCGGGCAGCGCAGGGCGTCCATGGCCTGCTCGAGCTGGGAATCGAGGTCCCAGGCGTCGGCGGCGTCGATCGCTTCCTGCAGGTGTCCCATTTCCTCAAGGAGTGCATCATAGTCAGCGTCCGGGCTGGCCATCTCCTCGGAAATCTCGTTGAAGCGCTGGATCTTTCCGTAGATCTCACCGACGCCTTCCTGGACGTTGCCCAGGACGGTCTTCTCTTCGTTCAGCGGCGGTTCCTGCAGCAGGATGCCGACCGTGTAGCCGGGGCTGAGCCGGGCCTCACCGTTCGAGGGCGTGTCCAGTCCCGCCATGATCTTCAGAATGGTGGACTTGCCGGCACCATTCGGGCCCACGACGCCGATCTTGGCGCCCGGGAAGAAGGACATGCTCACGTCGTCGAGGATAAGTTTTTCGCCAACGGCCTTGCGGGCCTTGGTCATTGTGTAGATAAATTCCGCCATGCCTACAAATCTAGTGGTTCGGCGGGCATATCTCACATTCCGGGGCCCGCGCTACGCCGCCGCACGCACGTCCCCTCGCCCGCCCCCTCGGCCGCCGGCCGGCGCCGCCCGGAGTCAGGCGGCTGTGTCTTTGAGTTCGCCGGTCTCCCGATCAACCCCGTCCACCCCGGCGGCGTCGTCCGGGAACCCGTCACCGGGGGACGGATCGTCGCCGTCGACATCCCGTTGGTCCAGTGCATGCTCCCCTCCGTCCGACCCGGCGGCATCGCCGTCCTGCTGCCCGTGGCCCGGCTGCCCGTCGCCCTGCTGAACGCCGGCGGGTTGCTCCGCCGGATGGGATCCGGTCCCGGCCGTCCGGGTAAAGTTCGCCGACCCCCACATGAGGTCGTGGCCGACCGACTCTGCGTCGATTTCGGCGACGTGATAGATCCTGCCGTCCTTCTCCCAGCTCCGCATCTTCAACCGGCCAACAACGATGACCCGCTGGCCTTTCCTGATGCTGCAGCCAAGATTGCCCGCGAGCTGGCGGTAACCCTGGACGGTGAACCAGTTCGTGGTGCCGTCGACCCAGGTGTTGGAGCTCCGGTCAAACCGCCGTTCGGTCGAACCCATCCGGAAGGAGGCGGTGCCGACACCACCGGGGGTCGTCGAACTCTTGATGTCCGTGGCGACGAAGCCCCGGACCGTGATGTTGTCACTCATGGTGTGTGTCCTGTCTCGAATCTCGATTGTGCCGTGCCCGGCAGGTAGATCCAGCGTCCCGCGTGAGATCCGCGGACGGCAGTACCCACGGGGGCCATGTGGATAACCTGGTGCCCGGATCAATGGCATGGCCGCCCGACGGAATCGCGCGGGACCCTCGGGAGCGCGACCAGCCGGTGCCGCGACGGTGGGCACCGGCGGCCGCAGGGCACGCTAAACTTTTCTTGGCGTGCCCGGCATGAGCGGGGCAGTGCGCCACCGTGCCCCAGTAGCTCAGGGGATAGAGCAGCGGCCTTCTAATCCGCCGGTCGGGGGTTCGATTCCCTCCTGGGGCACAAGGAAAGCGGTCCTGACGTGCGAATACGCATCGTCGGGGCCGCTTTGTCGTGCCGCGGGTTCGTGATGAACCTACCCGAATGCGCGTCCGGGGACTAGCATGCGCGTAGGCCGGCCGGCCTGCTTGCTGCCACGATGGAGGCCAAAATGTTGGGTGAATCCACGGTCCACACGACCCTGCCCGCTGCTGATCTGGAGCGTGCAAAAAAGTGGTACCAGGAAAAGCTGGGGATGACGCCCGTTGAGGAAAACAGCGGAGGCGTTCGCTACAAAGCGGGCGCGGCGGACTTCTACCTGTATCCCACACCCAATACGGAGCGTGGCGGCCATACCCAGATGGCGTTTTCAGTCAAGGATCTGGCCGCGGAAATGACGGCGCTGCGCGCTGCGGGCGTCGTTTTTGAGGAGTACGACTGGCCCGGCTTCAAGACCGTCGACGGGGTAGCCGAGACGGACGGCGAGCGCGGGGCTTTCCTCAAGGACAGCGAAGGCAACCTGATCGGTCTGGTCGAGAACGGCTGAGCACGGCCGGCCTTAGGGCAGGGTCAGGATCACTGGGCCGTCTGCCGTGATGGCGACCGTGTGCTCGCTATGGGCTGCGCGGCGCCGGTTCGCCGAGCGAAGGGTCCATTCGTCGTCGTCGTGGAAGTAATCATCCTTGCCGCCGAGGATGAGCATTGGCTCGATGGCGATCACCAGCCCCTCGGCCAGCTTGATGCCGCGGCCCGGCCGCCCTTCGTTGGGGACGTGCGGCTCGGCGTGCATGGTCTTGCCGATCCCGTGGCCGCCGTGGTCCGCGAGCAGACCGTAACCCGCCCGGCGTGCCGATCCGCCGATCGCGTAGCCAAGATCCCCCATCTTGTTGCCGATCCGGGCCGCGTCGATCCCCCGGGCCAAGGCAGCCTCCGTGGCGTAGACCAGCGCCTGATCGACCGGGTCCACGGTCCCGACGATGAAGCTGATTGCGGCGTCCCCGCACCAGCCGTCCAGGAACGCGCCGCAGTCGACGCTCAGCAGGTCACCGTCCTGAAGCCGGTAGTCGTTGGGGATTCCATGCACCACGGCATCGTTGACGCTAGTGCAGATGACTCCCGGGAACGGCACGGAAGACCAGTGCGGCTTGTAGTTCAGGAATGCCGGCGTTGCCCCGGCCTCGGCAATTGATGCGGCGGCGAGTTGGTCAAGTTCTTTGAGGGAGACCCCGACGGCGGCCGCTGCACGGACGCGTTCCAGCGTCCTGGCCACCACCCGGCCGGCTTCGCGCATCAGGGCAATCTCGGCGGGGCTCTTGATCATCGACATGGTTCCAACTCTAGGGCCAGCGGGCGTGTGGCTAAAGTGTCCCCATGGCCAGTGCCGAATTGATCGCAGCTGTCCGGACCCGGCTGGCAGCCGGCGCTGATCCGGTCCGCGCCGCCGGCGCGCAGGCATACATGAAGTCGGCGATGCCCTCGCTGGGAGTCAGGGTTCCGGAGGTCAGGCGGATCGTCAAGGCCGCCGCCAGGGAGTTGCCGCCCGGATCGTTGGAGGAACTGATGTCAACGGTCCTGCAGCTGTGGCGTGACGCCACCTGGCGGGAGGAACGGTACGCGGCCATCGACCTGACCGGGCTCCCGTTGGCCGCGGGCGAGCCGGTCATGGTGCCGCTCTACGAGGAGATCATCCGCAGCGGGGCCTGGTGGGACCTCGTGGACGGAGTCTCGCACCGGCTGTTCGGCCTGCTGCGGGCGCATCGGGAAGACATCACTCCGGTACTGCGGCGTTGGAGCACGGACCCGGACTTGTGGATCCGGCGGGCCTCCATCACCGCCCAGCTCGGCGCGAAAACCGCCACGGACCCGGATTTGCTGGCGGCCGTGATCGAGCCGAACCTGGCCGACCCGGAGTTTTTCATCCGTAAGGCGATCGGATGGGCGCTCCGTGATTTTGCTGCCACGGATCCGGAATGGGTACGGGGGTTCGTTGAGCGGCACGGCACGGAGATCAGCCCCCTCGCGCGCCGGGAAGCACTCCGCAAGCTCCCCTAGCCCCCTAGCCGGGGTGCGGAGGCGGGCGACG
Source organism: uncultured Actinomycetota bacterium (assembly GCA_963769515.1). Classification (GTDB taxonomy): domain Bacteria; phylum Actinomycetota; class Actinomycetes; order Actinomycetales; family Micrococcaceae; genus Arthrobacter. Next base: position 30,595 of record CAVYMG010000034.1, read on the forward strand.
GCGGCCCGCCCTGGGCCCGCGGCGGGAATCCCGGGACTCGACGGCGAGGACGGTCACGTCGATCTTTCCGGCGTCAAGCCCGGTCACGCTGATTCGTTGCCTGATCAGATGCTGGAGTGACTCAGCCACGGCGAGCGCCGTGAACGCCATGTCCGTGGCGATGTCGACCTGGACATCCGCCCGTCCATCCCGGATGGTGACCCACACGCCGTCGTGCCGTGATGTCTTGATTCTTTCGGCTACGCCGGGAACGTTTCGTCCCAGCCTGGATCCGAGGCCGGCCACCAGGTTCCGCAGCGTTGGTTCCAGCCGGAGCACTCCAGGGGTATCGAGGGCTGCCCGCATGGCCAGGTCAGCTATGACCCCGCCATCGATGAGCTGGCCTCGGATAGGTTTCTCATTCATCGTAGAGGTCCTCCACAGTGATATTGATGGCTCCATCGACGACGCCGAAGTGGGCGAGCAGAGTGTCCGCCAGTCTATGGCGAAGGCTGTTGATGTGGTCCGGCGTCAGCGAGCCCACGGCCGCCACGACCCGCAGGTTGACGTCCAGCCGGGCGCCTTCGCGGCCGGAGGGGCCGCGGGAGCCGGCGGGTTCGGCGGCCACTTCGATATGGCATCGCCGTGCCCGCACGCCCGAAACGTCCCGGACCGCGTCGCGGATCACCGCGCAGATCGCCTGTTCGCTAACGTTGATCGTGCCGCCAGCCGAGTCGCCAAGCCGGACGATCTTGCCCCGGCGGACCTCCGACCGTGCCACGTCCATGACGACGGCGGTGACGTTGTCCCGCAGCTCCAGGCGGGGGTCCCGGACGTCGGCGTCGCGCATGGCGTCCGTCGCTTGCCTTAGCTGCAGCAGGCTCTCCCGCGCAGCGCGGCATTGGGCGCACTGTGCCTGGTGCGGGGTTGGCGGCTCTTCGATGGTCGCCCAGATTCCGTCGATGGATTCGCCGCAGCCCAGCCTCGGAACATCGGGTTCTATCGCCATTGCTCCAGCCCCTCCGCTAGATGGTGCCGTGCGCGGGCAAGCCGGCCGCGGACAGCGCCCTGGCTGATTTCCAGCGCGGCAGCGATTTCCGCGTAGCTGCGTCCGTGGATTTCATAGAGCAGCCAGCATGCCCTCAGCTCTGCGGAGAGACTTTGCAGGAGGGCGGTGAGGGCGTGCATTTTTGCCGCCGCCTCGGTGGCCGACGGCGGATCGTCCTCCGCCGGGGCCACGCCATCGCCATTTACGCCCTCCCATTGCATGACGTCGACACACGGCTCCGGATGCCGGGCGCGCCGCCGCAGGACATCCAGGCAGTGGTTCGTGGCCATCCGGTAGAGCCACCCTCCAAAGGCATCGGCGTTGTGGAGTCTCGGCAGGCCACGCCAACTGGCGGTGAGGACCTCCTGGACCGCGTCCTCGGCCTCGCCCCGGTCATTGAGCATCCGGTAGGCGAGCCGGAAAAGCTTGCCCTGGTAGGCGGCGACAAGGTCTTCGAACGCGGCCGGATCACCGTCCTGGGCGAGGGCGACGAGCGAGCCCTCGTCCAGATCGGTCACTTCCCCAAAAGAGCGTCTTTGCCCATCCACGAGGCCACCTGTCCTGCCCGGCGTTGTGCCCGGCGTTGTGCCTGAGCCCAATATGGCATGGACCGGACGACGGTGGAAGTCGCCGGGGTGCAAAACTTTTATTCGAATGCGCGTGAGGATTCCGGCCGGGCTTCGTCTTCATGGGTGTACACACATCAGATCGTCCCCTGAGGAGAGGGTTCCCATGGCAGAGCAACAGTCCCCGTCCGGATCATCCGGCGGCGCGGTTACCGCATCGTCGGGGCAGGAAGACACTGCGGTGCAGGCGAAGAAAATGGACGCATTACACACAGACCGCGGTGACACCACGATCGAGGAAGGTGTGGTGCAGAAACTGGCAGGGATGGCTACCCGCGAAGTTCCCGGCGTGTATGCCATGGGAAGTGCCGGACGGCGCGCCTTCAGCGCCCTGGCGGAACGGATTCCCGGATCGCAGACGAACGTCAGCGGCGGAGTCAGCGTGGAGAAGGGCGAGCGCCAGACGGCGATCGATGTGTCCATCGTGGTGGAGTACGGCATCTCCATCGTGGAGATCAGCAACAACATCCGCCGCAATGTTATCCAGTCCGTGGAACACGCCACCGGCCTGGAAGTTCTCGAAGTCAATATCCATGTCACCGACGTCCATCTGCCCGGTGATGAGAATTCGGCGGAAGAGCCCAAGCCTGATCGTCTCCAATAGCCGGCGCGACTGCCTGAACCCGGCGGGCAGGGTCCGGGGCGGAGAACGGGAAGGAAGAAAATCTGATGTCCACTACACGTTGGTGTTTGACCGTGGGCCTGCTGCTCGGCATTGTCCTGGCGTTCGGCGGGTGGCTCGCGCTCCTGATAGTTGTTTTGTTCGGTCTGGTCGGGCTCATCGTCGGCCGGGTCGCGGACGGGAAGCTGGATCTGAACGCCCTGTTCGGCAAGGCTTCGAGCCGATGAATGCCGGGGCCCATGCCCTGCCGCCGGAGCCGCCCGGTTTTCGCCCCGCCGTCGGCGCGGGCAACGTCTCCCGGGGACGGACAGAGCTGGAGGTGAAGGTGATCGAAAAGATCGCCGGCGAAGTCGCCCGGGAGGAGTCCGCGTCCGGCGGCGCGTCCGGGGGTTTTCTGGGCATTGGCACCCACGCAGACATGTCGGCACGTCCCAAGACGTCCGTGGAACTCACGGGAAATGTTGCGGCCCTGACGATCGAGGTGGCCATGCCGTATCCGGCGCCCTTACGTCAGGCGGCCGGGCACCTGCGGCAAAGAATCATGGCGCGTGTCACCGAACTCACGGGGGTGGAAGTCAGACAGGTTGATATCCGCATCCTGTGGCTCAAGAGCGGCAGGGACGCTCCTGCCCGTCGGGTACTGCTATGAGCGGTGGGTCATGAGCGACGTGCAGCGACTCCGGCACCGCCCGGGACGCACCGGACCGGCCATCGGGATGGGGATAATCCTGCTGGCGGTGGGAGTGTTCCTGGTCTGGATCAGCGCGACCCGGCTGTTCGGTGAGGCCTGGCCACGCTTCCTGCACGATTCCCGGGACTGGCTGACGGCATTGACCTGGAACCGCCCGGAAATGTGGGGATTGGGCGTTGCGGCGTGCCTGCTGGGGCTCATCCTGATCCTGGCGGCCGTGGTGCCGGGCCCCTTCAATGCCCTTCCCCTCAGGGGCCCGGGCGGCGATCCCGACGCTCCGAACCAGTCCGGGGCGGGCCGCGAGATCGTGATGACCCGGCGGGGAGCTGCCCGTCTGGCGTCAGCGCGCTGCGCCGCGATTGATGGCGTCGGATCGGTCACGGCCACGGCCACCGCCACCAGGATCCACCTCAACGTTGAGACGCCCCTGCACAAGACCTCGCAGCTCCAGGCGCGGATCATCGGCGAGGTCCGTGAGCACCTGGCCGCGGCAGGCCTGGAACCGCTACCGAAGGTCACGGCCACCGTCCGGTCACGGGGCTGACCGCCCACCTGCCAGCCGAAACCAACCACCAGAACCAATGACGAGATGAGGGCCGCCACATGGGACAGCACGCGGGAACATTGAACCGGGTCTGGCTGTTCGTTCTCGGTTTCCTGTCCCTCATCGCCGGTGTCCTCCTTCTCCTGCAGGCCAACGGGCTGCTGGCAGGCTTGACCGGTCTGGCCGTGACGGACCCCGGTTCCCGGGTCATCAGCGGAGACCTGTGGGCAGCGGCAGGCCGCCCGGAAACGGCGGTAATCCTGTGGATCGTGGGGATCATCGCGGCCCTGCTGGGTCTGTTGTGGATCCTCGCCCAGTTCCCAAGGAAGGGCCGAGCCGCCCTGTATCGTCTGCACGACGGCGATGCGGCCGGGTTTACCCTCTGTGACACGTCAGTGCTGGCCGGGGCGCTGGACGACAGCGTTTCCACCCTTCCGGGGGTCCTCTCCTCGAATTCCGTGCTGCGCGGCACGGCCGATGCCCCGGAGGTGACGACGAGGCTGACGGTCACTGACCGGGCCGACATCCAGGACCTGATCCGTCAGATCCGCACGTCTGCCCTCGAAGAGCTCTCGACCGCCCTCGAGACCTCGGACCTGCGCTGGAGATTGCAGATTGACGTCAGCGCCCGCCCCCAGAGCGGCGCTGCCGTAACAGCGTCAGGCGTTGTTCTGCAGTAAAGGCAGTGGAGCGGTCGGGCAGTCAGTACAAGCAGTCAGTGCAGTCGCTCAGCGCAGTCAGATGACCGGGCGCGTGGTCACCGGTTCGTCGGACTTGGCGAACAACAGCTTGGTCCGGGGATCCAGGAAGATCAGGTACAGCCCGAAGAGCAGCGCAATAATCGCCGCAGCGTTCCGGGCCAGCGCCAGGGCCAGTCCGAGGTCGGCGGTCTGCAGGTAGGGGAAGACCTCGAGCTGGTCCGAGATGGCGTAGACCATAAAGAAGGACACCACGAAGTAGAGCGCCTTGACCTGCCAGTCGTCGCGGATACCGGTGACGGCAAAAAGCGGAATCAGCCAGACGATGTACCAGGACTGGATCATCGGGGCCAGCAGGACGACGGCGGCAAACGCCAAGGTCAGCCGGCGCATCAGCCGGTCGTGGTCGCCGCGGAAAATCTGCCAGGCGATGACCCCGACGGCGAGCAGCTTGCCGGCGTCGTACACCCACTTGGCCAGTCCCCAGCCGTCGAGGCCGAAGGCATTGGAGATCGAGGCGACGATGAGGCCGAGCAGTCCGACCGGCGCGTACCAGATCCAGATGCTGCCCGGCGCGGACAGTCCGTTGATCCAGCCAAAGCCAAAGCCGTTGACCAGGCTCATGGCGTACAGCAGGGCCAGGCTGAACCCGGCCGTGAGGCCCCAGTACAGAAATTTCCGCGGCCAGCTGGCGTTCTTGCCCGCCCACAACAACCCGATGAACGGCAGGAAGACGATCGTGATCGGTTTGACGGCGATGGACAGCGTCACCAGCACCAGGCCGAAGATGACCCGGCGGGTCGCGCAGTAGTACAGACCGGCCAGGGCCAGGCCGATCATCAGTGCGTCGTTGTGTACGCTCGCGATGAAGTTGGTGAGGAACAGCGGATTGGCCGCGGTCAACCACAGTGCCCGGTGCGGGTTGACCCCGTGCAGTTCGGCGAGCTTGGGCACGTAGACCACGCAGAGGATGATCCCGATCAGGGCGGCGAGCCGGAACAGCATGATGCTGGCCTCGGGGTGGACCTGTGTGGCCCACACGACGAACTGTTCGATCCACAGGAACAATTGTCCGTAGGGAACGGGAGCCTCGGTCCACATCTTGTCGGCACCAAGCTGGAAGTAGTTCGACAGCGCCGAAATGCCGTTCTCGTAGGGGTTGAAGCCCTCCACCATCAGCCGGCCCTGCCCGATATAGGCGTAGACATCCCGGCTGAACAGCGGCACGGAGAACATCATGGGCAATCCCCAGACGACCGTGGCCTGCAGCGTCGCCTTCCGGGCTTCCGCACCCCAGACCCTGACTCTCTGTCCCAGCCGCAGCCACGCGCGCACCAGCAGCATCCCGCCGACGGCGAGCAGGATGATGGATAGGGCGACGCCGACCGCCTCGGTGCGCATCCAGATGAACAGAGGCACCCTGCGGAGTTCGGAAACCGGAGCGAGCCAGCCGACGCCCAGCGAACCGACCGCCATGAACATCGAACCGACGAAGCCGGCGATCAGCGGGGACCGGGCATTATCCACCTCGGCAACGGCTGCCTTCGGTGCGGTCTGGGACACGCCGGCGGAAGCCGTTGTCCCCACCGCCGGTACGGGCGCCGTCATCTCAGGATCGTCCAATCTGTTGGGGGGCACATCTTCGCCCGCGGCCGGCCGCGGAATGCGGCCCGGGGCGCGCCGGGACGAGAAAAGAAACCGACACCGGGTACCGGAAATCCTAGCACCGGACGGCTCCGGGCCGGCGAAACAGTTACGCTGGGCGGGTGCCTATATCTAATGAACGCATCGTCTGGATCGACTGCGAAATGACCGGCCTTGATACCGTCAACGACGCCCTGATCGAGGTCGCTGCCCTGGTGACGGATTCGGAACTGAACATCCTCGGTGACGGCGTCGACGTCGTCATCAAGCCCGACGACGCCGCGCTGGCGCAAATGAACGACTTTGTCCGGGACATGCACACCCGGTCCGGGCTGCTTGCGGAACTACCGCACGGCAAGACCATGGCCGAGGCGCAGTCCATCATCCTGGACTACGTCAAGAAGTGGGTGCCGGAGCCGCGGAAGGCGCCGCTGGGCGGCAACTCGGTGGGCACGGACCGGGTCTTCCTGGCCCGCGACATGCCCGAGGTCGTCGAACACCTGCACTACCGCGTGGTCGATGTGAGCACCATCAAGGAGCTCTCCCGTCGCTGGTTTGCCCGGGCCTACTTCCAGTCCCCCGCCAAGCTCGGCGGACACCGCGCACTCGGCGACATCAAGGACTCCATCGACGAGCTCCGGTACTACCGCGAAGCCGTTTTCGTCCCCGCGCCCGGGCCGGACAGCAAGACCGCGCAGCTGATCGCCAAGAAGATCACGGCCCCCGGCGAACCGGCAGACGCCCCCGCACCGGCAGAGTAACCCGGCCCTCCGGCCACCCGGCAGCCGGCACTTCCGGTGTAATCTGCGCCACGTTTGCGGGAAATTTCCCGAAATCGGGCAAAAGTGGCAAAAGCACCACCAAAGAGCAGGTAAGCTATTTGTCGTTGCCTTTCCAGACAGCCGGTACGCCGGAAGGTCCAAAAAGGCACATGGTGGGCGTAGCTCAGTTGGCAGAGCGCCTGGTTGTGGTCCAGGAGGTCGCGGGTTCAACCCCCGTCGCTCACCCTCATGAAGGACGGCAGTGTTTGTCCGACCTTTTTCCAAGGCCGCACCGGATATCCGGTGCGGCCTTTGTTGTCTGCCGTTGCGGGCGCTGCCCGCAGCCATTCCGGATTTGTCAGTGGAAGGACCCGCCGTGAAGCGCACGCTCTTTGAAGAAGACCACGAGATGTTCCGTGAGATCGCCACCGAGTTCAACGCGCGAGCGGTCGCCCCGCACTACGCCCAGTGGGACAAGGACCACATGATGTCCCGTGGGCTGTGGACTGCCGCCGGGGAGCAGGGCCTGCTGGGCCTCGCCGTGCCGGAGGAGTTCGGCGGCCTGGGCATGGATGACTACCGCTTCCGGGCCGTGCTGGACGAAGAGTTCGCCCGGAGCAACCACCTGGCCGTAGGCCTCGCCTTCCACCTGCATGATGACATGGTCCTCCCCCACCTCCTGGCCTACGGTTCCGAGGACCTCAAGGCACGCTGGCTGCCGGACATGGTCGCCGGCGACAAGGTCACGTCCGTTGCCTGGACCGAGCCCGGAGCAGGATCGGACCTGCGCGGCATCCGCACCAAGGCCGTGCGCGACGGCGGCGACTGGCTGATCAGCGGCCAGAAGACCTTCATCGGCAACGGCATCTCCGGGGACGCGTCCCTCGTCCTGGCCCGCACCGACGGCAGCACCGGGCGCGGCGCCCGCGACTCGTTCTCGCTCTTTATGGTCGGCAAGGGCGAGGGCTACAACACGGGCCAGCAGCTGGACAAGATGGGACTGAAGGCCTCGGACACCGCCGAACTGTTCTTCGACAACGTCCGGGTCCCGCACGCTGACCTCGTGGGCGAAGAGGGCAAAGGACTGCAATACGCGGCCGAACAGCTCCCCCAGGGCCGGCTGGCAATCGCGGTGGCAAGCGCCGCCGTCGTCCGCGCGATGTACGAGGCGACCGTCCGCTACACGAAGGAACGCAATGCCTTCGGCGAACGGATCATCGACTTCCAGAACAGCCGCTTTGAACTCGCCGATATCCTGACCGAAGTCGAAGTCACCGAGGCCTACGTGGACCAGGCCATCCTCGCCTTCAACGCCGGCGAACTCGACGCCGCTTCAGCCGCCCGCGCGAAGCTGTGGGCCTCGGAGCGGGCCAAGTCCGTCACGGACCGCTGCCTCCAGCTGCACGGCGGCTACGGCTACATCATGGAGTACCCGGTGGCGCAGGCCTTCCTGGCCGCCCGGCTCCTGACCATTTTCGGCGGCACGAACGAAATCATGCGCGACGTCGTCGGCCGCAGCATCGCCGGCTGACCCGGTCACGAGCACCAGAGGAACCCACCTGATATGACCGTCCTACCCATCACCATCTGGGGCGAACCCGTCCTGCACCGCCGGGCCGCCGAAGTCGAGGTCTTCGACGACGAACTCCGCACCCTGATCGCGGACATGTTCGAAACGAACGACGCGGCCAACGGCGTCGGCCTCGCCGCACCCCAGGTGGGGGTGGGCAAACGGCTGTTCGTCTACAAATTCGTCAACGACGACGGCGCGCCGCCGACCGGCGCCGTCGTCAATCCGGTCCTGACGCTCTCCAAGATTTCCGGCGCACTGCCGGACCCGGACGAGGAAGAAGAGGGCTGCCTGTCCTTCCCCGGCGGCCAGTATCCGCTCAAGCGTGCTGACTGGGCGCGGGTACAGGGCTTCGACGGTCACGGAAATCCCGTGGATTTTGAGGCGACCGGATGGTTTGCCCGGGTGATCCAGCACGAATACGACCATCTCGACGGCAAGCTGTACGTCAACCGGCTGATCGACCGCTACGCCCGCAAGGCCATGAAGCAGGCCAAGAAAAGCGGCTGGGGTGTTCCCGGCCTGACCTGGATGCCTGGCGTGGACCCGGATCCTTTCGGACACTGAGGCCTGAGCGGTTCAGGCCGCCCGCCGTGTGCGGGAAGTGCCGCGGCCGGACCACGGCGGCAGGACCAGCAGGAACATGATGCCGGCGATCACCACGGCCGCGGCATAAATGGTCACCACGTGGGTCGACAGGGCCGCGCCGTTGTACATCGTGATCCCCACGGCCAGCAGGGCCACCGCGAGCACAGCCAGGGCAAGGGGCAGCTGCCGCCGCAGGCCCACGAGCAGCAGGACCGCCGGAACCGCGTACCAGAGCATACTCGCGGCGCCCATGCCGTTGATCTGGCTAATCGCCGGTCCCGTGCCGGGGATCGCGGCCACAACCGGTTCGAAGAACATCGCCGTGCAATGGAGCAGCAGTCCCAGCAGCCCGACGGCCGTCAGCGCGGCCTGGGCCGTCGTGATGCGCCGCGCCAGCGGGCGGGGCGGGACGGCCGGCACCAGGAGCCGGACCAGGAAGAGCAGGGCGGCGACCCCGGCCAGGCTCAGGACAAAGGCAGTTGACATCTTCCCAGCCTACCGAGCGCTCCGGCAGGCATCCATAGTGCTGCCGGCCTGCCGGCTACGGCCGCCGGTTCCGGCCCAGCGATGAGGCGTGGTCCGGGACGTAGCGGAAGAGCTCCCGCGGGGGGCGCGTGTAGTTCACGGCTTTGGGGCGCTCCGGCAGGGTGACCGGTTCGGTCCGCACTTCGGTGTAGTCAATGCTGGAGAGCAGGTGCGAGATCATGTTGATCCGGGCCCGGCGCTTGTCCTCCGCCTCCACCACGTACCACGGCGATTCGACGGTGTCGGTCTGCATGAACATCTCGTCCTTCGCCCGCGAGTAGTCCTCCCACCGCAGAATGGACTCCCGGTCCATCGGCGAGAGCTTCCAGCGCCGCATCGGATCGTCCAGGCGCGACTTGAACCGCCGCTCCTGCTCCGCGTGGCTGATCGAGAACCAGTATTTGAAAAGCATGATGCCGTCCTGGATGAGCAGGCGTTCGAACACGGGGCATTGGGCCATAAAGCGTTTGTGTTCGGACGGAGTGCAGAATCCCATGACATGCTCCACGCCGGCCCGGTTGTACCAGGAGCGGTCCATCAGGACGATCTCCCCCGCTGCCGGGAGCTCGGCGACGTAGCGCTGGAAATACCATTCGCCGCGTTCCCGCTCGGTGGGCGCCGGCAGCGCGACGATCCGGGCGAAGCGCGGATTCAGGTACTCCGTGACCCGCTTAATGGCACTGCCTTTGCCTGCCGCATCACGCCCTTCGAAAATCACCAGCACCCGGGCACCGGTGCCGCGGACCCATGACTGGAGCGCCACGAGCTCGGCCTGCAGACGGAAGAGCTCCGCCTCGTAAATGTCGCGGTCCAGCCGTTTCTTCTTCTTCCGCGCACGATTAGGAGCATCCTTCAGGCCGGCCCTGCCCGTGGCCTTGCCTGAGCGTCGTTTGCCTGCGGCGTCCTTGCCCTGTGCCATGGAACCTCTCTCGGACGTGCCCCCAGGGCGGAAGCCCCGCCCCGCCTTATTGTGGGTGAGCGTGGGCGGCCCCACAAGGGTATGGTTGCGGGCCGGGCCGTGCCATCGGGCCCCGACACTCCTATGCTTGCCCCATGGACGCTTCGGGACCGACGCCGGTACAGCCAATCGTCACGCTCACCATGAACCCCGCCCTGGACATCAGCACCTCGACGGAACGGGTCATCAGCGGCCACAAACTGCGTTGCGCCACCAGCCGCGTCGATCCTGGCGGGGGCGGCGTCAACGTCTCCCGGGTGGTCCAGCGGCTCGGCGGGCGGACGCTGGCGGTCTATACCGCGGGCGGCCCGACGGGCGAGGCCTACCGGCGCCTCATCGAAGCCGAACGGGTCCCCGCGGTGGCGGTCCCGATCGGCGGAAGCACCCGTGAGGATTTCACCATTGACGAAACATCCACGGGAAAGCAGTTCCGCTTCGTCCTGGAAGGCCCTGAGTTCACCGACGCCGAATGGCGCGCCTGCCTGGACCGGGTGTCGGAATCGATGCCGACCGGCGGTTATCTGGTGGCGAGCGGCAGCCTGCCGCCGGGAGTGCCGGTGGACTTCTACGCACGGGTGGCCCGCCTGGCGCGGATACACGGTGCCCGCTGCGTCGTCGACACCTCGGGCGCGCCGCTCGCGGAAGCACTCGCAGAGGGGGTCTTCCTGATCAAACCCAGCCGCCGCGAGCTGGGGCTGCACTTCGGGACGGTGCTGGAGACCGCTGAGAGCCAGGTGCAGGCGGCCGAGTCGCTGGTCGCCGGCGGGTCAGCGGAACACGTGGCGTTGACGCTCGGCGGACAAGGAGCCGTCCTGGCCTCCGCTGGCGGAATTCTCCGGCTGGCCGTGCCACAGGTAGCGGTCCGCAGCACCGTGGGTGCCGGTGACAGTTTCCTGGCCGCCTTTGTCCTCCGGCTGGCCCAGGGGCATGGCCTGGAACACGCGTTCGCATCGGCGGTCGCGGCCGGCAGCGCTGCCGTCATGACGCCGGCGACTGATTTGTGCCACCGCGACGACGTCGAACGGCTGGAAGCAGGGCTCGCGGCCCGCCCTTGACGGCCCGGCGGGGCAGGCAGGCTGCACCCTACCCGGCTGTTCCGGTCGGCTCCGGGGACGGCAGGATGGTCGGTTGTCCGGGGCAGGAGCCAAGGACGCGCTGCATCGCGGCTTTCTCGGCCTGTGTAACCCACAGGCCGTACGCCGCTTTGACCGAAATCTGCCGGGCGACGTAGTGGCAGCGGATCGCCTTATTGGGCGGGAGCCAGGTGGCGGCGTCGGATGCCCCCTTGTCCTGGTTCGCCGGACCGTCGGCGGCAATCAGGTTCAGCGGGTCGTTTGCCAGGTGCTGGCGCTGCCGGGCCGTCAACTGCTGGGCGCCCTTCTGCCAGGCGTCGCCGAGCGCCACGACATGGTCAATCTGCACGGCCTTGCTGCTCGCGGCACCCCGCCGGAAGGAGATAACAGCACCGGTGTAGGGTTCCCGGAAGGCGCCGGCTGCCACCGTGCACCGGGATCCGGCGCTGAATTCGGGAGCCATCAGATCCCGCCGGAGGATGTCGTTGCGGGTGTCGCAGCCATTGGCGTCCACGTCCAGCCAGGCTTCGCCGAAGGCAGCGCGGTCATAGTTGTCCCTGGGCGCACGGCCTTTGACCGTCAACGTCTCCAAAGCCGCAGCTGCGCTGCCCGGAGGCACGGGCCGCACCGCCGGGACCGGCTTCATCCAGCCGGCAGCCAGCACCGGGGCCGTGCGCGGGCCGGTGGCCCCGGCCTCGGAAACGGCGAACTGGCCGGCGGCAAAGAACCAGCTGAGGCTCCCGAGCACTCCAAGAGCCGCAGCGGCCAGCAGCAGCCACGCCTGCCGGGCCCGTCGCCGGGCCCGCCGATACTCCGGCCATGAGGTGGTCACAGTGCACCCGTGCCCGGGCGGGATTGGTCCGGCATGCTCCGAGCCTAGGGCAGGCCGGCGGCAGCACCGCCGTTCTCCACAGTGTGGAGGACAGGTCGCGGCGTTACTGCTCCCGGGTCACACGCCGGAGATCTTCCGCCGCGACCTCCAGCAGCGCCTTCAGCTGGTTGACGCGGTCGTCGTCGACGTCTCCGGTCGCCCGTTTGGCCAGGGCATCGTCGAGCAGGCGCTGGGCCTCCTTGACGTTTTTCCGGGCAACATCGAGGGCGTGTTCGAGGGTGGTGTCGTGCTCCACTGCCGAGTTCTGTTCCATGGGACCATTGTGGTTCCCTTTCCCGGCCGTTGCCAGAGCCCCGGCCGGGAATCAATCGACTACGTGCCGGTCAGACCCCTGCGGTCAAGCCGGCCGGGGTCATGTCGACGACGTCTTTGGCGGGGAAGGACGGCGGGTTCACGCCGGCCATTTCCTCCATAACGCGGACCACCTGGCAGCTGTAGCCGAACTCGTTGTCGTACCAGACGTAGAGAACCAGGTTCTTCTCGTTCGAGATGGTGGCGAGCCCGTCCACGATGCCGGCCCGGCGCGAGCCGACGAAGTCGGTGGAGACCACCTCGGGCGAATCGATGTAGTCGATCTGCTTGCGCAGGTCCGAGTGCAGCGACAGTTCCCGCAGGTAGTCGTTGACTTCGTCCTTGGTGGTGCCGTGGTCCAGGCTCAGGTTCAGGATGGCCAGGGAGACATCGGGGGTGGGGACGCGGATGGAGCTGCCGGTGAGCTTGCCGCGCAGTTCGGGCAGTGCTTTCGCGACGGCCTGGGCGGCGCCGGTTTCGGTGATCACCATGTTCAAGGCGGCGGAGCGGCCGCGGCGGTCGCCCTTGTGAAAGTTATCGATCAGGTTCTGGTCATTGGTGAAGGAGTGGACGGTCTCCACATGCCCGTGGACCACGCCGTACCGGTCGTTGATCGCCTTCAGGACCGGGGTGATGGCGTTGGTGGTGCAGGAGGCCGCGGTGACGATCGCATCCGAGTCCAGGATGGTGCCGTGGTTGATGCCGTGGACAATGTTCTTCAGCTCGCCCTTGCCCGGGGCGGTGAGAAGCACCCGGGAGATGCCCTTGCTCTGCAGGTGCTGGGAGAGCCCCTCGGCGTCGCGCCAGCGGCCGGTGTTGTCCACCACCAGCGCGTCGTGGATGCCGTACGCGGTGTAGTCGATGGTGGCGGGGTTGTCCGAGTAGATGACCTGGACCTGGACGCCGTTGGCCGTGATCGTGTCGTTTTCGAGGTCCACCTTGATGGTGCCTTCGAAGGGGCCGTGGACGGAGTCGCGGCGCAGCAGGCTGGCGCGCTTGGCCAGGTCATTGTCGGAGCCGCGGCGGACCACGATCGCGCGCAGCCGCAGGCCGTGGCCGCCGCCGGCCTTTTCGATCAGGAGCCGGGCCAGGAGCCGGCCGATGCGGCCGAAGCCGTAGAGCACGACGTCGGTGCTCGTCCGGTCATCCCCGCCACGCTTGCCGACCACGTCGGCAAGTTCGGCTCGAAGGAAACCGTCCAGGCCGGTGCCGTCGGGTTCGGCGCGGAACTTCTCGGCGAGGCGCGCGACGTCGATGGCCGCGGCGCCGAGCTCCAAAGTCGTCAGGGCTTCGAGCAGCGGGGCGGTCTCTTCAAGCCGAAGTTCTTCCTTGCTCATCCGGCGGGCAAAACGGTGCGCCTTGAGGATGTTCATGGTCGACTTGTTGATCAGGCTGCGCCCGTGGATGCTCGTGACCACGTTGTTCTCACGGTAGAGCCGGCCGATCATCGGAATCATGGCTTCGGCGAGGGCCTCCCGGCCCATCCACGTATCAAAACAAGAATCTGACGTCTGGCTCACAGAACTACCTTCCTAGAATCCACCGCATACGACTTTGTATGCAGGGCTCGGCCACCGGCAGTGCCGGGGCCTGGGCGCCGTCGGGGTTTCGGTCCGCCCCCGGCGCCTGGGAAGTGCAAAGAAAAAGCCGCCGGCTGCGAACGCAGACCCGACGGCAGAACTTCCACGTTCATCCACCATTCTACGGCGGCACCTCGTCTCCCCGGGGTCCGGCACCGCGTGAGATGACTCACACGCTTCCTCAGAGCGTCAACGGCAGCGCGCCGGTAGCGGCGGGGATGGGTGGATGGGTTGACCGATACGCCGGGTTCTGTGTTCCCGCGCCGTTACCGGCGCGGGAGTAGCGGCCATCCATCTACGAACGCCGTTGCCGACGCCCTCCAGCAGCCTACCCGGGCACTCGGGCGAGCAGCCCTCAAACGTGCCCTGTCTGGCCTTGCTCCGGGTGGGGTTTACCTAGCCTTCCCGGTCACCCGGGAAGCTGGTGGTCTCTTACACCACCGTTTCACCCTTACCTGCCCTGCACCCCGTGCAAGCACGCGCTGCATGCAGGCGGTCTGTTCTCTGTGGCACTGGCCTGCGGGTTACCCCGAGTGGGCGTTACCCACCACCCTGCTCTGCGGAGCCCGGACGTTCCTCGAGCCACTTGCGTGACGCGCGACCGCCTGGTCAACCCATCCGCGCTCTATTCTACGGGCAGGAATGCGCCAACCGGTGACAACGCCGAGCCGGCGCGGATCCCCGCCGGGGCAGGCCGGCTCCGGACCGTCCGGCGGCCGCCGGTAGGATTGTCCGGTGCTGATTCTGCTGCCGCCCTCCGAGGGCAAGACTCCCGCTGCCGGCGGGGAAGCCCTCGACTGGGCCTCCCTGAGCTTCCCGGACCTCAACGCGTGCCGGGCCCGGGTCCTCGAAGCCCTGGGCACCGTCAGTGCCCACGAGGACGCCCTGGCGCTGCTAGGCGTCGGGGCATCGTTGAGCGCCGACGTCGAACGCAACCGACGCCTGCACGCCGAACCGGCTGCCCCGGCCCATCAGGTCTACTCCGGGGTGCTCTACGATGCCCTCGGCTACGATTCGCTGACGGCGGCTCAGCGGAGCAAGGCAGATACCGGCGTACTGGTCATCTCCGCGCTATGGGGAGCCATCCGCTTCGCCGACCGGGTGCCCGCCTACCGGCTGTCCATGGGAACGGCCCTGCCCGACGTCGGGCGGCTCGCTTCCTTCTGGAAACCGCAGCTGAACGCGGCCCTCGCCGACGCCACCGCGGGAGAGCTGCTCGTCGACTGCCGCTCCAGCACCTATGCCGCAGCCTGGGCCCCGCCGCCGGAACACACCGTGGCAGTTAATGTTTTTACCGAAGCCGACGGCGTCCGGAAAGTCGTGAGCCACTTCGCCAAGCACACCCGCGGTGAACTGGCCCGGCACTTGCTGAGCCGGCGCGGCAAGGCCCCCGGCTCCCCGGCTCAACTGCTCAAGGCCGCGGCCGAGAAGTGGGACGCTGAACTGGTCCCGGGCACCGCCCGGAAGCCGCACGCGCTGAACATCATCCTGCCCGGCTAGCACGCACCCGGCGCCGGTCGCGCCTTGAGACGGCCGCGGCGCCGGGCGGGCCAGGGAGAATGCCTAGGCCCAGTCGGCCGAACGGACCAGGATGCATCCGGAGTCAGGGCAGAACACGATGTCATCTTCGGCCGCCGCCTTGATTTCGGCGAGGTCACCGGGGCTCAGCTGCATGCCGGAGCCTTCCGAGGTGCCGTGGAACAGGCGGGCCGCACCCACGCCGCGCCGCCCCAAAGTCTTCTCATAGATGGCCAGCAGGCCGGCGTCCAGCCCGGCGGCGAATTCGGCACGCTGGCCGCGGACCGCAGTGGCCTCCGCGCCGTTTTCGGCCAGCTGCTCATCCAATTCGGCGCGGATAACTCCGAAGGAACCCTGGATGTCATCGACGATCTGCTGCTGCGTCGCCTGGCGCAGGCGGAGGGCATCGAGGCGTTCGAGGACTTCCAGTTCCACATCCTCGAGGTCGGAGCGGCGCTTGTTAAGCGAGACCAGATCTTTTTGCAGGGCCACAAGGTCCTTGGACAGGCCGGTGCCGCTGTTGAGCCGGGCTTCATCGCGCGCGATCCGCGCTGCCACCTGCTCGACGTCGGCTTCGGAGCGCTTGAGCTCCTGTTCGGCGTCGTGGACGGCCCTTTTCGCCGCGCCCAGCTCGCCGTTGGCGACGGCCAGGGCAGCCTCGAGATCAGTGATCCGGGGGTCGCTTTCAAGGCTTCGGCGGCGGTTGAACAGGGACTTGAGCCTGGCGTCCAGTCCCTGCAATTCGAGCAATTTCAACTGTTCCGCCGGTGCTGCCTTGGCCACTATCTACCTCCGCTTGTTCCCTGCCGGCCGGAGCCGGGCGCCGTATCGGCGCTTCTTAGACTCTAGCGCCTAGCGTGCTCCCCGGCCTCGCTACGCTCACCCCGGAGTCAGAATGAAGTCCCACGGATCGCTGTTGGTGCTGCTGACCCGGATCTCTACGTCATGGCCCTGGTCGCCGAGGACGTTGCCCAGGGCCCCGGCCGCGGCGGGGAGCCACAGCCACTCGCTCGCGAAGTGTGAAACGTCGATCAGGTAAGGCCTGCCGTTAACGGCCGCCTCGCGGGCTTCGGACGCCGGATGATGCCGCAAATCGGCGGTCAGGTAGACGTCCGCCTCACTGGCCCGCACCTCGGCGAAGAGGGAGTCCCCCGAGCCGCCGCATACGGCCACCCGTCGGATCAGCCCGTCCCGGTCCCCCGAGACCCGGACGCCGCCGGCGACGGCGGGGAGGATACCGAAGACCCGGGCGGCGAAGTCCCCGAGCGTCAGGACGTCCTCGAGGTCCCCGACCCGCCCGATCCCTTCTTCCGGGAGTCCGTTCGCGGCAGGGGTCAGCGGCGCCACGTTCTGCAGGCCCAGCGCGTCCGCCAGCACGTCCGAGACTCCCCCGACGGCGGAGTCACCGTTGGTATGCACGGTCAGCAGCGCGGTGCCTGATTCGATCAGCCGGTGCACTGCCCTGCCCTTGGCCGTCGTGGCCGCGACAGAGGTCACACCTTTGAGCAGCAAAGGGTGGTGGGTGATGAGCAGTTCCGCACCGAACTCGATGGCCTCCTCGATGACGTCCAGGGTCGGATCGACCGCGAAGAGGATCCGGGTCACCTCAGCGTTGGTGTGCCCGGCCACGAGCCCGACTTCGTCCCACTGCTCCGCGAGCGATTCCGGCCACAGCTCCTCGACCGCCAGCAGGACCATGCCCAGGGTGGGGGCGCCGGAAGCTTCGGTCGTGCCCGCGGCGGTTCCCGAGCCCTCAGCAGCGCCTTCGGCGGAGCCGGCTGGCACATCGTTGTTCACAGGTTCCATGGACTCATTCTGACGCAACCGGAAGCCCGCGCCGGGATGTGTCAGCCTCTCGTAAGGTGAGTCGGGAATCATCCGGGCCTTTAGAACATTGTAGGAAGCATGAAAACTTTTGTCCTCGGCGGAGGCTGCTTCTGGTGCCTCGACGCCGTCTACCAGAAAACGAAGGGTGTCAGCTCCGTCGTGTCGGGCTACACCGGCGGCCATGAGCGCGACCCGGACTACTACTCGGTGTGCTCCGGCACCACCGGCCACGCCGAAGTGGTGGCTGTGACATTCGATGAGGAAGTGATCCCGGCCGAGATCGTTTTGGACATGTTCTTCGCGCTGCACGACCCCACCACCTTGAACCGGCAGGGCTACGACGTCGGAACGCAGTACCGTTCCTCGATGTTCTACCAGACCACGGAGGAAAAGATCCTCTTCGAAGAGGCGATTGACCGCAACCAGACGTTGTGGCCGCACCCGATCGTGACCGAAGTCAGCCGGCTGCCGATGTTCCACATCGCCGAGGACATCCACCAGGACTACTACGGCAAGTTCCCCGAACAGGGCTACTGCCAGGTCATCATCAACCCCAAGCTGGCGAAGGCCCGGAAATATTACTCTGCATGGCTTAATGCTTAGCTAGGCCCAGTGCGGCCTCATTAAGCTGGCCTCAGTAACCCCACTTCAGAGACAGGCATATCTACATGGCACGGATTTATGACGATGTAACCCAGCTGGTTGGCGGCACTCCGCTGGTCCGGCTCAACCGGCTGTCCGAGGGGCTCGACGCCACCGTGGCCGTCAAACTGGAGTTCTACAACCCGGCCAACAGCGTCAAGGACCGCATCGGCGTCGCGATCGTCGATGCTGCCGAAAAGTCCGGCGCCCTCAAGCCCGGCGGCACGATCGTCGAAGGCACGTCCGGCAACACCGGGATCGCCCTGGCCATGGTCGGCGCTGCACGCGGTTACAAAGTCATCCTGACCATGCCGGAGACCATGTCCACCGAACGCCGCGTTATGCTCCGCGCATTCGGCGCGGAAATCGTCCTCACCCCCGGATCCGAGGGCATGCGCGGTGCCGTGGAGAAGGCCCAGGAAATCGTGGCCAACACGGAGAACTCCATCTGGGCCCAGCAGTTCGCCAACGCAGCCAACCCCGAAGTCCACCGCCGGACCACCGCCGAGGAAGTCTGGGAAGACACCGACGGCAAGGTGGACATCTTCGTGGCCGGTGTTGGCACCGGCGGCACCGTCACCGGCGTCGGGCAGGTCCTCAAGGAGCGCAAGCCCGGGGTCCAGATCGTCGCCGTCGAGCCGAAGGACTCCGCCATCCTCAACGGCGGCGCCCCGGGCCCGCACAAGATCCAGGGCCTCGGTGCGAACTTCGTTCCGGAGATCCTGGACACCAACATCTACGACGAGGTCATCGACGCCACCCTGGAGGACTCCGTCCGGGTGGCACGGGACCTTGGCGCCAAGGAAGGCATCCTGGGCGGCATCTCCTCCGGCGCCATCGTCTGGGCCGCCCTGGAGCTCGCGAAGCGTCCGGAGAACGCCGGTAAGCTCATTGTTGCCATCGTCTGCGACTTCGGTGAGCGCTACATCTCCACAGTCCTGTACGACGACATCCGCGGCTGAGTCGCAGCCGCGGTCCGACCATTCCCCAGAAAGGTCCTTGTGAGCTTCTTCGCAAGACTTAAGGAAGACCTCGACGCCGCCCGGTCCCACGACCCGGCGGCCCGGGGCTCTTTCGAGAACTTCTTCGCCTACTCGGGCCTGCATGCGATCTGGGCGCACCGCGTCACGCACCGGCTGTGGCAGAATCCCTCGCTCCGCTTTCCGGCACGCCTGATTTCGCAGCTGGCGCGGTTCCTGACCGGAATCGAGATCCACCCCGGCGCCACCATCGGCCGGCGTTTCTTCATCGACCACGGCATGGGCGTTGTCATCGGGGAGACCGCGGAAATCGGAGAAGACGTGATGATCTACCACGGGGTGACCCTGGGCGGGCGATCGCTCGCCAAGATCAAACGGCACCCGACGATCGAGGACCGGGTGGTCATCGGCGCCGGCGCGAAGGTCCTCGGACCGATCACCATCGGCCGGGACAGCGCGGTCGGGGCCAACGCCGTCGTCGTCAAGGACGCCCCGCCGGAATCGATCCTCACCGGGGTCCCCGCGGTCTGGCGCCACCGCGACGCCGGGCGCGAAACCCAGCCCGCCGTGGATCCGGCCGAATATTACATCGAGTACCGCATCTAGCAGCGGGTACCCGCACGAAGACGAAAGCCCCGGCCGTTTGATGAACGGCCGGGGCTTTCCGCTGTCCGGAAGCCTAGTGGGTGTCCACTGCTTCGATCTCGGACTTGTCTTCGCCCCACAGGGTGTGGAAAGTACCCTCGGCGTCGACCCGGCCGTAGGTGTGGGCGCCGAACAGGTCACGCTGGCCCTGGATCACGGCGGCCGGGAGGCGCTTGCGGCGCAGGCCGTCGTAGTATGCCAGCGAGGACGAGAACACCGGCACGGGGATGCCGAGCTGGACCGCCGTGGACACCACACGGCGCCAGGCCGGGAGGACCTCGGCGATCGCCTTGGTGAACGCCGGGGCGAACAGCAGGTTCGCGGGCTTTTCCTCAGCGGCGTAGGCGTTGGTGATCTCCTTCAGCAGCTCGGCGCGGATGATGCAGCCGCCGCGCCACAGCGAGGCGATCTCGTCCAGCTTCAGGTCCCAGCCGTATTCCTTCGCGGCGGAGGTGAGCATGTCCAGTCCCTGGGCGTAGGAGACGAGCTTGGACGCGTACAGCGCCTGCCGGACGTCCTCAACAAAGCTCTCCGGGACCTCCACGGCGGCTTCGCCGCCGGCCAGGAGTTCCTGGGCGAGCTGGCGCTGCTCGGTCTGCGAGGACAGTGCCCGGGCGAAGACCGATTCGGCGATGCCCGACGTCGGGGAGCCCAGTTCCAGCGCGGAGATGACGGTCCAGCGGCCGGTGCCCTTCTGCCCGGCGGCGTCGACTACGACGTCAACGAACGGCTTGCCGGTCTTCGCGTCGACGTGGCCGAGGACCTCGGCGGAGATTTCGATCAGGAACGAGGCGAGATCGCCCTTGTTCCACTCTGCGAAGATTTCCGCCTGCTCAGCCGGTTCGATGCCTGCGCCCGAACGCAGCAGGTCGAAGGCCTCGCCGATGACCTGCATGTCGGCGTATTCGATGCCGTTGTGGACCATCTTGACGAAGTGGCCGGCGCCGTCGGTGCCGATCCAGGCGCAGCACGGCTGGCCGTCGACGTGGGCGGAGATCTTTTCCAGCAGCGGGCCGAGGGCGTCGTAGGACTCCTTGGAGCCGCCGGGCATGATCGAGGGGCCGTTCAGGGCACCCTCTTCGCCGCCGGAGACACCGATACCGACAAAGTGCAGGTCCTTCTTGGCGAGGGCGGCCTCCCGGCGGCGGGTGTCCTCGTAGTGGGAGTTTCCGGCATCGATAATGATGTCGCCCGGTTCCAGGAGCGGTTCGAGCTGTTCGATGACGGAGTCCACCGGCTTGCCGGCCTTGACCATGATCAGGACACGGCGCGGCTTCTCCAGCGAGTCCACGAGTTCCTGCAAGGTCTCGGTCCGGACGAAATCGCCGTCGCCGCCGTGCTTTTCCAGCAGGGCATCGGTCTTCTCGACGGACCGGTTGTGCAGGGCGACGGTGAAGCCGTTGCGGGCCAGGTTGCGGGCGAGGTTTGCCCCCATCACCGCAAGGCCGGTGACACCGATGTGTGCTGACATCAAGAACTCCAATTCATTTCTGGGCAACGCGTGCCGTGCGTCCCGCACCCGGTGCGGAACTCGGTTTTCGGATCAGTGACTGTCAATAAATCATATGTATCTTTGCGGCCCGCAGGAAAGCCGTGACCACGGGATGGGATGCCGTACGTCACACAGCACTTCACATAAAGTCTATGTTTCCTGCCCCGGTCCGCCCGGCACGGGCTGCGGCGCGGTCCCCCGCATTATGCTTACGACTATGTCCACCAGCCTCCACCACCGTGCCATTGAGCATCTGGGAGCCCGAATCGTCGCAGGTCAGCTGCCGGCAGGGCACGTCATGCTCGGCGAGCACCTCGAAGAAGAACTCCGGGTCTCCCGTTCCGTGGTCCGGGAAGCCGTCCGCGTCCTGCAGTCCCTCGGGCTGGTGGAGACGATCAAGCGGGTGGGCATCAGGGTCCTGCCGGCCAGCCGCTGGAACCCCTTCGATCCCCTCGTGATCCGTTGGCGTCTTGCCGGTGAAGGCCGCGGGGCGCAACTGCGATCGCTGGCCGAGCTGCGCGCCGCGGTTGAACCCGTGGCCGC
Source organism: uncultured Actinomycetota bacterium (assembly GCA_963769515.1). Lineage (GTDB taxonomy): Bacteria > Actinomycetota > Actinomycetes > Actinomycetales > Micrococcaceae > Arthrobacter. The sequence goes on from CAVYMG010000034.1 coordinate 52,332, forward strand.
CGAACTCGCCGCCGTCAACGCCCCGGCCGAACTGCGCCGTGAACTGACGGAAACCTCGCACGCCATGCGCGACGCCGGACAGGCCGGCGATGTCCCCCGCTTCCTGGAGCTGGACATCCACTTCCATTCCCTGCTGCTGACCGGTTCCGGCAATGAAATGTTCGCGAACATGGTCGGCCAGGTGGCCGAGACCCTGACCGGCCGCACCGTCCACGGCCTCATGCCGGACCGCCCGGGCGACACGGCTCTCCAGTGGCACCTCGACGTCGCCGAAGCCATCGCCGCCGGCGACGCCCGGTCGGCGCGGGAAGCCTCGGACCGGATCATGCGGCACACCATCGCCGAGATGGAGCCGACCTGGAAGGACCAGCCCCGGGTGTTCGTGCCGCTGCAGCCCCGCTGAGCCCGGGACCGGAACACCGGGGGCAATCCCCCGGCGCGCCGGCGCCACGGCCTCCCTGGCTAGGCCGGGGACTGCCTGAAGTCCAGGAGCACCTTTCCCGACAGTGCCGAGTTTTTGGCAACCTCGAAAGCCTCGAGCCCGTCCTCCAGCGCAAAAGTGTGGGTGACCACCGGGTCCACAACGAGCGATCCGTCCGCGAGCGCACTGATGACGTCAGCTATTTCGTCGTTGAAGCGGAATGAGCCCAGCAGTTCCAGCTCACGGGTAATGGCGAGCGAGATCAGGACCGGCTGCGGGCCGGAGGGCAGAAGGCCCACCATCACCACTTTGCCGCCGCGGACGGCGCCCTTGATGGCCGAGGCCAGTCCGTGATGGCTGCCGGATGACTCGATGACAACATCAGCTTCCACAGCAGCGATGGCCTCGGCGTCGTCGCCCTTGAGGACCTCGTCCGCGCCAACGGCCCGGGCTATTTCCAGCGGCCTCGCGTGCATGTCCACGGCCACGATCCGCCGCGCCCCCGCACGTTTGAGGACCGCCACTGCCAGGGCACCAATGGGGCCGCTGCCGATCACCAGGGCCGTCTTTCCCGCGACCTCGCCTGCCCTGGAGACGGCATGCCAGGCGACACTGGCCGGTTCCACCAGCGCAGCCGTCCGCAGGTCCAGACCCGCAGGCAAGGGACGGAGCATCCGTGCCGGCAGGGTGACGAACCGGCTGAAGGCCCCGTCCGTGTGCGGGAAGCGTGCGGCGCTGCCCAGATAGGTGCAGCCCGGCGACAGGTTCGGCCGGTCTTCGGGGTACCGGCCGGACCCCGGGCCCGGCGTGGCCGGGTGAACGGCGACAGCCGTTCCGGCCGCGGGCCCCGAGCCGTTCCCGGCGGCCACGAGTACGGTCCCCACGATTTCGTGGCCCAGCGTCATCGGCGCCTTGAGCACCGATTCGCCGGCGGCGCCGTGCGTCCAGTAGTGCAGGTCGGAGCCGCAGATACCGCCGAACGCCACTTCGACGACGGCTTCATCGGATGCCGGTGCGGGCACCGGCACGTCCTCGATCCGCAGGTCACCCGCAGCGTGGGCGACCACCGCTGCGGCGGTGGCGGGAAGGACTGTGACACCGCCCATCAGACCACCACCGTCATTCCGCCGTCGATGAAGATCGTCTGGCCGTTGACGAAATTCGAACCGTCCGAGGCGAGCCAGACGGCCGGCCCGGCCAGGTCCTCCACCGTCCCCCAGCGGCCCGCCGGGGTCCTGCCAAGAATCCAGGCGTTGAAATCCGCATCGTCCACCAGGTTCTGCGTCATTTCGGTGTGGATGTACCCGGGCGCGATCCCGTTGATCTGCAGGCCGGACCCGGCCCACTCGGCTGTCATGGCTCGGGTCAGGTTCCGGAGTCCACCCTTGGCCGCAACGTAAGGGGCAATGGTTGGCCGGGCGAGGTCTGTCTGGACGGAGCAGATATTGATGATCTTGCCCCGGCCCCGCGGAATCATGTGCCGGGCCGCCGCGCGTCCAACGAGGAACGCACTGGTCAGATCCGTAGCGATCACCCGTTCCCAATCAGCGACGTCCAGATCCAGCATGGGCACACGGTGCTGGATTCCCGCGTTGTTCACCAGGATGTCAAGGGGCCCGACGTGTTCTTCCACCCAGGCGATTCCGCGCGCCGCCTCGGCATCGCTGGTGACGTCGAAAGCACAACTGTGAACCCGCCCCGGCAGGCTTTCGGCGGCCAGTGCCGCTTCCGCGGCCTTCAAGCGTTCGGGATTGATGCCGTTGAGCACCACCGTGGCGCCGGCATCAACCAGCGCCCGCGCCAGTGCGTTGCCGATCCCCCGGCTGGAGCCGGTAACCAGCGCGGTCCGGCCCGTCAGGTCAAAAAGTCTGCTCATGGTTCAGTGATCCTCAATGGCTCGTGGCTGGTGCGTGACCGCTGAGATGGATTGCCAGCCGGACACGGGCGTGGCCCTGCACGGGCCTTCGACCCGTTCCGCGGCCTTTGCTTGTCCGGGACAGCCATCCCAGCGTGTTCAACATACTAGCCACCATTCAACATGATGAACAGCATGACGCCCGGAACTCCTGTTCCGCTGGGAGCAGGCCCCGGGATAAGCCTCCGGGACGGCCCCGGGCTGGCCTTCGCAGCCGATCCGAATGGGCGTCCTCTCCACCTGATTCATTGGCCGCGTCCGGCGCCGCCTTACCCCATGGGATTGCCCAGGGAGCGGGCGAGTTCCTTGAGCTCCTTCACCATGAGGGCGCCCCGCTCTTCGCTGTAGGTTGCCTTCAGCGAGGTGACCGACAGCCCCAGGTTGGGTCCGTGCGCACCACGGGTCGGGACCGCGACAGCAACGCAGACCACGCCTATGGTCGACTCCTCATCCTCGAAGGCATAACCGTGGTCGCGGATGGTGGCGAGCTGGGCCTTGAGCTCGGCTCCGGTGCGCAGCGATTTCGGCGTCAGGACCGGCAGTTCGGCCTCGTCCGGAAACATCTCCTCGACGTCATGGTCATTCAGCCTCGCGAGCAAGGCCTTGCCCACGGCACAGAGGGACACGGGCATCTTGTCCCCTATGTTGGAGGTCAGCCGCACTGCGGGGTGCCCCTCATAGCGGCCCAGGTAGATGACGTTCTTTCCGTCGAGCATCGCGATGCGGACCGTCTCCCCGGAAAGGGCCGGCGCCTGTTCACAGAACCGGTAGAACTCCTGGACCTCATCGAGACGGCTCAGGTACGCCGCGCCAAGCTCGACGAGTTTACGCCCCAGGGCGAACTCGGCGCCTTGGCGTTTAATGATCGCGGCTTCCTCCAGCGCCAGCAGGAGGTTCGATGTCGAGGATTTGGGGATCCCCAGCTCCCGGGCGATGTCACTCAGAGTCAGGCGTCCGGTCGCAGAGCCGGCCAGGGCATCCAGCACAGCCGCGGCGCGGGTGACCGCCGGAGCCGGCGAGGCGCTCCCCGCCCCGTCGGAAGTTCGGGAATCGGCCATGATTCTCCTTCAGATATGCGCGTACGTCACCGGCGCTATGCGAGTTCTGTCCATTCAGCTGGACGGTAACCATCATATGTCTGACGCCGGAGTCCGCTCGGCTGAAGCGCTTTCGCCGCCGGCTGCTGCCGGCTCGCGCCGCCGGCCACGTCCTTGCAGTCCACGCCCGCCGTGAGGGCCGGCGGCCGTCCGCATCAGCCGGCCGCCACACCCTTCGATTACGCCATCAATTGGCGTATTTCCGGGGGTTTTTTGCCCATCGACTGGGCAATTCGGCCCTAGTGGAAACGCCAGTTCCTATTTCACATTTCCCAAAAATCACGGTATATTCGGTACAAGCCTTCCACCGCGGCATCCCCCAATAGTCGCGGTGGAAGGCTTATCCATTTCCGCAGCGATCCGGCTCCCCGGATCCGGACGTGCCGTACACGCGGACGACTACGCCGCGTCTGCGACCGCCCCGCGAAGTCGCCACCCGCCCCCCAGCCCGTCACGGATGAGTTCCATGGTGGTCAGCGACGATCCTCTGTTCTGCCCGAGCCTGGCCTGGATCTGCCAGACCTCCACGTCCATGCGGCTCAGTCCCTTCGGCATCCGGCGTTCCGCTTCCCACCAGCTCACGCGCTCGAACCAGCGGACCGGCTCGGCCCCCACCATCCATTCCCTGCCGCCGCTGACGACCGACTGCGGCCGCCCGGCGGGGCACGTCTTCACCATCACATGTTCCATGCCCGCGACAGTAGTGCGGGGCTACGACAGCGGAGCCGGACACCTGCCAACAGAAAAACCCCGCCGCTGCCGGCCTAAGCCTGCTGCGACGGGGATTCTTTCTGTGGGTCCTACCGGGATCGAACCGATGACATCCACGGTGTAAACGTGGCGCTCTACCAGCTGAGCTAAAGACCCAAAGGCTGATGTCCACGCATCAGCGCTTCAACCAACGAACAGTTACTGTACCGGATGCACTGCACGGAACGCCAATCGGCAGGCCGACTGGCCGCCGGGCTGCCGGGCCAAGCGCACCGGAACCGCGCACCGGAGCTCACAGCGGCGGCAGTTCCTGTGCGAGCCACGTCAGACGCCTCACTGACCCCGGCGTCAAGTTTGACGGTGGCCAGAGTCGTCACCGCGGGTCTGTCCCCTGTTGATGATGACCACGGGCTTGCCGTGTTTCGCCGCGTGGCGGGCGAACCGCAGGCCGCTCATGACGGTGAGGGACGAGCCTGCCACGAGCAGCGCGCCGGCCTCGTCGACCATGGCATACGAGCGCTCCACCCGGTCTTTGGGAACGTTTTCGCCGAAGTACACAAAGTCCGGCTTCAGCGTTCCGGCGCAGGCCGGACAGTGCGCCACCACAAAGCTCTCGATCAGTTCTGAATCTTCAACCGTGGCATCGGCGTCGGGTGCCATCTCGATGATTCCGGCGGCGGCGGCTCGCTCGAGGAATCCGGGGTTGAGTTCCTCCAGGACGCCGGCGAGCATCCGGCGGCTGTAGCGGCGGTGGCAGTCCAGGCAGACCACTTGATCGAACCGGCCATGAAGGTCCACAACGTTCAGGCTGCCGGCTTCTTCGTGCAGACGGTCCACGTTTTGGGTGATGAGCCCGGTGAGAAGCCCGCGGTTCTCCAACCGGGCCGCGGCAGCATGGCCGTCATTCGGATCCGCCCGGCGCAGGTGGGACCAGCCGAGGTGGTTCCGGGCCCAATAGCGTTGCCGGTTTTCCGGCGCGCGGATGAATTCCTGGTACGTCATCGGCGCCCGCGGGGCGGATCCCGGTCCGCGGTAGTCCGGAATGCCGGAATCGGTGCTGAGGCCGGCCCCGGTGAGCAGCGCAAACCGGACACCGGCGAGTAGCCCGTGGATGTCCCGGAGCACGTCAAGTTCATGGTGCGCCGGTGCGGCGGCCGCAACCGGGGGCAGACTGGCGAAGCCAGTCATCCCGATCCCCGGCTGCCGCTGGCGCATGGTTTCAGCTTCCGCCGAGGGCCGCCAGCGCAGCCCGGTATTCCTTGAGGTCCCGCGCCTCTCCGCGGGGATTCACGACGATGTAGCGCACGATTCCCGCGGCATCGAGGATAAAGGTGCCGCGTTTGGCCATGCCGCTTTCCGCGTCAAAGACCCCGTACGCGCTGGCGACGGCACCGTGCGGCCAGAAATCGGCCAGAAGATCGAAGCCGTAGTTTTCCTGCTCCGCGTAGGCCCGCTGCGCGAACTTACTGTCGACCGAGACGGCCAGCACCGCGGCGTCGGCATCCTCGAAGAGGGCGAGGTTGTCCCTGATCTCGCACAGCTCGCCGGTGCAGATCCCGGAAAAGGCGAACGGGTAGAACACGATGACGACGTTCCGGCCGCGGAAGTCCGAGAGCCTCACTGGTTCACCGAACTGATTGACCAGTTCAAAATCAGGCGCCGGTTCGCCAACGGCCGGAACGGCGCCGCTGACTTCAGGCCGGAGGCCGGCCTGTTCGAGCGCTGTGGTCATTTGTTCTTCCGGGTGACCAGCCTGGTGGCGCTCCAGTCCTGGGAAACCCCGGCCGACGTGGTGACGTGCAGTCCGGCGGTGGGCGCCGCGTCCTGAATGTCCGACGGCGAGACGTAACCGGTCCGGCCGGACTTGGGCGTCAGGACCCAGACAACGCCGCCTTCGGTGAGGGAAACGAGCGAATCAACGAGGGCGTCGACCAGATCCCCGTCGCCGGCACGCCACCACAAAATGGCGGCGTCGACGACTTCGTGATCGTCCTCATCGAACAGTTCCGAGCCCGTGAGGTCCTCAATATCGTCACGTAAGTCGAAGTCGACGTCGTCGTCATAACCGAATTCCTGGATCAGGTCCCCGGCTTTGAAACCCAGTTTCTCCGCCACATTTACCGAAGTGGCGGCGTCGGCCTCGCTCACGTGTTGCTCCTATGCTTGATGATTTCAATAGCGCTAGTGATGTTCATTACTACCAGCCAACACCCTTTGCGCCTGCGCTTCAAGCTGTTGGCTCCGCGATCCGCCATATTCTGCGTCACACAGTGCGATCGACAAATCGCTTGGCGGTTCGTCGTCACACAACCAGTATGCCCGTGAAATACGACGGCGCCGGTCTGGGACGGCTACGCATGAGCCAGCTCTCACGGTTAGAGTGGCAGATGACGACTACGCCTGCGAGGGCGACCGCCCGGCGAAAACGGCAGACGTAGTTGTGATTGGACCTTTGCCCGGCGCACACGACCGGGCTGTTGACACCGATACGTCGCACACGTCGCGTTCACGCCAGGCAGTTACCCTGCCGGAGCTGAGGGTGCCGATGAATGCGCTCAAAGAGAGGTTGGACGTGGCTGCAGGAGAAGATACCTCCCATATCCTCAGCGGGTTGACTAACCAGCTGCCTGATCGTGATCCGGAAGAGACCGCCGAGTGGCGTGAGTCCCTGGATGCGTTGATTCAGGAACAGGGCACGGAGCGTGCCCAGTACATTATGCGTAGCCTGCTCCAGCGCGCCGGTGCCCGGAGTGTGGGTGTTCCGATGGTCACGACCACGGATTACGTGAACACGATCCCGGTGGATCAGGAAGCGCCGTTCCCGGGGGATGAGGAGATTGAGCGGAAGTACCGGGCGTGGCTGCGGTGGAACGCGGCGGTGATGGTGCACCGGGCGCAGCGGGCCGAGATCGGTGTCGGCGGGCACATTTCGACCTATGCCGGGGCCGCGACGCTTGTATGAGGTCGGGTTCAATCATTTCTTCCGCGGCAAGGACCACCCGTCCGGCGGGGACCAGGTCTTCTTCCAGGGTCATGCGTCCCCGGGGATGTATGCCCGGGCGTTTATGGAGGGCCGGCTGTCGGAGGAGGACCTGGACGGGTTCCGGCAGGAGAAGTCCAAGGAGGGCCATGCGCTCTCCTCGTATCCGCATCCGCGGCTGATGCCGGAGTTCTGGGAGTTCCCGACGGTCTCGATGGGGATCGGGCCGATGAACGCGATCTACCAGGCCCAGTCGAACCGGTACCTGGCGAACCGGGGCCTGAAGGACACCTCGGACCAGCAGGTCTGGGCGTTTTTGGGTGACGGGGAAATGGACGAGCCCGAGTCCCGCGGGCTGCTCCAGCTCGCGGCGAACGAGAAGCTCGATAACCTGAACTTCGTGATCAACTGCAACCTCCAGCGCCTGGACGGGCCGGTGCGGGGTAACGGGAAGATCATGCAGGAACTCGAGGCGTTCTTCCGCGGTGCGGGCTGGAACGTGATCAAGGTCGTCTGGGGCCGGGAGTGGGATGACCTGCTGGACCGGGATGCGGACGGCTCGCTCGTGAAGATCATGAACGAGACCGTCGACGGGGATTACCAGACGTACAAGGCCGAGTCGGGCGCGTTCGTGCGGGAGCACTTCTTCGGCCAGTCCCCGCAGACGAAGGAACTCGTCCAGGACCTGACCGATGATCAGATCTGGAACCTCAAGCGCGGCGGCCACGACTACAACAAGGTCTACGCCGCGTACAAGGCCGCGACCGAGTTCAAGGGCAAGCCCACCGTCATCCTCGCCCACACGGTCAAGGGTTACGGGCTCGGCACGCACTTCGAGGGCCGCAACGCCACGCACCAGATGAAGAAACTCACCCTCGCGGACCTGAAGTCCTTCCGGGACCACCTGCGGATCCCGGTCACGGACGACCAGCTCGAAGCGGACCCCTACCGGCCCCCGTACTACCACCCCGGCATGGACGCCCCGGAAATCAAGTACCTGATGGAGCGCCGGGCCGAACTCGGCGGGTTCGTCCCGGAACGCCGCGCCGCCCACACCGAGATCACCCTGCCCGATGAGAAGGCCTACGAGTTCGCGAACCGCGGCTCGGGCAAGCAGATGGCCGCGACGACCATGGCGTTCGTGCGGCTCCTGAAGGACCTGATGCGGGATAAGAACTTCGGGCACCGGATCGTGCCGATCGTCCCGGACGAGTCGAGGACCTTCGGGATGGACGCGTTCTTCCCGACCGCGAAAATCTACAACCCCGACGGGCAGAACTACCTCTCCGTGGACCGGGACCTCGTCCTGGCCTACAAGGAATCCGCCAAGGGCCAGCTGATCCACCCCGGCATCAACGAAGCCGGCGCCGTCGCGGCGTTCACCGCCGCCGGGACCGCCTACGCCACCCACGGCGAACCCCTGATCCCGGTCTACGTCTTCTACTCCATGTTCGGGTTCCAGCGCACCGGGGATTCCTTCTGGGCCGCCGCGGACCAGATGACCCGCGGGTTCATCATCGGCGCGACCGCCGGCCGGACCACCCTGACCGGGGAAGGCCTCCAGCACGCCGACGGCCACTCCCCGATCCTGGCCTCCACCAACCCCGCCGTGCTCACCTACGACCCGGCCTACGGCTACGAAATGGGCGTCATCGTCCGGGACGGCCTGAACCGGATGTACGGGCCCGGCCCGGCCGACAACGACCCGTCCCGGAACGTCATGTACTACCTCACGGTCTACAACGAACCCATCAACCAGCCCGCCGCCCCGGCCGAGCTGGACACCGAAGGGATCATCAAGGGCATCTACCTGCTCGCCCCGGCCAAAACCGACGGCCCCCGCACCCAGATCCTCGCCTCCGGCGTCTCCGTCCCCTGGGCCCTGCAGGCCCAGCGGATCCTCGCCGAGGACTGGGGCGTCTCCGCGGACGTCTGGTCCGTGACGTCCTGGACCGAACTGCGCCGGGACGCCATGGCCGCCGAGGAAGAAGCCTTCCTCAACCCCGGCCAGGAACCCCGGACCCCGTACGTCACCGAAGCCCTCGCCGGCGCCACCGGACCCATCGTGGCCGTCACCGACTACATGAAGGCCGTCCCCGACCAGATCCGCCAGTACCTCCCGAACGAATTCGCCTCCCTCGGAGCCGACGGCTTCGGCTTCTCCGACACCCGCGCCGCAGCACGCCGCTACTTCAAGAACGACACCCACTCCATCGTGGTCCGTTCCCTGCAAATGCTCGCCCGCCGCGGCGAAATCGACGCCCAGGCGCCGGCGCAGGCCATCGAGAAGTACAGCCTGCTCGACGTCAATGCCGGCACCACCGGCAACGCGGGCGGCGACTCCTAGGCCTCGCGTAGCGGCCGTCTAAACGGCGCACGACGGCGGCTCCCACCACACGGTGGGGGCCGCCGTCGTCGTATCTGCCCGATCCCTGCGGACCCGGCACCCGGGGCCCGCGGTCCCGGCCGAGTCGCCGCGCCCGCATGCGCTGTGATGCACGACAATCGGCCTTGTAGCCTTCGCACAAATGGAGCTTGCAGGGCGGGCGCCGTATGCTCATTGCATGGCAGAGCCGACCACCACCCCCGCGAAACGCAAACCAGCCGCCCGGGCATTGACGCCGGAGATGGCCGAGCACCCTCAAGAAGCTGCGGGCGAGCGTCGGACAACTATCAACCACCACGCTGCGCCAGCTCGAGAAATCGCTGCCCTGGTACAGCAGGCTCAACTCGGATGAACGCTCCGCCCTGGGCATGGTGGCCCAGAACGGGATTGCGGCCTTTGTTACGTGGTATGAACGCCCGAGCTCGCCGTCGTGGATCCTTTCCGACGTGTTCGGCACCGCCCCGACCGAACTCACCCGCTCCATCAGCCTGCAGAAGGCACTCCAGCTCATCCGGATCGTGGTGGAGGTCGTGGAGGACCAGGTCCCCGTGATCGCCCCCGAAGCGGACCAGGGGGCACTGCGGGAGGCCGTCCTGCGGTACTCGCGGGAAGTCGCCTTCGCCGCTGCGGACGTCTACGCCCGGGCAGCGGAATCCCGCGGATCCTGGGACACGCGGCTCGAAGCGCTCATCGTCGATGCGATCCTGCGCGGCGAAAACACGGACGCGCTGCGGTCCCGGATCGCCGCCCTGGGCTGGAAAGCACAGGAGCGCTTCACCGTGATGGTCGGCAATTCCCCGTCCGAACCCAGCGCCAGCTACGTGAGCGAGCTGCGCCGCACGGCCGGCCGATTCGCCGAGGACGCCCTCGTCGGCATCCAGGGCGACCGGCTCATCCTCATCCTCGGCGGCGTCCAGGACCGGGAGACGGCGTACCTGAAGCTCAGCGAACTCTTCGCCCCCGGCCCGGTCGTCTACGGGCCCGAGGCCGGCTCGCTGTTCGAGGCCAGCGGCTCCGCCCAGTCCGCCTTCGCCGGGCTGACGGCGGCCCGGGCATGGCCGTCCGCGCCGCGCCCGGTGGCGGCGGACGATCTGCTCCCGGAGCGGGTGATTTCCGGTGACGACGCGGCCCGGCGGTCCCTCGTCAAGAACATCTACCGGCCGTTGCTGGCCGCCTCCAACGGGCTGGTGGAAACCCTGGGCAGCTACCTGGAACTCGGGCATTCGCTGGAGGCCACAGCCCGCGAACTCTTCGTTCACGCCAACACCGTGCGCTACCGGCTCAAGCGGGTCTGTGACGTGACGGGCTGGGATCCGCTCCTTCCCCGCGAAGCATTTGTCCTCCAGACAGCCCTCGTCGTGGGCCGGCTCTCAGCCCCGCCGAAGGCTGCCACGGAACGCCAGCCGTCCCGTAACAACTCCTGATGAGTTGTAGACTTCCTACAAACTGACCCAGTAGAGCTTGGTGCATGAATACACCGAAAATCACGCGGTAATTTGGAAAGCTGGATACGTGCTTGCAATCGTTTGCCCTGGACAGGGCTCCCAGACCCCAGGTTTTCTGGCCCCGTGGCTAGAACTGCCTCCCGTCGCAGGCCATTTGGCCTCCCTTAGCGAAATCGCAGGTATCGACCTTACCGCCCACGGCACCACCTCCGACGAGGAGACCATCAAGGACACTGCCGTCGCGCAGCCCTTGATCGTCGCCGCCGGACTGGTGGCCGCGAAGTCCCTCTTCGACGTCGAACTCGGCACGCTGCCGATCATCCTCGCCGGTCACTCCGTCGGCGAAATCACGGCCTCCGCCCTGGCCGGGGTCCTGACCGAGACCGAGGCCATGACCTTCGTCCGGGAACGCGCGAACAGCATGGCCGCAGCGGCCGGCGCGACCCCCACCGGCATGAGTGCCGTCGTGGGCGGGGACCCCGCCGAGGTCCTGGCCGCCATCGAGGCCTCCGGCGCCACCGCCGCCAACGTCAACGGGGCCGGCCAGACTGTAGCCGCCGGCACCCTGGAACAGCTCAAGTCCCTCGCCGAGAACCCGCCGGCCAAGGCCCGGGTCATTCCGCTGAAGGTTGCCGGGGCTTTCCACACGTCGCACATGTCCCCCGCAGTCGACGCGCTGAAGGCCCTCCGCCCCTCGCTGGCCCCGCAGAACCCGAGGGTTCCCCTGCTGTCGAACTTCGACGGCGCGGAAGTCACTGACGGCAACGCCGCGGTCGACAGCCTGATCGCCCAGGTTTCCCGCCCCGTCCGCTGGGACCTCTGCATGGAGACCCTGGTGCAGCGCGGCGTGACCGGCGTGATCGAACTGGCCCCCGCCGGAACCCTGGCCGGCCTCGCCAAGCGCGGCATGCCGGGTGTCAAGACTGTCACCGTCAAGACCCCGGACGATCTTTCCGCGGCCCTGGCCCTATTTGCAGAACTGGAGGGAGGGGCATGAGCGTTCCCACTCTGAAGCAGGCGCCCATCCAGGCGAACACCCGCATCATGGGCGTCGGCGCCTACCGGCCGGACATCATCGTCACCAACGACGACGTCTGCCAGTGGATCGATTCCTCGGACGAATGGATCCGCCAGCGCACCGGCATCGTCACACGGCACCGTGCATCGGCCGAGATCAGCGTCATTGACATGGCGGAAGGCGCCTCCCGCGAGGCCCTGCAGAAGGCCGGCATCGACGCGTCCCAACTCGGCGCCGTGATCGTCTCCACCGTCACGCACCCTTACGCGACGCCGTCCGCTGCGGCCAGCCTGGCTGACCGCCTGGGCGCGACGCCGGCACCGGCTTTCGATATCTCCGCGGCCTGCGCGGGCTACTGCTACGGCATCGCCCAGGGCGACGCCCTGGTCCGCTCCGGCGCGGCCAAGTACGTCCTCGTCGTCGGCGCCGAAAAGCTCTCCGACGTCATCGACAACACCGAACGCACCATCTCCTTCCTGCTCGGCGACGGCGCCGGCGCCGTCGTGATCGGCCCGTCCGACACCCCCGGCATCAGCCCGTCCGTGTGGGGATCGGACGGCAGCAAGTGGGATGCCATCGGCATGACGCACTCGCAGCTGGCGGTCCGCGACGCCGCAGCGGCCGCGCCGGGCAGCGGCCTGAGCGACGCCGAGGCCGCTGTGACCGACGCCGCCGTGTGGCCCACGATCCGGCAGGACGGCCAGACCGTCTTCCGCTGGGCCGTGTGGGAAATGGCCAAGGTTGCCGAGCAGGCCCTTGAGGCCGCCGGCGTCCGGGCCGAGGATCTCGTGGCGTTCATCCCGCACCAGGCCAACATGCGGATCATCGACGAGATGGCCAAGAAGCTGAAGCTGCCCGAGAGCGTCATCATCGCCCGGGACATCGCCGATGCCGGAAACACCTCGGCCGCGTCCATCCCCCTCGCCACCCACCGCCTGCTCCAGGAAAATCCTGAGCTCAGCGGTGGACTGGCACTGCAGATCGGCTTCGGAGCCGGTCTGGTCTTCGGTGCCCAGGTGGTTGTGCTCCCGTAGGCACGCACCACCCCTCCGAACTGAATACGTTCCACCCAGCACGGATTCCCGAACCAAGCCGAACCCTCGGTTTGAATCATTTCCGTCCAAGGCCGCCGGCACCCCCGGCGGTGGAGGACAACAACAAGAAAAAGGAGCCACCCATGGCGAGCAACGAAGAAATCCTGGCCGGCCTGGCTGAAATCGTCAACGAAGAGACCGGCCTCGCGACCGAGGCTGTCGAGATGGACAAGTCCTTCACCGAAGACCTGGACATCGACTCCATCTCGATGATGACCATCGTGGTCAACGCCGAAGAGAAGTTCGGCGTCCGCATCCCGGACGAAGAGGTCAAGAACCTCAAGACCGTCGGCGACGCCGTCAGCTTCATCGCCAACGCCCAGGCCTAGTCCTGCCTCCTGCCGGCTGGCGGGAACCAGTGCCCGGTCCGGGGTCTGCTCCAGCAGCGCCCCGGACCGGACCACTTGCAGCCTGACCGACCGCGCGGAGTCTCCCTTTCGTCCGCCGGCCCTATGACAACACACCCTTGCCGGACCCCGTCCGCAGGGCCCTAAGAGTTCTTCCCACGCACGCCCCGGCCCGCCTACCGCAATGGCACCGGACACGGCACGCGCACCGACAGAGAGTGATCCCATGACACGCAAAGTAGTCATTACCGGTCTGGGTGCCACCACACCCATTGGCGGCGACGTTCCCACCATGTGGAAGAACGCGCTCCAGGGCGTCTCCGGTGCGCGCACGCTGGAGGACGACTGGGTGGCCAAGTACGAACTGCCGGTTCACTTCGCCGCCCGGGCGTCCACCCCCGCCCTGGATGTCCTGAGCCGCGTCGAGGCCAAGCGCATGGACCCGTCCACGCAGTTCGGCGTTGTCGCCGCCCGTGAGGCCTGGGCCGACTCCGGCATTACCGAGATCGACCACGACCGTCTGGCCGTGGCCTTCGCCACCGGCATCGGCGGCGTCTGGACCCTGCTGGACGCCTGGGACACCCTGCGCGAAAAAGGTCCCCGCCGCGTCCTGCCCATGACCGTTCCCATGCTGATGCCCAACGGCGTCGCAGCAGCCGTCAGCCTGGACCTGGGCGCCCGCGCCGGCGCCCACACGCCGGTCTCCGCCTGCGCCTCCGGCACCGAAGCCCTCCACCTCGGCCTGGAGCTGATCCGCTCCGGCAAGGCCGACGTCGTCGTTTGCGGCGGCGCCGAAGCCGCCATCCACCCGATGCCGATCGCCGCGTTTGCCTCGATGCACGCCCTCTCGCGCCGGAACGATGATCCCGAGCGCGCCTCACGCCCCTACGACGTGGACCGCAACGGATTTGTCATGGGTGAAGGCGCCGGCGCCCTGGTCATCGAAGCCGAGGAGCACGCCCTCGCCCGCGGCGCCCGGATCTACGCCGAGCTCGCCGGCACGTCCGTCACCGCCGACGCCTACCACATCACGGCTCCGGACCCCGAGGGCCTGGGCGCCACCCGCGCGCTGAAGGCCGCCATGTTTGACGGCCGCATCCAGGCCGAGGACGTGGTGCACGTCAACGCGCACGCCACGTCCACCCCGGTCGGTGACAAGCCCGAGTACACCGCTCTGAAGGCCGCCCTGGGCAGCCACTTGGACAACGTGGCCGTCTCGGCCACGAAGTCCCAGATGGGGCACCTGCTGGGTGCGTCCGGCGCCGTGGAGGCAGTCCTGACCGTGCTCGCCGTCTACGAACGCAAGGCGCCGGTGACCATCAACCTGGAAAACCAGGATCCGGAGATTCCGCTCGACGTCGTCACCACGGCCCGGGACCTGCCGGCCGGCAACATCGTGGCGCTGAGCAACTCCTTCGGCTTCGGCGGCCACAACGCCGTTATCGCGGTCCGCAGCGTGTAGCTGCCCGCCCCGCCACACCTGCCGGTTTCCGCGCCCACATGAGCGATGGCGGCAATGTTCCCGGGAACATTGCCGCCATCGCTCATGTGGCGTACAGCTATGGAGGTATTCTTGCGCGGCGTCAGCCGACCTGGTGGAGCCAGCGCACCGGGGCGCCCTCGCCCGCGTGCCGGAAAGGCTCCAGTTCTTCATCCCACGCTTCGCCAAGGGCAAGGGAGAGCTCGTGGTAGACCGCGGAGGGATCGCCGGCACCGGCTTCGTAGGCATAGCGGATGCGGTCTTCGGAGACCATGATGTTTCCGTGGACGTCAGTGGTGGCGTGGAAGATCCCCAGGTCCGGGGTGTGCGACCAGCGGCCGCCGTCCACGCCCTGACTGGGCTCTTCGGTGACCTCGTAGCGCAGATGCGCCCAGCCACGCAGAGCGGACGCCAATTGAGCCCCCGTGCCCTGTGCTCCGGTCCACGACAGCTCGGCCCGGAACATTCCGGGCGCGGCAGGCTGCGCCGTCCACTCCAGGTCCGTCCGCTTGTCCACGACGGATCCTATGGCCCACTCAACGTGAGGGCACAGGGCCGTCGGGGCCGAGTGAACGAACAACACACCGCGGGTCAGTGCAACAGACATTCCATCCTCCATAGCTGTAGGTACGTCTTCCCCAACGACCTCTGCCTGGATGTCTGTCTGTTACCGGACCCGTAGCGGTACCAGCGGTCCTGCCAGATTACCAATGAATTTCCGGGATCCACGCCGGGGCGCGGACCATCTCGGCTTCAAGCTGCACTTGAAACCTCCCGGATGCGACTTTTATTGTGCCGTACACCCCTGTAATGCGCCAGTGCTGCCCGGCGCGTCCCGGCCCGGCACGCCGCCCCGCCCCCGGAAGATCGGGCGAGATCTGTTACCGGCGGTTTTGTTACGCCCGGGGATGCGCCTGCTGGTACCCCTGCCGCAGTCTTTCCACGGACACGTGGGTGTACAGCTGCGTGGTGGCAAGGCTGCTATGGCCGAGGATTTCCTGCACGGCACGCAGGTCAGCCCCGCCATCAAGCAGGTGGGTCGCGGCGGAGTGCCGCAGCGCGTGCGGGCCGGTGGCGGCAGTGTCCCCCAACGCCTCGAGCATCCGCCGGACAACGCTGCGGATCTGCCGCTGGTCCACTCGCTTGCCCTGCGCGCCGAGAAACAGCGCGGGACCGCTGGAACCGTTGACCAGGGCCGGCCGGCCGCGCCGAAGCCAGTCGTCGACGGCGAGCGCGGCCGGCAGCCCGTACGGTACCGTGCGTTCTTTGTTGCCCTTGCCCAGAACCCGCAGGGTCCGCCGGTCCGGGTCGAGATCGTCGATATCCATGCCAGCCAGCTCACCGACGCGGACACCGGTTGCATAGAGGAGCTCGACCATGGCCTTGTTGCGCAGGTCCAGCGGCGCGCCCTCGGCCGCGGCAGCCCCGGCTCCCTCCACCAGCCGCACAACCTGCCGCTGGTGCAGCACGCCCGGCAGTGACTTCTCCGGCTTGGGCGCCCTGAGCCGAAGCGCAGGGTCCGCTGCAATGATGTCCTCGCGGACAGCCCAGGCCGTAAACGCCCGTGCGGTCGCGGACCGGCGGGCCAGGGTGGCCCGGGACATACCGGACTCGCTTTGCGCGCCGAGCCAGCGCCGGAGCGTTCCGAGTTCGAGCCCGGCGGGGTCTTCGATGCCCTCCGATGCCGCGTGGGCCAGGAGGCTTCCGACGTCTGACAAGTAGGCGCGCACCGTGTGGGCGGACCGGCCGCGTTCCGCCGTCAGGTACTGGCCGAAACGGCGCGCGGCGCTGGCCAGGGCCGCGGGTAGCTCTTCTGAAGTCACTCCCCTACTCTCGCAGTCTTCGCAGGCCAATCAAGGAGCCCGGCGGCGCGCCGCCGTTCCCGCGCGTGATGGTCCGGGCCGAACCCGGTGCTGACGCGGGCCGCGGGCCGCGGGTCAGCCGGACTTGCCCGCCCGCTTCCAGCCGCCCCGCTCCGAGGCGGCCAGCCCCAGAAGCCCAAGCCGCCCGAGGCCGGCCCGCACCGAGTCCGGGCTCAGCCCGGCCACGACCGCGAGCTTGTCGACGGAGGTGGTGGTCCGCAGCGGCAGCGCATCGAGCAGGATCAGGTCTTCGAGGTTCAGTCCGTCGTGGGGTTCTGCCCGGCCCGTTTTTTCCTCGGGCAGCGAGGTTCCGCTGGGGGCCGCCAGTTCCGCGATCTCCCCGGCGTCCGTCACACAGACAGCACCGCCCTCCCGCAGCAGCCGATGGCAGCCGGCGGAGTTTGCGCTGTGGACCGAGCCCGGCACGGCGGCGACTGCCCGGCCCAGGCTTTCAGCATGGTGGGCGGTGTTGAGCGCCCCGGAGCGCCACCGCGCCTCCACCACCACGGTGACCGAGGCCAGCGCGGCAATGAGCCGGTTCCGTTGCAGGAACCGGTACCGGGTGGGCGCGGACCCCGGCGGCACTTCGGCGAGGACGGCGCCCTGGTTGGCGACCGTCCTGAGCAGGTCCTCGTTCCCGGCGGGATAGAAGCGGTCCACTCCCCCGGCCATGACTGCGATGGTGGGAAGTCCGGCCGCACCGGCCGCCAGTGCCGCACGGTGGGCGTGGGCATCAATTCCGTAGGCGCCGCCTGAGATGATGCTGTAGCCGCGCCGGGCCAGTGCGTAGGCGAGATCGCCCGTGACCGAGGCGCCGTAGGAGGTGCTGTCCCGGGAGCCCACGAGGGCGATGGCGGTGGCCGCTGGCGGCAGTTCCTGCTCCACTCCCCGCCACCAAAGACACAGCGGCTCCTGGAGGCCGAGATCGGACAGCTGGGCCGGCCAGAGCTCGTCGCCGGGAATGATGAGGCGGCCGCCGAGCCGCTGCATCGTGGCCAGGTCACGTTCCGGCGCCAAGTCAGGTACCCGTGGGGCCCACCGCTTGAGGGACTCACTGAGACCCGGCCAACTGCCGCCCGCACCGTTCTCCGCCAGCACCCCGGAGATTCCGTGGTCCAGCCCCGGCCCGGCCTTGAGTTGGGCGGTGGCGATCTTCAGGGCGTCCTCCGCGCCGACGTGCCTGACCAGGGCCAGCGCTGCCACGTCCTGCGGTTCAAAGAGGCGGGACAGCGCCGCCCTGGCCCGTCGCTCGGCATCCTTCATGACGGTGGTGTCCTTTCCCCGGGGAAGGCGGACCGCGGGCCGGGTCCCGGCGGCCGAACGGAACCGTTCCGTCGGCGCTCCCCGCGGCGGCTGATCCGGCAGGTGCGGATGTTCATGGCGTTCATCCGGTCCCGGCGGCAGCCTGGCGGAGCCCCAGCGCCTGTCCGATGTCATCCGCATCCGGAGCATCCCGGCCGGAGAGATCGGCCAGGGTCCAGCCCAGGCGCAGCACCCGGTCGTAGCCGCGGGCTGTCAGCACGCCGCGTTCCAAGGCCACGTCCAGGATCCGGGTGGTGGACGGCGGGAGCCGTAGGGCACCCCGCAGCACCCGCCCGGGAACCTGAGAATTGGTTTCGATCCGCAGCGGCGCCAGCCGCTCCAGTTGGCGGCGGCGGGCGTCCAGGACGCGCCCGGCGATGACCGCGGTGCTTTCACCTTCGCCGGACCCGCCGAAATCAGCCAGCGAGATCCGTTCGACCTGCAGCTGGATATCGACCCGGTCCAGCAGCGGCCCGGACAACCTAGCCAGGTACCGCCGTCTCATGGTCGGCGTGCAGGTGCAGTCGGCGCCTTTGCCGGAGGCCTTCCCGCACGGACAGGGGTTGGCGGCCAGGACGAGCTGGAACCGGGCCGGGTAGGCCGCTGTCCCGGCCGACCGGTGAAGGACCAGTTCACCGCTTTCCAGGGGCTGCCGAAGGGCGTCCAGGACCCTCCGTTCGTACTCCGGCGCCTCATCCAGGAACAGGACCCCCCGGTGGGCGCGGGACGCTGCTCCGGGCCGTGGCAGGCCCGAGCCCCCGCCGATGATGGCAGCCGGCGTCGCGGAATGATGCGGGTTCTCAAATGGCGGCCGGCGCAGCAGCCTCACTGACGCCGAGGTCAGTGAGCACAGCGAATGGACGGCGGTCACTTCCATGGCCTCCGTGTCGCCCAGATCCGGCAGAAGTCCCGGTAGCCGTTCGGCCAGCATCGTCTTCCCTGCCCCCGGCGGGCCCGTGATCAGCAAGTGGTGCGCCCCGGCAGCCGCGACTTCCATGGCCCGCCGCGCATCGGACTGCCCCGACACATCTGACATGTCCGGGGCCAGGGCCGGGGCGGGCTCGTGCCCGGATTCGTCCGCGCCGTCCGGCTCGGGTTCGAAGCCGAGCGCCAGGTCCTGCGGGTCGGCACCGAAATCGAACGCCAGCCGGGCCAGGGTGGCGTAGCCCCGGACTCGGGCCCCCGGCACCAGCTCCGCCTCGGCGGCATTAGCCGCAGACACTACGACGTCCGGATAACCGGAGCGGACGGCTGCCATCACCGCCGGGAGGATGCCGCGCACAGGGCGTAGCCTGCCGTCGAGGCCCAGCTCGGCGATAAACACTGTCTGGCCGGTGGAACGGACGTCCTTGGCGGCCAGCAGGACCGCCATGGCGATGGCCAGGTCGAATCCTGAGCCGCGTTTGGGCAGTGATGCAGGAATGAGGTTGGCGGTGATTTTCCGGCGGCTGAGCGGAATGCCCGAGTTCTGGGCTGCGGAGCGGATCCGCTCCTTGGCTTCGTTCAGTGCGGCATCCGGCAGGCCGAGGATGACGAAGGCCGGGAGCGTCTGGCCGATGTCTGCCTCGACTTCGACGATGTAGCCGTTGATGCCGACCAAGGCCACCGAGTAGGTGCGGCCGAGCACCATCTACACCACCCCTTGGAGGTGCTCAATGACAGGGTCGCCGCCGGCGTCGTCGTCGTAGAGGACTCCGACGACGTCAATCCGCCACGGCGGCACCCCGGCCAGATGGTCGCGGCACCAGGCCGCGGCAAGGCGGTTCAGCCGGGCCAGTTTCCTGGCATTGACGGCTTCGAAGGGGTGCCCGTAGGCCAGGGATGTCCGCGCCTTGACTTCGACGATGACCACGACGGCCCCGTCCAGGGCCACGAGGTCGATTTCCCCGTCGCGGCAGCGCCAGTTGCGGTCCAGGATCCGCAATCCGCACGCCTCAAGGTAGGTTCCGGCGAGGTCCTCGCCGCGGCGGCCCACGATGTCCTTAGCTCTCATGCCATCAGCGTGGCCGGTCGCGGCCAGCGGGCATAGGTAGGCCGGGCGCTATGTGGGAAACACGGGCTGTGCAGGAGAGGTGGCGGCAGGACCGGTCACGCGGCTGCTGCAGGACCGCTCAGACGGCCGCTGCAAGGCACGGGCATCATCCGGGCTGCCTCTACGGCACCAGCGGTCTCCTCGGCCCTACGTGGAACGTGGGACGGCCGCATCCGTGGCCGGGGACGCGGCTTCGGTCTTCCGCCGGCCGGTTGCTGCGCCGCGGGAGTCGCCAGGCATTTCCACGGGGTCCGGGCCGGAACCATCGCGCAGCGCCGCATTGTCAGGCCCGGCACCGGCCGTTCCGTCCGGGTACTTGGCCCGGGCACGGCGCTCCGGCCCGGCTGCTGCAGGACGGCCGTCCTGGCGGTCGAGACGGGAGTACTCCGGCCACGGATCGTCGGCAATCAAATGCCGGCGGATCATCCTGCCGAACCAGGCCCTCACTCGTTCTCCTCAATACGCATATTGCTTACCATTCTAGCGTTTAGCCGATCGTTGTGACATCACTTCCCCGGCCGGCACCGGACGCCGGCAGGCCCGGCTGGAAGCGGAGGCTTGAAGCGCAGGCCGGACGAGCGGGCTGAGGCGTTTGCCGGTTGTGGCGTCAAGAAGCTGTGGCACTGGCAGAGGGACACTTCCGCGGCCTGCGCCCGCGGCGGCAGTCGCCCGCCCGGAAACGTCCGGTCCGCGGACTAGTTGCCCAGGTCCTCGACCTTCGGCAGGGCGAGTTCCTCGCTGCGCGGCAGTTCCTCGACGTTGACGTCCTTGAACGTAATCACCCGGACGCTCTTGACGAACCGGGCGGAGCGGTAGACGTCCCAGACCCAGGCGTCCTGCAGCGTCAGGTCGAAGTAGACCTCGCCATCGGCGCTGCGCGCCTGCAGGTCAACGTGGTTGGCAAGGTAAAAACGCCGTTCGGTCTCGACCACATAGCTGAACAGCCCGACCACGTCGCGATATTCGCGATAGAGCTGCAGCTCCATGTCGGTCTCATAGTTTTCAAGGTCCTCGGCACTCATGGTTCCATCTTGCACCATCCCGCGCCGGGCACACGCCACGAGTGCCTGTGCGGCCCCGTGGCCGGAACGCCTTTCCGCCTGCCCGACGGCACGCTAAAGGAGCTGCCAGCTGACCCGGTGGTGCGGCGTAGGTCCGGCCGCACGCAGCGCATCCTTGTGGACGGCCGTGCCGTAGCCTTTGTTGACGTCCCAGCCGAACGCCGGATACTCCGTATGCAGTTGACGCATCATGGTGTCCCGTTCCACCTTGGCCAGGATGCTGGCCGCGGCAACGCTGAGGCACTGCATGTCGGCTTTGACCAGGGTGTGGACCGGCGCTTCGCACCCCGGCCCGGCGGTCTCCTCGTCAAAGAGCGAGGCCTGTGCCTCCGGGGAGAGCCAGTTGTGGCTGCCGTCCAGCAGCACCACGTCCGGTGTGATGCCGGACGCCAGCACAGAAAACCACGCCCGGGTCCCCGCGAGCCTGAGCGCCCCGATGATGCCGAGAGCGTCGATTTCCGGGGCGGTCGCGTGCCCGACGGCGGCGGCTACGGACCAGTCCAGAACAAGCGGAACGAGCCGCTCGCGGTCTGCGACCTTGAGCAGCTTGCTGTCCCGCACATCGGCGAGGAGCTCCTGGTTATGCAGATCGACCACGGTGATCCCCACGCTGACGGGACCGGCGAGGGCGCCCCGGCCAACTTCGTCGATGCCGGCCAGCAGACGTGCGCCGGAACTGCGGAATCGGCGCTCATAATCCAGGGTAGGTGCTGCGGACATGGCGTCGGGCCTACTTGCCAGCGGCTGCGGGCACGTCGCGGAAGACGTCCGGGTAGTTATCCACGGCGGAAATCCGGTTCAGCGGCCACGCGATCACGCTGGCCTTGCCTTCGATGTCGGCGACGTCCACGAAGCCGCCGTTGACTTCCAGGTGCGCCCGGGAATCCGCGGAATGGTTGCGGTTGTCCCCCATGACCCAGACCTTGCCGGCGGGAACGACGACGTCGAATTCCCGGACCTCTGGTATCTCCGCCGGATTGACGTATTTTTCCTCCAGGGCGGTACCGTTCACGCTCAGCCGTCCACCGCCGTCGCAGCAGACCACGTGGTCGCCGGGCAGTCCGATGACGCGCTTGACCAGGTGCTGTTCGGAGTTGTCCGGCAGGAGGCCAACAAACGTCAGCCCGTTCTGCACCCAGGTGAACGGCCCCCGCGGCGCCTCGGCGGCGGCTGCCAGCCACTCCTTGGTGTCCTTGAACACCACAACATCGCCGCGTTCGAGGGCGAACGGTTCCGGGACCATGAGATTGACGAAGATGCGGTCGTTGACGTCCAAGGTTGTAACCATCGATTCGGACGGGATGTAGAACGCCCGGAAGAAAAAGGTCTTGATCAGGAAGGACAGCACGATCGCCACCACCACGATGGTGGCGATCTCCTTCAGCCAGAGGAACGCCGTGCTGTGCGCGGCCCGATCCCGGAGGGCGCGCCGCGACGTGCTGCCCGTCTCGGGACCGTCGCCCCGTGACTCAGTCCGCGTCCGGAGCGTCCGGGTCCGGAGCGTCGCCGTTCAGATGCCTGTCCCCGGCGGCCGCGGCAGACGTTGCCCGGGGCTGTTCCGTCCCGCGCTGATCAGCGATCCGCGCATCAGGGTTCCTGGGGTCAGGAGTCCCGGGTTCGTTCTCGGGCATCTATTGTCCGTTCTTCGTGGTGGTGACTGCAGCGGGGTCGGCGGGCCGCGCTACTGGTGCAAATCTATCAAGCGGCCAGATGATCTGTACGGGCCTGCCAACGACCCGGTTCAGCGGGACCATCCCGCCTCCGGGGGCGCCCAGCAGGTTTCGTGAATCGGCGGACTTCGACCGGTGATCCCCCATCAGCCACAGGCGTCCGGCCGGGACGATCACATCGAACGCGAGTTCGCTCGGGGCGTCCCCCGCATAAAGATAGGGCTCCGCGACCGGCTGGCCGTTGACCGTGAGCAGGCCGTCGGCGTCGCAGCACATCACCCGGTCGCCGGCGATTCCGAGCACGCGCTTCACGTACGTGGTGTCGTTTCCGGCGACGCCGAGCCAGCGCCCGGCTTCGGACAGGACGTCCAGCGCCGGGCCGTTGCCGCTGGCCAGCGGGGCGAAGGACCCGCGCCCGTCGAAGACGACGACGTCGCCGCGACCCACCGGCGCGGCGGCGAAGTCCGTTCGGGACACCAGAATCCGGTCACCCGAGCGGAAGAGGGGTTCCATCGAGGCAGAGGGGATGAAGTACACGTCCAGCCACAGGGAGCGTACGACGGCGCTGATGACGATGGCCAGTGCCAGCGCCAGGAACGCAAAACGCCAGCCCGGTTTCCTGGGCTGGCGTTTTGTCTGTTCCATGGTCCGTATCCTTTGGCGCTGGTCCGAGGTCACAAGCGCTGTTACGGAATGCTCCGGCGCCGGCCGGATACGGTCCGTGGACCGCGGTGAAAGTCCGGAAGGACTTACTTGGCGGTCTGGAAGTCGCGCTTTTCCTTGATCTTCGCGGCTTTACCGCGCAGTGCACGCATGTAGTAAAGCTTGGCGCGGCGCACGTCACCCTTGGAAACGAGCTCGATCTTGTCGATGATCGGCGAGTGAACCGGGAAGGTACGCTCCACGCCCACGCCGAAGGACACCTTGCGGACGGTGAAGGTCTCGCGGACGCCGTCACCGTGGCGGCCCAGGACGAAGCCCTGGAAGACCTGGACGCGGGAGTTCTTGCCTTCGATGATGTTGACGTGCACCTTGATGGTGTCGCCTGCACGGAAGACGGGAACATCGCTACGCAGCGAAGCTGCATCTACGGAATCGAGAATGTGCATTGATTCACTCCTGGTAAACGCCACAGGTCATTCACTTTGGGTTACGGCGGCCAGGTCCGGGGCACATGGCGCCCGGACAATGCCGTCGAAAGTTTGTTATTCCGGCTCCGTCAGGAATTGACTGGGCCGGGGTGCCGGGCTGTTGGTAGCGTTCCCCCTGTGGCAGGCTCGCGACCCAGCAGGCACAATGCCCCATTTTGCCATATGCCGGACGTTCCTGCTAATCCCGGAGCCGGAGGCGCCCGTCGACGATGTCGTAGCCAAGGTCCGCGAGAGCGGTGCGGTCCGCGCGCGGCAGCTTGGCGGCATCGAAGTCCGCCAGCAGGTCCGGACGGCGTTCGGCCGTACGCCGGTATTGCTCGAAGCGGCGCCACTGGGCGATCTTGCCGTGGTTGCCACTGAGCAGCACGGCGGGAACTTCCCGGTCCCGCCAGCTGGAAGGCTTCGTGTACACGGGGTACTCCAGCAGCCCGTCCGAGTGGGATTCCTCCACGAGGGATTCGGGGTTTCCCACCACGCCGGGCAGCAGGCGCCCGATGGCCTCGACCATTGCCAGCACGGCGACTTCGCCGCCGTTGAGGACGTAGTCCCCCAGGCTCATGGGCCGGACGGTGAAGTGCTCCGCTGCCCATTCCATCACCCGCTCGTCGATGCCTTCATAGCGGCCGCAAGCGAAGACCAACTGTTCCTCGGCGGCGAGTTCGTGAGCCAGCGCCTGGGTGAACCGCTCGCCGGCCGGCGACGGGACGATCAGCACCGGTTTCGCCGCCGGTGCGGGCTGTCCACCGGCCACGGAAGCCAGCGCCTGCGCCCACGGTTCGGGCTTCATCACCATGCCGGCGCCGCCACCGTACGGAGTGTCGTCCACCGTCCGGTGCCGGTCCGTGGTGAAGTCCCGCAGGTCGTGGACCTGCAAGTCCAGCAGGCCGTCCTGGCGGGCTTTGCCGATCAGGGACAGTTCCAGCGGGGCCAGGTAGCCCGGGAAGATACTGACGACGTCGATCCTCATTTAGGCGCGCTCTCCGGTTCCGGCGTCACCCTCGGCGCCTGCCGCGCCGCCGGCCGAAGCGCCGGTGTCCTCGGCGTTGACTTCGAAGAGTCCGGGAGGCGGCGTCACAAGAATGAACTTTTCACCGACGTTGACTTCGGGGACGATCTGCTCCACGAAGGGGATGAGCAGTTCCCGGCCGTCCGTTGTGGTGACGACCAGCAGGTCCTGGACGGGCAGCGTGTGCAGGCCGGTGACCTTGCCGACCACGTCGTCGCCGACCCGGACGTCGAGGCCTTCGAGTTCGTGCTCGTACCAGCCCTCGTCGTCGTCGTCCTCGTCGATCTCCGCCGTCTCAATAAAGAGTTTGGCGCCGCGGATGGCCTCGGCCTCGTTGCGGGTCTCGATTTCCTCGAAGGCGAGCAGCAGGATGTCCTTGTTCCAACGGGCGCTCAGCACCGTCAGCGGACCGGCGGTGGCCGGTTCGACGATGAATTCCGTCCCCGGGATGAAGCGGTCACCGGGCGCGTCCGTCAGTACCTGCACGGTGACTTCGCCGCGGATGCCGTGGGGCTTGCCGATTCGTGCGACCTGGAGCTTCATCTGTTCCTCTGTTCCGGATTCTTACTGCTGGATGTCGTGGTGCCGGTTGTTCGTGCTGCGCTTGACGGGGAACGCGGCACAAAGCAGTCCGGCCCCTCCACCAATATCTGGTGAAGGGGCCGGACTCAAGTCAAGTAAAGCTGTAAGCGTTACCGGCGCCGGTCGGTGTCGACGACGTCGACCCTGACCGGTTCGCCGTCCGCCAGCGCGGCAACCACAGTGCGCAAGGCGCGTGCGGTGCGGCCCTGGCGGCCGATCACCCGTCCAAGGTCGTCCTGATGAACGCGCACTTCGAGGGTGTCCCCGCGGCGGTTGTTCTTGGCACTGACCTTGACGTCCTCGGGGCTGTCAACAATCCCGCGGACCAGGTGTTCGAGCGCTTCTGCCAGCAATTTACTCTGCCTCGGTGGTCTCTGCTGCCGCTTCGGCCGGGGCCTCTGCTGCGTCGTCCTTCTTGGCCTTCTTGGTGATGGCTTCCGGGATGATCACGGAACCCTTTTCCGGGGCGACAAAGGCTTCCTTGGGAGCCTTGGTCTTCAAGGTGCCCTCCTGGCCCGGGAGTCCCTTGTACTTCTGCCAGTCACCGGTGATCTTGAGGATCGCGGCAACCTGCTCGGACGGCTGTGCGCCGACGCCGAGCCAGTACTGGGCACGGTCCGTATCGACCTCGATGTACGAGGGCTCTTCGGTCGGGTGGTACTTGCCGATCTCTTCGATGGCGCGGCCATCACGCTTGGAGCGTGCGTCCATGACGACGATGCGGTAGTACGGTGCGCGCATCTTGCCGAAGCGCTTAAGGCGAATCTTTACGGCCACTTTTGTGGTCACTCCTGTTTCTGAAACGGGGTCGAGCCCGGCGTTCTGCACCCGTGGGGCGGGCCATACTAGGGGGTTCTAAAAGGACAAGATCCGGACGCGGAGAGAGGGGCCACGCAGATCAAGTACCTGTTTATTGTGCCAGATCATCGCCGGGATATCGACTTGACACCCCGGGCCGGGTCTGCGGCAGGGGTGGTTTCCGGGTCCGGGACCGTGTTTGCGGCGCCGCTGCGGGCTGCCAGCCATGCGGTGAACTCCGCGGCCGGCATCGGCCTGGCAATCAGGAAGCCCTGTATTTCATCGCATTCCAGGCGCAGCAACTCCTCGAATGCCCTGCGGTTTTCCACGCCTTCCGCCACCATCCGCAGGCCCAATCCGTGGGCAAGGGTGACCGTGGTCTGCACGAGGGTTAGCGCGCGCGGGTCGGTGCCCAGGCTCGCGATGAACGACCGGTCCAGTTTGAGTTCATCGATAGGAAGGTCGCGCAGGTAGGCCAACGAGCTGTATCCGGTGCCAAAATCATCGATTGATATCCGGATCCCGGATTGGCGGAGCCGCAAGAGAATGAGCCGGGCCCTGGCCGGGTCCGCTACGAGGAAGTCTTCGGTGATTTCCAGGGTCAGGGCGGAAGGTGGCAGGCCGCGGGCCGAGATCATGGCGGCGACGCGGTCCGGAAGTGTGTCATCTGCCAGCGATCCGGCCGAGATGTTCACCGCGACAGTGAGGGTGCACCCTTCGGCGTGCCACGCCCGGGCCTGGTCCAGGGCCTGTTCCAGCACCCAATCGGTCATCCGGGGCATGAGGCCGGCTTGTTCGAGCAGGGGCAGGAATTCGCCGGGCTTGAGAATGCCGCGGTGGCCGTGATCCCACCGGATCAAGACTTCCACTCCACCGATCACACCCGACACCACGTCCAGCTTGGGCTGGTAGTAGAGCGTCAACTGGCCGCGGTTCAGGGCAGACCGGACTTCTTCCAGGTCACGGAGCCGCTCCGCGCCATTGGTGTCATCGGCCGCGCTGTACACATGATGGCCGCTGCGCGCGGCTTTCGCCCGGTACATGGCGACATCGGCCTTGCTCAGGAGGCCGCTGAGATCGTCCCCCTCGTCCGGCCACAACACTATGCCGATGCTGACATCGGGACGCAGGGTGATCCCGTCCAGCCGGACCGGGGCGCTAACGGCCGCCCGGAGTTCGGCCGCCAGTGCCGTGGCTTGTGCGAGGTCAACGCCGGGCAGGAGCACCGCGAATTCGTCGCCGCCGATCCGGGACAGGACGTCGACGGTGCGGACGTGATCGGCCAGCCGCCGTGCCACTTCGACAAGGAGGATGTCGCCGTACTCGTGGCCCATCCCGTCGTTGACTTCCTTGAATTTGTCCAGATCCATAATCAGGAGGGCGCCGTGCGTCTCGGCGGCAAGAACGCCCGGCGCGTCGCCGCGGAAGGCCCGCCGGTTGTGCAGCCCCGTCAGGTCATCCGTGCGTGAGAGCATCCTCAGGTCGGCCATCTGCGCCAGGTCCCGGAACGCCATCTGGGCGCGGAGGGCGGCGAGCACCAAAGTGAAGCAGGACAAAAGGAGCGCCGGCCCCGGGACCGGGATAAAGGCACCCGTTGTCAGGATGCCCAGGCCGGCCAGCGTTGCGGTCGTTGAAACGGCCAGCGTGTGCGGCTTCCGCTGCGCGGCTCCCGGAGCCAGCTCCCCCGCGGAGCGCTCCACCCATACGGCCATCAAGGCAAGTCCCAGGACCCAACCGCCGTCCAGGAGCGTGCCCAGGACGTAGGCGTCGTCGACGGCCAAAAGCGCATACGCTGCATCAGAGACCGCGAAGACGCACAGGCCGGCGATCAGCGGGACACCCGAGCGTCCGAGCCGGAGCTTCGGTGCCGCCGCCATTCCCACGGCCGCGGAAATCAGGATCAGGTCCATCAGCGGATAGGCGGCGGACACCAGCGCCGCAGCCGACAATGGGGTTTCGGCCTCCGCGCCGAAGATCGGGTCCAGGACCACCGCCAGCACGGCGGCGGCACCGAGGGCCCCGACTGAGGCATCCAGCAGCACGGAGGGCGCCCACCGTCGGGCACGGCGCCGGATGGTGGCTACGAGGGCTAGGAATATCAGTGGATAGACCGCCAGATAGCCGACATCAGCCGGTGAGATCCCGGACATGTCGGCGCCGCTGGCCGCAGCCAGGACATAGTACTGGTCCCCGAGGGCGAAACAGGTTACGGCCAAAGTGACGGCAACGCTGGGCATGTTCCAGCGCCGCTGCCTCACCACCGCGGCCCAGCAGACCAGCGCCGGCATCCAGGTCGCCAGGGAACTGAGCCAGCCGTCAACCCAGGGGCTGAAATCCGAAGTGTGGGCCGTCAGCGCGGCAATGTATGCGGCCACGATGAGCCACATCGCCACGGCCGGACCGGACATCCCCCGGACGCGCGCACGCAGTCGGCGCGGCCACCGCACGCGGGCCGCCAGCTGTTCCCCCATTGCTACTCCCCCAGGATGTTTGTCATCGCAGCCAATGTCCCGAGAATAGCCGACGGCCCCCTGTAAAGCCGGGACCACCGCGGGCGCCGTGCGGTGCACCGACCCCAGGGCCTGCTCCAGCGCCTCGGCAACGGCGTCGGTAGGTACTGCCGGCGAGCCTAGACCGTGCAGACGTAGAGCCCGGCACGGCTTGCCGGGTCGACCCCGGCGGCCAGTTCGGCCAGGCGGCGGACATGGCCCTTGGCCTGGTCCGCTCCGAAGGGCATGTCCTCCTCGGCCGCCCAGCTGACCGCGACATCCTCCAGGACATTGCCCTCGCCCTCGGTTTCGTAGCTGAGCAGGTCAGCGAGCACCCGGACCATGGCGTCCGGGACGCCCAGAAGCACGTCACTGGAGACATCGACCATGGCCAGTTCGTAGTGCGAGCCCGCGGCGTGCACGGCGGCCCCGGCCAGCTCGCCGAGGCGCTCAATCTCGAAGTCGCTGATGTCCGGAATCCGCAGTGCTCCCGGCGCGGCGGCCCCGCCGCCCTCCAGGGCCGCGGCGTGCCGGAGGGCTTCGCTGTGGGTGGACACAAAGATTTCGGTGAAGCCCATGAAGCTGGTCCTTAGTTCTCTGGCGGCGCTGGGCCGCAGTTTCGACGTCGCTTCAGCCTAGCCGCTTCGAGCGCCGCGGCGTCCCGTCCGGACCGGACATGCCACGGCCTGACGGGGCATGTCCACCCGCCGGCCCGAACGTTCCCTGGCTGCGCTGGACATGCCCTCTCGCCGGGCTGGATATGCCCGGACATGCCCGGGCATGGCCGCGACCACTGGACATATGCCCGCTATGTCCATCGTCGGCCGCCTGCACGGGGCATGTCCATTGGTCGGGTCAGGTGGGGTCGGGCCAGCTGCCGGTCAGGGCAGACGTCGGGGGCCGGGTATCCGCATCAGCGCACGGCGACACGGATGCGGTTGCGCCACGGATCTTCAAAGCGCAGTTCGGCCCCGGTGTGGTGCGATGCCACGCCGGCGGACTTCAGCCGGTCCGCGAGCGCCCCGACGTCGTCGCCCGACGGGACCTCGATCAGCACCTCGCCGAGGCCCAGCGTGTCCCGCCGGGGGCCGGCCCCCCGGCTGTTCCAGACGTTCATGGCCAT
Organism: uncultured Actinomycetota bacterium; assembly: GCA_963769515.1. GTDB lineage: Bacteria > Actinomycetota > Actinomycetes > Actinomycetales > Micrococcaceae > Arthrobacter. Next base: position 82,302 of record CAVYMG010000034.1, read on the forward strand.
GTGGTGGTGGTAGCCGCCGGCGGAGACGAAGAGTGCCTGGCCGTGCCAGCCGGCGGTCTTTTCGAAGCCGAGCGTGCCCACATAGAACTCGTGCGCGGACTGCACGTCGCCGACCTGCAGGTGGACATGTCCAACCCCGGCCGCGGCTTCGCGCTGGCCCGCGACCGATTCCTCGCTCAGGAACTCTTCCAGGTAGCGCTGCGGCGGAAGCGCGAGACTGTCCATGACCACAGTTCCGCCGTCCCAGGACCAGGAGTCACGTGGCCGGTCCCAGTAGAGTTCGATCCCGTTGCCCTCGGGATCGGTGAAGTAGAAGGCCTCGCTGACAAGGTGGTCCGCGCTACCGGCGAATGACTGCGGCGCGTACTCGGCCGCGCTGGCCACCGTCGCGGCCAGCGCCGGCTGGTCCTCGAAGAGCAGCGCGGTATGGAAGAGCCCGGCCTCGCCCGGGGACGGGATCCCCAGCCCGGCGGCCGGGGCGAGGTGCACAAGGGGTTTCCGGCGGCGGCCCAGGTAGAGCCCGCCGTCCTGTTCCGCCACGATTTCCAGGCCGAGGGCCCGCTGGTAGTAATCCGACATGAGCTTCATGTCACCCACCTTGAGCATCACGGTTCCCATTGCCAGTTCGGCGGGAAGGAGATCCTGGGTGCTGGATCCTGCAGTCATGTGCGCTCCGGTTGTCCTGCGGCCACCGGCTCTCGGTGACATCGCCTACACCCAAATTAGTTGAAGGTTCAATATTTTTCAAGTGGGCGGGCTTAGTCCGGCGCGACCCGTTCGCCGCGCAGCACAATGTGCCGCGGCTCCTGCAGGGTTGCCAGATTGGTCCGCGGATCCTCGGCGCAGACCAGGACGTCGGCGCTGGCCCCCTCGCTGATCGCGTCCGCGCCGAGCCAGGCCCGGGCCGCCCAGGCCCCGGCGTCGAGGGCCGCCCGGGCGGGCAGGCCGGCGGCGTGCAGCGCCTGGAGTTCGTCTGCGATGCGCCCGTGGCGGATCACGCTGCCGGCATCGGTGCCGGCGTAGATGCGGACACCGGCTTCGAAGGCCTCGAGGATCCGCTCGCCGCGGCGCTGCCACAGCGCACGCATGTGCGCGGCGTAGCGAGGGAATCCCGCGTCGGCCCGGGCTGCGATGTCCGGAAAGGTTGCGATGTTGATGAGGGTGGGGACGATCGGGACGCCCTGCTCCACGAACTGCGGAAGGTGCCGCGGCAGCAGCCCGGTGGCGTGCTCGATGCAGTCGATCCCGGCGTCGAGCATGTCATCCAGGGTGTCCTCGGCGAAACAGTGCGCGGTGACGCGCGCGCCTTCGTCATGGGCGGCCGCCACGGCGTCCCTCAGGACGCGGGCCGGGAAGCTCGGGGCGAGGTCCCCGGCGTCGCGGTCGATCCAGTCGCCGACCAACTTGACCCACCCGTCGCCGGCCCTGGCCTGCTTCCGCACCGCCTCCACGAGGCCGTCAGGTTCCACCTCGACGGCGAAATCCCGCAGGTAGCGCCGGGTCCGGGCAATATGCCGTCCGGAGCGGATGAGGCGCGGCAGGTCCGTCCGCTGCTGCAGCCAGCGGGTGTCGTGGACAGCCCCGGCGTCGCGCACCAGCAGGGTCCCGGCGTTACGGTCCGTGACCGCCTGGTCCTCGGCGGTTTGGGCCGTGACATCCCCACCGGGGCCGAGGCCGATGTGGCAGTGGGCGTCCACGAGTCCCGGGATCACCCAGCCGGTGAGGACACTGTCCGGTGCGCGGGCAGGGCGCCGGAAGGTCAGGATCCCGCCGACCGACCACAGGCCGTGTTCTTCCCGGTCCGGCGCGGTCAGCACCGGGCCGCTGAACTCGATGATCCTGGTCATGACTCCAAGCGTAAACCTCCGGCCGGCTCCGGCCCGGTCATACTCCGGCGCCCTGGCCTGCCTGTGGTAGCTTCATCTACGACCACACGGGTGCCCCTGCAGGGGCTGAGATCGGGCTGACGCAGCCTGCGACCGTTGAACCTGTCCGGGTAATGCCGGCGAAGGAAGTGAGTAATCCGTTGAGCACCACAGAGACACAGCAAAGCCCTGCCCTCAACCAGGGCCGCCGGGACCAGAACGCCGCCACGCAGTCGCTCAAGGCGCACTCCCTGGCCTTCATCACGGACGAGGAACACGGCATCCGCGTTCCGGTGACCGAGATCGTGCTGGAGGATTCGCCGGGCGGGGTCCCGAACGCCCCGTTCCGGGCCTACCGCACCGCAGGGCCCGGCAGCGATCCCGTCCGCGGGCTGGCGCCGTTCCGTACCCCGTGGATTGAGCAAAGGCACGACACCGCACCCTACAGCGGCCGGCAACGGAACCTGCTGGATGACGGCCGGTCGGCCGTCCGCCGCGGCGCCGCCTCGGCCGAGTGGAAAGGCACACGGCCGGTGCCCCGCCGGGCCATCGACGGCCGCACGGTGACACAGATGCACTACGCGCGCCGGGGCGTCATCACCCCGGAAATGCGGTTTGTGGCCCTGCGGGAACACTGCGAGGCGGAGCTGGTGCGCAGCGAGGTGGCTGCGGGCCGGGCGATCATCCCGAACAACATCAACCACCCGGAGTCGGAGCCGATGATTATCGGCAAGGCCTTCCTGGTCAAGATCAACGCCAACATCGGCAACTCGGCCGTCACCAGTTCCATCGCCGAGGAAGTGGACAAGCTGCAGTGGGCCACGCAGTGGGGCGCGGACACCGTCATGGACCTCTCCACGGGCGATGACATCCACACGACCCGCGAGTGGCTGATCCGCAACTCCCCCGTCCCGATCGGCACCGTCCCCATCTACCAGGCTTTGGAAAAGGTCAACGGCGAGGCCAGCGCGCTCACGTGGGAGGTCTTCCGGGACACCGTCATTGAACAGTGCGAGCAGGGCGTGGACTACATGACCATCCACGCCGGCGTGCTGCTGCGCTACGTCCCGCTGACCGCGAACCGCGTCACCGGCATCGTGTCCCGGGGCGGCTCCATCATGGCCGGCTGGTGCCTGGCCCACCATCGGGAAAACTTCCTGTACACGCACTTCGATGAGCTGTGCGCAATCTTCGCCAAGTACGACGTTGCCTTCTCGCTCGGGGACGGGCTGCGCCCGGGCGCGACGGCGGATGCCAATGACGCCGCGCAGTTTGCCGAACTGGATACGCTCGCCGAACTGACGAAGCGGGCCTGGGAGTTCGACGTGCAGGTCATGGTGGAGGGGCCCGGCCACATTCCCTTCCACCTGGTCCGGGAAAACGTCGAACGCCAGCAGGAACTCTGCCAGGGAGCCCCCTTCTATACGCTCGGCCCGCTGGTCACGGACATAGCCCCGGGCTACGACCACATCACCTCGGCGATCGGCGCCACCGAGATTGCCCGGTACGGTACGGCCATGCTTTGCTACGTCACGCCCAAAGAACATCTCGGGCTGCCGAACAAGGACGACGTTAAAACCGGGGTCATCACCTACAAGATCGCCGCCCATGCCGCCGACCTCGCCAAGGGCCACCCGGGCGCCCATGAGCGCGACGACGCCCTCTCCAGGGCGCGGTTCGAGTTCCGCTGGCGTGACCAGTTCGCGCTCTCCCTGGACCCGGTCACGGCCGAGGCCTACCACGACGAAACGCTGCCGGCCGAGCCTGCCAAGACAGCCCACTTCTGCTCCATGTGCGGACCGAAGTTCTGTTCCATGCGGATCAGCCAGGACATCCGGACCGAATACGGGTCCGCGGAGTCACAGGCCGCCCTGGCCGAAATGGCGGCCGGGATGCGGGATAAGAGCCAGGAGTTCCTCGCCTCGGGCGGGAAGGTGTACCTTCCGGAACCGACCGTCGCCGGCCGCGACTAGGTGAACGGCGCCGGCCGGTTGCGGTGTGAGCCGGCCGGTCTCCCGTTCAGCAGGCCTGCGCGTGTTGGGACCGGCTGACCTCGGCAATAAACGAGCGGATGATCCGGCTGCCTTCCGCCGAATCCTGGGGCCGGTGCCCGCCCGCGGCAACATGGTGCAGGGCGCCGGTCTCACGCAGGTAGCCGGCAATTTCCTCATACAACGGCTCCCACCCGCCCGTGAGGACCAGGGTCGGTACGCCGGGGACGATCTGGAGCGGCGCCTCCCACGGCGGAGCCTGTAGCCGCAGCCGCCGGGCTGCGCGGACGGCCTCCGGCGTGGTCGGTCCGGGGGCATCGGCGGAAAACGCCCGCCGGAGGTACTCACGCTGGAATTCCTCGTCGGTGAGCTGATGGCGGACTTCATACAGCGGCTGCATCAAGGCCCGGTGCGCCGCCGTCGCCGGCAGTTCAGCCGTCAGCGACAGGCAGGCCGGTTCCACCAGGGTCAGCGACTGGACCAGGTCCGGCCGCTGGACGGCGGCCATCATCGCCGCGATGGCTCCCTGCGCGTGGGCCACCACGTGCCCGCCGGCCTCACCGCGGCCGTCGTCGGCAAGCGAACCCAAGACAATGGCGGTGTCCGCGGCAAAGTCCGTTTCGCGCGGTTCAGCGTCCGGTTCGAATCCGTGCCGCCGAAGGAAGAGGGCATCGTAAGAAAGTGCCATTCCGTGCTGCTTCGGCCACGCGGCAGCACCGAAGCTGCCTGCCCCGTGGACAAAAACTACGCGCTGCTTGAACATCCTCTAACTTTAGGGCACCGGCCCGTCAATCCGGCGGGCGACATAGCGGCGGGCGACGGGTTACTTGCCGCCGCCGAGGAATTTGTCGAAGCCCTTGGGCAGGTTCAGCTGGGAGGGATCAAAGTCCCCGCCCTGCTGGCCGAAGGAGGCGCCGGTCGGCAAGGCTTTTGCCCCTGCCGCGCGCCGGGCTTCCGCCTCGCGAAGCTCCTGGGCGGCCTTGGCGGGGTTGCCGGAGCGCGCTTTTTTCTTCGGCGCGTTCTTGGCACCCTTGCGGGCTGCTCCCCCGGCGCCGGGCATCCCCGGCATCCCGGGCATCCCGCCGCCGGCGGCCATCTTCTTCATCATCTTCTGGGCCTGCGCAAACCGCTCGAGGAGGCCGTTGACTTCGGAGACGTGCACGCCGGAACCGCGGGCGATGCGGGCGCGGCGGGAACCGTTGATGATCTTCGGCGCGACACGCTCGTGCGGCGTCATGGACCGGACGATCGCTTCGACCCGGTCGATCTCGCGTTCGTCAAACTGCTCCAGCTGCTGCCGGATGTTCTGCGCGCCCGGCATCATCATCAGCATCTTCTTCATGGAACCCATGTTGCGGATCTGCTGCATCTGGGCCAGGAAATCATCGAGGGTGAAGTCTTCCTGGTCGGCGAATTTCTTCGCCATCCGGGCTGCTTCATCCTTGTCCCAGGACTTCTCGGCCTGCTCGATCAGGGTGAGCACGTCGCCCATGTCGAGGATGCGCGAGGCCATCCGGTCCGGGTGGAAGAGTTCGAAGTCGTCCAGGCCTTCGCCGGTGGACGCGAACATCACGGGCTTGCCGGTCACGGAGGCCACGGACAGTGCGGCACCGCCGCGGGCGTCGCCGTCGAGCTTGGACAGCACGATGCCGGTGAAGTTGACGCCCTCATCGAAGGCCAGCGCCGTGTTCACGGCATCCTGGCCGATCATGGAGTCGATCACAAAGAGGACTTCGTTGGGAACGATTGCCCGGCGGATCTGGCTGGCCTGTTCCATCATGTCGGCGTCGACGCCGAGACGTCCGGCGGTATCGACAATCACGACGTCGTGCAGGGTGCGGCGGGCCTCTTCGACGCCGGCGCGGGCAACGGCGACCGGATCGCCGGCCGGGTGTTCCAGTTCGGAGGTCGCGCCGGGGTGGGGTGCGTACACAGGCACGCCGGCACGCTGGCCCACCACCTGCAGCTGGGTGACGGCGTTGGGGCGCTGCAGGTCACACGCGACCAGCATGGGGCTGTGGCCCTGGGCCTTGAGCCACTTGGACAGCTTGCCGGCCAGCGTGGTCTTGCCCGCGCCCTGAAGGCCGGCGAGCATGATGATGGTGGGACCGGTCTTGGCGAGGCGGATCCGGCGGGTCTCGCCACCGAGGATCTCCACGAGCTCCTCGTTGACGATCTTCACGATCTGCTGGCTCGGGTTCAGCGCACCGGAGACCTCGACACCGAGGGCGCGCTCGCGCACGCGCCCGGTGAACTCGCGGACTACCGGAACGGCCACGTCCGCGTCCAGAAGGGCGCGGCGGATCTCGCGGACCGTGGCGTCAACGTCCGCCTCGGTCAGGCGGCCCTTGCCACGGAGGTTTTTGAAGGTTGCTGTCAACCGGTCAGAGAGTGAATTGAACACGCGCCGTGCACTTCTTTCAGTGGATGTACGGATGGCGGCCGGTACGGCACGCCAGCGTCGCGACTGGGGTTCGCCTGAACGAACCGTCTCGACAACGGGACTCGACTCTCTAGGGTATCAAGTCACGCCGTCATGATGGCATGCTGGCTTAGGTGACCAGTGAAACAAGAGTGAAGACCCTGCTTATTCTCGGCGCCTCGGGCGATCTGACCGGGCGGCTGCTGCTGCCCGGGCTGGCGCGGCTGGTGGCCCGGGGCCGGGCTGACGGCCTGGCCCTCGTCGGCGCAGGCTCGGATGACTGGACGCCGGAGCAGTGGCTGGACCGGATCGAAGAGTCTTTCGCGGACGAGAACTCGCAGGCCGACGCCCACGGGAAGCGGGAGCTGAAACGGGTCAGGACATCCAGCAGCTACTACGGACTCGACGTCACGGCCGAGGGGCAGCTGGCGGGACTGCTTGCGGAGATGGAGGGGCCGGTAGCGGTGTACTTCGCCTTGCCGCCGCACGTCAGCCAGTTGGCCTGCGAGGCCCTGGCCCCGGAGCAGGTGCCGGCCGGAACGCGGCTGGTCCTGGAGAAGCCGTTCGGCTCCGATGAGGACTCCGCCCGCCGGCTCAACGCCACGCTCGCGGGCCTCGTCCCGGAGGACCACGTCCACCGGGTGGACCATTTCCTGGGCAAGGCGACGGTCCTGAACATCCTGGGTCTGCGCTTCGCCAACACATTCCTGGAGCCGATCTGGAACCGGCACCACATCGCGCAGGTGGAAATCATCTTCGATGAGGACCTGGCGTTGGAGGGCCGCGCCGGCTATTACGACGGTGCCGGCGCCCTGCGGGACATGATCCAGAGCCACCTGCTGGAGATCCTGGCGCTGATGGCGCTCGAACCCCCCGCTTCCATTGACGAACGGGACCTTCGCGACGCCGTGGCGACGGTCCTGCGGGCCAGCAGCATCAAGGCCCCCTACCGCACGAGCACCCGCCGCGCACGGTACACGGCAGGTAGTATCGGCGGCCGGAAGGTCCCGGACTATACCGCGGAAGACGGCGTGGACGCCGCACGCAAGACCGAGACCCTCGCGGAGGTGCGGGTGGAGATCGATAACTGGCGCTGGCAGGGCGTGCCGTTCATCCTGCGCTCGGGCAAAGCCCTGGGCAACAAGCGCAAAGAGGCCGTTGTCACCTTCCGGCCGGTGCCGCACCTGCCCCGGGGCTTCACGGGCGTGGACGCCCCCAACCGGCTCCGGATCGGTTTCGGCCCGGACACCCTGGAGTTCGACGTCGATGTGAACGGCCCGGGCAACGTGCTCAACCTCGACCGGGCGACGCTCAAGGCCGAGCTGAGCGCCTCGGACTTGCTGCCCTACGGCGAAGTCCTCGAAGGGGTCCTGACCGGCGATCCGCTGCTGTCCGTCCGTGCCGACACCGCGGAGGACTGCTGGCGGATCATCGACCCGGTCCTGAAGTCCTGGGCTGCCGGACATGTCCCGCTGGAAGAGTACCCGGCCGGGTTCGTCCGGCCCGGCGGACTGGCCGGTCTGACCGGCACGCAAAAGCGGGCCGGACACCTTTCAGGTGTCCGGCCCGCTCCCCCAACGGAGTCGGCCGAGGCCGCGGCCGCCGGCTCAAGGCTGACTGGCTGCCGGGCTAGCTGGCTGACTGGCTGCCGGGCTAGATGGCTGCCGGTCCGCGTTCCCCGGTGCGCACCCGGACGGCTTCGAACACATCCATCGTCCAGACCTTGCCGTCACCGGCCCGGCCGGTGTTGGAGCTGGCGATGATGACATCGAGGATGTCATTGGCCTGCTCGTCGGTGGCGAGGACTTCCACCCGGATCTTGGGCAGCAGGTCCACGTTGTACTCGGCGCCGCGGTACACCTCCGTGTAGCCGCGCTGCCGGCCATAGCCGCTGGCCGCGCTGACGGTGAGCCCCTGCACACCGTAGGCTTCGAGTCCTTCGCGGATGGCTTCCAGCTTTTCCGGACGGACGATCGCTGTGATCAGTTTCATGCCCCCACGCTTTCCTTGCCTGCGTCTGCCTTGTCACTGCCGGACTCCGCGTCGCCGCCCTGCTTCTTGCCGGTGATCATGTCGTGCAGCGGCTGGAAGCTGCCGCCGTGACCGCCGACGCCGAACTCGTAGGCGGTCTCGGCGTGCAGGCTCAGGTCCACGCCCACGGCTTCCTGCTCCTGGGAAACCCGGAAGCCCATGAACTTGTGGATCGGGTAGGCGATGATGAAGGTCACCACGGCGGTGAAGATCATGGCCAGTACTGCGGCGAGGACCTGTGCGACGAGCTGGGTGCTGCCGCCGCCGTAGAACAGACCGGCGGTGCCCTGGGTCGGGGTGGCCAGGAAGCCGATGGCCACGGTGCCGACGATGCCGGAGACGAGGTGCACACCGACGACGTCGAGCGAGTCATCGTAGCCGAACTTGAATTTCAGGCCGACGGCGAGCGCCGAGGCGACACCGGCGACGACGCCAAGGGCGATGGCCCCGAGCGGGGAGACGTTGGCGCAGGCCGGGGTGATGGCGACCAGGCCGGCGACCACGCCGGAGGCTGCGCCGAGGGACGTCGGGTGACCGTCACGGAACCGTTCGACGGCGAGCCAGCCGAGCATCGCGGCGGCCGGGGCAACCAGGGTGTTGATCCAGATCAGGCCAGCCTGCTCGACGGTTCCGGCAGCGCCGGCGTTGAAGCCGAACCAGCCGAACCAGAGGATCGCGGCACCGAGCATCACGAACGGGACGTTGTGCGGGCGGTGGTTCGGGTCTTTCCCGAAGCCCTTGCGGTTACCGAGGATCAGGACCAGGATCAGGCCGGCCACGCCGGCGTTGATGTGAACTACGGTGCCGCCGGCAAAGTCGATGACCGGGGCGAACGTCTGGCCGAACCAGCCATCCTCGGAGAACAACCCGCCGCCCCAGACCATAAAGGCCATCGGCGCGTAGACCAGGGTGACCCAGATCGGGGTGAAGAGCACCCAGGCGGAGAACTTGGCGCGGTCTGCGACGGCGCCGGAGATCAGCGCCACGGTGATGATGGCGAAGGTGGCCGCGTAGCCCACGGAGAGCAGGTCCGCCGGTTCGCTGAAGTTGTGGAGCCCGAAGTGGCTGAACGGGTTCGCGAAGATCTGGAAGAAGTTGTCCTCATTGCTCGACGCCATCGAGGCGCCCCACAGGACCCAGACGATCGCGACGGTTCCAATGGCGACGAAGCTCATCATCATCATGTTCAAAGCCGACTTGGCGCGAGTCATGCCGCCGTAGAAGAATGCCAGGCCCGGGGTCATGAACAGCACGAGTGCTGAAGCGACCAGGAGCCAAACGAGACCTGCGGTGAGTTCCATGGTCTGCGTCCTCTCTTGCTGAAGGTGCGGTTTCACCCGCCGGTCCAACGCATGTGCTGCGTTCTTAGTAAAAAGTCTCGCGGGGCCGTGTTTCGCGGTTGCTGGAATTAGATTGCCGGTTTGTTACAAGCATCTCCCTGACGTAAATGGTGCGTCTCGGCCTTGTTACGGTTATGTTTCACCCCTTTCGTAAGGCCCTGCCGCACCACCCGCGCAGCCGGGCCACACCCGCCACTGAGGACGAGCCCACCATGAGCAGAATTTCCCGCTTTTCAGGCGGTGCCAGGCCCAAGGCAGCGGACCGCGCGCCGGGCAGCAACCGCCTGCCCCGGGATATCAAGGTGATGTTGGTCGCTGCGTTCCTGATCGCGATCGGCTTCGGCCTCGTCGCGCCGGTGCTCCCGCAGTTCGCCACCACGTTTAATGTCGGCGCGACGGCAGCTGCGGTGATCGTGAGCATCTTCGCTTTTATGCGGCTCATCTTCGCCCCGGCCGGCGGTGCCCTGATTGTGCGTTTCGGCGAGCGGCCGGTCTACGTGGCCGGGCTGCTGATTGTGGCGGCTTCGACGGCGGCCAGTGCCTTCGCGCAGGACTACTGGCAACTGCTGGTCTTCCGCGGCCTGGGCGGGGCGGGCTCCGTGATGTTCACGGTCGCGTCGATGGCCCTCGTGGTGCGGCTGGCGCCGCCGGAAAGCCGCGGCCGGGTCTCGGGTGCCTACGCCTCAGCGTTCCTGATCGGCAACGTCTGCGGACCGATTGTGGGCGGTCTGCTTGCCGGATTCGGCCTCCGCGTCCCCTTCCTGGTTTACGCGGCGGCGCTGGTGCTCGCCGCCGTGGTGGTGCAGACCCAGCTCAGCCATGTCCCGGCGGCCGCCCGCGACGGCGGAGCGGCGGCTCCGGCCATGGAACTGCGCGAAGCCCTACGTGACAGCGCCTACCGGGCCGGGCTCTTTTCCAGCTTTGCCAATGGCTGGGCCACCTTCGGCGTGCGGATGGCCACCGTCCCGCTGTTCGCCGTCGCGGCCCTCGGCGCCGGCCCGGGGTCTGCCGGCTGGGCGCTGGCCGTCTTCGCGGGCGGCAACGCCGCGGCGCTGACGTTCTCGGGCCGGCTGGCCGACTCGCTGGGCCGCAAACCCCTGATGATCGCCGGTCTCCTGGTCACCGGGACGGCTACCGCGGCCATCGGATTCACCCACGATCTGCCCTGGTTCCTGCTGGCCTCCGCCGTCGCCGGCATCGGCTCGGGCCTGCTCGGACCGGCCCAGCAAGCAGCGATTGCCGACGTGATCGGCAACAAGCGCTCCGGCGGACGGGTCCTGGCCGTCTTCCAAATGGTGGCGGACACCGGTGCCATCATCGGCCCCGTGGTCGCCGGCCTCCTCGCCGACCAGTTGGGCTACCCCTGGGCCTTCGGGGTCACCGGCGGTGTCCTCATCGCCGCCGCGGCGGGCTGGCTGCTGGCCCGGGAAACCTTCCAGCGGCCGGCCCCGTCCGCGGCGCCTCCGGCCCTTGGCTAAGCTGGGAAGACTTTCCCCACATCTTCCGGAGGTACTCCACCATGGCCGAATTCGACTCTTCCCCCGGGAAAGCCGATAGTCCGACCGCCAACAAACCCGCACCGGCGGCAGCCAGGAAGCGCAAGAAGATGATCGTGGCGGCGGCCGTCGCCGCCGCTGTTGCCGCTGCGGCCGTGGTGATCCCGCTGACGCTCGGCTCACCCGAGCCGGCACCGACGTCCCCGCCGGCAACCTCCCAGCCGGCCGAGGACGCACCGGCCGTGACGTATTACGATCAGCCCGGCCCGCCCGCGGGCTCGCCGCTGGAACCGGTCGAGGCACTGAACGTCGAGATTTCCGAGGACCTCGTGGGCACCTCCCTAGCCAAGGGCGTCGCGGGAATCTCGCTCGAAGCGACCGACCTCGCCGACGCCGACCTCAGCAGCTTGAACGCCTCCATGGTGAAACTGCTGCAGGAAATCGACCAGCCGGTCCTCCGGTTCGGCGGCAACGCCGTGGACCGGAGGTTTTTCTGGACCTCAACCGGCGAACCGCTCCCGTACTCCGGCGACAAGACACACCCGGCCCGGGCCGTCGGTCCCGATGACCTGAGCCGGATCAACACGCTGCTTGAGGCCGGCGACGCCAAGATCGCGCTGACGGTGGATCTGGGCCACTACAACCCGGCCCGCGCCGCGGACATGGCCAAGCACGCCGCTGGGATCTTCGGCGACCGGCTCCTGAGCATCACCATCGGCAACGAACCGAACGGCTACGTCTTCAACGACGTCCGCACCGACGGCTACAGTCTGGAGCAGTACATCACGGAACTGAAGGCATACGCGGGGGCGATTCACGCCGTCGCTCCCAACGTCCCGATCGCCGGGCCCGGCGCGTACGACCAGAAGTGGTGGCAGCCGTTCATTGACGCGGAGATTCCACAGAAGAAGATCCTCTCCTTCCACAACTATCCGCTGTACAGCTGCGACGGCAGCGACCCCAAGGGATCGCCGACCATGGCGAACCTGATGAGCCAGCTGATGCATGACCGTGCCGCCGATTACCAGGAGGCGGCCCTCGCGGCGGGCAAGGCCGCAGGGCTGGAGACCTGGCTGCCGGAAACGGGCATTGCCGCCTGCCCGGGTTCGAACGAGACATCCCGTACCCACGCCTCGGCCCTGTGGACGGCGGACTACGTCCTCAACGCCGCACAGCTGGGGATCACGAAGGTCGGATTCCACAGCTCGACGTTCACGTGCAAAGGCGGCCCGCCGATGTCCGCGATCTGCAGCGCCGGCGATTACCCGCTGGGCAACGGGGACATGTCCGGCCGGGCCAACTTCTTCGGCATTTCCATGGTCGCCGAGCTGAACGCCGGCAAGTTCCTGAAGCTGCAGCATTCCGGCGGCGGGCTGGCCTTCACCTATGCGCTGCAGAACGAGGACGGCAGCACCACCGTGGTCCTGGTCAACGAAAACAATCCGGAGACAGCGGCCCAGACCGACGTCACATTGAAGCTGCCCGGCAAGGCCCGCACGGGGACCATGACGCAGCTCAGCGGACCCAGCTACGCGGCCGAGGACCAGACCGTGATCGACGGCGCCAAGACCGAACCCACCCCGCTGGCCGAACGCACCACGGTTCCCGGCTTCGCGTCCGGTTCCGCGACGCAGAAGTTCAAGCTGACGGCCGGCACCGTGACGGTCCTGAACTTCACCTACTGAATCAGCCTTAAGCGGCACCGGCCCGCAGCGGTGAGTGTATTTCCACTCACCGCTGCGGGCCGGCCGCGTTCGGGCGTCAGTTCAACAGTGCGTCGACGAAGCTTTCGGCGTCGAAAGGTGCCAGATCATCCGCACCTTCGCCGAGGCCGATGAGCTTGACCGGGACCCCGAGGGACTTCTGGATGGCGACGACGATGCCGCCCTTGGCGGTGCCGTCGAGCTTGGTCAGGACGATGCCGGTGATGTTCACGACTTCGGAGAAGACCCGGGCCTGGTTCAGGCCGTTCTGGCCGGTGGTCGCGTCCAGGACCAGGAGCACCTCGTCCACGGCGGCCAGTTTCTCGATGACCCGCTTGACCTTGCCGAGCTCGTCCATCAGGCCGGTCTTGTTCTGCAGGCGGCCGGCCGTGTCGATCATGACGACGTCGACTTCCTGGTCGATGCCGGCTTTGACGGCTTCGTAGGCGACCGACGCCGGATCGGCGCCGTCGATGTCCGACTTGACGGTGGGCACGCCCACGCGCTGGCCCCACGTGGCCAGCTGTTCCGCGGCGGCGGCGCGGAAGGTGTCGGCGGCGCCCAGCAGGACGTCCTTGTCCTCGGCGACGAGCACGCGGGCCAGCTTGCCGACCGTGGTGGTCTTGCCGACGCCGTTGACGCCGACCACCATCACGACGGCGGGCTTGTCGCCCTGGCGGGCGACGTTCAGGCTGCGGTCCATGGACGGGTCCACGAGTTTGATGAGTTCCTCGCGCAGCAGCGCCTTGACCTGCTCGGGCGAGCGGGTGCCGAGGACCTTGACGCGTTCCCGGAGCGCGTCCACCAGCTGCATCGTCGGTTCGGTGCCGAGGTCGGCGAGCAGGAGGGTTTCCTCCACCTCGTCCCAGACGTTTTCGTCGATTTTGTCCGCCGAGAGGAGGGCCAGGAGGCCTTTGCCGAAGATGGTGTTGGACTTGACCAGGCGTTCACGCAGCCGGATCAGCCGCCCGGCGACCGGCATCGGGGTTTCCACGGGGATGGTTTCGAGACCCGCAACTTCGTCCGGGACCTCGACGGTGTCCGTGCCGTCGACGTCCTCGAGGGTGCTGCCGCCGGCCGCCGGGCCTGCCGTCGGGCGGTCCTCCAGGAGGGTGCCGCCGGGGGCCTGGCCGGACTCCGCGGGATCGTTCGCGTCCCGCGTTTCCGGGTAGTCCTTGATGTTCCGCCGGGTCTTCATGAGCACCGGGATCAGGGCACCAAGGACCACCAGGGCAGCGAGAATGGGCAAAAGTATGGGGAGGATGTCGTTCACTCCCCTAGCTTCTCATAAACCCCGAACGCGCTTTGGCCCGCCTAAACGCCTGCGCCGAGCCGCTGGCTGATGACGGTCGAGACACCGTCGCCGCGCATCGTGACCCCGTACAGGGCGTCGGCGACTTCCATCGTGCGTTTCTGGTGGGTGATGACAATCAGCTGGCTGGATTCGCGCAGCTCCTCGAAGATCGTGATGAGCCGGCCCAGGTTGGTGTCGTCCAGGGCCGCTTCCACCTCGTCCATGACATAGAAGGGCGAGGGCCGGGCCTTGAAGATCGCGACGAGCAGCGCCACCGCGGTAAGCGAGCGTTCCCCGCCGGAGAGCAGGGAGAGCCGCTTGATCTTCTTGCCTGCGGGCCTGGCTTCGACGTCGATGCCGGTAGTGAGCATGTCCGACGGGTCGGTCAGGACCAGTCGGCCCTCGCCGCCGGGGAACAGCCGGGCGAAGACCCGGACAAACTGGGCGGCGGTATCGGCGAAAGCTTCCGCGAAGACCGTCTGGACCCGCTCGTCCACTTCCCTGATGATGTCCAGTAGGTCCCTGCGGCTGGCCCGCAGATCCTCGAGCTGGGCGCTGAGGAACTGGTGGCGTTCCTCCAAGGCGGCGAATTCCTCCAGCGCCAGCGGGTTGACCCGGCCCAGCGCCGCGAGATCGCGTTCGGCCTGCCGGAGCCGCTTTTCCTGGTCCGCCCGGACGTACGGGACGCCCGCCGGGATCTCGTGGCCCGCCGCGTCGACCGGGACGTGAAGGGCGGCCCACTTATCCCCGGCGCCGCCCGGGTCTGCGGCTGTCATGGGCACCGGTCGGTCCGGACCGAAGTCGGCCACGAGCTGGTCCGCTGTCAGGCCGAGCTCTTCGACGCTCCTGAGTTCGAGGGCCTCGATCTTCAGCCGCTGCTGGGTGCGGGCAAGTTCATCGCGGTGCACCGAGTCGGTCAGCTCGGCCAGTTCGCGGGCCAGGGCGTCGTTGGCGGCGCGTAGTTCCGCCAGTTCCCGGTCCACGTGGTCCCGGCGTGCCTCGGCGCTGTCGCGCTCCGCGCCGGCCAGTTCCACGGAGACATCGATGAATCCGGCGGCCCGGTCGACGGCGGCCGCGACGGCGGCGGCCCGGCGCGCCTGGAGACGGCGCCGGCGCGCCCGCTCGGCGGCCTCTTCCCTGGCCCGGCGCTCGGTGGCGGCCGCACGTTCGAGGGCGGCGGCGCGGTTCCGGATGGCGCTCAGTTGTTCCTCGGCGCTGCGCAGCGCCAGCCGGGCCTCCATTTCGGCGGACCTGGCCTGCGCGGCGGCCAGCGCGAGGGCGTCCCGGTGCTGCGGGGACGGTTCCTCTTCCGCCGGGGCGTTCTGGGCCGCGGCGAGCCGTGCCGTCATCGCGGCCAGGGCCTCCTGCCCGGCGCTGAGGTTCGCTTCGGCCTTGGCCAGCGAGGCGGCCAGGCGTCCGCTTTCGGCGACCGCACTGCGCAGCACGGAGTTCAGGTGCCCGAGGCGTTCGGCGACCGCGGCGAGCTTGGCGTCGGAGTCGTGGAGTTTGTCCAGGGCGGCGTCTGCCCGGTGTTCGGCTTCGGTACGTCGGGCGGTCGCGGCGGAGAGCGCGAAACGGTTCCGTTCGAGTTCCGCCGTGACCGTGGCGAGCCGTGCCGCGGTTTCGTCCACGGCGGCCTGGACCTCCAGCAGCGACGGGGCCGTGGCGGAGCCGCCGTGGACCGTGTAGGCGGTGAACACGTCTCCGGCCTTGGTGACGGCGGTCAGGTCCGGGCGTGCCGCGATCAGCTGCGCCGCGGCATCCAGGCCGTCGACGACGGCGACGCCCGCCAGCAACCGGTCCAGCGGGAGCCGTGCGGACAGCGCGCCGGACGCGTCGGCCGGTCCCGGCACGGAGACCAGCGACGCCGCCCAGCGGGCTCCGGCGGGAAGGCTCCCGGCAGGGCGGGAACTCTGCGCCCCGGCCAGGGCCCCGGTCTGGTCATTGGCCGGGTCATCGGCAGGGTCGTCGGCCAGCAGCAGCGCGGCGCGTCCGGCGTCGGCGTCCTTCAACAGCCGCAGGGACGTCGCGGCGGCAGCGGCGCCTTCCACGACGACCGCGTCGGCGGACGTGCCGAGCGCCGCAGCGATGGCGGCCTCACAGCCTGCCTCGACCGCGATCAGGGTCGCAAGCGAACCCAGCACCCCGGCTAGCCCGGCGCGCCAGCACGTGCTCCGCGCCGTCCTTGCGGTTCAGGCCCAGCTGGAGGGCGTCGCGGCGGGCCGTCAGGGCGGCCCGTTCCCGCTCCCCCTCGCGGGCGGCAGCCTCCAGGGCGTGGATCCCGGTGACGATGTCCGCGAGCGCCGCACTGGCTGCCTCGTACTCGGCGTCGAGGGATTCCTCGCCGTCTTCCGCTCCCGCGGCCTGCGCTTCGAGGGTCCGGAATTCGGCCTCGGCCAGGCGACGTCGTTCCTCGCCCGCGTGCTGTGATTCGCGTAGCCGTCCCAGTTCGGCCTGGGCCGATTCGACCACGGACCGCGCCGCGCCGACCTGACCGGCGAGCCGGGCCAGTCCTTCGCGGCGGTCCGCGGCGGCACGGAGCAGTCCGGTGACCCGCGTGTCTTCGGCGGCGGCGGCGTGCTCGGCTGAGGTCTTGTCCGCCGTGGCACTCTCCAGGTCGCGTTGGCGGGTGCGGATCGTGGATTCCAGGACGGACTCTTCCTCGCGGACCCGGGCGGCCTGCTGCTCCAGCCGCTCGGGGTCGCGGCCGGTGTCCGGGGCGGCGTCCGTGCCGCCCAGCAGCCGGCCGCGTTCCGTGGCGAGGGCGCCCAGGGAGCGGAGCCGTTCGCGGCCGGCGGTGAGCTGGTACCAGGTGTCCCGGGCCGCGGTGAGGGCCGGGCTGGCCTCGGCGGCCTGCCGTTCCAGTGTGGCCTGCCGCTGGCGTCCGGCTTCAAGCCGCTGTTCGACGGCGTTCCGGCGCGACTTGAGCGCGGTTTCGTCCGCGAGTTCGCTGGCCAGCGCGGACTGGAGCTGGACGAGGTCATCGGCGAGGAGCCTAGAGCGTGCGTCGCGGACCTCGAACTGGACGGTCTGGGCGCGCCGGGCCACCGCGGCCTGTTTGCCAAGCGGCGTCAGCTGCCGCCGGATTTCGGCGGTAAGGTCGCTGAGCCGCTGCAGGTTGGCCTGCATGGCTTCGAGCTTGCGGACGGTTTTTTCCTTGCGGCGGCGGTGCTTGAGGATCCCGGCGGCTTCCTCGATGAATCCGCGCCGGTCCTCCGGGGTGGCGTGCAGGACCTTGTCCAGCTGGCCCTGGCCGACGATCACGTGCATCTCTTTGCCCAGGCCCGAATCGGAGAGCAGCTCCTGGATGTCCAGCAGCCGGCAGCCGGCGCCGTTGATGGCGTACTCCGAGCCGCCCGTGCGGAACAGGGTGCGCGAGATGGTGACCTCGCTGTATTCGATCGGCAGGGCGCCGTCGCTGTTGTCAATGGTGAGGGACACGTGCGCCCGGCCCAGCGGCGGGCGTCCGGCCGTGCCGGCGAAGATCACGTCTTCCATCTTGCCGCCCCGGAGGGTCTTGGCGCCCTGCTCGCCCATGACCCAGGCGAGGGCGTCCACGACGTTGGATTTCCCGGAGCCGTTGGGCCCCACGACGGCGGTGACGCCGGGCTCGAATTCAAACGTCGTGGCTGACGCGAAAGATTTGAAGCCGCGCACGGTCAGGCTCTTGAGGTGCAAGGTGCTGGGACTCTCTTTCGATGACAACAGCCGGAACATTTCGCGGCGGGGACTGCTCTACACCCTGGCGGGACCTACCAGCGTCCGTTGCGGGGCCTCGGCTGGCAGAGCGGGCAGGTGTAGGAGGACCGGTTCATGAACTGGTCACGCCGCATGGTGCTGGCGAGACCGGCGGCGGCGCACCGCTTGCAGTGTTCTCCCTCGCGGCCGTAGGCGTTGAGGGAGCGGTCGAAGTATCCGGACGCCCCGTTGACGTTCACGTACAAGGCATCGAAGCTGGTTCCGCCCGCCGCGAGGGCATCGGTCATCACGTCCCGGGCGGCGTCCAGGACCCGCAGGGCCTCGGAGCGCCGCAGTGTGTCCGTCGGCCGGGCGTAGTGGAGCCTGGCCTGCCACAGCGCCTCGTCCGCGTAGATATTGCCGATCCCGGAGACCAGGCCCTGGTCCAGGAGCGCGCGCTTGAGGCCGGTCTTCCTGGCCCGGAGCCGGCGGTAGAAGGCGTCGAAGGAAAAGTCAGGGTCCAACGGGTCCCGGGCGATGTGGGCGGCGTCTTCGGCGATCAGGGGCAACGGCAGTTCGGCACGTCCGCCCGGTCCGCCGTCGTCCGTGGGGACCAGGGACGTCAGGAAAAGGCCACCGAAGATGCGCTGGTCCACGAAGCGCAGCTCCCCGGGCATGCCCGGGGCCGGGCTCAGGCGCAGCCGGACCTTGAGGTGTTTCTCGTCCGGGACGGCGGCGTCCTGCATCAGGAGCTGCCCGGACATCCCCAGGTGGGCCATCAGGGCCACGGCGGGGACCTGATGTCCGTCCGCCGCGGCGTCTCCGGCCGGGGTGTCCGCCAGGGGCAGCCACAGGAACTTGCCGCGGCGCACCACGTCAAGGACCCTGGCTCCTTCGAGATTGCCGGCGAAGTCCTCAGGGCCGAGGGCATGCCGGCGGATCGAACGCCGGTCCACGACCTGAACGTGCGTGATGGTCCGGCCGCGCACCCAGCTGACCAGGCCGCGCCGGACCACCTCTACCTCGGGGAGTTCGGGCAAGGCCGTGGCCTAGCTGCTGGTCGCCGCGGCCGGCGGGGTGGAGACGTTGGCAGCTGCCGGGTCCGACGGTTCGGAGGCGGCCGCATCCGTTGCGGCGGAGGGTGCCGCGGCGTTCAGCCGGCGCCAGGCGTCGGCGGCGGCTTCCTGCTCGGCTTCCTTCTTGGAGTTGCCGGCGCCCGTGCCGTAGTCGGTCCCGCCGATCCGCAGCACGGCTTCGAAGGTCCGTGCGTGATCCGGGCCTGAGCCGTCGACGGCGTAGTTGATGGTTCCCAGTTGCCGGGCGGCGGCGAGTTCCTGGATGCTCGTCTTCCAGTCGGTGCCGGCGCCGAGGGCGGCGGCATCCTTCAGCAGCGGCCCGATCAGCCGCATCACGAGCTGGCGTGCCGTCTCGATGTCGTTGGAGACGTAGGTGGCACCGATCAGTGCTTCCATGGTGTCCGCCAGGATGGAGGCCTTGTTCTTGCCCTGGGTGAGCTTTTCGCCCTGCCCGAGGTAGATGTAGTCGCCCAGTCCGATGCTGCGGCCGATTCCGGCCAGTGCCCGGGTGCTGACGACGGCGGACCGGCGTTTGGCCAGGTCCCCTTCGGGCAGCGTCGGGTTGTCGCGGTATAGCGCGTCGGTGACGGAGAAGCCCAGGATCGAGTCGCCCAGGAATTCGAGCCGTTCGTTCGTGGGGATGCCGCCGTTTTCGTAGGCGTAGGAACGGTGTGTGAGCGCAAGACGAAGCGTCCCGGCGTCAATAGTGACACCGAGACGCTTCAGAAGCTCTTCAGTTGAAGACATCTTAGTCAGCCTTGAGGCAGTTTAGACGTCTGCGACCTTGCGGCCCTTGTACTCAAGGAACAGCGCAGTGCCAGCCGAGTCGGTAACGACCTTTGCCTGGTGCGGCAGGCTGTACACAACCTGGCCGTTCTCTACGGTCTTCACCAGGTGGGGGGCGGTTGCCTTCCACTGGGAGCGGCGGGCGCGGGTAT
Organism: uncultured Actinomycetota bacterium; assembly: GCA_963769515.1. GTDB lineage: Bacteria > Actinomycetota > Actinomycetes > Actinomycetales > Micrococcaceae > Arthrobacter. The sequence continues at coordinate 102,136 of CAVYMG010000034.1, forward strand.
TCGAGCGAGACATTTTCCGCTTGGGAACAGCCACGGCTAACTCATTTCTCTCTAGAAAAACACTTACAGATCAGTTTTGCCGGTCAGGCTTAGCCAAGTCAGCTAGGGCGGCCCAGCGAGGATCTACGACCTCGTGGTGATGCCCCGGCTCGTCTTCCAGGCGAACTCCGCATTCGGAGCAAAGGCCCTGGCAGTCTTCCCGGCACACCGGCTGGAACGGCAGTATGGTAACAACTGCGTCCCGCAACACCGGCTCAAGATCGATCAGATCGCGCTCGACTCGACGTTGCTCTTCTTCGTCTTCTTCGTCCGGGAACTCGACGTCCTCGTAGAAGAAAAGTTCTTGCACATCGACCTCTTGGTCATACGCAAGGGGATCCAGGCATCGTCCGCACTCCCCGGTTACCCGGACGAGGGCGGTTCCTGATACCAGGATTCCTTCGTGTACGGCCTCCAGCCGCAGGTCAAGCTCAACATCTGAGCCTTCCTGCACACCGATGAGCGCCACACCAAGATCACTTGGTGCGGGTACATGTTCCGTCAGCGTCCGCATGCTCCCCGGACTGCGTCCGAGGTCCTTGACGTCGAACGCCAAGGGCGAACTAGCATCTCGTTTAATGAGAACTCCTGTAGAACATATGACCGACGTACTATCCTAGCCTGAACTTCCGGACGGACTCAAACCGGGTGCCGGAGCAGCGCCACAGCGCCGCGCCAGGCCTCGGTCCGGCCGCGTAGCCGGCAGCAGGCCGCCGAGTACCGGACTAGCCTACCCTCTATGCGGCAGGTCCCGGACCGGCTCACCCGCAACGAGCCGTTTGAGCACGGACCGCGGCACGAAGTCCGAGACATCGCCGCCGAGCGTGAAGACTTCCTTGATCAGCGTCGAGGACAGGTGCAGGTAGTGGCTTTCCGCCGGCAGGAAGACCGTTTCGACGCCACTGAGCTGGCGGTTCATCGTGGCCATCGGGAGTTCGTAATCGAAGTCCGAGGAGGACCGCAGGCCCTTGACGATCGCCGAGACCCCGCGTTGGCGGCAGTAGTCGACCAGGAGCCCCTCGCCCACCGGTTCCACGAGGATCCCGCTCAGCGAGGAAAACGTCTCCTTGGCCATGTCGATCCGCTGCTCGAGGCTGAACCGGTAGTTCTTGGCGTAGTTGGTCGATATCCCCACGATGACCTCATCGAAGAGTCCGGAGGCTCGGGCGATGACTTCCAGATGTCCGTTGTGGATCGGATCGAAGGAGCCGGGGCATACAGCGCGTCTCATGCTCCGAACCTACCGCATCGGGATCGGTGCACCGGGATACCATGACAGCATGTCAGCAACGAAGAGCGCCTTCGGCGTGCCCGGCTCCCACCCGCTTCCTTGGCAGCGCGCCGCGTCGGGCGCGAACCTGCTTTCCGGCGACGGAACCCTGGGCGTGACCATCTTCGAGGAGATGACCACCCTCGCCCTCGCCACGGGTGCCATCAACCTGGGCCAGGGCTTCCCGGATGAGGACGGTCCGGTGGAAATCCGGGAGGCCGCCCAGGCGGCCATCGCCGCGGGCGCCAACCAGTATGCGCCCGGCAAGGGCATCCTGGCGCTCCGCGAGGCGGTTTCGGTCCACCAGGCCCGGTTTTACGGCCTGACCCCGGATCCGGACACGGAGATTATTATCACCACCGGCGCGACCGAGGCCATCGCCGCGGCGCTGCTCGCGCTGGTCGGCCCCGGCGACGAGGTGTTGACCTTCGAACCGTTCTACGACTCCTATGGCGCCATCATCGGCCTCTCCGGAGCCACCCACGTTACGGCGCCGCTGCTGGCTCCGGACTTCCAGCCGGACCTGGACGCCCTGGAGGCGGCGTTCAGCGACCGCACGAAGGTGGTCCTGGTCAATAATCCGCACAACCCGACGGGCGCAGTCTTCCCGGCCGAGGTCCTGCAGCGCGTCGTGGACCTGGCGGCACGCTACGGGTCCATCATCGTCACCGATGAGGTGTACGAGCACCTCACCTTCGGTGTGCGGCACATTCCCGTGGCGACGCTGCCGGGTGCGGCCGGGCGCACCCTGACGATCTCCTCCGCCGGAAAGACGTTCTCGTTCACGGGCTGGAAGATCGGCTGGCTCAGCGGCCCCGCCCACCTCGTGGCGGCTGTCCGGACCGTGAAGCAGTTCCTGAGCTACAGCTCCGGGACGCCGTTCCAGTCCGCGATCGCCGTGGGGCTGGGACTGCCGGACGAGTTCTACACCGGCATCGCCGATACCCTGCGCTACAAGCGGGACATCCTCAGCGAGGGACTTCGCGCGGCCGGACTGGACGTCCTGACCCCGCAGGGGACCTATTTCGTCAACGTGGACACCTCGCCGCTGGGTATCACCGATGCCGTGGACCTGGCCCGCCGGCTTCCGGCGCTGGTAGGGGTCGCCGCCATCCCGGTCCCGGTCTTCTGCCACGCCGAGGGCGCCGACCGCACCCGCAGCCTGCTGCGCTTCGCGTTCTGCAAGAAGGTCCACGTCCTGGAGGAAGCCGCCGACCGGCTCGCGACGCTGCGCGGGAGGCTCTGAGGATGCCCGGAGAGCACACGGGCCCCGTGCGGTTCCTGCGGACCACCGGTCAGCACGCCACGATCGAACCCGATTCCTTCACCGAGGGCGGCTTTGTCCTGAGCATCGGCGGTGCCGAACAGTCCCACGTCAACCTTGCCGACCCGGAGGACATCTTCTACGAGTACCTGCGCAGGATCGGCCACGTGGTCGACCTCGCGGCGCCGTGGGGTGAACCGGTCCATGCGTTGCACCTCGGTGCCGGCGCCCTGACCCTGGCCCGTTACATCCAGGCCACCCGTCCCGGTTCGGTGCAGTACGCCGTCGAGCTCGAACGGGAGCTCCTGGACTTCGTCCTGCAGGAACTGCCGCTGCCCGACGGGCACCGTCCTGCACCCGCTGATCGCCGACGCCCGGGAGTCGCTGGCCGCGCTGCCGGCGGACCTGCGCTTCGACGTGGTGATCCTCGATATTTTCTCCGGCCCGGAGGCGCCGGAGCATATTGCCTGCACCGGGTTCTACCGCGAGGCCGCGGCGCGGCTGACCCCGCGCGGGGTGCTGGTGGTGAATGTGGGCGACGAGCCGGGCCTGACCCTGGTCCGGAGCCAGGTCGCGGCGCTGCGCGCGGGCCATGACCGATGTGGCGGCGTTCGCCGAGGCCGGGATGTTCACGGCCCGCTACCCCGGGAACATCATCCTGGCCGGGACGCAGGAACCGTGGCCTGCTCCCTGGACCGCCGCGCTGACGGCGCGCGGTCCGCACCCGGCCAGGGTGCTGACCGGCGTCGAGCTGGACGCGCTCTCCGGCTAGGCCTGCTGGTTCGGCGTCGGTCCTCCGTGTCCGGCTCGACCCCGGGTTCGGCATACCAGAGCCGGGTTTCGCCGTATTTCTTCTCCGCGAACCGTTCCATCCCCGCGGGCCAGTCCGGTTCGGGGGTCCGGGAGGAGCGTTCCACCACGACGACGGCGCCTGCCGCCAGGTGCGGGGCGAGCTTGGCGAGCACGGCGGCCAGTGCCGGCTCGTCCAGGGGGTACGGCGGGTCCAGGAAAACCAGGTCCCACCGCGCCGCTTCCGCCGACCGGTCCAGGAAGGACTCCACCTTGGAACGGTGCACGGAGACCACCTTGCGGCCCGCCACCGTGTTGACGAGGTCGGCGTTGCGCTGGCAGACGGCGCTGGCCTTGGCATCGAATTCCACGAGGTCCACGCTGGCCGCACCGCGGCTGGCGCTTTCGACGCCCAGCGAGCCCGACCCCGCGTAGAGATCCAGCACCCGGGCGCCGGCAATGACGTCAAAGGCGTCCAGCCGCGAGAACAATGCTTCCTTGACCCGGTCCGTGGTGGGCCGGGTCAAGGTTCCGGGGACGCTGACGAGCGGGCTTCCGCCGGCCGCGCCGGCGATGATGCGGCTCATGGGTGAAGCTCCTGGCGCGCTGGGCGCCTCTGGCAGGTGGTCCTAGCCGCGTTCAAGGAACGCCTCCTTCTCGGGGTTGAGGTATTCGTCGATGGCGGCAGCGAGTCCGGGCTGGTCCGCCAGCGCAGGGTCGGCCGCCACGATCCGCTGGGCGTCCTGCCGGGCCTTGGCGATGATGTCTTCGTGTTCGAGGACCCGCAGGAGTTTGAGCGTGGAACGGCCCCCGGACTGCGAGGCGCCCAGGATGTCTCCCTCGCGGCGCAGCTTGAGGTCCTCCTGTGAGAGTTCGAAACCGTCCGTGGTGGCTGCCACCGCGTCAAGGCGGCGGCGGCTCGGGTGTCCGGGCTCGAGCGTGGTGACGAGCAGGCAGGTCCCGGGCAGGCCGCCGCGGCCCACCCGGCCGCGGAGCTGGTGGAGCTGGGAGATGCCGAACCTGTCGGCGTCGAGGATCACCATCAGCGTGGCGTTGTGGACGTCCACGCCGACTTCGATCACCGTGGTCGAGACCAGCACTTTGGTCTGGTTGGCGGTGAAGGAGGCCATCGTCTCGGATTTGAGCGCCGGGTCCTGCCGTCCGTGCAGGGGCGCGACCGGGACACCGGCCAGGGCCGGTTCGTCCCGCAGGTGCTCAAGGACCCCGGTCACCGAGGCCAGCTCGCGGGATCCGTTGTCCTCCTCGAGGTCCGCAGCGGACGGTTCTGCCTCGCCGGGGGCGAAGTCGCCGTCGTCGTCCGTGCCGATCTTGGGGCAGACCACATAGACCTGGTGGCCGGCGTCGATCTCCTCCCGGGACCGGGACCAGATCCGGGTGGCCCAGGCGGGGTGCTCGGCGAGTCCCACGACGTGGGTGGTGATCGGGGCGCGGCCGGCCGGCAATTCGTCCAGGATGGAGGTTTCCAGGTCGCCGAACACGGTCATGGCCACGGTCCTGGGGATCGGGGTGGCGGTCATCACGAGCAGGTGCGGGGGTTTGCTGGCCTTGGCCCGGAGCGCATCACGCTGCTCGACGCCGAAGCGGTGCTGTTCATCCACCACGATCAGCCCCAGGTCGTAGAAGGAGACGTTGTCGCTCAGCAGCGCGTGCGTGCCGATCACGATCCCCGCCGTGCCGGAGGCTGCGTCCAGCAGGGCCTGCTTCCGGGCCGCCGCCGGCATGGACCCGGTGAGGAGCGTGACCTGGACGCTGTCCGGGCCGAGGCCGCCCAGCAGCCCGTCCCGGGAGAGCGGGCCCAGGGTCCGGCGGATCGAGTCGTAGTGCTGGGCGGCGAGGACTTCGGTGGGCGCCAGCAGGGCGGCCTGTCCCCCGGCGTCGACCACCTGCAGCATCGCGCGCAGGGCCACGATGGTTTTGCCGGACCCCACCTCGCCCTGCAGGAGCCGGTTCATCGGCGCATCATGGGCCAGCTCCTCGGACAGCGTCTTCCCGACGGCGGACTGTCCGGCCGTCAGGGTGAACGGCAGCTGGCGGTCGAAGGCGGCCAGCAAACCGTCCGCCACGGGCCGCCGGGCGGTGGCTTCTTCGGCCGCGAGCTGCGCGCGGCGCCGGGCCAGGGCGGTCTGCAGGACGAGGGCTTCCTGGTAGCGGAACCGGTCCCGGGCCCGTTGCCAGTCGGCGGGCACCTGCGGGGCGTGGATGAGCCGGTAGGCGTCGGCCACGGGGACAAATTGCTCCCGCGCGGCGATTCCTGCCGGCAGCGGGTCGACCAGCGTCGCCAGGTCCGCGGTGTCGAGCAGCGTGGCGATGACTTTCTGGATGGACCAGCTGGTGAGTTTCGCGGTGGCCGGGTAGACCGGGATGGGCATCGCGGCCAGTTTTTCCGGGTCCATGCCCGGGGTGTCGGGGTCCTCGTCGAGGAGCAGGAAGTCAGGATTGGTCAGGCCCAGGGAGCCGCCGTAGCGGGTCACCTTGCCGGAGAACATGGCGCGCCGGCCCGGCTGCAGTTCGGCCCGGGCCCGGAAGCCGTTGAAAAAGCTGACCTTCAAGGTGCCGGGCAGTCCCGTCCCGGAGCTCCGGGCGGCGGAGCCGGCGTCGTCGGAAATCACGACGTCGGTGAGGGACCCCTTGCGGGCGCGCATGGGCCGGGTGCTGTTGGAGACCACCCGCGCGATCAGGGTCACTTCCTCATCCAGGGGGACCTCGCTGATGGGGGTCAGCTCGCCACGGCTCAGGTAGCGGCGCGGGAAGTAGTTCAGCAGCCCGCCGACGGTGGTGATGCCGAGGTGCTTCTCGATGACAGCCGCCGAACGCTTACCGATCCGGCGTTCCAGGCCCAGCTCCAGTTCAGCGTTCATATCCGTCGGGGGCCGACACGCCGGCGGCGTGCAGATCGGGGTCGCGCGGCACGGCGAGCTCACTCACCGTGATGTCGGTGGGTTCACCGAGGGACCGGATGAAGGCAACGGCCGGCTCGGGATCCGTCACGTGGACGTGGATCCGCCAGCGGTAGTGATCCTCGGTGCCCACGGCGCTGCCGACCTGGCTCATGATGACGGAGTCTCCCATTTCGTCGAGCCGCTGGCGCATCATGGCCGCGTCCAGGGCCGAGAGCGCGATGGTGCACATCACCTCGACGCCATCGTCGGAGGGCATGTCGGTGTGGATGTGCGGGTCCTGTACGTCGTAACCGTGCAGGCCGTCCAGCAGCTCGTCCTGGAGTTCTTCGCCCAGCACGGCGGACCGCAGGCAGTCCAGGATGAGCAGCATCCCGACGCCGCCGGCATCAACGACCCGGGCAGCGTGCAAGGCCGCGAGCTGGTCTTCGGTGCGCACCACGGCGTCCAGGGCCGCCCCGACGGCGGCGTCGAGGGCCAGGCCGAGGGTGTGGTTGCTGTCGTCTCCGCTGTGGGCCTGGTCAATCGCGGCCACCGCGTGCGCTGCCGCTTCCATCACGGACAGCATGGTGCCCGGCACGGGATCGCTCAGCGCGGACCAGGCCCGGATCTGGGCGCGGTTCAGCGCGGCTGCCAGCAGCGGAGAGCTCAGCCGCGGGTGTCCGGCCAGTGGTTCCGCGGCGGCGCACAGGAACACGGCCAAGAGGGTCCCGGAATTTCCGCGGGCCTGCTCCATGGCGGCCTGGCCGGCCTGCGCCAGGATCGCCCCGACGTCGTTGTGCGCCGGATCGGGCGCCGCCACGAACACACCGTCCCCGCCGTCGCCGGGTAGCGGTCTCCGCGGCGTCGAAGGCATGGGCGGCGGCACGGATCGTCAGGTACAGGTTGGTTCCGGTGTCGCCATCGGCGACGGGGAAGATGTTGATGGCGTTGAGACGGTCGCTGTGGTTGCCGAGCGTTGTCTCCGCCTTGCTCAACCACCGCTTCATTGCTGGCGCGTTGGCGGCAATCTTAGTTTGCAAAGTGATCCCATCCCCCGGACTCGGCACGCCTGCCCGCAATCGACACGCCCGCGCCGTCGGTTGACGCCGGAGCCTCCACCGAGCCTATCGCAGTGAAACCGGCCGGCAGCGGACGTCCGGCGGGAAACGTGGCGAGCAGTCCGTGGTCTTCGCCGCCGCCGAGGACCCACGCCATCGCGTCCGCGTCCAGCAGGTCCGCCGCCGGCTGCAGGGGCCCGGCAAGTGGCCGCAGGGCCTCGGGGTCGAGGTTGAGCACGGCGTGGCTGGCGGCCGCGAGCCGGTTTCCGTCGCGGACGAGGCCGTCCGAGATGTCCATCATGGCCGTGGCGCCTGCCTCGCGGGCGAGCGGGCCGGCGGCGAGCGGCGGCTGTGGCCGGCATTGGGTGTCCATGAGCCCGCGCTGCTCCCGGGTCAGGTCGCTGACGTTCGTGCTGGACTCCAGCAGGGCGAGGCCCGCCGCGGCGCGGCCGACGGTACCGGCGAGGGCCACGGTGTCCCCCGGCCGGGCGCCCGAGCGGAGCACCGCCGCTGCGCCCTCCAGGGTTCCCAGGATTGCGACGCTGACAGCTAGTTCGCGGCCGCGCCCCAGGTCGCCGCCGGCCACGGCGCATTGCGGGGCGCCGAGCTCCCGGATGCCGGCGGTGAGACCGTCGGCGAAGTCCTCCACCCAGGCGACGCGGGTCTCCGGCGGCATCGTCAGGCTGACCACGAGCGAGGTGGCGCGGGCGCCCATGGCGTTGATGTCACTCAGGTTCTGGGCGGCGGCTTTCCAGCCGACGTCGTAGCCGGTGGTCCGGTACCCGTTGTTCCATTCCGGCCGGAAGTCCTGGTCCGCCACCTGGGTGTCGATGCTCAGAACCACGCGGCCGTCCGGCGCGGCCACGATGGCGGCGTCGTCACCCGGGCCCAGGAGCAGGGAGCCGTTGGTCGCGGACCCGCGGTTGAGGCGCGGGAAGATGCGTTGCAGCAACTCGGCCTCGGAAAGCCCGGCGACGGTCAGGGGCGGAGTGGTCAGGTCTGGAACAAGAGTTTCACGCACACCCCAACGCTACCGCGCGGGACTGACAAGGCAGTCCCGCGCACCGGCGCTCAGTACCGGACGGAGAGGCAGCCCAGTTGGGAAACACCGGTGCTGAGCACGGTGATGCCGGGGCTGGAGGCGCAGACGGTATGGGTTCCGCGCTTGGTCACCGGCGCAACAGCACGGTAGCCGTGCTTTCCGGCGATGTTCAGCGCGGCGTTGACGTCCGGACGGGACAGGTTCGCCGTGACTTTGTACGTCTTCGATGCCGAGTTCGGGGCCTTGACGCTGATGTTGACCGGGATGCTGCGGCTCGTGAAGTTCGGATCGACCGTCCAGCCGGTGGCCGTAATGGACTTGGTGGAGCTGCTTCCGGTGATCCGCACCGAGTCAAGGTAGCCGGTGGGGGCGGCCGCGGCTTGCGCCGTGAGGTCCTGGCAGCCCAGCAGCGAGTTCCCGGCGCTGAGCGGACTGACGGCGATCCCGTAGGCGCAGACGCGGTAGCGTCCGGACTGGGTGATCGGCACGCTGTTCCGGAAGCCGTGGCGCCCGGACACGGCCAGTGCGGTGTTGACGTCGGCCCGGGTCCGGTTGGCCTTGAACGCGTAGCCCTTGGTGCTGCCGCTGGGGTCCGTGACGTAGATGTGGACGCCGTTGGAGGCCGACGGCGTGGCCCGCTCCAGGCTCCAGCCGGCAACCGTGATCACGGCGGACGGGCTGCGGGTATCGACGCTCATGCTGTCGACGTAGCCGATGGGCGGCGCTGCGGCTGTCGCGACGGCGTCCGCGCAGCCGAGGAAGGCGTTGCGCTTGGTCAGGACGTTGACGGCGATGCCGTAGGCGCACACCCGGTACGTCCCGGTCTGGGTGACGGGAACGGTTGTGCCGAACCCGTGGGATCCGGTGATCTTCATGGCGGCGTTGACGTCGGCGCGGGCCTTGTCGGCGCGGGTGGTGACGATGCTGGTCCGGCCGTCGGGGGCCTTGACGTACAGGTGGATGGCGAGGGATGCAGTGGGTTTGCCGACGTCGTAGGACCAGCCTTCCACCCGCAGGCCGGCGGAGGAACCGGAGTTGGTGAACCGGACGGAGTCCAGGAAGCCCCGCGGGTAGTCGGAGACAGCCGCGGTGATCGTCTTGCAGCCGAGCGCGGTGCTGGCGGCGTCGGCGAGCGCTGACACGGCGATGCCCGCGACGCACACTTTGTAGCTGCCGTTCTCGGTCACCGGCACGCTGACCGAGAAGCCGTGCGAACCGGTGACACCGAGGGCCTTGTTGACGTCCGGCCGCGACTTGTTGGCGGTGTAGGTCCCGGTGGTGGTGCGTACCGTCCGGCGCGGTGACGTCCACCCGCACCGGGATGGACGCACCGGGCGTTCCGCGGTCCACGGCCCAGCCGTCGACCTTGATCCGGGGTTCCCCGGTCAGCAGCGCCGTCGTGACCGAGTCCAGGGACCCCTCCGGCGCCGGCGACCCGGCCAGCTTTGCGGTCCGGCATCCGAGCGAGGTGTTGCCCGCGGCGGCAATCGCGTAGGCGCACACCTTGTAGGTGCCGGCTTGTTTGATCGCGATGGAGCTCTGGAAGCCGTGGTTGCCGCTGATCCCCAGCGCGGAGTTGACGTCGCTCCGGGGCTTGTCCGCGGACACGATGGTCTTGGACGAGGTTCCGTCGGGCGCAGTGACATAGAGGTGTGCCTGCGTCGAGGCGGAGCTTTTCGCCGGATCGACGGCCCAGCCGGAGACCGTCAGGGCCGCGCCGGAGGACGTGACCGAGACGTCGGCGCTGTCAAAGGCTCCCTTGGCCGGGTTCCCGGCGGGACGGATGGTGACGGAGGCGGACGTATCGCTGACGTCGTTGATGGACACGGTGGTCCCGGCGTGCGTGGTGAACGTCTGGCCGGCCTGCCAGGTCTGGGTGTTGCTGTAATAGCCGTTGAACGCCGAGGGCCGGGTGTTCGGCGGGAGCAGGATCGAGGAGTTGCCCCCGCCCTGCTGGGTGATCTTTACGCCGCGGTTTCCGTTTCTGGCGATGACGGCGTCGTAGCCCACCGGCGCGCGCAACTCCAGGAAGTAGACCTCACCGGATTTCGGGTCCGTGAATTTGGCCGCCCGGTTCGATCCGGTGCCGGCCCAGGGCTTGAGGGTCGCAGTCCGCGTGGCGGTGACGGTCCCCAGGTCCGCGATTTCCTTGCCGGTGCCGAAGCGTCCCATTTCCCAGAAGCTGGCACTGATTTCCGGCATCACGTCCCAGTGCGAGATCCCCATCAGGTCCAGGTTGTCGCCGTAGGTCTTGATGGAACAGGTGGAGTCGGCGAAGCCGGCGAAGGACCCGGACGCGACATCCTGCGCGCCGCTGCCGCACAGCAGGCTATTGGCGTGGTCCAGCCCCAGGGCGTGGCCGAATTCATGGGTGAGGACGGGAATGGTGAGGCGGCTGTTCTGCGGCATGAGGATCCGTCCGCCGATGCTGCCGTTGCTGTAGGCCATGCCGGCCGCGCCGTTGCCCAGGTAAGCGCCCGGGATGAACATCACCAGGGCCGTGTACGGACTCTGCGTCCAGCCGAGTTCCTTGGCAACAAGGTCCACGATCTCCGCCGGCGACTGGGTGGATTTAGCCGCTGACTTGTGGAGTTTCTTTTCGCTGACCAGGGAGATGTCGACCCGGTTTGCCGTCGCGTTCGCCCAGTAGGCGCTCGTGGCTCCCAAGGCCGTCTTGACCGTGTTCATGGGCACTGCGGCGTCCGTTTCCGAAGACGTCTTGTCCGCCAGCTGCACCGTGACCAGCGTGGTCTTCAACGTCCCGGACATCGGGGCGCTGACGATCGTGTACTCCGTTTTGGCGCGCCCGGATGCGGGCTCGGGCCGGACAAAGTCATCGACTTCGGGGTTGTATCCCGGGTCCGCCACGGCGGGCATGGCCTGCGGGAGGCTTGCCGGGGCGTGTGCGGAGGCGGGAGATGCCTGAGGTAGCGCGGCGGCCAGCATCACGGCGGCAAGGATGGCTGCCGCCAGGTTCAGTTTTCGCAAAATTGCTCGCTTCAGGGGTGAGACCTAAGGTGGAGACCTGTTGGTGAGACCTACGTCGGTGCCTATAGCATAGGCGGATATTCGCATCCGCCACCCCGGACACATCCGTCACTTAATTCACAGGGCCGACGCGCCTAAATCCTTGTCAGTTTTTGCGCAGGAACTGCGCACCGTTTTCCTCCGGGAACACCCCGTGAAAGACTCTCCCCCGTGCTTCCCCCCGTTCCCGCCATGATCGCCGCGGCCCGGAAGGTCCTCGCCGTGACGGCCGGAGTCTTCCTGCTGTGGCTGATCATCGCCGTGCAGCTCTTCGCCAACACGGATCCCCTGACCGTGCACCGTACGGATGCCGTGATCATGCTCGGCGGTGCCGCCGCGGAGCGGTTGCCCGCCGCGCGTCGGGTGCAGGAAGAACTCGACATCCCCGTCCTGGTGCTCGCCCGGACAGATACGCTGGGCAACCGGATTGCCGACGCCGCGTGCGGCACGGCACCGTTCCCAAATCCCGTCGCTGGTATGTTTCCGCCCGCCGGATCTTGACACGCGGGGCGAGGCGCGGGCCATCTCCCGGCTCGTGGAACTCAATGGCTGGACCTCGGTCACGGTGGTGACTTCCAGCTACCATGTCACGCGCGCCGGCCGGCTGATGCGGCAGTGCACGGACGCCGATGTGCAGATGGTGGCCTCGCATCCGGATCTGTCCGCGGGACAGTGGCTGCGACGGTTCGTCATTGAATCCGGGGGGCTCCTGGACGTATCCCTCCGCCCGGAATGCCCCGATCAGGGGCCGGGAATGTAAGAATTGAAGTCCGCCCGGTTGAAGCCGTCAGCCGAAGGACCGATTTGTCGAGGCCAGGAGGACCACTCGTGGAAAAGCCTGCCAAAGCCACGCTCCGGCCGCCCGCAGCCCCGCGGCACCTGCGCCGCCGCCGCCTGCGCGGAGAGATCCCGGACACATCCCTGGTCCCGGATGCGGTTCCGGTGGCGTTGCCGGCAGAGGACCCCGCCACGCCAGCGGAGCCGGCAGCTGCAGGCGAATTCCCGGCCGCTGCCGTGCCGGTCCGTTTGCCCGAGCGCGCCACGGGGACCTACCGGCGCAAACGGCGGGTGGCCATGACAATCCTGATCCTCGTCTCGATCAGCATTCCCTTGCTGATCCTGGCACTCATCCTCAGCGCCTGAGCGCCCGGCCTCGCCGGGCCTTACCGGGGCGGTCGGGGCATCCCGCCGTGCGTCGCGTAGCCTTGACTGGAGAAAAGTCCACCGATTAGCCGGGGGAAGACCCTTATGCCAACCATCATGCCCATCTACGGGACGCGTCCGGAAGCCATCAAGATGGCCCCGATCGTCCTGGCCCTCCAGCAGTCCCCCCTCTTTGACTGCATTGTCACAGTCACCGGCCAGCACCGGGCCATGCTGGACCAGGTGAACACCCTCTTCGGCATCACCCCGGACCATGACCTGGATATCCTGCAGCCGGGACAATCGCTCTCGGCGATCATGACGCGCACCATCGACGGCCTGGAGCAGCTCTTCGCCCACACGCGGCCCGACGCCGTCGTGGTCCAGGGCGATACCACCACCTCCACCGCCGGCGCCATCGCGGCTTTCTACCACGGCATCCCGGTGGTGCATGTGGAAGCCGGCCTGCGCAGCGGGGACATGCTCTCTCCCTTCCCGGAAGAAGCCAACCGGAAGATGACGAGCCAGATCGCCAGCCTGCATCTCGCTCCCACGCGGACCAGCAAGGCGAACCTGCTGGCCGAGAACGTGCCGGCAGGCGACATCGTCGTCACCGGCAACACGGTGATCGATGCCCTGCTCACCACGGTCAGCAAGGAGGTCCCGTTCGGCGACCCGAGGCTGGAAGCCCTCGCGGCCGAGGGCCGGAGAATCCTGCTGGTGACAACCCACCGCCGGGAAAACCAGGGCGAAGCGATGCGCGGTGTGGGCCGGGCGCTGGCGCGCATCGCCGACGCCGAACCCGACCTGGTCATCGTGCTGCCGATCCACAAGAACCCCGTCGTGCGGGACGCGGTCCTGCCGTTCGTTGAGGGCAAGGAGAACGTGCTTGTCTCCGAGCCCCTGGCCTACGGGGAATTCACCCGGATGCTGTCCCTGGCCCACATTGTCCTGACCGATTCCGGCGGCGTCCAGGAAGAGGCGCCCAGCCTGGGCAAACCGGTGCTGGTCATGCGCGAGAATACGGAACGCCCCGAGGCCGTCCACGCCGGGACGGTCACCCTGATCGGCACCGACGAAGACAAGATCGTCAAGGAAGTGGACCGGCTGCTCCACGACCAGGCCCATTTCGACTCGATGGCCAATGCCGTCAACCCCTACGGCGATGGCCAGGCGGCCGAGCGGACCGTGGCGGCCCTGGCCCAGCTGCTGGGCGTCGGCTCGCGTATCGGGGAGTTCGCCGGCGGCTACGGACCGGTCCGAAACGTAAATTTACCCAGGCGGACGGCGGCGGATGTTGCACCACCTCTGCCTTATGACATGCTCCTTTGGATGCCCCGATACTGAACCGTTATGCTTGGGCGCGGGGGAAGTGCCCCGCCGCCGAATATTCGGTTCCGGGGTGGACTTGAGTGATGCCACGGCACGCCGCTCCCGCCACAAGGATCGCTCGTCGAAGAGGAATGAACACATGAAAATCCAGGCCGTAATTCTCGCCGCCGGAATGGGAACGCGTCTGGCGCGTCCGCACCCGAAGCCCATGACGGAGCTCAGTGATGGCCGGACCATCATGCACCAGCAGGTCCAGAATCTGCAGAACAAGTTTGGCAAGAAGCTTCGGCTGACCATTGCCGTCGGGTTCAAGCTCGAGATGATCCTCGAACACGTACCGAACGCTTCTTTTGTATACAACGAGAACTTCGACCAGACCAACACGTCCAAGAGCCTCCTGAAGGCGATCCGGAACTCCGCCAAAGGTGGCGTGTTGTGGATGAACGGCGATGTCGTCTTCGATCCGGACATTCTGGAGATGCTGGCGCCGTACATCAAGCGCGACGAATCGTTCATCACCGTCGATGTGTCCTCTGTTTCCGACGAGGAAGTCAAGTACACCACCGACGCCGACGGCAAGATCGATGAGCTGTCCAAGCGGGTTCCCGCCGATGTGGCCCAGGGCGAGGCGGTCGGCATCAACTACGTCAGCTCGAAAGACAAAAAGAAGTTCCTCAAACGACTCATCGAAGTCGATGACCAGGACTACTTCGAGGGCGCCATCGAACTGACCATCCAGCAGGATGACGTCAAGTGGACGCCCGTGGACATCAGCGAATTCTACGCCGTCGAGGTTGATTTCCCGGATGACTTGGTCCGGGCTAACGCCAGCATTTAAGGGCAACGCGGGCAGCTTGGGGCCGGTTGACCTGGCCGCCGGAGCGCAAAAAATGAGTCCAAAGCTGGGGAACCTGAAGTCAGCTTTGGACTCATCAACCGTATTGGACCGCAGCCGGCGGCTGCGAGGGGATTCAGGAGCGTGCCCTCGCAGCCGTCGCCGGTTAGCTACCAGGTGACCGTCTTCGTCTTCTTGTTCCAGACAATTTGGCCCCACTGGAAATCTGACGCCCGGCCGGCGGGAACCGAGTACTCGTCGGTAATTGGATAGCTAAAGCGGCTCTTCTCCCAGCCCACCGACGCCCATGCGGACCGGATCGCACCTTGTACAGCCTGCGCACCGGTCACCGGTGTGAAGTAGATCGAGGCACCGTTCTTGCCGGAGAAGTGGTTGTAACTCCCCACCCCGTCCGGGGTACGTTCCTCGTCCGTGGTGGGATAGCCCAGGCCCTTCTCCCAGCCCAGTGACGCCCACTTGGCCCGGATTGCTCCCTGGACCGCGTGCGAACCGGTACCGGGGGTGAAGTAGATCGAGGCCTCGTTTTTGCCGGAGAAGTGGTTGTACCGCCCCACCCCGTCCGGGGTGCCTTCCTCGTCCGTGGTGGGATAACCCAGGCCCTTCTCCCAGCCCAGTGACGCCCACTTGGCACGGATGGATCCGTAGATTGAGTGCGCGCCGGTTGTGGGCGTCCAGTAAATCGAGGCCGACTTGGAGAAGTGGTTGTACCGCCCCACCCCGTCGGGCGTGCCTTTCTCGTCCGTGGTGGGATAACCCAGGCCCTGTTCCCACCCGAGGGACGCCCACTTGGCCCGGATCCCGCCGAGGATGGCATGCGCACCGGTCGCCGGAGTGAAGTAGATCGAGGCATCGTTTGTGCCCGAGAAGTGGTTGTACCGCCCCACCCCGTCGGGCGTGCCTTCCTCGTCCGTGGTGGGATAGCCCAGGCCCTTCTCCCAGCCCAGGGACGCCCATTTGGCCCGGATCGAACCGTAGATCGAGTGTGCTCCGGTCGTCGGCGACCAGTAGATCGATGCGCCCTTGGAGAAGTGGTTGTAAGCCCCTATCTTGTCCGGGGTGCCTTTCTGGTCCGTGGTGGGATAGCCCAGGCCCTTCTCCCAGCCCAGGGACGCCCATTTGGCCCGGATATCATCCTGGACCGCGTGCGCACCGGTGTCCGGAGTGAAGTAAATCGAGGCCTCGCTTGTACCAGCGAAGTGGTTGTACCGCCCCACGCCGTCCGGGGTGCCTTTTTCATTCGTAGTGGGGTAGCCCAGGCCCTTCTCCCAGCCCAGTGATGCCCACTTGGACCGGATGGCGCCTTGGACCGAGTGCGCGCCGGTTGCCGGCGACCAATAGATCGAGGCCCCGCCCGAGCCCGAGAAGTGGTTGTATGCGCCGATCTTGTCCGGCGTTGTCTTTTCATCGGTCGTGGGGAATCCGAGGCTGCCGCCGGCACCGCCCGCGGCCTTGTAGGCCCCGTAAATCCCTCCGTGGACTTCGTGCGCCCCGGTCGCTGGCGACCAGCAAATCACCCCTCTGTCGTAGTCCTGACACTTCCCGTCAGCCACGTCGTATTCATGAGTTAGCGACCGCCCCAGGGCAGACCTGGGGTCACCGGCGCCGATGCTGTTCGCCTTAAGGGCGATCGGGTCATCGATACCCGTTCCGGTGAGCATTACCTTCAGTGCGCCCTGGCCGTCGTCTGTGGTGATGAGGTAGAAAGTGTCTGCTGTGCCCGCCTGCCCGAGGGTTTCCGGCGTGAAGGTGACGCTTTGGAAGGCAGATTCGCCTGCCGGGATCACCAGGCCTTCGGATATTGGCGTGGTCGTGGAGAAGGCTCCTTGGGGCGCCTTTGCCTTGGTGATGGTCATCGGGATGTTTCCGGTGTTTTTTATCGTGAAGTCCCTTGTTGCGGACATCCCCACAGGGACGACGCCGAAGTCCAGGGAAGACGGCATCTCCAGATGCGCCGTTCCGGAAACGGAGGTCGCGTTTACGGTCACAGTCACTGAGCCCCGGTCGCTCTTGACCACCAGTTTGTCCGTCACCGACGTCGCCTTAGTCGGCCGAAAGGTCAGCGACACTGGAATCGACGCGAGCGGCTGAATAGTCTGTCCGACAACCGGGACAGTTGCCGGATCTGCAGTGAGAGTTGCGTCAGCCGGCAAGGTTACGCCAGTGATTTTGACGACCGTTGTTCCGGTGTTTACGACGTTGACAGTCTGCCGACTGCCCGCCCCGGTGGGCACGTCCGTGAACTGGACCAAGGCCGGTGACGCGCCTAGTCCCTCCTTTGTTCCGACACCGTGAATACCGATGAGGTTGGTTTCGCCGTCGAGCATCTTCACAGCGAGCGTTCCGTCCGCCTGACCGGGAAGAGTCGGCGAGAATGTCACCGGGACCGTCATGCTGCCGCCCTTGGCAAGCTTCTTCGGCAATGCGATAGGTTCAATCCCGAAGGGGGCTTTTGTCGTAATGGCGCTGACGGTCACCGCCCTGGACGCCGTGAGCGTCACAGTGCCTTTCCGGCTGGCGCCGACCTCGGCCGTGCCCAGGTCGGTATTGGCCGCCCCCACCGCAGCGGACGTCGGCGCGCCGAACCCGAGAATGTGTCCGTCCCGGGTGCCGACGTACACACGACCACTTTCAGTGGCCACAGAGGAGAACTTGGCAGCTGTACCCATCGGGGCGCTGAAGACCTGCTGTAGGTTTCCCGTGCCGTCCGGTAGAGCGCGGTAGGCTCGCAGCTCCGCGTCGACTCCGGTGCCTCCCGTGGAGTAGACCACCCAGACGAGCGCGGATGACCCGTCCTTGCCGTTGGACGTTACCGACGGCGCGCCGGAACTGAAGCCGAACTTGCCGGTGGACGTCCCGACCGAGACGAGCTTGATTCCACCGTCATTGCTCGGCGCGAGCTTTTGTGCGAGCAGGTAGCCTCCGCTGCTGACGGTGTAGATGTAGCCACCGTCATTTGTACCCAGGAATGCCGGCCGTCCCCATACTCCTCGGTAGGGTCCGGCTTCGTCGAGGACGGCATTAGTCCCACCAGGGCCTTGCCCCATGCCGCCCAGGTTGTCCCGGTCGAGCAGGTAAATGCGTCCCTCTTTGCCGACCTGGACCAACAAGTGCGGATGCTCCGCGGTGCCATACCCATCCGGGATGGCGACCGGGGCACCGGAGCCCAGATCTGCGTCGGTTTCGTCCAGTTTCAGATTGTTGGTGGGACTGAAGAAGTCAGTTGGCGTCAGGTTGCCGTCGCTTCCGACCCGAAGCCGGACCACCGACTCGGCCAGGGTCGATGGAGGCGTCTTACCCGGGCCAGCCTTCGGCGAGATGCCGTTCCCCGTAGTCAGCAAGATCTGGCCCGGACCGTCGGACACAAGACCTCCACCGGACTGCCAGATGCCGCCCTCCGCGTTAGCGTTGCCGGATTCAGTTGCCCACATCGTGGTCTGCCGTCCGCTGGTGGACACGCCCACCACGTAGCCCACGAAGGGAGCGTAATCGCAGTGGCTGGCGAAGCCCGCGTACACGACCCCGTCCAGGAGCAGCAGTCCGGGTCGTTGCATTGCGGTCATTGCGTTGAACGGCCGGGACGGGTCGTTGGTTGGGGCGCCGTCGATGAGGACGGGGAATCCCGCCCTTTCCGCTCCCGTCGTACGGTCCAGGGAGTGTAGGTACCAGTGCGGAAGTTCCGGGCTCGTTCCGTCATTCGTCTTCGCCATCAGGAAGATGCTGTTTGTCGCCGCGTCGAAGACGGGAGTGGATGTAATGCCGATATTGGGCGTGAGGTCACCGCAACTCACGGTCGATGCTGGCCAGGCCGGGCCGAGGTTGCGCGCCCACTTTTCCACGCCGGTGACGCCG
This sequence comes from uncultured Actinomycetota bacterium, assembly GCA_963769515.1. Taxonomy (GTDB): domain Bacteria; phylum Actinomycetota; class Actinomycetes; order Actinomycetales; family Micrococcaceae; genus Arthrobacter. Next base: position 120,705 of record CAVYMG010000034.1, read on the forward strand.
TCTAGCCCGTAGACGTTGTTGTTCTCCGTTGCCGCGATCACGGTTCCGCCGATCACGAGCGGCTGGGCGTACACCTGCCCGTCAACGGGGGCCGAGAAGAGGCGGCCGAAGTTCGAGGACGCAACCGCCGACGGCGAGAGGTTCGGCTCATTGCTGTCCCACCCTGTCCGCAGCGAATCGTGCGCGATCGTGCCCACGTCAGCGGCGGCGATGTCCATGGCACCCAGCCCGGCAAAGGCGAGCCCTGCAGAAAGCAGGGTAGCCCAGGCCCGTCGGGAACGCCGATGGCGCCGGGGAGCATGGCCGCCCGACAATACCTGAAGTCTTGACTGATCGCGCATGGTTGAGACCCGCTTCTCATCATTTGTTGACTTATATTTCCCAGTAACTTGGAGCCTAGGTGTCTGGAAGTACCGGCGCGCGAGTGGTTTCTACCTGACTTCGAAGAAGGAGCTCGCGTTTTTTTCCGGGTAGTACTTGCTCCTGCTCGGGCAGAGGCGGGCTCATGCCTGTCACCGACGCTGGCTCGACAACCTCAAAAACGGTGTCGAATGGAAGAGTGTCACCGGAATCAAAGTCATAGGCGGCTGGACTCGCTGCCGAAGATGCGTCAACCGCAGAATCGGTGGGGAAGGCGATTATGCTCCGCGATCTGACGGCAGCATAATCAGATAGCTGACCTTCACAATTTCGAGATATTCCTCGACCCGGCGCGAGGTTGCCTTGGGCCCGCCAAAATCGGTCCATCGCAGACGACCGTGCCATCATTGAGTGTTCAGTGTGCGCGGCAACCGATTTCCCGACCGTCGCTGCCATCAGGATCACCGCAGATCCGTCACAAATGATCATGAAGTGACACCCACCGGTTAGAAACGGATGAGAGAAGCGAATACACGAATGCCAGGTCCAAAGCAGAGCCAAGCCATAGCTGCACTGAAAGCCACCGCACAGAGGAATCTCCGCCGCGCTTGGCGGGCACTACCTCCGGAACAGCAAAGGCAGCTTCGGAAGGTGGCTCACCCTGCCAATCTCGCCAAAGCCACGCGGGCGGTCACAGCAACGCCGGCCACACCCTTGCAGCAGCCACTGCTCTCGGTCGTCGTCCTGCTGACGGACTACGCAGACGATCCGTCCCAGACGCTCGGCCGGTTGGTGAAACAGAAGCCGACCGCAATGGAAATGATCGTCGTCGATACGACTTTGGACGGGCTGGGTCTCGAGTCAGTCCAGGAGTTCGCCAAGCGGGATGGCCGGGTCAAGTATCTGGCGCTTTCCGGAACCCGCGAAGCGGACGCGCGTCACCACGCCGTAGAGCAATCGCAGGCTCCATATCTACTGTTTCTTACTGCCGGGGACCTGGTCGAAACCGGGAGCCTGAACGTCGGTCTCCAGTCACTGCGAGAGACTGGTTCGTCCTTCGCGGTTGGCATGGCAGGAATCCTTAAGGGTAAGACGAGCACGACGCCCGCTTGGCAGCGCGACATCCACGCCGATCAGCGGCCTGCTGCCGATCTCTCCGAAGTTCCTGAGATTCTGCTGGACGGGGCCCTTGCCAATAAGATATTCGCGCGGGATTTCTGGATGTCGGCCACTGCAGACGTCGCTTTGGACCGGGAACACTGGCAATATCAGGTAGTCCCCACCCTGTACCTGCGGGCGCAATCTTTCGACATCCTGGATGTGAAAGTGGCCAACACCGCCGTCGACGAAGCAGTGCGCCCGCCGGCTCGCGAAGTCCTTTGTCAGCCGGAGTACCTCGAGGACCGCCTGCACCGTCTCGAATCGCTGGCCGGAGCGTTCCGCGAACTCTCAACCCCAGAGATTTACCGCCGCTTCATCTCATGGGAACTGGGCAACGGGTTGTTCCGGTACTACGAGGTCGTTCCCCGGACCGGACCGGAGTACTGGGACTTAGTGCAGGCCTCAGTGAGCCGTCTCAGCGACGGCATTGAGCTCGATTGGGACGCCATCAGGATCCACAACCGCCTGATTCTCTCAGCAGTCCTCGCCGACAGGCGCGAGGACGTCGTCCGCATCTGTAACCACCGAAGCGACTACAGTTCCAGCTTCCCGACGCGAATCGCGGAATCCGGCCTCGTTGCACAGCCCCGGTATTTGGATGAACTCTCAGCGTATGACGCTGATCTCCTGGCCTGCCGCGACATCGACCTCCGCCTGATCAGCAAGATGACGCGTTTCGCCTGGCGCGCCGATGGCCAGCTGGAAATCGGCGGTCATGCTTACGTCTCGTCCATCGATCCGCTTGACGGCGACCTCTCCATCCAGGCCTCAGTGGTCAATGCCAACACCGAGGAAGCTGTCCAGCTGACGGTTCAACGGCACTCGGACAAGTCCATTGATTGGGAGTCCAACGACAATTGGACCTCGTACGCCGAAGCCGGTTTCAGCGCCGTCATCGATCCGGCCGTAATGCTTGAACACAACGGTGATCTGGAGCGAGCCAATTGGTATGTGCGGCTCTCGGTTACCGCCGGCGGCCGGACGATCACGGCGCCGTTGACGCGCCGGGATCTCACCGGATCCACTGGCCGGCTGCCTGTCAGCCCGATGTCGGATGCGTCCCGCATGGCCGTGGAAATGCGGCCGGCAACCACGGGCCTGACCTTTGTCCCGGTCACTCCCCGGTATGTCGCGACTTCGCTGGACCTGAGCGGCCGCACCCTGACGATGACGGTCGATGCCCATTCCGCACCGGTCGCAGCAAAGGTCTCCATTGAGTCCGTGAAGTTCGGCATCCGGAAGACCGCAACCTGCCTTGAGGTTAACGGGAACACGGCAATCTACGTCATTGACGTACCGAGCCTCGGATCCGGCGCCGCCGCAACCGTCGAGTACGAATGGCAGCTCCGCCTCGACAGCGGATTCAAGACTCCGCAGCCCGTCGCGTGGCCGGAAGGTTCCGCAGAGCTGGAATCACTCTTCGACCAGTCCCGAAGCCTACGGCTCGGACTGACAGGGTACGGCTTCATCACCCTCGAAGAGCGCAAGGCCCGCGTTATCGCCTCCACGGTCAAGGTGTCACCGGACGGGCGCACCCTCCGGATTGAAGGTACTGCGGACCTGCCGGTCATCCACGCCCCACGCTTCGTCCTTTCCAGCGGCAAAGCGGTCATACCTGCGACCGAGGTGGCGCTGGATGTCCGCACCAACGATGGAAGCAACGCTTTCACTGCAGACTTCCTCCTGCCCCAGAACCCGTGGGGTGGCCAGGAAGTGATGCCGGAAGCCGGCGCTTACAGCGTGCGCTTCGTGCCGGCTGGAGTAGCCGACCACCTCGGCTTCTGGATTCCCGCCTCGTCCGGGCTCCAGGCCGAAATGCCAAACCGGATTGAGGCGGACAGGCTGGAGATCGGCGTGAGCCGCTCCCCCAAGGCCGGCGCCCTGACAATTCACCTACGGCCCCCCTTCGCGGCCGATGAGGTCGGCAGGTTTGACCAGCAGGCGCTGCGGACTCCGGTTACCGCGGGCGGGGACGTTGAGCTCAAAGACTCCATCCTGTTCATGTGCTTCGGCGGGCGCCGTGCCACCGACAGTCCCCGCCGCTTGCTGGAGGAATTCCAGCGCAGGGGCAGCCAGTGGCCGATGTATTGGGCGGTGGCTGATTTCTCCGTGCCCGTTCCCGCCGGAACCACACCCGTGTTGATCGGATCCCGGTTGTGGCATGAGCTCTTGATCGAGTCCCGCGTTCTTATCAATAACAATAATTTCCCGTTCTACTTCCGCAAGCGTGAAGGCCAGGTCTACATCCAGACGTGGCACGGCACACCGCTGAAAAAGCTGGGCAACGATGTGGCCCGGACCAACTTCTCGCTGTCCTATTGGAATCTGATGTGGCGCGAGGCCGACTACTGGGATGCGCTGCTGGCTCAGAACGAATACGCGGCCGACGTTCTGGCCAACTGTTTCGGGTTCAAGGGACAGGTAGTCGCCGAGGGCTATCCCCGTAACGACAGCCTGACCCGGGAGCGGATGGGACAGGACCGGGCCGAGATCCGGCGTCGGCTCGGCATCCCCGAAGGCAAGACAGCCATCCTCTACGCACCGACCTGGCGCGACGATGCCAAGAATGCCTCGCGGCAGTACGAGATGGTCACGTACCTCGATTTCGAAACGGCGCAGCAGAAGCTCGGCGACGATTACGTGCTGCTCCTGAGGGGACATCACAACATCGCGGGCCAACGGCAGACCGCGGCAAACAAGTTCGTCATCGACGTGACCGAGTACCCGGAAGTCAACGACCTCTACACAGCAGCGGACATTCTGGTAAACGACTACTCATCCGTCATGTTCGACTTCTGCGTCACGGGCAAGCCCATCATCTTCCTGACCCCGGACATCGCCCAGTACCGTGACGCGACGCGCGGTTTCTACTTCGATCTCGAAGAGAAAGCCCCCGGTCCGCTCCACAACACCACGGAGGAAGTCGTTCGTTCCATCAAGAACATCTCTGCCGTGTCCCGCCGCTACGCCGTCAAATACGAGGCATTTGTCAAGACCTTCGCGCCGTACTGTGACGGGCACGCCACCATGCGCGTGTTCGATGCGCTGTGGCCAGACCCGGAGAAATTGGCATTGCGTAAACCGCCAAATGAGCAGTTGCTCGATCAGTTTCATATCGGTCTCACATAGATAGGCAGGATCTGCACTAGCCGTTAGCTCCGGGCTCCTGCAGGAGCCCGGAGCTAACGTAAAGACAGGCGGTTTAACATCGCTCCCGCTGCGCCGACAACACAGGGCGGATTTCAGAGGTCGTTGCAGGGGTTTAAGGGTCCGTCAGCGGTGAAGCCATTCTGCTCCAGGTCCCTCCTAGTAGACCGGCTACATGTGCAGAAGTGCATAGTGACTTCGAAGGGGTGGTGAAATGCCTTCTGAATATTGATAGGGGTCCCGCTTGTTCCACCGTTCTTATGTGAAAAGGAGCGGATTACTGATGTCGTTCCAGAGTACTTCGTAGGCGTCAGGGCTCATATATCCGGTGTAGCTGTGCCGGCGTTTGCCGTTGTAGAAATCGAGCCAACCATTCATTGCCGTCACTAGTTCGATGACCGTTTGCCATGTCCGTTTCCGGTCCAGCAGCTCCGTCTGCATGCGCCCCCAGAACGTCTCCATGGCCGCGTTGTCGAAACAGTCACCCACGCTTCCTAGTGAGGCGGTGAGCTCCCACTGGCGCAGATTTTCGCTGAACCCCCAGGATGTGAAATTGGCACCGTGATCCGAATGCATGACCGTGGCGCCATCGCGTTCACGGCTGTGGTGGGCCTGGCTGACCGCCCGGCTCACCAACGCCGTGTCGTTGATTGTAGAGAAAGAGCGGCCGACAGCGGTCCGGGCGAAGCAATCGAGCACCACGCAGCAATAGACCTTTCCCTCCCGGGTCGGATGCTCGGTGACGTCGGTCAGCCACAGTCGGTTGGGGCCATCGGTCGTGAAGAGCCTCTTGACCAGATCCGCGTCCACGCGTTTGTCTGCCAGCGGGTTGCGGAAGATCTTGATGCGCGGAACCCCGGCAATTCGCTGCTCCCGCATGACAGCCTTGATGAGCTTGCGGTTGACGATCATTTCGTACTCATCCAGGAGCTCGGCACGGATCCTGCGCCAACCGTAGGTCCCGCCGGACTGCCCGTGAATCATGACGACATAGTCGGCCACGATGCGTCGTCTGATGGCCCGGATGGAGAGCTCACCGCGAAGGTGCTTAATGTAGGTCGAACGGTTCAGGGCGACGGTGCGGCAAGCACTTCTGGCTGAGAAGCCCTGGGCTACGAGCCCGTCGACAATTGCGAACTTCCTTTTGGGGGCACCACCACTTGCTCGTCGTAGAGGGCGCTGGCGGCCTTCACGATGGCCAGCTCATCCTCAAGCTGCCGGATCCTCTTCGCAGCTGACTGTAGGTCCGGGGCCTGCGTGCTCGGCGTCCCCGCCGCCAGTCCCGCATCCACCAAAGCCTGATGCTTCCACCGGTATAGGGTACCCAGGCAGATCCCGGATTCGGCATGAACAGCCAGGACAGCTTCCCCCTGGCGCATACGCTCGCTGAGCCCTCGTCTGACGGATGCAGGATATTCAAAAGGCATTTCATGACCTCCTCGAAGTCACTATGCACCTCTCACATATGGCCGGTCTACCAGGAGGGACCCGGAGCAGCTGGACTGCTAACGGGGACCCAACCAGCTGCACTTTCCGAAGACAGTGGGCTCAAGTCGGACTGACATTCTCAACTGGCCGCCCAGGGCTTCTCGCCCCAGACCTGCCTGCCAGACCATCGCTAGGAACCATTCCACATACATTGAGCACCTGCGCTGTGAGCTCTCGATCCGGGCCTTCACACCACGCATCTTGGCCGACTATGTCGCGATCGTCCACGGACAGCCCGAACTAACGTACGGAGGGCGCCGTATCCATGTCGAGCTGAATACGTCGTGATCGTCTACTGCAAACTCATCAAGGCTGTCACGCGGCAGCAACGAACTGCAGGGGTTCCGCGCGCCGGGGGTCTTCCGCGACGCGCTGGCAGCCGATCGCCTTGACGCGGATCTGGCCAACAAGGGTCTCGACCGCCGATGGCCCCAACAGGCTGTGGCTGACCGACATCTCCGAGCACCCGGCCCGTGAGCGAAAGATCCACTGCGGCGCGGTGCTCGATCGCTTCGCATGGACCGCCGTGGGCCGCTCTTGATCAGCGATCAACGACACTCCGCTGGTGAGCCTGGCAGTGAGTCAGGCCCACCACACCCGCGAAGGCGACCGAGTCACGCTCATGCATTCCGATCACGGTACCATTTTCACGTCCTGAAGATTCAGCGAAAACCTGCGACAGTGGGAACTCGGACCCTCGCTCGGGAGCGTAGGTCGCTTTTTCGACAACGCCGCCAAGGTCAGCCGAACCGCCTCCAGGCTCTTTACTACTAGCTCTCCTGCGGCTTGGCGAGTCCGCGGCGTTCCAGGATGCGGTGACAGTAAAACGTATCAACTCTCTGTGCAGCTCACCTAACCCTGCAGCAGGTCGGAGCAACCTGCTAGGACGCCGGCCCCGTGATGGAGCCGATCAACCCGATCCACTGCCCGTAAATGTCATCATCACTGTAATTTTCGACCATCATCCGTCGACCCTCCCGCCCCATGGCTGCAGCTTTGGCAGGGTCATTCAGCAGAAGTACGATTGCGTCAGCAAAGACCGAAAGATCGCGGTTTTTTATTAGGAAACCATTACGTCCGTCATCGATCAAGGACGAAGGTCCGTAGGGACAATCAAGTGCCACCACTGGGGTACCGGCGCTCAACGATTCGGCGATAGAAAGCGAGAACGCCTCGTAACTGGACGTCATCAGGGAACATGCTGACGCGGCCAACACACGCCGGGTGTCGGTTGTGTACTTCTCAAGCACCACACATTCATCTAGGCGGAGTTCTGAAATGAGACTGACATAGTTCTCTCTTTCCTCGCCCATACCATAAATGCGGAGAACTGCCGTGGGGACTCGAGATCGGACGCGTACAAATGCCCGAATAGCATCATCCACGCGCTTTTGCGGATGAAACCGTACTAGCATGCATACTTCATGAGACTTTTTATCCACAGACGGGACCGTCCCCACGTCGCAGAAATTTGGAATCACCGATATCTTATGCGCACCTCCGAAGTCAGCGACGATATCTTTGCGTTGCTGGTCCGTCAGGACGACAACCTGATCCAACCCCTCTATGTTCGAGAAGATTAAGCGATGGTCGCCATCTATCGGGCTACCGAACTCAAAAGGTTCCAAAAAATGATTTATATGGATTTGGTATAACCGATAGGCCAGACCCCTCTCCATACCCATCACAGTGGGTGCGCTTCCTGGTCCATCGCAGATAAAGACGGGTCTACACACTTCTTGCCGGGCCAGTCTATTCAGCCAGTCGATCCTCCAGTGCCTGTTGTTCGTGAAACTCTGGCTGGGAGACCCATCGCGGAAATTAAGGCTAAGGGCGCGCGGAACCCCCTTCTCGATGTTGAGACTAGTCGTCAGATAGCAGAAGCCGTCGGGTGTGAAGTAGCGCTCCGCGCACGGGACACCCGAAACAACGTCTATCGTCACTTCCCGGACCATGTACCCGGCCGAGTGGTACTCCCTTCGGATGCGCACATCGCCGCTGGTGTCGCTAGGCGCGATGTCCGCCGGAGGGGTGCCTGGGCTCCGACAAACGGATCGATTGAGAGTATTTATGGACGAGTAGTATTCATGAATATTCGTCAGGTGGACTCCAGGCGACAACCGGCCACTGCCAATGAGCGCAGCCAACTCGGCGTCATAGTCCGGATTGAAGTCAAAAGTTACCAAGTGAACCTGGTGCCCCTGGGACTCAAAGACTCGCGACCGGTTCAGCATGGCGGTTGTCATTCCGCCTTTTCGAGCGTTTATCTCGAATACGATCATAAATATAGGTTGCAATTTTGACCTTATAATTTCTTGACCTGGAGACACCATTCAGATCTCCCGCAACTGATATTAATCATAAATTTGATCTGTACTGATCGTCCGGCACGACTGCATCAATGACTCTTGCTGCAGCATTCCCGTCTTCAAGAGGTGCAAAATTGGTCAAAAACTTTGCGTAGCTCTCTGCGTAGTCAATCGTCCAAAGCATCCAGTTGCGAATCCGAGAAGTGAGTTCTCCTTCATCGAAAACGAGAGGACCCGGTGCTGAATCTTCGTAGGGGAAAAGCCAGCCCCGTTCATTCTCATAAAGCGAGTAGTCCGGAACGTAGAAAATCATAGGCTTGCCGGTTACTGCATAGTCAAAGCGAATCGACGAATAGTCGAATACGCCAATGTCGGAAGCCATACATAAGTCGGCTGAGTCCGGATAGGCGGTGACGTCGATTATTCGCGCGGCGCCGCGGTCCACCGGGCCGGAGCTGGAACTGTACCTGTGCCCGCGCATGAGCAACACGTAATCAGGTCCAAGATCCTCAGCGATTTTGGCGGCATCGAACAGGTCCTTCACGACGGTCTCTGTTGTTGCTTTCTGGTCTGATTCTCGCCATGTAGGAGCATACAGCACTACCGTTTTAGATTCATCGATCCCCAACAGTCGGCGCGTGTCCGAAGCAGTTCGCGCTGCATGGGGCCCCTTGAACACGTCGTTTCGGGGATAGCCAAGTTCCAACATCGTTCCTCGGAAACCGTATTCGTTGACATAGAGCTCGGTAGCCTTCGGGCTCTGGCTGACGATGTGACTCCACTGGTCGTTCTTCACCTCGATCCGGTGGGCAATTCGCTCTGGGCCGGCACCCAGGCTTAGCCAACGGGACCGTCCCATCCGCTTAAATGGATGGCCGTGGAACGTCTGAACTACCGTTTGCCCGGGGCGTCTAAGTTTCCACCAGTCGGCGTCGTTGTTCGAGAAAGTATAGGCTGCCGTGCTCCGGGCTGCGTACCAGGCCTCCGAGCGCTTGACCACGGGGATGCCCCCAAGAGGGAGTACGACCGAGAAATCCGATACTTCCCAGTAAAGTTTTGCCCCAGGCCAACGGCGTAGTATCTCTCTGTGCAACTCGACCTGGCTGTCATTCGCTACTTCACCGAAATAGCATCGAAAGAAAAATGCGTTTTGATCCAGAGGGAGCGTTGGCGCCTCAACATGGCTCCGATACAGCGCCAACTGTCCCATTTGGGTCTTTTCTTCGGGCGTGAGAACTGGCTGAAACGTAAGCCGGAACGTGCCAGTGTGGCTGGCACCCAGGTGCACCGCTACGCGGCTACAGTCCAAGCGGTTGGACCTCGCAGCAAGCTCGGGAGCAGTGCGCATGACTGCCGGGCTGGAACGGGCATCGTGCTTTGAATCAATTCGCCTCAGATAATACCGGCCGCTCGGTGGAACTTGGCGAAGCCGACCCCAATCGGACACCGTGAGGTTGAAGGTCAGCTCGTACAATCCGGCCGTCCGGGACTTGATGGTAAATCCGGTGAACGAATGACGGTCACTGGCCAGTTCGAATGTGGGCAACACATCCGGAGAATCGGTGCGGACATCAAACACGAGAGAAGTGAAGTCGTCGTTAAATCGCACATTGAGGATCTCAGCCCCCAATAAGTCGTCCGTCAACGTGATGTTACCTTTGCTGGTTCTGGTTAGCCGCAGGCCACGGTCCGTGTTCGCGGTGCCGTCCTCAGCCTCAAGATTGCTTCCGAGGGCCCAACCAATGCGGCGCGTGCGTCCGTCCTCGGTGACCGCGTCGAGTGTCCAGTGCGGCAGCGCCGATGAAAGGTCTGACGGTGATATTTCCGGAACATCAATGCTTCCGTGGAGCCCCTTCTCAGGGTCCCGCACCAGTTCCGTCTGCACCGATTTTCCCGCGATGCTCAGGCGGAGGAAGCGGAACTGCAATTGCGGACCAAACTCCTGAAGCGAGAGCCGCAGCGTGCGGTCCTTAATGTCGGCCTTTACTGCCCACACGGCTCTTCGCCACAGTTGGATCCGGAGACCGGTTGATTTGTTGAACTCCGGAGTAATCCAGACCCGGTTCGCGTATTCCCGGGCGAGGAGTGTCTGCATGGTCCTGAAGTGGTGCAGGCGCTCGAAGGAACAGGTGCGCTCGACCTCTCTCGTGCGCAGCGTCAACCGGACAGCGTACGTTTGAATAAGCCCGGCCCGTGCGGGAAGTATCGATTCGTCCAGGAACCCATCAAAATCTATGCGGGCCACAAAACTTGCCTGAGCGTAACTATTGTGCGGATCCTTGGAAAATTGATCGACGCGTGGATCTATGATGCGGTCCACTTCGGCGGGAAAAACGCGTCCGTCCGGACCGACAAGATCCAAACCAATCTGCAAGTTTTCGGGATCCGCGGCCAGCGCTTCAATATAAGCAGCCCCCTCCACCAGTAAGGTCGTGCCGTCCACGGCCCAGTGGGCGGAGGTCAGTATCGATACCGCCGGCAATGATGAATAGGGACGCAGCAAGGTGTCTCGGGAAAGATATGGCGCAATTTCCTCAATGAGGGGGGCGCTATAGACCACTCCTTCTGCAGTTCTTTCGAGCGGCCTAAAATCGAATGCAGGCGCATTATGTTCCAAAAAGCGCGCCAGAAGTTTGAACTGCCCTGCGGCAACGAGTCGCAAGATAATCCGGTCCCGCATTGAGATCCCGAACCACGATTGCTTATTGACCCCATCGAGAACTTCCCGACAGTTCGCCTCAGCCAGCATCCGCAGTTCGAAGAATTCGTGGCTTGCCGCGACAAGTGCGTTTTTAAGAAGAACGTGCTCAAGGAAGTGCGATTCAAATTCCCGCAGTCCTTCCGGATGGCCTGCCAACTCTGACGCAGTGGCCCTCCAACTTGGCAGGATGCCACTCATGCGTTCGACGAGGACTTGCTCATCCGATTGCTTTTCACGCTGGGTCCAGAGGCGCCAGCGGTACGCAACGTCTGGAAGTAGGTCGAAAGTCCCGACTCTGTACGCGTCCAGCATGGGCCGGTTGCTTTCGAAGGCCCTGCCGGCGCCAAAGTGCAGCGCATTCGCGTTCCAAAATGCGGTGCGGAAAACTACACCAACCGCCGTCAGATGGCGTAGAGCAACGGGCGCCCCCATCAGGCTCTGCCGGAAATGCGCCGAATGATTCAGCGACGCCTGCCACGGCACCGGCAGCAGCTTCTGCCCCTGGAAGACCTGAACGCCTCCGACAGCGAAGTCAGCCTTCGACTTGGTCAGAGAGGCTATCAATCGCGCTAAGCCGTCCTCCAGAACGATGTCGTCGGAGTCCACAAAAGCCAGGAATTCGCCTCTCGCAGAGAGCACGCCTCTGTCCCGTGCTGCTCCCGGACCTTCGCGAAGCTGCTTGATGATCCGAATCCGTGGATCCCGTGCGCGGAAATCTCGTACAATGTCAGCCGAGATGTCCGTGGACCCATCGTCAACGACGATGACCTCAAGATCACGATAGCCCTGGCCGGTTACGCTCTCTAGGCAGTCACGGATATAAACATCCGCGTTATGCATGGGCACAACCACGCTGAGGAGACCTGGAACGTATTTGCGTACAGAAAGCCCGGGCCTTCTGCGGACGGATAAGGTGAAGCCGTGCTGTGTCCTGGCGGCAAACTTAATCTCTACACTGCCGTTGCCAAGATTGGCGCTGCGGGTCGCTAATGAAGGCCCCACCCGGATAACGGAGTCGCCCCCGGCTGTTCCGACATCGATTTCGCCTACCAACCGGTAATCTCCCGGTCCGGGAACCGGCAGTACTACTTCGAACCCACCGTTTGCCGTCGGCTGCACTGACGTCGGCCATACAGTTTTCGTTCCCGTCAGGTGCACTTTCGGTGCTGTGGCAGGATCCCCCGATTTCAAGACCAGATTCAGCAAGGCCTCGTCCTGATCGAGTGCCGCGGACTCGATCAATACGAAGTCTTCGCTGTCTATAATGCTTAGGTTTCCAGCGGCATTGGCGGCCGCCACAAGTGCCGTTTCCCCTGTCGAAACGTGGCTCCCGACGCTGGAGTCCGTGATCCCCCAGCCCAGGCCCCGTTCGACGGCGGAGTCAGATACCGCGCGGAGCGTCCACTGTGGAAAATCGACTCCCGGTCCGGCTCCGACCGGCAAGTCAAGGACCGCGCGACCGATCCCGTCGTGTCCCGCAACCACCGGGGCCTGCACCGTAAGTTCACCCCATCGGGCGATCACCTTGGTGAATTTACGTTTGGCATCGTTTTCGCGAAGCTTCAGACCTATCCTCCTGCCGGAGATGTTGATCTCTTCGGCCACCACGGCCGCACGCCTTGCGACTAGCCGGAACCCGGCTTCAGCGGAAAATTCCGGGCTTACGAAAATGTCTCCAGGTAGGCGCTCGGATAGGAGCGTACGCATGATATGGCCAAAAGAGCGCCGCTGGAAGGGAACTCGACGGGTGCTACCGGCCACGGTCAGAATCACGGCAATATTCCAGGCGGCAAGGTTCCCGGTTCGAGGAACGTCGGCGAACACACCGGCGAGTTCGGGGACGTTGATCTGCGCGGAAAAACCGGCCTCACCGTAGTAGCCCCACGGGTCTAACTCAGTAGTGCCAAGACGAAGGTTATTGATCCGCGAGACACCAAACGTCGAGTTCCTCCCCGCCTCGTCCGTGAGCAACAGCTCAACCTCGAGAGAACCTGGGTCGGAGGGCAACCCCGCGATGAAAGCGGCACCGCTGACTTCGAGGATGCCGTCTTTAAGCCAAGCACATGACTCCAAGATGGCCACCTCAGGCAGGGCTTCTGGGCTGATTCGAACCCCGGAGAGGCCGAGCAGTTCGCGGAGGCGGCCTCGCATCGGCAGTGCAAACTCAACCCCATCCTGCACAGGGTAGCTAGGCCGCTTCTTGGGAGAGAGTCCTCCGGCGGCCAGAAACTCTTCCAGTTCTTCCCACATATCTCGTGCCGCCAGACCTATAGCTGACTTGACGCCGGCGGCTCCGAACCGGAACTCGGGTTTGTGTACGTGTGTCTCGACGAGGCGGCACTGGTCAGCAACCGCAACCCTGAGCCAAGGATCTTCCGAGTTCAATGCAGCTATTATGTCCCGCAGCAAAGGGCCGCGGAGCTCCTCATGCTGCCACTGGCGAAGCCCGTCGGAATTGCCCCTCATGACCGTAGTGCGCTCAATCCATTCCTGCGTACGCCGTCGTGTGGACTGAAGCGGCGATTCACTCGGCGAATTGACGGGTTCCATACTTTCCAACAACTATCTCCAAACCAATCTGCACTTTCTCATCCCGGGCAAGCGGCCAAGGTCAGCTTTAGATAATCTGATCCGCCAGTTGGAATTCGTCCTGGATGTCAGGACTGTCCATCACAGCAGCGTTCAGCGGATCCATCTTTCGGACGTCGATAACGTGACCCGTTGTATCGGTGAGGAGGATGTCCAGCGACGTCCGGGCTACCTCGGTAGACTCCAGCAGGTCCGCAGCCGGCTCGATTCCGAACGCGTTAGTGCGCATCGGGGTGGCCGTTCGTTCGGGGTTCACGCAATTGACCCGGATACCCTCGTGGGACCATTCGTCCGCCAGCGCTTGGGTGAGGTTGACAGTTGCTGCCTTCGCGGAGCTGTAAAGGCTGTAGCCGGCGCGTCCGCGGGTGTACGAGCTCGACGTAAAAAGAAGTAGTGCGCCTCGCGTTTTTGCCAATTCATCGTGAAAAGTTTGGGCAATAAGCATCGGGGCGATGTAATTCACTTCCGTTGCGAGGTAAATTGTTTCTTCGGACGCCTCCGCGAGGTTACCCATCGGAAGGACACCGGCGGTGTTAACCACGTAGTCAATGCGACCGGTTTCGGCCAGAACTTCGTTCCGCGCCTTCACGAGATCTGCCCGACGATTCACGTGAGTGTTTGTCAGACTTCGGGAAAACACTCTGACCGTGGCGCCATATTCGGCAGCCAGCGCCGCAATATCCGCTCCGATCCCGTAGGACCCGCCGAAGACCACCAGAGTCTTGCCCCTCAGTTGCTCGCTGAACTGGAGGGCGGAGTGCTGAAGGCCTTCGTGGTTGCGGGTGAGTTGAAAGAGCTTGTCGGCCAGGTAGACGTCAATGGGCTGGGTGATCTTCATGTTCCGTTCATCGCCTAAAACCACAGCGATGGGGACGTCCGGCAGGTAACGTAGGACGACTGTGCAGTCGTCGGTAGCTTTGAAATCAGGGTCTTTTCGCGCCACCTCGTAGGCTTTCTTTATGGTGGAGAGGTGAAACGCTTGGGGCGTCTGGCCTCGTCGAAGGTAGCCTCGAGGCGGGACTTCACGGATCTTTGCCAGTTCTGACGTCTGGCCCTGCATCGAATCGTCTTCTGAGACCACAATGATCGTGTCTGCCGACGGAATGGCAACGTCCACGGCTTCGTGGTCGTCCAAGGCTGCGATGACATCCGCGATGATGCGGACCGACACGAGCGGCCGCACCGCATCATGGAATATAACGTTGACATCCTGATCGCCGATTGCATCCAAAGCCAGCTTTGTGGTCCCGTTCCGTTCTGATGCACCTTCCAGGATGGTGGTCACCTTCGAGAAAGAGCACTTTTTCACCATGGCGCGCACATTGTCCAAGTAACCGGGAGTCATCATGACTATGATCTCATCGACCAGGTCACACTCCTGTGCCACCGCGAGTGTGTGCTCCATAATCGGCCGGCCGGCGATCTTTACCAGCTGTTTCGGGATACTCAGTCCAACACGGCTGCCTACGCCACCGGCAAGAATGACCATGATATTTTTTTTACGTTCCACAAGTTCCCCTAGGTCTGTGTGCTGTAACTTCCGGCGGTCTGCCACCACCCAACCAGGCAACAGCTTAGATCACGAAGCACCGCCGCTCGTTGACTGGGCACATTCTGCGCATTTTATGCAAGCGGGCGCCTGCGCAGCACTATCGCTGCCCAGGTGCCCGCGCTCTCTACATCGAGTTTACGGCAACTCGAGTTCGGCACTGACCATGTTGTGGTCCGATGGAATGGTCCCCACAAAGTTTCCGGAAGAGTCAATGCTGATAACTGTTTCCCACATCCCCACTCGCATCTTGGACGTAAAGATGTAATCCAGGTAGGTGCCGTTCCCTGTTGTGTTGCGCGCCCGTGCCTTGCGTTCGAAGCCGTTGAAGCTGTCGTAGTTGGCCCTAATCCGCTGTTCGGCGGTTGCCGCAGCTGATGGGGCGTCGTTCTTGTAGGTATTGCCAAGCGGGTCGACATATCCGGCCGAAATCATGACGTCGTAGGGCGCGTTCGAGGGTTCGGTCCACTTGTGTGAGTTAAAGTCACCCACCATGACCACAGGCAGCTTGCCCGTGTTGAGGCGTGCGATCGCTGACGTGATGGCGGTCGTCTGCGATCTCCGCGACTCGTAGTATCCGCTTGCCTTGCTTGAATCGAGCTGGGTGTCACCAAAGAAGAACGATTTTCCCGTCGACCGCTGCCGCAGGATGGACCAGGCGAGGTAACGGGTGTTATCTGTGGCTTTGACCTTTGGCAGCGCTACCGACCCTTGGCTCACGAGTTCGACGGTGCCCTTGTTGTAAAAGATCTTGTTTCCCTGGGACGCGCCCCGGTCCGCGTATACGCAGTTTGTGGGAGTGACATCGTTGACGCAGTTGTTGCGCTTGGCGTTGGCCAACTGGTAATTGATGCCCCGCTTGACCAACCTCTCCTGAAGATCTTCAAACTGGGAGAGTCCTCCCGCCCGGGTCTCGTTCTTCAGCCACCCTTGGGAAGCTTCCTGAATGCCAACGACGTCCGGAGCCTTCGAGGCAATGGTGGACACGACAGCGTCCCGGCGGTCGGACCAAGCCAGCTCATTAGCCAGTCCGTCGAAGCAGTTGTCACACTTGACGTTGTAGCTTGCGACGGACAGCGGATTGGTGAGGGGAGGCAACGCGGGGGCCACACGGGTCTTAGCCTCGACGGCCGACGAATATGGGCTGAGGCTTCCCCCGTCAACGGTGATAACCCGGACCTTGGCGTAATACTTGGTGTTAGCCTTCAGGTTTCTAATTTCTCCGGTCGGGGAGGTAAACCTGTGGAATGTCGCGTTGGACATATCAGCGTTGGACGAAAGCTGCATCCGATACTTCGGGGCTCCGGCCACGGCATTCCACTTAAATGTCAACGACGTTGGGCCTTGAGCGGAAGATGACAGACCGCCCGGAATTGCGTATGTTGCCGCCGACTTCATCCCCGGCGTAGCGGTGGCGGCGGGGAGTGTCCCCCCCAAAATCAGTGCCATGACTGCCATTAGTGAAACAGACCGATAACCTGAACGGCGCAGCAGGAGACTTACAGAACGAATGACCAAGACGGAACTCACGGATCGCTAGATGTAAAGATGTTGGCTTCGAGACGGTCGTATCGTTACATTGTGAAAGCCAAATATCCACTCAATGTCCGGAACCTGCGGAAGAATTCGCCTTATCCTGACACCGAGAGGCTCAGGTTGCCCTGCGCGGTCCCGTAGAAATGCATCGTACTGTCCATAACAGGCAGCACGCTGTGCTCGGGGTTCCTGATCCGCACCGAGACGTACTTGCGGTCTATATACGTCGCAAGGAAAAAGTCATGCGTGCCACCCCGGAGTGCTTTCAACGCCTCCGGGGACAGCACCCCCCGAAAAAGGCCCGGCTTCGAGTAGACGGTCTCGATCCGCCGGTCACGCTCGAGTGAAATTGCTACCAAGCCGCTGCCATCCCTATGGCGCATTTCACATATTAGGTCGGGCATTTCAAAACGGCCCGACACCGAAGCTTCAATGAGGACTTCCAGGCCGTCGTTTTCGACGTGTTGACCGCCCCAGAATGCTGCAGTCAGTTGAGGGGAATCCTCGTTGCGTCCAAGGTCGAGCAGTGCCGCTACGTCTTTTTTTCGGGCCAGCGCAGACCTACTGCGGTAAGGCTCAGGCAGCCGTTCTTCAATATTTGCCGGGATAAATCGTTCAATGAATTCTCCATGCGCGTCCAGCCATTCTTGTCGACGCTTTGAAGAATAACGTTCAAACCGGCCGGGCGTATAAATCTTAAGACACTTCCTGCGGTACAGGCCGGCCAAGACTTCAGCCGTAACGTCAGGAGCAAGACCGGCAGCGACCACCACGTCACAGATGCTGGCTAGGGAGCCGGTGTACCCGGCGGGATCGAATCCGCCTGAGCTGATGTTTTGGCCGTCGTCTCTGCTCCGCAGGAAGTACAGTGTTTCACCACTCAGGACAGAGATTCTTTTGGCTGCCAAATACGCTTCAGCGTTGAAAATTCCGTCTTCGAGCCGTACTTTCTCGACGGGGAAGAGAATGCCATTTCCGGCCAGCAAAGAACGTCGATAGAGCTTTTGCGGGGCGAGGGTCTTAAAGGCCTTCGGCAACTCAACATCTATGTCGGTCTGGGCGTAGAGCCGTGGTGGAACAATACGCCCATGGGTTCCTGCCATGGACGGAATTACGACGTCCGAGCCGTGGGCATCCGCAAACGCCACCAGCACCCGGAGGGCCTGCGGGGCGAGAACGTCGTCCGCATCGGCGAAGAACACGTATCTGCCGGTGGTTCCCGCGATGCCTACATTGCGCGGTTGCCCTGGCCAGCCATGGTTCTCCTGATGCACCACCGTCACATTTGCGTGGGCGGAGGCGAACTCGTCCATATACTGTGAACCCCCGTCGGTCGAGCCATCGTCCACCAAGAACACTTCAAAGGCCGAGACGTCCAGGTCCTGCGCCGCGAGCGAGTCGAGCAACTCCCGAAGGTACGGCATAGCGTTGTAGACGGGGACGACAACCGAGACCGAGGGCACTTCTTCGGACGCTACGGATTCGGTGTGTTGGCCCTGCGGCATGTTCTTGGTGCTCCTTAGCAAGGGGAAGTTGATGGCGACGCACCAATCGGATCTGGGCGTGCGCGTGGTTGGGGGCGGTGGCCAATCCCGCTATGCGGTTCGGCCCCCGAACAACCCTAATCCATCCGAAGTCTTTGGCAGGCATCCATAGGCCGGTGTCTGCCCACATGGCAGCGTTGGCGCCGAAATGAACGCCTTCGCCGTGCTTCGGAGACCTCTCCGCCGCAACAACACAAGATGTTACGGAAGTCCGACCATGGCATACAGCATGTTGTGGTCCGAGGGAATCTGCCCCACATAGTTTCCGGTGCCGTCGATGTTGGCAACGGTTTCCCATGTGGGCACGCGCATCGTGGAGGTAAAGATGTAGTCGATGTAAGTTCCGTTGGTTCCGGGGTCGCTCGACCGGGCAAACGTTTCGAATCCGTTCCAGCTATTGATGTGCCGGTTGATGGTGTTCTCCGCTGTCGCGTAGCCGCTGGGCAGGGTGCTGCCGTAGGTGTTGCCCAGCGGATCGATGAGTCCGGCGTCGATGAGGACGTCGTAAGCTGCGTTGGATGGATCGAGCCACTTGCTGGAGTTCAGGTCCCCCACCAAGACGACCGGCAAATTCGCTGTGTTCTCCGTCTTGATGACGTTGACGATGGTTTCAGCCTGCTGCCGTCTGAGGTCGTTGTAGCCCTCGGATTTGTCCACCTCGAGGTGCGTGTCCCCGAAGAAGAAGTGCTTGCCGGTTGCGACTTGCTCGGCTTCGGCCCAGGCGAGGTAGCGTTCGTTTTTGTCAGGGCCAAGGGAGGGCAGCAACGTGGACCCGGATCGGATGATCCGCACTGCTTCAGGGTTGTAGAAGATTCGGGTTCCCTTGCTTGCGCCCTGGTCCTTGGGAACGCAGTCAGTCGGCGTCTCCGAATTTACGCAATTGTTGCGCACATCGTTTGTTAGCTCATAGGGGGCCCCGGCGTCACTGAGCCGGTCGCGGAGGTCTTCGAACTGTGACAGACCTCCGGCGGGAGAATCAACGAGCCACCCCTGCGACGCTTCCTGGATGCCGATGATATCCGGGCGCTTGGACACGATGGTCTGGACCACTGCGTCGCGACGGTCCGCCCAGGGAACCTCGGTTTCCATCTGGTCTTCGCAATTGGCGCAGTGAACGTTGTAACTGGCTACTGCCAGTGGGTTTGCGACGGGGCCAAGGTCCGGGGCAGCCGTCGTCTGCACGCGCACGATCGGGCTGTAAGCACTGATGTTCGCTCCGTCCGCCGTTATTGACCGCACCTGGACGAAGTAGGCGGTCCCCGGGGTGAGGCCCCTGATGTCGGCAGACGGGTCCGTGAATCTGTAATACACAGCCTTGCCCATGTCGGACCTGGAACTAAGGGCAATCCGGTAGCGTTCCGCGGCCGGTGCCACTTCCCAGGCAAGCCCCAGTGCTGTGGGCGTTTGAAAGGACATTCCGAGGCCCGCCGGCGCGTCGGGACTTGCGGTGCCCGTCGCCCCCGAAACAGCCTCCGAATAGCCCGTCAACGACGAACCCCCGGACTTCAACGCCCGGATCTTGAAGTAATACATCGTCCCCGGCTTCAGGTACTTCACCGTCCCCGACGTCGACGGAAAACGCCAATACTTGGCACCACTCATATCCGCATTCGGGGAATACATCACCCGATACTCCACCGCATCCGCCACCGCACCCCAGGACAGCGACACCGACTCCCCGGTCTGCCCCACCACCTTCAAACCCGCCGGCGGAACCGGCGCCGCCGACGAACCCGTCGCCCCCGAAACGGCCTCCGAGTAGCCCGTCAACGAGGACACCCCCGGACTTCAACGCCCGGATCTTAAAGTAATACGTCGTCCCCGGCTTCAGATACTTCACCGTCCCCGACGTCGACGGAAAACGCCAATACTTGGCACCACTCATATCCGCATTCGGGGAATACATCACCCGATACTCCACCGCATCCGCCACCGCACCCCAGGACAGCGACACCGACTCCCCGGTCTGCCCCACCACCTTCAAACCCGCCGGCGGAACCGGCGCCGCCGACGAACCCGTCGCCCCCGAAACAGCCTCCGAGTAGCCCGTCAACGAGGACCCCCCGGACTTCAACGCCCGGATCTTGAAGTAATACGTCGTGCCCGGCTTCAGATACTTCACCGTCCCCGACGTCGACGGAAACCGCCAATACTTGGCACCACTCATATCCGCATTCGGGGAATACATCACCCGATACTCCACCGCATCCGCCACCGCACCCCAGGACAGCGACACCGACTCCCCGGTCTGCCCCACCACCTTCAAACCCGCCGGCGGAACCGGCGCCGCAGACGAACCCGTCGCCCCCGAAACAGCCTCCGAGTAGCCCGTCAACGAGGACCCCCCGGACTTCAACGCCCGGATCTTGAAGTAATACGTCGTCCCCGGCTTCAGATACTTCACCGTCCCCGACGTCGACGGAAAACGCCAATACTTGGCACCACTCATATCCGCATTCGGGGAATACATCACCCGATACTCCACCGCATCCGCCACCGCACCCCAGGACAGGGACACCGACTCCCCGGTCTGCCCCACCACCTTCAAACCCGCCGGCGGAACCGGCGCCGCCGAGGAACCCGTCGCCCCCGAAACAGCCTCCGAGTAGCCCGTCAACGAGGACCCCCCGGACTTCAACGCCCGGATCTTGAAGTAATACATCGTCCCCGGCTTCAGATACTTCACCGTCCCCGACGTCGACGGAAAACGCCAATACTTGGCACCACTCATATCCGCATTCGGGGAATACATCACCCGATACTCCACCGCATCCGCCACCGCACCCCAGGACAGGGACACCGACTCCCCGGTCTGCCCCACCACCTTCAAACCCGCCGGCGGAACCGGCGCCGCCGAGGAACCCGTCGCCCCCGAAACAGCCTCCGAGTAGCCCGTCAACGAGGACCCCCCGGACTTCAACGCCCGGATCTTGAAGTAATACGTCGTGCCCGGCTTCAGATACTTCACCGTCCCCGACGTCGACGGAAAACGCCAATACTTGGCACCACTCATATCCGCATTCGGGGAATACATCACCCGATACTCCACCGCATCCGCCACCGCACCCCAGGACAGGGACACCGACTCCCCGGTCTGCCCCACCACCTTCAAACCCGCCGGCGGAACCGGCGCCGCCTGGGTTGACGCGATGACGGCGGCCAGATAAGAATCCGTCGCGAAGGTCCCGGATGAGTTTGACGGCCCGACTCCCGCTCCGGCGCTGGGCGCGACGAGCACCGACGTCGCGAGCATAGACGCAACGGCCAGAGTCGCAGTAATCGTTCGGGATCGGCGGACTATGCGGGCACCCATGCGGGACCTCTTTCCAATGACATTGCAACAACCCGCGAGTCTTAGGCGTCAGCCTGGCGGCAGATCACATCACGCCACTACCGCCGCCACTTATTCCACACCCTCGCGCGGTTTCTTCCTTAGAAACGACTATCGACACGGATCGGCGGACCGTTAGCCACCACGTTGATCAGACTTTCTGGGGCTCCGATGCGTCATTTACCTTGCGATCCAGAGCCGCGCTCAGCTTGCGGTCCGCTGCAGCCCGCATCTCTCTCTCCCAACGTTTCACCGTGGAAGCATCACTGAATGTGCGGGCCTTGGCTACGGCCGCAAGACGCATCTTTTCCACGGCGGCAGGTTCCATCTTCCGAAGCCTGATGATGGTATCCGCCATCGCTTGAACGTCCCCGGCCGTAATCAGGAATCCGTTGACTCCATCGTCGATGATGTCAGCGGGGCCGTACGGAACGTCATAAGCGATAGGAATGCAGCCGACGCTCATGGCCTCCACCAGGACAAGCCCCTGAACCCCCAATTTGCTGCTCAGTAGCGTAAAGGAGGCCTTCTCAAATTCTTGCCGGGCCGAAGAGGAGTGACCGCACAAAGTCACAACGTCATCGAGGTCCTGGTCTGCAATGAGATCATGCAGGGATGCTCTTTCCGGCCCTTTCCCATAGATCCGCAGGCCGAATTCCATACCCCCTGAGGCCCTGGCTAATCCAAGCGCCGATATTGCATGGTCCAGACGTTTCCGAGTTGTCAGGCTGCTAAGAATTACGCCCAGTTCCGGGTCGTGCCCTTGTTCCGGGCTCGAAGCCGCAGGGAGAAACCTGCTGTTTGGGATGACGCAGGCGTTCCCCGGACTGTCTAAGAGCAGGTCCGCATCCTCTTTCTGGCCTTCAGTCAGGAAAACCACAGAGTCGAAAGAACTCAAACGTTCAAACACGTACCGCCGGCTGGGACTCAATTCCCCATACGGCGGAACAGCACGACTGGCTAAGTGCGAGTTATGCACCACATGCATGGTGACGACGTTGTCGCGCCGATATCGGGTCATAAAGTTGGCCGCCGATTTACTGTCCACAATCATGAAAGACTGGCGGCCTGCGACAACGAGGTCCAGCCAAAAAAGGTACAGCGCGGAGACTTGGTTCCAGGACGCTACCGGGCGGCTGTCCATACCGCACAGGGATACAAGACGGCCGCCTACTGTCCCCTTGACCTGCGAATCCCGCCTGTCTGCGACCAGCAAAGAACCATCCGGACGGAAGTAGTCCACCTGCAACACCGTCTTATGGTCAGATGCGTAACGTACCCGCCGGCGGAGGAGACCTCCGCTGACTTCGTCCTCATGTTCCTCGTCCTCTCCTATGGCCGAGAATGCGCCTTTAACGTTCTTGCCCGGTGTTGCAGCTAGTAGCTGCGCTGCAGTAAGCAGGCCCAGCTCTTCCCAAAGGTTCCGTAGCTTCAGGCCCGGTACCAGCTCGCCGGCGGCTTCCAGCTCGCAACGGATCTCGTTGTAGTCCTCTGACCATTCGAAGGTCAGGATGTCGACTGCGATCCCGGCTTCCTCGACGAATGCCCGTGAACGTCGAAGCAAGGCACTCGTCATTCCACCGTAGTCCGCGGGCATCCCCCAAGTCACAGCACAGTGGTAACCGCGGGGCAGGTCCGAGTCTTGAACCGGGATGACGCGATTCGGAATTCACAGAATCGTCCGGCCGACTGTTTTTCTCTGTCATTACTAGGGATTATTCCAATCGAGATCTTGGGAGTTTGTCCCCTTGGGAGCGCCGGACGTTTGCCTTCAGCGCCAGAAGCCGCGGGTATCAACGAGCCGCTTGCCTTCAAGGCTCGCGGGGTCGATCTCGCGGAATTTGTCGTGGTCCACCAGGAGCACAACGGCGTCCGCGCGGTGAATGGCGGTCTCGGTTTCCGCGAAGATCACGTTGGGCAAGGAGGCAAGCAGGTCAGGCAGCTTGTCCGCGTGCGGTGCGGCGACCAGAAGCTGGGCGTCAGGCTGAGCGATGGACAGCCGGCGGACGATCTCGACGGCCGGCGATTCGCGGACGTCGTCAATGTTCGCTTTGAACGCCAGACCGAGGCAGGCAATAACGGGACTCGTCAGGTTTGCAGTCGCCTGACGCACCTGCTCCACCACAAACGCGGGCTTGCTGTCGTTGACTTCCCGAGCGGTGCGGATGAGGTTCGCGTTCGCCGGGTCGGCAGCGACAATGAACCACGGGTCGACAGCGATGCAGTGGCCGCCGACGCCAGGCCCCGGGTTGAGGATGTTGACCCGCGGGTGGTGGTTGGCGAGCCGGATAAGCTCCCAGACGTCGATGTCCATGCTATCGCTGATCATCGACAACTCATTGGCAAAGGCGATATTGACATCGCGGTAGGCGTTCTCCACGAGTTTGGTCATCTCTGCAGTCGTGGCGTCCGTCAGGTGGATCTCGCCCTGGCAAAAGACGGAATACAGGGCAGCGGCCGCCTCGGCCGCTTCGGGCGTGAGCCCGCCCACAACCCGGTCATTCGTGACGAGCTCAATCATGATCCTGCCCGGAAGTACACGTTCGGGGCAGTGGGCCACCAATAGTGCGGGCAGCCCGCGGCTGCCGTCGAGAGTGAGGTCTGGACGGATCTGCAGGATCAAGTCCGCCAGGCGCCGGGTGCTCCCCGGCGGGGACGTCGATTCCAGAATCACCAGCTCGCCGCCGCGAAGCTGCGGGGCGATGGCCCGGGCGGCGGCTTCTATGTAGGACATATCGGCGGTCTTGTCCGCCATAAACGGCGTTGGCACAGCGACGATGTAGGCGTCTGCACCTGGCATGGCAGTCTGGGCGCGCAAGCGGCCCTGACTCACGGCACCGGCGACGTGAATGCCTAGATCGGGTTCCACGAACGGCACGTCGCCGTTGTTAATGGCATCAACCGTCAGGAGGTTGACGTCAACGCCGATTACTTCCAGTCCGTTAGTTGCCAGAATGGCGGCGGTCGGCAGACCGATATAGCCCAAACCGACGACTGCCACCGTCCGGATGCTCGCTTCCGGGTCCGAAGTCCTAGATGTCAACATGTTCATTTAGCTTTCCATAGAATTTGAGGTCACCGGAGGCCAGCAGTTCCGCATCGGCGACCTGCCAGGTGTGTCCGTCGCCCGTGCGGACCTGGAAGTAGTTGAAACGGTCCGCTGAATAGACGATCTTACCGGCGGTACGGACGGCACGCAGAAAGCCGCTGTCTTCACCCACGCGGACGTGCTCGAACGGGTGTTCGATAAAGACCTCCCTGGGCGCCATGAGCGTGGGCCCCATAACGAAATCCGTGAAGCGGTGCTCTCGCTCCGCGAACCGAAGGATTGCCGCATTCGAGGTCTCGAGGTGCATGTAGTGCGCCTGCTTCCCCACGACATCGGCCCCGGAGTAGGTCAGGGCATGCAGCTGGTCGCTGAGGTAGTGCGGGCCGTAATGGTCGTCGTCGTCCATTTTGGTGAGAACCTGTCCGCTGGCAGCGGCGACGCAGCGATTCAGGCACTCACCCAGCGAGATGTCCTTCGGCGCTGCAAGGAGCACGACGTTGTTGAACCCGGACGCGCCGGACAGTTCCGCCAGACGTTCGGGCGAGATAGTGAACCCGTGCGTGAGCAGCACGAGTTCGGGGTTCACTGCCCGCTGTTGCGCGAGTGTGCGGAAGACGGCCTCCAGGTTCCCCGGCCTGATGGTCGGCAACAGCACGGAGATCGAGGGCCGCGCCACCTCCGCGGCCTGCCCGGGCAACACGCGTTGCAGAACGCTCTCGGCCCGGTGGGTGTAGGTGTGCTCTGTCCATATGGCGCGTTGGGCCAGGTGCGCGGTGCGGTCATTGAGTTCCGGGTTGGCAACCAGTGCCCGGGTAAGCAGTTCGGCTTCCGTGCGGGTTGCGGCCACCGGAACCGCTGCCGGGGCGAAGAACTCTCCCACCGCACGGCTCGGCGCGGTAATAACGGGGGTGCCCGAGGCTGAAATCTCAAAGATTCGCCTGGCACACATGCTAGGCGAATCAACAACAGAGTTGACGTTGAGAAAAACCTTGTAGGCCTTATAGGCGGAGAGCGTCTGGGCATAGCTGAGGGAACCGACCACGCGTGAGTCCAGCGGCGCCGGGAACTGATACTCGGCGTTTCCACCAAGCTGCCGGGAAAAAATCTCCAGCCCGGTCCGCATCCGGGAGGAGGCGTCCAGGGCTCCACCGAGGAGCATGTCCATTTGGGACCGGCGCTCCGGGTACTTGTGGGCGAAGTACATCCCCGCGAACGCGACGTCGCGCCGGTGCCGGCCGTGTGCAGGCCGGACCGGGTTGTGGATCGCCGGCTGGGCAGCGAACGGAAGCACAGCTACGCGCCCGTGGCCCAGATCCGCAACGTACTGCGGGACGCGGCTGGAATCCGACGTGAAAACCTGGTCAAAAAGCCGGGCGGCCGGCAGGAAGTCGTCATAGTGGGGCGGGTCTTCTTTGTTCCAGAAAACCGTGGGGATCCCCTGCTCCCGGCACCAGTCGACCAGCTCACGGAACTCGTCGCTTGGTCCGCTGGGTCCGGTCAGTTTGCCGCGCCACAGTCCACTGTTTCCGGCCCAGGCCGACTCAACGAACAACAGATCAACGCCGCCGGATCTCAGGTCACTGCGCCATGTGTGCGGGTGGACGGGGTTAGTGGCCCACTCGTAGCCGAAGGCCAGCGCAGAAAAATCGTCCAGGATTACGGCGGCGCGAATCTCCGGCCGCGAAGGCGGCTGCGACGGCAGGCTGGCGGGCGCGAGCGATAGCCGGCGCCAGCGCCCACGGCCGGTCCAGTCGGCCTCGACCCCCTGGACGTTGCGGGGCGAGGCAAAACCGCGCTCAATCCGCTGCCGGGCACGCCAGGACTTGAACTGGGCGGCGCCGCCCTTCCGGAAGTGCCAGGCAGCAGTCCGAACATCCTGCAGTACGGGCATCAGGCTCGGCTCCGGCGGGAGGATCGGCCCCGGACTTCGGTGGCCACCAGATTTGCTTTGGCATCGTCAAGAATCTTGGCTGCGGAGAGATTATTGCCTTTGGAAAGGTGCCGGGTGAATTCCTGATAGGCCTTGATGGCTACGTCCGGTTCGCCGTCCATGATCAGATCGCCCTTGTCCAGCCAGACAACGCGCGTGCACATGTCCTTGATGGTGTCCAAGGAGTGGCTGACGATGAAGACGCAGCCGGCCTGCTCGCGGAGTTCGTTCATCCGCAATTTGCTGCGGTCGCCGAACTGCGCGTCGCCCGTATTGAGCGCCTCATCAACCAACAGGATTTCCGGGTCGACGCTCGCGGCGATCGCAAACCGAAGACGCGAGGCCATACCCGAGGAGTAGGACTTCATCGGGAGATGGATGGACTTTTCCAGCCCGGAGAGCTCCACGATGCTGTCGAACTTTTGATCCACTTCTGCCCGGCTCATGCCCATGGCGAGGCACCCCAGGATCACGTTCTGATCCCCGGACAGGTTCTGTACCAGCGCTGCGTTGACGCCGAGCATGATGGGAGTGCTCGAAGCGTAGACCGCTCCGGAGGTTGGCTTGGACTGGCCGCTGATGATTTTCATAAGCGTGCTCTTCCCCGACCCGTTCCGTCCGATAATCCCCACGGATTCGCCGCGTTCAACCACGAGTGAGAGCTCATTGAGCGCGTTGACGGTTACCATATTGGACTTCCGGACGGCTCGTCGCAGGAACCGAGGTGGATCCTGTTCTGCGCGCTCTGCAGCGGCGCTGGAGGCCACCCGGTAACGCATTTGAACACTGTCCACCACCACACACGGGTGACCCGGAATATAGATTGTCTGGTCATCCGCGTCCATAGGATTCCTCTCCTTTCCAGAAGTAAACGAAGCCAACAGCCAGCGCCCCGAGTGCCCAGGCAGTAAGAATTGCCCATGACTGCCACTGGGGAACCGTGGCGTAGAGCACGCAGTCACGGACAATGTCGATCACGTTGAACAACGGGTTTAACTTGAGCACCGCCAGCAGCTCCGGCTGTGTGATGAAGCGGTCGTAGGTGTAGAAAATTGCTGACCCGTACATCCAGGCGCGCATAGCGAACGGAATGAGGTGGGTAACGTCGTGGACGCGCGAAATGACGCGCGCCAGGATCATGCCGATGCCAAGGTTGAAAAGTGACTGCAGAAGGATGGCGGGAATGACCAACACCCAGAGCCACGTGATTTCCTCCGCCGGAGGCAGGATCACCACGATCAGAAGCATGGCCAGAATCAGGGGAACAGCGGCCAGCAATTCGCGGACGTTGGCACCGATGGGCAGGGCCGCCCGCGGGAAGTTGAACGCCTGGACTACGGACTTGTTATTCCGGATGGAACGAGCGCCGGCGGTGATAGCGCCGGAGCTGAACTGGAACACGAAGATTCCTATGACCAGGTAGCCAACGAAGTTTTCGATACCTCGGCTGGTCTTCAGGAGGAGCCCAAAAATCACATAATACGTCAGGCCATTGAAGATGGGGTTGAGGAGCAACCAGGCACTACCCAGCCGGTCCCGGCGTGTGCCGCTTTGCACCCTCGCACGGGCGTCATAGAAAATAAACTGCCGGAAATCCCATAGCCGAACCAAATAGTCCAGGAAGCCCGGTCGAGAGCCCACACGGGTAAGCCTTCGCATGTCCACGGACAGGGGTTGGACTACCGTTGACTCGGCTTCCACATCGCTTTCAACTGCCACTAGCTGGTTCTCCTCATGGTTCATGGTGCCGCCCCGGATACGCCGCAGCCAGCAGCCGCGCATTTGCGCTCCATGTTCGCGTATCCAGGATCGTCCCGCGTCCGTTCCGGCCGAGCCGCGCCCGCAGGTTGTCATCCGCGAGAAGCATGGCCAGGCGCAGGGAGAGCTCGCGCGGATTCTCGGCGGGGGCCAGAAGCCCGTTGCCGCCGTCGTCTATTATCTCCCGAAGTGCGGGCAGGTCACTGCCAACCACGGGTCTGGCGCTTGCCAACGCTTCGACGGGCTTGAGCGGGGTCACAGCACGCGTGACGTCAAGATCCTTACGGGGCACCACGAACACGTCCAGGGCCTGATGGTAAAGCGGCGTCTGCTCACGTGGAACACGTCCCGTGAAGATGGTCCTGTCCGTGAGGCCGAGAGCGCGTACCTGTTCCTCCAGCGCCGGACGCGAGACGCCATCGCCGACAATCAGCAACCGTAG
Source organism: uncultured Actinomycetota bacterium (assembly GCA_963769515.1). GTDB lineage: Bacteria > Actinomycetota > Actinomycetes > Actinomycetales > Micrococcaceae > Arthrobacter. The sequence goes on from CAVYMG010000034.1 coordinate 149,599, forward strand.
CTGCGGGAAGTCCGGGACCAGCAGCGCGAAAGCCCTCACCAAGTCGTCCAGGCCCTCATAGGGCACGAGGCTGCTGACCGTTCCTATGTACAGCCCCTCATCCGGCAGGCCAAGTTCCCTGCGTGCGCTGCTTGTTGACCCCGGCTCCTCGAGGAAGGGTCCACCCACGGCATTCGGGGCAATAACGATCTTGTCCGCCGGGATGCCTGCCGCGACAATGTTGGTCTTCATGGCCCGGCCCAGGGTCACCACTAGGTCAGCGTCCCGCATGACATTGGCTTCGCGGGCCTGGAACTGCCGGTATTTTTCGCTGTCTTTGGCCGACTCCCCCCGCGTGGCGGCCCAGGTATCGGCAAGCTGGCCACGAACCTCATAGACCCAAGGAATGCCCAGCGCCTCAGCCACGGCCCGGACCACTAATCCGTTGACAAAGTGCGTGGTGGTGTGAAGGACGCTCGGCCTGAATTCCCGCGCCACTTCCAGCAATTCCTCGGCCTGCTGCTGAAGACGGGCATCCATGGTTGCTGCCAGCCGTGATGGGAGGAGGCGCCGGTAGCGGACGCCGTCCACGATGTCCGTGGACCGGGCCAGGAGCTTGCCCACTTGCACCGGATACCCGAGTCGTGTGACAACGAGCACGTCCCAGCCGGCTTCCTGCTGGGCCAGCATGATGGAGTGGGAACGCTGGGCGTAACCACTGGCGGTGTGGGGTAGGGAATTTGTCAGGAAATGCAGGACCCGGCCGGGCACCGGTGTGAACTCCTGCCGGGCCAGTGAAGGTGCCGTACCGGCATAGACGGCCGCTTCGCCGGCAAGCCGTTCTTTCTGCCGCCGGACCGCGCGGCGGGATCCATCGAGGACGTCGACGGCGCCGCTAAGGTTTCCGTCATGCCAAAGCCTGCGGGCCAGGGTCGATTCGAGACCTGCCGCATTGGCAGCGCCAGACAGCAACCGGTCCGCCAGTGCCGGCTGGTTGGCGACGAGGGCTACGTCAGCGAGCTTCCGTGCTTGTTCCCCTGCGACGTTCCGGTCCGCTGCGAGCCGGAGGCGGCGCGCGACGTCGTCGTGGTCGCCGCAAAGCAGGGACGCGAGCAGCACAGGAACCGCCACGGAAGTTTTTGCTGCCGTCCTGCATGTGAGGCGGGCCAGCGGACGGACTACAGCCGGCGGAAGGCGCCGCGAGGCTTGGAGCAGCAGCACGATCGGATCGTCCGTGAGTTGCTGTCCGGCTGTGTATGCGGCGAGCCGCACATTTTTCAGAACCTGGATCATTGCGTGGCTACGGATTCCTTAGCCAGGAGGCCGGCAATGAGTTCCATGTAGCGGACCGACAGGTGCCCGTACTCGGCATGCGTCTTGACCCACTGCCGGCTGTCACCGTCACGAACGAGCCGGCCGCGGTCGGCGGCAAGGTCGCGCCACAAGGCTGCCACTGCCTGCGGATCGCTGGGCACGATGTCGCCGGCGCCGGCGTCGGCAATGATGCGCGCCGCTTCGCCGCGCACCATGGCCGTCACATGCCGGCCCAGAGCCAAGACCTCATAGGTCTTGGACGGAACCGTCGTCTCGAAAGACTTCCAGTCATCGCGCAGGGACACCAGGCAAGTGTCGGCTGAGGCATAGCGTTCCATCATCGCGTCGCCGGCGAGCGGCGCGTGGAAAGTCACGGGCGCTTTCAGTTCCCGGGCCAGCTTCTCCAGTGCGCGCCGCTGCGTGCCGTGGCCTACCAAATGCAGGTGCATGGTGTCACCCACCAGGGCACTGGCGCGGATGGCGACGTCCAGTCGCTGGCTTTCACCGTGGTTTCCGAGGTATAGGGCTTCGAAGTGGTCACGCTCCGGTTCTGGCGCATCAAGCACCGGGATAGCGTCCAGGACCACGCCGTTGCTGACCGTAGCGACATTCCGGACACCGCGGGCGCGCAGGGTCGCCGCGAAGCCTTCGGTCACGGTGACAACGAGATCTGCCCGATGCTGCACATAGTCCACAACGTGTTCCACGATGCTCTTGACGCTGCCCTGGACCAGGCGTGCGTCCCTGGCGAGGTCGGGCCAGGCATCCCGCATTTCCACGATAAGCGGCACGCGGCGGAGTTTGGCCAGCACGTAGCCGGCCATCAGGGACGGCAACCCCGGCGCGGTGACAATCACGACGTCGGGCTTGCGAACCATCAGTCCGGCCGGCACCGAGAGGGCAGCCGAAAAGCACTGGTCCAGCAGCCGTGCGGCCCGGGAATTGCCGTGCCGCAGGTACGGGACGTGCAGGATTTTCTCGGTGAACTGGCCTTTCCGCAATTGGAAGGGCCGGCCGGCCATCCGGCGGGGCAGTGCCCGGCGTCCAAACGGATAGTGCGCGACGGGGGTGATCACATCGACGCCCCAGCCAGCGTGCGAAAACTCCTTGATCATGGCGCTCCAGCGCCGCTGGGGCGGGCTCTGTTCCGGCCAGTAAGAGTGAGTGATCAGGGTTATCTGCAGGGCGCTACCGGCGACCGATCGGGTACGTGCCTGCGCGATAGAACCAGCTTGCATGGCCTTCAGGACTTGCCGGTCCGGGACAGACCGTTGAACTTCCTGGACCCCAGGAAGCGGAAGTAGGCAGCTCCGAGACCCATCAGGAACGCCACGGTGAGAACCTGGACCACCAGCGGGCTGCCGGTGGCAACGGCCACGGCCGCCTGCACTTCGGCCTTCACCATCAGCGGGGCCTTGACCGGAGTCGCAATAACGGCAGGCGACGTCGATTGCGCTGGCGTGGGCGTCGCGGACGGCGTCGGGGTCGGTGTCGCTTCAACGGCTACCGGTTCAACGACGGCCGGTTCAACGACCGGGGCCACAGGCGGCACCACGACGGCCGGGAGCATCGGGAGTCAGGGGCCGGCGCTTGAACAACCGGCGGAGCCGGCGCGGGGTCGGCACGGGCGGAGCAGTCTCTACCGGCGGCTCAGGGCTCAGACGGCGGCGGAGCGGGTCAGGAGTTGGAGCCGGTGCTGTGTTGGTGCCGGTTCGGCGTCTGGCACCGTTGGGTCGGCGAAGGTCACCGTCGGGTCGGCTGTCGCAGGCGCGGGATCCATCACGGTGGTGAACGGACCGAAGCGAACGCTGCACTATCTGCGTGGGCCGCCGTGGACGTGCCCGTGACGGACAGCGCCAGGAGCAGTCCTCCAAGCCCGGCTCGGGCCGTCTTCAGTTTTTGGCTGCGCGACATCATCGACAGTCCTCCCCCAGGTGCGAGAAATAGATCAGAATTGTGCGGTCGAGGCCAACACTAACGTCCTTGTCGGCAGAGCCCAGCGCTCCACGTTCGCCCCAGTCTACTCGAAGCAGACTTCGGACGCCAAGACTTCGGATGAACAAACCGGCGCAGCCGGACCTTGGAAGGCGCCCGTGCATGCGCGAGGCGGTCCCGAGGACCGGGATAGGCTGGAAATATGCAGTCTCTTCGCCCCCGAATGTCCGCCCGCCTGCTGCTGTGCGCCGCCATGGCCGCAGCAACAGCCGCGTCCTTGAGCGCGTGCTCGCCTGTGGTGGATGTCACCCCCGCGCAGGACGCGGCGAATGCTGCGTGCGCGCCCATGATGGTGGCGCTGCCCGATGCCATCGGAGACGCAAAGATCCGCAAGACCAACGCCCAGGCGACGGCGGCCTGGGGCGACCCGTCGCTCGTGATCCTGCGCTGCGGCGTCAACGTTCCCGGGCCCACCACGGACCGCTGCGTGAGCGTGAACGACGTCGATTGGGTCATCAAGGAAGGCGACCCGGTCTGGACGCTCACCACCTATGGCCGCGACCCTGCCACGGAAATCCTGATGGATCCCAACAAGATCAGCTCGGCCACGGTGCTGGCGGATCTTGCCGCGTCTGCCGGGAAGATCACCCAGACGCGGAACTGTGTGGGCCAGGAGGACCTCGTAGACCTCCCGACCAGCAAGTAGCCGGCCGGGAAGTCAGCGGCGTCCTAACGCAGCCCGGTCTTGCGGTTCAGCGCCAAGGTGATGAGTTCATCGATCAGTTCCGCGTAGCCCAGGCCCGAGGCCGCCCACATCTGCGGGTACATGCTCTTGGGCGTGAAACCGGGCATGGTGTTGATCTCGTTGATGATCAGCTCGCCGTCGGGCGTGTAGAAGAAGTCCACCCGGCTGAGGCCTTCGGCGCCGACGGCGTCGAACGCGACGGCCGCCAGTTCGCGGACCCGGACGATCGCTTCGTCGGGGATGTCGGCCGGGCAGCTCAGCGCCGCGGCGTCGTCCTCCACGTACTTGGCGTTGAAGTCGTAGAACTCGTGGCCGCCGCCGGCCACCGAAATCTCGCCGGGCATGGATGTCCGCGGCGCATCGGTCCCCCGGCCTTCCAGCACGGCGCATTCGATTTCCCGTCCCACGATCCCGGCTTCGATGACCAGTTTGGGATCGTGCTCGCGGGCCAGTTCGATCGCGGCGTCAAGGTCCTCCATGGAGTCCACTTTGGAGATGCCCATCGACGACCCGGCCCGGGAGGGCTTCACGAACACCGGAAAACCGAGCCGGTCCACGCGCTTGCGGACCAGTTCCGGGTCATTGAGCCACTGCCGGTCGGTCACGGCGATATAGGGGCCCACGTGCAACCCGGCGGACTCAAAGACCACTTTCATGAAGTGCTTGTCCATGCCGACGGCCGAGGCCAGCACGCCGGCACCGACGTAGCGGGTGTCGGAGAGCTCCAGCAGGCCCTGGATGGTCCCGTCCTCGCCGAACGGTCCGTGCAGCAGCGGGAAGACGACGTCGACGCTGCCGAGTTCGGTTGGAACCTCGTCAGTGGAGGCGGTGATCAGTTGGTGCTCTCCGCCGATTTCGGCGAGCGTCACGGACTGCGCCGACGGCGCGACTTCCGGCAGCGACGATGCGGACAGTGACCACTGAGCTGGTGTTGCCGGAGGCCAGCACCCATTGTCCGGTCTTGGCTATCCCGATGGGAATGACGTCGTACTTGTCCTGGTCGATCGCGCCGAGGACGCCGGCAGCCGTGACGCAGCTGACGGCGTGTTCGCTGGAGCGCCCGCCGAACAGGACGGCCACCCGTGGCTTCGACTGGCCGGTCCGGCCTTTTTTGGTCGTGTTCGTCGGCATAGTGTTTTCAGCCACTCTCAGTAATCACCTTCAGATTTCAGATCCCGTGACAGCAGCAGCGGACCGAGTTGATCGACGGACAGTTTTCCGTCCAGCACGGCCACCACGGCAGCCGTGATTGGCATTTCGACGCCGAGCTTCCCGGCTAGTTCGTGGACGGCCTGGCTGGACTTGATGCCCTCGGCCGTCTGGTTCATTTCGGCGGTGACCTCGTCGAGGGTCAGGCCCTTGCCCAGCAGCCGTCCTGCGGTGTGGTTCCGGGACAGCGGCGAGGAGCATGTCGCCACCAGGTCGCCCAGGCCGGCCAGGCCGGCCATCGTCCGGGCGTCGCCGCCCAGGGCCAGGCTCAGCCGGGAGGTTTCCGCGAGGCCCCGCGTGATCACGGAGGCCTTGGTGTTGTCGCCCATCTGCTTGCCTTCGCAGATCCCGACGGCGAGGGCAATGATGTTCTTGACGATTCCGCCGATTTCGACGCCGGTCACGTCAGCTGGTGGTGTACGGGCGGAAGTACGGCGCCGTGCAGCTGCGCGCGATCCAGGCCGCCGCCTCCTTGTCCGGGCAGGCCACCACGGACGCCGTGGGCTCTTCGCGGGCGATTTCCATGGCGAGGTTGGGACCGGAGACCACGGCGACCTGGCTCGGCGGGAATTTCGAGCTCCTCGCTGATCACTTCACTCATGCGGGCGTCGGTGTGCAGTTCGAGGCCCTTCATGAGGGAGACCACGAGGGCGCCGGGCCGCACGAGGTGCTTCCATTCGCGCAACTGCAGCCGCAGGGTCTGCGCCGGAACGGCCAGGATGATCAGTTCGGCGCCGTCGAGCACCTCCGCGACGTCGGTCGATGCCCTGATGCTCTCCGGCAGGGCGATGTCCTTGAGGTATTGCCGGTTGCGGTGCTGCGTATTGATCTGCTCCACGACTTCCGGGCGGCGGCCCCACAGCCGGATCTCGCGTTCGACGCCGGAGGCGGTGGCTGCGTCGGCGACGATCTTCGCGAACGTCGTCCCCCAGGAGCCTGCGCCGAGGACGGCGACCGTGGCGGCCGATGCCCCTCGTTCAAGATTTACGGTCATTCCGTGCTGTCCCCAATGGTCTTCTCTGGGCCGCCCTCGCGGGGGGCCTTGCCTTCGGTTACCCCGCCGCGCTCAACGAAGCGGCCGTGCGTGGATTGGTTGTGTGCCGACGGATCCCAGCGCTGAGCCGGCGGCTCCTCGCCGCGCAAGCCTGCCAGCAGGCCGGTGATGGCGTCCATGATCGCGTTGGTCGCCTCGGTCAGGGTCGCCTTGTCCAGCGTCCGTCCGGCGAAGGCGCTGAGATCCACCGGTTCCCCAACCACCAGACGCGATGTCTTCCGCGGGAAGATGTGGAAACGCTTGGCATAGCGGGGAAAGACCTCGTGGGCGCCCCAGTGGGCCATGGGCACCACCGGAATGCCGCTCTCCAGGGCCATCCGGGCGGCCCCTGTGTGGCCCCGCATGGGCCACAGGTCCGGGTCGCGGGTGAGCGTGCCCTCCGGGTAGATGATGATTGCGCCACCCTCATCCACGACGTCCTTGGCGAGCTGCAGGGACCGGTTGGCCCCCGCCGACGACCGTTCCACGGGGATCTGGCTGGTGTTGCGCAGAACAGCGCCGAGCACGGGAACCTTGAAGAGGCCCGCCTTGGCCAGGAAGTGCGGCATCCGCTTCTGGTTGTAGAGCATGTGCGCCACCACCAGCGGGTCGATTTCGGTGCAGTGGTTGGGCGCGGCAATGAAGCCGCCGGCCGGGAGTTTTTCGAGCCCCTCCCACTTCTTGTTCATCAGCAGATTCAGGACCGGCCGGACGATTCCGGCGACGATGACGAAAGTGACGTGGCTCGTGGCCGATTCTTTCACCTGGTGCTGCTTACTTGGCCGTGGTGATGTCGAAGTCGGCGCCCAGGCCGGCAAGCTTCTCGGTGAACCGCTCGTAGCCGCGGTTGATGATGTCGATTCCGGTCACCCGCGAGGTCCCGGTGGCCGCCAGGGCGGCAATGAGGTGGCTGAAGCCGCCGCGCAGATCCGGCACGTCGATGTCGGTGCCCTTGAGCTGGGAGGGTCCGGAAATCACGGCGGAATGCAGGAAGTTGCGCTGGCCGAAGCGGCACGGGACACTTCCGAGGCATTCGCGGTGGACCTGGATGTTGGCGCCCATCCGGATGAGGGCGTCGGTGAAACCGAAACGGTTTTCGTAGACGGTCTCGTGCACGATCGACACGCCTTCGGCCTGGGTGAGGGCCACGATCAGGGGCTGCTGCCAGTCCGTCATGAATCCCGGGTGTACATCCGTTTCCAGGACCAGCGGGTTGAGTTTGCCGCCCCGGTGGTAGAAGCGGATGCCGTCGTCTGCCGATGTCCATGCCCCCGCCGACCTTGCGGTAGGTGTTCAGGAACGTCATCATGTCGCGCTGCGTGGCGCCTTCGACGAAGATGTCGCCGCGGGTCACCAGCGCCGCAGACGCCCAGGACGCCGATTCGTTGCGGTCCGAGAGTGCCCGGTGGTTGTAGCCGCCGAGGTCCCGGACGCCTTCGATCCGGATGGTCCGGTCAGTCTGGACGCTGATGATCGCGCCCATCTTCTGCAGCACGGCAATAAGGTCCACGATCTCGGGTTCGGTGGCCGCGCCGGAAAGTTCGGTGATGCCCTCCGCCCGCGTGGCGCTGAGCAAGACCTGCTCCGTGGCGCCCACGGACGGGTACGGCAGCGCGATTTTTGCACCCTTGAGCCCGTTGGGGGCAGAAATGTGGATGCCGCCGGGGCGTTTTTCCACCACGGCACCGAATTGGCGCAGGACGTTGAGGTGGTAGTCGATCGGGCGGTCGCCGATCTTGCACCCGCCGAGGTCCGGGATGAACGCCTCACCGATGGCGTGGATCAGCGGTCCGCACAGCAGGATCGGGATGCGCGAGTCACCGGCGTGGGCATCGATCGCGGTGCTGGAGGCGGTCTTCGCACCCTTGGGATCGAGGGTGAGGTCTCCCGTGACGGGATCCTTCTCAACCGTGACGCCGTGGAGCTGGAGCAGGCTCGTGACAACCTCAACGTCCTTGATTTCGGGGACGTTGCGCAACACGGACGGCTCGTTGCCGAGCAGGGCAGCCACCATCGCCTTCGGGACCAGATTCTTGGCCCCGCGAACGGTGACGCGGCCAGTCAGCGGGACGCCTCCGCGGATTGTCAGAACACTACTCATATATCGATTTCCTCACGACTACTAGCCCCCAGATCCTTACAAAGGCACCTGCTAAGCATAGGAGCTAGCGTTACCGATCCGAAATAGCGGGCATCTTCCGCGGCCAGCGGCTCGGCGTCCGCGTTGCTCCGTACACACAACTGTGCCCCCGAAGAAACCCAGTTTCGGCGGGGGCACAGGTACGGTCAGGCGCCTACTTTCCTAGGAAAGCCGGGCCGGCAGCGTCTTGGGCATGAACCCGGGACGGGTGGCTTCGAACGCCGTAATGTCCGCCTCGTGCTGAAGGGTCAGCCCGATGTCGTCCAGGCCTTCGAGCAGACGCCAGCGGGTGTAGTCGTCAATCTGGAACGGCGCCACGATCGTCCCGCACTGGACCGTCTTGGAGACCAGGTCCACGGTGACCTCGAGGCCGGGACTGTTCTCGAGCTCTTTCCAGATGAGCTCGATGTCATCCTGCGCCAACTCGGCCGCAAGCAGTCCCTGCTTACCGGAGTTGCCGCGGAAGATGTCCGCGAAGCGTGAGGACAGCACGGTTTTGAAGCCGTAGTCCTTCAAGGCCCAGACAGCGTGTTCGCGGGAGGATCCGGTGCCGAAGTCAGGGCCGGCGACGAGCACCGAACCGGCGCTGTAGGGGGCCGTGTTCAGGATGAAGGACGGATCTTTCCGCCATGCGGCGAAGAGGGCGTCCTCGAAGCCCGTGCGGGTGATCCGCTTGAGGTAGACGGCGGGGATGATCTGGTCGGTGTCGACGTTGCTCTGGCGCAGCGGGACGCCGATCCCGGTGTGGGTGGTGAACTTTTCCATGACGGATCCTTCGGTGCTGTCGCAGCTACGCTGCGTCGATACGGATGGCGGCGGACTCCGGAGCGGGCTCCAGGTCCGACGGCGAGCTCAGCGTGCCGCGCACTGCCGTGGCTGCCGCCACGACCGGTGAGACGAGGTGCGTGCGGCCGCCCTTGCCCTGGCGTCCTTCGAAGTTCCGGTTCGAGGTGGAGGCGCAGCGCTCCCCCGGCTCCAGCTGGTCCGGGTTCATGCCCAGGCACATGGAGCAGCCGGCGAAGCGCCACTCGGCGCCGAAGTCCGTGAAGACCTTGTCCAGGCCTTCGGCCTCGGCTTCGAGGCGGACGCGGGCGGAGCCGGGAACCACGAGCATGCGCACGTTGGGGTCCTTGGTCCGGCCGCGGATGATGTCCGCGGCTGCCCGGAGGTCTTCCATCCGGGAGTTGGTGCAGGAGCCCAGGAAGACCGTGTCCACCCGGATCTCCTTCATCGGCGTGCCGGCCTGCAGATCCATGTACTGCAGGGCGCGTTCGGCGGCGGCCTTGGCGTTTTCGTCGCCGAAGTCTTCGGGCGAGGGCACCTTGTCCGAGAGGGACACGCCCTGGCCGGGGTTGGTCCCCCACGTGACGAACGGTTCCAGGGTGTTGGCGTCGAGGTCCACCTCGACGTCGAACACGGCGCCGTCGTCGGTCCGCAGGGTGTTCCAGTACTCGACGGCGGCATCCCAGTCGGCGCCCTGGGGCGCGTGCGGACGGCCGAACATGAAGTCATAGGTGGTCTGGTCCGGGGCCACCATCCCGGCGCGCGCGCCGGCCTCGATGGACATGTTGCAGATGGTCATCCGGGCGTCCATGGACAGCGCACGGATCGCGGAGCCGCGGTATTCGAGCACGTAGCCCTGCCCGCCGCCGGTGCCGATCTTGGCAATGACGGCCAGGATGATGTCCTTCGCCGAAACGCCCGGACGCAGGGTCCCTTCGACGTTGATGGCCATCGTCTTGAACGGCTTGAGTGAGAGCGACTGGGTCGCCATCACGTGTTCCACCTCGGAAGTGCCGATGCCCATTGCCAGTGCCCCGAAGGCACCGTGGGTGGAGGTGTGCGAGTCGCCGCAGACGACGGTCATGCCGGGCTGGGTCAGGCCCAGCTGCGGTCCCACCACGTGGACGATCCCCTGTTCGGCGTCGCCGAGCGAGTGCAGCCGGACGCCGAACTCCTGGCAGTTATTGCGCAGGGTCTGGATCTGGGTCCGGCTGGTGAGATCGGCGATAGGCTTGTCGATGTCCAGCGTCGGCGTGTTGTGGTCTTCCGTCGCGATGGTGAGATCGGGCCGGCGCAGCTTGCGGCCGGCCAGGCGCAGTCCTTCGAAGGCCTGCGGGGACGTCACCTCATGCACCAGGTGGAGGTCGATGAAGAGAAGGTCTGGCTGCGCGTTGGCTCCTTCGCCGTCGCCCTTGCGCACCACGTGCGCGTCCCAAACCTTCTCGGCCAGTGTCTTTGCCACGGCCTTCTCCCTTCACTGCAAATGGTTGATTGCCTCCACTGAACCAGCAGCGGAGTGTCAGACGCCAGTCGAAAGATTTGCATCTCAGATAATGAGACGGCAATATCATTACATGGACAATTCTAGCGGCGTCGGTGTCATCGATAAAGCGGCCCGTGTACTCGACGCACTCGAGGCCGGCCCCACCACCCTGGCGCAGCTCGTAGCCGCGACCGGACTTGCCCGGCCCACGGTGCACCGGCTGGCGCTGGCGCTGGTCCATCACCGGCTGGTAAGCCGTGACATCCAGGGCCGGTTCGTCCTCGGCAGCCGGCTCGTGGAACTGGCCTCCGCCGCGGGCGAAGACCGGCTCATCGCCTCCGCCGGGCCCGTCCTGATGCAACTGCGCGACGCCACCGGCGAGAGCGCGCAGATCTTCCGCCGCCAGGGTGAGTGGCGGGTGTGCGTCGCCTCCGCCGAGCGGCCCATCGGCCTGCGCGACACCATCCCGGTAGGCACCCAGCTCTCAATGAAGGCCGGCTCCGCGGCCCAGGTCCTGCTGGCGTGGGAAGACCACGACAGGCTGTTGGAGGGCCTGCAGACCGCACGCTTCACCCCTACGGTCCTGGCCGGCGTCCGCCGGCGCGGCTGGGGCCAGAGCCTCGGCGAGCGCGAGCCGGGCGTCGCCTCCGTGTCCGCCCCCGTCCGCGGGCCCTCGGGCCGGGTCATCGCGGCCGTCTCCATCTCCGGACCGATCGAACGCCTCACCCGCCAGCCGGGCCGGCTGCATGCCGAGGTGGTCTGCAATGCCGGCCGTATCCTCACTGAGGCCTTGCGCAAGGGCAGCGACTGATCCCGTGACCAGCTATGCGGTCTTCCTGCGGGGCATCAATGTGGGCGGCATCAACATCAGAATGGCCGACCTGAGAAACGCCCTGGCGGGACGGCCGTTCCACGACGTACAGACACTGCTGGCCAGCGGCAACGTGGTGCTGGCCAGCTCCCTGGATCAGGCCGGCGTGAAAGCGGAATTCGAATCCTGCCTCCGCGATGCCTTCGGTTACGACGCCTGGGTCGTGGTCCTCAGCGCCGCCCGCGTGGCGGAACTCGTGGCAGCGTGCCCCTACCCGGCCACCGACGCGTCCACCCATACCTACGTGACACTCACCTCAAGCCCGGAGACACTCGATGCACTGCTGGCGGCGGCAACGGCCACGGGCGGGACCGGACTGGCCCGGCTTGGACCCGAGGCTGTGGCCTGGCTGGCCCCCGCCGGCGCCACCCTGGAGAGCCCGTTCAGCAAGATCGCCGCAAAACCGCAGTACAAGGCCTCCACCACCACCCGGAACCTGCGGACCCTGCTGAAGGTCCGGGACGCCGCAGCCGCCCGGGACGGGCGGCACTAGCCGGCAGCCCGTCCCGTCGCGGCCGGAGGACGGCGCCTACACGGTTGCGGCCACCTTCAGTGCCGCATTGAAGGACGCCAGCCGGCTGACCTCAAGGGCAACCGGTTCCACGACGAGTTCCGCCGCCACCGCCCCGACGGCGGCGTTGAGCCGTCGTCGTACCGCCGCCCCGCGCGCCCGCGCCGCAGCACCGGCGATGAACGCTGCCGCGAGCGCCAGGACAATGCCCACCAGGATGCCCCCGGCAATCATGACGGTCGGCATCGGCCAGCCTTCGACGCGCGGGACCTCCGGCACCGGCAACTGCAGGTACCCCAGCACGGCGAGGACGCCAAGCCAGAGGAATCCGCCCACCGCCACCACAAGCGCCAGCCACTGGATGACGTTCAGGACCTGCCACCACCATGACGTCCGGGTGGCTTTCAGGTCCGTCGAGGCGATCGCCTGGTCGAGGGCATCCGGCAGCCGCTCCCGTCCCTCGCGGGCGGCCCCGCGGATCGCGGCGCGCCAGGGCCCGGGGGCGCCCTCGGATGCGGCGTCGGCGAAGTCGCGGACGGCGGCATCGGCCCGGGCGCGTTCCGGCGCCCCGGCGGGCGGCAGCGAGGTCCGGTTCAGTTCCGGCGTGCCGCGGTCCCCGCGCAGGTTCAGGCGCCGCAGCGGATCCGGCCGGAACCTCGCGAGCCAACGGGTCACGGGCCACCCGGTCCGGCGGCCGGCTTCCAGCCGGTAGGACCGGACGACGGCGTCGACCACCACCGGGACGTTTGCGGCTGCCGCCAGTTCCGCAGTCAACCGCGACCCGGCCGCAGCCGTGATGCCTGCCGCTTCCCCGGTCCCCGAGGCGTCGGACAACATGGCCGCGGACCGGGCGACGTCGGCGGCCAACCGCTGGGACATGGCTTGCCGGCGGAGTGCGGCCGCCCGGATCGCCGCGCGGACCTGGTCAACGCCGGTTCCTTCGATGGCGGAGGCGCCAATGACCTGCACTGTGCCCAGGCCGTCCCGGGCGAGGATCCCCCGGAGCGAGTCCAGCACGGGCCGGACATCGTGCTCCGGCAGCCGGTCGATCTGGTTGAGCACCACCAGCGTCACGGCCCCGTGCGAGGAAAGCGGGCTCAGGAAATCGTTGTGCACGGCGGCATCGGCGTACTTCTGCGGGTCCAGGACCCAGACCAGGACATCCACCAGGCCGACCATGCGCTGCACGATCTCCCGGTTCGCCGCCCGGGTGGAGTCGAAATCCGGCAGGTCAAGCAGGATCAGCCCGGTGTCCTCGTCCGCGAAGCCGGGAACGGCGGCGGCGTGGTGGCGGTTCCGGACCTCAAGCCAGTCGAGCAACGGCGCACTGCCCTCCACCCCCCAGATCCCGGCCTGCGGCTCGGAGGTGGTCGGCCGCCGGGCCGCCGCCGTCGCGATTTCCGCGCCGCTGACGGCATTGAAGAGCGAGGACTTCCCGCTGCCGGTGGCGCCGAAGAATCCCACCACGGTGTGTGCCGCTGAGAGGGAGCGCCGGGAACCGGCCCGCTCCAGCACCTCCAGCGCCTGCTCCAGGGCCTCCTCCGGCAGCGCACCGGCGGCGAGCTCCCGGGCGTCCTCGAGGGCCTCGAGCCTGCGGTGCAGCCGGGACGCTTCGCGGGCCGCGGAGTGCCGGTTCATGCGCCGGCCGCCAGCCGGCGCAGGGCCGCGGCGTGCCCGGTGAGAACGGCCGGGGAAACGCCGGTGTCCAGATCCAGGCGCTGCAGGAACCGTTGCTGTTCCGCCCGGAGCAGGCCCAGGCAGCGGGTGTGCAGGTCCTCGCGGGCCGTTTTGGCGAGCCGGCGGACGGCATCCTCGCCGAAGACCGCCTCCAGGAGTCGCTGGCCGACGACGGCCGTCCCGCCGGCGACGCCGATCTCCAGTCCTGTCAGGCCTGCTGTCATGGAAAACACGACGATCATGAGGGCGGCCCCGAGGCCGTTGATGCCGAAGGACAGCCAGCGTGCCTGCGTGCGTTTGCCTTGTCCCTCGGTCCGGATCAGTTCCATCAGGCCGCCCTGCCACGCCCTGATCTCGGCTGCTACGGTTTCGGCGAAGCCGCCCGACGTTCCGGAGAGGTCCTCGGTGCCCAGCAGCTGGCGTCCGGCGGGATCGGAGCGCCACCGCTGGTCGGTGCGCTCCGCGGCGTTGGCTGCTTCATCGATGATGACGGCCTGCAGCCCGGTTTCGATGGCTGCTTCGACACGGACGGCCGGTGCCGGTTCGCCCCGGAGGAAGGCGCCCATCCGGTCCCGGAAGCGTCCGATGTTCTGTTCCATCGCCCGGAAGAACTCCCCCGTGCCGACGAAGTCCTGCCAGCGGGCCAGGACCTCGCCGCGCAGCAGCGCCCCGTCCCGGGTGGCTTCCAGGATCCGGGCGACGGCGTCGTCGTAGGCTGATTGCACCTCGGCGGCGAGGGTGTCGCTGGCCTTCAGCTGGGCTTCGGCGCCCAGGGCGGCGGCCTCCACCCTTCCGACGAGCGCCCGGACGGTTCCGTTGACGGTGCGCCGGGCGATCTCCGCCCGCCCTGCGGCGTCTGCTGCGAGGTCACGGAGCCATCCGAGCAGCGGTTCGACGGTGGCCGCGGGAAGCATCCCGGAGGCATCCAGCGGTAATTCCGGCACCACGAAGAGCCGCGCCCCGCCCAGGCCTTCACGGCTGAGCATGGCGTGCAGGTCCGCGCTCACCTCGGCTTCGGCGGCCGGCGGTACCCGGTCCAGCACCACGGCAACCAGGATGTCGCGTGCGGCGGCGTCCAGGAGCAGCCGCCACGGCACGGCGTCGGCGTACCGGTTGGCGGTGGTGACGAAGATCCAGAGGTCCGCGGCGGCCAGCAGCTGCCCGGCGAGCTGGCGGTTCTCGTCGGAGATGGAGTCGACGTCGGGGGCGTCCACCACGGCAATGCCGGCGGGGACGGCGGGGTCCGCGACGAGGACGAGGGACGCGCCGGGGGCCCGGCCGGGCCCGGTGGGGGCGTGCGTACCCGCCGGCACGGCGCCGGACGCGGCCTGGCCGGCGGCGGACTGTCCGGCGTCCGTTGTGCCGCGGATGCGGGCCAGGCCGGGCAGGACCCGGTCATCCTCGAACCAGCGGGCATCCCGGGGGTGGTGCAGCAGGATCGGCTGCCGGGTGGTGGGCCGGATCGCGCCGGCGCGCGTGACGGCGTGGCCTACAAGCGTGTTGACCAGCGTGGATTTTCCCGCCCCGGTAGATCCGCCCACCACGGCGAGCAGGGGTGCGTCCAGGCTGCGGTAGCGCGGAATGATGTAGTCATCGAGCTGGGCGACGGCGTTCCGGAGGTCCAGCCGGGCCTCTTCCACGCCGGGCAGGGCGAGCGGGAGTACGGTGGCCGCGAGGTCGTTGCGGACCGTCTCCAGCAGCGCGGTGGCGCCCGGAGGCCGTACTGGCGCCGGCGGCCGGGGTTTCCCAAAATTCTCTGTCGCGCTCACAGCTTCATCATGCCAGTTCAGCCCCGGTTTCGCGGCGGGCGCCGGATGGTGGGCACGGGGTGTCTCCGGGACGACAAAAGCGGCCCCGGGCTGATGCCCGGGACCGCTTTACTGTGTGACCCCAGCGGGATTCGAACCCGCGTTACCGCCGTGAGAGGGCAGCGTACTAGGCCGCTATACGATGGGGCCAGGTACTTTCCGGAACGGCGTTTCCGCCGTTCAAGCCAAATGATTGTTTCATACACTTGGCCGCGTTTCAAATCCGCCAAACGGATTCAAAACTCCTGATGTTCCGCGTAGGAACGCGGTATTTCAGAGCTGGGATACCAGGACTCGAACCTAGAATGACGGTACCAGAAACCGTAGTGTTGCCAATTACACCATATCCCAATGGAACTTTCGGACCGGATTGTCGGGTTCAAACCCTCGCTCCCGGCGCCTCAGCACGAGAAATTACTTTACACGAGACTTTTGGCTTGTACAAATCGGGGCCCGGCGCCTCCCCCGGCTACGCCAGCACGGCGAGCACCTCCAGGAGGGAGCCGATTTCACGCCCCCGGAAATCCGGGGCCGGTTCGGCGCCCCGGTTCAGCCAAATGCCCCGCAGACCTGCCGCCGTCGAGCCTTCCGCATCCAGCAGCCGGTTGTCGCCGACGTACAGTGTCTCGGCGGCGGCGGTGCCAAGGCGCCGGACCCCCTCGAGGTAGATCGCAGGGTCCGGCTTCGCCACGCCCACGGTGTCCGTGCCGATGAGGATGCCGATCCGTTCCAGCCCCGCGGCGTCGAGCTTGATCCGCTGGTAGTCGTGGACGTTGTTGCTCACCGCACCGTAGGGAATGCCGGCGGAATCGAGGGCGTCCAGCAGCGGCGCCACGTCGTCGAAGGCCCGGATGTAGCCGTGCTGGCGGCTCGCGTAGGAACTCACCCAGTGGTGCGCCTCTTCGCCGTCATCGAGTTCGACGCCGAAGTGCCCCAGGGCGGCCCGGCCGCGGAGCAGGCGCTGCTCGTTGAAGGTCAGTTCACCGGCCAGGTACCGGTCATAGAAGTGCGTTGTCTCGTGGGTGAAGATCCGGCCGAATTTGTCCCATCCGGCCTGGTCGAGTGCCGGCAGCAGGTGTTCGCTGACGTCCCGCAGCGCGGATGTCATGGAGAACTCCAGGTCCACCAGGGTGTCGTCAATATCGAAGAGCACCCCGCGGACATCGCCCGGGGCATGACCCGGGACACTGCCCGACACGGTGGCCCGGGCGCCGGCACCCATCATCAGCCCCGGAACGCCCGCAGGCGGGCCAGGGAGGAGTCCTTGCCCAGGATCACCATGGACTCGAAGAGCGGCGGGGAGATCCGGCGGCCGGAAACCGCGGTGCGGACCGGACCGAACGCCAGGCGCGGCTTCACCCCGAGGCCCTCTACGAGCGCTTCCTTCAGGGCGGCCTGGATGGTGTCGCTGGTCCAGTCGCTGAGGGGTTCGAGCGCGGCGAGCGCCGCGTCAAGGACTTCCCCGAGGTTCTCCGGCAGTCCCTTCCGGGCGTCGTCCGCGACGTCGATGGCGTCGTCGGCCTTGAAGAGGAAGGCCAGCATTTCCGGGGCCTCGCCCAGGAGGGAGATGCGTTCCTGGACCAGCGGGGCCGCTTCGGCGAGGATTTCCTCCTCGCGTGCGGTCAGGCTGTCGCCGACGAGCCCGGCCGCCTGCAGGTACGGGACGAGGCGTCCGCGGAAGTCTTCCGGGGCGAGCATGCGGATGTGCGTGCCGTTGATGGCTTCGGCCTTTTTGATGTCGAAGCGGGCCGGATTGGCGAGGACGTCGGCGACGTCGAAGTGCTCGATCAGCTGGTCCACGGTGAAGATGTCCTCGTCGGCGGAGAGGCTCCAGCCAAGCAGGGACAGGTAGTTCAGCAGGCCCTCCGGGATGAACCCGCGGTCCCGGAGCAGGAACAGGTTGGACTGCGGGTCCCGCTTGGAGAGCTTTTTGTTGCCTTCGCCCATCACGTACGGCAGGTGCCCGAAGACCGGCATGTAGCTCGCGACGCCGATCTCCATGAGGGCACGGATCAGGACCACCTGGCGGGGTGTGGAGGAGAGCAGGTCCTCGCCGCGGAGCACATGGGTGATGCCCATCAGCGCGTCATCGACGGGGTTGACGAGCGTATAGAGCGGCGATCCGTCGGCGCGGGCAATCACGTAGTCCGGAATGCTGCCGGCTTTGAACGTGATTTCACCGCGGACCAGGTCGGTGAAGGTGACATCCTCGTCGGGCATCCGCACGCGGAGCACGGGCTGGCGGCCTTCGGCTTTGAAGGCTGCGAGCTGCTCGGCGCTGAGGTCACGGTCGAAGTTGTCGTAGCCGAGCTTGGGGTCGCGGCCGGCGGCCCGGTGCCGGGCCTCGACTTCCTCCGGCGAGGAGTAGCACTCGTAGGCGTAGCCGGCGTCGATCAGCTTCGCGACGACGTCCTTGTAGAGGTCCAGGCGCTGGGACTGGCGGTACGGCTCGTGCGGGCCGCCCACTTCAACGCCCTCTTCCCAGCTGATCCCGAGCCATTTCAGCGCCTCCAGCAGTTGCTGGTAGCTCTCCTCCGAATCGCGTGCCGCGTCCGTGTCCTCGATCCGGAACACGAATGTGCCCTTCGTGTGCCGGGCGTGGGCCCAGTTGAACAGGGCGGTCCGGATCAGGCCGACGTGCGGGGTGCCGGTCGGTGACGGGCAGAACCGGACACGGACCGGGGTTTCGGCGGTGACGCCGCCGGGGACGGAAACGGGGTCGGTGCTGGGAACGGCGTGAGACGCGGAGGCAGTAGTCATAGTGCGACCAACTTTACCGTCTTGCGCGCCGCGCCCGCCGCCATCGGAGCAGCTCCCGGCCGAGGTAGTAGCCGGCCAGCGCCAGCCCGGCGGCGATGAAGACCATCCCCAGCCACATCGGGCCGCCGAGCAGGTCGACCGCCCGGGCGGCCATCACGAACGTCCAGACCGAGCCGAGGGCAAAGAGCCAGAAGTTCCGCCGGCCGCCGGAACGTCCCGGCGGGCCGGGTGGAGACAGGTCCGCCGGGCACCCTGCGCATCGCAGGCGTCCTAGCGCCGGACCACCGGGTTGGACAGGCGGCCGATGCCCTCGATTTCCACGTCGAAGCGGTCGCCCGCCTGGACCAGGCCGACGCCGGCGGGGGTTCCGGTCATGATGACGTCGCCGGGGAGAAGAGTGAAGGCCTGGGAGATGATGGAAACCAGTTCGCGGACGCCGCGGATCATCTGGCTGGTGCTGCCGTCCTGGCGGAGTTCGCCGTTGAGCCGGCCCTGGATCTGCAGGTCGTCGGTGTCGAGTTCCGTCTCGATCCACGGTCCCAGCGGCGCGGAGGTATCGAAGCCCTTCGCCCGGGCCCACTGCAGGTCAGTCTGCTGGACATCACGGGCGGTGAGGTCGTTTCCGCAGGTGTAGCCGAAGATCACGTCGTCCACGCGTTCCTCGGGCACGTCCTTGCAGATCCGGCCGATGACCACGCACAGCTCCGCCTCGAACGAAACTTCCTCGGAGAACTCCGGCAGGATGATCGGATCGTTGGGGCCGACGACGGCGGTGTTGGGCTTCAGGAAGAGCAGCGGCTGCGCGGGGACCTCGTTGCCGAGTTCCGCGGCATGTTCTGCGAAGTTGCGCCCGACGCCGATGACTTTGCTGCGCGGAATGATCGGGGCCAGCAGCCGGACGTCTTCGAGCTTGTGCTTTATGGATGTTCGTTCCACGCCGTGGAAGAAGGGGTCACCTTTGATGACAGTGACTTCTTCACTGCCGGGTGCGCCTTCAACAACGCCATAGAGGGGATCAGAATCTACAACAAACCGGGCGATACGCATGGCTGCAAGCCTACCGTCTCGGCCGGGCGCGGGGCTCCGTGGCGCGGCTCCGGCGGGTCCGTGCCGGCGCGCTAGAGGCCGGGCCGGTCCACCCGCAGGTAGTGCAGTTGCGCCGCCACCGACAGTTCCGCGGCCGGACGCACGGCGGGGTCGACGGCGGCGTAGACGGCGTCGGCAACGTCCCCGACGGCAGCATCCGGTCCCAGGCCTGCGAGGGCCGAGCTGACCTGGGCGAGGCGGTCCGTCCGGTGGTCCCGGTAGGCCCGTACGATCTGGTCCAGGGCCGGCAGGACGGGTCCGTGGGCGGGAAGAACCGTGGCGGGTCCGAGGCGTTCGAGCCGGTCCAGCGACGCCAGATAATCGCCCAGCGTGCCGTCGGGATAGTCCAGGACCGTGGTCCCGATGCCCAGGATCGTGTCTCCGGTCAGGACCGATCCGGCGGACCCGTCGAACGGGAGGTGGAAGCTGACGGAGTCCGAGGTGTGCCCCGGCGTCGAGACGACCCGGATTTCCACCCCGGCGGCGTGGATGATTTCCGCGTCCACCAACGGGCTGCCCCCGTGGCAGTGGGCGGGGTCCAGGGCGCGCACGGGCGCCCCGGTCAGCTCGGCGAACCTGGCCGCGGCGGCCGTATGGTCCGCGTGCCGGTGCGTGATCAGAATGAGTTCGACGGCGCCGGCCCGGGCCAGTTCCTGGAGGTGGGCCTCGTCCAGCGGTCCGGGATCGACCACCACGGTGCCGGTCGCGCCGGGGGCGGAAATCACGTAGGTATTGGTTCCGTGCAGGCTCATGGGGCCCGGGTTGGGGGCCAGCCTGAAGCGGGTCAGTTCGGTGCTGCGCACCAAGGCGCTGGGCTGGTCCGGGATCACCTTCCCATCTTCGCACCCTACCGTCGCGTACGTGTAGCCATGGTGCCGGGAGTTACCGGGCGCGGAGCGCGGCGGCGGACGGGCCGGATCCAGGCGTCACCGACGGCCCGCAACGGCGGCGGCCCCGCACTCACAGTGCGGGGCCGCCGTCGAACGGGGTATTCGGCTCAGGCGAGGCGGGTCAGCCAGCCGTGGGTGTCTTCCACGGTTCCGGTCTGGATGCCCAGCAGCTGCTGGCGGATGGCCATGGTGGTCTCCCCCGCCTTGGCGTCCTCGGAGCCGATGAACTCGGTGGTGTCCTTGAGCACGCCGATCGGGGTGATCACGGCGGCAGTGCCGCAGGCAAAGACTTCGGCGATCTCGCCGGACGCCACACCGTCGCGCCACTCGTCCAGGGTGATTTTTCGTTCCGTGACCTCACGGCCCATGTCCCTGGCCACCTGGAGGACGGACATCCGGGTGACGCCCTCGAGGATGGTGCCGCTCAGTGCCGGGGTCACCAGGGAGCCGTCCTTCATCACGAAGAACACGTTCATGCCGCCGAGTTCTTCGACGGCGTTGTCGTTGAACTGGTCAAGGAACAGCACCTGCTTGCAGCCATGGGCTTCCGCCTCCTGCTGCGCGATCAGGGACGCGGCATAGTTGCCGCCGCACTTCGCGGCACCCGTGCCGCCGCGGCCGGCACGGGCGTACTCGCGGGAGATCCAGATCGGGATGGGCTTGAGTTCGCCGCCGAAGTAGTTTCCGGCCGGGGAGGCGATGACCCGGAAGGAGACCTGACGGGCGGCACGGACGCCAAGGAAAGCCTCCGTGGCGATCATGAACGGCCGCAGGTACAGGGCTTCGCCCTCGCCGGAGGGGACCCATTCCTTGTCCGCCGCGACGAGTTCGCGGATGGCGGCCAGGAAGTACTCTTCCGGAAGCTCGGGCAGGGCCAGGCGTCGGGCCGACTTGTTCAGGCGGGCCGCATTGGCTTCCGGCCGGAACGTCCAGATGGAGCCGTCGGCGTGGCGGTAGGCCTTGAGTCCCTCGAAGATCTCCTGGCCGTAGTGCAGCACGGCCGCGGACGGATCCAGCGAGATCGGTCCGTAGGGTTCAACCCGTGCGCTGTGCCAGCCGCCCTTGCCTTCGACGTCCACGGTGTAGTCGACGATCGCGGTGTGGTCGGTGAAATAGTCGCCGAATCCCGGGTTGGCCAGGATGGCGGCACGTTCTTCAGCAGACTTCGGGGTGGCCGAGCGGTGCTGGGTGAATTCGACGCCGGGGGCAGTCTGTGTCATGGTTCCTCCACGATCGGCTGCCTGGCCAGTGAACGTGGTTCACCCTTGGACCACGGCAGCATATTGGTGATTCGAGACAAGCTTACGCCCGATGCCGCGGCCCCACAGGGATGGCCTTGCGGGACGCTGACGCGGTCTTCCGCCGCCGGGCGGTCCTAGAGGGCCGCGGCGATGGCGTCGCCGATGGCACTGGTGGAGCGGAATCCGCCGTCGCGGTTTTCGACGTCGGCGACGACGGCCGCCTCGATCTTCCGCGCGGCGCCGGTGAAGCCCAGGTGGTCCAGCAGCAAGGCGGCGGACAGGATCGCCGCGGTGGGGTCGGCCTTCTGCTGCCCGGCGATGTCCGGCGCGGAGCCGTGGACGGGCTCAAACATGGACGGGGAGGTGCGTTCCATGTTGATGTTCCCGGAGGCGGCGAGTCCGATGCCGCCGGTCACGGCCGCGGCGAGGTCGGTGATGATGTCCCCGAACAGGTTGTCCGTGACGATCACGTCGAAACGGGCGGGGTCGGTGACCATAAAGATCGTCGCCGCATCGATGTGCAGGTAGTCGTGGGTGACCTCCGGGAATTCCTGGGCCACGGCCTCGACCGTGCGCTTCCACAGGTGCCCGGCGTAAACGAGGACGTTGTGTTTGTGCACCAGCGTGAGCTTCTTGCGCGGACGTTCGCTGGCGCGGCGGAAGGCGTCACGGACCACGCGCTCCACGCCGTGCGCGGTGTTGATGGAGACCTCGGTCGCGATCTCGTGCGGGGTGCCGGCGCGCAGCGCGCCGCCGTTACCGACGTACGGGCCTTCGGTACCCTCGCGGACCACGATGAAGTCGATGGCGCCGGGGTTGGCCAGCGGGCTGTTGACGCCGGAGTACAGCCGGGACGGGCGCAGGTTGACGAAGTGGTCCAGGCTGAAGCGCAGCTTGAGCAGGAGTTCGCGTTCGATCAGGCCCGAAGGGACCCGGGTGTCGCCCGGGGCCGCCCCGATGGCGCCGAAGAGGATCGCGTCCCGCGTGCGGAGGTCCGCGAGCGTTTCCTCCGGAAGTGTCTCCCCGGTCTCCAGCCAGTGCCCGGCACCCAGCGCGTAATGGGTCTGCTGCAGCACGAGCCCCTCGGCGGCGGCGGCCTTTTCGAGGACCTTCAGGGCTTCGGCCGTGACCTCGGGGCCGATGCCGTCGCCCGGGATGACTGCCAGATCGATCGTGGATGCGCTCATACTGTCAGGTTAGCCAAGCAATCCACATGCTGGTCAAATTGTCTCATTTTCTGAGACACGATCAGGCTTCCGCGGGCTCTTCGTACTTGGGGAAGACCGGCGAGGGGGCGGGCAGTGCGGTGCCTGCTCCGATCGGCGTGGTGATAGCGGCGAACTGCCGGGGCTCCCCCTCGGCCTGGCCCAGGCTGGCCAGGATCGCTGCGGCGGCGGACGGCATGACCGGCTGGGCGAGGATGGCCACGATCCGCAGCACTTCGAGGGTGACGTAGAGGACGGTGTTCATGCGTTCGACGTCGGTCTTGCGCAGCACCCACGGGGCCTGCTCGGCGAAGTACGCGTTGGTGTCGCCCAGGACCGTCCAGATCGCTTCCAGTGCGCGGCTGAATTCCTGCTTTTCGAACGCGGCCCGGGCAATCTCCAGCAGGCCGCCGGCCTGGCCCAGGAGTGCCTCGTCGGCGGCGGTGAACGCAGCCGGCGACGGAACCCGTCCCTCGCAGTTCTTGGCCACCATGGACAGTGACCGCTGGGCGAGATTGCCGAAGTTGTTGGCCAGGTCCGAATTCATCCGGCCCACAATGGCCTCGTGGTTGTAGTTCCCGTCCGCGCCGAACGGGACCTCCCGGAGGAGGAAGAACCGCACCTGGTCCAGGCCGTACTGGGCCACGAAGTCCTCGGGCGCCACGACGTTGCCCACGGATTTGGACATCTTGACGCCGTTGTTCTGCAGGAAGCCGTGGATCATGACCCGCTTGGGCAGTTCCAGTCCGGCGCTCATCAGGAACGCAGGCCAGAAGATGGCGTGGAACCGGGAGATGTCCTTGCCGATCACATGCACGTCGGCCGGCCAGTACTTCTTGAACGCTTCCGACTCAAGGTCGGGGTAGCCGATGCCGGTGAGGTAGTTGGTGAGGGCATCGACCCAGACGTACATCACGTGCTTGTCGTTGCCCGGGACCGGGACGCCCCAGTCAAAGCTGGTCCGGCTGATGGACAGATCCTCCAGGCCGTTCCGGACGAAGCTGATGACCTCGTTGAAGCGGTATTGCGGGGCGCCGAACTCGGGGTGCGCCTCATAGAGCGCCAGCAGCTTGTCCTGATAGGCGGATAGCCGGAAGAAGTAGCTCTCCTCCGCCGTCCACGTCACCTCGGTGTCCGTTTCACGCGAGTAGCGGACGCCGTCGTCCTTCACGACGGTCTCATCCGCGACGTAGTAGGCCTCGTCCCGGACGGAATACCAGCCTTCGTACTTGGAGAGATAGATGTCGCCGTTGGCTTCCATCTTCTTCCAGAGGGCCTGCGACGCCGTGTAGTGGTCGGCGTCGGTGGTGCGGATGAACCGGTCGTAGGAAATCCCCAGGGCCGCATGCGCCGCCTTGTAGATGTCCGCGTTCCGGTCCACCAGTGCCTTGGGGGTGATGCCTTCCTTTTCCGCCGTCTGGGCAATTTTCATGCCGTGCTCGTCCGTCCCGGTCAGGAAGAAGACGTCGAACCCGTCCAGCCGCTTGAAGCGGGCCATCGCATCGGTGGCAATGTACTCGTAGGCGTGGCCGATGTGCGGCACGCCGTTCGGGTACGTGATGGCCGTGGTGATGTAGAACGGGGTCTTTGCGGAAGCTGTCACGGGAGGGACGTTACCTTTGGTGCGAAGGGATAACTGATCTAGATCAGTTCGGTGAGGGTATCACTGAGGCGGACGAGCTCGTGGTCGTGTGACGCCACCAGGACGGCAATGCCGTCGGACGTGGTGTCTTTGAGGATGCTGATGATCCGGTTCGCCGATGCCCGGTCCAGGCTGGCCGTCGGCTCGTCGACCACCAGGACGCGGGTGCCCAGGATCAGGGCGCGAGCAATGGCCACGCGCTGCCGCTCGCCGCCGGAGAGCTGCGCGGGACGGTGCCGCATCCGCCGGCCCAGGCCCACAAGGTCCAGGAGGTCCTTGGCCATGTCGCGGCGCTGGTCCACCTCGCCGTCCGGGACGGCCGGCAGCAGGACGTTTTCCAGGGCGCTCATGCCGTCAATCAGGGCACCGCCCTGGTCCACGTAGCCGATCAGGGCGCGGCGGCGGTCAGCGATTTCGTCGTCCGCCATCGACTCGAGCGAATCGCCTTCCCAGAAGACCCGTCCCGACGTCGGCAGCGTCAGGCCGGCGCCGACCGTCAGGATACTGGTCTTGCCCGAGCCCGAACGGCCCGCGACGCAGTGCATTTCGCCGGCGTGCAGCGTCAGGTTGAAATCATCAACGACGTCGACAGCATCCGCGCCGCCCTTGCCGCCACCGTAGTGGATGGTCACGTTGCTCAGTTCCAGCGGCGTGGCGTGGTCCGTGACCTTGACGATCGTGTTCGCCCGGGTCTTGTGGGCGCCCCGCCGGGTGCTCGCCGTCATCCGGTCGTGTGCCACCCTGTCAGGGTTCAGGTCGTTGGTCATTGGACTACTTTCGTTGCAATGGGAATCCAGCAGATGATCGCCACAAGGCTGGCCAGCGCGGCCCACAGTGCGGCATAGGGGGCCACGAGCAGTCCGATGCCGAGGGCGCCCAGCACACCCAGCGGCAATGCGACCGTCCCGACCATGGCAGTTTCAAAGAAGCGGACCTGACCGAGCATGTCCGGGTTCCAGCCCATCGCCGAGAGGGTACCGAGGTACTGGCGCTTGGACTGCAGCTCAAAGCGTCCTGTGACGAGGGTCAGGATCAGGCCCACGGCCACGCCCGCCACGCCCAGGATGATGCTGGGCAGGGCGACGCTGGCTGCGGCCAGCCCGCTCAGCGCGCTCGCACCGGCCGCCCGCGGAATGTCGATCAGGAGCGCGGCCAGTCCGCCGACGGCCGCACCGAAGACCCCGACGGCGACGGCGAGCGAGATGGTGTTGAACTTATTGGTGCTCAGCTGCCGGTTCGCGAACGTCAGCGGCGAATCGACTGCGATGAGCCGCTCGTCGTGCTGCGGCTCCTGGTCCACGACGTCCCGGTGGCGCAGCTGCTGCGCCGCGATGAGGGCGGCACCGGTGTAGAGCGCCAGCACGGATGCCGAAACGATGGCAGTCGCCAGGCTCCAGCTCAGCAGCGACAGGATGATGCCGGCGGCCGCAAGCATGGCCGCGCCGACGCCGAACTCGGACAGCACCCAGTTCCGGATCTTCTTCTGCGTCCAGCCCATGGCGCGCAGGATGCCGGCTTCGCTGCGGCGCTTCCGGATGAAGCTCACGGTCGAGGCACCGGTCAGGAGGGCGGCGCCGCACAGGGTCAGGAACAGAAGCGTGAGGTTGGTGGAGGTCAGGGACGAGGAGACGGCGTCGGCGGCGTCCTGCCGCACCCACGACTGCTGCACGATGCCCAGCGGAGACTCCTTGCCGGCGTCATCCTTGGAGTATCCCGGTACCGCAATGTTGACGTCTTCGCGCGCCGAGCCGGCCACCACGGTGGCCTGCAGGCCCAGGTCGCGGATCTCGTCAGCGAGCTTCTCGACCTCCGGCTGCGCCTGCTTCCAGCTGCCGGCCGCCTTGGCACGGACCCGGACGGCGTCGATGACCTTGGCGTTCGAGTCGAAACCGCGCGCCGCGGCCAGGCCGTAGTAATCCGTGATGGCACCGGCGGACTGGCTGGCCAGTCCGGTGGCGCTCAGTGAGGGCTTGAGCTCGGTGTTCTCGACGGCCGTGCCGTCGGCGTCCCGGGTCAGGGTGAACGGCGTCGGATCGTAGCCGCCGAGCGGCAGCCGGTTGACATCGCCGGCGGCTTCCTGGACCTGCGCGGGGTCGAACGTGCCGTAGACCATCGGAAGCGGGGTCGCCAGCTGCTGACCTGTTTCCAGGTCCTCTCGGTAGGCGCGCTCGTCCACGGGCTCGCGCTGGGTCTGGTCCACGGCTTCGCCGCTCGCGGACTTCTCCGGCAGCCGGTTCACGGTGACCCATTCGCCGGGGGTGGCGGTTTTCTCCACGGCGCCGTTGGCGGCGGTTTCGCCGTCCTGGTATTGCGGTGCTGCGGCGAAGTCCGTGCTCCAGCTGGCGGGGTTGTAGAGGCCCTGCCCGAAGGAGCCGGTGTCCCCCAGCAGCCCGGTCAGGTCCGTGGACCCGGGCCAGGCCAGCGCAAACGGTGACTGGGACACAAACGGCAGGTAGTCCTTGCCGAGCGAACGGGTGGCGGTGCCGACGTCTTTCGTAACATTACCGGCGGCGTCGATTTCCTCGATCTTGACCGAGTAGGTCAGGTCCAGGGACGTCCCGGAGCGGACGATCAGCGGGATCGCCTGGGACTTGTCCGTGAGCTGGCCGCTGCGCTTGGCCTGCTGGTACTGGGTCATCAGCGGAGCCCAGTACTTGAGCTTGGCGCCCAGGAAGTCGGGGCCTTCCTTGAGTTCCTCCATGCTGATGCCGCTGCTGAAGAGGCTTTCGAAGTGCCGGCCGATCGCGCCGGCGTTGCGGGCATCGGCCGGCGGCGCCTTCTCCAGCGGGGCCAGGAAGTCACCCGCGGACCCCAGCAGCGCACGCTCAGAGACGGGGTCGACGGCGACGACGGACTCGGTCACCTGCGGGGCCATCGGCAGGGACACGGCGAGGTTGAAGAGGGTGTGTTCTGATCCGCCGGCCGGGGCCGGGAACTTGATGCCGGTCTCCCCGGCGGGGCCCTGGATCCGGACGTTCTTGCCGCCGGCAACCTCTTCCTCGACCAGCCGGGCTTTGCCGACGGAGCCTTCGGCCGTGGTCTTGAAGAGCGTCTGTTCGGAGTGGCCGTCGGAGCTTACGGCCGTGGCGGTGAGCCGGTATTTGGTGGCGGCGTCGTTGAGGACCGACTCGGCGGCCGGCCACTTGCCGGGGTCCGTCGCGGTGGGGTCCCCTGCGGTGCCGGCCAGCCCGGCGCTGTAGCCGAGGTAGTCCGTGGCTTCGAGCCGCGGGGATTCGAGGTTCTGGGTGACGCGTGAGACCAGGCTGATCGGAGCGGCGACGGAGGTGCCGGACAGCTTGCGGATGGCGTCCAGCTGATCGAAGCCGATGCCGCCCTGGCCGGTGGCGATGTCCGGCTGCATCAGCGCGCCGCTATCCGCCGGGCTGGCCTGGACCAGGACGTCGTAGAGGCCACGGGAGTTCTGGTCCACGGTCCGGTTCAGTGCCGCCTGCGACTGGCCCTGGACCAGGACGGAAAGGCCCATGGCCACGATCAAAATGGACGCGGTCAGCAGAAGCACTCGGCTTCTGATGAACCTCTGGACGGCGTTCATTGGGCTCCTGAAAGCTGGATTGCGTGCGCACGCCGCAGTTCACTCCGTGAGGATGTGAAGGCGTCCCGTGCCGGGGCGTGCAAAAGATGAGGCCGGTCTGCGGCCAAGGCCGGACGAAAATCCGGCCCCAGCCATTGTACGCAGACCGGCCGCCCGTTTTTGGCCGCCGGCGGCAGCCGTGCCGCCGCCGGCGTCCACCGCGGGGAGGCTAGTCCTCCAGATCGACCTCGCGGACCATGTCAGCGCCGATGCCGGCCTTGATGGCGTCAAGGACCTGCTGCGGGAACGGCACTGTCGATGGTCAGCAGCGCGAGCACCTGGCCGCCCTCGGTCTGGCGGGCCACCTGCATGCCGGCGATGTTGATGTTGTTCATGCCCAGGATGTGCCCGATCGTACCGATCACACCGGGACGGTCGGCGTAGGCGACCACCACGAGGTGTTCGCTGATGGGAATTTCCACTTCGAAGCCGTTCACGCCGACCAGCTTCTGGATCTGCTTCGGCCCGGTCAGGGTGCCTGCCACGGAGATCTGGCTTCCGTCGCTCAGGGCCCCGCGCAGGGTCAGCACGTTGCGGTAGGACTCGGTCTCCGGGGTGGTGATGAGGCGGACGTTGATGCCGCGCTGTTCCGCGATCACGGGCGCGTTGACGTAGGAGACCTGCTCGGTCACGATGTCGGCGAAGATTCCCTTCAGCGCCGAGAGTTCGAGCACCTTGACATCGAGGGACGAGATTTCGCCGGCAACCTCGACGTCGAACTGCGTCAGGGAGGCGTGGGTCAGCGCGGTGAAGATCCGGCCGAGCTTCTCGATCAGCGGGATGCCGGGGCGGACATCGGGGGCGATGATGCCGCCGGCGACGTTGACGGCGTCCGGGACGAGTTCACCGGCCAGTGCCAGGCGGACGGATTTGGCCACGGACACGCCGGCTTTTTCCTGCGCCTCGTCGGTGGAGGCGCCCAGGTGCGGGGTCACCACCACGTTGTCGAGTTTGAAGAACGGCAGGTCGGTGCTGGGTTCCTTGACGAAGACGTCGACGCCGGCGCCGGCGATTTCGCCCGATTCCAGGGCCGTGTACAGGGCTTCTTCGTCCACCAGGCCGCCGCGGGCGACGTTGACGACGTAGGCGGTGCTCTTCATTTTCCGGAAGGCATCTTCGCCGAGCATCCCGACGGTTTCCGGGGTCTTGGGCATGTGGATGGTGATGAAGTCAGACTGCGCGAGCAGCTCGTCCAGGGTCACCAGCTGCACGCCGAGCTGGGCTGCCCGGGCGGCGGTGATGTAGGGATCGTAGGCGAGGATCTGGGTCTCGAAGCCCTTGAGCCGGGCCGCGACGAGCGCACCGATCCGGCCGAGGCCGATGATGCCGATCTTCTTTTCGTAGAGCTCGATCCCGGTGTACTTGGAGCGCTTCCATTCGCCGTCCTTGAGGGCGGCGCTGGCCTGCGGAATGTGCCGGGCGAGGCTCAGGATGTGGCCCACGGTCAGTTCGGCCGCGGAGATGATGTTCGAGGTCGGTGCGTTGACCACCATCACGCCGGCCTGTGTGGCGGCCTTGATGTCGACGTTGTCCAGGCCGACGCCGGCGCGGGCGATGATCTTCAGGTTCTTCGCCGCGGCGATGGCCTCGGCGTCGACTTGCGTGGCCGAGCGGACGAGGATGGCATCCACGTCCGCGATTGCGGAGAGCAGCTGGGAACGGTCGGCGCCGTCGGTCTGGCGGATTTCGAAGTCCGGACCGAGGGCCTCAACGGTGGCGGGCGAAAGTTCCTCAGCGAGGAGTACAACAGGTTTGGTGCTTGTCACCGGTGACCTCTTTAGCTCTCTTGTATATCAGGTGGGGATTTTGGTGAAACGGATGAACGGGTAAAACGTGTGACGCTGAAAAGCAGGGAAGCCGGACCCCATGAATGGTGTCCGGCTTCCCTGCCGGGTTAAGCCTAGCGGGCTGCGGAGCCTTCGACGTAGTCCGCGTCCTGCTGCTGCCACGCGAACAGCGACCGCAGCTCGCGGCCGACGCCCTCGATCGGGTGCTTCTCGGCCTTGGCCCGCAGTTCCTTGAACTCGGGGGCGCCGGCGTCCTGGTCGTCGATGAACCGCTTGGCGAAGGCGCCTTCCTGGATGTCCTTCAGGACGGCCTGCATGTTTTCCTTCACCTCGGGGGTGATGACGCGGGGTCCGGAGACGTAGTCGCCGTATTCGGCCGTGTCGGAGACGCTCCAGCGCTGCTTGGCGATGCCGCCTTCCCACATGAGGTCGACGATGAGCTTGAGCTCGTGCAGCACCTCGAAGTAGGCGATTTCCGGCTGGTAGCCGGCCTCGGTCAGGGTCTCGAAGCCGTACTGGACGAGCTGGGAGACGCCGCCGCAGAGCACAGCCTGCTCGCCGAAGAGGTCCGTCTCGGTCTCTTCGGTGAAGGTGGTCTTGATGACGCCGGCGCGGGTGCCGCCGATGGCCTTGGCGTAGGACTTGGCCAGCTCCCAGGCCGAACCGGAAGCGTCCTGCTCAACGGCGATGATGTCCGGGATGCCGCGGCCGGCTTCGAATTCGCGGCGCACGGTGTGGCCGGGAGCCTTCGGGGCGACCAGGATGACGTCAACACCCTCGGGTGCTTCGATGTAGCCGAAGCGGATGTTGAAGCCGTGGGCGAAGGCCAGGGCCTTGCCGGGGGTCAGCTTGTCCTTGATGGAGTCGTTGTAGATCGAGCGCTGGTACTGGTCCGGCGCCAGGATCATGATGACGTCGGCCCATTCGGCGGCGTCGGCGACGTTCTTGACGGTGAAGCCGGCGTTTTCGGCCTTGGCGATCGAGTTCGAGCCTTCCTTCAGCGCGATAACAACGTCGACGCCGGAATCGCGCAGGTTCTGTGCGTGGGCGTGGCCCTGGGAGCCGTAGCCGACAATTGCGACCTTGCGACCCTGGATGATTGACAGGTCGGCATCGTCGTCGTAAAACATTTCAGTCACTTGCGTAACTCCTCTTGAGTGGTTTCTTCGATGGTGTCTTGGGTGCTGCGGCACGTGGCGCAGCGCATTGGCCAGGCGGTCGCCTATGCCGTGTCTTAGGCGGAGCGCAGGGCCCTGTCACTCATGGAGCGGGATCCCCGCCCGACGGCGAGGGTGCCGGACTGCACGATTTCGCGGATACCGAAAGGCTCGAGCACGGAGAGCAGCGCCGTGAGCTTCTCGGGGTGGCCGGTGGCCTCGATGACCACCGATTCGGTGGAGACATCGACCACTGAGGCGCGGAACAGGTCTGCAGCCTGGGTGACCTGCAGCCGTGTTGCGGCATCCGCACGTACCTTGACCAGGATGTGGTCGCGCTGTACGGAAGATTCTGAGGTGAGCTCAACGATCTTGATCACGTTGATCAGCTTGTTCAGCTGTTTCGTGACCTGCTCGATCAGCTCTCCATCGGCGTCGACCACGACGGTCATCCGGGACATGCCCGGAACTTCCGTGGGGCCGACGGCCAGGGAGTTGATGTTGAAGGCGCGGCGGGCAAAGAGGCTGGCAACGCGTGTCAGCACACCGGGCTTGTCTTCGACCAGAACGGACAGTGTGTGGCGGGTCATGTTCAGTCCTCCTCTTCCCATTCCGGGGTCATATTGCGGGCAACCTGGATCTGGTCGTTGCTGACTCCGGCGGGGACCATCGGCCACACCATGGAGTTGGGGCTCACGACGAAGTCAATGACCACCGGGCGGTCGTTGATTTCCAGTGCCTTCTGGATGGTGGCGTCGATGTCCTCGTCCCGTTCGCAGCGCAAGGCGGCGCAGCCGTAGGCCTCGGCCAGCTTGACGAAGTCCGGGATGCGGACGGTGTCGTGGCCGGTGTTCAGGTCCGTGTTCGAGTAGCGGCCCTCATAGAACAGGGTCTGCCACTGGCGCACCATGCCCAGCGAGGAGTTGTTGATGACGGCAACCTTGATCGGGATCTTGTTGATCGCGCACGTGGCGAGTTCCTGGTTGGTCATCTGGAAGCAGCCGTCGCCGTCGATCGCCCAGACCACCCGGTCCGGACTGCCGACCTTGGCGCCCATGGCCGCCGGCACGGCGTAGCCCATGGTGCCTGCCCCGCCGGAGTTGAGCCAGGAGTGCGGACGTTCGTACTTGATGAACTGGGCGGCCCACATCTGGTGCTGGCCGACGCCGGCGACGTAGACGCCTTCGGGCCCGGTGAGGGCACCGATGCGTTCGATCACGCGTTGCGGGGCGCTCAGGCCGTCCTCCGGTTCGGTCCAGCCCAGCGGGTAGGTTTCCTTGAGGTTGTTCAGGAACGCCCACCAGCTTGTCAGGTCCGGGGTTCCGGCGGCCTCGAACTGCACGCGGACGGCGTCGCTGAGTTCGGGGATGATTTCCTTGACGGAACCAACGATCGGCACGTCGGCCGTGCGGTTTTTGGAGATCTCGGCCGGATCGATGTCGGCGTGGATGACCTTGGCGTGCGGTGCGAAGGACTTCAGGATGCCGGTCACCCGGTCATCGAAGCGCGCGCCGAGCGTGATCAGCAGGTCGGACTGCTGCAGGGCCGTGACGGCGGAGACCGTCCCGTGCATGCCGGGCATGCCCACGTGCTGGGGGTGCGAGTCCGGGAAGACGCCGCGGGCCATCAGCGTGGTGACCACGGGAGCGCCGGTCAGTTCGGCGAGTTCGCGCAGTTCTGCCGATGCGTGGGCCTTGATGACGCCGCCGCCGACGTACAGGACGGGCTTGGCGGCCGCCGCGATGAGCCGGGCGGCTTCGCGGAGCTGCTTGCTGTGGCCGCGGAGCACGGGGCGGTAGCCGGGGAGGTCGATTTTCGGCGGCCAGGAGAAGGTCATCTCACCCTGCTGGGCGTCCTTGGCGATGTCCACGAGGACGGGACCCGGCCGGCCGGTGGAGGCCAGGTGGAAGGCTTCGGCCATAACATGCGGGATGTCGTTCGGGTCGGTGACCAGGAAGGAGTGCTTGGTGATCGGCATGGTGATGCCGACAATGTCCGCTTCCTGGAAGGCATCGGTTCCGATGACTCCGCTGGAGACCTGCCCGGTGATGGCGACCATCGGCACGGAGTCCATGTGGGCGTCCATGATGGCGGTCACGAGGTTGGTGGCTCCGGGGCCCGAGGTGGCGATGCAGACGCCGACCCGCCCGGTAACCATGGCATAGCCTTGCGCGGCGTGGCCGGCTCCCTGCTCGTGACGGACCAGAACGTGGTTCATTCGGGAAGCCATCAGAGGGTCGTAGGTGGGCAGGATCGCGCCACCGGGCAAACCAAAAATGTCGTCGACGCCGAGTTCTTCGAGCGAGCGGACGATTGCTTGCGAGCCGGTCATCACCGTCGGGGGTACGACGGTGTTCGGCCCAAGGACAGGAGAGACGGCGGCAGTGTCGACGGCGGCATCAGCCGTGCGGTCGACGCGTTCCGAAGCCTTGTGGGCTCCAGTGGACTTTGAGGCCATCAGCGAGGGGCTGATCGGCGATCCTTTGCTCATCGGACTCTTCCTTTGTGGATCTACTGGTGGATCTTCGGCGATCGGGATGGTGCTCGTGCTGCGGGTGTTGCGGGAATAAAAAAACCCCTCAGCCTGGCCGGCTCTTCGAGGGGTTGCGCGTGATGGTTCGTTACCAGGACCGGCTATCTAGCCACGCGCTTGGTAAGTACGACGGTGATGTCAGCAGCGGTGACGCCGTCGGTTACGAACTTGATCATGCGTTTAGTGTTCCCTCTGAGTGAGAGAGGTGTCAACGAGCCCACCTCCTGTCTCACATGTGGACGCCATTGTCCACTAAGTGATCCCGCGGCGGCGGACCGGCCGCCGCCGCGGGATCGGCGCTACCCGCAGTAAGCGCCCGTGGAGGCGCTGTGGACGAGCTTGGCGTACTTGGCGAGCACACCCTTGGTGAACTTCGCGGGCAGCGGCTGCCAGCCCTCCTTGCGTGCTTCGAGCTCGTCGGCTTCGACCAGCAGGTCGAAGGAGCGGGCTGCGATGTCGACGCGGATCCGGTCGCCGTCCTTG
Source organism: uncultured Actinomycetota bacterium (assembly GCA_963769515.1). Taxonomy (GTDB): domain Bacteria; phylum Actinomycetota; class Actinomycetes; order Actinomycetales; family Micrococcaceae; genus Arthrobacter. Next base: position 183,463 of record CAVYMG010000034.1, read on the forward strand.
ACGAAGGCGATGGGGCCGCCGTCGACCGCCTCGGGGGCGACGTGGCCGATGCACAGGCCCGTGGTGCCGCCGGAGAACCGGCCGTCGGTCAGCAGGAGGACATCCTTGCCGAGTCCGGCTCCCTTGATGGCGCCGGTAATGGCGAGCATTTCGCGCATGCCGGGTCCGCCCTTGGGACCCTCGTACCGGATGACCACCACGTCGCCGGCCTGGATCTCGCCCCGGTCCAGCGCATCCAGGGCACCCTGCTCGCGTTCGAAGACCCGGGCAGAGCCTTCGAAGACGTCGGCGTCGAAGCCGGCGCTCTTGACCACGGCGCCCTCGGGAGCCATGGAGCCGTGCAGGATCGTGATCCCGCCGGTCTTGTGAATGGGGTTGTCCATGGCGCGGAGGATCTTGCCGTCCAGGTCCGGCGGGTTGATCGCGGACAGGTTTTCCGCGATGGTCTTGCCGGTGACGGTGAGGCAGTCGCCGTGCAGCAGGCCGGCGTCGAGCAGGGCCTTCATGATGACCGGCACGCCGCCGATCTTGTCGACGTCCGTCATCACGTAGCGGCCGAAGGGTTTGAGGTCACCCAGGTGCGGGATCTTGTCCCCGATCCGGTTGAAGTCATCCAGGCTCAGTTCGACTTCCGCTTCGCGGGCGATCGCCAGCAGGTGCAGCACCGCGTTGGTGGAGCCGCCGAAGGCCATGGTGACGGCGATGGCGTTTTCAAAGGCCTTCTTGGTCATGATGTCGCGGGCAGTGATGCCCTTGCGCAGCAGGTTGACGACGGCTTCGCCGGACTTGCGGGCGAACTCGTCGCGGCGGCGGTCCGCCGAGGGCGGAGCGGCGGAACCGGGCAGGGACATGCCCGAGGGCCTCGCCGATGCAGGCCATGGTGTTGGCTGTATACATACCGCCGCAGGCGCCTTCGCCCGGGCAGATCGCTTTTTCGATGCGCTCCAGGTCCCCCAGGCTCATCTTGCCCGCCGCGCAGGCGCCGACGGCCTCGAAGGCGTCAATGAGGGTGACTTCCTTCTCGGAGCCGTCCTCGAGCTTGACCCAGCCCGGCATGATGGAGCCGGCGTAGAGAAAAACGCTTGCGAGGTCGAGCCGGGCCGCAGCCATCAGCATGCCCGGGAGGGACTTGTCGCAGCCGGCGAGCAGCACGGAGCCGTCGATCCGCTCGGCCTGCATCACGGTCTCGACCGAGTCCGCAATGACTTCGCGGGAGACGAGCGAGAAGTGCATGCCTTCATGGCCCATGGAGATGCCGTCGGAGACGGAGATGGTCCCGAACTGCATGGGGAATCCGCCGCCGGCGTGGACGCCTTCCTTGGCACCCTGGGCCAGCCGGTTCAGGGAAAGGTTGCAGGGAGTGATTTCGTTCCAGGAGCTGGCCACGCCGATCTGGGGCTTGGCGAAGTCGTCGTCGCCCATCCCGACCGCGCGGAACATTCCGCGCGCGGGGGCGGCGTGGATTCCGTCGGTAACGACCCGGCTGCGGGGTTTGATGTCCGGCGTGGATTCGGCTGCTGTTTGGGTGTCCTCACTCATGGGTCAAAGTCTAGGGCTCCGCGGGAGGTGCCAGCGACCGGCCTGGCCGAATTTACGCCGATTCCGAGAATATTTCGACCAAATAATGGACATCCGTCTCATTATTTGGTCGTCTGGTTGTGATTTCGTCCCTTGCCGTAAGGTACGTCACCCTGCGCCGTGAGGTACGTCACCCAGGCCGGGAGCCGCGGTGACCGACTCCGCCTCCGCGACCAGCATGGCGAGCACCTGCTGGATGGTGGTCCGCGCCGCCACATCGGGACGCGCCAGGGCAACAATGGTCCGGCTCGCGTCGAGGCCTTCCAGCGGACGCAGGACGAACCCGCGACCCTGGTTCCTGAGCGCCGTGAACCGGGGCAATACGGTAAGCCCGTGTCCGGCACTGACCAGCGCCTCGAGCACCCGGAGATCGGGGAAGAGCTGGGCCCGGAACACCGGAGTGTCGGCCTGGAGTTCGATCCGGCGCACCACCGTATCGAAGGGAAACCCTTCCGGCATTCCCATCCAGGGGAAGCCGACGACGTCCGCCGCCGTGAGCGCCTCCTTCTCCGCCAACGGATGGCCGACCGGCAGTGCCACGTCCAGCGGCTCCTCCAGCAGCGGCACCACCGTGAGCCCGCGGCGGGCGAAGACGTCCGCGCCGTCGACACTGTGTGCGAGCACAATGTCATAGTCCGCGGTCAGCCCGGCGAATCCGGCGACCGCCGGATCCTGGAAGTGCGCCTCGAAACGGAGTCCGTCGATTTCCTTGGTGCGGTGCAGCAGGCCCGGCAGGAACATTTCGGCGGCGCTGGGGAAGAACGCGGCACGGACGTGGGTCTGCCGCCCGAGGCGGTACATGTCGATGGTGGCTTCAGCGCGCGCCACCGCCGTTGAGAGGTCGGCTGCGGCGCCGGCCATGGCCAGTCCCGCCTCCGTGAGCCGGACCCCGCGGCCTGATTTTTCCACGAGGACGACGCCGAGTTCCTCCTGCAGGGTCTTGAGCTGCTGGGACACGGCCGACGGCGTCACCTTCAAAGCCTCGGCCGTGCCGCCGACCGTGCCCCGTTCGGAAAGCTCGCGAAGAATCCGCAGCCGCTTGAAATCCATGAAGCGAGGCTACACCGCGGAGCCTGCACGATTCTCGCCTCCTTCACGCAATCCGGCCGCCGGGGCGGTCGAACCCGCACGTGCTCCATCCCGGCGGGCGCGTCCCCCGAGGGTGGACAGGCCGCCGGGGCGCGTCGTAACGTCAAGCAACTGCAAGCGCCTCAATGACAGAAGGACTTTGCTATGGATTGGATTCTCTGGCTGATCGTTATCGTAGCCATTGTCGCCGTCGTCTGGTGGCTGCTTAACCGCAATAATGCCCGCAGCGGTCCAGGCCCGGACGCCGCCAACGGCTCCGCGGCCTCCTCGCCGGCCGCGACCGCCCCCGCGCCGGCCCCCGCCGTTCCGCCCGCCTCCTCAGGCCCCGTCGCCTCGGGACCCGCCGCCTCGGGACCCGCCGCTGAAACGCAGGTCGAATCAGGACGGCCGGAGACTGACGCCGCCAAGGCCGATGCGCCGGAGACGGAAGAGACTGAGACTGCGACTGCGACAGAGGCTGAGACTGCGGCTGCGCCTGAGCGGAGGGCCGATGTGCCGGGGGAATCCCGGGCCGAACCGGCTGCCCATGCACCGGTCCACCACCCCGAATACACCGAACCGCACGCACCGACCCTGCCCGGCGCGGAGTCCGCCGCGGCCGAAACGCTGGAAGAAGCTGAGACCGGTCCGACGGCCCCGCAGGCCGCCCAGGCCGAACCGGCAGCGGCTGAAGCCCCGGCCGACGGCCAACCGCGGGATGCCGCGAAGGCGCCGCTGGCGGAAGCTGAGATCCTGCAGACCACGCAGTCCTCGGCGGCCGCTGAGTCGTTCGCTAGCCACACCGCCGAACCCGTCGGCCATTCCACCGAATCTTCAGGCCAGTCGGCGGACCAGTTGGCCCCGCAAGCCGAACCCGCAGGCCACCTCGCGGCCGGGCAGCCCTACGGCGAGGGCTCGGCGGCGCCCGCTGCGGACGGCAGCGGACCTGATGGTTTTTCCGTCAAGGGCGACGCATCCTCGATGACGTACTACGACGAGACGAGCCCGGCGTTTGACGAGACCCGCGCGGAGGTCTGGTTCCTCTCCCCCGCCCACGCCGAGGCGGCCGGCTTCAGGCCGCCGCGCCGGACCCGCCGGTAACTGAAAGTTCCGCCGGTGGCCGCCCCGCACCCCCACATGTGATGGCTCGAAAGACCGAAGCAGGCCCGGGCCACTCGCGCCGGCTGCTGGCCCGGGGCGCCGCCGCGGTCGCGATCGGGCTCACCCTTGCGTCCTGTACCGGCAACGGGGCCGTTCCCGCCGGTACGGGCGGCAGCGGCGGACCCCCCGGGCCGGGCCAGCCGTCGGTCATCGGGACGATCGACGCCGGGCTGCAGCTGCCCTGGTCCACGGTATTCCTGCCGGACGGCACTGCCGTTATCAGCGAACGGGACACGGCGCTGCTGAAGTCCCTGCCAGGAAGCCTGACCGGCGACGGAATGGCGGGCAGTACGGCGGCAACCGTGATCGGCCAGGTACCCGGCGTGGTCCCTGGCGGTGAAGGCGGGCTGCTGGGGCTAGCCCTGTCCCCCGATTTCGGCCGGGACCGGTACCTCTACGCCTATTTCACAGCCGCCGATGACAACCGGATCGCCCGCCTTCGCCTCGCAGGCAGCGGGCAGCAGCTCAGCCTCGGTCCGCCGGAAGTCATATTCACGGGGATCCCGAAGGCCCGGACCCATAACGGAGGCAGGATCCGTTTTGGCCCGGACGGCTACCTGTACGTGGGAACGGGCGATTCGCAGCGCCGCGACCAACCCCAGGACAGGGACGCCCTGGGTGGCAAAATCCTCCGGCTGACGCCGGATGGTGATCCTGCCCCCGGCAATCCGTTCGCCGGCAATCCCGTCTACAGCCTGGGCCACCGCAACGTCCAGGGGCTCGCCTGGGACAGCGCCGGCCGGTTGTGGTCCAGCGAGTTCGGCCCCGACGTCAACGATGAACTCAATTTGATCGTCCCCGGCGGCAACTACGGCTGGCCCGAAGTCACGGGAGCCCCGCAGCGCCCCGGGTTCCTCGACGCGAAAGTCGTGTGGCCGTCCACGGCGGATTCCTCTCCCAGCGGCCTTGAAATCGCCGGCGACACCGCCTACGTGGGCGCGCTGCGCGGCCAGCGGCTCTGGGTGGTCCCCTTGAACGGGGAATTCGCCGGCACCCCTGTGGGCTATTTCACAAGAACTTACGGGCGGCTGCGTAGCGTTTCGCTGGCCCCGGACGGCCGGTTGTGGGTCCTCAGCAACAACAAAAACCCTGATTTCGTGCTGGTTTTGGAGCCAACCGGGTGACGCTCCACCAGCCCCGCGGTGCCGATTTCACACCACACCAATTCTCGTGTAGAGTTTCATGTCGTTGCGGAGAACAACGAGGGAAACAAATCCCGCGCTGAACGAGAACAACAGATGCACCTCTAGCTCAACTGGCAGAGCAATTGACTCTTAATCAATGGGTTCCGGGTTCGAGTCCCGGGGGGTGCACCACACAGTCAAGACCCCGTCTTTCCGGCCTAGCGGCTGATAAAGGCGGGGTTTTGTTTTTGTCTTCGCGTCCCGCCCCGGGCGGTGCGCCCCCGCAAATCAAGAAGGCCCCTCGCAGGGGCCCTCCATGACTTGTTGCTTGCGGTTCCCAGGCTAGACCCGTTCGCGTTCCGACTCTGCCCGCGGCTCAGGGGCCGTGGCCGGAGCATTCCGGTGGCGTTGCGGAAACGCCCAGAACTTGAATCCTGCCGGCTTTGCGGGCGGTGCCGGCTTCTCTTCAGGTTCGCGGCCGGCATCCTTACTGATGTCACGGCCGAAATCCCGGTTGGATGAATAGCACATCGCTGACCTCCTTAGGGTGGCTGCCCTTTAATACTCCCCCAGCACAGCCCATCCGTCGATAGGCCGGACGTGGCGGCGGCCGGCCAAGAGGCCTGGCTCAGGCAGAGGACCCGGCTGCGGTGTCCGGCTCGACGCCGGCAACGACGATCTTGAGCTCAGGGGCGGCCCGGACGGCGAGCACCCGGACGACAGCCTGCAGCTCCTGGCGCAGCACGTCCGGGTCAATTGACGTCGCCGCAAGTACCGCGCGCTCCATGTCGGCGGCTTCGGCAACGGCGGTCCGCCCACGCTCAGTCAACGACACCACTTGGCTTCGGCGGTCCGAGTCGCTCCGCTGCCGCGATACGTGGCCGTGAGCTTCCAGCCTACTCAGCGTCTTCCCCATGGTTTGGGCCTGGACACGAACAAGCTGGGCCAGTTGGGCCTGCGTCATGGACCCGTTGGCGGACAACACTTCCATGGCTATAACACCGGCGTGAGTCAGGCCAATAGCACCCAGTTTTTCATTCCAGGAGTGTTCTACAAGGCGCGCTGCCGTGGACAATAGGCGGCCCGTGGGCCAGCGATCCATATCAGGCATACATATGAGTATAGCGAGCGCCGGTTTCATTGGACGCCAGCGGGCTGGATAGGCTGGGATATTACGCCACCCCGAAGGAGAAACCGTGCCGGAACGACTCACTCCCGGCGCCGCGGCGCCGGATTTCACCCTCAAGAATGCAGCTGGTCAAAACGTTCGCCTGCGGGATTTCCGCGGACGAAAAACGGTGGTTTACTTCTATCCGGCCGCATCCACGCCCGGCTGCACAAAAGAAGCCTGCGATTTCCGCGACTCCCTTTCTTCCCTGCAAAAGGCAGGCTACGAAGTTCTCGGGATCTCCCCGGATCCCCAGTCCAAACTCGCCGCCTTCGCAGACGCCGAGGCCCTGAACTTCCCGCTGCTCTCCGATGAGGACCACGCCGTCGCAGAGGCATTCGGCGCATGGGGGGAAAAGAAGAACTACGGCCGCACCTACGAGGGACTCATCCGGTCCACCGTTGTGGTGGACGCCGAAGGGATCGTGGCGCTGGCGCAGTACAACGTGCGCGCCACCGGCCACGTCGCCAAACTCCGCCGGGACCTGAAGCTGGACGGGTAGCCTTCCTACGCCGCGCGCCACCCGTGCACGACCGTTATAGGTACAATGGAGCCTGGCGTCCGCCGTCGGCCCTTGGGAGACCTCCGGTCTGATCAGTTTCGACAACGGCGCCGCGCGCGAGTGGTGAAATTGGCAGACACGCAGGATTTAGGTTCCTGTGCCTTCGGGCGTGGGGGTTCAAGTCCCCCCTTGCGCACAATCTTGATCGCACTGAAACGCAACCCCGGCCCATGGGCCGGGGTTGCGTTGGTTAACGAGCGGCACCAATGACGACGGGCCTGCTGCGAACAACTACAGCGGCCGTCACGGAGGGGGAATGCCCGTCTTCGGCCAGGCAATTGACGGCCTGGCCGTCCGTGCGCCACCCTGGCATTTGCGCACCCGATTAGTTCTTTCTGCGGCACGGGACCTGAGCTATCGTAAGCATACTTTCTAGTCAGGATCGGGGAAGGCCGGAGGCCGATCTCCCGCATCCCACGGAACTGTGGAGGATCGATGCAAGCTCTTCTCAACACCGCCCTCGCGGTACTCACCGTGTGCGCGGCACTGCTGCTCCCGGCGGGGGCAGCCGCCGCCGCACCGACCGGCGCAGCGCCGGGCGGCACTGCCACAGCCGGCACCTGGTCTTTGGTGAACGTCCTGGGTGCCGTCATCGCCGAAACCACGCCCACGGACTCCGCGACTCCGTCCGGTCCCGTCGACTCAGGTACCGGCGAAACGCAGCAGGCAAAGGAAACCCGCGTGGACTACGCGCCATACGTTATAGCCGGGGCGCTGATCGTTGCTCTTGCCGGCGCGGCGCTCGTGTGGCGGCGCGGACGCGGAGGCCCTTCGTCCAAGGACGCCCGGCGGGTCAGCCACCCGACGGGGGAAGGGAGGAACCCGAATGATCGCGGTACTGATCATTGACATGCAGAATGCCTACTTCGAGGACCCGGTGCTGGGGACCGGCAGGGAGAGCCTGGCAGCAGCCTGTAACCAACTCATCGCCGCAGCGCAAGAGAACGGCGCGAAAGTCCTCCTGGTGAAAACGGAGCACGAAGCGGACAAATCGACGTGGACGCTGAACATGCTCGATGATGACCAGGGCTTCCTCTTCCGGGGCACGACACAGGCCGACTTTGTCAGCGGCCTCAAGACTGAGGGCCTGCCGCGCCTGGTCAAGACGCGTGACAGCGCCTTCTTGGCAACAGATTTGCTCCAGCGGCTGCGGAACTGGGACGCCGACACGATCGTCCTCGCAGGTGTCTCCACACACAACTGCATTGCCCAGACGGCAGCGGACGCGTTCGGTTACAACATCCGCGTTATCTATGCGGCCGAGGCGACGGCATCAGAGAATCCCGAGGCCGCGGCCGCGGTCCAACACATCCTCTCCAGCGAGTATCGCCAGCAAATCCTCAACACCGCGGAGATTAATGATCTCTTTGTATCCTCGGCGTAGCCCGTTGCGGCTGCACGCCTAGCTCGATTCCCGTCACAGGGCACGTATTGGAAAGGGGGCCCTGAGCAGTCGAAAAAAGAAATTAGATTCTCCACCCATCCGTTTCCACCGACCCGGCGAATACCCATTGAGACACCAACCAAGGGTAGGTGCCCGACAGTCGGAAATGGACCACAGCGGCGCAGTCAACCGCAGCCACAAAATCGGCATCAACAAGGAGAAACCAAAATGCAGACCATCAAGCGCAACACGTTCGCCGTCGCCGGCATCGCAGCAGCAGCCATGCTCAGCCTGAGTGCCTGTGGCGGCTCCACCACCCCGGCAGCCACCACGGCACCGGCAACCACCCCGGCAATGACCGAAACCGCCGCCCCGGCGACCACCTCCGCCGCAGCCATGGACCCGACCGCTAACCTGGTTGGCTCGGGCTGCGCCGCTTACGCCGAGGCCGTTCCCTCCGGTGAAGGATCGGTTGCCGGCATGGCGCTCGACCCGGTCGCCGTCGCCGCATCGAACAACCCGCTCCTGACGACCCTCACGGCCGCAGTGTCCGGCAAGCTGAACCCGAAGGTCGACCTTGTGGATACGCTCAACGGCAGCGAATTCACGGTCTTCGCACCGGTCGATGACGCCTTCGCCAAGATCGATCCGGCAACCATCGAGACGCTGAAGACCGACGATGCCCTGCTCAGCAAGATCCTGACCTACCACGTCGTCCCCGGCCAGATCACCCCGGACCAGATCGCCGGCGAGCACAAGACTGTTGAAGGCGGCTCCGTGACGGTGTCCGGCTCGGGTGACAACCTGAAGGTCAACGACGCCAACGTCATCTGCGGCGGCGTCATGACCGCCAACGCCACTGTTTACCTCGTCGACTCCGTTCTGATGCCGAAGTAAACAGCACCAAGCACTCCTGATCCGGTCCCAGCCTGACTCCCTGGACCCACTTGGAGAAGCAAGGCCCGCACCTCTTGGTGCGGGCCTTCGCTTGTGTGGCGGACATCCGGGCAGGCCCAACGGCACGACATTGCGTGTCCTCAGGGTCAACTAGACTGGGGCTGGTCCGCCGCCGTCGGCTTGCCCCGCTCCCCTGAGGTGATTTTCAGATGCCCCGCACTGTAGTGCCCAGCAAGAGGCTGCACCGCATCGCAGCCGGTATCTGCGCTGTCCTCCTTCCGCTGACGCTCACGGCGTGCACCGGCACGCCGGCCCCCGCCACGAGTTCGCCCCCCGCTCCGTCCGGCACACCCACGGCCGGTCCCACCGCCGTGTTCACGTTCGGTACCGCCGCCCGGGCGCCTGGCCTCGATCCGGCCCTGGTCTCCGACATCGAGTCCTACCGCGTCTCCCGGCAGGTGCTGGAGGGCCTCGTCGGCGTCGACCAGACCACCGGCGAGCCGACACCGCTGCTCGCCACCCAGTGGCAGCAGAGCGAGGACGGCAAGGCCTATGACTTCGAACTTCGCGGCGACGTCAGGTTCCACGACGGCACGGCCTTCAACGCCGAGGCCGTGTGCACCAACTTTAACCGCTGGTTCAATTTTTCCGGCGACCTCCGCAGCCAGGCCCCCGGCAGCAGCTTCAAGGGCGTCTTCAAAGCCCACGCGGACCAGGCCGAACTCTCCCTCTACCGGGGCTGCACGGCCCTCGCCCCGGACAGCGTCCGGATCGACCTGACCCAGCCCTTCACCGGTTTCCTCCAGGCCCTGACCATGCCGGCGTTTGCGATCTCCTCCCCGCAGGCCCTTGCGGCGAAAACCGCCGATGTGCTTGACCAGAGCGTCAACGGACTGGCCGCCTCCGCCTACGCCCTCCACCCGGTGGGGACCGGTCCGTACGTGTTCACAGCCCGGGAAGAGGACCGCATAACGCTGGATAGCAACGCGGACTACTGGGGCGACAAGGGCCAGATCGGAACCGTGAATTTCACCACCTACGACCACCCGGAGAGCCGGCTCCAGGCGCTCCTCGACGGCCGCATCGATGCCTACGACTCCGTGACGGTCGGCAACTTCGATGACCTCGTCAAGAACGGCCAGCAGATTATCCAGCGCGACCCGTTCTCGGTGATGTACCTGGGAATAAACCAGGCGGTGCCGGCCCTGCTGAACGTCAAGGTCCGCCAGGCGATTGAAATGGCGCTGGACAAGGACACCCTGATCCGCCGCTTCTTTATCGACAACACGGCCAAAGCCACCCAGTTTGTCCCGCCGAAACTCACCGGCTTCAACAACAACGCCCCCGCCTTGGGCCATGACCCGGCCAAGGCCAAGCAGTACCTCGCCGATGCAGGCTACGACGGGGCGGAACTGAAGTTCTACTACCCGCTCAACGTCGCCCGGCCCTACCTGCCCACACCGGAAAAGGTCTATGCCGAAATCAGCCGGCAACTCACCGCCGTCGGGCTGAACATCAAGCCCGTCCCGGTGGAATGGTCGGAAGGCTACCTGAAACAGGTCACCAGCCCCGGGGATCATGCCTTCCACCTGCTGGGATGGAACGGCTCCTACGCGGATCAGGACAATTTTGTGGGCCCGCTCTTCGGCGAAAACAACGGCGAGTTTGGCCTCCAGGATCCGCAGCTCTTCTCCAAGATCGCCCGGGCCCGCGGCCTGCCTGACGGCGACGAACGCGTCGAGGCGTACCGGGCCATCAATACCCAGATCGCCGAGACCATTCCGGCCGTCCCGATTGCCTTTCCCATCTCTGCGCTGGCGCTCTCTGACCGGGTGGAGTTCTACCCCGCCTCTCCGGTCCTCGACGAGGTTTTTACAAAGGTCAGGCTAAAGCCTTGACGTGCGGGCCCAATTTCAGTTAGGCAGCCCTGCGGGATATTCTGTGACAGCCAGAGCCGCTGCTATCGGAGACTGATGTGACTTTCATTTCCAAGACCCAACACGCCGACGTCGTACTGATCGGCGGCGGCATCATGAGCGCCACGCTGGGTACCTTCCTCAAGCAGCTCGAGCCGGGCTGGAGCATCTCTCTGTTTGAGCGTCTGGACGAGCCGGGGCTGGAAAGCTCCGGCCCGTGGAACAACGCCGGCACCGGCCATGCCGCCCTGTGCGAACTCAACTACTCCCCGGCAGCCAAAGACGGCTCCGTTGATCCCGGTAAGGCACTGCAGATCAACGAACAGTTCCAGCTGTCCCGCCAGTTCTGGTCCCACCTCGTGGAGCAGTCCCTGATCGGTTCACCGAAGGGCTTCATTAACACGGTGCCGCACATGAGCTTCGTGATCGGCGACGCCCACGCCGACTTCCTGCGGAGCCGCTATGAAGCGCTCAAGCCCAACCCGCTCTTCCGGTCAATGGAATACTCCGAGGACCACGCGCAGATCGCCAAGTGGGCGCCCCTGATCGTCAAGGGCCGCGACCCCCGGCAGCGCATTGCCGCGACCCGCGCCGCCGAGGGTACCGACGTCGACTTCGGGGCGCTGACCCGCGAACTCACCGGCTACCTCGGCAACAATGGTGTCGAAGTCAACTACGGGCACAACGTCACCGGCATCTCCCGGGCCTCCGACGGCGGCTGGGACCTCGCCATCAAGCACCCGCGGTCCGGGGAACACGGGTCCATCCACGCCAAGTTCGTCTTTGTCGGCGCCGGCGGCGGGGCCCTGCACCTGCTGCAGGCCTCCGGCATCCCGGAGAGCAAGGGCTACGGGGGCTTCCCCGTGTCCGGCCAGTTCTTCCGCTGCACGGATGAGAGCCTGGCCGCGCAGCACAGCGCCAAGGTCTACGGCCAGGCATCGGTCGGGGCGCCGCCCATGTCCGTCCCGCACCTGGACACCCGGTACGTCAACGGCAAACGCTCCCTCCTCTTCGGCCCCTACGCCGGGTTCTCCACCAACTTCCTCAAGAACGGCTCCTACCTGGACCTGCCGTTGTCCATCCGGCCCTCCAACATCATCCCGATGCTGGCCGTGGCCAAGGACAACATGGACCTCACCGCATACCTGATCAAGGAGGTCGCCAAGCGCCACGGCGACAAGGTCGAGGCACTGCGCGAGTACTACCCCGAAGCCAAGGACAGCGACTGGGAACTCATCACCGCCGGCCAGCGAGTCCAGATCATCAAGAAGGACCCGAAGAAGGGCGGCGTGCTCCAGTTCGGGACCGAGGTCATCGCCGGGCGGGACGGCACCATCGGCGCCCTGCTCGGGGCGTCCCCGGGTGCATCCACTGCCGTTCCGATCATGATCGAACTGCTCCAGAAGACCTTCCCCAAGGACTTCAAGGGCTGGCAGGCCAAGCTCAAGGAGATGATGCCCGGCTACGGCGTCAAGCTCAACGAGAACCCCGAGCTTGCCGCAAAGCTGGAAGCCGACACGGCCAAGACGCTGCAGCTGGAGCAGGTCGACGCCGCACGCGGCTGAGGACCGGGCCGGTCGCGGCGGTACCCCATCGCTTGAAATCCACGTTGAAGTACCTCCGCCGACCCGTCAGGAGTCCCTTGGATGTTCCGGCTCGCACAGCTCTCACTGGCTAACCGGGCCCTGATCGCGCTGATCACCGTGTTCGCGTCCGTTTTCGGCGTGATCACGATGGCCTCGTTGAAACAGGAGCTCATCCCGTCCGTCGAATTCCCGCAGATCACCGTCCTCTCGGCAATGCCGGGGGCGTCCCCGGAAGTCGTGGACAAGCAGGTCAGCGCCCCGCTGGAGACAGCCCTGAAGGGCGTCGAAGGTCTGGAATCGACGTCGTCGACCTCGCGCAGCGGCGTCTCCCAGATCACCATGGTCTTCACCTATGGCTCCAACCTGGACCGGGCACGGAACCAGATCGACCGTGCGATTTCCAATGCCAGGCAGGTACTGCCGGAGGATGTCCAGCCTCAGGCGATTGCCGGGAGCATCAGCGACTTCCCGATCATCTTCCTGGCCGTCTCCTCGGACAAACCGCTCAGCGAACTGAATACCGACCTCGCCCGCCTCAGCGTGCCGACGCTGCAGAAGCTCGACGGCGTGCGCGGCGCCGACGTCACCGGCGGCGCCGGCCAGTACATCCGGATCCTGCCCCGGGCGGCCGATATGGCGGCCGCCGGCGCCGGCGTCCAGGCCATCAGCACCGCTTTGGCCAATAACGGTTCGCTCATTCCCGCCGGCTCCGTCGAAGACCAGGGCAAGACGCTTTCGCTGCAGATCGGCAGCCCGGTGGACTCCCTTGAGACCGTCAAGGGACTTCCGCTGGCCGGGGCCAAGGCCGGCACGACGATCGGCAGCGTGGCCGATGTCAGCCTTGCCGAGGAGGCCCGCACCTCGATCACCCGGACCAACGGCAAGGAAACCCTGGCCCTGTCGGTCACCAAAAAGCCCGAGGGCGACACCGTGGCGATCTCGCAGGCAGTCAAGGACGCCATTCCCCAGCTCGAAGCCGAGCTGGGCGCCAACGCCGAGTTCACCCCGGTCTTTGACCAGGCCCCCTTCATCGAAAAGTCCATCAAGGACCTCACCACCGAAGGTTTGCTGGGCCTGGGGTTCGCCGTGGCCGTGATCCTGGTGTTCCTGATGTCCGTGCGCTCCACCCTGGTCACCGCGATTTCCATCCCGTTATCCCTGCTGATTACCTTCATCGGCCTCTCCGCCACCGGCTACTCGCTGAACATCCTGACGCTCGGTGCACTGACCATCGCGATCGGCCGCGTGGTGGACGACTCGATCGTGGTGATTGAGAACATCAAGCGTCACCTGAGCTATGGCGAAACCAAGGTCACGGCGATCCTCACGTCCGTCCGCGAGGTGGCCGGTGCCATCACCGCCTCCACCTTGACCACGGTGGCCGTTTTCCTCCCGATCGCTTTCGTCGGGGGACTTTCCGGCGAGCTGTTCCGGCCCTTTGCGCTCACCGTGTCCATCGCTTTGCTGTCGTCGTTGCTGGTCTCCTTGACCATCGTGCCGGTGCTGGCGTACTGGTTCCTGAAGTCAGCCTCGGATTCCGGCCTCTCCGAGAGGGATGCCCGGGATATCGCCGAAAAGGCGCACGCCGCGGAACAGCGCAGCCGTCTGCAGCGCAGCTACCTTCCCGTCCTGACCAAGACCCAGCGGCATCCGGTCATCACGCTGGTCGCCGCCGCCCTCGTCCTGTGCGGTACCGCCGCCATGACCCCGTTACTGGCAACCGACCTGCTCGGCAGCTCCGGACAAAACAGCATGACGGTGAAGCAGGAACTGCCTGCGGGCACGAGCCTCACCGACGCCAACGCGGCGGCCGTCAGGGTCGAGGACGTGCTGCGGAGCATCGATGGCATCAAAGACGTCCAGGTCACCACCGGCAATGCCCAATCCGGGTTCTCCGCCCTGCGTTCAACCGGCGCCTCGAACTCCAGCTTCACGGTCGTCACCGACGAAAAGGCCAAGCAGGCCGCGCTCCAGGAAACCGTCCGCACCGAACTCGCAACGCTCCCCGATGCCGGCAAGATCACCGTCGGTTCCCAGCAGGGCGGTTTCGGCACGTCATCAACCGTGGACATCACGCTCCGCGCGGCCACCTCGGCGGACCTCAGAACCGCCAGCGAGGCCATGGTCAACGCCATGGACAACGTCCCCGGCAGCACCGAAGTCGCCACCAACCTGGCCGCGAGCCAGGCCGTCGTCCAGGTCAAGGTGGACCGCGCCAAAGCCGTCGCTGCAGGCCTGAACGAGGACCAGGTGGCAGGCCTCCTTGCCTCCACCATCAGTCCGATCCCGGCCGGGACGGTACGCATCGGCACCGACGACTTCCCGGTCCGGATTGGCGAAGGCACCCGCTTCACCAGCATTGCCGCCGTCCGGGACATCCCGCTGCCGGCCGCGGCCGGACCCGTAACGCTGGGCAGCATCGCCACCGTCGAAGAAGTCGACGTTCCCGTTTCGATCACGGCCAGCAACGGACAGCGGACCGCCCGCGTCTCCGTCACGCCGTCGGGCGCGAACCTCGGCGCGGTGAGCACCGAAGTCCAGAACCGGCTCGCTGAAGTGCAGCTGCCGCCCGGGGTGACGGCCGAGATCGGCGGGGCCACCACGCAGCAGGCGGAGTCCTTTGCGCAACTGGGGCTGGCCCTGCTCGCCGCCGTCGCGATCGTCTACGTGATCATGGTGGCCGCGTTCAAGTCCCTCATCCAGCCGCTGATCCTGCTGGTCTCCGTCCCCTTCGCCGCGACCGGGGCCATTGCGCTCCTGCTCGTGACCGGCGTGCCGCTGGGACTGCCCTCGCTGATCGGCATGCTGATGCTCGTGGGCATTGTGGTGACCAACGCGATTGTCCTCATCGACCTCATCAACCAGTACCGCCGGCCCCGCAACGGTGCGCCCGGGATGAGCCTGGCGGATGCCATCACCCACGGCGCCCGGCAACGCCTCCGGCCGATCCTGATGACGGCGCTGGCCACGGTGTTCGCCCTGACGCCGATGGCGCTGGGCCTGACCGGCGGCGGCGGGTTCATCTCGCAGCCGCTGGCGATCGTGGTGGTCGGCGGGCTGATCTCCTCAACGGCGCTGACCCTGATCCTGGTCCCCGTGCTGTACCGGCTCGTGGAAGGACGCAAGGAGCGCAAACCGCGGCGGCCACGGCGGGCGCGGCACGTGGCGCCGACGGACGCTTCCACGGCTGACGAGGCTGACGATCTGCCCGTTCCCAGCGGAGCGCGATAGCCCGGCCCGGCGGGAATACCCTGCCCCCGACGGCGTTACACCCATCGATACATGCAAATGCATGTAACTCGGCTAGAGTGTAACCGGCGCCCGGTGAGTCCGGCCGCGGAAAGGGACATCATGCAGATCGGCGTCTTCAGCGTCAGCGACATCACCACCGACCCCACGACGGGACGTACCCCGTCCGAGCACGAACGCATCAAGGCGTCCGTGGCGATCGCCAAAAAGGCAGAAGATATCGGCATGGACGTCTTCGCCCTCGGCGAGCACCACAACCGGCCTTTCTTCTCCTCCTCCCCCACCACCACACTCGCGTACATTGCGGCCCAGACCGAGCGCATCATCCTGTCCACGGCCACCACGCTGATCACCACCAATGACCCGGTGAAGATCGCCGAGGACTTCGCCATGCTCCAGCACCTCGCGGACGGGCGGGTGGACCTGGTCCTGGGCCGCGGCAACACCGCCCCGGTCTATCCCTGGTTCGGCAAGAACATCCAGGACGGGATCGAACTCGCCGTCGAGAACTACAGCCTGCTCCGCCGGCTGTGGGACGAGGACACTGTGAACTGGTCCGGCAAACACCGGACCCCGCTGCAGAATTTCACCTCCACCCCGCGCCCGCTCGACGGCGTCGCCCCCTTCGTCTGGCACGGCTCCATCCGCACGCCGCAGATCGCGGAGGTGGCCGCCTACTACGGCGACGGATTCTTCGCGAACAACATCTTCTGGCCCAAGGAGCACTACCAGCAGCTGATCGGGCTCTACCGCGAACGCTACGAGCACTACGGCCACGGCACGGCCGCGCAGGCCATCGTGGGGCTCGGCGGACAGTTCTTCATGCGGAAGAACTCACAGGACGCGGTCAAGGAGTTCCGGCCGTACTTCGACAACGCCCCGGTCTACGGCCACGGCCCTTCGCTGGAGGATTTCACCGCACAGACCCCGCTGACCGTCGGCAGTCCGCAGGAAGTCATCGACAAGACCCTGACCTTCCGCGAATACTTCGGCGACTACCAGCGCCAGCTGTTCCTGATTGACCACGCAGGATTGCCGTTGAAGACCGTGCTCGAACAGCTGGACCTTTTCGGCGAGGAAGTCCTGCCGGTCCTGCGCCAGGAATACGCAGCACGGACCCCGGCCGATATCCCCGCCCCGCCCACCCACGCCGGGCGCGTGGCAGCGTCGCTGGCCGGGAACGCCGGCGCAGCATCGCCGGCTCCGACCGGCAGCCGGGAGGCCTCCTGATGGCCCGCAGTTCCGGTCCGGGACCTGACGCGGCGGACAAAGCGGCAACGGCCGGCGCGGGCGTCCGGCTGGCCTCCGAAACCTGGGAGTCCCTGTTCCGGGCCCAGGTCGCCGTGATGCGCCGGCTGCAGGCAGCGCCGGCCTTCAAACAGCTGGCCCTGAATGAGTACGACGTCCTCTTCACGCTGTCCCGGTGTCCGTCGGGCTGGCTGCGGCTGAACGAGCTCAATGACCATGTGCTCCTGAGCCAATCCAGCCTCAGCCGGCTGGTGGAACGGCTCGAAAAGCGCGGCCTGCTGGAGCGGGCGCCGGCGCCGGAGGATAAGCGCGGGATCCTCATCCGGCTCACGGCGGAAGGCAGGGACCTGCAGAAGCAGATCGGCCGGGAGCACGTCCGTGACATCGCTGACCTGCTGGTACCGGCCCTCACGGCCGCAGAGCAGCAGGAACTGCTGAGGCTGACCGCGAAACTGCGCGCCGCTGTGGCGCCGCGCTGACCCGGTCCCGCTAGCGGATGGCGACGGGCCTTGCCGGGTCCTCGGCCGGCAGGTCCCCGGCGACGGTGGCCATCACCTTGAGTTCGGTCAGCACGAGGCTGCCGCCGACGGTGGAAAGGAAGGCCGTGTCCGAGGAGTCACGGCCGGCCGTAATCCGCAGCATGGTTTCCCGCGGTGCCAGACCGGTGGGATCGATGACGTGCCAGGCTCCGTTGATGTGGGCTTCGGCAACGGCATGGAAGTCCATCGGGCTGAGCCCGGGGGCGTAGACGGCGGCCAGCCGGGCCGGGACGTTCTTGGACCGCAGCAGCGCAATGGCAAGGTGGGCGAAGTCGCGGCACACGCCGCGGCGGTGCAGCAGCGTCTCGACGGCGCCGTCGGTCCCCCGCGAGGAACCGCTGACGTAGCGCAGTTCGCTGTACACCCAGTTGCGCACGGCCAGCAACAGTTCCCACCCCTGCAGACCGCCGAATTCGGCATAGGCGGTGGGGAGCAGCCGGTCCGATTCGGCGTAGCGGCTGGGCCGCACGTAGCGGATGAGCTCCATCAGCTCCGGTTCTTCCGGGATGGCGGTGCCGGTGACCGTCGCGGCATATTCGACCAGGACCTCGGCGGGTTCGGTGAATTCCATGTAGTGGAAGCGCCCGCCGTGGTGATCGGTCAGCTCCGTCAGCGGTACATCGACGCCGCCCGCCGTGACGGAGAGTGACTCCTCGAGTGCCGCATAGCCGGCATTCCGGGCGACCGCCACCGCCAGGGCGATCTTGGTGTCAGCGGTAGTTTTGAAGGCCAAACGGGCGGCGACGGTGCGTTCCATGAATCTCCGGAATGTGGGATGACGGCAGGCGGGAACCCCGACGGCGGCAAGGTGTGGAGCCTGGCCCGGCGGTCTACGGGCGCCCGGGACTCTTTGTTGATCTCCAGAGACATTAGCACCCGGCAAGGGGCCTGCGCGGTACCCTCCAGAACCCGGCTACGCTGGGGACATGGCGGAACAGTATTTGGACAGCACGCACGGCAGAGATCCGGATGATGTGGCGGGGATATCCGCCCTGGACGTCGCGGACTGGCGGCTGCGGACCTTCGCTCTCTACGCCACGGTGCGGAAAATCGCGGAGGACAACCCTGCGGAGGCGCACGCCTACTGGCGTCAGGAGCGGGACCGTATGTTCGGCACCCACCCGGCGTCGGCGCTGACCGCCGCCGCCAAGTCAGGCTTCGACGGGCTCAAGACCGCCGACTACGATCCGATCTACCGCTTCTACGTGCCGCTGACAAAAGAGGGCGCCGGCCGGGAAATGACCGTGGAGACAGGGACCGACGGCGCGGTCCAGTTTGTCCGGCTGGGCACGTTCGATCTCCCGGAGATGGGGCAGTTGGCCGTCTGGAAGCTCAAGGGCTACGGCGGCGGCATCTTTGTCCCGTTCCGGGACGCCACCGCCGGGCAATCCGGCGGGACCTACGGCGCCGGACGCTACCTCGTGGACACCATCAAGGGCGCCTTCCACGGTGTCCGCGGTTCCGGGCCGGAGGCCGAGTACGTCCTGGACTTCAACTTCGCCTACAACCCCTCCTGCGCATACAACGAAGCGTGGGCCTGCCCCCTCGCCGGCCCGTCCAACCGCCTGGCCGTGGAAATTCCGGTGGGCGAGCTGTACTAGGACCGGTCCCGGCGGCGCCGGAACCGCGCCGGGCCGTTTCGGGGAAACCCGGGCCCGTGTGACAGTCTTGACCGATGGAATCCCCCGCCGTCCCGGACACCGTGCCCGGCCGGCCACCTCCCGGAGCTGACGTGGGTGATCCGCTGCGTACCGGAACGGCTGCTCCGGCGGCGACCGTGGCTGCCGGCGGTGCCCGTCCGGCTGTTACCCGGCGGCATCGCGGAATCCTGCGCTACCCGCTGACCCGGCAACTGATCAGGTTCACCGGGGTCGGCATCGTGTGCACGGGGACGTCACTGGCCCTGTACGCCCTGCTCAGGCCCTGGGTCGGCCCCCAGCCGGCCAATGCGGCCGCCCTGATCCTCACCTCGGTGCTGAACACCGCGCTGAACCGGCGCCTGACGTTCAAGATCACCGAACGGCGCCGGATGAAGCGGGACCACCTGAGCGGGCTGCTCGTGATTCTCGTGGCGCTCCTGCTGACCGGCGGCAGCCTCGCCGTCCTGCACTGGCTCCGGCCCGGGGCCACGGTGGCCGAAGAACTCTGGACCACCACGCTCGCGGGTTTTGTTGCCACCGCGGTGCGGTTCACGCTCCTGCGGCACTGGATTTTCCGCCGGGCCCGGCACCGCTAAAGAGCGGCGCCGCGCCCGTCCAGACCTCAGCCGTTGACGGGTTTGGCCTTCAACACCACGAGCAGGCTGTAGATCACCCCGGGCACGTGACCGAGAAGCTGCCACAGGAATGCCCAGAGGACCTTTCTGTTAAGTCCCTGATGCAGCCACACGGCCACCGGGGGAAGGAAGAAGCACAGGATGATGAGCAGGATTCTTTTCATTGCATCATCATGCACCACGGCGGGCCGCGGCTCCCCCGTCACCCCCGGTGCGCCAGCGACTGGACGCTGCCGACGGCGGCGCGGACCGCGTCCGCAGCCTCCCGGAGTTCCACTTCCGTGATGCTCGAGTCGAAGCTGAAGCGCACGGCCGTCTGCGCAACCTCGGGACTGATGCCCAAGGCCAGCAGTACCGGGGACGGCGCATCCGAGCCCGCCGCGCAGGCCGAGCCGCTGGAACAGATCACCCCGCGGCGTTCCAGCTCAAGGAGCACGGATTCGCCGCTGGTGCCCGGGAAGCAGAAGGACGCCACGGACGGAAGCCGCTCGGTGGGATGCCCGGTGAGGATGGCACCGGGCACCCCGGCCAGGACGGCGGCGATGAAGCCGTCACGCAGGACCGCGATGCGTTCCGCCTGCTCCCGCCCGGATGTTCCTGCGAGCGTCAGCGCGGTCGCGAGCGCAACGGCGCCGGCGACGTTTTCCGTGCCTGAACGGCGGCCGCGTTCCTGGCCGCCGCCGTGGATCAGCGGCTCCAGCCGGGTCCGTCCGCGCACGAACAGCGCACCGTTGCCTTTGGGCGCCCCCAGTTTGTGCCCGGAGATGCTCAGTGCGTCCACGCCCAGCGCGGCCGTATCCAGTGGCAGCCAGCCCGCGGCCTGGACCGCGTCGGTGTGGAACGGAATTCCGCGGGCCCGGCAGAGCCCGGCAAGCGCCGCGATGGGCTGCACGGTGCCGACTTCGTTGTTCGCGTACATGATGCTGACGAGGGCCGTCTCCGGCCGCAGCACCGCGGCGAGCGCCTCCACCGTGACCTGCCCGAAGGCGTCCACGGGTACGACGTCCACGGCGAAACCGTGGATCCGTGCCAGGTAGTCTGCGGACTCCTCCACGGCGGGATGCTCGACGGCGCTGATCACCACCCGGTCCAGCCGGGGCTCCGCCGCACGCCGGGCCAGGGCGATGCCCTTGACGGCGAGGTTGTCCGCTTCCGTGCCCCCGGAGGTGAAGATGATTTCGCCCGCGCGGGCGCCGAGCGCCTTCGCGGTGGCTGTCCGGGACCCCGCGAGGGCGGCTGCGGCGGCCTCGCCCAGCGAATGGTGGCTCGAGGGGTTGCCGAAGTCCCCGCTGAGGTAGGGCCACATGGCTTCCAGCACTTCGCGGCGGACCGGCGTGGTGGCTGCGGCGTCCAGGAAGATCACGGTGTGCCTGAGCCGTCCGCCGGCCCGGCACCGGGCCGGGCCGCCATGTCCAGGCCGATGTCGAGTCCGAGGTCCAGCGCGGTGACGCTGTGGGTGAGGGCGCCGATGGAGATGACGTCCACCCCGGTGGCGGCGATGTCCGCCACCGTGGCGGCATTGACGTTGCCGCTGGCTTCGGTCCGGGCCCGGCCCGCCACGAGCGCCACCCCGGCGGCCAGATCGGCCAGCGTGAAGTTGTCGAGCATGATCGTATCCACCCCGGCGGCCAGCACCGGTTCGATCTGCGCCATGCTGTCCACCTCGACTTCGAAGTGCGTGGTGTGGCCCAGTTGCGTCCGGGCCTGGCGCAGCACCGCTGTGAGCTTGTCCGGATCCCCGCCGCTGAGCACGGCCAGGTGGTTGTCCTTCGCGAGGACGGCATCGGAGAGGCTGAAGCGGTGGTTGGCGCCGCCGCCGCAGCGGACCGCGTAGCGTTCGAGGATCCGGAGCCCCGGCGTCGTCTTCCGGGTGTCGGTGATCCGCGCCTTGGTGCCCGCCACCAGCGCGACGAAACCGGACGTCTTGGTGGCGATGGCACTCATCCGCTGGACCAGGTTCAGGGCCACGCGTTCGGCGAGCAGCACGGCCCGCGCATTGCCGGTGACGCTCGCCAGCGCCGTCCCCGCCGCGAATGCCTCGCCGTCACGGACCAGGACCTCGACGACGGCGTCGGGGTCCGTCAGCTTCATCGCGGCAGCGAAGACCGGCCCGCCGCTGAAGATTCCGGGTTCGCGCGCGTTCAGGACGGCCGTGGCCCGGGCATCTGCCGGGATGAGGGACTGGGACGTGATGTCGCCGTAGGGGGCGTCCTCCCGGAGTGCCATCCGAAGAACGGCGTCGACGGCGGAGTCCGGCAGGGTCCCGGCGAGGGCATCAGCGGGCGGGCCGGCGGCGCCTGTTTCCAGGGTGGTGGCAGCGGTGGCAGTCATGGCTAGGTCCTTTGCATGGGTCGGGTGCCGGCCGCGTGCCGGCCCGTGGCCGGGGCCGCATCGTCCCGGTAGTGGGCACCGGCGGAACCGGTGCGCTGCAGGGCGGCCGCGACCAGCAGCCGGGCGGCCAACAGCAGGTTGCGGTCCTCGTAATCGCCCTGGCGCAGGGGTCCGCCGTCGGCGTCCGCGGTGGTGATCCCGGCGGCCCAGCGCGCCAGCTGACGCCTGGCCTGTTCCAGTTCCGCGGCGCTGCGCAGCACGCCGGCGGCGCCGGTCATCAGGCGTTCCAGGGCGGCACGGCTGAACGGGATGCCGTCCGGCTCCGCAGGCGCCCCGGGCCCGGCGGCGCGGCCTGCGGCGGGGTGGCGGTCCGCAGGGTCCGCCGGTGCGTGGGATCCGGTGGCCGGTTCCGGCGCGGCCGGCCCGGAATTGCGCAGGAAGGCCGTCACGGCGCGGCGGCCGAAGACGAGGCCTTCGAGCAGCGAGTTGCTGGCGAGCCGGTTGGCCCCCTGGGCGCCCGTGCGGGCGACCTCCCCGGCGGCGTACAGGCCGGGGATACTGGTGCGCGCCCAGAGGTCGGTGGCGACACCGCCCATCCAGTAGTGCGCGGCCGGCGACACCGGAACCGGCTGCCGGGTCCAGTCGTAGCCGGCGGCCAGCGTAGCGGCCGTGATCGTGGGGAAGCGCCGGGCCAGGTAGCCGGTTCCCCGGGTCGCCTCAATACCGCGCGCATCCAGGAAGACCGGGCTGTCCGCGGGCGCGCCCGTGGCCGCCAGGTGCAGGGCGATGCTGCGCGAGACGACGTCACGCGGGGCCAGCTCCGCCTCCGGGTGGTAACCGGGCATAAAACGGAAGCCCGCGGAGTCGAGCAGGACGGCTCCCTCGCCGCGCACCGCTTCGGAGATCAGCAGCGCGGGCGGTCCGCCCGGCACTTCGGCCACCGCGAGGGTGGTCGGGTGGAACTGGAAGAACTCAAGGTCCCGCACCCTCGCCCCGGCCCGGTAGGCCAGCGCGACGCCGTCGGCGGTGGCTACCGAGGGGTTGCTGGTCCGGGCAAACAGGCGGCCGGCGCCGCCGGTGGCCAGCAGGACCGCGTCCGCCGCGAGCCGCTGTGGTGTTCCATTGGACAGGTAGGCGACGCCGGTGATCCGGGGCTCCACGGGGCCCGCCGCGGTGCCGCCGTCCGCCGGGGTGCCGGTCAGCAGGTCGGTCACGAATGCGCTGGTCTCGACCCTGATCCGGCCCTGGACCGCCCGGTCCAGGACGGCGGCCACGAGTGAGCGGGTGATGCAGGCACCGGTGGCGTCGCCGCCCGCGTGCAGGATGCGCGGCGCCGAATGGGCGGCTTCAAGGCCCAGTGCCGGGCCGCCGCCGGGTCCGGTGTCGAAGTGCACGCCGTAGCGGCGCAGGCCCGCCATGTCCCGGACGGCTTCGGTGCACAGGATCCGGACCGCTTCGGGATCGTTCAGCCCCGCGCCGGCGGCCATGGTGTCGGCGATGTGGGCTGCCACGGAGTCCCCCGGGGCTGCCTCTGCCGGCGTGAGCACGGCCGACACGCCGCCCTGGGCGTAGAACGTGTTGCTCTGCTCCAGCGTCCCCTTGGTCAGGAGCACGACCTCGGCGGCCGGTGTCCCGGTGCCGGGGCGCCCGGCGACGGCGTCGGAGGCCAGCAGCGCCGCGTAAAGACCGGCGATTCCGCTGCCGACGATCACGAGCCGCGGCGGTGCCGCGGCGGCGCTGGTCATGGCCGCGCCGCCAGCATGCGTTCCAGCGCCACCCGGGCCGGGCCTGCGACGTCGTCGTCCACCGTGATCCGGTTGAGCACCTCGCCCCGGACGAGCGCTTCCAGGACCCAGGCCAGGTAGCCGGGGTGGATCCGGTACATCGTGGAGCAGGGGCAGATGACCGGGTCGAGGCAGAAGATGGTGTGCTGCGGGTATTCGGCTGCCAGCCGGTTCACCATGTTGATTTCGGTGCCGATCGCGAACGTGGCCGGTTCCGTGGCCGCGGCGATGGCCTTTTTGATGAAGTCGGTTGAACCGGCCGAATCGGCGGCGTCCACGACCTCCATGGGGCATTCCGGGTGCACAATGACCTGGACGCCGGGGTAGTCTGCGCGGGCCTTGTCGATCTGGCCGATATTAAAGCGCTTGTGCACCGAGCAGAAACCGTGCCACAGGATGACGCGGGAGTCCTGGAGCGTCTGCTCGTTGTTGCCGCCGAGGTCCTTGCGCGGGTTCCACATCGGCATGTGCTCCAGCGGCACACCCATCGCCTTGGCGGTGTTGCGGCCCAGGTGCTGGTCCGGGAAGAACAGCACCCGCTGGCCGCGCTCGAACGCCCACTCCAGCACGGTCGCCGCGTTGGAGGACGTGCAGACGATTCCGCCATGGTCGCCGCAGAAGCCCTTGAGCGCCGCCGAGGAGTTCATGTAGGTGACGGGGATGACCGGGACCCGGCCGTCGGCGTCGGGCTCGGTGCCGAAGACCTCGGCCAGCTGGTCCCAGCATTCGGTGACCGAATCAATGTCCGCCATGTCCGCCATGGAGCAGCCGGCGGCGAGGTTGGGCAGGATGACGGCCTGGTCCGGCCGGGACAGGATGTCCGCGGTTTCGGCCATGAAGTGCACACCGCAGAAGATGATCGCTTCGGCGTCCGGCCGGGTCAAGGCCGCGTTGGCGAGCTGGAACGAGTCGCCCACGAAGTCGGCGTATTCGATCACTTCGTCGCGCTGGTAGAAGTGGCCCAGGATTACGGCGCGTTCGCCGAGCGTGGCCTTGGCGGCCCGGATCCGCGCGTCCAGTTCGGCGTCGCTGGCCAGTTTGTACTCTTCCGGCAGCTGGCCCTGGCGCGGCGTCGATGCGGGGGCGACGTCGGCCGCGGAAGCACCGGGCCCATAGGCCGGGACACCGGCGCTGGACTCGGCGGCGTCGAAGTCCCAGGGGCCGCGGGCGAGCGCCGGGCTGCAGGTGGCGGCGGCCGGGCCTTTCCGCTCCGCCTGTTCACGCGTAATCAGCTGGATTGCCGTGTTGACGCTGCTCATGGTGTGCTCCTGTTGTCTGGGTCCAGGCCGGGACGGCCGGTGTAGCGGTAGAGGCGGGGCGGGCGGTGCTTGCCGCCCTGCAGGTACTGGTCGGTTTCTTCGATCTCGGGGGCGGCCTTGATCTGGCGCCGGAAGTTGGCCGGGTCCAGCTCACGGTCCAGGACGGCTTCGTAGACTTCGCGGACCTGGGCCAGGGTGAAATATTCGCCCAGCAAGTGGTAGGCGATTGAGCCGTACGCCATCTTGTTGCGCAGCCGCCAGAGGGCATACTCGACGATTGCGTTGTGGTCGAAGGCCAACTCCCCCAGCCGGTCGGCACGGAACCAACGGACATTTTCCGATTCGTCCGCGAGCGCCGCCTCCGTGGGCTGGACGAGCGCCCAGTACACAATCGAGACGACCCGCTGGGTGGGGGAACGGTGCAGCCCGCCGAAGGCGTAGAGCTGTTCGAGGTAGTTCGGCGCGAGCCCGGTGGTCTCGCGCAGATTCCGGGACGCGGCGTCCTGGAGGGATTCGGCGTGGCTCAGGGGTCCGCCGGGAAGCGCCCATAGGTCCTTGAAGGGTTCCCGGATCCTGCGCACCAACGGGATCCAGAGCGTGGGGCGGCCGGAGCTCTCGCTGGGCCGGAGGGCGAAGATCACGGTGGAGATGGCCAGCGTCGGCGGTGCCGACTGACGTTCGGAGACGTTGGCTGCTGTGCTGTACACGGTCTTCACCCCGCTTCCGCGATTCCGGCGGGTCCCGCAGGAACGGTCCGCTCAGGTCCGGCCCGACCGCCGGCTAGTTATAGTCATAATGACTAGAACTCATTCTACGGCCACGGGCGCGGCGGACAAAATGCGTCTCGCCCGTGTTTCGACTCACTCGCCCCGGGCGGCGGCTTCCAGCAGCGGCAGGGTACGTCCCTGGAAGTGCGTGTTGAGCACAATGACGGACGAGGAACGCAGGACCGTCCGGGTGGCGATCATGGCATCGAGCACCCGCTGTAGATCCGGATTGGACCGGGCGGCCACCCTGGCCATGAGGTCCGAACTGCCGGAGACCGTGTGGACCTCGATCAGTTCAGGGATCCGGGACAGGGCAGCGACGACGGCGTCGTGCCCGAGGTCCTGGTTGATGGTCAGCGAGCAGAACGCCACGACCGGGAAACCAAAGTGCGCCGGGTCCGGCTGCGGTACCCACGAACCGATGACTCCGCTGTCCTGCATCCGGTCCAGCCGCGACTGCACGGTGGCGCGGGCGACCTTGAGCACGCGCGAAGCCTCCAGGACGGAGGCGCGCGGCGAATCCGTGAAGAACCGGACAATTTTTGCATCCAGCGGATCAACGTGTCATTGTTCCTTCCTCTCCTTGCCGTCACGGTCGGACAAATCGTCAGCCACTGCGCCGCTGTGGCTGGCAAACTGCCATCATGCTCTCACGGCCCCGGGACGGGCGCGTCGGCGGCACCATGGCAAAGACGGTAAATTCGTTAGGTCCCACAAGGACTTTTTCGACCACAACCACAAGAAGGTTCGCCAGCATGACAATGACGTCCACCGCGAAGCGCCCGGCTCCGCCGCCGGGCCACGCCTCCGGCAGCAACAACAGCATGAAACCGCGCCAGCTCACCATGATGGGCCTCGGCAGCGCCATCGGCGCGGGCCTCTTCCTCGGCTCCGGCGCCGGCATCCAGGCCGCGGGCCCTGCCGTGCTGATCTCCTACCTGGTCGCCGGGACGCTGATCATCCTCGTTATGTGGGCCCTCGGCGAGATGGCCGCCGCCAACCCCAACAGCGGCGCCTTCTCCGTGTACGCCGAGAAGGCCATGGGCCGGACCGCCGGGGCGACCGTCGGGTGGCTGTGGTGGCTGCAGCTGGTCGTTGTCATCGCCGCCGAAGCCCTGGGCGCCGCCGGGCTGCTCGTCACGGTCTGGCCCGTCCTCCCGGCCTGGGCCCTGGCGCTGGTGTTCATGGCGGTCTTTACGGCCATCAACCTCGCCGGCGTGAAGAATTTCGGCGAATTCGAGTTCTGGTTTGCGATCCTCAAGGTCGTGGCGATCGTGTTGTTCGTTGGCATCGGCGCCGCCCTGCTGCTCGGCTGGCTGCCCAATGTCGCCTCCCCCGGCCTGGCGAACATCACCACCGATTTCGCCCCCTTCGGGCTCGGCGGGATTGCCACCGCCCTGTTTGTGGTGATCTTCGCCTTCGGCGGCACCGAAATCGTCAGCGTCGCCGCCGCCGAGACGGAGAATCCCGCCCGCAGCGTCCGCCAGGCGGTCCGTACGGTCCTCTGGCGCATCCTGGTCTTTTACATCGGCTCCGTGTTCGTCATCGCCGCGATCCTGCCGGCGACCTCAGACGCCCTTGCCTCGCCGTTTGCCGGCGTCCTGGACATGGCCCGCATCCCCGGCGCCGGGGCAGCGATCACCCTCGTCGCCGTCGTCGCCCTCCTCTCGGCCCTGAACGCCAACCTGTACGGCGCCTCCCGGATGGCCTACTCGCTGTCCCTGCGCGGAGAGGCCCCCCGGATCCTTTCCCGGCTCAGCACGGCCCGGGTGCCGGCCGTCGCGGTCGGCATCTCCGTGGCCTTCGGCTTCGTTGCCGCCGTGCTGGAACTGATGTTCCCGGAACGGATCCTGCCGGCACTGTTCCAGCTGGTCGGCTCCACCTGCCTCGTCGTGTGGGGCTCCGCCCTCGTGTCCCAGCTCATCCTGCGCCGCCGCGCCGACCGCGACGGCACCGAGCTGCCGCTGCGGATGAAGGGCTTCCCGGTCCTGACCATCGCCGGGCTCGTGATCCTGGCTGCGATCTTCGCCGTCGGCTTCAGCAGCCCGGACAGCAGCCGCCAGCTCCTGAGCACCTTCGCCCTGGTCGCCGGCATCGCCGTGGCCTGCTGGGCCGGGGCGAGGCTCACCGGCCGCCGCGGCGCGGACACCGGACCGGACAGCGACACGGACAGCGGCGCGGACGGCACCCCGGAGCGCCGGGAAGAACCGGCCAACACCGCGGACTGACCCTCCCGGGCCGCCCCGCCATGTGCGACCATGGCGGAATGGAACAGACGCCCGAGATCCTGCGCTACGCGGCCTTCAGCACTTCCCCCGACGGCGGCAATCCGGCGGGGGTGGTGCTGGACGCGGCCGGGCTGGATGAGGCCCGGATGCAGGCCATCGCTGCCGACGTCGGCTACGCCGAATCAGTGTTCGTCACGCAAGTTGCCGTTGAGGGGAACCCCCGCCGGCACCAGGTGCGGTATTTCTCCCCGATTGCCGAGGTGCCGTTCTGCGGCCATGCCACCATCGCCCTGGCCGTGGCGCTGGCCCGGCGCGACGGAACCGGGACCTTCAGCTTCGATACCCCGGTGGGGCCGGTCGTGATCGAGACGACGGGCCAGGGCACCGCGGTGAAGGCGCAGTTCACGAGCGTCGAACCGCAGGTGGCCGAATTTCCCGACGGCGTCCTGGCGACCCTGCTCGGGCTGCTCGGCGTGGTCCGGGAGGACCTGGATCCCGGTTACCCGCCGATGCTCGCCTTTGCCGGCAACTGGCACCCCATGCTCGTCTTCGCGGACCGGGGAACCTTTGACTCCTTCGTCTTCGACCCGGCTTCCGTGCGCGCACTGATGGATGAGCAGGGCTGGGCCGGGACTGTCACGACGCTCTGCGCGACGGGACCCGGCGAGTTCGACTCCCGCAACATTTTCCCGGTGGGCACTATCATCGAGGACCCGGCGACGGGTTCGGCCGCGGCGGCGTTTGGCGGGTACCTGCGCGGGCTCGGGCTCGTGGAACCGCCCGCCCGCCTGGTGCTGCACCAGGGCAGCCACGTCGGCCGCGCGAGCGTGCTCACCGTCGACGTTCCCCGGCTCGGCGGAATCGTCGTCAGCGGCGACGCCGTCGAAATCCCCTGAGTCCGCCGGGCATCGCAGGGCAGCCGGCCACGCGGGGTCCGGCCACGCGGGGGTCCGGCCACCCGGATCCGCGGGCCAGCCCCTCGATTTTACAGTTTGCATCGGATGGGCGGCCCTGAACCGGTGAATTTGTACAGCTTGATCACCCCTCGCTGAACTGATTGCAGGGCTGCGCAAGGGTGATTAGGGTCACAGACATGGAGACCTCTTTTCCCTGGACGCCCGATGAGGATGCCCGGCCGCTGACACCTGATGAGCTCCGCGAGCTCTATACCCTCATGGCGGCTGTCCGCCACCTCGATACCTCGGCCGTCGCCTGGCAGCGGCAGGGCCTGATCCCCGGCTACGCGCCCGAGCACGGCCAGGAAGCAGCCCAGGTCGGCAGCGCCTACGCCATGGACACCACCCGCGACTTCGCCTTCCCGACCTACCGGGAAATGGGCGTCGCCCGCACACTCGGCGTGGACATGGTCGCCTACATGGCCACCCACAAGGCCACCTGGCATGGCGGGCTCTACAACGCCTTCGAGTCCCGGCTCGCCCCGATCCAGGCGGTAGTGGCCGGGTCCGTCCTGCACGCTGTCGGCTGGGCCCACGGCCAGACGCTGGAGGCCGCGGACGGCACCGGCGAGGCCGCCCCGGGCGTGGCCCTGAGCTACTTCGGGGACGGCGCCTCCTCGCAGGGCGACGTCCACGAGGCGATGAACTTCGCCGCCATCATGAAAACTCCCGTGGTGTTCTTCATCCAGAACAACGGCTGGGCCATCTCCGTCCCGACCGAACGCCAGGTCGCCGGCGGCTCCGTGGCCGCCCGGGCCGCCGGCTACGGGATCCCGGCACTGCAGATCGACGGCGACGACGTCGTCGCCGTCGTGCAGGCCACCCGCCGCGCCTTCGCCCACGCCCGGGCCGGCGACGGCCCCGTGGTCATCGAGGCCATGACCTACCGGCGCGGACCGCATTCCACCGCCGATGATCCGGGACGCTACCGTTCCCTCGACGAGGAGCGCGAGGGCGCCGGACCGGACCCGCTGGACCGGCTCCGGGAGCGCCTGCTCGCCGATGGAACCGCCGACCCAGCGTTCTTCGACGCCGCCTGGGCCGCGGCCCGGGCCGAGGAGGAACAGCTCCGCACCGGCCTCCAGGCCCTCGGCCCGCGGCCCGGCGCCGAAATGTTCGACCTGGTCTTCCAGGAAACCACCCCTGCCCTGCAGGCCCAGGCCGCCAGCTGGCGCGAGGAGTCCGAACATGTCTAACGCGATCCTTGCAAGCGAGGCCGGCGTCAACCCGGCCACCGTGATCCTGTCGATGCAGCAGGCCCTGAACCTGGCCCTCGATGAGATCCTGGCGGAGAACCCCAAAGCAGTCATCTTCGGCGAGGACTGCGGCCGCCTCGGCGGTGTCTTCCGGATCACCGACGGGCTGCAGGCCAAGCACGGCGAGCGCCGCGTCTTCGACACCCCGCTGGCGGAATCGGGCATCCTCGGCATGGCTGCGGGCCTGGCCATGGCCGGTTTCCATCCGATCCCCGAGGTCCAGTTCGACGGCTTCGCCTACCCGGCAATCAACCAGATCGTCTGCCAGATCGCCCGGCTGAACTACCGCAGCCGCGGCGCCCTGCCGATGCCGGTCACCCTCCGGGTGCCCAGCTTCGGCGGGATCCGCGCCCCCGAACACCACGGCGAAAGCCTCGAGGCGCTGTTTGCCCATGTCCCCGGCCTCAAGGTCGTCTCGCCGTCGACTCCGCATGAGGCCTACCACCTGCTCAAATACGCCGCCACGCGGCCGGACCCGGTGGTCTTCATGGAGCCCAAATCGCGCTACTGGCAAAAAGGCGAGGTCAACCTGGACCAGGGCGACGCGGCCACCGGCTCCCCCACCGGCGCCAAGGTCATGCGCGCCGGCCGGCACCTCACGCTGGTGGCGTGGGGCGCCATGGTGGCCCGCTGCCTGCAGGTGGCCGAACTGGCCGCCGAGGACGGGATCGACGTCGAGGTCCTGGACCTGCGCTGGCTCAAGCCGATCGACGCCGCCGCACTGGCCGCGTCCGTGGGCAAGACGCGGCGGGCCGTCGTCGTTCACGAAGCGCCGCTGACCGCAGGGCTCGGCGCGGAGGTGGCGCAACTGATCACCCAAAGCTGCTTTGACACGCTCAAGGCGCCGGTGGAGCGCGTCACCGGCTTCGATGTCCCCTACCCCTCCGGGGACCTGGAGGACGAATACATCCCGAACATTGACCGGATCCTCTTCGGGATCCAGCGAGTATTGGAGTACCGGCGTGGCTGAAATTTCCTTTCCCCTGCCCGACCTCGGCGAGGGGCTGATCGAGGCCACCGTGCTGGAATGGCTCGTGGCCGCCGGGGACCAGGTGGAGCGGAACCAGCCGCTCGTTGAGCTGGAGACGGCGAAGTCGGCCCTTGAATTGCCCAGCCCCCAGGCGGGTAAGGTGGTGCGTATCCATGGCGGGCCCGGTGACAAAATCAACGTCGGCGAGCCCCTGGTTGTGTTTGAGGTGCCGGACAACACCGCCGGCATCGTCGGCACGGTACCGACGGAAGAGCCACCCCGGCGCCGGGTCCGCCTGAGCGCCGCACCTGATGAGGACTGAGACGATGAGCGGCAGGCACACGGGCGAACAGCACGTCCACACCGTGGAGGGCACGGATCCCCAGCTGTACGTGGGGATGCACGAGCCCGCGAAGGATGCCGGGCTGCGCCCGGTCCTGCTGCTGCACGGGTTTTCCTCCTCCAGCAAACTCAACTGGGAGGACACCGGCTGGGTCACGGCGCTGCTGGAGGCCGGCCGCCGGGTGGTCACCGTGGACCTGCCCGGCCACGGCCGCAGCGGCAGCCCGGAGGACCTGGACTCCTACTCACCGAGCCGGATCCGCGCGGATCTGCTGCAGATGGCGGTCGACGCCGGCGCCACACCTCTGCGCGACGGCGACCCCTCCAGCGGGCTGGATGTGATCGGCTACTCGCTGGGCTCCCGGCTGGCCTGGGAATTCGGTGCCACCCAGCACGAGTTGGTGCACCGCCTGGTCCTCGGCGGACCCAACGTCGCGGACCCGCTGGCCGACTTCGATCTCGTCGCCGCACAGCGCCATCTGGCCGACGGCACGCCGATCGCGGACGCGTCGACTGCCGGGCTGCTGAAGATGGCCCAGCTGCTGCCCAGCAACAATATCTTCGCGCTGCTCTCCCTCATCGAAGCGATCAAGGCCGAGCCCTACGATCCGGCCGAGGCCGTACCGCACATGCCGATGCTCCTGGTGGCCGGCGAGAGCGACGAACGCGCGGCGTCCATGCCGGAACTGGCCGCGCTCGCGGCCAAGGCCGGCACCCCGGTGGAGCAGCTCATCCTGCCCGGCCGGAACCACACCAACGCGATTACGAGCCGGGCCTTCAAGCAAGGCGCCATCGCCTTCCTCGGCGCCTGACCGCCTCCCGCCTTAAACCAACGCGGGGTCACTTCCGGTCCATCCTCCAGTGGAGAACGGGCCGGGAGTGACCCCGCGTTGGTGTTGGGTGCTAGTGCTGGCTGACGCCGAGCGGGTTGCCCTTGGTTTCCTTCGCCAGCAGGACGCCGGCGGCGGAGATGACGCACAGGACCATGATGTAGATGCCGATCGAACCGCTCCACTTGGTGCTCTGCAGGAGGGCTTCGGCGATCATCGCGGCGAAGGCGCCGCCGAGGATGGCGCCGAAGGCATAGCCGATCGAGATGCCGGAGTAGCGCACGTGGGCCGGGAACATCTCGGCGTACATGGCGGACATCGGGCCGTAGGACAGGCCCAGGCCGATGGTCAGGACGAAGAGGCCCACACCGTACAGGAAGATGTTCTTGGTCTCGATGAGGGCGAACAACGGGATCATCCAGACGAAGACGATCGCGTAGCCGGTCAGGAACGTCTTGACCCGGCCGATCTTGTCCGAGAGCCAGCCGCCGACCAGCGTGAAGATCAGCCAGCCGAAGGAAGCCAGGGTGGTGGCGAGCAGAACTTCCGCGAGGGGCATCTTCAGCGACTTGGTGGCGTAGGAGATGAAGAACGCGATCAGCAGGTAGCCTGCGGCGTTGTTGCCGATGAAGATCATGGTCGAGAACAGCACCGGCTTCTTGTGGTTCCGGATGAGCTCGCCGAGGGGAGCCTTGCTCTGGGCCTTGCGTTCGGACATTTCCTTGAAGACCGGGCTTTCAGCCACGGCGCGGCGGATGAGGTAGCCGACCACAATCAGGAGGATCGAGAGCAGGAACGGCACGCGCCAGCCCCAGGCCGCGAAGTCCGCCTTGGACATGGAGGTGTTGAGGAAGTACAGCAGGCCGGTGGCGAGGATCATGCCCACCGGGACGCCGATCTGCGGGTACGCGCCGAACAGGCCGCGCTTGGACTTGGGGGCGTGCTCCACGGCCATCAGGGCCGCGCCGCCCCATTCGCCGCCGGCAGAGAAGCCCTGGATAACACGCAGCGTGATCAGCAGGATCGGCGCCCAGACACCGATCTCGTTGTACGTCGGGAGCATGCCGATCAGGGCCGTCGCGGCGCCCATCATGATCAGGGTGAAGACCAGCATGGCCTTCCGGCCGAGGCGGTCACCCAGGTGCCCGGCGACAATGGCACCCAGCGGGCGGAACAGGAAGCTGATGCCGATGAGGGCGAAGGACAGGATCTGCGCCAGGCCGGGGTTGGATTCGTTGAGCGGGGCCAGGAACAGCGGCGACAGCAGCGTTGCCGTCAGCTGGGCAAAAATAAAGAAGTCGTACCACTCGATGGTGGTTCCGACCAGGGTGCCGGCGAGGACTTTGCGTTCCTCGCGCCGGGTGCTGGGGCCCGCCTCAAGGTCGACGGTGGAAGTTGCGGTCATTGGAACTCCGTTGTTGATGGCAGAGGTACTGCCGGGATGGGCGCACGTGATTTACTGATCGAACGGTCAGTAAGCTGTTAGCAGGATACTAGCAATTGTGATCCGGCGCACGTGTTTTGCCGCCGGAATGTTCGCGGCGGCCCTCAGCGGGGCAGGCCCCGGCCCCGCGCGTCACTCCGCGGGCCTCAGTCCAGCCGGTTCAGCAGCCCGCGGACCCGTGCCCGGGCCGGTTCGCGGTCGTAGCTGTTGACCAGGGCCGCGGCCATCCGCACGGGATCCCCGAAGAAGAAATACTCGTACAGGGACTGGCGCCCGGCGAAGCCGGAAATGGAGGCGTCGAACGCGAGCTTGAACAGCCTCACCCGCTCCGGACCGGTCAGGGTCTTGCCCTGCAGGTACAGGTCGATATCCGCCCGCGCGGCACTGTGGACGTCGGCTTCTCCCGGCAATGCCATGAGGCCCGATGCCGAGAACTTCCGGATGATCTGCGGGAAGCGCTGGGCGATCTTGGGGTACCAGTTGCGCGCCGCGTTCAGTGTGGTCCACTTCGGCAGCAGAACGCCGGCCTCGTTCAGGGCCGCGTCGGCCTCGGAGGCGCGGATCAGTGCCTTGCCGATTTCGACGTCGACGATCAGTTCCGCAATGTCTTCCTGAATGTGCTGGAAGCCGTCGATGCCGATGGATTCGGCGAGTTCGGACGCCAGGCCGAGGAAGAATTCGCTCTTGGCGATGGTCCTGGTGACTACCTGGTGCGTCATGAGCGCACCGGCACCGGTCTCCGTGTAGAAGGCGTTGCAGAGCTGGGGATTGCCGAGCATGAAGATCCGCTCGCGGGGCACAAGGACGTGGTCAAAGACGGCGACGGCGTCCATTTCCTCATAGCGCGACGCGAGCGGCTCGTCGTGGGTGCTGCCGCCGTGATAGAGCGAACCCCGGCAAAGGTAGCGCAGGCCCGGCGCATCGTTGGGAATGGCGAACGCATAGGAGTACGGTGCATCCTCGGGTGTGCCCCGCAGGACCGTGGAGGGGAAGACCAGCAGTTCGTCGGCGATCGGGGCGATGGTGGCGAGCATGCGGGCGCCGTGGATGACGATGCCGTCCGCGCGCTCCTCCACGATCCGGGCCGAGAGCTGGCCGCCGAGCTGCTCCGACCCGGAGACCGAGCGGTTGACCTGGGGCGGGATCAGGGTGTGGGTGGCCAGGATGTCGTTTTCCCGGGCCCACTCGTAGTAATTGCGGATATTGTCGGCGTACTCCGCACCGGCCTGGGCGAACCACTTCTCCGCCGCACCGAGGGCGGTGAGCGCGGAATTCATGTAGTCCCCCGAGCGGCCCAGGAAACCATGCGAGGACTCGGCCCACGTGGAAATGGCCCGGCGGCGTCGTTCGAGGTCCCCGGCCGCCCTGGGCACGAGGAAGGACGTATTCACCAGATCGCCGGTGGTGGGCGAGGTGTACGTGAGCGCCGCCCGGTAGGCCGGATCATGCTGCATGTCGAAGAGCTTCGCGTACGAGCGCGCCACGTTCCGGAACGCGGGGTGCTCGGCGACCTTCTCGCTCACCACTTCGCCATCGATCGCGACATGCGGCGTCATGGCATTGAGCTTGTCCAGGTACTGCTGGCCGGTACGGATACCCATGGTCATCTCTCCAGTCCTCGTTGAACGGTGCCGAAAGTCCAGCGGCGTCGAAAAAAGTGGTGCGCTGCGCCTAGAGCAGGTCCTCCACCCCCAGCTGGCTTTCCGGGATGGTGGTGAAGGCGCTGTTGGCGTACGCGAGTGCATCGCCGGTGCGGTAGTTGAAGTCCACGACTTCGCCGAGATAGAGGGTGTGGTCGCCCCCGTCGTAGGCTGCCCACGGGGTGCACTCGAAGTACGCGAGGACGTTGGCGAGCCGCGGCGCCGTCGCGCCTTCGACCCACAGCGGTTCGGGTCCCGGGCTCCCGGCGAAGTGCATCGCGAGCCGGCGCTGCTCCGCACCGAGGATGTTGACGCTGAACGGCCGCCCGGCCAGCTCGTCGTGGGCCTTCGAGGAGCGCGCAATGCTCACGAGCACCAGCGGCGGGTCCATGGACACCGAGGTGAAGGAGTTGACGGTAATCCCGTGGCGCCTGGTTGCCCCGTCAAACGTGACAATCGCGACGCCGGTGGCGTACCTGCCCAGGCTGCCGCGGAAGTGGCCGGTGCGGTGGCCGGACATTGCGCCCGGGGCATCGGGACGGTCTGCGGCGCGGGGCTTGGCAATCATCATCGGTCCCTTGCATCGTGTCGGGCACCTCCGGCCGGGCCGGCCGTTACGGCGGTTCATTAACGATGCTCCCTGGAGGTCCTGCGCTCAAGGTCTTTCTGCTCCGGGGACCGGCCCGCAGCAGCACCCGGCACACCTAGGATGGAAGCCATGACCACGAACGCCGGCGGCGCCCAGGCCTCACCGTCCCAGACGCTTTCCCGCGGCATCCGCGCCCTCGAGATCCTTGCCGAGGCCCAGCGCCCCCTGACGATTGCCGAGCTGGCGCACGCCATGGGCGTCCACCGTTCGGTGGCGTACCGCATCCTGCGCACCCTGGAGGACCATTCCCTGCTGGTCCGCGATGACGCCGGCCGGGTCCAGCCCGGACCCGGCCTCGCCGTCCTGGCCCGGGGCGTCTCCCGGAATTTGCAGACAGCGGCACTTCCGGAACTGACCCAGCTCGCGAACTCGCTGATGATGAGCGCCTTTGTGGCGGTCTGGGACCGGGAGGACTGCGTCACCCTGGTCACCGTGGACCCGCGGCATGCCGGGGCCGTGGTGGTGCAGCACCCCGGCTCCCGGCACCCGATCAACCGGGGCGCCCCGGGAATCGCGATCCAGTCCGCGCTGTCGGAATCCGAATGGAACACCCTGGCTCCGGGGACGGGGTACCGGGCGGAGGCCGCCGAAGCCCGCAGCCGCGGGTACGCCGCCAGCCATGACGAGGTCATTGCCGGGGTGTCCTCGCTCGCCGTGCCGGTCCGGATTCCCGGCGGCCGGCCCGCAGCGCTCGCCGTCGTCTACATCCGTGCGGCCCAGGACCCGGACGAGGTGGCGGCCGCCCTGGCGGCGAGTGCCTCCCGCATCGAGGCCCAGCTGGGCTGAGGCGCCGGTACTCTCAGGCCGTCTTCCGCCGCCGCATGAGGCCGGCGGCGGCGCCGCCAAGCAGGAACAGTCCGGCGGCCGCGCATACCGGGACGATAAAAGCCGTGGAGTAGCCATGGTCCTGGGCCAGCCGGCCGGCGATCGAGGACCCCAGGGCGGTGCCGGCAACAATGCCGCTGGCCAGCGCGGTCATCACGGTGCCGAGTTTGCCTGCCGGGGCGACGACGCCGCCGATCGCGAAGACCGTCACCATAAGCGGGCCGACGGGCAGTCCGAGGATAAGCAGGACCAGGATCATGGGCAGCGCCGTGGCGGGAAGCAACAGCAGGCAGGCCAGTCCGGTCATGACGGCGGCGCTTGCGACCCAGCGGGCGTGCAGCGTGAACCGCCGGGACCAGTAGGCAACCGAGAGTGCGGCCGCGGCGGAGCTGATGCCCATGACGGCGTAGAGCAGACCCGCCAGGTCCGAGGTCGCGAAGCTCGCCGAGAAGGCGCTGAGCGACGTCTGGGTGGAGCCGAAGAAGGTGCCCATGAAGACCATGGCCAGAACGGGCAGTGCCACGGCGCCGAGGATTTTTGCCTGGCCGCCCGTGGCGGCGCTGCCGGCGGCCTGGCCGGCTGCCGGTTCCGGCGTCGGCACCACGTTGCGGTGCGTGGGGTGGATGGCGAATGCGGGCACGAGCGTCAGCGTCAGGGCAGCGGCGACGGCCAGCGGCACCCAGGGCGCGATCAGGCTGGCGAGGATACCGACGAGCGCCGGACCCAGCACGAACGTGGCTTCGTCGGCGGTGCTTTCATAGGACAGGGCCGTGTCCAGGTCCGCGGTGTTGGCGTCGCGGCCGCCGCGGGACGTCAGCGCCATCCAGCGGACACGGGCCAGGGGTCCCACCTGGGGAGAGGTGGCACCGGCAACGAAGCCCGCCACCAGGACCGGGAGTGCGGCTGCGAGTTCCTGGCCGCCCGGGACCTGATAGGCGGCGAGGATCAAGGCGATGACGGCGAGGGTGTTGGCGGCGGCGGCGACGAGCAGCACGTTGCGCTGGCCCAGCCGGTCCGCGAGGTAGCCCAGGACGGGAGAGCCGATCGCGGAGCCGATGCCGACGGCTCCGGCGGCGGCTCCTCCGACGGCGTAGGAGCCGGTGACGGCGGTGACGAGGGTCAGGGCGCCGACCGTCAGCATGGCCAGCGGCAGGCGGGCCAGGAGCCCGATGGGAAGGAAACTCCGGCCGGCAAGGTGCGGAAGCCGTCCGAAGCGTCCGCCGCGGTGCGACGTGGCCGGCGGAAGGGTTGGCGCGTCAGCGACTGGCGGCGGCGATAGCGTTGAAGGGTTCATGTTTTCCGGGTTCGCTCGATGATGCGCATCGTCCCTCCTCCCGATGCGCGCGACCCGGTAACTCTTCAATGGTAACGGACACCCCCGCGCTGCGGCCATGCGCCGCCGCCTCGGGCCGCGGCCGTGCCGCGGCCCGAGGGGGCGCCATGCGCCGGGGCTGTGTGCCTTAGGGGTGCACGTCGTCGGCGATGTGCAGGGTGGATCCGTTGCGGTCCTTGCGGACCTGGAGCTGGGTGCCGATGCGCTGCTTCATTTCACCGACGTGGCTCACCAGTCCGACAATGCGTCCGCCGTCCCGGAGCCCCTCCAGCGCGTCCATGACCTGTTCCAGGGCCTGCTCGTCGAGGCTGCCGAACCCCTCGTCGACAAAGAGCGTCTCAATATCCACGCCGCCGGATTCCTGCTGGACCACGTCCGCCAGGCCGAGGGCCAGCGCCAGGGACGCCATGAACGACTCACCGCCGGAGAGTGTGGCGGTGTCGCGGTGCTGCCCGGTCCACTCGTCCACGACCTCCAGGCCCAGGCCTGACTTGGCCCCGCGTGCCGCCTTCGCGTCCGTGTGCCGGAGCGTGTAGCGCCCGTCGCTCATCCCGGTCAACCGTTCGGAAGCCGCAAGCGCCACCTGTTCGAGCCGCGCGGCAAGCACGTAGGTGTTCAGGCTCATCCGGTAGGTGTTCTCCCCCGC
The DNA here is from genome assembly GCA_963769515.1 of uncultured Actinomycetota bacterium. GTDB lineage: Bacteria > Actinomycetota > Actinomycetes > Actinomycetales > Micrococcaceae > Arthrobacter. The sequence continues at coordinate 222,478 of CAVYMG010000034.1, forward strand.
GCCGCGGGCCGCGGCGGCCACGGCGGCCAGCAGGACGGCGCGCTCGCGCCGCTCCCGGCCTGACTCCGCCAGCGCGGCGTAGTCGGCGGCGATCCGGCCCAGGGTGTGCACGGACTTCTCGGCAAGCCCGGCGGCGAGCGCAGCCTCCCGGGCAGCGCGTTCGGCCGCCTCGGACTCAAGCCTGAGCCCTGCCAGGACGTCTCCGGCAACGGGTCCGTCGGTCCCGCGCTCGTGCACGGCGAGCGCCAATTCTTCGCTGGCGAACAGTTCCTCGATCCGGGCGGCTTCGTCCTGCCCGGACCGGAGCTCCGCTTCCAGCGCGGCCGCCTCCTCTGCCGCCAGCAGGACGGCGCGGGCGGCGCCGGCGGAATCGAAGCCCGACGGCGGCAGTGCCTGTGCCAGGGACTCGCAGGCTTCGAGGGTGCGGGTTTGTGCCTGCTCCAGCCGGGCCCGTGCCGCATCCGCCTGCTCCAGCACGGCGGTAGCCCCGTCGAGGGCCGCGATGCGCTCCGCCAGCGTGCGGTGTCCGGCCCGCAACCCGGTCAAGGCCAGCTCAAGGGAGCCGGCCTGCTCCCGGATGGCTGCAATTGTTGACTCCGTCTGGGCGATAGCGGCGGTGGCGGTGGCCGCGGCGAGTCCCGCGGCGGCGCTTTCTTCCTCCAACGCGGCTTGCCGGGTGCGGCTCGTGGCAAGGCCGTCCGCGGCGCGGGCGGCCTCCGCGGCCCGGTTGCGTGCGAGGTCCGCCTCGAGCCGGGCGTCTTCCGGTGCGGTGCTGCCGCCTTGGGCCGCCAGCACGGCGAGATCCTGTTCTGCCTGGGCGAGTTCCCGTTCGACGGCGGCGAGGGCGGTTTCGGCGGTCCCGCACGCGTGCTCCGCCGCCTGCTCGGCCTGCGCGACGGCCAGCGCGGAGGCCGCCGCGGGGGCGGGGCTCGGGTGGTCCGGGCTGCCGCACACCGCGCACGGGGCGCCGGCCAGCAGTTGGGCCGCGAGCTCGCCCGCGGCGTTGGCGAGCCGTTCCTCGCGGAGGTCGAGCCAGTGCTGGCGCCGTTCCTGGTGCTCATCCTTGGCCCGGGTGCGGCGCTCCGTGATGGAGCTGCACAGCGTTTGGGCCGTGGCGTAGCGGCCCACGATGAGCACGAGCTCTTCGGCGGATTCGGCTTCCTTGACGCGCAACGGGACCTCGGCGGCGAGCTCCTCGAGCGGGCGCAGTCCGGCCAGGAGCGTCCCGGATTCGGTGCGCAGGGCAGCCAGGGTCGCTTGGGCCGAGTCCCTCGCCCCGAGCAACTCCGTCAGCTCCTGCCCCAGGCCGGCGTCGCGGGCCTGCAGCCCGGACAGTTTTTCCTCGTCCGGGAGCCCCGCTTTAAGCACGGCGCGGAGGGACCGCAGTTCCTCAAGAACCGTCCGCACCGCGGCGGCGAGGGCCCCGGTGGAGTCCCCGCTGCCGGCGGGCTGACCGGGATTGGTCCGGAACGCCACGAGTTCGGGATCCGCCGCGGCCGCGGCGTCCAGTTTCCGGGCAGCGTCTGCCATGGCGGCGGCTGCGGTTTCCTCCGCCGCTTCGGCGTTCGCCACGGCCTGGAGCTGTCCGCTGAGCACTTCGGCCTTGCGGTGCAGGCGAAGTTGTTCAGCCTTCCGGGTCAGGGCGGGCGCACCGGCCTCCGCCGCCGACCGGCGCGCCAACGCGGCGTCGAGCCTGGTCTGGCGGGCGGCCCGCGCGGCCGCGGCATCGAGCCGTGCCGCGCACTCCCCGTGCAGCGTCTGTGCCGCGGCGGCTGTTTCGCTGCGGTCCGCGGCAGCCGCGGCCGTGTGGTGCTGCAACCATGCCAGGCGGGGCTCGGCGGCGGTGCGTTCCGGCGCCTCTGCGGTGTCGAGCTCCAGGGCCGCTGTTTCGGCTTCGGCCCGGGCGAGCAGGAGCTCCAGCTGGTTGTTGAGGCTAGCGACCTCGGTGCCGGCGTCCTGGGCCTTCCGGCTGAGTTCCGCTTCCACCGCTTCAAACCGCTGGGTTCCGAAAAGGCTTTGCAGCAGGTCCAGCCGGTCGGCGGCCTTGGATCTGAGGAAGGCGGCGAAGTCTCCCTGCGGCAGCATCACCACGCGCGTGAACTGCTCCCGGTTCATGCCCAGGACGTCCGTGATCTCGGCCCCGGCTTCGTCGTTCCGGCCGGACTTCTCCACCCAGACGCCGTTGACGCGTTCGCGCAGCAGAGTGTTGGCCTGCTGGACGGTGTAGCCGTTCTTTCCCCGGGCGCTTGGCTTGTCCCAGGCCGGGGCGCGGGAGACTTCGAAGTGCCGGCCCCGCGCCGAGAATTCACACGTGACCCGCGGCTCGGCGACGGCCTCCGCATGATCGCTGCGCAGCCGCTTGCCGTCCTGCCGGGCTCCGGGGACGGACCCATAGAGGGCGAAGCAGATGGCGTCCAGGACACTGGTTTTTCCGGCGCCGGTGGGTCCGTTCAGCAGGAACAGACCATGGGCGCTGAGCCGGTCGAAGTCGATCCGTTCCGTGCCGGCGAAGGGACCGAACGCCGAGATTTCGAGGCGGTGGATTCTCACAGGGATGCTCCGTCGAGTCGGACGGCTTCGAGGGCCTCGGCGAGGACGGCGGCCTCGGCGTCCTCGGCGCTGCGGCCTCGGACATGCTCCAGGAAGCCGCAGCAGACCGAGAGGTCGTCCTTGGCCTCGGCGAGCCTGCTGCTGTAGCTGGCCTTTGCCGTGGCCGCGGCGCCTTCCGGGTCGAAGCCGAGCACCAGGGTATCCGGGAAGCGGCTGCGCAGCCGCTCCATGGCCTGGGCGGGCCGCTGGGCATCGGTGAGCGTGATCTGGCAGTAGGCGCCTTCGGCCCAGGCGAACTCGTCCGCGGTCAGCAGGTGTTCGAGCTTGCCCCGCAGCACCGCGAGGGTCCGCGGTGCGTCCCAGAGCACCTCGCTCACGCCGGTGATCCCGGAACCGTCCACCTCGATGAGCCAGCTGCCCTTCTTGTGTTGCGCCTCGGAGAAGGAGTAGGCGAGCGGCGAGCCGGAGTAGCGTACCGTGCCGGAGAGTTCCTGGCGGCCGTGCAGATGGCCCAGCGCTGTATAGCCGAAGCCGTCGAAGAGGTCCAGTGGCACGGCCCCGACGCCTCCGATGCTCAGGTCGCGTTCGCTGTCCGAGCTGATCCCGCCGCTGGCGAAGGTGTGCGCCAGGACGACGGAATGGACGGTCCGGGCCGCGGACCGGCTCCGCAGGTCCGCCCGGACCCGGTCCGTGGCGGCGCGCGTGACCTCGAAGTGGCTTGCCGTTCCGGCCTCCAACTGCTCGGCGACCAGGCGGGGTTCCAGCCAGGGGATGCCGTAGATGGCGAGGACGGGACCGGGAGGATCCCCGGCGGCGCCGTCGTCATCGCCGTCGTCGTCACCGAGCGGGAGGATGACCGGCTGCTCCAACTCGGCGAGCCGGGTGCGCAGGTGCACTCCCCCGCGTTCGAGCAGGCGTGAGGCGAACCCGAGCCGGATGGCCGAATCGTGATTGCCGCTGGTCAACACCACTTGCGCTCCGGCCCCGGTGAGGCGCACAAGGGCGTCGTCGAGCAGGCTGACGACGTCGACTCCGGGCAGGGCGCGGTCATAGACGTCTCCGGCGATCAGGACGACGTCGACTGCCTCGTCCCGGACGAAGGACACGAGCTGGTCCACGAAGGCGCGCTGGGCGTCCAGCATTCCGACGCCGTGGAACGACCGGCCCAGGTGCCAGTCCGAAGTGTGCAATAACCGCATGTTCCTACGGTATCGGCTGACACCGACAAGAAAGGACGCACCCGTCGGGCGCAACCTCGCCGCGGTCCCCGGCATTGCGGCCGTGATCGGCGTCGTCATCTGGCGGATCCGGGCTTCCCGGACCGGACCCGGACCTAATGCCCCAGCGCCACGGCAGCGGCGGCGCTGGCGGCCAGCGCGACGGCGGCCGCCGACGCCCAGCGCAGGAGCACTGCCCGCGGGGCCGCCGTGGACCGGCGCAGTTCCCGGCCGCGTTCGAGCATGCAGAGGCACAGGACGACGGTGGCCAGCATCGCGGTGAGGGCGCAGATCCCGAGGTAGTCGATGGCTCCTGGGGTGGGCGCCCTGTTGCCGGCGAGCACCCAGCTGCGCCAGATCAGCAGGTCCACGACCACCAGGGCCAGCAGCGTGCGGCGCCACGCGAGCGACGTCCGTTCCGGCTGCAGCCCGGGATCCCGGGCCGGTCCGGGATCCGCGTCCGGGCTCACGGCGTCAGCAGGATCAGGACCGCGAAAACCAGCGCGGCGGCCGCGACGCCGAGGGTTGTCACTAGCATCACCCCGGAGAACGGCAGCTCCCGTTCGTGCCGCATGGCCGCCTCCATCTGACCCCAGCGCCGGTAGGCGAGCGTCGCCAGGGAAGCGCCGAGGACGGCCAGGATGACGCACAGGGTGATCCTGATCGGGGCCGGCGCGATATCCGGGGCCAACTGGTCGATCGCCAGAGCCCCCGCAACCAGGGCCAGGGACGTCCTGAGCCAGGCCAGGAACGTCCGTTCGTTGGCGAGGGAGAACCGGTAATCGGGCGTGCTGCCGGTCTTGCGCCATGCGGGTTCGCGCATCCTCGTCCTCTGCTCGGGCCGGCTGCCGGAGGCCGGTGTCCGCCGGGCATTGGCCGCGCACGGGCGGCGCCGGCCTTCTCCACAGCACCTTACCGGGGGCGGACTCCCCCGGCGGCCACGGCATCAGGCGGGACCGGTTCCGCGGGGTAAATTGGACGGTATGAGCTTAGAGCCCGGCACGTCACCCCGCCAGCAACCAGCACAGGCACCCTCCCGGGAAGCGGCGGCCCCGTCGTTGGCCTCCCGGATCCACGGCTGCCTGCTCGGCGGTGCGATCGGCGACGCGCTCGGGTCCGCCGTCGAATCCGACGGCATCGACGCCATCCGGGCCAGGTTCGGTCCCGCCGGGCTGCGGGGCTTCGAAGCGCTCGACGGCGCCGGCGCCTTCGCCGATGACACCCAGCTGATGCTGTACACCGCAGATGGCCTCCTTGAGGCGCTCGAATGGGCCAACGACGGCGTGGCGGCGGACATCAATGCCTGTGTCTGGCTCGCGTATCTGCGCTGGCTCGCCACCCAGGCCGTCCCGGTCCCGCCGTCGGCGCCGGTGCAGCCGCCGCGCTGGATCGACTCGAACGCGGCCCTTAAGCACCGCCGGTCGCCGGACCAGGCGTGCCTGGCCGGTCTGGCAACCGGTGAGATGGGCACCGTCCTCCGGCCCGTGAATCCGGACCTGAACGGCAGCGGCACCGTGGCCCGCTCGGCCCCGTTCGGCCTCATCCCGCATATCGAGCCGGCGACGGTCTACAAGCTCAGCGCGGATGCGGCGGCATTGACCCACGGCCACCCCGCGGCGCGGCAGGCTGCGGGGATCTTCAGTCTGCTGATCCATGCCGTGGCGGAGGGGCTGGCGCCGCGGGAGGCTGCGGAGTCTGCGCTGCGGCACCTGCGGGAGGAGCCGTTGGGCCGGGGCGAGGCACCGGACGGGGCTCTGCTCGCGCAGTTGGCGGCGGCCTTGCGGCTGAGCGGGCCGGGTGACGGGAACGGGACCTGGCAGCAGGGCGGGCCCCGGCTGCTCACCCCGGAGGAGCTGGTCCGGGAACTGGGCGCGGGCGGCACCGCCGAGCAGGCGCTCGCCGTCGCCCTCTATGCGGTGCTGGCCACGGTGCCGGCGGAGCCTGCTGCCGGGGTGGAGGGCGCCGGGGAGCATGTCCGTTCGGCTCTTGCCGTCGCGGTCAATCACGGCGGCAGCAGCGATGCCACCGCCTCCATCACCGGGAGCATCCTGGGGACGTTTTATGGCGAGGAAGGCTTGCCGGCGCCGTGGCTTGAGGCACTGGACGGCGCGGAGGTCGTCCGCGGTCTTGCCGGCAGGCTCGCGGCCGTTACCGGCGCGTGACCGGCCGCCGCCCGGAGTGCCGTGGCCGGCCGGCGTGTGTTAGCCGCGCCGGAGCGAGATGTTGTTGCAGGCTTCGCAGACGTCCTCGGGAATGAGGCCGCGGCGCTGCAGGAAACCGAAGATGGTGCAGCCCAGGCAGAAGCCGGCGAAGGCTTCCAGCGACGCGGCGAGGATCAGGACCCCGAGCAGGATCCAGGCTGCCGGTGCGGCGCCGAACGCGAACAGCACGGCAGCGGCCGTGGACATGGCGGCACCGATGCCCTGGGCGAAGCGTTTGGGCGGTCCCGGGACGAGGCGGGTGCGTCCCAGCCAGGGTGTCAGCACCTTCACGGAGAGCAAAGCGAGCGGCGAGTACCGCGGGCCGAACAGGACGCGCAGCCAGAACCCCGCGGCGATCACGGCCAGCCCCCAGCCGGAGCCCGTCAGCAGCGTCACCGCGGACAGCGCCACCACCAGGGCGGCTGTGATCCGTGCGGCATACTCGTTGACCGGGTTGGGAAAGGCGAACACCCGTCCCCAGGCGATGCCGCGCCGCACCGGGCGGTCCCCCGCCGGGGCCGGGGCCTTGGCACCCATCAGTTTGCTCATCAACCAAGGCTAGAAGCCCCCGCACTGCCGGGGAAATGATTGTTGCGCCGTATGACGTCAGGCCGAGGCCGCCTGTGCCAGATGGCCGCCGACCATCTGCAGGAATTCGCCCTCCGACAGCACCTCGATCCGCTGCCCGCGGTCGTGCAGTTCCAGGACCCGGCGGGCCTTACCGGTGAGCCGGCCCGAACGCAGATCAGCGGCGTCGAACCCGTCCCCCACCACCAGGACGGTCGTCCGGGCGGTGACCCGGCTTTCGGTCCGGGCGCCGAGTTCCGCGGAACGGATTTTCGCTTCGGTCCGGGGAATCGCCAGTTCGCCGGTGAAGACGACCGTCTGGCCGAACAGCGGGTGGTCCGGGGCGGCGGCGGCGTTGGGCGCCGGGTTGGCTCCCTCTTCCGGCCAGCCCGAGACGAACGCCCGGGCGGCGGGCGCGGCGGCCCCGCCCGAGAGCGCGGCCAGTGCGGATTGGGTGGCTTTGGAAAGGGGATCGCGCCGCGGGTCGAAGGCCGGCTGCCGGGACACGGCCAGCCCCAGGGACAGATACAGGTCGGCGATGCTGCCCGCCCCGTTGCGCGCGGCAATGTCGATCAGGATGCCGGCACACGCGCGGGCGTCTTCGGCGGCGTCGTGGTGGTTCAGCAGCGGCACGCCGGCTTCCTCGGCCGCGTACGGCAGGGAGTTGGAGACGAGCGAGTAGCAGCGCCGGGACAGCATGACCGTGCAGACGTAGTCGTAGGCGGGCCCGGCCAGTCCGGAGACCTCCAGCCCGGAGCGAATCACGCCCAAATCAAAGGCGGCGTTGTGCGCGGCCAGGACGTCTTCTCCGATGAAGGCCCCGATTTCGGGGAACAGTTCGCCGAACCGGGGAAGCCCCGCCACCCGGTCCGGCCGGATGCCGTGGATCCGGACGTTGTGGTGGTCGAAGGTGTCGTGGTTTTCGGGCGGGCGCATCAGCCAGGATGCCTCCTCGACGACCACGCCGCCGCGGACCTTGGTCAGGCCGACGGCGCACGGTGATCCCCGGAAGCCATTCGCGGTCTCAAAGTCGATCGCCGTAAAGTCCAAACCCACGGGTCAACTTTACCGTCAGATGGTCCGTCCGGCCGCATCCTGAGCCGCCGCTGAGCGTCCGGCCCGGAGCCGGTTGCCCGAGGGCGGCGGTCCAGTACCCTTAACGGGTGAATGTTATAGCAATGAGTGACCTGGCCGTCTCTGCCCTCGGGGGCGCCGGACCGGTGCAGCCCCGTCTGTCCTCCCTCCTCCCGGAATGGCTCGACCCGCAGGTCTTCCTGGCCGACCCCGCGCTGGCGCCGTGGGTCGTGCTGCTGGTCTGCGGCATCATTTTCGCGGAGACCGGGCTGCTGATCGGCTTCTTCCTGCCGGGCGACTCGCTGCTCTTTACGGCCGGCCTCCTCGTGGCCACCGAAACCATCAAGTTCAACATCTGGGCCTTCGCGGCCCTGATCATTGTGGCAGCGATCGTCGGGAACCAGACGGGTTACCTGATCGGCTCCAAGGCCGGCCCCGCGATCTTCAATAAACCCGACTCGAAGCTGTTCAAGCGGGAGAACGTGGAGAAGGCGCACGCGTTCTTCGAAAAGCACGGCGGCAAGGCCCTGATCCTGGCCCGCTTTGTGCCGATCATCCGCACCTTCGTCCCGGTGATCGTCGGCGTGGCACAGATGAGCAAGCCCAAGTTCTTCCTCTTCAACGTCATCGGCGCGTTCCTGTGGGGCGGCGGCGTGACCCTGCTGGGGTACCTGCTGGGCGACAGGGTCCCGTGGGTCCGGGAAAATCTGGACATCATCTTCATCATCATCGTCGCGGTCTCCGTCATCCCGATCGGCATCGAGGTCATCCGCGGCGTCATCGCGAAGCGTCAGGCCGAAAAGTACGGCACGGACGTCGTCGACGAGTTCATCGAGGAGCACGAGCCCGAAGAGGAACGCCAGACGCCCTAGCGCGCCCACCCTGCCCGAACGAGAGAAGGCGCCCCGGACCGGGGCGCCTTCTCTCGTTAACGGTGTCCGCAGCGCACGGCCGCCGGAGTGCCTAGCCGGCGGCCAGCGCCTCCACAATCGCCGGCAGCAGGGCCCGGAAGGCCTGGCCGCGGTGGCTGATTCCGTTCTTCTCCGCGGGGCTCAGCTCGGCGCAGCTGCGGTCCAGGCCGCGCGGCTGAAGCACGGGGTCGTAGCCGAAGCCACCGTCGCCGCGGGGTGCGCGCAGCAGAGTTCCCTCCAGTTGCCCGTATTCCACCACTGTCCGCCCGCCTTCCGGCGACTCGGCGGGCACGGCCAAGGCGGCGGCGCAGATGAACGCCGCACCCCGGTGCTCGTCGGGCACATCGGCCAGCTGAGCCAACAGCAGTTGCAGGTTGGCGGCGTCGTCCCCGTGCCGTCCGGCCCAGCGGGCCGAGAAGATCCCCGGGGCGCCGCCCAGCACGTCGACGGCGAGTCCGGAATCGTCGGCGATCGCCACGAGGCCGGTCGCCGCCGCCACGGCCCGGGCCTTGAGCAGCGAGTTCTCGGCAAACGTCACCCCGGTTTCCGCGACGTCCGGAGCGCCGACCGCCGCGGCGTCCACGACCTGGGTATCGACATCGAGACCGGGCACCTGGCCGCGCAGGAGTTCGCGGAGCTCCCGGAGTTTGCCTTTGTTGTGCGTGGCGAGGACGAGCCGCGGCCCGGGCGCGCCTGTCACGGGGCTTCCGCCAGCGTGTCGCGCTGGATGGCGGCGAGCTGCTCCGTGCCCATCAGGGCCAGGTCCAGCAGCTTGTTCAGCTCGTCCCGGTCGAAGGGTGCGCCCTCGGCTGTGCCCTGGACTTCAACAAACTTGCCGGACCCCGTCACTACGACGTTCATGTCCGTCTCGGCCCGGACGTCCTCCACGTAGGGCAGGTCCAGCATCGGCACACCGTCGATGATGCCGACCGAGACGGCCGCGATGGTATCGATCAGGGGCTGGGCGTTGCGGGCCAGCATCTTGTTTTCCCGGGCGTAGCGGATGGCGTCGGCCAGCGCGACGTACGCGCCGGTGATCGCCGCGGTGCGGGTGCCGCCGTCGGCCTGCAGGACGTCGCAATCGAGCACGATCGTGATTTCACCGAGCGCCTTGGTGTCGATGATGGAGCGCAGCGAGCGGCCGATCAGCCGGGAAATCTCATGCGTGCGGCCGCCGACCTTGCCCTTGACGGACTCGCGGTCCGAACGGGTGTTCGTGGCCCGCGGCAACATGGCGTACTCGGCCGTCACCCAGCCGCGGCCCTCGCCCTTGAGCCAGCGCGGAACACCCTCGGTCAGGGATGCCGTGCACAGGACCCGGGTATTGCCGAACTCGATCAGGGCCGAGCCCTCGGCCTGGTTGGACCAGCCGCGGGTGATGCTGATCGGGCGCAACTGATCAGGGGTGCGGCCATCAGCGCGGAGAACAGGGACAGAAAGAGCTTCGGAAGTCATGCCTTTAGCTTATCGACATCCGGCTCCGGCCCGGACGTCGGCTCAGACGGTGTAGTGCACTCCGGCGACGGCCACGGCCACGTCTTTCCCGAAGACGTCTTTGGCCTCGGCCATCACCGTCGCCTGGGAGGTCCAGACCGGGATGTGCGTCAGCAGCAGGCGCCCGGCGCCCGCGGCGACGGCCGCTTCCCCGGCGCGCTTGCCGGTGAGGTGGACGTCTTTGATGGCATCGTCGCGGCCTTCCTCGAACGCCGCCTCGCAGAGGAACAGGTCGGCGTCGCGGGCTGCTTCCTCCAGCGCACGGCAGGAATCGGTGTCCCCCGAATAGCTCAGCACGCGTGTCACGGGCGCGCCGTCCTTGCCGGGCTCCGTGGCCTCCACCCGCAGCGCGTAGCATTCCTCGATCGGGTGGTTGACGGAGTACGGGGTCACGGTGAACGGGCCCACCGTCACCGGTTTGCGCTCGGCCCAGTTGCTGAAGTCGAACTCCTCGTGCATTCCGGGATCAAGCTCCAGCCCATAGGCCGTAGCCATCCGGTCCGCCGTCGCCGCCGGCCCCCACACCGGAATCCGGCCCCGGCCCCAACCGCCCGGCCGCCAGCGGACCGCGACGTGCAGTCCGCACAGGTCCATGCAGTGGTCCGGGTGGAGGTGGGAGAGGAAGATCGCGTCGATGTCTTCCAGGTCCGTGTACCGCTGGATGGCGCCGAGCGCGCCGCTGCCGATGTCCAGGACGATCTTCCAGTCCCGTTCGCCGTCGTTCGCGGTCAGCAGGTAGCACGACGCGGGCGACCCCGGTCCGGGGAAGGATCCGGTACACCCGACAATGGTCAGTTTCACAGGCCCGCCCCCGGCAGCGCGGAGGGCGCCACGAAGTTGGAGAGCCGCGGACGGCCCGTCGCGGCCTGGGCGGCGGCAATCATCTCAGGGGTGATCCGGGCCAGGCTGCCGGTGGGATACTGCGCGGCCACGTGGTCCACGTGCCGGACGCTGAGGACTTCCGGGCCCAGGAACCGGCGCGCCAGGGCCTCGAACTGGGCCGCGTCCCCTGTGGCGATGAAGTTGTGCTCCGGGGCCGCGGCGTCCATCCGCTCCAGGCCCCGGGAGGCGAGCGCACGGTAGACGTCCTTGGCGGTTTCTTCGGCACTCGAGACGAGGGTGACGTCCTCCCCCATGACATAGGAAATCACGCCGGTCAGCAGCGGATAGTGCGTGCAGCCGAGCACCACGGTGTCCACGCCGGCGGCCTTGAGCGGTGCGAGGTACTCGCGTGCGACGGCGAGGAGTTCGGGCCCGGTGGTGATTCCGGCCTCGACGTACGGGACGAAGGCCGGGCACGCAACAGAGGTGATTTCCAGGTTCGGAGCGGCGGCGAAGGTGTCCTCGTAAGCCCGGGAGCCGACCGTGGCGGAGGTGCCGATGACGCCGATGTGGCCACTGCGGGTGGCGGCGACGGCGCGCCGGACCGCGGGCTGGATCACCTCGATCACGGGAATGCCGTAGCGGGCCGTGTAACGTTCGCGGGCGTCGCGGAGGACCGCGGCGGACGCGGAGTTGCACGCAATGGTCAGCAGCTTCACGCCGGAATCGACCAGTTCATCCATCACGCCGAGCGCGTTGGCCCGGACTTCGGCGATAGGCAGCGGACCGTACGGGCCATGCGCGGTGTCCCCGACGTAGAGAATCGATTCGTTGGGGAGCTGGTCGATGATGGACCGTGCCACGGTGAGTCCGCCGACCCCGGAGTCGAAGACGCCGATGGGCCGGGATCCGATCCGCATGCTCTCGGGAGTGCCCGCTGGGGATTCCGCCGCGGCTGCCGCCGCCTGATCCAGGTTCGATGCTGATGTCATGGTTATACGAGGATAGGGCGTCGCCGCCGGTGCGGTCGTCACATTGTGGCGCGGAACTCGTGTCTGTTGGGTCACGTCGGCGCCTGTCGGTTTAGCGGCGTGTCTCAAGGGACTGGACCATCGCCTGCACGAGGGACTCCTGGAGCCAGGTGGCGAAGTTGTAGACGAGGGCGAGGTAGCTTTCGACGTCCTCGGCCTGGGACCAGTCCTGCATCAGGTGCACGTGCCCGGCGTCGGCGTCGTCGCGGATGTCGAGGCGTTCGGCCAGGACCAGCCGGACATCGTTCAGGGCCGTGGACCAGTGCCGGGCGTCGGCCGGGGTGAGCACCAGCAGGTCTTTGTCGAGCCCCAGCGCCGCCGCCTTGAGGGCACCGATTTTGCCCTCGCGCAGGGAGCGCTCGGTGAGCCGGCGGAACTCCAGGGAGGCCTCGTCGTCGTCCGGCATGACGTTCGGCAGGAGCCGCCGCAGGGCGCGGTCGGAGGGTTCCCGGGCCTCGGCGTCGAGCCCCACCAGCGTGGCCAGCGGATCCTCGCCGGCCCGTTCCTCGGGTTCGAGCATCGAAATGACATCGCCGAAGAGGCTCCGCAGGAGCTCCCGTTCGGCCGGTTCGAGGAAACCGGTGATGCCTTTGAGTCCGTACTTGAATGCCTTAGCCACGTTTCCCCTTGCCCTTGCCGTCTCCGCTGCCGCCGCCCGTCGCCTTTTCCACGGTGGCCCAGAGTCCAAAGCCGTGCATCGCGACGGCGTGCTGCTCCACCTGCTCCTTGCTGCCGTGCGCCACAATGGAGCGGCCTTTTTTGTGGACCTCCATCATGAGCTTGTTGGCCTTCGCCTCGGAATAGCCGAAGTAGCTGCGGAACACGTAGCTCACATAGCTCATCAGGTTCACCGGATCATTCCAGATCACGAGGTTCCAGGGAATGTCCGGGGCGGTCAAGACATCCGAGGACGTCAGTGTTCCGGTCTGGGAGCCCGCCCGGGTATCCGGGCCGAGCGCAACGCTGAGGGTCATCTGTCCATTCTATGGGGATGCTGGGCCCACGCCGGCGAGGGCCCCGCGGCGAAGCGAAGCGAGACGTGGGAGCCGGTGGGTGGGCCCACGCCGGCGAGGGCCCCGCGGCGAAGCGAAGCGAGACGTGGGAGCCGGTGGGTGGGCCCACGCCGGCGAGGGCCCCGCGGCGAAGCGAAGCGAGACGTGGGAGCCGGTGGGGACTAGAGTGAATTTGTGAGTACCTCAGCCGGCTGGGAGCATCCCCCCACGTCCCTCTATACCGACCATTACGAGCTGACGATGCTGCAGGCGGCCCTGCAGTCCGGCGCCGCGCACCGCAAATCGGTGTTTGAAGCGTTTGCCCGGCGCCTGCCGGACGGGCGCCGATACGGGGTCGTCGCCGGCACCGGCCGCCTGCTGGAGGGCATCGCGAATTTCCGGTTCGGCCAGCCGGAGCTGGACTACCTGCGCCGCACGGGGGTGGTCAACGACGAGACCCTCGAGTACTTGGCCGGGTACAGCTTCTCCGGTGATGTGTGGGGGTACCCGGAAGGAGAGGCGTACTTCCCCAACTCCCCCGTCCTGATCGTGGAGTCCACGTTCGCCGAGGCCTGCATCCTCGAAACCTTTGTCCTCTCGGTCCTGAACCATGACAGCGCGATCGCCTCCGCGGCGTCGCGGATGATTTCGGCCGCCGGCAACCGGCCGTGCATTGAGATGGGCTCGCGCCGGACGCATGAGGAGTCCGCCGCGGCGGCGGCCCGCGCCGCCGTGATTGCCGGTTTCGACAGCACCTCCAACCTTGAGGCGGGGCGGCGGTACGGGCTGAAGACCGTCGGCACTGCCGCCCACTCCTTCACCCTGCTCCACGACACGGAGCGTGAGGCGTTCAGCGCCCAGATTGCTGCCTTCGGCCCGGAAACCACGCTGCTGGTGGACACGTACGACGTCGAGGCGGCCGTCCGCACCGCCGTCGATCTGGCCGGCAGCCGGCTCGGCGCGGTCCGGCTCGATTCGGGCGACCTGGTGGCGCAGGCGCAGTGGGTCCGTAGCTTCCTGGACGAACTCGGCAATGACCGGACCCGGATCGTGGTGACCTCGGACCTGGACGAGTACGCCATCGCGGCCCTGCAGTCCGCCCCGGTGGATTCCTACGGGGTGGGCACCTCGCTCGTGACCGGCTCCGGCGCGCCGACGGCCAGCATGGTCTACAAACTGGTCAGCCGGACCGACGACGCCGGCGCGTTCGCGCCGGTGGCGAAGGCCGCCAAGAACAAGACCAGCAAGGGCGGCCGCAAGTACGCGTTGCGCCGGCTCAACGAACGCGGCACTGCGACCCACGAAATCGTCGGGATCGGCCGTCCTCCGGAGGATGACGGGAACGACCGCCAGTTGCTCCAGCAGTTCATCAAGAACGGTGAACTCCTGCCCGGGTGGACCGGCGCCGAAGGCGTGCAGCGTGCCCGCAGGCGCCACGCGGATACGATGCGGGAGCTTCCCGCGGTCGTGAACCGGCTCCAGCGCGGCGACGCCGCCATCCCCACCATCTACGAGGAGGACTGAATGTCCCGCGCCCTGATCATTGTTGATGTGCAGAACGACTTCTGCGAAGGCGGTGCGTTGCCGGTCGAAGGCGGGGCCGCCCTGGCCGGCGAGATCAGCGAGTACGTCGACGCCCACCACGGCCAGTTCGACCACGTCCTTGCCACCCAGGACTGGCACATTGATCCGGGGGCGCATTTTTCCGACGACCCTGATTTCGTCGACAGCTGGCCCCGGCACTGTGTCGCCGGGACGCGCGGCGCGGAACTGCACCCCGACCTCGACACCGAGTACATCCAGGCGTATTTCCGCAAGGGCCAGTACACCGCGGCCTACTCCGGCTTCGACGGGCTGCTCGCCCCGGACGATGCCGTCCCCACCGGGGACCGCAAGCCTGGTGCCATGCCGCTGACCGATGCCGCGGACTTCGCGATCGACCCTGATGCGGTCGGGCTGGATGACTGGCTGCAGAGCCACGATGTTGAAGAGGTCACGATCGTCGGGATCGCCACTGACTATTGTGTCCGGGCGACCGCGCTGGACGCTGTCCAGGCCGGCTATACCGTGACGGTGCTGCGCGGGTTGACGGCGGGAATCGCCGACGACCTGGAGGATGCGGTCGCGGAGATGGAACTCGGCGGCGTCGAAGTCGGCTGAGGGTCTGCCGTGGCGGACGTACGCCTGCCGGAATGTGACCGGCCTGGCCACAAAAGCCCGCTCCCGCGGCTAGACTCGAAATCCCGCCATGTTCGGCAGACACGCACGACTCCGGAGTACACCATGAAGAAGACCCTGACCGTCCTGATCGCAGCCGCGGCCCTGCTCGGTGCCGCCGGCTGTTCGGCCCCGCAGCTGAGCAGCGAGGAAACCTGCGCCCGGATCAACTCCGTTGCCGCGGGCCAGCCGGCCAGTTCGGACAAGTACGGCACGATCCGGTTCGCCAACCAGATCCGGCCGATCGCGGCTTCCGCCTCCGATGAGCTGAAGGGTCCGCTGGAGGACATCATCGCGTACCTGGACGAGTCCACCACGGACCACCCCGATGCCGACAAGCTGGCGGACCTGCAGTCGAAGTACGCCGCTGCCGGCCAGACCTACACCGCCGTCTGCGGCCAGTAGAGGCCAGGCCACCGACGCAAAAGCCCGGGCTACGGACAGCAGGTGCTGTCCGTGGCCCGGGCTTTTGACCGGGGTCTATTTCCGGCCGATGAACCAGTCCTGCAGCTTCCGCAGGCGGGTCTGGAGCTGCTCCTCGTTGGCCTGGGCCACGGGCGGGCCACCGCACACGGTCCGGAGCTTGGTGTGGACAACGCCATGGGGCGTGCCGGTCCGCGCGGACCAGGCCGCGACGTTTTTGGCCAGTTCGTTCCGCAGGTCCATCAGCATCCGGTGGTCCGGCACGGCGGGGCCGGCCGCCGCCTGCGGGACGGCCCGCTGGTTCTTGCGGTTCAGCTGCTCGTGCTGACGCTGGCGCAGCAGTGTCCCGACCTGCTCGGCGTCGAGAAGGCCGGGGATTCCGAGGAAGTCCAGCTCGTCGTCGGAGCCGACCTCGCCGCCGGTGCCGAACTCGCCGCCGTCAAAGAGCACCCGGTCAAAGGAGGCCTGGGAGTCCAAGGCCTCGAACTTGCCCTTCAGCAGCGAGTCGGAGGCCTTTTCCTCGCGGTTGGCCTCGTCCAGCAGGGAGTCTTCCGGATTAAAGAGGCCGTCGCCGTCCTCCTTGTCCGGGCGGTCCAGGGCGTGGTCGCGCTCGGCTTCCATGGAGTTGGCCAGGGCCGTCAGTTGCGGCACTGAGGGCAGGAAGACCGACGCCGTCTCGCCGCGCTTGCGGGCACGCACGAAGCGCCCGACCGCCTGGGCGAAAAACAGCGGCGTTGACGTGGAGGTCGCGTAAACCCCGACCGAGAGCCGCGGGACGTCGACGCCTTCGGAGACCATCCGCACGGCCACCATCCAGCGTTTGTCGCTGGCGGTGAACTCCTCGATCTTGCCGGAGGCCTTCGCGTCGTCGGAGAGGATCACCGTGGGCGATTCACCGGTGATCCGCTTGAGCTGCCCGGCGTAGGCCCGGGCGGCGTCGTGGTCGGTGGCGATCACGAGGCCGCCGGCGTCCGGAACGGTCCGCCGGACCTCGCTGAGCCGTTTGTCCGCCCCGGCCAGGACGGCCGGAATCCATTCGCCCGCCGGGTTCAACGCAGTCCGCCAGGCCTGCGACACGATGTCCTTGGTGACGGCGCTTTCGCCCAGCGAGGCGGCCATTTCCTCGCCGCCGCTGGTGCGCCAGCGCATCTGCCCGGAGTACGCCATGAACATCACCGGGCGGACCACGTGGTCCCGCAGTGCCTTGCCGTAGCCGTAGGTGTAGTCGGCCTTGGACCGCCGGATACCGTCGCGGTCTTCGGTGTATTCCACGAAGGGGATGGGCGAGGTGTCGGAACGGAAGGGGGTCCCGGTCAGGGAGAGCCGGCGGGCGGCCGGATCGAAGGCCTCGCGGAGCCCGTCTCCCCAGGAGAGCGCCTCGCCGCCGTGGTGGATTTCGTCGAGGATGACGAGCGTCCTGGCGGCCTCGGTCTTGGCCCGGTGCAGCATTGGCTTGCTGGCCACCTGGGCGTAGGTGACCGCGACGCCCACAAAGCCGCGGCCGTGCTGCCCGTCGGCGTTTTTGAAGTTCGGGTCGATGGCGATGCCCACCTTGGCGGCCGCGTCGGCCCACTGGCGTTTGAGGTGGTCCGTGGGCGCCACGATCGTGACGCGGTTGACCACGCCCGAATCGATCAGCATGGACGCCACCCGCAGCGCGAACGTGGTTTTTCCCGCACCGGGCGTCGCCACGGCCAGGAAGTCCCGGGGCTGGTTGGTGAAGTAGAGGTCCAGCGCTTCCTGCTGCCAGGCGCGGAGCTTGGGGGCCGTCCCCCAGGCTGCCCGTTCCGGGTAGGCGGGAGGCAGTGTGGGTCCGCCGAAGAGTGTCTCCGTCATTTAGGTCCCCTCCGTTCCGCGCACGGCTGTAGCCGGAAGAGAGACCCAAATAAGCACAGAAACACCAATCTTTTTCGGATGAACCGGGCAGCGGAGGACGGGGCAGCCGCTGGTGCCGGGGCGCGGCTGCTCACGCGTCCCGTGAAGGTAGTCCTGCAGGCACGCCGACCGCGGACGGGTCAGGCCGGGCTGCAGGGAGGCAGTGTGTCGGGGAGCCGGGCGGCGCCTGACCCGTTATTTGTCGCCGGAATCCTTGCCGCCGCCGTCTTTGCCGGGACGGAGGCCTTCGTAGACTTCCTTGCATTCCGGGCAGACGGGGAACTTCTGCGGGTCGCGGCCGGGGGTCCACACTTTGCCGCACAGCGCGATGACAGGCTCACCGGTCAGTGCGGATTCCATGATCTTTTCCTTGCGCACGTAGTGCGAGAAGCGTTCCCGGTCGCCGGGCTCCACTTCCTGCCGCAGTTCCTCGCGCTCGATCGTGGCCGTAGACGTCCCCGCTCCGGAGAGCTCACGCATCGGGTCGTTGTCGAGGGGATCGGTCATGCTAGTCATGGAAACCATCTTAGCCGCTGACGCAGGCGTGGTGACGACGGAGCCGGCCGGCCGGGAGACTCAGAGGCCCTGCCACGGCAGTTTCATCTCGTAGCTGTGCCGGTAGTAATCGGCCAGCCGGAGGGACGACGCCGCTGCCTCGTCCAGCAGGATGGTGGCGTGCCGGTGCAGTTGCAGCACGGAGGCCGGGCAAATGGCGGTGAGCGGTCCTTCCGCCAGGTCCCGGACGGCCTGGGCCTTCTGCGCCCCCGTCGCCAGCAGGAGGACATGGCGGGCCTCCAGGATGGTGCCGAGGCCTTGGGTGAGGACGTGCCGGGGCACGTCGGCGAGCCCGCCGAAGAGGCGGGCGCTGTCCCGGCGGGTCTGCTCCACGAGAGTCTTGATCCGGGTCCGGGAGGCCAGCGAGGAACCGGGTTCGTTGAAGCCGAGATGTCCGTCCGTGCCGACGCCCAGGATGTGCAGGTCCACTCCCCCGGCAGCCCGGAGGGCCTCCTCGTAGTCCCGGCAGGCCGCGGGGATGTCCGCCGCGGTTCCGTCCGGGGCGTGGACGCGGGCCGGGCTGATGCCCGCAGGCCCGGTGAAATCCCGGGCCAGGGCGTGCAGGGATGACTCCGGGTGATCTGCCGGCAGCTGGACGTATTGGTCGGGCACGAAGACTGTGACACGGCCGAAGTCGAGACTGTCCTCCGAGTGCCGCCGGAGCAGTTCGTCAAAGAGCGGCAGTACCGAGGGGCCGGTCCCGAGTCCCAGGACGGCGTCGGGTTTGCGCCGCAGCAGGGCCCCGACTGCGTCCGCGGCGAGCGCGGCGATCTGTTTGCTGTCCGGAAGAATGACGACTTCCATGGTCCCTGCCTCTGTTTGTGCCGCCGGCCGGGTGCCGCGGCGTTCCGTCCGGGAGGTATATGTGCCCTAGGGGCAGGGTATCCCAGCCGCCGTGGCCCCGGTCAGGGCCATGCGGCCGGGTGCGCGGTCCCGGGCGCGGTCCGCGCCGCCCCCGTCACCTCCCCCCGGTCAGCGGTGGACGGAGAGCTGGGCCAGGAGTTCCGGTCCGCGCGCATCCAGCCAGGCACCGCCGAGCCGCACACCCGCACCGAGAAGCGCCAGGCCCAGGACCGGCCCCAGGAACAAGTTGATCCAGCCGGGCACGGGGCTGCCGGTGCTCCATTGCGCCATGACCAGGGCGATCTCGGGCGCGACGAGCACTGCGAGCACACCCATCCCGCCGAACTGCACGGCCATGGTCTGCGCCGCGTTGCCCGGTGGCTTCCTGAAGGGGCTCTCCCCCGGCAGCGGCACGGCGGCCGTATAGCGGGCCGAGAGGGCCGAGGACAGGCCCAGCCCGCTGAACAGGATCCCCAGGGACAGGCCGAGTATGCCGGGCAGCGTGTCCCAGTCCTGGAGGAGGAAGAACGGGCCGATGCTGAACACCAGCACCGCCGGCAGGGCGAAGACCAGGCAGGCCAGGGCGCGGCCGAGGCGGTCCTGGACCCCGCGGACGCCGGTGGCCATATGCAGTGCGAACGCTGTGCTGTCGTAGGAGACGTCGGCGGATATGGTCCAGGCGAGCAGGAAGGCGGTCAGCGGTCCGGACATCAGCAACGGTGCGTATGTGCCGGTCTGACCGGCTTGGAGGAAGAGCAGGACCGGCATCAGCGGCACAACAATGAGTGCGCCGCTGTAGCGGGGGTCCCGCACCCAGTAGCTGAGCGAGCGGGCGGCGACGGCTCCCGTCGGCGTTGCCGGAAACACTCCGAACAGGCCCAGTCCGGCGTTCTTTCTCCGGGATGGCCCGGCAGGGGGCGGCGACACCAGGGCCCGGTGCAGCAGCCCTGTCCAGCACAGCGCCAGTCCGGCCAGGGTGGCGAGGGCGATCAGGAGTTTCAGCGCGGCCGCGCCGTAGCTGCCGGCTGCGAGATCACCGCCCAGTGCCCAGGCTGCGCCGGCCGGCGTCCAGGACAGGGCTTCGGCCAGTTGCGGCAGGAAGGCGCCGGCGCGGGATATGCCGTCCGCCACGACGGCAACGAGGGGTCCGGCCAGCACGAGCGGAACCAGGAAAGCCACCGCGGTGGCGTCCCGGAACCGGCGGGATCCTGCCAGCCGGGCGGTGGCCGCGGCGACCACCTTGGACAGGACAACGCAGCTGAGCACGCCCAGGACCGCACCCAGCAGTGCCCCTGCGGCGGCGGGCAGGCTGCGGGAGAAGGTGCCCACGGTGGCCAGGGCCAGCAGGGACGTGGCGGCGCCCGGGATGCCGATCAGGCCGCCCAGGGCGAGACCGGCCAACAGTTGCGGGGTCGGAACCCCGTAGGCCGCGAACCGGGCGGGATCGAGCAGCAGGTCCCCGGCCGTCATCACGACGGGAACCACGGCCCAGCCCGCGAGGGCCGCGGCGCCGGCCAGCACCACCACGGTCCGTGCCAGGTCCGGATCCGTCCGCAGGGTCAGGAGCCCGGCCGCCCCCAGCCCCACCAGAGTCAACGAAAACAGCGCCCCGATGGCCAGGCCGACGAGCTGGCGCGGGCTGCGCCGGACGCTGTTGCGCAGCAGGGTGACTTTGAGCCTCAGAAGGTGCGCAACCATTCCAGACCTTCGGTGTGGCTGCGTCCGCCGACGAGCTGGACGAAGCGCTCTTCCAGGGACGCCCCGGACCGTACCTCGTCCACGGTGCCGGCGGCGAGCACCCGGCCGGCGGCAACGACGGCGACGTGGTCGCACATCCGCTGGACCATGTCCATGGCGTGACTGGACACGATCACGGTGCCGCCGGCTGCCACGAAGCGGCTCAGGATCGCGTGGATATTGGCTGCGGACACCGGGTCCACCGATTCGAAGGGCTCATCGAGCACTAGCAGGCGCGGCGCGTGGATCAGTGCCGAGGCAAGGGCGATCTTTTTGGTCATGCCCGCGGAGTAGTCCACCACCAGGGTCCCGGCATCCGCGCTCAGGTCCAGGGCTGCGAGCAGCTCGTTGACCCGCGCCGCCACGACGTCCTTGTCCATGCCACGCAGCAGTCCGGCGTAGCTGACGAGTTGTTCGCCGCTGAGGCGGTCGAAGAGCCGGACTCCGTCGGCCAGCACTCCCATCAGTTTCTTGGCGGCCAGCGGACGCTGCCAGACATTGACCCCGTGCACCAGGGCAGTGCCGTATTCCGGCCGGAGCAGGCCCGTCGCCATCGACAGCGTGGTGGTCTTGCCGGCGCCGTTGGGCCCTACCATGCCATAGAAGGAGCCGGCAGGAACCTCCAGGCTGATGCCGTCGACGGCGATTTTTTCGCCGAACCGCTTGGCCAGACCACGCAGGGAGAGGGCCGGAACCGGCCCCGGGATCCGGGGCTCCGGAGCGGGCGGAACCGACCGCTGACACGTCATGTGGTCAGGTTAGCGGCCGCATGCCGCGGGCAGCAGAGTACCCGCTACGGTGCTTCAGGGCCGCCCCTACCTGTTTTCCACGGTCACGGGCGGCGGGCAGCGGCAGGCAGCGGTGCTAGAACACGTGCCGCGGCGCCGCACGCTCGTACTGGGGCGGCCAGGCCAGGTCGGCCCCGAGCTCGTAGGCCGCACGCAGCCACCAGTGCGGGTCGCGCAGGGCAGCCCGGGCGATGAACACCCCGTCGGCCTGACCGGTGGCCACGGCGTGTTCGGCCTGGCCGGCTGAGGTGAGGAGACCGACCGCACCGGTCCGGATGCCGGTTTCGCGGCGGATCCGCGCGGCAAACCCGGTCTGGTATCCGGGGCCCGCCGGAATTTTCTGGTGCGCCACGGCCCCGCCGCTCGAGACGTCGACGAGGTCCACCCCGCGGGCCGCGGCGGCACGCGCCAGCCGGACCGACGCGGCGGCGTCGATCCCGCCCTCGGCCCAGTCAGAGGCGGAGATCCGCAGGAGCAGCGGCATGGAATCGGGAATAACGTCCCGGACCGCGTCCACGACGGCGAGCATCAGGCGGTTCCGGCCGGCCTCGTCGCCGCCCCAGCCGTCCGTCCGGTCGTTGACCAGCGGGCTTTGGAACTGATGCAGGAGGTATCCGTGGGCGCCGTGGATTTCGACGGTATCAAAACCGGCGTCGACGGCCCGGACCGCCGCGGCGGCGAAGTCGGCGATCACGCCGTCGATCTGCTCCGCGCTCAGAGCCGAGGGTGCGGCGAAGCCGTCAAAGGCACCGGTGCCGGGGCCGACGCTTCGCCAGCCGCCCTCGGCAGCCGGAACACTGCCCTGCTGCCCGGAAAACGGCCAGTAGGTCGAGGCTTTGCGGCCGGCGTGCGCCAGTTGGATGCCGATCTTCGCGCCGGCTGTGCCGTGGCGGTGGACGAAGGCGATGATGCGCTCCCAGCCCGCGGCCTGGTCCTCGGTGTAGAGTCCGGCGTCGCGGGGGCTGATCCGCCCGGTTGCGTTGACGGCGGCTGCCTCGGTCAGGATCAGGGCCGCTCCGCCGGCGGCGAAAGAGCCCAGGTGCATCAGATGCCAGTCGGTCGGGACCCCTTCGCCGGTTTCCGGTCCGCAGCTGTACTGGCACATCGGCGATACCCAGCCACGGTGCTCCAGCCGCAGTGACCGAAGCTCCAATGGCGTGAACAACGCCGACGTCATTAAAACAGTACCCGGGCCAGCTGCTGCCGTGCTTTGGCAACCCGCTCGTCGGCCACGCCCACAACCTCGAAGAGTTCAAGCAACCTGATCCGGGCGGTCTCCCGTTCGGGTCCGAAGTTCCGGCCGATGAAGGCGACGATCCGGCCCAGCCCGTCCTCGATGTGGCCGCCGGCGACGTCGAGATCGGCCACGCCCAGTTGGGTCTCAAGGTTGTCCGGTTCCTGGGCGGCACGCTCCCGGAGCGCGTCGGCATCGGGGCCGGAGAGCGGCTGCAGCCGACCCATCAGTTCGACCTGGACCAGGCCGGCCCGTGCTTCGGCATCGGCCGGCATTTCCAGAAGCGCCTGCCGGAACGCTGCGGCCGCGGCGTCATAGTCGCCGGCCTCAATGGCGTCGAACGCGGCCTGGTGCAGCGGCGGCAGCGGCTCGGGCTCCGGCTCGGCCGCGGCCGGGCCACCGGCGCCGATCCGTCCGGTGACGCCGTTTGCGGCCGCGACCTTGAGCAGTTCGTCGAACAGGCTGCGCACTTGCGGCTCGTCGGCACCGCCCTGGAAGAGCGGCACGGGCTGGCCCTTGACGAGGGCGACCGCTGTGGGCACGGCCTCGACCTGGAACGCCTGCGCGAGCTGCGGGAAGGCCTCGATATCCGCCGCGCCAAGGACCATCCGGCCGTCGTAGCTCTCCACGATCCGTTCCAGGACATCGAGCATCTGGCCGGAGCCGGGCGAATACGCAGCCCACAGGGCGATCACCACGGGCACCTGGGCGGAAAGCTCAACGAGTTCCTGGAAGTTCGCTTCGGTCACATCGACGCGGAGCGGCCGGCCGTGCTGCCCGGACGCGCCGTCGGCCGGACGCTCCGGCGTTCCCGGACCGGCGGCCGGCGGTCCGGCAGGCGCCGCCGGGCGCTTCAGCGAAGAAAGGTCGACGGCGCCCCGCAGATTAAGCGGATTGGCGGCAGCTGGCGGGACCGGACGGGAAGCTGGCGAAGTCATGACTCCACTCTAACCACTCCGGCACCCGCCGTGGCCACCGCGGCGTCCGAGCCTGTTACTTGAAGCTGGCCCCCACCAGGCCCCGGGTGGCAGCGATGAGTCGCATCGGATCCGCTGACCCGGCAGGCGGGACATACACGGCGGCCACCTCGGCGAAGTTCAGCACCATGCCCGTGCTGGTTTCCTTGCCTCCGGCCAGCGCGGCCGCGTCGTCGCCGATGGTCAGCTTGTCACCCTCGGCCTTGGGGGTTCCTTCGAACGTGAAGTCCAGCCGGCCAAGGACCAGGGCACCGCCGTCGGCCGTGCGGAACACCACCGTGCTGGCGGGGTCGACCTTGTGCGTGAAGGAGAAGGTACCGTTCACGCCGGTCGCCGCCACGTCGGCCTGGTAGGCGAGGGTGTCGGCAATGTACGGCGACGATTCGCCTTCCACGAGCTTGTCCTTGAAGGACGAGTCGGCGGAGCTCAGGCGGTCGGCCAGTCCCGCGAGGGCTTCCTCACCGCTGTAGAGCAGCCCCGACTTTTCCTCCGGTGCCAGCGAGTCCGTGCCGCCGCGCGGGATCGCGGGGAACGTCGCGCCCGGCTGCAGCGGTGTGCTGCTGACAAGCTTGTAATTTTCCCGGGCCGAGGCCTGGGTCAGGGTCAGCAACTGCGGAACAACGTTGCCTTCGCCCTGCGTCACGGCCAGGACGGTCCGCGGCCAGCTGCGGTCATCGGTCACAACGGTGGTCAGCAGTTTGGTGGCCCGGACGGGCATCCGCGCCTCATAGGCGCCAACCTCGGAGCGGATCTTATAGTTCTGGGTCCGGATCTGCATCTCGGAGTGGGTCACCCGCGGTTCGAGCTTGCTGGCATCCTTGGCCGCGTCCCCGGCGTCAACCGCACCTGCGACCTGCTCCAGGATGCGACGGAACTGGGAATCAAGCAGCACCGGAACGCCGGCAGCATCCTCGCCGGCGGCAGGTGTCTCCGGGGACGACGACGTGCCCGGCGCCGGCGTCTGGCTGGCGTGCGCAACGGTCCCGGTGCCGGCGACAGCGACGGCAGTCAGCAAGGCGACGGCCAGGCCCGGGCGCCGCGCCTGCACTGCAACGCGGCGCTGCCGGCCGGAGCCGTCGTCCGAACCTGCGGACAAGCCTTCCGCCGCCGGAGCTGTTTGGCCCCGGCCCGCCGTCCTCGCGCCGCGCCGCCCGCTGCCCGTGCCACCGGAACGGGGCTTAAGGAACAGCAGCCCGCCACCGGCCATCAGCAGGACGCCGAGGACCATGAACGGCACGGCCCACGGCGTGGACGTGTCGTTGGGGAAGGTCATCGTGATTGTTGCCGGCGCAGGCTTGGTCCCGTCCGCTGCGAGCAGGAGCGACCATTCCCCGTCGGCAGGCGGGGTCCACGTGTAGCTGAGTTCCCCGCTGGCGTTCTCGCTCGTGACCCAAAGGTCCGAGCCCGCGGGAGACGGGGCGGTTGCCTCGCCGTCCGTGTGGGTCACCTCGAGCGCCGCACCGTCCTCGGAGAGACCGGCGACGGTGTTGTGGGCGGTCGGACCAACCCAGGCGGCCACATCGTCAGGCCGGCCGGCCGCGAGCAGGAAGCTGCCCTCACCCTTGATGTTGATCTCCACCGGACCGCCGTGTGCCGTGCGCAGTTTCTCGTCGAAAACGGTCAACGGCGCAGCCTTGGCATCCACCGGAGCCGTGGCCGTCACGCTCTCGGCGGGGGCCCAGAAAGTCTTCTGGCCGATCCCGGCCAGCAGGGTCAGGAGGCCGAGCAGCACGAGTGCCGCGGCAGTCTTGAAACGCAAAATATTACCCATCATCAGCGGACATTTTGCTTCAATAGTAGCCGTTTTGTTACCCGCGGGTCAGATCAGGCCGCAGTCCCGGGACTGTCCGGCCGCTGCCGCCGGGCAGTCCCCCGCCTGCTGGCAAGCCTGCTGATAGTCTTTGCGGTGATCATCACATCCGGGACGCCCGCTAGGCGCCGCACAGAACCAAAGGGCCTCTACGCAGTGACTGAAGACACGGATGCGTCAATTCCAGGGCCGGACAGGCCCCGCTCCTCGGGCATCCAGGACTCCGGGGACCTCGCCGGCGAGGACGCCTACCCTGCGGCGGGCGTGGACAAGGCCGTGGATCATGCCGGTGTCGCCGCACCCCCGGCCGCGAGCGTGACGTTGAACGGCGAGGACGCTGATATCTCCCTGCCCCGGGCAGCGACCGCCGGGGTGCTCATGTCAATGGTCCGGAGGGTACTCGGCCCCCTTCCCGGCCCGCAGCCGCGGCTGCGCTTTGAGATGCCCCCTGTGCAGGAGCTTGCGGCGGATGGCAACGGTGCCCACCCCGGAGGACCCGGCACACGGCCGTCCGCGCAGCATCCGCTATATATGGGCTTTATGGGGACGGTCGGCGTCGGCGCGGCGCTGCTGGTCTACTGGATCGGGTCCAACACCACCCAGCTGCTGCTCTGGATCGTCACCGCTCTTTTCATCGCTTTGGGCCTTGACCCCGTCGTGCGGTGGCTCGAACGGAGAAACGTGCCCCGGGCAGCCGGGGTCCTGGTCTCCCTCTCGTCGCTGACCTTGGCGGTGGTCGGGTTCTTCGCGACGCTCATTCCCACAATCGTCGAGCAGGTGACCGAGATCGTCGCGGAGGCGCCGCGCTGGATCCAGGATTTCATCAATTCGGATTTCTTCCGGTCCCTTGACAGCCAGTTCGGCGTCCGTGACCGCATCCAGCAGGAACTTGAGAAATTCGTCAGCGACCCCGAGGCCATGGGCGGTATCTTCGGCGGGGTCGTGGGCTTCGGTACCACCGTCGCGAACGGGCTGTTCGGGGCATTGATCGTGCTCGTGCTCAGCCTGTACTTCCTCGCGGCGCTCCCGGCGATGAAAAAATGGGGCTACCGGCTGGCGCCCCGCTCCCGCCGTGCGCGCGTCGAGGCCCTGGCCGAGGAGATCACGGGATCGGTGGGCAACTACGTCATCGGCCAGGCAGTTGTCGCCCTCCTCAACGCGGCCTTCGCGTTCATCGTGATGTCGATCGTCGGGGTTCCCTTCGCCGTGCTGCTGGCCTTCCTCGTGGCTCTCCTGGCATTCATCCCGCTTGTCGGTGGATTGATCGCCGGGATCCTCGTGACCGTGATTGCACTGACCGCCGGCTGGCAGACGGCGGCCGCGTACGCAGCCTTCTATTTCGCGTACCTGCAGTTCGAGGCCTACTTCGTCTCGCCCCGCATCATGCAGAAAGCCGTCGCGGTGCCCGGCGCCGTTGCCGTCATCTCCGTCATCGCCGGCGGCAGCCTCCTCGGCGTCCTGGGGGCTCTGATCGCCATCCCGACGGCCGCGGCGATTCTGCTCCTGATCCGTGAACTCTTCATTGCCCGCCAGGATGTCCACTGACGCAGCGCACGGCTCAGGCGTGCGCCGCGGCCACCGGCCCTGCCCATTCGTGCGGTAGCGCGGTGCCGCCGGTTCCGCCCGGGATGACCTCGTCCACGATCTCATTCAGTACCCGGCCGGCGTATTTCTCCCCGACCCACAGATGCTTGGCGCCCTCGACAGCCACCAGGCGGGCCTGCGGCACGGCACGGAACCGCTCGGCGGCTTCGGCGGGCTGCAGGAAGTCGTCCAGCTCGGGAACCAGCACTTTCAACGGTTTACCCGCCGCGGCCCACTCGCCGAGGTGCTTGTCAGTGGCGCGGTGCAGGGGCGGTGAGAGCAGGATGGCGCCCTCGATCTCGCCCGCCACAGGCTCCGAGGCCCCGTACATCAGCGCCAGCTCCGTCCCGAAGGACCAGCCTACGAGCCAGCGGTTGGGCAGGCCGCGCTGCACCGCGAAGTGCACGGCGGCCTCAACATCCATCCGTTCATCGACGCCCTCCGCGAAGGCCCCGCTGCTGGTGCCCCGCGGCGATTCGGTGCCCCGGGTGTTGAACCGAAGCACAGCGATTCCGGCGAGGGCGGGCAGCCGGTAGGACGCTTTCCGGTAGACATGGGAGTCCATGAAACCGCCGTGCGTGGGCAGCGGGTGCAGGGTGATCAGGGTGGCCTTGATTTCGCCGGACTCGGGCACCGAGAGTTCCCCCACCAGCACATGGCCGTCCGCGGTATGGAGCTCCACGTTCTCGCGGCGGGCCGGCAGGACGGTCGACGCGCGGATGGCGGTGGGTGCCGAAGGCTGGCTGAATACGTACGACGCCGGGTCAAAAGTCATGCTGTCCAGCTTAGCGATACCGGTAGCTCCGTGACGTCCAGCAATTCGAGTGCCAGTGCCGGCGTTCCGCCAGGCCGGCGGCGGCACCGAACAGATGGTCCTCCGACCAGACCACGAGGTGGGCGATCCCGGGCAGGACCGCGGTCGAACATCCCGGGCAGATGTAGGACTTCTCGGCCCGCCCGGCCGAGATGAGGCGGACCATCCACTCGCCGTCGGGTGCGCTCTCCCGCCGCGCCACGCCGGTACGGGCGCGCTCCAGATCGAGTTCCTGGGCCGGAGCATGCTTGGATCCTGGCTTGGCGGCCCGCGCGAAACCGGCTTTTCCGGCGGAGGCACGGCGGGGTCTGTTCGAACGCGGCATGCTTCCATTCTGCCCCAGCGCGGCGGCCCGCCGTCCCGGCAGACGGTAGAGTTGGCCGGGTGCGTTTAGTGATAGCCCGGTGCTCCGTTGATTACGTCGGCCGGCTCAAAGCCCATCTTCCGCTGGCGACACGGCTTCTGCTGGTCAAAGCCGACGGCTCCGTCCTGGTCCATTCCGACGGCGGCTCCTACAAACCGTTGAACTGGATGAGTCCCCCGGCGTCGCTGCGGGTCTCCAGCCCTGACGAAATCGACGTCGAGGTCGGCGTGATCGAGCAGTGGACCGTCCAGTCCGCGAAAACCGATGACCGCCTGATCATCAACATCCACGAGCAGCTGCACGACACCTCGCACGAGCTGGGACAGGATCCGGGCCTGATCAAGGACGGCGTCGAGGCGGACCTGCAGCGGCTTCTGGCCGAACAACTGGAGCTCGTCGGCCCGGGGTTTACCCTCATCCGCCGCGAGTACTTCACCGCGATCGGCCCGGTCGATATCCTGGCCCGGGACGCGAACGGCGCCACCGTCGCCATCGAGCTCAAGCGCCGTGGTGACATCGACGGCGTCGAACAGCTCACGCGCTATCTGGAACTGCTCAACCGCGATCCCCTGCTGGCGCCGGTCCGCGGGATTTTCGCCGCGCAGCAGATCAAACCGCAGGCCAAGGTCCTGGCAAATGACCGCGGCATTGACTGCCTCACCCTGGACTATGACGCCATGCGCGGCGTCGACGACAGCGAGTCCCGACTCTTCTGAGGCGGCCGGAAGCTTGGCAAAGCGCCGGGAATTAACCGATTCTTCGCACGAAATTTCTGCAAATCCTCAGCGAATCCGTTGACCTGAAGTAAGTGTCATGAAATTCTAGGACGAGTCTTTGTGTAGGTGTATTTTCATGCTCGCAAGACGTGTTGCGAGCGTGAAGCTCCTGCCGCCCACCCCGTGCAATTCGGGAGAAAGCCACGGTTCTTCTCGCAGAGTGACCAAGCCCGGTACAAACGGTGCCGCGCTTATGCAAGTTCCACAATGAGGAGAATTAAATGGCACAGGGAACCGTCAAGTGGTTTAACGCGGAAAAGGGATTCGGCTTCATCACCCCGGATGACGCCGACGGTGACGTCTTCGTTCACTACTCGGAAATCCAGACCGGCGGATTCAAAACCCTCGACGAGAACCAGCGCGTTCAGTTCGAGATCGGCCAGGGCGCCAAGGGTCCCCAGGCAACCGGCGTGACGGTGGTCTAGTTTCCCCCGGGAGGGCTGCCTGAGGCGCTCTCCGCAAAATGATCCCCGGTATTGATACCGGGGATCATTTTTCTGTCCGGATGTTCCCGGCCTTTTCATCACCGCACCAGGCTCCGCAGCAGCCGCGCGCTTTGCCGCAGCGACAGTCCCGGAAGATAGGCCAGGCTCAGGGCCCGCCCGATCGCGGGTAGGTGCAGCGGGTCCTGGTAGTACAGGTAAAGGGTCCGGTACTCGGGTTTGAAGCGTGATTTGAACGAGGCGAGGGACCGGAATCCGTAGACGGGCTCGAGCGCGCGGCCGACCACATCCAGGATTCCTGCAAGCCCTTCCGGAGCCCCCGCAGCGTCCGCGTCCTTCGCGAGCGGCGAGCCGGAGAGGGAAATGACTTCGACCGTATTCCGGTGCTCCAGGATGGCCGACGCGATCAGGAACTCCATCACGCCGGGAAAGGCGTCGTGGCTGCGGCGCATGAAGTCCAGCGTCCAGCGCACCAGCCGGCCGTCCGCAAAAACGGGCAGCCAACTTGTGACGCCCTGGACCCGCCCTTCGCCGTCCACCGCAAGGCAGCACAGCACCTCATCGTCGTCGAGTTCGTCGATGCCACCGAGCGTGAACCCCATTTCCGGCACTTCCTTTTGCGCCGCCCAGTCCTCGGAAACCTCGCTG
Organism: uncultured Actinomycetota bacterium; assembly: GCA_963769515.1. Taxonomy (GTDB): domain Bacteria; phylum Actinomycetota; class Actinomycetes; order Actinomycetales; family Micrococcaceae; genus Arthrobacter. The sequence goes on from CAVYMG010000034.1 coordinate 252,425, forward strand.
AGCTGGGTCCGCAGCGGGGCGGGCAGGTCGCGGTACCGGCCCCAGACGGCCCGGACGCCGGTCTTCGCCGCGCGGTTCAGCGCGGTGCGGACGTTTTGCCAGTCCTTGCCCTTGAACTCCACTTCCCGGACGGCCAGCCGGGTCTCCTGTGCGACGGCGACCCGACGGAAGCCATTGTTCCTGACCAGGGGCCACAGCTCGTCCGTGCAGGAGTACAGGCACGGGATCAGGGCCTGGTCGGCGCAGAAGCGCAGGAACTCCGCTGCCGTCTCGGCATGGCGTGCCGCCGGCCCGAACGGACCCGCCAGGGTCAGTGCGACGCTCCCGTGCTGCTGGTAGGCGATCCCGCCGCTCCGGTCCGGCGTGAACCAGTACTTGTTCGGTTCCCACAGTGCCATCCAGGACAGCGAGTCGCCGCCCTGCCGGATGAGGCGGCGGGCAGCCTCCCTGTCCCCCGTTCCCGCGTCCTGGTGGGGTGCCGGGCGTCGCAGCGCGATCCATACCGCAGCGAAACAGACCGTCCAGAAGACGGTGCCGGAGGCGCCGAAGAGAAACGCCTCGAGCGCACTGCGGCCCTGGAAGACGCGGCTGAAGACGCCGGGGAACGGCAGCGGCAGGTACTGGCGGGCAAGTTCCGTGGCCAGGCCCCGAAGTCCGCCGTCCCGGTCCATTCCGCCGGTCCCGAACCATACCGCGCTGTAGCTGCTGACCAGTACCAGCCATGTGCCCGCGACCGCCAGGCCCAGGCTGCGCCGGGACCCTGGTTCCGTCGCGACCCGGAACTGCCTCCGGTTGGCCCACAGCAGTCCCGCCAGCAGCAGCGGCACCGCCACCAGCGGGAGGATGTGGACCACGCCGGAGCCCAGCACCGGCCCTTCCGGCCTGCCGGGCTGCTGCGGGATCTGCGCGACCAGCAGGAGGTACACGCCGGCCAGGGCGGCGACGGCAAGCTGGACGGCGATGGTGATCCACAGCGCCAGCCGACGGCCCTTGCGCAGGCCGTCGGCACACATCAGGAGCAGGATTACGGGCACGACTGCCAGCACGAGGCCCAGCGGACCGGCGAACCCTGCCGGTTCGCCCGCCAGGCAGCTGACATCGACCATGCCGCCGCAGCTGGCCTCCAGCTGCGCCAGGGTGGGAACGGGGTTGAGCACGATGTCCCGCAGCAGTGCCAGCGGCCCCGTCGGGCTGCGGACCGTGGCCGTGACGAGTGGCCCGACAGCGAAGATCGCCACCGTCAGCGCCAGCAGGTTCCGGGTTTCGCTGCCGGTCGAGCGGTGCCGGTGGGGCCCGCCCTGGTCGCCTTGGATCCACCAGCCTGCTGTCAGGCCCACCAGCGTGCCGACCAGTCCAACGACGGTCCCGGGGTTCCCGGAGTAGAGCACCAGCAGCAATGCGCCGGAGACGGCGGCCGTGCGCAGCCGCCGCTGCCACAGGGCCGGCAGCAGGCCGCTGGCCGCGAGGAGCACTGTGAGGACTGCGGCATAAGGCCCGATCAGCCGGGCCTCCGCCATCCGGCCGAGCCAGACATCGCCGGCGAACGCAAACACCTGCGTGATGAGCAGAAACACCGTCACGGCTGCGAATTGGCCGGCGAAGAAGAACACCGCCGTGCGCAGGGTGCCGAGGTAACGTTCGGCGAGCCCGAGCAGCAGCAGGATCATCAGGGAGGCTGCCACGTAGGCGATCAAGTTGGTCGCGAAGAACATGGACGTGAACATCGACCACCAGCCTCCGGCCTTCAGCCCGGAGGCACTGACCGAGGCAAAGTTCAGCAGCGCTTCCGGCGGTCCGGACAGGAAGCTGCCGGTCACCGCGCCGGTGGCGAGGAACACGCCGAGGACGCAGAGCGTGAACGGCACAGCCAGGAAGTGCCCGTGCGTCCGGCGGACGAGAGTGCCGAGCAGCGACGGATCAGCGGGGCGGGACTGCGCCGGCGCGGGCGCGGCCTGTTCCCTCACGTGCCGCCCCGGCTCACGTAATCCCCCAGCGCGGGGCGAGGAAGTCCAGGGCGTCAGCCAACCCCGTGGAGGCTGTCTGCCATGAATGGCCCGAGTTCGCGATCACGTCCGACCGCACGAGGAACCCGGCTCCTGCCGCTGCGTCCGCGAGCGTGCGCATGTTCCCGATGAACTCCGGGTCCCGCGCGCCGGCGCAGAAGTAGACCGCGTGGCCGGTATAGTCACGGCGCTCCATGAGCCACAGCGGGGTCTGCCGCTCAAATGCCGCGGTGTCACCCCCGAAGGACGCCTGGATGGTTTTGTCGCGTTCCTTGGCCAGGGCGGGCTCCTTCTCGCTCGCCACCGCCACGGCGTCGTGATAGACGTCGGGGTGCCGGGTGAGCATCTGGAGCGCGCAGGTGGCCCCGAACGAGAATCCGCCGACGGTCCACACCCGCGGGTCGTGATCCACGTCGAGCGTGGCCTTGATCCAGTCCGGAACGTCCACCGAGAGGAAGGTATCGGCCTGCGCGATGCGGCTGTCGAGGCAGAGTGTGTTTGCCGACTGTGCACCGTTGGGATCGACCACCACGGTCACGGGCGCGACGCCGTTGTGCTCGGCCGCGAAACGGTCCATCCGGGCCCGGAGGGCGCCGCCGATAAGCCAGTTTTGCGGGCTGCCGGGCTGCCCGGCAAACAGCACGAGCACGGGAAGCTTCGGCCGCGGCGTGCTCTGGTAGGCCGGCGGCAGATAAATGAAGGCATCGCGGCTGATGAAGCCGGATTCCGTTCCCGGGATCGTGGCCCTCCGCAGGACCCCGGCCGGCATTCCGGCGGGAGCGTCCCACTGCGCCAGGTCCACTGCTGCCGGGGCACCGCGGGTGAGTTCCGTTTCGAGCCACGGAATCCGTTCCACCGCTGTTCCGGTCAGGTCGCTGACGGTCTGGTTCAGCCCGAAGTAGAGGTTGATCTGGGCCTGCGAGAGCAACACAACACCGAGCAGTGCCGCTGTCGCCCCGGCGGTGGCACGCCAGAGCGGCGCTGCGTTCCGGCGGCGGCGAGGCCGCGGGTCCGCTGATCGGCCGGACCGGAGCCACAGGCCTGCCAGCCGGTGCAGCCACAGGAGAAGTGCGGCCACGGCGGGGAGGGACCAGCCCAGGACATCCGGGGGCAAATCGTCGGGGAAGACAGAGAAGCCGTAGATCAGGAGCCAGTGGATTCCGGCCACGAGGGCCGCGGCAAGGATGGCCGTTGCCCCGAGCAGGGCGGCGGAGGCGGCGGGTTTGCGGTGCCGGACGGCGCGCCAGACAAGGAAAGCGAGACCGCCGGAACCGGCGGCCCATGCGAACCACATCACCGGACCGTCGACGAGCCTGAGGTCCTGGAGGAATTCGAAAGCCACTAGCGCCAGGTGCCGACGCCGACGACGGGACCGGCCTCCAGCCAGGAGGACAGCCCGGCGTAGGCGTCAAAGCGCATGGCCAGCCGGATCTCCTGCCCCTCGTAGCGCAGTTCCACGATTACGGCTTCCGGCGGGATTTTGACGAGCTCGTCCTCGGTGGCGTCGCGCCGGCCCTGCAGTTCCAGCGCGCTTCGGCGGAAGGTGCGTTTGGGACGCATGCTGAGCGAGACCAGCCGGAACCATTCGAGCTCGTTGTCCTGATAACGACAAACCCCCATCTGCCAGCGGTTTCCCGCAGTGCAAATGGAGGCGTCCACCGTGCCGAGGGCACGCCGCAACGTGAGGCGGCGCACCCCCGAAAGGCACAGTGCTAAGACCAGCAGCCCGAAGAGGGCTGCCAGAATGATGAACGGCATACCAGGATCGTTCATCAAGGTCGTGCTAGCGGATCCCAGCAGTCGCTGCGTCACCCAATTGGGCGTTGTCAGCAACAATGACCACCCGGTTGTTGTCGACGGAGAAGAATCCGCCGTCGACAGCTACGGCAATGCGGTCACCGGACACCGGCTCGATTGCCAGTTCACCTTCGGCCAGAATCGCCAGCAGGGGCGAGTGGCCGGGCAGGATTCCGATTTCACCATCGCTGGTGCGGGCCTTGACCATCTTGGCCGCTCCGGACCACACAAAGTGGTCCGCTGCGACAATCTCAACCTCAAGCTCAGCCATATTACTTGGTCTGTTCCTGGATCTTGGCCCACTGGCGCTCGACGTCATCCAGGCCGCCGACGTTGAAGAACGCCTGCTCTGCGATGTGGTCCAGCTCGCCGTCGCAGATAGCGCTGAAGCCTTCGACCGTGTCCTTGATGGAAACGGTGGAGCCCTCGACGCCGGTGAACTGCTTGGCGGTGTAGGTGTTCTGCGAGAGGAACTGCTGGATGCGGCGTGCTCGCGAGACAACGATCTTGTCTTCTTCAGAGAGTTCGTCAACGCCGAGGATGGCGATGATGTCCTGAAGTTCCTTGTTCTTCTGCAGGATCTGCTTGACGCGGACGGCCGTGTTGTAGTGGTCGTGTCCGATGTACTGCGGATCCAGGATCCGGGAAGTGGACGTCAGCGGGTCAACGGCCGGGTACAGACCACGGGAAGCGATTTCACGGGAAAGTTCCGTGGTCGCGTCGAGGTGTGCGAAGGTCGTGGCCGGGGCCGGGTCGGTGTAGTCATCTGCGGGGACGTAGATGGCCTGCATCGAGGTGATGGAGTGGCCCTTGGTCGAGGTGATGCGCTCCTGGAGGAGGCCCATCTCATCGGCCAGGTTGGGCTGGTAGCCCACAGCGGACGGCATACGGCCGAGGAGGGTGGAAACCTCGGAACCTGCCTGGGTGAAGCGGAAGATGTTGTCGATGAAGAGCAGCACGTCCTGGTTCTGGACATCGCGGAAGTACTCCGCCATGGTCAGTGCCGACAGTGCCACGCGCAGACGCGTTCCCGGCGGCTCATCCATCTGGCCGAACACAAGGGCGGTGTCCTTGAGGACGCCGGCCTCTTCCATTTCAACCCAGAGGTCGTTACCTTCACGGGTACGCTCGCCGACGCCGGCGAACACCGAGGTGCCACCGAAGTTGCGGGCCACACGAGTGATCATTTCCTGGATCAGCACGGTCTTGCCGACACCGGCACCACCGAACAGACCGATCTTGCCACCCTTGATGTACGGGGTGAGAAGGTCGATGACCTTGATGCCGGTTTCGAGCATCTCGGTGGAACCTTCGAGGGTCGCGAAGGCGGGAGCCTTGCGGTGGATCGGCCAGCGTTCGCTGATCTGGAGCTCATCTTCGGTGACGTCGAGGGGCTGGCCCAGGACGTTGAAGATGTGGCCCTTGACGCCGTCGCCGACGGGGACGGAGATCGGGGCGCCGCTGTCAATCACCGAGGTACCGCGGACGAGTCCGTCGGTGGCCTGCAGCGAGATGGCGCGGATGAGGTTGTCGCCCAGGTGCAGGGCCACCTCGAACGTGATGGTCTTGGTCTCACCGTTGAGAGTAATCTCCGTGGTGAGTGCGTTGTAAATCGAGGGGATTGCGTCAGCCGGGAATTCGACGTCGACAACCGGGCCAATAACACGGGCAATACGGCCGGTAGCACCGGACGTTGCGGCTACGTGTTCGGTAGCGGTGGCAGTCATCTCTCTCACTTCACTCAGTAGATGGCGTGGGGGTTAAGTTTATCTTTGGTGCAGGTACAGCTGGGCCGGATCCGTGCTGGCTAGGACGCGTTCAAAGCGTCGGCGCCGGCAACGATTTCGGAAAGCTCCTGCGTAATTTCAGCCTGGCGGGCAGTGTTGCGCAGACGCGTGTACTTCTTGATGAGGTCCGTGGCATTGTCACCGGCGGACTTCATTGCCCGCTGGCGGGCAGCGAGCTCGGAAGCTGCGGCCTGCAACATGGCGGCGAAGATACGTGATTCGATGTAGCGCGGCAGCAGAGCATCGAGAACCTGCTCCGTTTCCGGCTCGAACTCGTAGAGCGGCAGGAGATCCGATTCGGATGCTGCTTCCTCTTCGACAACTTCGAGCGGGAGCAGGCGGATGACCGTCGGCTCCTGCGTCACCATGGACTTGAAGCGGGTGTACACGACATGGATCTCGTCGACACCGCCCTCTTCGTAGGCTGTTGCGAAGTCGGCCAGCAGTGCGGAGCTGACTTCCTGCGCGGTCGCAAACTCCGGTGCATCCGTGTTGCCCGTCCAGACACGCCCGTACGGACGGTTCCGGAAGTCGAAGTACGCCTGCGCCTTGCGGCCCATCAGGAACGTCTTGACTTCCTTGCCCTCCTCATGGAGCAGCTCAGCGAGGCCTTCGGCCTGCTTGAGAACGCTCGCGGAGTATGAGCCTGCGAGGCCGCGGTCCGAGGTGATGACCAGGACGGCGGCCCGGCGGATCTGCTCGGGCTCGGTGACCAGCGGGTGGTCAATTTCGCTCTGGCTTGCAACAGCAGAAACGGCACGCGTGATCGCGTTTGCGTAAGGCAGTGAAGCTGCTACGCGTGCTCGGGCCTTGCCGATGCGCGAGGTAGCGATCAGTTCCATCGCCTTGAAGATCTTGCGCATCGACGTCGTCGAGCTGATCTTCTGGCGGTAGACCCGGATCTGGGCTCCCATACTTATCCTTTCCTAAGATCCCGGTGGCCGGGACTGCCGGAACCCGTGCGGGTTCCGGCAGTCCCTGCCAGCGGAACTAGCGCTTCTGCTTGACGATTTTTTCCTGGTCGACCTGATCCTCGTCGATGGGGGCGTGTTCCTCGTGCCCCGCACCTACCAGGTAGCTGTCGCCCTCGCCGAAGAAGCCCTTTTTGAAGTCCACGATCGCGGTCTTCAGTGCTTCTGCGGTGTCATCGCTCATGACGTTGGTCTGTGCCAGCGTGGTGAGGATGGAGGACTTGTGCTTGAGGTGCTCCAGGAACTCGGTTTCGAAGCGGTTGATGTCCTCAACCGGAACGTCGTCGAGGTGTCCGTTGGTGCCGGCCCAGATGGAGACGACCTGATCCTCGACCGGGAACGGCGAGTACTGGCCCTGCTTGAGCAGTTCCATCAGGCGTGCACCACGGGTGAGCTGCTGGCGCGATGCGGCGTCGAGGTCCGACGCGAACATTGCGAATGCCTGCATGTCGCGGTACTGGGCCAGTTCCAGCTTCAAAGTACCGGAGACCTTCTTCATGGACTTGACCTGAGCGGCGCCACCCACGCGGGAGACAGAGACACCCACGTCAACGGCCGGACGCTGGTTGGCGTTGAAGAGGTCCGACTGAAGGAAGATCTGGCCATCGGTGATGGAGATCACGTTCGTCGGGATGTAGGCGGACACGTCGTTTGCCTTGGTCTCGATGAGCGGCAGACCGGTCATCGAACCGGCACCGAGCTCGTCGGAAAGCTTGGCACAACGCTCCAGCAGACGGGAGTGCAAGTAGAAAACGTCACCCGGGTAGGCTTCGCGTCCCGGCGGGCGGCGCAGCAGCAGCGACACTGCACGGTAGGCCTCAGCCTGCTTGGAGAGGTCATCGAAGACGATGAGGACGTGCTTGCCGCCGTACATCCAGTGCTGGCCGATGGCCGAACCGGCGTACGGAGCCAGGTACTTGAAGCCTGCGGGGTCGGACGCCGGGGAAGCCACGATGGTCGTGTACTCCAGGGCGCCGTTGTCCTCCAGGGTCTGGCGGACGGCAGCGATCGTGGATGCCTTCTGGCCGATGGCCACGTAGATGCAGCGCACCTGCTTCGTGGTGTCCCCGGAAGCCCAGTTGGCCTTCTGGTTGATGATCGTGTCGATGGCGATTGCCGACTTGCCGGTCTGGCGGTCACCGATGATCAGCTGGCGCTGGCCGCGGCCGATCGGGATCATGGCGTCGATAGCCTTCAGGCCGGTCTGCATCGGTTCGTGAACCGACTTACGCTGGGTCACGCCGGGCGCCTGAAGTTCCAGGGCACGGGTGGTCTCGGCCTTGATCTCGCCGAGGTCATCGATGGGCTGGCCCAGCGGGTCAACAACGCGGCCAAGGAAGGCGTCGCCCACCGGGACAGAGAGAACCTGTCCGGTGCGGTGAACTTCCTGGCCTTCTTCAATTCCCGTGAAGTCACCGAGGATAATGACGCCGATCTCGCGGACGTCAAGGTTCTGGGCGAGGCCCAGGGTGCCGTCTTCAAAGCGAAGCAGCTCGTTCGCCATGACCGAGGGAAGGCCCTCAACACGGGCGATGCCGTCACCTGCGGTCGTTACACGGCCAACCTCTACGCGCTCGGCGTTTCCGGGTTCGTAGGACGCCGCGAACTCGTTCAACGCATTACGGACGTCGTCGGCGTTGATGGTCAATTCGGCCATCTGCAGTCCCTGCTCTCCTGTTTTCGTGATCATCGTTGCTCACGATGACCGGGGTTTCGTTTCGTTAAGTTGTGCTTGTCCTGCTGGTTAGGCAAGCTGACGCTGGAGCTGGCCCAGACGGGCGAGGACCGAAGCGTCAACCACTTCGTCGCCAACCTGGATCCGGATTCCACCGATAAGGGCCGGGTCAACAGTCAAGTTGATCTTGAGCTCGCGGCCGTACAGCGCATTCAGCGCTGCCTGCAGCCGGCTGTTCTGCGTTGCCGTCAGCGGACGGGTAACGCTGACCGTTGCAATCCAGCGCTGCTGGCGCTTGGCTGCGAGCTCTGCGAAACGACCGACCAGCCTGGTAACCTTCAGCCCGCGGGGCTGGGTCACAGCCTGTCCGATCAGGACTTTCGCTTCGGCGCTGGCCCCGGGGACGAGCTTTTCGGCGAGGGCAATCTTCGCTGCCGGACTCGCCTGCGGCTCGGACAGGGCCCGCTGGATCTCATGGCTTGAGGCCACGGTCTGGTTGAAGGAGAACAAGTCGTTCTCCAGCGCTTCCAGTCCGCTGAGTCCCGAGGCGGAGACTGCCGATTTGTTCTCGGCAACGGCAATTACCACCGAAGCGGCAAGAGTCTCGAGTGCATCGCCGATATCCCGGGCCGATGCCCAGCGTGAGCCGGCCAATCCGCTCGCGATTTCCACAGCTTCGGCGGAGACTTTTCCGCCGAAGAGCTGCTTGACCAGCGCTGACTTTTCGTCACCGTTGCGGGACGGGTCAGTCAGGGCACGGCGCAAGCCAGCCGAGCTGTCCACCGTTCCCAGAATTCCGAAGAGTTCCTTAGCCAACTGCAGCGATGCGGTAGGAAGCTTGGCTTCCAGCGCAGCCAGCGCCGCGGTCAGCGATTCGCTCGATACACCTGCCATTACTTAGCTGCACCTGCGTTCTGGTTCTCCAGATCTGCCAGGAAGCGGTCCACCACACGGGCCGAACGCGCGTCGTCGGTCAGTGCCTCGCCGACAATGCGTCCTGCAAGCGTCGTGGCCAGCGTGCCGACCTCCGCGCGGAGCGACACAACGGCCGCCTGGCGCTCGGACTCGATCGCCGCGTGGGCCTGCGCCGTAATACGGGCAGACTCTGCGCCGGCTTTTTCCTTCAGGTCCGCAAGGATCTGAGCGCCTTCGGCGCGGGCTTCCTCACGGATCCGGTTGGCCTCGGCGCGTGCATCGGTGAGCTGCTGCTTGTACTCTTCGAGGGCGGCGGATGCTTCTGCCTGGGCCTTTTCAGCCTTGGCAATGCCGCCTTCGATGGCCTCGGCGCGCTCTGCATAAGTCTTCTCGAACATCGGGACAATGTACTTGACCACGATGTACATGAGGACAGCGAAGCCGACGAGGACCACGCCCATTTCCCAGACGTTGGGAACGAGCGGGCTCTGGCCCTCAGTGGCGGCTGAGATGATCGCTTGATTCATAATTCACCCGTCCTTATCTACTCGGTTCTGGATGTTCGCTTGGTTCTGAAGCTCAGACTAGAGAACGAAAGCGAAGACCAGGCCGAGGATGGCCAGAGCTTCAGTCAGCGCGAGGCCGAGGAATGCGATCGGCTGCAGCACACGCTGTGCTTCCGGCTGACGTGCGACGCCGTTGATGTAAGCGGCGAACACGAGACCAACACCGATACCACCGCCGATTGCGGACAGACCGTAACCTACGAGGTTGAGATTGCCTTCCATTTTATTCCTTTCAAGATGCCATCTTTGTGGCAGGTTGTTTGGTGTACTTCATCCCCGTGAGGGGAAGTTTGTGGGAGCCTAGTGGCTGTCCGCGTGCAGGGCGCCTTCAATGTAGATGGCGGTCAGCAGCGTGAAGACATACGCCTGCAGCGCCATGATCAGCGCTTCCAGCATGTACATCGCGATGGCGCCGACCAGAACGAGCACCGAGGTGCCCTTCAGCAGCACGTTTTCCTGCATCACGAGGTACTCGATGCCGGAGCCGGCAAGCATGACGATCAGGTGGCCGGCCAGCATGGTGGCGAACAGACGGAGGCTGTGCGTGACCGGTCGGACCAGGAAGTTCGAGATGATCTCGATCGGAACAACGATCGGGAGAATGTAGAACGGAACTCCGGAGGGCACGGTGGCCAGCTTGAAGTATTTGATGCCGTTCTTCTTGATGCCGATGGCGATCCAGGTGAAGTAGACAATTCCCGCCAGCACGTAGGCGCCGCCAACGTGGGAGAAGCTCGGGAGCTGAATCAGCGGGATGGCCCCGTAGATGTTGTTCACCAGGATGAAGAAGAACAGGCTGAACAGCAGCGGGACGTACTTCATAAAGTCTTTGCCACCGATAATGTCCTTGGCAATGCTGTTCCGCACGAACCCGTAGGCCATTTCGCCTGCGAACTGCAGCTTGCCGGGAACGAGCTCGCGCTTACGCGCAGCCAGGATAAAGAATGTGGCGATAATGACGACCGAGAGGATCACCAGCAGCATCTGCTTGGAGAATCCTTCGGCCGCACCCCAGGGCAGGATAGCCGGCAGGTGCATTTCTTCGATTCCAGGAGGCGTGAAGGGTCCTGAATCTTGGGCCGGGAGCGCAAGCGCGATCAACGCGTTTCCTCTCTGCAGTGTCCGTCGTTGGGCGTTGGTCGGGCAGCGGCGACATTGCTGTCTGGCACTCCCCGTGTGAAATTATTCGGCATTACTGTTCCGCGTCCTTGGACGGGCCACGTGCAGAGTCATCCCCGCCTCGTGATAAAGCCGAGGTGAGGCCGTGCATATGAGAAAGATAGAACCCTCCGGCAGCTCCAAGCAGAGCGCCTGCGAGCACAATCCAGCGGGTTCCCCACAGATTATCCAGACCCCACCCTATCAAACTCCAGACCACGATTCCGCCAACAATATAGCTGAAGACGGCGATCCCGGCGTTGTATCCGCCGTCGTTGCTGTCCGCGGATACACCGGGTGCACCGGCCGTTGTTTTGGGGGTCTCGGGCATGGACTTCCGTCCTGTTTTGCGGCTACGCATTATTGCCGCCTTCCGGGGTTTGGGGGTCGTTGTAAATCTGCAGCCGGGCCTTGCTGAAGCCGTAGACCTCAGCCGCCTGCCATGACACTACGGTCACAACGGCGCCGATGACGAACCAGCGTGCGTGCAGCCAGTCCGGAGCTCCGATGACGAAAAGTATGATGGCGAACCCGACGACCTTGATGAAATAGGTCGCCACGAAAACGCCGATCGCACCGGAGGGGTTGTTGCGGCCGACGATGTGCCCGACCGCCAGGCTGATGGCAAAGAAGGCCATCACGAGGGCTCCGCCGAGGACGGCCGACCACAGGCCGGTACCGCCGGTGATGACCAGGGCCAGAAGGCCGGTTACCACGAGGGCGCCGCCGGATACGCCGGCACTCAGGGCCAGCAACCGCAGCCATAACGACGCGGTGGGACCGGAAACACCAACAGGTCCGGCGCCGGACGCGGGTCCGGGGTCGGCGTTGGAGGTCATAAGATCCCAATCGTCGCGGGTGGGTGCTGGTCAACATGGCGGGCTGATGACCGCCCCTGAATTCTACAGCAGATAGAAACTATATCGAAAAGTGCGTCGGCCGGGAGGTCAGTGTCCTCCCCGGCACTCACTCGGGCAGCCCCGCGGTGCGCCTCGGCCGGCGTTGGCGCAGGTATGGCCACGCGGTGACGACGGCCATCACCGCTGTCGCCGCGAGATCGATGGCCAGGATGATCTGCCACGGGAAGATCGCGAAAGCCAGCCCGCCGAACGCCAGGATGCAGGTCCACAGGTACATCAGCACCACCGCGCCCCGGTGCGAATAACCGATGTCCAGGAGTTTGTGGTGCAGGTGGCCGCGGTCCGCGGACCAGGGCGAACGGCCGCGCGCCGTCCGGCGGATCACGGACAGGCCCAGGTCGAGCAACGGCAGGAAGAGCACCGCGAAGGGCAGCAGGATGGGGATGATCGTGGGAATACCGTTGGCGCGGTCGTAGAGGCCGGACGTGATCTGGCCGGTGGAGACCACAGCGGCGGACGCCATCAGCAAGCCGATCAGCATGGCTCCGGAATCGCCCATAAAGATCTTCGACGGGAACCAGTTGTGCGGCAGGAAGCCGACGCAGCTGCCCACCAGGACCGCGGTCAGGAGGGTCGCCAGGTCTGAGAAGTCGGTCAGCGGAGCGTTCCGGTGCACCCAGTAGGCGGTCAGGAAGAACGCCACTCCCCCGATGATGGCCACGCCGGCGGCCAGCCCGTCCAGTCCGTCGATGAAGTTGAACGCGTTCATCGTGGTCACGATCAGCCCGGCTGTCACGATGATCTGCAGCATCTCGGACTCCAGCGGGACGGACTCCGGGACGAACGGGATGATGGTCATCCGCACTCCCCAGACCGCCACTACAAGGGCCGCGGCGCTTTGGCCGATCAGTTTGACCCACCAGCGCAGGTCCAGCAGGTCATCGGCAACGCCCACGAGGACGATCACTCCGGCCCCGGCGAGGATGCCCCAGGGGGCGTCATTGTTGCGGAAGATGTCCTTGACGAAGAAGGAATTGCTGGCCACCACCAGCGCCGCCAGGACTCCGGAAAAGATACCCAGGCCGCCGAGCCTGGAAACCGGGGTGGAATGCACGTCCCGGCTGCGGATCGGCGAGAACAAGCCCAGCCGCTTGCCCGCGAGGCGAGCGCCCCACGTAGCTCCGTAGCTGACGACTGCCGCCGTCAGCATCATGAGCAGGTACATGATCATGCGGACAACACCGTCCCTGCGGCGTCAGCGCAGGCAGCACCCCGCCGCACCGGGCTCAGCGTCAGGCTGCGCTCCTGGTGGGGATTTCGAGGTGATGCCAAGGGCCGTGGAACTGTCGCTCGATAAATGAAACTTCTCCGTCGCCGTGCACAGGGCAGGCAGTGCGTGGTGCCTGACAGGGCTGTATTACAGTGGACTCTAGTCAAGATACTAATGCCAACGGCCACCTGTCTTCGCGTCACACGGCCCATTGCCGGCGGGAAACGCGCCGCCGGCCGTGCTGAAAGGACCCCCGTGATGACCCTGCCGGTTGCAGTTGCTGCCGTGACGTTTGATCGTCCCCGGGAGCTGGCGGTCCTGCTGGACGCCATCAACGGCCAGAGCGCGAAAGTCCGCTCGATTTGCCTCGTGGACAGCGGCACCGTGCCCGCCAAGGACGTCGCGGACCGGCACGCCAATGTGGACTACGTCCGCTCCGAGGCAAATTTGGGTGGCGCGGGAGGTTTTTCGCTGGCGATCCTGAAGGCCGTGGCCAGTGGCGCCGAGTGGATCTGGATGATGGACGACGACGCCGAGCCGGCCGACCCGGACTGCCTGGCCACGCTGCTCCGGGAGGCTGAGGCGCGCGGGCTGGACGCCGTGGTCCCGCTCGTGGTGGCGCCCGGACACCCGGACCGGCTTTCCTTCTTTTTCCGCCTCGACGGCAAAGTCACGCACGAACGCGCCGCGCTGGAAAAAGTCGGGTTCCTGCCCGACGACGGGCATTTCTTCAACGGCGCCCTGATCCGCTCCGATGTCTTCTTCAAGGTCGGGCTGCCGGACATGCGGCTTTTCATCCGCGGCGACGAGGTCGACTTTACGCTCAGGCTCCGCAAGGCCGGGATCCGTTTCGGTACCGTCACGACCGCAGCCATTACGCATCCGCACGCTTTTTCCGAAACCAAGCACGTCTTTGGGGCCCGGTGGCACGTCATCGTTCCGGACTCTGCGTTTAAACGGTACTTCTACTACCGGAACCGCGGCTACATGATCCGGCGTCACTTCCGCGTCAAGTCCTTTGTGGCCGACGTCGGCGGTTACCTCGGCTATTTCCTGCGCCGCGGCGATTTCCGCGGCCTGGCCAGCTGGTTCCAGGCCTTTTCCACCGGACTCCGGGGCAAGGGCTTCGGGCCGCTGAAGGACCAGAAGTTCTAGCCGGCAGTAGCTAGCGGCGGAAGCGGCGGCGGAGCAGCAGCCCCAGCAGGACCCACGGTTCGCCGAAGACACGGTAGCCGACGCGCCGCGGGTGCAGCATGAGCCGCCAAGCCCACTCCAGGCCCAGCCGGCCGATCCAGCGCGGCGCCAGTTTCTGGACTCCGGCGAGCTGTTCAATGGCGCCGCCCACGGTGCAGTAGACCGCCGGGGGAAGCGCGGCCAACCGGCGGAGCAGGACTTTTTCCTGCAGCGGCATGCCCAGACCCAGCAGGACCAGCTGCGGCCGTAGTTCTGCGAGCCAGGCAGCAGCCCGCTCTTCGACCTCGTCGTTCCAGTCCTCGCCGGGCATGCCGTCCACCTGCGCCCCGGGAACAATCCCCCGGAGCCTGGCGACGGCGCCCTCGCTCGCGGCACTGCCGGCGCCAAGCACCGCGATGCGTTCCAGTCCCCGGACGTCGGCCAGCGCCGGGAGCCAGTCGGTCGACCCCAGACGGTAGTCCATGGCGGGTGTCCTGCGGGCCGCTCCGTCCCGCGCCGCGTTCCATAACCACAGGACGGGCGCACCGTCGATCAGGACAACATCGCTTTGGTCATAGAAGGAGCGGAACTCCGGATCTGAATGCAGCAAGGTCACGCTGTGCAGGTTGTGCCCCGCCACTGTCCTGGTGCCGCCCTCGGCAATAAAGCTATTGAGGACTTCGGTCAGTTCGGGAACCGTCAGGGGCGTCGCGTCGACATCGAGCACGGGGACGCGCTGGCGGGACGGCATCATGCCGTGCCGGGTCCTGCGTGAACGCCCGGGCCGGCTTCACCCGCGCCGTCAACCTCCGGGCCGGCCTCAACTGCGCCGTCGGCCTCCGGGCCGGCCTCGACTGCGCCGTCGGCGTTAGCATCGGGGCCGTTGCCGTCAGCGTCCACGAGTCCGGGAACCACGGCACGCAGTCGCTCGATGCTGATCGCCCCTTGCCGGACCACGCGCAGCGGGACGGCGGTGGCATCAACGATGGTGGACGGCAAGGCTTCGCCGCCGTCGGCGGGCCGGAGCCCGCCCTCGAGGTAGACCTCCACGGACTCCGCCAACTGGCCTTCGGCCTCTGCTGCGGTCTGCGCTGCGGCCTGGCCCGTGCGGTTGGCAGAGGAAACCGCCAGCGGCCCGGTGAGGTTCAGGAGGTCCTGCGCGAGCTCGTCAGCGGGAATTCGCAGCGCGACGGTGCCCTTGGTGTCACCGAGGTCCCAGTCCAGTGAGGGCTGGGAGTGCAGGATGAGGGTCAACCCGCCCGGCCAGAAGGCCTCGGCCAGCAGCCGCGCATCGGCGGGGACGTCGGTGGCCAGTCCGTCGAGGGCGTTGAGCCGCGGAATGAGTACGGGCGGCGGCATCTGCCGGCCGCGGCCCTTGGCGGCCAGCAGCAAAGTCACCGCGAGGGGTGAAAATGCGTCGGCTCCGATCCCGTACACGGTGTCAGTGGGAAGAACCACGCACTTGTTGTTCCGGATGGCCCGCTGGGCATGTTCAAGTCCTGCGGCCCGCTGATCTGCGGCCGAGCAATCGTAGCTAGTCGTCACGTGACTATTCTTTCATCACTTCGTCACGTGTTCCGACGCCTGTGACGTGCGCGCCGGTCAGGGCGCCGGTCAGGGCGCCGGCGCACCGAGCACCGCGCTGGTAGCCCGGTCCTTGCCGTTGAGGTCCCGGTGGGTCGTCACGTCGGTCCAGAGCCCCATGCGGTCCAGCATCGCGGCGATCCAGCCGGACTGGACCTCGGCGTGCTCCATCACGAAGAACCCGCCGGGGGCCAGCAGCCGGGCGGCAGAGGCGGCGGCCGCCGTCGGAAGTTCCATCCCGTCTGCTCCCCCGCCGTACAGCGCCTCCGGCGGATCATGCAGTGCTACTTCAGGTTCGTTCGGAATGGCCTCGGCCGGGATGTACGGCGGATTGGAGACCACCACGTCGAAGCTGCCGTTGTGTTCCGGGAGTGCATCACGGAGGTCGCCGCGGACCAGGGCCACGCCGAGCGGGAGCAGGTTCTTCGCCGCCCAGGCGTGGGCAAATTCGCTGAACTCCACGGCATGGACCTCCGCGCCGGGCAGCTCGTGCGCGATCGAACCGGCGATTGCACCGGAGCCGGTGCCCAGGTCCACCACTTTGGGGTGCTTCATCCCTTGCAGGCGGTCGATTACCAGCTGCACCACGGACTCGGTTTCCGGCCGGGGAATGAAGACGCCGGGACCCACCGCGAGTTCGAGGTAGCGGAAATGCGCGACGCCGGTGATGTGCTGCAGCGGGATCCGCCGCGCGCGTTCGGCGACGAGTTCGGCATAGCCCTCCGGCGCGGGGGCATCGCCGAGCATGAGGGCCCGGAGCCGGCCGAGGCCCACACCGAGCAGGTGCTCGGCAAGGAGTTCGGCGTCAACCCGCGGGCTCGGGACGCCGGCGGCCGCAAGGACCGCCGCCGCGTCCCGGACGGCCTCGGCAAGACCTGCTGCGGGTCCCGTCATGATCGCTCCGTCGTGATCGCTCCGTCACGGCTACGCATAGTCCCGGGGACTATTCGCCGATGGCGTCCAGGCGGGCCTGTTCGTCCATCTCGATCGCCGACTGGATCACCGGCTCCAGGTCACCGTTCATGACCTGGTCCAGGTTATAGGCCTTGTATCCGGTGCGGTGGTCCGCAATACGGTTTTCCGGGTAGTTGTAGGTGCGGATGCGCTCGGACCGGTCCATCGTGCGGATCTGCGACTTGCGCTGCGCCGAGTTCTCGGCGTCGATCTGCTCCTGCTGGTGGGCAAGGATGCGGGCGCGCAGCACACGCATGCCCGCTTCGCGGTTCTGCAGCTGCGACTTCTCATTCTGCATCGCCACCACAATGCCGGTGGGCAAGTGGGTGATGCGCACGGCAGAGTCGGTCGTGTTCACGGACTGTCCGCCGGGACCCGAGGAGCGGTAGACGTCAATCTTCAGGTCGTTCTGGTTGATGTCGAGCTCTTCGGGCTCATCCACTTCGGGCAGCACAAGCACACCGGCGGCCGATGTGTGGATGCGGCCCTGGGACTCGGTGACTGGCACGCGCTGCACACGGTGCACGCCGCCTTCGAACTTGAGCCGGGCATAGACACCTTCGGCGGGGTCGTTGGAGCTGCCCTTCACTGCCATCTGGACGTCTTTGTAGCCGCCCAGGTCCGATTCGGTGGCAGAGATCAGTTCAGTCTTCCAGCCGCGGGACTCGGCGTAGCGGCTGTACATCCGCAGCAGGTCGGCGGCGAACAGGGCCGCTTCGTCGCCGCCTTCACCGCCCTTGACCTCGAGGATCACGTTGCGGGCGTCGTCCGGGTCCCGCGGGATCAGCAGCCGGCGAAGCCGCGCCGCCGTGGCTTCAAGGGCCGCCTCGAGCTCGGGGACTTCAGCGGCGAACTCCGGGTCCTCGGCCGCCATTTCCTTGGCCGCGGACAGGTCATCCTGGATGGCGTGCCACTTGTGGTACGCCTCGACGATGCCGTTCAGCTCGGCCGAACGCCGTCCCAGCTTCCGGGCCAGCCGCTGGTCGGCGTATACAGCAGGATCCCCAAGCTGGGCCTGGATCGCATCGTGCTCATCCAGCAGGCCCTGTACGGACTCAAACATTTCAAACCTCTTTCGACTTTTACAAGTCTAGTTACGGCGGCACGATCGGTTAAACCAACAACCGCTCGAAAGATTGGCGGCCAGGGAGTGGCTTCGGGCCTGCCGGAGCCGGGTGGCTGACGATCGCAGATCGTCTGCCACCCGGCGTAGGGGCGGGGCCGCCAATTTTCGAGCGGTTACGCGACGCTATTTGTCGTTATCGGACTTCGCGCCGAGCGTCGTCTTCTGTACCTGCATCAGGAACTCGACGTTGCTCTGCGTCTCCCGGATCTTGTTCGTCAGCAGCTCAAGGCTCTGCTGCGTTTCGAGTCCGGACAGGACGCGGCGCAGCTTCCACATGATCTTGACTTCCTCGGGCGAAAGCAGGTTTTCCTCGCGGCGGGTACCGGACGCGTTGACGTCCACCGCCGGGAAGATGCGCTTGTCCGCGAGCTGGCGGGAGAGGCGCAGTTCCATGTTGCCGGTGCCCTTGAACTCTTCGAAGATGACCTCGTCCATCTTGGAGCCGGTCTCGACGAGCGCGGTGGCCAGGATGGTCAGCGAACCGCCGTTTTCGATGTTGCGGGCGGCGCCGAAGAAGCGCTTCGGCGGGTAGAGGGCTGCGGAATCGACGCCACCGGAGAGAATACGGCCGGATGCCGGGGCCGCCAGGTTGTAGGCCCGGCCCAGGCGCGTCATGGAGTCCAGCAGGACCACTACGTCCATGCCCATTTCCACAAGACGCTTGGCGCGCTCGATGGAGAGTTCGGCCACGGTGGTGTGGTCGTCGGCGGGACGGTCGAAGGTGGAGGCAATGACCTCGCCCTTGACGGTGCGCTGCATGTCCGTGACTTCTTCGGGACGTTCGTCAACGAGCACCATCATGAGGTGGACCTCAGGATTGTTCGTGGTGATGGCGTTGGCGATGGACTGCAGGATGAGCGTCTTGCCGGCCTTAGGCGGTGAAACGATCAGGCCGCGCTGGCCCTTGCCGATCGGGGCGACCAGATCGATGACGCGGGGGCCGATCTTCTTGGGGTCCGTCTCGAGGCGCAGGCGCTCCGAGGGGTACAACGGCACGAGCTTCGCAAATTCAACCCGGTCCTTGAGTTCCTCAGGGGTCTTGCCGTTGACCGAGGTGACCCGGACCAGGGCGTTGAACTTCTGGCGTGCTGACTGCTGGCTGCGGTCTTCGCCTTCGCGCGGTGCGCGGATGGCACCGACGACGGCGTCGCCCTTGCGCAGGTTGTACTTCTTGACCTGGGCGAGGGAGACATACACGTCGTTCGGGCCCGGCAGGTAACCGGAGGTGCGGATGAACGCGTAGTTCTCCAGCACGTCCAGGATGCCGGCGACGGGCAGCAGCACGTCGTCGTCGGTGACCTCGACGTCGTCGAAGTCAGGGCCCTGGACGCGGCCGCGGCGGCGGTCGTTGCGGTCGCGGAAGCTGGAGTTGCGATCACTGCGGTCGTTGCGTGAGTTGTCGCGGTTGTCCTGGCTGCCGGACCGGTCGTTGCGGTCGTTGCGGTCGCGGCGGTTCCGGCGGTTGCGGCGGCTGCCGCCATCGCTGTCCTCGTTGTCGCGGGAGTTGTCGCGGTTGCCTCGCGGCTGTTGTCGCGGTTGCCCTCGCGGCTATCGGCGGTATCGCGGCCACCACGGTTGCGGGTGTTCTCGCGGCGCTGGCCGTCGTCGCTGCCCTGTTCGGTCCGCTTGTCCTGGCGCTGCTCGCTGCCCTGTTCGGTCCGCTTGTCCTGGCGCTGCTCGCCGCGCTGGTCGGCGCCCTGTTCGGCGCGCTGTTCGGTGCGCTGTTCAGCTGCGGGCTGTTCGGCCGGCGCCTCGGTGGTGTCGGAAGCCTGGCCGGACTGGGCGGCAGCTTCGCCGCGACGGCGGTTGCGGGTCCGCGGCTGACGGCGTTCGCCGGTCTCGGCCGGGGCGGCCTCGGGGGCGGCTTCCGCGGCAGGCGCTGCCTCCTGGGCGGCGGCCGGTGCTTCGGCGGCGGCGCTGACGACGCCGTCGCTGCCGGCGCGGCGGCTGCGTCCACGGGTCCGGGAGCGCGGGTTTTCCGTTGCCGGAGCTTCAGCCTCGGCGGCGGGCGCGGCGGCCGCCGGAGCGGCGCCGTTCTCGGCCGTTTTTGCAGCGCTGCGGGCCGGGGCCTTGCTGACCGGGGTGCCCGCGCGGTGGGCGGAAATGGCCGAAACCAGATCACCCTTGCGCATACGGGATCCGCCGGAAATACCCAACTGGCTGGCAAGAGCCTGGAGCTGGGCGAGCTTGAGGCCTGCGAGGCCACTGCTCTTTACGGGTGCTTCCGATGACGATCCGGCAGCAGAAGATGTGTCCACAGCTGAAGACAGCTCAGTGGTTTCGGTCACGAAGGATCCTTCCCCCTCGACGGCGTCCAGACTGGGAGCTGGACGCGATGATTTGATCTGCGCTGCAGTTCAGATCTGCAGCCGCGATTGTCGGTCATGCCGGACGGATGTTGGCCAGCAGGACCGGGTATTGCGTCACCTTGCACGTTCCAAATCACGTGGAACGGCGGGCCAAGACGTAGGGAGTGCAGAGCAGCTCTGCAAAGTCCTGCGTCAGACCGATTGCAGGTGTCACCGGAGAATATTGCGCAATGTAGAGAAGACACAGTGAAGACGAGACGCGTCAAAAGATGAGAAAGGCTACAGGGCCAACATCACGGTCTTATGAACAGTTGCGCTTATGAACAATTGCGCGATTACCGCCGGTGCACTTCCACTTTAGCACCTTCGATGTCCACGGCCAGCTTCATCACACGCCAGCCGACCTCCGGCGTGTTGCCGGAAGTGTGGTCTGCGATGAAGTCCAGCGCCGCTTGGGCTTCCTGCTCGCCGTTGGCCAGCACCAGGACGGTGGGTCCCGCCCCGGAGACGACGGCGGCGTGCCCGGCCCGCCGCAGGGCGGCGATCAGCTCCGCGCTGGGACGCATCGCCTGGGCCCGGTAGCTCTGGTGCAGGTAGTCTTCCGTGCCGGGCAGGAGGAACTTCGGATCCCGGGTCAGCGCGTGGATCAGCAGTGCCGCCCGGCCGGAATTCATCGCCGCGGCGTGGTGGCCCACCGAGGCCGGCAGCAGGGCCCGTGCGGCTTCGGTCGAGAGCTCATAGTCAGGAACGGCCACGACCGGGATGACCGTCGGCGCGACCGTTGCGGACGTACTGCTGTACTGGTCACTGTTCTGCCATGACAGCGCCAGCCCGCCGAAAATGGCCGGAGCGACGTTGTCCGGGTGGCCTTCCATTTCGCTCGTGAGCTGCAGGATCCAGTCCTTGCCGCGGCGCGCGGCCGCCGGCACCAGGGCGTTGGCCGCGGTGACGGCCGCAACGACGGCCGACGCCGAGGACCCGAGGCCGCGGCCGTGCGGGTTGACGTTATCCGCCGTGATCCGCAGCCCTTCGTGCCGGAAACCAAGGCGGTGCAGGGCCTCGGTGATGGCTTTCGCGACCAGGTGCGTGGCATCGCGCGGCAGCGAATCGGCCCCTTCACCACTGAGCTCAAACTCCAGTTCCCCGCTGGCCAGCGTTTCCACCGTGAGGGTGTCGTGCAGCGACAGGGCCAGCCCGAGGCTGTCGTAGCCGGGTCCCAGGTTGGCGCTGGTGGCGGGGACACGGACGGTGACCACCTGCGCGGCCTGGACCGCAGGGTTAACGGCAGCAGGCTCGGCGGGGACGGTGAGGGTGGTTTCCAAGGCTATTTTGCTTCCAGTCCCAGTTCTGCGGCGACGGTGACGACGTCATTGGAGACCTTGACCGGCTGCACGTCGCTGCCGTCCTCGGTCCGGAGGGCCCACTGCGGGTCCTTGAGCCCGTGACCGGTCACGGTGATCACGATGGTCTTCCCGGCGGGCACCTGGCCCGCGGCGTGCTTCTTGATCAGGCCGGCGACGCCGGCGGCGGAGCCGGGCTCCACAAACACGCCTTCACGGGCGGACAGCCAGCGGTGCGCGGACAGGATTTCCTCGTCCGTCACGGCCTCGATCACTCCGCCGGACTCCTCGCGGGCGCCCACAGCGGTTTCCCAGGACGCGGGGTTGCCGATCCGGATGGCCGTGGCAATCGTGTCCGGTTCGGTGATGGGGTGGCCGGCAACAAATGGAGCCGCGCCGGCGGCCTGGAAGCCCCACATGACGGGCGTCTTGGTGGAGACTGCAGGCAGCGTGCCGGCCGTGGCGGATTCAAAGGGCGCGGCGTACTCCTTGTAGCCCTTCCAGTACGCGCTGATGTTGCCCGCGTTGCCGACCGGAAGCACATGGTAGTCCGGTGCGTCACCCAGGGCGTCGACGATCTCGAAGGCACCGGTTTTCTGGCCCTCGATCCGGGCCGGGTTGACGGAGTTGACCAGGAACACCGGGTAGGACTCACCGAGCTTGCGGGCGATGTCCAGGCAGTCGTCGAAGTTGCCGTCAACCTGCAGCAGGGTGGCGCCGTGGGCAATTGCCTGGGACAGCTTGCCCATGGATATCTTGCCTTCGGGGACGAGGACGGCGCACTGCAGCCCGGCCGCCGTCGCGTAGGCCGCGGCCGAGGCGGACGTGTTGCCGGTGGAGGCGCACACCACGGCCTTGGCGCCGGCAGCGACCGCCGCCGTCATGGCCATGGTCATGCCGCGGTCCTTGAAGGAACCAGTCGGGTTCATGCCTTCGACCTTGAGGTAGACCGACGAACCGGTCAGTTCGGAGAGTTTCTGCGCGTGGACAAGCGGCGTGCCGCCCTCACCGAGGGTGATGACCTTCGTGGCCTCGGTGACCGGCAGACGTTCAGCATATTCGCGGATGACTCCGCGCCATTGGTGAGCCACTTAGACCCCTTCTACCCGCAGTACGGATGTGACGGTATTGATGACGTCCAGGCCCTTGACGGCCTCGACGGTTGCTGCCAGGGCAGCCTCGGTTGCACGGTGCGTGACGATCCGCAGCTCCGCCGAATCGACGGTGGAGTCCTCGGAGCGGTGGATGGTCTGGCGCATGATCTCGATGGACACGCCGTGCTGGGCAAACAGCTGGGCGATGCGGGCCAGGACGCCGGGCTGGTCGGCGACGTCGAGGCCGATGTAGTAGCTCGTGATGGCCGCGTCGATCGGCAGCGCGGCGACGTTGCCGGTGCTCGTTTCCGTGCCGGCCGGGCCGCCCAGGACGATCCGGCGGGCGGCGGACACGAGGTCGCCCAGCACGGCGGAGGCCGTCGGGGTCCCGCCGGCGCCCTGGCCGTAGAACATCAGCTCGCCGGCGTTCTCCGCCTCGATGAAGACCGCGTTGAACGCGCCGCGGACGGCCGCCAGCGGGTGATCGCGCGGGAGCAGCGTCGGGTGCACCCGGACCGAGACTCCCTCGGTGCCCTGCTCGTCGGTGAGTTTCTCGGCGATGGCGAGCAGCTTGATAACGAACCCGGCGTCCTTCGCTGCGGCGATGTCGGCCGCGCTGACCGAGCTGATCCCTTCGCAGTAGACATCACTCAGGGCGAACCGGGTGTGGAAGGAGAGGGCGGCCAGGATGGCGGCCTTGGACGCGGCGTCGTGGCCTTCGACGTCGGCGGTGGGGTCGGCTTCGGCGTAGCCCAGGCGCTGGGCCTCGGCGAGTGCGTCGGCGAACTGCGCCCCGGTGGAGTCCATCTGGTCCAGGATGAAGTTCGTGGTGCCGTTGACGATCCCGAGTACGCGGGTGATCCGGTCACCGGACAGGCTGTCCCGGATCGGCCGCAGGATCGGGATGGCGCCGGCCACGGCGGCCTCGTAGGAGAGCTGCACGCCGGCGCGGTCCGCCTCTTCGTGCAGCGTCGCGCCGTCCTGCGCAATCAGCGCTTTGTTGCCGGTCACGACGCAGGCGCCGTTGCGCAGGGCGCTGATGATCAGGCTGCGGGCCGGTTCGATCCCGCCCATCAGCTCAACGACGAGGTCGGCGTCCTTGACGAGCGATTCCGCGTCGGTGGTGAACAGGGCCTGCGGGAGTTCGACGTCGCGCTTGGTGTCGAGGTTCCGGACGGCAATGCCGGTCAGTTCCAGGCGCGCCCCGGTGCGGGAAGCCAGCGCCTCGGCGTCCTCAAGGAGAATTCGTGCAACCTGGGCCCCGACGTTGCCACAGCCCAGGAGGGCTACTTTCAGGGTTCGCAATTCAGTCATTCAGACTCCCATGTCGCGGTTGAGCAGATCTTCTTCGGTTTCCCCGCGGACAATGAGCCGGGCGGATCCGTCGCGCACAGCGACAACGCCCGGCCGGGCCAGATAGTTGTAGTTGCTTGACAGGGCCCAGCAGTAGGCGCCGGTCCCCGGTACAGCGAGCAGATCACCGGCTGCCACGTCCTCGGGCAGATATACATCTCTAACAACTATGTCGCCGCTCTCGCAATGTTTGCCCACTACGCGGGACAGTTGCGGGGCCGCGTCCGAGGTCCGCGATGCCAGAATCGCCGAATAATCCGCGTCGTACAGGACCGGCCGGGGGTTGTCGCTCATGCCGCCGTCCACCGACACATACCGGCGCGGGTGCGTAACGTTCCCTCCCCCGGCAGGTGCTGCCGCTGCGGTTTCCGCGGCTCCCTCGGCGGGGGCGTCGACGCGGACAGTCTTGAGCGTGCCGACTTCATAGAGAGTGAAGGTGCTGCTGCCGACGATCGCGCGGCCCGGTTCGATCGAGATCCGGGGCGCGTCGATGCCCAGTTCCGCGCATTTGGAACGGACGACGGCGGCCATGGCCTGCGCGATTTCGGCGGCGGGGCGCGGCGTATCCACCGGGGTGTAGGCGATGCCGTAGCCGCCGCCGAGATCCAGTTCCGGCAGCACGATCGAGTACTTGGCCTGCATTGCGGCCAGGAAGTCGAGCAGCTTCACGGCGGCCAGGGCGAAGCCGTCAGGTTCGAAGATCTGGGAACCGATGTGGCAGTGCAGGCCCAGCAGCTCGATGCTGTCGTAGCCGGCGGCCGCGGCCACGGCTTCCTCCGCTGCGGACAGTCCGGCCATCTCGGTGGAGTCTCCGGCCATGGACAGACCGAACTTCTGGTCCTCATGCGCGGTGGCGATGAACTCGTGGGTGTGGGCGTGGACCCCGGGAGTGAGCCGGAGCATCACCTTGGCGATGTCACCACGTCCGGCGGCAATCGCGGCCACCCGGTCCAGCTCGGCCAGGCTGTCCACGACGATCCGGCCCAAGCCCATGTCCAGGGCGCGGTGGATCTCGGCGTCGGACTTGTTGTTGCCGTGCAATGCCACGTCGGCGCCCGGGATACCGGCCCGGGCCGCGACGGCGAGTTCCCCGCCTGAGGCGGTGTCGAGCCGGAGCCCTTCCTCCTCGACCCACCGGACGACGGAGGTGCACAGGAACGATTTTCCGGCGTAGTAGACGTCCACGCCGCCGCAAATGTCCGCGAACGCGTCATTGAAGGCGTCGCTGAATGCCCGTGCCCTGGCCCGGAAGTCCGTCTCGCTCATCACGAACAGCGGTGTGCCGTACTGGCGCTTGAGTTCGCTGACGGGGATCCCGTCGATGCTGAGCTCGCCGTCGTTGGTCCGTCCGACGCCGGCCGCCCACAGCGGTTCCTGGAGTTCGTTGAGGTCGGCAGGGACCTGCAGCCACTCCGGGGCCAGCGGGGAGGCCTGGGCGGGTGTGGTGTTCATGGAAGTCGCATTCATGGTTACATCCGTTCCGGCGCCGAGACGCCCAGCAGTTCCAGTCCGTTGGCGAGCACCTGGCTGGTGGCGTCGTTGAGCCAGAGCCGGGTGCGGTTGAGGTCGGTGATGGCTTCCTCGCCCTGGGGTGCCACGCGGCAGGCGTCGTACCAGCGGTGGTAGGCGCCGGCAATGACTTCCAGGTGCCGGGCGACGCGGTGCGGTTCGCGCAGTTCCGCGGCCTTGGCCACGATCGAGGGGTAGCTGCCCAGGTAGGACAGGAGTTCGTTCTCCGTCGGGTGATCCAGCAGTGCGGCCTCGAAGCTGTCCCTGCCGTCAACCCGGCGCTCCACCCCTGCGGCCACGGCGTTCCGGGCGGTGCCGCGGGAGCGGGCATGCGCGTACTGAACGTAGAAGACCGGGTTCTCGTTGCTGTGCTTCTTGAGCAGCTCCGGGTCCAGGGTCAGCGGCGAATCGGCGGGGAAGCGGGCCAGCGAGTAGCGCACCGCGTCCTTGCCGAGCCAGGAGATGAGGTCCTTGAGCTCGATGATGTTGCCGGCGCGCTTGGAGAGTTTGGCGCCGTTGACGGAGACCAGCTGTCCGATCAGGACTTCGATGTTGACCTCGGGGTCGTCTCCGGCCGCGGCGGCGATCGCCTTGAGCCGGTGGATGTAGCCGTGGTGGTCGGCGCCGAGGAGGTAGATCTTCTCCGTGTAGCCGCGGTCCTTCTTGGAAAGGTAGTAGGCGGCGTCGGCGGCAAAGTAGGTGGGCTCGCCGTTGGCGCGGATCATCACCCGGTCCTTGTCATCGCCGAAGTCCGTGGTGCGCAGCCAGACCGCACCGCCGTCGTCGTAGACGTGGCCCTGCTCGCGCAGCCGCGCCACGGCGTCGGCAATCGCACCGCCGTCGTGGAGTTCCTGTTCGGAAAAGTACACGTCGAAGGCGACGCCGAACTCCGCCAGCGTCTGCTTGATGTCGTGCAGCTGGGCCTTGTAGGCCGCACCGCGGATCACCGGGAGCGCCGCGACGTCGGTGAGTTCGCGGATGTCCGGGTGCCTGGTCAGCACCTCGTGGCCGAGGTCCGCGATGTATCCGCCGGGGTACCCGCCCTCAGGCACGTCCCGGCCGTGCATCCGGGCGAGAACGGAATGGGCGAAGACATTCATCTGTGATCCGGCGTCGTTGATGTAGTACTCGGCGGTGACGTCCGCCCCGGAGGCGCGCAGCACCCTGGCGATCGAGTCACCCAAGGCCGCCCAGCGGGTGTGGCCGATGTGCAGCGGCCCGGTGGGGTTGGCCGAGACGAACTCCATGTTGACCACGCGTCCGGCGAGCGCCGAGTTGGTGCCGTAGGCCGGGCCTGCTTCGACGATCGCGCGGGCCAGGGCGCCGGCCGCGGCAGCGTCCACGGTGATGTTGAGGAAGCCGGGTCCGGCGATGTCGACGGCCGAAACCCCGTCGATGGACTTCAGCCGGGCGCTCAGGACAGACGCCAGCTCCCGCGGGTTGCTGCCCGCCGCCTTCGCCAGCTGCAGGGCGATGTTGGTCGCCCAGTCGCCGTGGTCCCTGTTCTTCGGACGCTCGACGCGCACGGCGTCGGGAATGTCGGCAGCCGACAGGGCGATGTCGCCGCCGGCGACGGCGTCTTTCAGGCAGGCGGATATGGCGAGGGAGAGTTCTTCTGGGGTCACGGATCTAGCCTACCGGTGGGCCGGAGTGTGGCGGAATTTGGCGGCCTCCCCCGGACGGAGTGAACCGATACGCTGGTATTGGCGTTGTAAGTGGTGTCAGTGTCCGAAGTCCCCGCCTGTCCGGTTGTCGCAACGAATCGAGTCGCCGCATGAATTCCGTATTCCGCAAGAGTGTCTTCGCCGGCCTGGCCGGCCTGTCCCTGGCCGGCAGCGCTGCCGGGTGCGCCCCGGCACAACCCCCGGCCGCGGAGGCCGATCCCGTCAGCCCGGCAACCTCGGCTCCCGGTTCCGCCGCGGCCGGCAGCGGCTCCACCGCCTATAAAGACGGCACCTACAGCGCCGACGGCAACTACGTCTCCCCCAACGGCACTGAAACGGTGGGGGTGGAGCTGACCCTGGCCGACGGCACGGTGTCCGGCGTGCAGATCACGCCGCATCCGTCCAATCCCAACACCAAAAAATTTCAGGGCGAGTTCGCCAGCGGGATCCAGGACCAGATCGTCGGGAAGAAACTGGACGCGATCAAGGTCTCAAAGGTGGCAGGGTCCTCGCTGACCAGCGGCGGCTTCAACGAGGCCGTAGCCAAGATCAAAACCCAGGCCTCGTAGCCGGCCCGGGACAGGCGGCAAGGCAAGAGGAGACAACGTGCCGCACCCGGGCTGGGCGTCATTCACGTTCGACGGAATCGGAACCGGCTGGGAAATCTCAACGCCGTCCCCGCTGTCCGCCAACGACCGCCGGCACGTGCTGGGCATGGTGGCCGGCTACGACGCCACCTGGTCCCGCTTCCGCACCGACTCGGTCGTAGCCGCGATCGCGCGCAGCCCGGGACGCCATGACCTGCCCGCCGAGGCGACGGCACTGGGCCGGCTCTACGGCACCCTGTACCGACTCACCGGCGGTGCCATGACACCACTGATCGGCGGCAGCCTGGTGCGGCTCGGCTACGACGCGCGGTACTCCCTGCGTGCGGCCGGCCCTCCGCTGCCCGCGCCGCGGTGGGAGGACGTGCTGCACTGGCAGGGATCCGTGGTGAAAACCGCGGCTCCGGTCACCCTCGACGTCGGTGCCGCCGGCAAAGGGCAACTGGCGGATTTGCTCTCCACCGGGCTGCTGGCCCGCGGTCATGCCAGGCACTTCATCGACGCCAGCGGAGACCTCTTCAACACTGGACCGGAACCCGTGAAGGTCGCGCTCGAACACCCGTCAGACCCCGGCCAGGCCATCGGCACCGTGATGTTGGGCCCGGGCGCCCTGTGCGCCTCGGCTGCCAACCGGCGGTCCTGGGACGAAGACCTCCACCACGTCCTCAACGGCACCACGGGTGCACCCGTCCGGCATGTCGTTGCCAGCTGGGCGATGGCCGGAACGGCGATGGTGGCCGATGCGCTCGCGACCGCGCTCTTTTTTGTCGAAGGCGCAAGGCTGGCGCGCGAGTTCGATTTCGCCTGGCTCACCGTGTATTCGGACGGACACGCGGAATTCTCCGCCGATTTCGAGGGGACACTCTTTTCATGACACTACGTTCAGCAGTTCCGGCAGCCGCCCGGCTGGACACGGCCCTGGGCCGGTTCACCATGTACCGGCTGGTACTCCTGGTGCTCGCGGTCCTTGCCGTTTACAGCCTGCTGCTGGATCTCCTCGGCTGGCTGACGTTCGGGCTGCCGGAGCTGCTCGCCCATCTGGTTCTGTGTCTTGGCCTGACCTATGCCGCAAACCGTGCACTGGCGGCCCTCTTCCATGTTCGCCCGCACACCGAATCCTCGCTCATCACGGGCCTGCTGCTGTATTTCCTCTTCTGGCCCACCCAGCTCACCGGCGGAGTGCGGCTGCTGGACCTCGCGGGTGTGGCCCTGGCCTGCGTCCTGGCCTCGGCCTCGAAGTACGCCTTGGCCTGGCGCGGCCGGCACATTTTCAACCCTGCGGCGGCCGGCGCGTTCCTGGCCGGACTGACCGGGCTCAACATCGCCACCTGGTGGGCGGCGACGCCCGCCATGCTCTGGCTCGTCCTGCCAGGGGCCCTCCTGGTCCTCCACCGGGTCCGCAAACTGCAGATGGCCGCGGTGTTCACGCTGGTCGCCGGGGGCATTGTGACCGCCGAACTGCTGCGTGCCGGGCTCGAGCCCGGTGCGGCCCTGTGGCAGGCCGTCGCCCAACGCCCCATCCTGTTTTTTGTCGGGTTCATGCTCACCGAGCCGTTGACGCTGCCGCCGCGGCGCTGGCAGCAGCTGCTGCTCGCCGTCGTCGTCGGCCTGCTGTTCGCGGTGCCGTTCAATCTCGGATTCGCCGCGAACTCCCCCGAGCTGGCGCTGCTGGCCGGAAACCTGTTGGCGTTTACCGCCGGGCAACGCGGTGGCATCCGGCTCCGTTTCACGGGCTCGCGGCCATTGACGCCGACGACGACGGAGTTCCGCTTCCGTCCGTCCCGTCCGCTCCGGTACGCGGCCGGGCAATATCTGGAACTGCATCTACCGCACTCCGGGGCCGACGGGAAGGGCCAGCGGCGGGTCTTCAGCCTGACCAGTGCGCCGGGCTCACCCGAGCTGAGCCTGGGGGTGGGCACCGCCGCGCCGCTGTCCTCCGCAAAACGCGCGCTGCTGGCCCTCGAACCCGGCGAGGAACTGACCGGAACGGCTGTGGGCGGCGACTTCGTCCTGCCCGGGAACCGGCAAGCTCCGGTGCTCCTGATTGCTGCCGGCATCGGCATCACGCCCTACCTTGCCCAGCTCGGTTCCGGTGCCGCCCGGGAGCGGGACGTGGTCCTCCTTTATCTGGCCCGGAGCGCCGACGAGCTGGCCTACGCGGAGGAGCTGGAACGCTCCGGCGCCCGGGTCCTCATTCGGCTCGCGGACGGGTCCGTTCCGCCCGGCTTCGCGCAGGAACGCCGGCAACGCCAGGCTCGACGCAGGGCGGCTCCGTGAACTCGTGCCGGATATTTCCGCCCGCGATGTCTATGTGTCCGGTTCGCCGGCGAGCGTGCGGTCGCTGAGTTCCGCGGCCCGGGGCGCCGGGGCCCGCCGGATCCACGTTGACTCGTTCGCGGGCTACTGACCGGCCCGCGGCGACACTCCGCACGCGCCGATTTTCGCGTGCGGGCCACCTTCCTGCTAAGCTCTAGGACGTCCCGCCGGTCACGGCAGGATCCCTGACTGCCCTCGTAGCTCAGGGGATAGAGCGTCTGCCTCCGGAGCAGAAGGTCGTAGGTTCGAATCCTATCGAGGGCACCACCGAGAAAACCCGCCGTTTCATGGAAACGGCGGGTTTTTGTGTTTTGTCAGCAGGGCCGCGGGGTCGAACACCACCCCGCCGGGACCGGGTCACGCCAATTGTCGGCGCCCGGACGTAGGCTGTTCGCACCGGCAGCGGGAACCGGCAGCCGCCCGCAGGGTTGCGCGGCAATAAGGAACCCGCAGAAGTGAAAAGGGGTCTCGCATGTTCTGTTCCATCATTCCGCCGTACCTGCTCCGTCGCGTCGCGTCGCTGCGCGAACCCGGGCTCAACGAGGCTGCGGAGGCCGCACGGAAGGCTCTGCGGCATGCGCACACGTTCCACGAAACCCGGGAGCAGCCGGCCCCCGACATGCCCCCCGCTCCCCCGGGCCTGCGCGGGCACACGCCGGGCCCGCCGGAGCGGACCATTTACAACGCCGCCTTCACCGAGGAACTTCCGGGCACCGTGGTCCGGAAAGAGGGGTCGCCGCCAACCGGTGATCCTGCCGCCGACGAAGCCTACGAGGGGCTGGGGCACACCCACCGGCTGTACACGGACGCCTTCGGACGCGACTCCATCGACGGCCGCGGGTTGCCGCTCCTGGCCACCGTGCACTACGGCGAGCGCTATGACAACGCGTTCTGGGACGGCCGGCAGATGGTCTTCGGGGACGGGGACGGGCAGATCTTCGAGCGCTTCACGAAGTCCCTGAGCGTTATCGGCCACGAGCTGGCGCACGGGGTGACGCAGTATTCGGCCGGGCTTGTCTACCGGTACCAGGCCGGCGCCCTGAACGAATCGATGTCCGATGTGTTCGGTGCCCTGGTGGAGCAGTACGCGAAACAGCAGTCCACCGCCCAGGCGAGCTGGCTGATCGGGGAAGGCCTCTTCACGGATCAGGTCCAGGGTTCCGCGCTGCGGTCCATGAAGGCGCCAGGAACCGCGTACGACGATGACATCCTCGGCAAGGACCCGCAGCCCGACTCGATGGACTCCTATATCCGGACCAGCGCGGACAACGGCGGGGTGCACCTGAACTCAGGCATTCCGAACCGGGCATTCTGCCTCGTGGCCATCGCGCTGGGGGGCAATGCCTGGGACGCGCCGGCGCAGATCTGGTACGAGACCCTGACCGGCGGATCCCTCTCGCCCAAGGCCACCTTCAGGACGTTTGCCCGGGCCACGGTCGGCACCGCCAAGGAACGCTACGGAGCGGACTCGAAAGAGCATGACGCGGTGCGGTCCGCGTGGGAAACTGTGAAGGTAAGGCTCTAACCCGTCCCACGGACCGCTGTCTCGTGCAGATCGCTGTCCCGTAACGATCGCAGTCCCATGAATCTACTGCCCAACGAAGATCACAGCCTGCTGAAAATCACAGTGGAGCGCAGCGGCGGCTTTGCCGGCATCAAACGGATCTGGACCGCCGAGGCGGCGACTCCGGACGAAGTGGAGCGCTGGCAGCCGGTTGTCGAGGCGTGTCCGTGGGATTCCGTTCCGGCGCGGAACCAGCGCAGCAAGGGCGGTCAGCCGGACCGTTTCACCTACAACATCCGGGCCGGGCAGCACCGGGCGACGGTGCCGGAGCAGGCCCTGACCGGTCCGTGGCGGGCCCTTGTGGAACTGACCCGGGAAGCCGCAGAAGCATCGATGCCCCCAAGAAGCCGGCCTTCCCCGCCCGGCTAGACCGCGGCGAGCTGTCCCCGGAAGGTGCGCCGGTAGCCTTGCGGGCTGGTGCCGAGCGCCTTCATGAAGTGGTGCCGCAGCAGGACCGAATGACCGAAGCCCGCGGCCCGGGCCACCTCGTCGATGCTGAGGTCCGTGGTTTCCAGGAGTTCCTGCGCCCGCAGCACCCGCTGGGCGTTGAGCCAGGCCGCAGGCGTTGCCCCCGTTTCTGCCCGGAACCGGCGGGCAAAGGTGCGCGGAGACATATGCACCCGTGCAGCGAGCTCGTTGACGGAATGCTCCTCCTGCAGGTGCCGGACCATCCACTCCAGCAGCCTTTCCATGGGTTCGGATCCGCAGGCCGGGATCGGCCGGTCGATGTACTGGGCCTGGCCGCCGTCGCGGTGCGGCGGAACCACCATGTCGCGGGCGATCCCGGCGGCAACTTTGGCGCCGAACTCGACCCGGATCAGGTGCAGGCAGGCATCAATCCCGGCAGCTGTTCCGGCGCTCGTAATGACCCGGCCATCCTGGACATAGAGCACGTTCTCGTCCACGAGCGCCGCCGGGTACTGCGCTGCCAGCAGCCCGGAAAAATGCCAGTGCGTCGTGCAGCGCCGGCCGTCGAGCAATCCGGCCTTGGCCAGCGCGAAGGCGCCGGAACAAATCGACATCACCCAGGCGCCACGCCGATGGGCTGCCTGCAGGGCGTCCAGCACCGGTTCCGGGATGTCCTGGCCGTCGTCATCGCCGAACGGGGCCATGATGACAAGGTCGGCGTCAGCCGTAGCCTCCAGGCCGCGGTCCACCAGCAGGGACACTCCGCCCTTGAGCCTGACCGTGCCCGGAACCACCGTGCACACGCGGAAGTCGAAGTGCGGCAGACCAGGCTCACGGGCAGATCGGTCCAGGCCGAACACCTCGGCGGCGACCCCGAATTCAAAGGCCGCCAGCGGTTCCAGCACGATGACGGCGACGGAATTGATCATGAACCAATTATGGCAGAAATTAGACGAATTTGGTCATTACTGCCACTTTCTTGGTGGTCCCGGACGGAGAACCATGGAGGTATGGAACTCCTCGGAATAGCCGTCTTCATCCTCATTATCAGCGCACTCTCCGCCACCGTCGCCGCCGTGCGCAGCGACGGACTCGGCCACACTCCGGCAGTCCGCTCCGACGAAGACTGGGCTGCGCTGGAGCTGCCCAGCGTCAGCTACCTGCGCAGACTCCTCTGAACCGCCGGCACCGGCCGGCACCACCCGCACCCTGAACCCGCTAACCACTACTACCGGACACACTCCCCGTACGGCCGGAGACGGTCCACTGCCGGGAAGCCCGGGCCACCCCGGGCCGCTTCCCCCAGTAGACTGTCTCCAGCCATGACACTGCATATTTCCTACCCCGCCGAGCTGCCGGTCTCCGAGCGCCGCGACGATCTGATGGCAGCCATTGCCGCCAATCAGGTGACCATCATCGCCGGCGAGACCGGCTCGGGAAAGACCACCCAGATTCCCAAGATGTGCCTCGAACTGGGCCTGGGCGAAAACGGCCTGATCGGCCACACCCAGCCCCGCCGGCTGGCCGCACGGACGGTCGCCGAGCGCATCGCGGAGGAACTCGGGGTGGAGATCGGCCAGGAGGTCGGCTTCCAGGTCCGCTTCACCGGCGAGGTCAGCCGCTCGACCAAAGTCAAGCTCATGACCGACGGCATCCTGCTGGCGGAAATCCAGCGCGACAAGCTGCTGCGCAAGTACAACGCCATCATCATCGACGAGGCGCACGAGCGAAGCCTCAACATCGACTTCATCCTCGGCTACCTCAAGCGGATCCTGCCGCAGCGACCGGACCTGAAAATCATCATCACCTCGGCCACCATCGATCCGCTGCGCTTCGCGAAACACTTCGGAACCGAGGACGATCCCTCGCCCGTCATCGAGGTCTCCGGCCGCACCTACCCGGTCGAGATCCGCTACCGCCCGCTCTCCCAGCCCGCCGGCGGCGCAGCCGGCGACGACCCCGTGGCGGCCTCGGACGACGAGCTCGAGGAGGACCGGGACCCGCTCGACGCCGTCTGCGACGCCGTCGACGAACTCGCGCAGGAGGCCCCCGGGGACATCCTTATCTTCTTCTCCGGCGAGCGCGAGATCCGCGACGCCGCCGAGGCGCTCAACGCCCGGATCCAGTCCAACCGGCGGCTCGCCGGCACCGAGGTGCTGCCGCTGTTCGCCCGGCTCAGCCTGCAGGAACAGCACAAGGTCTTCCACCCCGGCAGCAAACGCCGGATCGTCCTGGCCACCAACGTCGCCGAGACCTCCCTGACGGTGCCCGGCATCAAGTACGTCATCGACACCGGCACGGCCCGCATCTCGCGCTACTCGCACCGCACCAAGGTCCAGCGGCTCCCGATCGAGCGCGTTTCCCAGGCGTCCGCCAACCAGCGCTCCGGCCGCTGCGGCCGCGTCTCGGACGGCATCGCGATCCGGCTCTACTCCGAGGAGGACTTCGAGTCCCGCCCGCTCTTCACCGACCCGGAAATCCTGCGCACCAACCTGGCCGCGGTCATCCTGCAGATGACCGCCATGGGCGTGGCGCGCGGGCCGAAGGACGTCGAAGCCTTTCCGTTCGTCGAGCCGCCGGATTCCCGCGCCATCAACGACGGCGTCAGCCTCCTGCGCGAGCTCGGCGCCCTCCGCCCGCCGGCCTCCGGCGGCCTGACCGCCGTCGGGCAGCAGCTCGCCCAGCTGCCGGTTGACCCGAGGCTGGGCCGGATGATCGTCGAGGCGGGCCGGCGCGGCTGCGTCCGTGAGGTCATGATCCTCGCGGCGGCGCTGACGATCCAGGACCCGCGCGAGCGCCCGACCGACAAGCAGCAGCTCGCCGCCGAGAAGCACGCCCGGTTCCGGGACGAGAACTCGGACTTCACCGGCTTCCTGAACCTGTGGAACTACGTGCAGGAAAAGCAGCAGGAGCTCTCCTCCTCCGCGTTCCGCCGGCTGTGCCGAGCGGAATTCATCAACT
Source organism: uncultured Actinomycetota bacterium (assembly GCA_963769515.1). Lineage (GTDB taxonomy): Bacteria > Actinomycetota > Actinomycetes > Actinomycetales > Micrococcaceae > Arthrobacter. The sequence goes on from CAVYMG010000034.1 coordinate 287,387, forward strand.
ACCTGCGCGTGCGGGAATGGCAGGACCTCTTCGCCCAGCTCCGCCAGCTGGCCCGGCCGCTGGGCATCAGCCTGGACAGCGGCCGGCTCGCGGACCCGGTGGGCCTCCATGAGGGCATCCACATCAGCCTGCTTTCCGGGCTGCTGAGCCACATCGGGATCCTCGACGAGCGCAAGCGCGAGTATGCCGGTGCCCGCGGCAGCCGCTTCGCGATCTTCCCCGGCTCGGCACTGTTCAAGAAGTCCCCCACGTTCGTGATGGCCGCCGAGCTTGTCGAGACCAGCCGGCTGTGGGCCCGGGTCGCTGCGAAGTTCGATCCGCTCTGGGCCGAGCAGGTCGCACCGGATTTGGTCAAACGCAACTACAGCGAGCCGCACTGGTCCAAAAAGACGGGCTCGGTGATGGCGCATGAGAAGGTCACGCTCTACGGCGTGCCCATCATTCCGAGCCGCCGCATCAACTACGGCAGGGTCGAACCGGAGCTGTGCCGGGAGCTGTTCATCCGGCATGCCCTCGTGGAGGGTGACTGGCAGACGCACCACAAGTTCTTCCACCGCAACCGTGCCCTGCTCCACGAGGTCGAGGAGCTGGAGGCCCGGATGCGCCGCCGCGACATCCTCGTCGACGACGAAACCCTCTTCGAGTTCTACGACGCCCGGATCGGCAAGGAGGTTGTCTCCGAACGGCACTTCGACAAGTGGTGGAAGGACGCCCGGCAACAGGACCCCGCGCTGCTGGACTTTGACCAGGCCCTGCTGATCAGCGAGGACGCCGACGGGCTGGACGACGCAGCCTATCCCAAGACGCTGCTGCACAAGGGTTTTGAGCTGCCGTTGAGCTACGAGTTCCACCCTGTCGCGCCCGGTTCGCCGCCCAACCCGTCCGACGGCGTCACCGCCGAGGTCCCGGTGCTGTTCCTGAATCAGCTCGACGACGCCGCGTTCCGCTGGCTGATCCCGGGCCAGCGCGTCGAACTCGTCACCGCGCTGATCAAGTCGCTGCCGAAACAGGTACGCAAGAACTTCGTGCCCGCGCCGGACGTCGCGCGCCAGGCCGTGGCGGCCCTCGAGGCGGACTTCGATCCTGCTGCCGATGAGCTGGAGCCCTCGCTGGAGCTCGTGCTGCGCCGGATCCGCGGGCAGGTCATTCCGCCGGGGCTCTGGAACTGGGACGCCGTCCCGGCGCACCTGCGGGTCAGCTTCCGCGTCGTGGATTCCCGCGGCAAGGTCCTGGACGAAGGCAAGGACCTCCCGGCGCTGCAGGAACGGCTCGCCCCGGCCACCCGGCGGGCCATCGCGGAATCGCTCGGCGCCACCCCGGCGACGACCGCGCCCGCATCGGGGGCGTCCGCATCCGGGGCGCCCGGCCGGCCCTCCGGCAAGGCAGCGGGCCGCGGCAAGGCCGGCAGCCAGACGGCAGCGTCTCCGGCCGGAGCCGCCGCAACGCGCCCGGCAGGTGCGCCCGGCGGCTTCGCCGAGCAGTCCGGCCTCACCGACTGGTCCTTCGGGTCAATTCAACGCCAGGTCCAGGGCATCGTGGCGGGGCACACCGTCACCGGGTACCCCGCACTGGTGGACGAGGGCAGCTCCGTGGCCCTGCGCCTGTTCCAGACCAGCTCCGAGCAGGAACAGGCCATGCGCGCCGGGGTCATCCGGCTCCTGGCCCTGAAGGTTCCGGCGCCGGACCGCTACGTCCTGGAGCACCTGAACAACACGGAGAAGCTGACCTTTAGCCAGAACCCGCACGGCTCCGTGTCCGCCCTGATCGCCGATTGCGCCCTCGCCGCCATCGACAAGCTCACGCCGGCCGCGCTGCCGTGGGATGAGGCGTCCTTCCGGGCGCTCTACGAGAATGTCCGGGCGGAACTGATCGACACCGTCTTCACGGTGACCGCCGTCGTCGAGCGCATCCTTGCGAGCACGCGCCGGATCGAGAAGCAGCTCAGGGGAACCACCAGCCTGGCGCTGATCAGCGCCCTGAACGACGTCCGGAGCCAGCTGGAACAGCTGGTGTTCCCCGGTTTCGTGGCCCGGACGGGCTACGCCCAGCTCAGCCAGTTGCCCCGGTACCTCGCGGCCATCGAAAAGCGGCTCGAAAAGCTGCCCGGGAACGTCCAGCGCGATGCCCAGCACATGGCCGCCGTCCAGGCGATCGAGGATGACTACGACGACGCCGTGTCGGCCCTGCTGCCCGGCCGCCGCGCCGGAGTCGAGCTGACCCACGTCCGCTGGATGATCGAGGAATTGCGGGTGAGCCTGTTCGCCGTCGAGCTCGGGACCGCATATTCGGTTTCCGAGAAGCGGATCCGGGCGGCCCTTAACAAGGTGCTGGCGCCGGCCTGATGCCCCGGAGGGCAGGAGGCCGGCGCCAGCGCTGTGTCGCTTTTTGCGGGTCAGGGGCCGGTCAGGCCGTCGGGACCTGCTCGGCGTAGCCGGCAGCCCGCAGCCCCTCGCGGAGCTTTTCCGCGTTGGCATCGAGCCGGTCCGGATCGGGATGCTGATCCGCGGAACCGAAGTCGTAGTCGGCCATCGAGTTGGAGGGCCAGACGTGGACGTGCAGGTGGTTGACCTCGTAACCTGCCACGATGAGGCCTGCACGGGCCGCGTCGAAGACGTCCACCTGGACGGCACCGATCCTGCGTGCCACCTCCATGACCCGGGCCAGCAGCTCGGGAGCGGCGTCGGTCCAGCGGTCGACTTCCTCGGTGGGAACCACCAAAGTGTGGCCGTCGGCCAGCGGACCCGTCGTCAGGAACGCCACCACGTCGTCCTCGCGCCAGACGAACCGGCCCGGGATTTCACCGTTGATGATCCGGGTGAAGATGGTGCTCATGCGTCGGCGCTCCCGGACGGGGCGTGCAGGGTGCTCACATCCAGGACGAACCGGTACTTCACGTCGCCGGCGACCATCCGGTCGTAGGCATCGTTGAGCTGCTCCGCGGTCACCATTTCGATGTCGGAGACCACACCGTGCTCGGCGCAGAAGTCCAGCATTTCCTGGGTCTCGGCAATTCCGCCGATCAGCGACCCGGCATAGGCGATCCGTCGGCTGATGAGCGCTCCCGGGTTGACCGGAGGCATGGCTTCGGAGGGCAGTCCCAGCTGGAACAGCGCGCCGTCCTGGCGGAGCGTGCGGAAGTACGGGTTAAGGTCGTGCGGTGCGGCGACGGTGTCGATGATGACGTCGATGCTGCGGTTCGCGGCGGCCATCGCCGCCGCGTCCTTGGAAAGAACGACGTCGTCCGCGCCGAGTTCACGGGCCGCGGCGAACTTCTTCTCGGAGGTGGTGAAGACGGTCACCTCGGCGCCCATGGCTTTGGCGATTTTGACGGCCATGTGGCCGAGGCCGCCGAGGCCGACAACACCCACGACGTCGCCCTCTTCAACCTCGAAGTGGTTCAGCGGCGAGTACGTGGTGATCCCGGCGCAGAGCAGCGGCGCGGCGGCGGCCGGGTCCAGGCTCTCCGGGATCGTCAGAACGTAGTTGCGGTCCACCACGATGGAGGTGGCGTAGCCGCCCTGGGTGACGGTGTTGGCGTTGCGGGGGTCTTCGGCACCGTAGGTGCCGATCATGCCGTGTTCGCAGTACTGCTCCAGGCCGTCGAGGCAGGCGTCGCATTCGCGGCAGGAATCGACCATGCAGCCGACGCCGACGCGGTCGCCGACCGCGAAGTCATCGACGTCGGAGCCGACGCGGCTGACGCGGCCGACAATTTCGTGGCCGGGGACGAGCGGGTACTTGTCTCCGCCCCATTCCCCGCGCGTGGCGTGGACGTCGGAGTGGCAGAGGCCGACGAAGTCGATGGAGATCTCGACGTCGTTGGCCTTGGGGGCGCGGCGCGCGACGGTCAGCGGGACGAGGCCGCTGTCTGCGGAAGTGGAGCCGTAGGCGGCAACGAGGGTGCTGCCGTCGGCCTGGACGTTGTCGTTGAACCGGGCGTCATCCAGGTCGGGCAGGGGGGTAGCGAGTGGCGGGGGTACGGGGCGTCCGGGAGTCATAGTCTGACGTTACGCCCGTTGCCGTTCCGTTATCTAATTCGTCCGCTGACAGCGATACCGGTCAGTAGCTTTCTCCGCCTGGTCCCGTCACGACCGGATGCGCCGGGTTGTTGGACCACTCGGAGAACGAGCCCGGATACAGCGCCGCCGGGAACCCTGCTATCTCCAGGGCCGCGATTTCGTGCGCCGCCGTGACGCCGGACCCGCAGTAGACGGCCGTCGGTACGTCCGGCCGCAACCCCAGCGCGCGGAAGCGCTCCTTCAGTTCCGCCGGCGGCAGGAACTTCCCGTCAGGGGCGAGGTTGGCGCCAGTGGGGGCGCTGACCGCCCCGGGGATGTGCCCGGCCCGGGGATCCACCGGCTCGAACTCGCCGCGGTACCGCTCCCCCGCCCGGGCATCAAGGAGAAATCCGCCACGCGCCCAGGCACCGGCCTGTTCGGCGTCAATGGTCGGCATGGCGTCCGCGCCGAGCGTGACATCCCCGGCGGGCGGCTGCACCTCGCCGCTCTCCAACGGGTATCCGGCGGCGCGCCACGCGCCGAGGCCGCCGTCGAGCAGGGACACGGTCTTGAAACCGGCGTGCCGCAGCATCCACCACAACCGCGCGGCCGCCATGTTGCCGCTGTCGTCGTAGGCGACTACCACGTCGCCGTCGCGGACGCCCCAGCGGCGGACGGATTCCTGGAACTGCTCCGGCGCCGGCAGCGGGTGCCGGCCGCGCCGGAGATCCGCAGGGCCCGCGAGTTCGGTGCCAAGATCCACAAAGACGGCGCCGGGGAGGTGCTCTTTGAGGTAGTGCTCCCGGCCATGCGGATCGCCCAGCGCCCACCGCACGTCCAGCAGGACGGTGCGCCGGCCGGCAGCCAACCGGTCATTGAGTTCTGCCACATCCATAAGGGTCTGCATCTGCCCACTCTAGCCATCCGGATCGGGCGCCGCCGGTAGTCTGGTGCGGTGAACAGTGAGCGTACCCGGGACCGGGCATGGGCCGATGAAGCCATCCGCAGAATCAATGCCGAGAACAACCGGTCCGCCGACACGCACTTGTATTCAGTCCCGCTCCCGGAGCACTGGGGCGTCCAGCTGTATCTCAAGGACGAGTCCACCCACCGCACAGGCAGCCTGAAACACCGGCTGGCCCGGTCGCTCTTCCTGTTCGGACTGGTCAACGGCTGGATCAGGGAGGGCACCACCATCGTGGAAGCCTCCAGCGGAAGCACCGCAGTCTCGGAAGCCTATTTCGCCCAGCTACTGGGCCTGCCGTTCATCGCGGTGATGGCAAAGACCACCAGCCGCGAGAAGATCGCCCTGATCGAACAGTTCGGCGGGTCCTGCCTGCTCGTGGACCATGCCTCGGAGGTCTACGACGCGGCCGCCGAGCTGGCCCGCAGCACCAACGGCCACTACATGGACCAGTTCACCTACGCCGAGCGCGCCACCGACTGGCGGGGCAACAACAACATTGCCGAGTCGATCTTCGGCCAACTGGCGTTGGAGCAGCATCCGGTTCCGGAGTGGATCGTCGTCGGCGCCGGCACCGGCGGTACTTCCGCCACCATCGGCCGGTACCTGCGCTACCAGCGCCATCACACCGGGTTGTGCGTCGTGGATCCCGAAAACTCCGCCTTCCATCCCGGCTGGCTCGCGGCCCGCAACGGCGCCGCCGACGCCGGACCCGGAACCGCCCTGCCGTCCCGGATCGAGGGAATCGGCCGGCCCCGCCTGGAGCCGAGCTTCGTTCCCGCCGTGATCGACCACATGATCGAGGTCCCGGACGCGGCCTCAGTGGCCGCCATGCGGCACCTGAACGAGCATGCCGGCCTGCACGCCGGACCGTCCACCGGCACCAACCTGTGGGGCGTCTGGCAGCTTGTCGCCGGGATGATCGCCGACGGCCGCCGCGGCAGCATCGTTTCCCTGATGTGCGACGGCGGCGAACGGTACGCCGGGAACTACTACAGCGAAGAGTGGCTGCGCGACCAGGGCCTGGACCCGGCACCGCACGAGGCCGTCATCGCCGAGTTCTTTGCGACCGGGGCGTGGCCGGCCTAGGCTCTCCCGCCAGGCTCCCGGCCGGCGAGGACCTCCTCTTCGTCCACCATCCGGGCCCTACACCTCCACCGACTCGCCGCTGTCCAGGTGCCGGTAGTCGGTCCCGTACTTCGCGCCGATCCGCGTCACGTGTCCCTCGACGAGGCCCAGCCCGGCCCCGTTGAGCAGGGCGTCGTGGATCTGGAAGGCCCGCGGCGCACGGACCCCGATCACGAAGTCCACCACTTCGCCGACCTTGTTCCACGGCGCGTGGATGGGCACGAGCAGGGTCCGGACGCTCGACGCCGTCGGGAATGACGAAGGAATCCCCGGGGTGGTACACGTTGGCATCCACGAGGTAGCCGATGTTCGCCACCACCGGGATCTGCGGGTGGATGAGGGCGTGCTGGCCGCCGAAGCTCCGGACCGCAAAACCGGCCGCGTCGAAGCCCTCCCCCGGCGCCACGGTGTGGATCCGGTCCGCGGCACCGTCCGCCTTTTCCCTCAGCTGGACTGCAACCCCTTCCGGGGCGAAGAGCTGCAGGGCGCTGCTGCCCAGCAGCGCCGACACCACGGCGTCGACGTCAATATGGTCAGGATGTTCGTGGGTGATCAGCACGGCGTCGGCCCCGGCCAGGGCCTGGTCCGTCTCGGAGAAGGTCCCAGGGTCCAGCACCAGGACCCGGCCGTCTTTCTCCAGGCGGACACAGGCGTGGGTGAATTTCGTGAGCTTCATCGGGCCAGCCTAAGCATCCGCCGTCGCAGTGTCCACGGACCCGGCTGGTAATCTTGAACCTTGCCATCACCTGCAACGACACCTGTCAGCGAAGCGAGTTCCATCATGACCCAGGGCGCCCACGCCGGTACCGACCGGAATCCCGCCTCGGCTCCGGCAGCCGGCAAGGAACAACGCGTCACCAAGCAGCGCCTGGCCGTCAGCGCCGCGCTGGATGATCTGGCGGACTTCGTCAGCACGCAGGAGTTGCACCGGATTCTGCAGGACCGCGACACCGCGGTGTCCTTGGCCACCACCTACCGGATCCTGCAGTCGCTCGCCGACGACGGGCTCGTGGATGTGCTCCGGAACGCCGATGGCGAAGCCGTCTACCGGCGCTGCGCCGTCACCGGACACCATCACCACCTGCTGTGCCGCAGCTGCGGCAAGGCAATCGAAGTGGAAGCCCCCGCGGTTGAAGCCTGGGCCGCACGGATCGCCGCGGAACACGGCTTCACCCAGGTGGAACACACGGTGGAGATCTTTGGCCTCTGCCCGGCCTGCACGGCGTCAGCCGGCACGTAAGATCACCGGAGCGCTAAGTATCCAGGGCGCTAAGTATCCAGGGGCGCTGAGTTTCCCCAACTTTGACGCCACGGCCGAGGATCACCCCGCGATTCGAGGGGACACGCCGGGCCCTGCCGCCAAACCCGGGGAATTCCAGCGGCACCGGCCAGGCGCAGACCTTCCTCAGGCCGCCGGAACCGGGGAGGTCCGCAGCACCCGCCCGTTGAGGCCCCGCCGCATCCGGTAGTTTCCCACCAGCCGGCAGACCACGTAGATCAGGAACGACAGCGTGGTCACGTACGGGCTGATCGGAAGGCGCCCGCCAAGGGCCAGCATGATGCCGCCCACCGTCGCCGTCATGGCAAACACCACGCTCAGGGTCACCACCAGCCGGGGAGATGACGTCACCCGCAGCGCAGCCGCCGCCGGCGTGATCAGCAGCGCAAGAACCAGCAGCGCGCCCACAATCTGGATGGACAGCGCCACGCTGATGCCCAGCAGCACCATAAATCCGATGCCGAGGGCACGGACCGGCACGCCGCGGGCCGTCGCGACATCCGGGTCCACGCTGGCGAAAGTCAGCGGCCGCCAGATGGCAACGAGCGCCAGCATCACGACGACGGCGGCACCGGCCAGCACCTGCAACTGAACTGTTCCCACCGAGACGATCTGCCCCGTGAGCAGGCCGAACTTATTGGCGGCGCGGCCCTCGTAGAGGGACAGGAAGAGAATGCCCAGGCCCAGGCCGAACGGCATGATGACGCCGATGATCGAGTTCTTGTCCCGTGCCCTGATGCCCATTACGCCGAGGACCAGGGCGGCGGTGACCGAGCCGGCGAGCGAGCCCAGGATGACGTCCGCCCCGATCAGGAGCGCGAAGGCGGCCCCGGCGAAGGACAGTTCGGAGATCCCGTGGACGGCAAACGCGAGGTCCCGTTTCATCACGAAGGTGCCCATCAGCCCGCCGAGGAGTCCGAGGACCGCGCCGGCCCAAAGGGAATTCTGGACGAGGACCAGCAGTTCGCCATAGTTCTCGAAGTTGAAAATCGCGTTCAGCAAGGCATCGGGGTCCACTCAGCCCACCTCCCCTGCCACTGCGTGGGAGTCTTCGTGATGGTGGGTGGCTGCTTCGGGCAGCCCGACGACGATCAGCCGGCCGTTTGCCTGGATGACCTCCACATGGCTGCAGTACAAATCGGAGAGCACCTCGGTGGTCATGACTTCGGCGGGGGTTCCCACCCGGAACCGGCCGTCCGCCAGGTACAGGACGCGGTCCACGTAGTCCATGATCGGATTGATTTCGTGGGTCACGAACACCACGGCGGTGTCCCGCTCGTCGCACTGTTTGCTGATGAGCGCGCTCACGGCCTGCTGGTGCTGGAGGTCCAGGGAGAGCAGGGGCTCGTCGCAGAGCAGTACCGCCGGGTCAGCCGCCAGGGCCTGGGCGACGCGCAGCCGTTGCTGTTCGCCGCCGGAAAGCTGGCCGACCGGGACGTCGGCGTAGTCCGCAGCACCGACGAGGCCCAGGAGCTCATCGATCCGGCGGCTGGTCTTGGCCACCCCGGTCCGGATCCCCCAGCGGTGACCGTCGACGCCGAGGCCCACGAGGTCCCGGGCCCGCAGCGGGGTATCCGGGTCGAACGACTTCTGCTGCGGGACATAGCCGATCCGGCGGCTGCCGCGTTCCACCGGCCGGCCACCGAGTTCCGCCGTGCCTGCGCTGAGTTCCACGAGGCCGAGCAGGACTTTCAAGAAGGTGGTCTTGCCGCTACCGTTGGGACCGAGCACGGCGAAGAATTCGCCCGGGTTGATGTCCAGGTCCAGGCCCTCCCACAGGGTGCGCCGGCCGAAGGAGAGGGCGGCACCACGCAGGCTCACTACCGGTGTCAACTGAGGTTTCCTCGATTTTCTGCGGCGCCACATGCGTCCGCTGCTTCGATCATCTTAGGCCGCTTCCTCGCTCCCCGGGGTTCCGCGGCGGCCCGCCGGTCAGCCCAGGACCGCGCTGAGGCTGTCCACGTTGGCGCTCATCCACGGCACGTAGGTCTGGCCCTCCGGGAGGGTTTCACTGAAATCCAGCACCGGAACGCCAGCGTCTTCGGCCGCTTTCTTCACGGCCACGGTCTGGGGTCCTTCGGTCTGGGTGTTGTACGCGAGCAGCCTGATCGTGCCGGATCCCATCAGGTCCACGGCTTCCTTGAGCACCGTGGGCGGGACGTCGGCGTCTTCTTCGATGGCGGCCAGATACTCCGCCGGCATCTCGTTTTCCAGCCCCGCGGCCTCGAGCAGGTACAGCGGGACCGGCTCGGTCATGGCCACCGGGGTGTGTCCGGAGCCCGATTTGAGGGCGGCGAGCCGGGACTCCAGCTGGCCCAGCGACTCTTTGAAGGACGCGGCGTTGGCCCGGAAAGTTTCCGCCCCGGCGGGTTCCAGGTCCGCGAGCCGGGCGGCTACGGCGTCGGCGAGCCGGGACATGGCCGGCAGGCTGTACCAGACGTGTTCATTGAACGAACCGTGGGCGTGGGTGTGGCCGGCCTCGTCCGGAGCTGCCGTAGCTGTGGCGTCGGCATCCGCCGGGGCGAGTCCGGAGACATCGACGGCGCTGATGATGTTGCCGTGCTCCAGGCCGGTGTCATCGGCAAGTTTGTGGATGAAGTCGTCGTAGCCGCCACCGTTTTCCACCACCAGTTCGGCCTTGGAGACGGCCAGCTTGTCCTGTGTGGTGGCCTCATACGAGTGCGGGTCCTGGCTGATTCTCGAGATGAGTGAGGTGACGCGGACCTTGTCCCCGCCAATGGTGGTGACGATGTCCCCGTAGACACTGGTCGATGCGACCACATCGACGACGCCGTCGCCGGCATCTCCGCGGTCGCCGCCGGCGGGGGTTCCGCATGCGGTCAACACAAGCGTGGCGCCGGCAAGGGCAGCCATCAGGGCACGGGTAACAGGACGACGCAAGGGAACCTCGGATCAGTTATTGAGAATCAGGAGCAATAGCACGAGTCTATCCCTAAATAGGAATCATTCCTATTTAGGGATAGACGGTCCGTGCCTACTGGTCCTGGCCCAGCCTCCGGTAGCCGGTGGCCTGGGTGGCGTCCCTGATTTCCCCGACGAGTTCCTCGATGACGTCCTCGAGGAAAAGCACGCCCCTTGTGTTCCCGTCCGGGCCGATCACGCGGGCCAGGTGCGAACCGGTCCGCTGCATCACGGACATGGCCTTCTCGATTTCGTCATCCATGGCCAGGTTGGCGAGCGAACGGATCCGGCTGTCCGCCACCGGCTGGTGGTAGGCGGCATCGGGGATGGACAGGACATCCTTGATGTGGAGGTACCCGTACAGCATCCCGTCGTCGTCGAGCATCGGGAACCGCGAAAAGCCGGTCCGGCTGACCGCCTTCTCGAACTCCGCGGGCGTGGTGGCCGTTTTGAGCATGACCAGTTTGTCCAGCGGTACCATGACCCGGGCCGCGGTGTGCTCGGAGAATTCGAGCGCACCCGTGATCAGTCCGGCGTCGTCGTCCACCAGGCCGTGCCGGGTGGATTCCTGCACGATCGAGTGGACCTCCTCGAGGGTGAACGAGGAGTTGACTTCGTCCTTGGGTTCGATCCGCATCAGCTTGAGGATGTGGTTCGCGGACCAGTTCAGCGCCACGATGACCGGGTTGACCATCCGGGCGATGAACATCAGCGGCGGGGCCAGCAGCAGCGCCGCCTTATCCGCGACGGACACCGAAATGTTCTTCGGAACCATCTCGCCGAACGTGACGTGCAGGAAGGTGACCGCCAGCAGTGCGATGGCGAACGCCACAATGTCCGCGATTTCCACGGGAATGCCGACGGCGAGCAGCGGCACCGCCAGCAGATGATGGATCGCAGGCTCGGCGACCTGCAGGATCAGCAGCGAGCACACGGTGATGCCCAGCTGCGCGCACGCAAGCATCAGCGAGACGCTTTCCATCGCCCGCAGGGTGGTCTGCGCCCGCTTGGATCCGGCCTCGGCCAGCGGCTCGATCTGGCTGCGCCGGGCCGACATCACGGCGAACTCAGCCGCCACGAAGAAAGCGTTGCCAAGCAGCAGGATGACAAGCCAGACGATTCCTGCCCAGTCACTCATACGGCACCTGCCTGGCTGTCAGTCTTTTGCCCGCCCGTATGCCGTGCGGGGCGGAAGCAGATCCGGTCGATCCGTCGTCCGTCCATTCGGGTCACGCTCAAGGTGCCGCCGCCGACCTCCACGGTGTCTCCTTCGGTCGCGATCCGGCCCAGTTTGCTCATGACATAGCCCCCCACGGTTTCATAGCTGGCCTCGTCCGGGACGGTCAGCCCGGGGACCTGTTCGGAGAGCTCATCCGGACGCAGCAGCCCGGGGAAGTACCAGTCGCCCGCGGCGCTCTGCAGCAGGCCGGGCCGGACCCTGTCGTGTTCGTCGGCCACTTCCCCGACGATTTCCTCCACGAGGTCCTCCAGGGTGGCGATGCCGGCGGTTCCGCCGTATTCGTCGAGGACCACGGCGAGCTGGAGATTGCCGCTGCCTTCGCGCAGTTCGGCGAGCAGCGCATCGAGATGGATGGTTTCCGGCACACGGAGCACATCCGTCATGATGGCGCCCGCTTCGAGGTTCGCGCGCCGGTCCGCGGGTACGGCGATGGCTTTCTTGATGTGGACCACGCCGCGGATATCGTCCGAAGACTCCCCAATGACCGGGAACCGGGAGTATCCGGTGCGTTTGGCCGCCTCCACGATGTCCGAGACCGGTTGGTCGGCGTCGATTGTCTCCACCCGGATGCGGGGCGTCATGACGTCCGCAGCGGTCCGGCCGGAGAATTTCAATGTCCGGGCAATGAAGTTTGCGGTGCCGGGATCGAGGGTGCCCATCGCGGCGGACCGGCGCACGAGCGACGCCAGTTCGGCCGGGGTGCGGGCCCCCGAGATCTCTTCCTTGGCTTCAAGCCCAAAGACATTCAGGACCTTGTTTGAAAAGCCGTTCAGGACCACAATGGCGGGCCTGAAGACCGCGGTGAAGACCAGTTGCGGGCGGGCCAGGGCCTTGCCGACCGGGAATGAGAGCGCAATGGCCATGTTCTTCGGCACGAGTTCGCCGATCAGCATGGAGAGCAGCGTTGCCAGCACCATGGCGAGCACCAGCGATACCGAGCCGGCGGCGGCGGAAGGTACCCCGACCGCGGCCAGCGGCCCTTCGAGCAGCTTGCCCACGGAGGGCTCCATCACGTAGCCGGTCAGCAGGGTGGTCATCGTGATGCCCAGCTGGCAACTGGAGAGCTGGGTGGACAGGGATTTGAGGCATTTCAGCAGTGGCTCGGCGGCCGTATCGCCGTTATCCACGGCGCGCTGCACCGTGGACTGGTCAAGGGCGACCAGGGAGAATTCCACGGCTACGAAGAACCCGGTGCCGAGGATGAGCAGCAGGCCGGCTAGGAGAAGGATCCATTCCATTTAGCAGCCTGCTTCCGGCGCGCCGGCAGACCGCAGGAACTGCGGCCGTGCGGGCGGGAGACCGTGCCGGGGGAAACTGTCCGGCGGAGGATGGTCGGCGGAGGCCGATGCTGTTTCCCGGAAGGCTCCGGGCGGACGTGCCGCCGGAGATTGATGGGCGCGTGAACGGGGTTTGCCGGCTCTGCGGGTGGACTGCGCGGGAACGGATTCCGTTCCTCGCTGACAGCCCCCAGGCCGGCACCTAGATTTACTGTCCATAAGAGTTTCAGTCTACAGGGAGCAGCAGCACCGCCGGTCGCGCGGCTCCGCGCGCCGCGCACGTGACGGACGGCGCGCGTCAGGCGCCGGGTCACCAGCTTTGCGCCAGCGGCCTGCCCTCCTCGTAGCCTGCCGCGGATTGGATCCCGGCGACGGCCCGTTCGCGGAATGCAGCGAGGTCGGCGGCGCCGGCGTAGCTCATCGAACTCCGCAGGCCTGCGGTGATCATGTCCAGCAGATCTTCGACGCCGGGCCTCGCCGCATCCACGTACATCCGGGAGGTGGAGATGCCCTCCTCGAACAGCGCCTTCCGGTCCTTTTCGAAGGCCCCCTCCCGCTGGTTGCGGTTCTGCACCGCACGGGCCGAGGCCATGCCGAAGCTTTCCTTGTACTGGCGTCCGCCGGCATCGACCTGAAGGTCACCGGGGCTTTCGTGTGTGCCGGCGAACCAGGAACCAACCATGACCTGGCTGGCCCCGGCGGCGAGTGCCAGCGCCACATCGCGCGGATACCGGACCCCGCCGTCGGCCCAGACCCGGCCCCCGGCGGCGCGCGCCGCCGCCGAGCATTCGAGGACGGCCGAGAACTGCGGGCGGCCGACCGCTGTCATCATCCGGGTGGTGCACATTGCGCCGGGGCCGACGCCGACCTTCACGATGTCCGCGCCGGCACTGATCAGCTCGCGGGTGGCTTCGGCCGTGACCACGTTGCCGGCGACGACCGGCACGCCGGGGCTCAGCCGCTTGACCGCGGCCAGCGCATCGAACATCTTCTGCTGGTGGCCGTGGGCCGTGTCGAGGACCAGCACATTCACGCCGGCGGCCAGCAGTTCGGCCGCCCGCCCGGCAACGTCGCCGTTGATCCCCACCGCAGCAGCGACCTTGAGGTTCCCGCCGGCGTCCAGCGAGGGGCGGTACAGCGTGGAGCGCAGGGCGCCCTTCCGGGTGAGGACGCCGATCAGGACACCATCGTGCTGCACGGGGGCGTAGTCGGTCCCGGCCGCATCCATGGCGGCAAACGCCTCACGGAGCGCCGGCCCCGATCCGCCGGCGATCGTTCCGGCGGCCAGCACGAGCGGCTGGTGCCGGATCACCGAGGCCAGCGAGGCGAACCGGTCCTGCCCTTCGCAGTCGGCGGCGCGGACGACGCCGGTCACCGTCCCGGCGCTGTCTGCCACCACCACGGCACCATGGGGCCGTTTGCCCATCAGGTGCAGGGCATCGATGACGGTATCCGACGGTGCCAGTTGGACGGGAGTCTCCAGCACCGGGTGCCGGGTCTTCAGCCACGCCGTGACGTCCCGGATGACACCGATCGGCACGTCCTGGGGCAGGACGGCCAGGCCTCCGCGGCGGGCCATGGTCTCGGCCATCCGCTTACCGGTCACGGCCGTCATGTTGGCCGCCACCAGAGGAATGCTCGAGCCCGTGCCGTCGTCCGGAGCCAGATCAACATCGAGCCGCGAGATGACATCAGATCGGGACGGGACCAGGAAGACATCGGAGTAGGTGAGGTCGGTGCTGGGCTCATTGAGGAAACGCACGAAGGCTCCTTGGTAGGCGGGCTCGCTCTGGCCGGACATGGCGGGCGCCGCGGGGGCGCCGGTCCTGCGATTCTAGGCGAGGACGGTGTCCGCGGCGCGGCTTCTGCCCGGGCGATCCGGCACCCGCGACGCACCGCTTTCCGGCCACATCGTGAATTCCGTCACGCATATTGGCGGTTTCGCGAGGATCGTCACTAGACTGGCATGGGTCTGGATCCACTGGACGTACAAACTGGTTCATCCGTCGTGACGACGCGCCGTGGAATCAGCGGGAAGCAAACTCATGGAAGAGGCGTATTTCAAGTGCCAGAGCAGCCTAGCCACCGTCTACCCGAGGAATTTGGCGGAAACGAGTGGCTCGTTGACGAACTGTACGAGCGGTACCAGCAGGACAGGAACACGGTCGACGCCAAGTGGTGGCCCTTGTTCGAGTCCTACGACGCCGGCGACGAGTCCTCAACCAATGGAACGTCAGGCACCTCCGGAAACGCCGCGCGCCCGGAGACCCGTGAACTCCCCGTTGTAGCCCAGCCCGCGGCGAAGGCAGAAGCGCCGGCCGCACCGGCCCAGGCTCCTGCCCGGCCCGCGGCGGCACCGGCACCTGTGACGTCTCCGCCCGCCGCGGCGGCCTCCGTCACGTCGGTACCGAAGGCCCCCGCCACGGTCGCACGCGATGGTTCCAAGAACACCGAAGCCGGCACGGGCACCGCGCCGATCCCGGCCCAGCTCCCCAAGAACATCAAGGCGCCCACGGCTCCCGAGGAGGACGTTGTCTCGGTCCTGCGCGGCCCGGCCAAGGCCATCGCGACCAACATGGTGACCAGCCTCGAGGTCCCGACGGCCACCAGTGTCCGGGCGATCCCGGCCAAGCTGCTGATCGACAACCGTGTCGTCATCAACTCCAACCTGGCCCGCGCCCGCGGCGGCAAGGTCTCCTTCACGCACCTGATCGGCTACGCCGTCATCCGGGCGCTCTCCCAGTTCCCGTCCATGAACGTCTACTACGACGAAATCGACGGCAAGCCGGTCGCCGTGCAGCCGGCGCACGTGAACTTCGGTATCGCGATCGACATGCCCAAGCCGGACGGCACCCGCCTGCTCATGGTGCCGAACATCAAGAAGGCCGAGACCCTCAACTTCTCCGAGTTCTGGCACACGTACGAGGACCTGATCAAGCGGGCCCGCAGCGGCAAGCTCACCGCCGACGACCACTCCGGCACCACCGTTTCACTGACCAACCCCGGCGGGATCGGCACCGTGCACTCCGTGCCGCGCCTGTCCAAGGGCCAGGCCGCCATCATCGGCGTCGGCGCCCTCGACTACCCGGCGGAGTTCCAGGGCGCGAGCGAGAAGATCCTGGCGCACAACGCCGTCAGCAAGGTCCTCACGCTGACCTCCACCTATGACCACCGCGTCATCCAGGGTGCCGGCAGCGGCGAATTCCTGAAACTGGTCCACCAGCTCCTGCTCGGCGCCCAGAATTTCTACGATGAGATCTTCGAATCCCTGCGCATCCCGTACGAGCCCGTCCGCTGGAGCCCGGACCTGCAGGTGGATCCGGCCGACCAGATCAACAAGGTCGCCCGGATCCAGCAGCTGATCCACTCCTACCGTGTCCGCGGCCACCTTATGGCGGACACCGACCCGCTGGAATTCGTCCAGCGCAAGCACCCGGACCTTGACGTCCTCACCTATGGGCTGACGCTGTGGGACCTCGACCGGGAATGGCCGACGGGCGGCTTCGGCGGCAAGCCGATGCTGAAGTTCCGGAGCATCCTGGGGGTCCTCCGCGACGCCTATTGCCGTACCACCGGCATCGAATACATGCACATCCAGGATCCCGAAGAGCGCAAGTGGTTCCAGGACCAGCTGGAGCACCCGTACTCGAAGCCCAGCCGCGAGGAACAGCTCCGGATCGTCTCCAAGCTGAACTCCGCCGAGGCCTTCGAGACCTTCCTGCAGACCAAGTTCGTGGGGCAGAAGCGGTTCTCGCTCGAGGGCGGCGAGTCGCTGATCCCGCTGCTGGACGCCATCATTTCCGACGCCGCCGACGACCAGCTCGACGAGGTGGCCATCGGCATGGCGCACCGCGGCCGGCTGAACGTCCTCACGAACATCGCCGGCAAAACCTACGCCCAGGTCTTCCGCGAATTCGAAGGCACCCAGGACCCGCGTTCGGTGCAGGGCTCGGGCGATGTGAAATACCACCTCGGCACCGAGGGCACGTTCACGTCTGACAACGGCAACGAGACGAAGGTCTACCTCGCCGCCAACCCCTCCCACCTCGAAGCCGTGGACTCCGTCCTTGAGGGCATCGTCCGCGCCAAGCAGGACCGCCTCGACCAGGGCGAAAACTTCCCCGTGCTGCCGATCATGGTGCACGGCGACGCGGCCTTTGCCGGCCAGGGTGTGGTCGCGGAGACGCTCAACCTCTCCCAGCTGCGCGGCTACCGGACCGGCGGCACCATCCACATTGTGGTCAACAACCAGGTCGGCTTCACCACCGCGCCGTCGTCGTCGCGTTCCTCCACCTACTCGACGGACGTCGCCAAGATGATCCAGGCACCGGTCTTCCACGTCAACGGTGATGACCCGGAGGCAGTAGTCCGGATCGGCCAGCTCGCCTACGAGTTCCGCCAGCGTTTCCACAAGGACGTTGTCATCGACATGGTCTGCTACCGCCGCCGCGGTCACAACGAGGGCGACGACCCCTCCATGACGCAGCCGCTGATGTACAACCTCATCGAAGCCAAGCGTTCGGTCCGCAAGCTGTACACGGAGTCCCTGATCGGCCGCGGTGATATCACCGAGGAAGAAGCCGAGCAGCTCCTGCGCGACTACCAGGAACGGCTGGAGCGTGTCTTCGCGGAAACCCACGCGGCCCAGACCTCCCCGATCCCGATCGTGACGGCCGATTCCGCTGCCGTGTCCGACATCGAGCGCCCCATCGCGCAGCAGTCCGATTTCGGCATCAACGCTCCGGCCTCGACGGCGATTTCCGCCGAGACACTGGCCCGCATCGGCAAGGCCCACGTCGAAGTCCCCGAGGGCTTCACCGTCCATGCCAAGCTCAAGCAGCTGCTGGAAAAGCGTGAAGTGATGTCCCGTGAAGGCGGCATCGACTGGGGCTTCGGCGAACTGGCCGCCTTCGGCTCGCTCATCATGGAAGGGGTACCGGTCCGGCTCGCCGGCCAGGACTCACGCCGTGGCACCTTCGTCCAGCGCCACGCCGTCTTCCACGACCGCGCCAATGGCGACGAGTGGCTGCCGCTGGCCAACCTCTCCGAGGATCAGGCCAAGTTGTGGATCTACGATTCGCTGCTTTCGGAATACGCCGCAATGGGCTTCGAATACGGCTACTCCGTTGAGCGGCCCGATGCGCTCGTCCTCTGGGAGGCGCAGTTCGGTGACTTCGTCAACGGCGCCCAGACCATCATTGACGAGTTCATCTCCTCGGCGGAGCAGAAGTGGGGTCAGCGGTCCTCGCTCGTGCTGATGCTGCCGCACGGCTACGAAGGCCAGGGCCCGGACCACTCCTCGGCCCGGATCGAGCGCTTCCTGCAGCTGTGCGCCGAAGACAACATGATCGTGGCCAACCCGACCACGGCGGCGTCGCACTTCCACCTGCTGCGCCGTCAGGCGTACAGCCGGCCGCGCAAACCGCTCATCATCTTCACCCCGAAGCAGCTGCTGCGGCTCAAGGCGGCGGCGTCCTCCGTGGAGGACTTCACCACGGGCGCCTTCCGCCCGGTCATCCCCGAGCACGAGCACCTGCAGGCGGACGCCGTCGAACGCGTCCTGCTGGTCTCCGGCCGGCTGTACTACGATCTGCTGTCCACCCGGCAGAAGACCGAGGACAAGACGACGGCGATCGTCCGGGTTGAGCAGCTCTACCCGCTGCCGGCAGAGGAGATCGCGGCCGAGCTGGCCAAGTACCCGAACGCCGAAGTGTGCTGGGTACAGGACGAACCCGCCAACCAGGGTCCGTGGCCGTTCATCGGCCTGAACCTGCCGGAGGAGCTGGAGCGGCCGGTGCGGCGCATCTCGCGCCCGGCGTCGGCATCCACTGCGGCCGGTTCGATGAAGCGCCACGCAGCCGAGCAGGACACGCTGCTGAAGCAGGCATTCGCGCGGAAGTAGCGTCACAGCTGCCTGGCCGGAGACCCACACGTGCGACTCCGGCCGGGCAGTTCTGTTTAATGAACAATGCTGTGTGAACAGAATTCTTGAAGGACAGCGTGTGATGATCCGGTCAGTGTGACAGGGTCACGGGGCAACGTGGAGTGAAGAGGTAGTCGTGGAAGATCGGAAGCTGCGGATCGCGGCTGTTGGGGACGAGCTGCTGGCCGGGCTCGGTGATCCCCGCGCGCTGGGCTGGCTGGGTCGCGTGCTGGCCCGGACCCCGCAGGACGGGACGGCGCTCGAAAGCTACTCCCTGCCGTGCCCCGAAGAGGGGACCGAGGGCTTGGCGGCCCGCTGGCTTGAGGAGGCCGGACGCCGCTTCGGCGACCATCATGAAAACCGGCTCGTGATCGGGCTCTCCGGCCGTGACATCGCCTTCGGCCTCTCGACCGCCCGCAGCCGGCTGAACCTGGCCAACATCCTGGACACCGCGTCGCAGAACAAGATCGAAGTCTTTGTGGTGGGCCCGCCCCCCACGCTGGATCCGGCGCAGAACCGCCGGCTGGCGGAGCTCAACACCGCGTTTGCCGATGTCACAACGCGCCGGAAACACCTGTACGTGGATACGTTTTCGCCGCTGCTCAACCACGAACAGTGGCGCCAGGACCTCGCCGCGAACGGCGGCACCCCGGGCCAGGCCGGCTACGGCCTGATGGCGTGGCTGGTGCTGCACCGGGGCTGGTTCCAGTGGCTCGGGATCGACGCCCCCGAATAGCACGCTCCGGGGACGCGGCTTGACCCGCGGCACGACCACGGGCTAGCGTGGCCGGTATCGCGATATATCGCGATTCGCGCACGTGCGCGGCACCCCCGGGAGGAAACTATGGCAGAAGCCAGCTGGACGGTCACCGGTCCGGAAACGATCGAACTGGAGGGCGTCCGGTCCCTCCGGCTCGGCATCATCCGCGGCCGTTTCGACATTGTCACGGGCGAGGGCGACCACGCCCGGGTTGAGGTCTCCAGCGTGGAGGGGGACCCGCTCGCCGTCTCGCACGTCGACGGACGCCTGGAGATCCGGCACCAGCTGCACGGCCCGCAGGGCTGGTTCAAGAACCTGATGCGCACCGTCAACACCAGCAGCAGCAACTCCGTGTTCGTCAGCGTGACGCTGCCGGCCGGCATTGATGTCGAGGCCGGAACCGTCAGCGGCGACGGCATGGTCGCGGGCACCGGCGGACACACCCGGCTGAACACCGTCTCCGGCTCCATCCTCGCCGATGACACGTCCGGGGAACTCTCCATCAACACCGTCAGCGGTAACGTGATCGCCCGCAATCATCGGGGCGTGCTGACCGCCCGGAGCGTCTCCGGCGACGTGGCGGCTTCCGGGGAGATCACCAACATCCGCGCGAACACGGTCAGCGGAGACGTGAGCTTCGACCTGCACGGCTTCACCCGCGACATGGGCGCCAATGCGGTCTCCGGCGACGTCACGGTCCGGGTGCCGCACGACGTCGGCGTCGACATCATTGCCAAGTCCGGCAGCGGCACCGTCGTCATCGACGGGCAAAAATACCCCCATCCCGGCGGCGCCGTCGAGACCATTGCCGGGCCGGACGCGCAGCTGATGCTCTTCCGCAGCAACTCCGTCTCCGGAACGACCTCAGTCCTCCACCGCCAGCCCGCACCGGATGCCGGCTAGGCACGACGATGGCTCCGGTCTTCGCCCACGGTGCCCTGCGCCTCTATCTGCTGGCACTGCTGGAAAAGGGTCCGAAACACGGCTACGAGCTCATCAGGGCCCTCAACGAGCGCTTCGGCGGGACCTACTCCCCCAGCGCGGGCACCATCTACCCGCGGCTGGGCAAACTGGAGGACGAGGGGCTCGTTGCCACCCGGGCGGAGGGCCGCCGCACCAACTACACCATCACCGCGGCCGGGCTCGTCGAGCTCAACCAGCGCCGTGACGAGCTTGCCGGCGTGGAACGGGACATTTCCGCCTCGGTACGCCGGCTCGCCGAGACGCTCCGTGCGGACATCCGGGGCAACATGCGCGGGCTCAGGGCTGACCTCGCCGCGACCGCGGAGGCCGCCCGGACGGCCGCCCGTGCGGGTTCAGCGTCGGGTTCCGCGGCAGGGGCCCGTTTCGACCCGGCCGCGGAACGGCTGCTGCAGGAAGCGGAACTGCTGGTCCAGGCGTTCCGGGACGATATGCGGGTGGAGCTGCGGCGCCATGCCGGGCAGCACCCCGTCACCCCCGTGACGGTGGAAACGGCCAGGACCGTCCTGGACCAGGCCCGGATTTCCATCCGCAATTCACTGCAGGGCTGAGGGCCCGCCGGTTCGCGGCGGCTGTCGTGATGTGGGAGACTTGAGGGCAGCTCTTTTGAGTACCAACATTTAAGGAGGCCAGCTATGAGCAAGCGTGCACGTAAACGTCGTGACCGTAAGCGTGGCGGCGCGAACCACGGCAAGCGCCCCAACGCCTAAGCTAAGGCTTGGATTGTCAGCATTAAACACATAACCCCGGACACCTCACGGTGTACGGGGTTATTTGCTGTGCAGCTCGCCTGGGGAACCGGTCAGGCTTCGACGGTCCGCATTGAATGGATCTTGTCCAGGATGTTGTTCTTCAAGTTCTCGGGCGCGGCCTCGATGCAGGACCTCTTGACGATGGTGCGGATGACGCATTCGAGGTCATACTGCTCGAAACATTCGGGACATGTGTCCAGGTGCTGCTTGATGTCGGCGATGTCGTTGTGCGTCAGCGCCCCGTCCAGGTACTCGTAGATGCGTTGCATCCGGGTATCGTCGCAGTCGCCCAGTCCCTGGCAGTCGCTCATTTCGCGTTCTCCTCTGTGATACTTTTCGCCGCAGTGGAGCCTGCGGCACTGAATCCCCGCTCGGCGGCGTAGTCGGCAAGCATGTCGCGCAGCATCCGCCGGCCGCGGTGCAGCCGGGACATCACGGTCCCGATGGGGGTGTTCATGATTTCTGAAATTTCCTTGTAGGCGAAGCCCTCGACGTCAGCGAAGTAAACCGCCAGCCGGAACTCCTCGGGGATCGCCTGCAACGCCCGTTTGACGTCCGAGTCCGGCAGGTGATCGAGCGCTTCCGCCTCGGCGGACCGAAGCCCCGAGGACGTGTGCGACTCCGCGCGTGCCAGCTGCCAGTCCTCGATGGTGTCCGAGTTGGACTGGAGCGGCTCGCGCTGACGCTTGCGGTAGAGGTTGATGTAGGTGTTCGTCAGGATGCGGTACAGCCAGGCCTTGAGGTTGGTTCCCGGCTTGTACTGGTGGAACGCCGAGAACGCCTTGGTGTAGGCCTCCTGGACCAGGTCCTCCGCGTCCGAAGGGTTCCGTGCCATCCGCATGGCAGCGGAATACAGCTGGTCCACGTACTGCATGGCATCGCGTTCGAACCGGAGCCGGCGCTGCTCCACGGTCTCCGAGGCAACGTCCAGCGGTTCCCCGTCCACGAGGGTTTCCTGCGCGGCGGCCTCCCGAAGCGCCTCTGCCGGGTCGGCGTCCGAAGGTGTGGCGGGCTCGGCGTCGTTACCGGCGGCCTCGTGTGTGGCCGTTCCGGCCGGGTCCATGGTACTCATTACCTTCAAGTCTACTGTCACCGCCCGGCGGGCCGGCCGGGCCGCGGCGGGAGCCACACCCGCGGACGCGCCCCGGCCCCATGGACCGGCGCCCCACGGATCGGCGGGTTCGGCAACCAGTGCCGCCGTATCCAGCACCGCCGCCGCGGTCCCCGATGCAACGTCCTCCGGCCGGCCCGTGCGCCGTCCGCTGTCCTTGACCAGTATCAAACCTTTGCCTCCTCATTACCGCCGAAAGCCGGCGGAACGGCCCTCAGGCCCGTAGTGACGGGTCCGGGCACCTTGATAACCCGCTTCGAAGAGCGGTGTGAACCTGTCATGAACAACCACGCGCGGCGGGCAAATATTCCACAAAGGTGCGAGACTGGAACCGGTTCCCGCGCGCAGCGTCCGCGGCTCGTTTATCCAGGAGGAAATTCATGTCCTTTGTCCGTTTTCTCGCCCGCCCCATGCTCGCCTCCAGTTTTGTCCTGGCCGGCATGGACAAGTTGAAGAACGCCGATGACACCGCGGCGCAGCTCTCTCCCCTGTTACGCCGGGCGGCGGATTCACTGCCATTCCAGACCGACGAGAAAGTCCTGGCCCGCGTGATCGGCGGCACCCAGATCGGCGCCGGGGTGTTTTTTGCCCTCGGCAAGTCCGCCCGCCTGGCCGCCACCATCCTGGCAGTCGTCTCGGCGCTCAACGCCTTCGTGGAATGGCGCAGCGCGGACATCTCTTCCACGCAGGCCCGCGACGCCCGCCGCAAGCAACTGTTGAAGAACGTCTCGCTGACCGGCGGTGTGCTGTTGGCCTCGGTGGACACGGCCGGACGCCCCAGCCTCGCGTGGCGGGCAGAGCACTTCGCCGCGGGCGCCAAGAAGAGCGCAGGACATCTCGCGACCGATGCCAAGAAGACCACCGCCAAGCGGCTGGACAAGGCCGATAAGGCGGTCCGCAAGGCTGTCGACCACGCGACCGGAGCCTAAAGCAGCAATGACCGGTTCCACCTCGAGCGCACCATCCGTCCCCGTCCCGTCCGCGGACGGCGCCCACTGGCGGGCCCCGTTCGCGGAACGGCCCGTCGACGCCACCGTCACCGTGCCCGGGTCCAAATCCCTGACGAACCGCTACCTGGTGCTGGCGGCCCTCGCCGACGGTCCGTCCCGGCTGCGCTCCCCGCTGCACTCCCGCGATTCGGCACTCATGATCGAGGCACTGCGCCAGCTGGGGGCCACCATCACGGAGGTCCCCGGCGACGGCGCCTTCGGACCCGACCTGCAGATCAGCCCGATCAGCCTGGACGCACCCGCGGCCGGCACCGGTATCGACTGCGGCCTGGCCGGCACCGTAATGCGCTTCGTCCCGCCGGTGGCCGCACTGCGCCGCGGGACCGCACTGTTCGACGGCGACCCGCATGCCCGGAAGCGCCCGATGGGCACCATCATCGAGGCCCTCACCGGGCTGGGCGTTGAGGTCACGGCCCCGGACGGTGGTCCGGCCGCCGCGCTGCCGTTTTCGGTCCACGGAACGGGTGAAGTACGGGGCGGGCACCTGGTCATTGATGCCAGCGCGTCCTCGCAGTTCGTCTCGGCGCTGCTCCTCGCCGGCGCCCGTTTCACGGAGGGACTGCATCTGGAACATGCCGGCCCGCCGGTTCCCAGCCTGGACCACATCAACATGACGGTCGCCGTCCTGCGCGGCGCGGGAGTGTCCGTGGACGATTCGCGCCCGGACCACTGGATTGTGGCGCCCGGCAGCATCAGTGCCTTCGACCACCGGATCGAGCAGGATCTCTCCAACGCCGGCCCGTTCCTGGCGGCCGCGCTGGCAACGCGCGGCACCGTCCGCATCCCGGACTGGCCGGCCGAGACCACCCAGGTCGGCGATTTGTGGCGCAGCATCCTCACCACCATGGGGGCCGCGGTGACCCTGCAGGACGGCACCCTGACGGTGACCGGCGGCGCGGAGATCCGGGGCGCGGATTTCGATGAAACCAGCGAACTCGCGCCCACCGTCGCGGCCCTCTGCGCCCTGGCCACGGGGCCGTCGCGCCTGAGCGGAATAGCGCACCTCCGCGGCCACGAAACAGACCGGCTCGCGGCCTTGGTCGCCGAGATCAACCGTCTCGGCGGCGACGCGGAAGAGACGTCCGACGGCCTCATTATCCGGCCCGCGGCCCTGCACGGCGGCGTGGTGCACAGCTACGCGGACCACCGGATGGCGACCGCGGGCGCCATCCTGGGCCTCGCGGTACCCGGCGTCGAGGTGGAGGACATCGGGACCACGGCCAAGACCATGCCGGACTTCCCCCGGATGTGGGCCGCCATGCTGGCCCAGGGACCCGCCGGATCCGCCCCGGATTCCCCGGATTCCCCGGCTGCAGAGAAGGACACCGCCGGTGGCACGCAGCACTGACTCGTGGGACGAGTCCGACGTCCGGATCCGGCCGAACAAAAAAGGCACGCGTCCGCGGACGAAGGACCGGCCCAGTTATGACGACGCCCAGACCGGGCGCATCATTACGGTGGACCGGGGCCGGTACACGGCGGTGGTGGGCGAAGGAACCGCCGACGAACGCAAGATCATCGCCGCCCGGGCCCGGGAACTGCGCCGCAACCCCGTCGTCGCCGGCGACTTCGTTTCGCTGGTCGGGGACGTGAGCGGAGAGCCGGACACCCTCGCCCGGCTCGTGAAAATCCAGGACCGCAAGACGCTCCTGCGGCGCAGCGCGGACGACACCGACCCGATCGAACGCGCCGTCGTTGCCAACGCGGACACCCTGGTGATCGTGGTGGCCGCCGCCAACCCGGAGCCGCGCACCGGCTTCATTGACCGCGCCCTGGTAGCCGCGTACGACGCCGGCATCTCGCCGCTGCTGCTGGTGACCAAGGCCGACGTCAAAGACCCCGCGGAGCTGCTGTCCAACTACCAGCACCTCGATTTCCCGGTCATCATCAGCCGGACCGCGGACTCAGCGGCGTCCGGGATCGATGCCCGCTCCGATGACGGGCTCTCGGCCCGGCTGGACCGCGACGCGGTCTCGCAGCTGCGCGACTACCTCGACGGCAAAGTCACCGTGATGATCGGCCACTCCGGCGTCGGGAAGTCCACCATGGTGAACGCCCTGACCGGCGCCGAACGCGCCACCGGCGGCGTCAACGCCGTCACCGGACGCGGCCGCCACACCTCGTCGTCGGCCCTGGCGCTCAAGGTCAACGACGCCCCGGCCGGCAGCTGGATCATCGACACCCCCGGCATCCGGTCCTTCGGCCTGGCGCACGTGGATCCGGACCGGATCCTGCGTTCCTTCCCGGACCTTGAACCGGGGACGGACGATTGCGAACGCGGCTGCAAACACAACTCCGATGCCGTCAACTGCGGCGTGGACGCCTGGGTGGCGGCCGGGCAGGCCGGCCCCTCAGGCCCGGCCCGGCTCGCGTCGCTGCGGCGCCTGCTCGGCACCGATCCGCGGATGGAAGCACAGGACGCCAAGGAACTCGGCATCGTCTCCTAGGCAGGCGGGGGCCGCCGGCGGCTGTGGTTCGGCACCGGCGGCCGTTGGTTCGGCGCCACCGCGCCCGGCCTGCCGCCGGAGGGACTGCTTTGGCGGTAGTTTGGAACCATGAGTCAACCCGCTTCGAGTTACAACGATGACCTGCGACTTGCCCACGTCCTGGCAGATTCCGTCGACGACCAGACGATGAGCCGCTTCAAGGCCCTCGACCTGCGGATCGAAACGAAGCCCGACCTCACCCCGGTCACGGACGCCGACAAGTCCGCGGAGGAAGCCATCCGCGGACAGCTGTCCCGGTCCCGCCCGCGCGACGCCGTCCTCGGCGAGGAGTTCGGCAGTTCCGGCCACGGTTCCCGCCGCTGGATCATCGATCCGATCGACGGTACCAAGAACTTTGTCCGCGGCGTCCCGGTCTGGGCGACCCTGATCGCCCTCGTTGATGAGGGCGAACCGGTGCTCGGCGTCGTGAGCGCCCCGGCCCTGGGCAAACGCTGGTGGGCCGCGAAGGGATCCGGCGCCTACACCGGCCGCTCCCTGGCCGCCGCGACCCGGCTGAAGGTCTCAAACATCTCCGACCTCTCCGACGCCTCGCTGTCGTATTCCAGCCTCTCGGGCTGGAAGGAGCGCGGGAACCTCGATGAGTTCATCGGCCTCACCGAGGAAGTCTGGCGGACCCGCGCCTATGGCGACTTCTGGTCCTACTGCCTCGTGGCGGAGGGCGCAGTGGACATCGCCTGCGAGCCCGAACTCAACCTGTACGACATGGCAGCCCTGGTCCCGATCGTGACCGAGGCCGGCGGCCGCTTCACGTCCCTGGAGGGCGAGGATGGCCCGTTCGGCGGCAACGCCCTCGCGACCAACTCGATCCTCCACTCGGAAGTACTCAAGCGGCTTAACCCCGGCCTCGACGACCTGGACCACCTGCTCTAGCCCGACCGCCGCCGGCCCGGAAGATCGAAGAAACGGCGTCCGCAGCCCCGCCACGGGGACTGCGGGCGCCGTTTCTTCGGTCCGGACCCCGATTAGCCGCACCGTGTCACAAAGCGCTTCACATTGACCCCGGACGTTTTCGTCCACTGCCCCGATGCCCTACGCTCGAATCAGGTCACGAGTGCCAGCGCTAAACCCCGGTTTGCTGGCCGGCAACCCTCCAGTCGCGGTGGGGTGCCCCGGGTGACGACCAGGCCGGTCCGGAGCGGATCAGGCAAGCGCGGATCCCCGGAATGAGGGGTCCTTTTTGAGCGAGGTCCCATGACAACTGCCACTGTTCCCGTTACCCTCCCGACCCTGGCCGACCCGCGGTTCGCCGCCGGACGCCACCCGCTCGCGGCGGTCACCGGGGCGGAGATCCAGACCCCGCTGATCCGGGGCGGCCACGTCCGGTACGCCAACCTGGACTACGGCGCCTCGGCCCCGGCCCTGTCCGTGGTCTCGGCCTACCTGAACGAGATCCTGCCGTACTACGCCAGTGTCCACCGGGGCGCCGGCTACGCCTCCCAGATCAGCACCTCGGTCTACGAGAACGCCCGCACGATCGTCCGCGACTTCGTTGGCGGCCGGGCCGACGACGCCGTGATCTTCACCCGCAACACCACCGACGCCCTGAACCTGCTGGCCGGCTGCCTGCCGGTCCGCGACGGCCAGCACAGCGGCGACGTGCTCTACCTCGACATCGAGCACCACGCCAACCTGCTGCCGTGGCAGCGCGTGCCGCACCGCAGCGTGGTGGCGGCCCCGACCCTTGCGGCCACGCTGGAGCGGCTGCGCGCCGAACTGGCCGTGGGCAACGTCAGCCTGCTGGCCGTGACCGGGGCGTCCAACGTCACCGGGGAAATCCTGCCGATCCGTACCCTGGCCGCGCTGGCCCACGAGCACGGCGCCCGCATCGTCGTCGACGCGGCGCAACTGGCCGCGCACCGGAGGATCAATATCAGCGCGGACGGGATCGACTACGTCGCCTTTTCCGGACACAAGCTTTATGCGCCGTTCGGCGCCGGGGTGCTGGTGGGGCGGACGGACTGGCTCGACGCCGGGACACCGCACCTGGCCGGCGGCGGTGCCGTCCGCGACGCACGCCTCGACTCCGTCACGTGGACCACCGGCCCGGCACGGCACGAAGGCGGCTCACCGAACGTCCTCGGCGCAGCAACGCTGGCCCGGGCCACCCAGGTCATTGCCGCCCTGGACGCGACAGACTGGCAGCGGCATGAAGAGGCCATCCGCGCGTTCCTCGTCGAGGGGCTCCAGCGGATCGAGGGCGTCACCGTGCACCGGATCTTCGCGGACTCCCCCGCGGCGGACGGCCCGGCAGACAGCATCGGCGTCGTCAACTTCTCGGTCGAAGGCTACGATGCCGGCCTGGTCGCCGCCTACCTGGCTGCCGAACACGGGATCGGCCTGCGCGACGGCCGTTTCTGCGCCCACCCCCTGCTCAAGCGCCTCGGTCTGCCCGCCGGGTCCCTGCGCGCCAGCTTCGGCCTCGGCTCGCGGCTGGAGGATGCGCAGCGGCTGCTCGCCGGGATCGAACAGCTCGTGCAGGGCGGGCTCGGCTGGGACTACGTCGTCGACGAAGGCCGCTGGGTGCCCGCCAACGACACCCGCGCCTACCCGCACTGGGCGCCCAACACGCCCGGTACCGCGGGCGCGGCACCCTGCACCGGGGACCAGCCCGGCGGCGTACGGTAAATTCGGAAGGTATCCGTATCAGGCAGGACCTTTCCGAAGGAGATCGCACGTGGCAGGCGGCGGCCCCAAGCTCTACCAGGACCGACGCCGGGAGCTCGGCCAGAGCTTCCAGGACGGCGGCGAACACTATGACCGCGTCCGGCCCGGCTATCCCGGCGAGTCGGCCCGCTGGCTGATTCCCGCGGGGGCTACGGACGCCGCCGACGTCGGCGCCGGAACCGGAAAATTCACCGCCCTGCTCGTGGCCGCCGGGCTCCGGACGGTGGCCGTCGATCCATCCCGGGACATGCTGGACCAGCTCCGCCGGGCCCTGCCCGGTGTCCGGACCGTCGGGGGAACCGCCGAGCACACGGGGCTCGAGCCGGCCGCGTTTGACCTTGTGACGGTGGCCCAGGCCTGGCACTGGTGCGACCCGCAGCAGGCCAGTGCCGAGACCGCCCGGATCTTGCGGCCGCACGGCGTCCTCGGGCTGATCTGGAACCAGTTGGACACCTCCGTGCCCTGGGTACACCGGCTCTCCCGCATCATGCATGCCGGCGACGTCCACAAGCCGCACTTCAAACCCGCCGTGGGCCCGGAGTTCACCGCACTGGAAAGCCGCCTGACCCGCTGGGAGGACCCGGTGACTCCGGAGGACATCAAGGAGCTCACCAAGTCCCGCAGCTACTACCTGGCCGCAACGGACGCCACCCGGGCCAAGGTGATGGGAAATCTGGACTGGTACCTCCACGAGCACCTCGCCCACCCGCCGGGCACGGCCCTCCGGCTCCCCTACCTGACACAGACCTGGCGGGCCACGAAAGCCTAAGGCCCGCTGGCGTCATCATGAGCACCGTGCCGCTGCGGCCCGCTGCCACAAACCTTCGGTGACGGTAGGCTGGAGACCGTGAAGACCATCGCGACCTCCTCCTCGATCGAGGACTACGTTAAGGTCATCTACTCGTTCACGGAGTGGCAGAAGAAGCCCATCACGTCCAGCCAGCTGGCACAGCGGCTGGGCGTCGCCAACTCCTCCGTCTCGGAGATGGTCCGCAAGCTCAAGGACCAGGGCCTCGTGGACCACAAACCGTACAGTGCCATCACCCTGACCGCTGAAGGCACCCGGCTGGCCCTGGCCATGGTCCGCCGTCACCGGCTGATCGAGACCTTCCTTGTCGAGGAACTCGGGTACCTCTGGGACGAAGTCCACGATGAGGCCGAGCTGCTCGAACATGCCGTCTCGGACACCTTCATCGAGCGCCTGGCCGGCAAGCTGGGCCACCCCACCCGGGATCCGCACGGCGATCCGATCCCGGCCGCGGACGGCTCCGTCCAGATGCCCGCCGCGCACCGCCTGAGCGAACTGGACCTCGGCCATTCAGGCACAATCATCCGGATCAGCGACGACAATCCGGAACTGCTGCGCTACCTCACGGCCGAAAACATCGACCTCGACGCCGAGGTTAAAGTCCTGGGCCGGCGGCCGTTCGGCGGACCCCTTGTGGTCCGGATCGGCAGCGGGGACGCCCCGCGCGAGTTCGACCTCGCGGACGAAATCGCGGACGCCGTCTGGGTGCACACCGCGACCCGCCATTCCGGCTGCAGCGTCGAGGGCCACTGAGTGAAGAGCGCCCCGGCCGAATCCCGTCCGCTGCAGCGCCCGGGCCTGCCGGGCTGGCAGGCGTGGGCCGCCGTCGCCGTCGGCGGCCTGGCCGGGACCGAGCTGCGGTACGGTGCCGGACTGCTGTTTCCGGAAACCTCCGGCGCCGTGCCCTGGACAACCCTTGCCGTCAACATCGTCGGGAGCTTTGTCCTCGCCACCCTGACCACCCTCTGGATCGCCCGGCCGCAAACGGCCTTCTGGCTCCGGGCGGGGATCGGCCCGGGGCTGCTGGGCTCCTTCACAACATTCTCGGCGCTGGTGGTGGCGATTGACCGGGAGTTCCGCGCCGGCTCCCACACCGTCTGGCTGCTCTATCTGGGCCTCAGCCTGGTCCTTGGCCTCGCGGCGGCAGCGGCCGGCTGGAAGACCGGCAAGGCCCTCGCCGATCTCCGCGGCGGTGCCTCATGATGGCCGCACTGCTGGTGGGGCTCCTGGGCATGACCGGGGCCCTGCTGCGGTTTGCCGTCGATTCCTGGTTCGCGCACCGCCCCGGCCGGCACCCGCACTGGCCGTGGGCGACGCTGACGGTCAACACCGCCGGCTCGTTCCTCTTCGGAGTGGCCATCGGGCTGGGCGGCCACGCGGGCCTGGGCGCCGATGCCCATGCTGCCCTGACCGCCGGGCTGGCGGGCGGCCTGACCACCTTCAGCTCCTGGAGCACGGCCACCGTGCGGCTGGTCAGCGAGGCACGCTACCGGGCCGCCGGGGTCAACGTCGCCGCCAACCTGCTCCTGGGCCTCGCGGCGGCATCCCTCGGGCTAGTCCTCGCCGGTTAGCGCCAGCGGAGCCGGGGCCTGCGGATTCCGGATTCCGACGGCGGACAGCACGCCGCCCGCGACAAAGAGGGCGGCTGTGACGTAGCAGGCGTTCCGAAGTCCTTCCGTTGTCAGGACCGGTCCGGTAATCAGTCCGGCAAAGGCTATTGCCACCAGGCCGGCGATCCTGGCGACTGCATTGTTTACTGCCGAACCGATGCCGGCTTCCTCCGGCGGAACGGCCCCCAGGATGGCGGCCGTCAGCGGGGCCACGGTGAGCGCGAGCCCCAGGCCAAAGACCAGGACCCCGGGCAGCACCTGGGAGAGGAAGTCCAGCGGGGTCTGTACTGCCAGGAAGAGCAGGAAACCTGCCGCACACAGCAGCGGGCCGGCCGTCATGAACCACCGCGGACCGAACTTGCCGGCAAGGCCGCCGATTTTGGCGGAAAGCAGCAGGAGCAGCCCGGTGGACGGCAGCAACGCCAGCCCGGCGGCCGTCGCGCTCAGGCCGGCAACCTGCTGGAGGTAAAGACCCAGCACGAAAAAGCCCAAGGCCAGGGCACCATAGATCAGCGTGGTGGCCAGGTTGCCCCAGCCGAAGTTCCGGATCCGGAACAGCCCCAGCGGCATCATCGGGAACGGCGTGCGGGCTTCATGCCGCACGAATGCCACCAGGGCGGTCACCCCGACCGCCAGCGGCAGGTAGACCTGCGGGTTGTCCCAGCCCAAAGTGCCGCGTTCAATGAAGGCGTAGACGGCACCGCCGAGTCCCACCACAGCCAGCACGGCTCCCCGGATGTCGATCCGCCGGGTTGATCCGGCCATCCCGTCCATGTGGCGCAGCTTGCCCAGCACCGGCCAGATGGCGAGGGCGGGAATGACGTTGATGAAGAACACCACGCGCCAGGACAGCAGATCCACGGACAGGCCACCGATCAGCGGGGCCAGGACGATCGCGCCGCTGGTCCAGCCGGACCACCGGCCGATCGCGTGGGACTGCTCGGCGCCGTCGAAGACCGTAACGATCAGGGCCAGTGAGCCCGGGACCAGCATCGCTCCGGCGATGCCCTGGAGTCCCCGGGCCACAATGAGCGCTTCCCCGTTCCACGCGAGTCCGCAGAGGATCGAGGTCAGGGTGAACCCGGCCAGGCCCCAGCGCAGGACCCTGGCCCGGCCGAAGGAATCCGACAGCGAGCCGGCCACGAGAATCAGTGCGCCGAGGGTCAGCAGGTAGGAGTCCACGACCCACTGCTGGACCACGAGTCCGCCGCCGAGCTCGCGTTCAATGGCAGGAAGGGCCAGGTTCACCACCGAGCCGTCAAGGAACGCGATGAACGATGCCACGATGGCCACGACGAGGACCCGTTGCTGCAGCTTCGCCGTGGCGGCGTCCGGGGCGCCGGGAACAGGTGCGCTGGCATCGGCGGCGCTCGTCATACCTGCTGCCTCCTTGACTGGGAGCCCGGATTTGGAGTCGAGCCTACACCCGCGCCGGGAGGCCCGGCAGCCCGGGCGCGCGCCTTGCCCGGCACGCGGGCCGTGCCGGGCTCACGTATCGTTGATGGATGGTTACCCGACGTGAAGCAGCCCAAGCCCTCGACATTCCACTGGAGATGGCCCACCGCCACGGCATTCCGTCCCGGTTAAGCGAAGCGGAGCTCGGCGCCATCCTGGACAATCCCCCGGCCTGGCTGCTCCAGTCGAGGGCAAACCGCACCGGCAAGCGCCCGGTCTGGACCCAGCTGACCTGCGACGTGTGCGGCTTCTCGGAGGCCGCCCGGCCCAAGAAATGGTGGCCGGAGTTCACGTATGTCTGCTGCACCGACCACGAGGCCCGCGAGATCCCGGTCCTGGGACCCGGGCTCGTACGCAGCATCTACGACGGCGTCGGGAGCCGCTTCGCCGGAATCGTGGACGCCCCCGTCCCCGGAGAATAGCCTCCGCCCGCCGGAGTCTGCGCGGGCCATCGACGTACCGGCACAGCGTGCCGGAATAACGTGCCTGAATAGCGTGCCGGACCCGCGCTGCCGTGCCGGAAACCTGCCCCAGGCAAGCTGTCCTAGGCGAGGGTGAGGAAGAGTTTTTCCAGGTCTTTGGTGCTCATGCCGGTGTCCTTCTGCACGATGCATTGTTCGAGGCCGCTGGCGATGATGGCGAAGCCGGCCCGGTCCAGGGCCTTGGAGACCGCGGCGAGCTGGGTGACGGTGTCCTTGCAGTCCCGGCCTTCCTCGAGCATCCGGGTCACGGCGGCGAGCTGGCCCTGGGCCCTTTTGAGGCGGTTGATGACCGGGGCGAGGTCGGTTGGATCAAGTTCCATGGCAAGGCTCCCTGGTAGGCGTTTTTTCATCGGTATCTCCCCTCAAGGGTATACCCCCCTAGGTATTTTTGACTACCCCGGGGGGTATCTGTAATACTCGGTGGGGTATTCAGTTCCTGCTTGTCCAGTCCCGAAAGGACTCCATGACTCCCTCCACCACCGCCACCGCCCCGGCGCCGGCCGCCCCGTCCATCACCGCCCTGGACCCGGAAGCCCTGCGCGGCTGGTTCCAGGAGCACCGGGACCTTGTGGTCATCGACGTCCGCTCCGCCGCGGAATTCGAGAACATGCACATCCGCGGCTCCTACAACGTCCCGCTGCCGCTGCTCTCGGAGCACACCGATGAACTCGCCGCCCGGCTCGGCAGCCGCGTGGTCCTGGTCTGCCAGTCCGGGGCCCGGGCCGAGCAGGCCCGCCAGCGCCTCGGCGCAGCCGGGATCGGCACCGCCTACGTCCTCACCGGCGGGGTGCCGGGCTTCGCCGCCGCCGGCGGCGACGTGGTCCGCGGCAAGACCCGCTGGGACCTCGAACGCCAGGTCCGCCTGGCCGCCGGCTCCCTCGTGGTCCTGGGCCTGGCCGGCGGGAAGTTCGTCTCGCCCAAGATCACCCTGCTCGCCGGGGCGATCGGCGCCGGCCTGACGTTCTCGGCCGCGACCAACACCTGCGCCATGGGCCAGGCCATCGCCGCGATGCCCTGGAACAAAACCGCGCAGGAACCCACCCGCGAATCCGCCATCCTCCAGCTCCCCCTCCGCACCGCGGAAACCGAAGCCGCAGGAAAAGACGAGGCTGCCGCATGACCGCCACCCTCATTCTTGTCCTTGCGTTGTCGGTCGTTGTCGGGTTGTCCCTTGGCGTCCTCGGCGGCGGCGGCTCAATCCTGACCGTTCCGATCCTGGTGTACGTTGCCGGGTTCGAGGCTAAGGAAGCGATCGCCGCATCACTCTTCGTCGTCGGCGTCACTTCGGCAGTCAGCGTCATCAGCCACGCCCGCGCGGGCCGCGTGATGTGGCGGACCGGCCTCGTCTTCGGCGCCGCAGGCATGGCCGGCGCCTTCGTCGGCGGCCTGCTCGGCGGGAAGATCCCCGGCCAGATCCTCCTGGTCGCCTTCGCGCTGATGATGGTCGCGACCTCCGTGGCCATGATCCGCGGCAGGAAGAAACCCGCCGGAGACGGCTCCGGCACACCGGAAAAGCACGAGCTGCCCATCGGCCGCGTCTTGCTCGACGGCGCCGTGGTCGGCCTGGTCACCGGCCTCGTCGGCGCCGGCGGCGGCTTCCTCGTGGTCCCCGCCCTGGCACTGCTTGGCGGACTGCCCATGTCCGTTGCCGTGGGAACTTCCCTCGTGGTCATCGCCATGAAATCCTTCGCCGGGCTCGCCGGATACCTCACCAGCGTCGAGCTGGATTGGGGACTGACCCTGGCCGTCACCGCTGCCGCCATCGTGGGCACCCTGATCGGCTCGAAGGTCTCCGGCCGCATCCCCGAAACGGCCCTGCGCAAAGGCTTCGGCTGGTTCGTCCTGGCCATGGGCACCTTTGTACTCACCCAGCAGGCTCCCGCCGACATCCGCGGCCTCGTCTTTGCAGCCGTTGTGGCCCTGGCCATCGCTGCGGCAGTCGTCTGCCGGCTCTTCGTCGCCTCCTGCCCGCTGCGCAAATCCAACCGCGAAGCCCAGCCAACACCGGTCTCATCCTGACTTGATATATACCCCCGGGGGTATTACCGTTGTTAGTAGTTCACGGGGATTGAGTCCCCGCCCCGATCCGCTTTTTGAAGGAGACTTGTATGCTTCTGGAACGCATTTACGATGAAGACCTCGCCCAGGCCAGCTACCTGATCGGCTGCCAGCGCAAGGGCGAGGCCGTCGTCGTCGACGCCCGCCGCGACATCGGCATCTACCGCGAGCTGGCCGCCGCGAACGGGATGAAGATCGTGGCCGTGACCGAAACCCACATCCACGCCGACTTCCTTTCCGGGACCCGGGAACTGGCCGCCGCGACCGGCGCCACCGCCTACGTCTCCGGGGAGGGCGGACTGGACTGGCAGTACGGCTTCGAGGCCGAACGCCTCCACGACGGCGGCACGATCCGGATCGGCAACATCACCATTCAGGCCCTGCACACCCCCGGGCACACCCCCGAACACCTCTCCTTCCTGATCACCGACGGCGCGTTCGCCGATGCCCCCGGCTACCTGCTCTCGGGCGACTTCGTCTTCTCCGGGGACCTGGGCCGCCCGGACCTGCTCGACGAGGCAGCCGGCGGGGTCGATACCCGCTTCGAGGGCGCCAAGCAGCTCTTTGCGAGCCTGCGGGATAAGTTCCTGGCCCTGCCGGACCACGTCCAGGTCTACCCCGGCCACGGCGCCGGCAGCGCCTGCGGCAAGGCCCTGGGCGCCCTGCCCTCGAGCACCGTCGGCTACGAACGCCTCTACGCCTGGTGGGGCCCGTACCTCGCCGCTAACGACGAGGCCGGCTTCATCAACGAGCTCCTCGACGGCCAGCCCGACGCGCACGCCTACTTCGCCCGGATGAAACGCGAAAACCGGGAAGGCCCGGCCGTGATGGGCGAGCGTGCCCCGCTGACCGAACTTAGCCCCGCCGACGTCGCCGCGGACCTCGCGGCGGACGCGGTGACGTTCGTGGACACCCGGCCCAACGCCGAGGTCCACCACGGCACCGTGACCGGCTCGGTGAACATCCCGGCCGGCAAATCCACCGCGAGCTTCGGCGCCTGGGTCATCAACCCCGAAACCGACACCACCCCGCTCGTGCTCCTGGCCCCGGACCAGGGCGCCGCGCACCAGATGTGGGACCACCTGGTCCGGGTCGGAATCGACCGCGTCGCCGGATACGTCACGACCCTTGAGGGGTTGCCGACGTTCACCCCGGCCCTGATCCAGCCCGAGGAACTCGCCGGCTTCGACGCCGCCATGGTCCTGGACGTGCGGAACCGCACCGAGCACGGCGCCGGACACATCCCCGGCTCCCACCAGCTCTCCGGCGGCCGCGTCATGTGGCACCTGGACGAACTCCCCGCCGAGGGCACCATCGTGACCTACTGCCAGAGCGGGGTCCGGAACTCCGTCGCGGCCAGCGCCCTGCGCCGCGCCGGCTACGACATCGTCGAACTCGACGGCAGCTACGCCGCCTGGACCGCCCACCAGGACACCCTCGAACCGGCAGCAGCCAACTAACCCGCACCACTGCACCACCGGCACCACCTGACTGACACCGCCGACGGCGGCCCGGACCACCGGGCCGCCGTCGCTGTATCTCCAAGGCCTACGGTTCCGGGCATCCGGCTCGTCGGCATCATGGACGTTGCACCTGCCGCGGAGTAGCGTGGAAAGACGGGGCCCGTCCGGGCCTCACCTGCGAGGGAGGGCATCATGCCTGATAAATCTCCGCACCGGCATCAGACCAAAAAGCCGGTGAAGACCATCAAGGAAAAGCGGGCCGACAAGAAGTCCAAGCACGCGGCGGACGGGCATGTGGACCCGGTGGCACACATCAAGAAGCGCTGAGCCGCGTCCCTGAGTACCTGTACGGATCCGGGGTTAAAAGTGAAAGGCCGGAAGCATGTGCTTCCGGCCTTTCGCTTTGGAACTACGGGGTGGGGCGCCGTTTCCGGCGCTCCGATGGTGGAGATGGGGGGAATTGAACCCCCGTCCGATGTCGTGTTGTCAGGGCTTCTCCGGGCGCAGTTCGCGTCGGATTTTCTCGGCCCCGGCCATGCTGCGAACAGCTGGCCGATCCGGGCCCAGTCATCAAAGAGTCCCGTTCACCCCGATGACGGGGGTAAACAGCAGTGGCCATCTAAATGACGCCAGGATCCGGGGCGATAGCAACCTCGGGCTGACGGACTGTCTTACTGCTTAGGCAGCAAGAGCGAAGTCAGTGCGTTTTGATTCGGCACTTATTGGTTTGCAGACAGCGTTTACGAGATAATTCTGCATCCTCGGCCCGCTTCACCTGTCGCGACTAACATCGTCGAAACCGATCATCCCCGTATTTTTTTACCAAATCCGGCCTGGTATCTGCAGTGTTCCTGCGGATCCGTCCCGGACTATTTATCATAACGCACTGTCGCGCGGAATCATTCCCCTAGCGAAGGAACATCCAGGCTAGGAAAATCAGCGCCGGTTGCGTTCGCGCATGACCCGCTGTGCTTCGCGCTTGTCCTGCTGCTCGCGCAGCGTCTGGCGCTTATCGTATTCCTTCTTGCCGCGGGCGACGCCGATTTCGACCTTCGCCCTGCCGTCCACGAAATACAGCTGCAGCGGAACGATCGTAAACCCGGATTCGCGGATCTTGTGCGAGATTTTGGTGAGCTCGTCGCGGTGCAGCAGCAGCTTCCGGCGGCGGCGCGCAGCATGGTTGGTCCAGCTCCCCTGGTGGTACTCAGGGATGTGGATGCCCTCCATCCACAGCTCATCGTTGTAGAAGGTGCAGAACCCGTCAACCATGGAGGCATGGCCCTCACGGAGGGACTTCACTTCGGTGCCCATCAGCGCAATGCCGGCCTCGTACGTATCCAGGATGTGATAGTCGTGCCGGGCCTTGCGGTTGGTGGCCACTGCCTTACGGCCACTTTCTTTCGGCACGGTCGGGCTCCTTGAATCTTGTGGTCGGTGTCCGCGGCCGGTGCGCCGCGGGGCTATACCAGTTTACGGCAGGGCAGCCGTCGCCGCAGCGGCGGGCCCTGCCCGGACGGGGTCAGAGCAGGTTCATCGGGTTCACGGCACGGCCGTTAAGCCAGGTCTCGAAGTGCGAGTGGCACCCGGTGGAGTTGCCCGTGGTCCCCGAGTAGGCAATCAGCTGGCCCTGGCTGACGCGCTGGCCGGCCGAGACCGTGACGGACGTGTTGTGGTAGTAAATGGTGGTCAGCGAGTTGCCCTGCACCACGCCGTGCGAGATCTTGACGTTGTTGCCGCCGCCGTCGTTGGCCCAGCCGGACGAGAACACTGTCCCGGCCGCGGCAGCGTAAACGGGCGTCCCGCAGGCGGCTCCGAAGTCAATGCCGGTGTGCATGTACCCGCCCTGCCCGTAGAAGTCGATCGTGCCCGGCGGCGTCGCCCGCCAGCCGAACCCGGACGTGATCGGGACCCCGCCGGAGAACGGACTCCGTACGCCGAAGGCCGACGGCGGACCCGGCGCCGGGGCGACGTACGGCGGCACGGCCAGGCCCCGCAGCCGGGCGGCTTCGGCAGCCGCCTCGGCGATCCGCCGCTGCTCCGCTTCCCACGCTTCGCGCAGCTTCCGGTCACGTTCGACGATTTCCGCGGCGACGGCGTCCTGCTGCGCCTTGACCTGCGCGAGCTGGCTCTGGATGCCCGGCTTGGCCGCCTGGAGTTCGGCGTCGAGACGGGTGGTTTCAGAGATGAGCTTGTCGACTTCGGCTTTCTGGACCTCCGCCTCGTCGCGGGCGACCTTTTCCCGTTCCAGCGCGGCGTCAGCCTTGGCCTTGAGGTCCTGGATTTCGGTTTCCACCGCTTCCAGCCTGGCCTGGGCATTGACGTTTGTGGCGTTCTGCTGGGAAAGCTTGCCCATGGCGGAATTCTGGCTCCGCATCGCCTGGTCGGCGAGATCGATGGTGTCCGTCAGGGTGCCGCCCTTGTTGGCGCCGAAGAACAGGGACAGGTTGGACGGGACACCCCCGGACTTGTACGCCTGGGTGGCGATCTGCCCGATCAGCCGTCGGGTTTCGGCAATTTTCTGGTTATCCGTCTCCAGTTGCTGCGCGATCTTGGCCTTGTTCTGCTGCGCGAGATCAACGCGGGACGCGAGGGCTTCGGCTTCCTTCACGGCCCCGGCGACCCGGCCCTGGGCTTCGAGCAGCGCCTGCTGGGCACCGGGCAGCTTTCCCTGGTACACCACAAGGTCCGCTGCTGCCTGGGCAATCCCGGCATCGACAAACTCCAGCGAGTGCTGGACCTTGGCTGCTTCGTCCCGCAGCGCGGCCTGTTTGTCTTCGAGATCGCCCGCGAACGCCGCCGGGCTGGAGGCCCCCACGGAACCGGCCAGGACCAGCGCCAGGGTGGCGCTGATCATCCGGCGGCGGCGCCCGACGAGGCGGATCCGGAGGACGTGACGGGCTTTGGAAGTCATAGTCATTCCCTTGTCGTGGGGCACGGAAGTGAGGGGCACGTCAGATCCGCACGTGCCGGCGAAGCGTCAGGAGCGAGGATGTCCCGGCCAGCAGGGCGCCCAGGCCGATCAGGGCCGGAGCCAGGATCAGCGTCTGCGCCGGCGAAATAAACGCCGTATCCGGGTATTGCTTCGACAGCATCTCGCCGATGAAGAAGTGGGCCACCGCCCACAGGGTTCCGGAGGCGAGGGCAGCACCGATCACCGCCGCGATGACGCCTTCGAGGATGAACGGCAACTGGATGATCATCTTGGACGCCCCCACCAGGCGCATGATGCCGGTTTCACGGCGGCGGCTGATCGCCGACAACCGGATGGTCGTCGCGATCAGGAGGATGGCGCAGACGATCATCACCCCGGCGATGCTGACGGCCACGAGGGAGGCGGCGTTCATGACCGAGAACAGCTGCTCCAACAGTTGGCGCTGGTCGACAACGGTCTCGACCCCGGTCTGGGACGAGAACGTCTCGCTGATGATCTGATACTTTTCCGGGTCCTTCATGTTGATCCGGAACGACGCCGGGAGCTGGTCCGGGGTCACCGCGTCCACAATCGGGGAGTTGGAGAACTGGTCTTTGAAGTGCCGGTAGGCGTCGTCCTGCGACTCGTAGTGGAAGTCGTTGATGTACGGGGACACCGCGGGCGACTCCAGCAGGCTGCGCAGGATGTCCTGCTGCTCCGCGGTGGCCGGACCTGCAACGCAGCCGGACGCCGTCGAACCGTCGCTGCACAGGAAAATGGCCACCTGGACCTTGTCGTACCAGTAGCCCTTCATCTGGTTGATCTGCAACTGGAGCATGCCGGCGGCGCCGACGAAGGTCAGGGAAACGAAGGTCACGAGGATGACGGAGACCACCATGGACAGGTTGCGGCGCAGGCCGCTGCCGATCTCGCTGAGGATGAACGCGAGCCTCACAGCCGGCCCTCCCCCGCCGCGGCGGCGGCACGTGCTTCGGCGCGCGTCCCGCTGCGCGGGGCCTCTGCGGAGAAGTCCCGTCCGCTTGCGTCGCGCAGGCGCCGGGACTGGCCGACCACCGGGATCATGGAGGTGTACAGGGCCTTGGCTTCGTCCCGGATCACGACGCCGTTGCGCAGTTCGATAACGCGCTTGCGCATCTCGTTGACGATGTCGTCGTCGTGGGTTGCCATCACCACGGTGGTGCCGTTCTGGTTGATCTTGTCCAGCACACCCATGATCCCCATCGAGGTGGTGGGGTCCAGGTTTCCGGTGGGCTCATCGGCGAGCAGGATGCCGGGACGGTTGACGACGGCGCGGGCGATCGCCACGCGCTGCTGTTCACCGCCGGAGAGCTCGCTCGGCAGCCGGTTTTCCTTGCCTTCGAGGCCGACAGTCTTGAGGACTTCAGGGACGGTGTCGCGGATGACGCTGCGGCTCTTGCCGATGACCTGCATGGCGAATGCGACGTTGGCGAACACGGTCTTTTGCGGGAGCAGCCGAAAATCCTGGAAGACCACGCCGATCCCGCGCCGCAGCCGGGGCACGCGCCAACTGGAGATGTTGGCGACGTTCTGGCCGGCGACATAGACGGAGCCGGACGACGCCCGGTCCTCCTTCAGGACCAGGCGCAGGAAGGTCGACTTGCCGGACCCGGACGAACCGACCAGGAAAGCGAATTCGCCGCGGTCGATTTCCAGCGTGACCGAATCCAGCGCGGGACGACCGGTTCGGTCATAGACCTTGGTGACATTCTCGAAACGGATCATGGCCCTTAGTACCCGGCTTAAACACACGTTTCTGCCGCCGGAACAAGGGCTTTCGATCGGGGAAGTAGGGCTCCGGCTTCTCGACTATACGCACGGGCCCCGGCGGATCGGCCGGAACGCCGGGGTGTGTCGCGCGAACTGGCGGGCGCGGGGGCCTGCTGCAACGCGGTGTAATCCGGCGCAACCCGCCGCAACCCGCCGGTTCGACGGTGGCGTGCCCGCTCGACGCCGCGGAGCGTCGAGCGGGCAGCGGAACGTCGAACCGGGGCCTAAGCGCCGGCTACTGCGCTTCGGCGTTGCGGTTGTCGGTCCGCCAGCGGATGCCGGCATCGATGAAATCGTCAATCTCGCCGTCGAACACCGCCGAGGTGTTGCCGACCTCATGCTCGGTCCGAAGGTCCTTGACCATCTGGTACGGGTTCAGGACGTAAGAGCGCATCTGGTCGCCCCAGGAGGCTTTCACGTCGCCCGCGAAGGCCTTCTTCTCCGCGTCTTCCTGTTCCTTCTTGAGCAGCAGGAGCCGGGACTGCAGCACCCGGAGCGCGGCGGCGCGGTTCTGCAGCTGCGACTTTTCGTTCTGCATGGACACCACGGTGCCGGTGGGGATGTGGGTCAGGCGCACCGCGGAGTCCGTGGTGTTGACCGACTGCCCGCCGGGGCCCGAGGAGCGGAAGACGTCCACCCGGATCTCGTTGTCCGGGATGTCGATCGAGTCGGTCTGTTCGATCAGCGGGATGACCTCGACGGCGGCGAAGGAGGTCTGGCGGCGGCCCTGGTTGTCGAACGGGCTGATCCGGACCAGCCGGTGGGTGCCTGCCTCCACGCTGAGCGTGCCGTATGCGTAGGGCGCCTTGACCTCGAAGGTGGCGGATTTGAGCCCGGCCTCTTCGGCGTAGGAGGTGTCCATGATGGTGGTCGGGTATCCGTGGCGTTCGGCCCAGCGCAGGTACATCCGCAGCAGCATCTCGGCGAAGTCCGCGGCGTCCACGCCGCCGGCGCCGGCGCGGATGGTGACCACGGCCTCGCGGACATCGAATTCGCCGGAGAGCAGCGTGACAACCTCGAGGTCTTTCAGGGCCTTGCGGATGGATTCCAGTTCCGCTGCGGCCTCGCCCATGGAGTCGGCGTCATCCTCGTCCTGGCCGAGTTCCACCAGGACCTCAAGGTCATCGATCCGGGAGACCAGGTTGTTCAGGCGGGCAAGCTCGGACTGCCGGTGCGAGAGCCGGGAGGTGATGACCTGCGCGGCCGCGGGATCGTCCCAAAGGTTCGGTTCGCCGGCGCGCTCGCTCAGCTCGGCGATGTCTTCCTTGAGCTGCTCGACATTCGAGACGTTCTCGATGGAGGTGTAGGTGGCCCGCAGCGCGCGGATTTCAGCGGGAAAATCGATGTTTGCCATGGTTTTTCCAGCCTACGCTATCCGCCGTGGCCGGGCCCGACGCGCGGGACCCGTGGCACACTGTCCCCGTGATGGAACAGTCCTCCCAGCCCCGGCGGCCCGGTGTTCGCGTCTGCTAGTGGCCGACTTCCCGCTCGCTGGCCAGCCGTCCGCCGTTGATCTGGCCGCCGCCTGGACGCGAAACGTGGAGGAGCTGTGCCGCGTTGCGCTGCTGGAATTTGAGGACACCGAAATCGTTCCTTTGCGGCGGTGGGCCAGCGGCGGGTTGCTCGAACCGGACCAGGCCGGTTCAAAGGGCTGATCCGGGCTACCGGGTCAGCCGGGCGCGCGCGCTGGAACGCGCCTCGATCCGAATCCCGTCCGGAACCAGGTGGTTGACCACCGGCAGATGGACGGCGGCGCTCAGCACCACCACGGCGGTATAGCCGTCCGGACTCCCGGTCACGGTGGCCATTTCGAGGCCGCTGAACCGGCCGAAAGCACCGCTGCGGTGCAGGTAGTCGCCGGCGGCGGTGCGCACCCGACCGCTGGTGAGGACCGCGGCCGGGCTTCCCGACGGTTCCTCGAGCGCGCCCAGTGTGAAGCTGTCCGCCGCCGCGACGGAAGCCCCGTCCGCCAGCGAGAGCAACTTCTTGTGCTCCAGATAAACGCTGGAAGCATCTACCACCACGGAACTGACGAGCAGGGCCAGGAACACATAGCCGATGATGAACACCATTATTTGCCCGTCCTCCCGGTTCTTCCCGCACGCTCGGATGCCGTGACGGGTGGCCGCCGCTTGGACGCCGGCGGGCGCGACCCGGCTCATCGGAAGCGTCCGATCAGCTGGGTGGCCGATGCGCTGAGCTGTCCGGCATGAAGCGGAACAGCGTCGCCGAACGGCACATACGGGAGTGGAACCGCCAAATTCACGGTCACCGTCACAGCCGTTCCGGCGGCCGTGCAGTCCGCGGGTTCGCAGCTGATGACCAGGCCGCCGTCCCCGGCGGCGTGTCCGTGGTCGGCCAGGGCCAGCAGGACGGCCTGTTCGGCGGCTGCCCGGCCGCTGGCAGGGTCCGGCTGCGCAACGAAGACCTTGGCGGCCTGATCCGCTGCCCCAACCACGGCGAACGACCCGCCTTGGAGCTGTCCCACCGTGATGATGAAGTACACGAGGGGCACCATCAGCAGCAAGGAGAGAAAAACGAACTCGACGACGGCGCTGCCTTCTTCCGGGCCGCCGCCGGGGCCTTGCGCAGCGTCCGGTTCACGGCTGGATGGCGGCATGGCCCTTCACCTCCAGCACCGCGGCCGGGCCAATAAAGCCAATGACCGGCAATGGGGCGCGGACTGTCACTTCCAACGTGCGGAGTCCCTGATACACGGTTTCGCCCACGCTGACATCGCGGCTGAACTCCGCATTGAGGGCTGTGGTGATTAGCCCCGCCGTCCTGTCACGGGCGTCCTCCGAGTTACGGTCAGCCAGCGTTCCGTACCTGGCGCCGGAGGCAGCGGCGTCTATCAGGGTGTTCCGCACGTGGAGAATGAGTGCCAGCTGAATGATGGCGAGGAAGAACATAGTCAGCAGCCCGCCGATCAGGACGAAATCCACGACGGCCGAACCGCGTTGCCGGGCCCGGTCATCCCCGCGGCCGGATCCTTCCGGGGCAGCTTCATGTGCCCGGCAGCTTA
The DNA here is from genome assembly GCA_963769515.1 of uncultured Actinomycetota bacterium. Lineage (GTDB taxonomy): Bacteria > Actinomycetota > Actinomycetes > Actinomycetales > Micrococcaceae > Arthrobacter. Next base: position 331,524 of record CAVYMG010000034.1, read on the forward strand.
CCGCGGCCCGGTTCCCGACGAGTCGGCTGGCAGCCGCCACGGACTACTGTCCGACCTTGTCCATGGCCTGGTTGAACAGCGCCTCGAGCGCAGGACCGGCGAGCGCCAGGAGGGCTGCGACTAGGACCGCCGACATCAGGGTGATCATGACCCACCCGGGTACATCGCCGCGCTCGGGATGGGAGGTGCGCCGGGCAGGTCCCGATCCGGTCCGCAGCGCCGGGACGGCGAGACGGAGTAGCGCGTTCAATGTGCAGGCAAGCCAGGTGAGATGCTTTTCGGTGGTTTTCATTGGTCCTCATTCCTTACGAAATCGACAGATCGTTGGATGTTGCGTTTACAGTCCAAAGCTGATGGCGGCGAGACCCGGAAACACTGCGAAGACGACGGTTAGCGGGAGCACACCAAAGACGAGCGGCACCATCATGCCGATTTCTTTCTTTCCGGCGGATTCCATGAGGTCGCGCTTTGCTGTGTCCCGAACGTCCTGGGCCTGGGCCCTGAGAACATCAGCAAGCGGAGTCCCGCGTTCCACAGCCACGACCAGTCCGTCCACGAAACGCACGAGTGGCCCCAGATCCGTCCGGGCGGAGAACTCCTGCAACGCCTCTATCAAGGGCTTGCCGGCCCGGGTCTCGGTAAGAACCCTGGAAAATTCCTCCGAGAGCTCTCCGCGCGCGCTGCGGCATACCCGGTCCAGGGCCCCCGTAGCGCTCTGCCCGGCGCTGACGGCGAGGGCCATGAGCTCGGCGATGCTTGGGAACTCCGCCATCATGCGGGCCTCGCGCTTCTTGATCCGGGCGGCGAGCACATAGTCCCGCAGCAGGTATCCGCCGGCCGCGCTGCCGAGAACTGCCGCGACGGCCATCAGCGGGCTGAACCGTCCAACGGCGCCGCCCAGCACGACCGCCAGCAGGGAAATAATGAGCCCGCCGGCGGCCCAAAGAATTTGTTCAGCCCGGAAGTCGGCCGTCGTCTGAACGCTGCCGGCGCGGGCGAGCCGCCGCCCCAGCGCAGCTGAACCGGGGTTGATCCTGCCCAGTGCAGCCAGGACGTCACGGATCACGGGCCGCAGGATTGACTCAAGCGGTCCGAAGAGCGTGGCGTTTCCGGGTGCGGCGCGCAGGAGCCGGGATTCCAGGTTGTGGGATTTCAGCTGCGGCCCAATGCGCTCGACGAAGGTCACGGGCCGCATGAAGGGCAGCCGCACGAGCATGAGCCAGAGGCCCGCGCCAAGGAGCATTCCGCACACCGTTGCGCTCGCCATGAGGCCTGTCATCGCAGCACCCGTTCCTCTTCCGGCAGGGCTCCGATGCGGAGCATGATCGAATAGGCGGCGAGCGAGACCGCAAGTCCGCCGGCGAGTACGGCAGCACCTACGGGTGTGTTGTAGGCAGCCACGGCCTCAGGACGACTGGCTAACAGCACTAAAACGATCCAGGGCGCAGCCACAGCCAGCCTGGCCGCGTTGATGGTCCACGATTGCCGGGCCTCGAGTTCGCTCCGGGTCCGGGAGCTCTCCCGGAGAAATTCCGCGAGCGTGCCCAGGAGTCTGCCGAGGTCCGAGCCGCCTACTTCCCGGGTCAGGCGGAGGGCCTCGACAATCCTGTCCCCCACGGGATCCGCCAGCCGCTGCTTGAGTCGGGTGAGCGCCGGATCGAATTGCCCGCCCGAACGGTAATCGGCGCCAAAGTCGAGGAACACGTGACGGAGTTCTTCCGGCCCCTTCTCCCCCAGCTGGATCAGCGCCTCCGGCAAGGACAACCCAGCTCTGATGGCAGACCTGAGGTGGTCGACGACGTCTGGCCAGAGCTGGCGCAGGAGCGTCTTGCGCTTCCGTGCGCGCCACCGGACTATGGCCACCGGCAACCAACCGCCGAACAACCCGAAGCATCCGGAAATCGGCCATGACCGGGTGACGGCAAAGAAGACAACCGTGGTGAACACCGCGACCGCAAGGCAGGAGGCCGCCAGTCCGGCTGCACCGACGCGTTCTATGCCTGCCGACCTCAACAGGTCCTCCAGCCGGCTCGTGCGGACCTTCGCGCCCGACCCCGGCGGCTGCTCCCAGGCAGACCACCAAATGAGCAGCAGGCCCACTCCGGCGAGTGCCCCGACGAGCGCCGCCACTAGTGCACCTCCAGCAGCGCCGCGACGTCGTACCCGGACCGCGCAAACTTCTCCGCGGCCGGCATCGAATTGGCGTTCGGCTTTAACTGTCCGTCTGTGAGGGCAAAGATCATCGACGATTCGATGATGCCGTTCTCCACCCGGCGGCCGAGGGCTAGGATCTCCGTCACTTGGCGGCGGCCGTTCGGGTGCCGGCTGCAGTGGACCACCAGGTCGATGCAGGATGCCACCGTCGGGACAACAAACGCACTCGATATGTTGTCCCCAGCGAGCAGCGGAAGCGTGCAAATCTTCGTCACCGCGTCATGGGCCGAGTTCGCATGAACGGTGCACATGCCGGGCAAGCCGGAGTTAAGCGCGATCAGCATGTCCAGGCTCTCGGCTTCCCGGACCTCCCCGACGACGAGCCGGTCAGGCCGCATGCGCAAAGCCTCTTTGACGAGCCTCCGCAGCGGGATTGCGCCTTCGCCTTCGAGGTTCGGTTGCCGGCACTGCAGCCCCACCACATCGCGCAGCGGAAACTGCAGCTCAAAGATTTCCTCGACGGTGACGACGCGCTCACGGGTGCCGATACTGGCGGCCAGGCAATTGAGCAGCGTGGTTTTTCCGGCCTGGGTGGCGCCGGAGACGAGGATGTTCAGGCCGCTGGCCACCGCGGCCCCAAGGAACCGGGCGGACTGCGTTGTCAGCGTTCCCAGCTCCACGAGATGCTCAAGCCGGCTGGCCCGCACAACGAACTTGCGGATATTGACCGCCCAGTGCCGCCGGGTCACGTCCGGGATGACGACGTGCAGGCGGGACCCGTCCGGAAGCGCCGCGTCCACGAACGGGGAGGACATGTCCAGCCGCCGGCCCGAGGACTTCAGCATGCGTTCCACCAGATCGCGTACCTGCTGGTCGGTGAGCGACACGGACGTCAGTTCCGACTCGCCGTTGCGCGCGACGTAGACCTCGTTCGGGGCGTTGAGCCAGATTTCTTCAATCGTGGGGTCATCCAGCAACGGCTGCAGCGGGCCAAACCCGGCGACGGCATCGAAGACGAATCTACGCGCACCCTCCAGCGGACCCAGCGGAGGCAACGGGGCCAGGAGCGCGCGCTCGTCATAGTCGCTGACCGCTGCTTCCACGAGCCGGCGCACCTCACCGGTCTGCCGGAGCGGGTCCAACCCGCGCCGCCGAATGAGCTCGCGGACTTCGTCCTCGACAATGCGCACAGCCTCCATGCGGCCCCCAATAGGACTGACGCCCCAGGGACGAGGCGTGCAACTGGGGTTAAAGCTAGGCGGGGGCGAACACCCCGGCAAGAGCACGGGAGGCGTTATGTGGAGAACTTCCAGTACCTCGAGATGACAGCTTTAACAGCAGTAACAGCAGTCCCGCTGGCGTCAGAATTCAGGGCGCGGACGGCCCGGAATTGCGCCGCACGAGCACGTCGGAGGCAGCCTGCTGACGACGTCGGAACAGTGCGGAACCGCGCCGCGCTTTGAACGCCAAGCCGCAATGGCCCTAACATCAACACGGGGCCCGACGGTCACCGGCGTCCCTGAACTCTGGACTGCGGGGCCATGCACGCCCTCAGGTTCGCCGCCCAGCGACGCACCATGCCCATACCCATGCCAATGACCGAAGCGGTGCAGTAAATCCATGAAGTCCCCCTCGCGCAGAGTCCCGCACCAGCGAGCCGAAGAAGCCCCGGGCCCGATGCGCCGCTTCGGCGTGATCTTCCTCGTGCTGTCCCTGTTGACGACGCTGTGGAGCCTCGCCTCACCCTTGATGTCCGTCCCGGACGAACCGGCCCACACGATCAAGGCCGCGGCCGTGGCCCGGGGGCAGTTCCTGGGAACCTCAGGCGAGACCCAGGGCGAAGTGCTCAACGTGGTGGTGCCCAAGTACATCGCCGACGTACCCGATCTGGCCTGCTACCGCTTCAAGGTCAACGTCACCGCGGACTGCGCGCCGAAGCTGAATCCGGACGAGCGCTACCCGGCCGTCGCGGGCACCTCGGCCGGCAACTACAACCCGCTCTATTACCTGATGGTCGGGATGGGATCCCGGGGCATCAGCGGCGAACCGGCCATCTACGCCATGCGGATCCTCAGCGGCCTGCTGACCTCACTCTTCCTGGCCGCCACGGTGCTGGCCGCCACCCAGTTCACCCGCCGCAAATGGCCCCTCATCGCTGCGGGAGTCGCCATCACCCCGATGGTTTTGTACTTGAGTGGCGCCGTGAACCCCAATGCCCTGGAGATTGTCACCGCCTCCGCCGTGTTCATGAACCTGGCCCTCGTCCTGGACAACGCCCGGGACCTGGGCCGGTTCCGGTTCAACATCGTCACCGTCGGGGTCGCGGCGGCCGTCCTGGCCAATACCCGCGCGTTGTCGCTGCTCTGGCTCGCGCTGGCCGTCATCGCTGCACTGCTGATGTTCCCGCCAAGAGACCTGCTGCTGATCGCCAGGAACAAGCTGGTGCTGGCCATGACCGGCCTCATCGCCATCGCCGCCGCCGCCGGCCTGGTCTGGCTGCAGCGTTCCAACACCCTGGCCAGCCTGCTCGGTGTGCCCAACACCGTCACCCCGGAGCAGGCCTTCGGGACCATGGTCTACCGCACCTTCGATTTTGCCGCCGCGTATGTGGCGCAGCTCGGGTGGCTGGACACTAACGGCCCCAACGGCGTCTACGTCTGGTGGTCATTTCTGATGGTTTCACTGATGGTCATGGCAGTCTCGGTGCCGGGGCTGCGGATCCGGCTGGGCTTCATCGTCCTCTTCGCCGCCGCCCTGGCCATCCCGCCGATCCTCCAGTCCCAGGTCATCAACGAGCTCGGCTACATCTGGCAGGGCAGGTACATCCTGCCGGTCATCGTTCCGATGCTTCTCGCCGCCGGCGTGGCGCTCCGCTTCCGCGACCTGCCGGGCAGCCCCTTCGCCCGGCGGCTGGCCGGCTGGGCGATCGGCCTCAGCACTGCCGCGCATACGACCGTTTTTGCCAACGCCCTCCGCCGCTATGGTGTGGGCATCTTCGACGAGGCCAACTGGGGTGACATGTTCGGCGCCGCGAAGTGGGAGCCGCCGATGGGCTGGCTGACCCTGACCGTGGCGTACTTGGCGGTCCTCGCTGTTGCCGGCGTACTGTTCCACCGGCATCTCTTCGCTGAAGTCACCTCAGGTCCCGACAGCGGCGCGCCCGCACCAACCGCGGCATCCGGCCACACAACGGGATAACAACAATCACACCAGCAACACCTGAATTGCTAGATTCGTCCAATTGCCGGTGTTATGGTGGGCCCGACCAGTCAGGCATTCTCTAACCCGGGCAGCTCCTGCGGCATTCCCCGGCACAAGACTTATTTGGCGCGGCCCTTACAGCGCGCCACCGTTCCGGAGCGAAACATGAAGCGGACCACCCTTCCCCACAGCAACCAGGTCAGCAGCCGGATCTGGGCCAGCCTACTGGCCGCCGCCTTACTGGCCGGGCCCGCCCTGGCGGCACCCTCGGCAGCTGCCGAACCGGCACCGAACCCCGCGGCGTCACCGGCCCCGGCGGGCAGCAAAGCCACTCCTGCCCCGTCGGGCACAACCCTGTCCGGCACAGTGCCCGGCGCCGCAACGCCCACCGCGACGCCCACGGTCTCCCCCAAGCCTGCCACCGCGCCGGCACCCGCGCCGGCCCCGGCACCCACCCCCGCAGCCGCCCAGGCAGCCCAGCCAGCACAGACCACCACGGCAGCGCCGGACCCCAACTCCGCCGCCGACCGGGCCGCCATGGCCGTGGCCGTCGGCCCCGGAGGCGCCGCCATGGGCCAGGACCCCGCCGGCAAAGCTGCCCGGGCGGCGACGCAGTCCCTCACGACCCAGGCCGCATGGTCGCCCAGCTTCGGCGTCCACGGACTGGACGTCAGCAGCCACCAGCCGAGCGTCAACTGGCAGACAGAGTGGAACCGCGGCGCACGCTTCGCGTACGTCAAGGCCAGCGAAGGCAACTACTTCACCAACCCCCTGTTCTCCGAGCAGTACGCGGGTTCCCGCAACGTCGGCATGATCCGCGGCGCCTACCACTTCGCCATCCCGAACTGGTCCTCGGGCGCCAACCAGGCGCGCTACTTCGTAGCCAACGGAGGGGGCTGGAGCGCCGACGGCTACACCATGCCGCCGGTCCTGGACTTCGAGTTCAACCCCTATGAGGGGCGGACCATCAACGGGTTCAAGTTCGGCAACACCTGCTACGACATGACTCCGGCCCAGCTCAGGTCCTGGGTCCACGAGTTCGGCGACACCATGCTGGCGCTGACCGGCCGGCTTCCCGTGATTTACACGAACACCGGCTGGTGGAACTACTGCCTCGGCACCGCGTCTGGCTTCGGCGACTTTCCGCTGTGGGTGGCTGCCTACCCAGGCGCCCCGACCGATAACGCCGGGCCCGTCCCCTCCAGTTGGGCAACCTATAGCATCTGGCAGTACAGCAGCACGGGCCCGTTCCCGGGTGACTCCAACATTTGGAACGGCGATTACGAGTCGCTGCGCAGGTTTGCGGGGGCTGCCTCGCCCGCCGGCTCGTTCGACGGCGTCTCCGTGACGCGCAGCGGCAGCGAAACGTCCCTGCGGGTGACGGGCTGGGCGGTGGACCGTTCTGTTCCCGCTACGGCAATACCGGCCCACGTCTACGTTACGGACCCGTCCGGTACCACGACCGGTTACGCCTGGACGGCCAACAAATCACGCCCGGACGTGGATCAGGCCTTCGGCTACGGCGCTGCGCACGGTTTCGACGGAACCATCAAGATCACGGCGTCCGGCACCTATAAGGTCTGCGCCCACGCCATCGGAAAATTTGAGAATACCGCACTGGGCTGCAAGTCCGTGCAGGCAAGCGGCGTCGAGGCAAAGCCCGCCCAGCTCCCGGTCGGTTCCTACGACTCCCTCTCGCTCCGGCTGGACCCGAATTCGGCCCGGCTCGTGGTCACCGGCTGGGCGCTGGATCCATCGAACTCCTCGGCCAGCATCCCGGTCCATGTCTACGTCCGGTCCTCGAATGGCGGCAACCCCGGCTACGCCTTCACTGCCAACAAGCCGCGCGCGGACGTGAACAGCGTGCTCGGTACCACCGGCAACCACGGCTTCTCCGCCTCCGTGCCGGTGAACGGCGCCGGGACATACACGGTGTGCGCCTACGCGATCTCGGTGGCGCCGGTTCCCCTCGGCAATCCGTCGTTGGGATGCTCCACCATCGCCGTGCAGTCAACGCCGGCCACCATGGGGTATTTGGACTCGGCGACCCTCCGGACCGTGGCGGGCAAGTCCAGCATTAGCGTCACCGGCTGGACGCTGGACCCGGTCTTCCCGGCCGTCTCCATTCCCGACCACGTCTACGTCACCTACCCGGACGGCACCCGCAAAGGCTTCGCCTTCACCGCGAACCTCAAGCGGCCCGACGTTAACAGCGCCCTGTCGACGGTGGGAAACCACGGGTTTGTCTCGACCGTGCCGGTGACCCAGCGCGGCCAATACCTGGTCTGCGCTTACGGCGTGGCGGCGTCGCCGCTGAGCGCCGCAAACTCACTGCTGGGATGCCGGTCGCTGACTTACTAAGCGGCCCGGTGCCGCCGGGGCTGCGGCTCCTTCGAGGGAGTTTCTAATCCTTGGGAAGGTAATCCGGCACCGGCGCTCCGGACCCGTCCCGGCCGTGCGCGGCGTCGTCGTCCGGCTTCGGCGACTTGAAGATCCAGTGCTTGTAGAGCAGGAAGTTCCAAATGGTGGTGGCGACGGTCGCAATGATCTTGCCGAGCGCATAGGGATATCCGGCGCCGTCGACCACGTTCACGACTACGTCGGTGGCGATGACGTTGAAAACCACCAGCGCGCCGTACTTGAGCAGGCTAACGTGGGCACGGCCGCTCGACTGGAAGGTGAACTTCCGTTGCACCAGGAAATTGAAGACGAGGCTCACAAGGAAGGCGATGGGGGTCGCAATCCAGAGGTCGACGCCGCCCACCTCATGGAGCAGCATGAGCAATCCGAGATCGATGGCGAACGACGCACCGCCGACCACCAGGAATTTCACCAAGTACCCGTTGGCGATCACCATTTGGAGACGGCGAATCAGGCTCATGGATCCATCGCGCATGATTGTGAAGGTACCGCCTGTGGTGTTGGGGTCTCCGGCACGGCATCGTCCTGGAGCTTTGCATAGTCTAACGGGCATGCGCTGCCTGCCGGCACCGTGGGTACGGTCCGCCCCGGAACGCAGATACTTTTGTGCTGCCGGCCCCCGGATCGGGGTGCGGGAACCGGAAGCGGCTAGGGTGTTGTAGTTACGTATGGCTCGGGGAAGTCCCCCGCGGGAAGGATGATCGTTGCGCAATCGGCCCCTTGGCGGCATTATCGCCTGCTTTCTGCTCGCCGGAATCGGCGTCGCCGGATGCTCCGGCGGCGCGTCCCCCACCGAGGTCAGAGGTGCGCTGACCGCGATCGGCAGCCCTGTGCAGAAGGACCCGATCCGGGCCTGGAGCAACGCCTGGACCAAGGACCACAACGCCACGTCCCTGAACTACTCCCCGGACGGAGCCGGCGTCGGCCTCTCCGCCCTGGCCACGGGCCAGGCCTACTTCGCCGCGCTGGACACCCCGCTCACGCCCGAGCAGCAGGTGCAGACCCAAGCCGCGTGCGGGCCGTCCGGAGCGTTTTCCGTCCCGGTCTCGGTCACCACCCTCGGCGTCGCCTTCAATATGCCCAGCATCCGGAGCCTGAAGCTGACTCCGGAGGTTTTGGCCGAAATCTTCTCCGGCACCGTCACCCGCTGGGACGCCCGGGAGATCGCCGCCGTCAATCCCGGGACGACCCTGCCCTCCGAGGACATCATCCCGGTCACGGCGACGGCGCCCAGCGCCGAGACGACCGCCGCCACCAGCTACCTCAGCACCGCAGCGGACTGGACAGCCGGCGTCGTCAACACCTGGCCCGCGCCCGAAAACGGGCAGACGGTGAAAAAGCAGACGGACGTAGCCAACGAACTTGACGAGACCGCGGGCGGCATCGCCTTTATGGACCTCGGCGCCATCGGCTCGCGCTTCGATACGGCACTGCTGCCGTTCGGCGGCGGATTCGTGCGCGTCTCCAAGGACTCCGCCGCCCTCGCAGCCCAGCAGGGCAGCACCCGGACCACTCCCACCGGCGTCGAATTCCTGTTGCCGGAAACCAGCGAGCAGGGCTACCCGCTCGGCGTCGTGAACTACCAGGCCTTCTGCCGGACGTACAAGAACCCGCAACTGGCGGGCCTCGTGAAGTCCTGGGGCAAATTTGTGCTCAGCTCCGACGGGCAGGTCGCGTCCACCTACTTTGCGAACGTGACTTCACCCGGCGAAGACGCCATCCGTGAGGCCAGGACGCTAATTGATACGATCGGAGCGGCGCAGTGATCCACGCAGCTGAGGCGGGCAGGCCGGCGCAGGCCGAAGCGATCGGCGCCGGCACACCGCCGGCCGGCCGGGCCCGCAAGTACGGCATCTCCCCCACGACCCGCAGCGGCCTGCAGTTCTTCCTGCCGGTCTTCGGCCTGCTCTCGATGCTCATCACGCTCTGGATCCTTGCCACACCGCTGATGGCCTACCCGGACGAGCCCGCGCACACCATCAAGGCGGCCGCCGTCGCCCGCGGCGAGATCTTCCCGGGCCCCGGGGAATCCTACGGCCACGGCGTCCACGTCCAGGTCCCGTCCTATATCGCCAACCTCCAGTCGCAGATGTGCTTTGCCTTCAAGATGCAGGAACCGGCAGGCTGCGCCCCGTCGATCCCACTGGATGATAACTACCTCACGATCGGGGTGACCTCGGCCGGTTTGTACAACCCCATGTACTACTGGCTCGTCGGGCTGCCGAGCCTGTTCATGTCCGGCGCCCCTGCCCTGTTCGCCATGCGCATCGTCAGCGGCCTGCTCTCCGCCGCCTTCTACGCGGCCGGCTTGACGGCCCTGTCCCGGCTCCGGCACCCGAAGTGGCCGCTGATCGGCGCCGCCGTCGCGACCACGCCCATGGTGCTGTTCCTGGCCAGCGGCATCAACCCCAACTCGCTGGAAGTCGCGGCGTCCATGGCCGCCTTCTGCGGGCTGGTGTCCGTGCTGGAGAACGCGCGGCGCCTGGACCGTGCCCTGCCGGGGATCGTGGCGGTCGGCATTTCCGCCGCCACGCTGGCGAATACCCGCAACGTCTCGCTGCTCTGGCTTCTCTGCGGCGTGATCGTCGCCGCCCTGTTCTTCCGCTGGGCCGACATCGCCGCCCTCTTCCGGAACAAGCTGGTGCTCGCCGTGACGGCGCTGACCGCGGTGGGCGTGGTCCTGGGCGTGGCCTGGAACTTCCTGATGCTGCGGGCCCCCGCGTCCGCCGGCGAGGCCCCGGCCGGGATCTCCAACGTCGACGGGGAAGTCCGCCCCTACAACGCTTTCCTGACGATGATGGACCGGTCCTTCGACTTCGTCGGCCAGTACATCGGCGTCGCGGGCTGGCTGGACGCGCCGGTACCGCAGGGCGTGATCATGTTCTGGAACATGCTCCTGGTCGGTCTGGTGCTGATGGTGTTCCTGGTCCGCCCGTACCGGCTGCAGGCCGGGTTCTGGGTGGCCCTGGCCTTCCTCGCGATCGTTCCCGCGGTGCTTCAGGCAGCACTCGTGAACACCACCGGCTTCATCTGGCAGGGCCGGTACAGCCTCCCGCTGTTCATCATTGCGCTGATCTCCGCGGGCCTGGCCATGAGGTTCCGGCCTTTCCCGCAGCTTCCGCAGAGCCGGACCATCGCCCGGATCCTCCTGCTCGGGGCCTGCGCTGCCCAGGCCTACGGTTTCCTGAACGTGCTGCGGCGCTATGTCGTGGGCCTGCAGCCGTGGGGCAACTGGCAGACCATGTTCACCGTCCCGGGCTGGCAGCCGCCGCTGACCTGGGAAGTCCTCACGGTACTGTTCACCGCGGTGCTGCTGGTCGCCGCATCGGCGTTCTTCAGCTACCTGCACCCGGGGTACACGCTGCTGCCGCGCCTCTCGCGCCGGCTGCGGACGCTGCGACCCGGCCGCCGGGCCCGCACCGCGCGCGGCTGAACCGCCCCCGGAGTCGGTCCGGAGACCAAAAAGGACCCGTTCACGGCGTGTGCCGTGAACGGGTCCTTTTGGCGTTATGACCGTGCTGACCCGGCGCTATGCCCCGGTCTTCGCGGCGGCCATGTATTCCTTGAGCCGGGCGGAGGACTGCGGCGGCTCGAAGCCGGCGGCCTTGATCTTCGCGAGGGACAGGACGCTGTTCAGCGGACGGGGAGCGGCCGCCTTGCCCCTGAAGTATTCCGCCGTGCTGACGCCGGTGACGTCCGTGGACTGCGCGCCTGCGAGCTCGTAGACCTCGGCCGCTATCGCAGCCCACGACTGCGGTTCGCCGTCGCTGCTGACGTTGTACGTTCCGAACGGCGCCCCGGCTTCGAGCAGGTGCCGGATGGCGGCGGCGATGTCCGGGGTGAAGCTCAACCGGCCGATCTGGTCATCAACCACGCTGGGCTTGATGCCGCGCCCGGCCAGCGATGCCATGGTCCGGACGAAGTTATTGCCTTCGCCGATGACCCAGCTGGTCCGCACGATGTAGTGCCGCGGTGCCCCGGCAGCCGCGGCGTCGCCGGCGGCCTTGGTCTGCCCGTAGACGCCGAGCGGGCTCAGCGGCTCGTCCTCGTCATGAGTGGCTGCCGAACCGTCAAACACGTAGTCGCTCGAGACCTGGACCAGGGTGATGCCGTGGGCCGCGGCGATCCGGGCGAGTTCCGCGACGGCCTGGACGTTGGCGGCCCATGCCTGTCGGCGTCCCGCGGCCGTCTCCGCCTCATCCACGGCCGTGTACGCCGCGGCGTTGATGATCGTGGAGTAGTTCTTCCAGTTGCGCCCGGCGTAGCTCTCCGGGACGGAAATATCGAACTCGGCCCGGCCGGCGAACTCCACCTCGGCGCGGCCCTTGTACTCCTCGCGCAGGGCCAACCCGAGCTGTCCGTTGGCGCCCAGGACCAGGATTTTCTTCGGCGGCATGGCAACAACGTCCGCGAGGTGCGGGTGGGCCTTGTCCTTGTCGGAGAGTTCGGCCTGCTCCAGCGGGATGGGCCAGGCGATGTTGGCGGTGCTGTCCGCAAGGTTCAGGAACGTGTACTGGCCCTGCGCATCGGCGCTCCAGTGGTCGTTCACAAGGTAGGTGTAGGCGGTGTTGTCCTCGAGCGTCTGGAAGGCGTTGCCGACCCCGCGGGGGATGAAAATCGCCTGGCTGGGATCGAGTTCGGCGGTGAAGACCGTCCCGAAGCTGGGACCTTCGCGCAGGTCAACCCAGGCACCGAAGATCCGGCCGGTCGCGACCGAAATGAACTTGTCCCACGGCTCGGCGTGAATCCCCCGGGTGGTCCCGGCCTTTTCATTAAAGGAGATGTTGTTCTGCACCGGGGAGAAATCGGGCAGGCCGAGGGCGAGCATCTTCTCCCGCTGCCAGTTCTCCTTGAACCAGCCGCGGTTGTCGCCGTGGACCGGAAGGTCGTAAAGGACGACGCCGGGAATGGTCGTTTCGATGGCGCGCAGCGGCTTCGAGAATTCAATTGTCACGTTACTGGCCCTGCTCCTTGTACTTCGCTTCGGTCTCGGCCTTCTGCGGGCGCCACCAGTCCTGGTTGTCGCGGTACCAGGCGATGGTGTCTTCGATGCCGGCGTCGAAGTTGGAGTACTGCGGGGTCCAGCCGAGTTCGGTGCGCAGCTTGGTCGAGTCAATCGCGTAGCGCAGGTCGTGGCCGGGCCGGTCAACGACGTGGTCATAGGCGTCGGAGGGCTGGCCCATGTGGGTGAGGATCAGCTCGACGACTTCCTTGTTGTTTTTCTCGCCGTCGGCACCGATCAGGTAGGTTTCGCCGATCTTGCCCTGGTCGATGATGGCCAGCACGGCCGAGGAGTGGTCGTTCGCGTGGATCCAGTCCCGGACGTTCTCGCCCTTGCCGTAGAGCTTGGGGCGGATACCGTCGATCACGTTGGTGATCTGGCGCGGAATGAACTTCTCCACGTGCTGGTACGGTCCGTAGTTGTTGGAGCAGTTGCTGATGGTGGCCTGCAGCCCGAAGGACCGGACCCAGGCGCGGACCAGCAGGTCGGAGCCGGCTTTGGTCGAGGAGTACGGGCTGGACGGGTTGTACGGGGTGTTCTCGGTGAAACGCTCCGGGTCATCGAGTTCGAGGTCGCCGTACACCTCGTCGGTGGAGATGTGGTGGAATCGCTTATTGTGCTTCCGGGCCGCTTCGATCAGCGTGTAGGTGCCGATGATGTTGGTGTCCAGGAAGGGCCGCGGATCATGCAGTGAGTTGTCGTTGTGCGATTCGGCGGCGTAGTGGACCACAACATCGTGGTCGCGGACCAGGGCGTCAACGATGGCCGGGTCGGCAATATCCCCCTCGACGAAGTCGAAGCGGTCGCCGGGCAGGTTCCTAAGGGATTCGAGGTTGCCCGCGTAGGTCAGCTTGTCCAGGACCGTCACGTAACGGTCGGTGTTGGACATCACATAGTGGACGAAGTTCGAACCGATGAAGCCGGCGCCGCCGGTAACGAGGAGTTTCTGCATGTGCCCAGCCTACCCAACGCCCGGCGCAGGCCGGGAAAAGGCCCGGTAACAGGACGTGAGCGCTCAGGCCGGCTGCCGTGTCCGGCGGCGCGCCTCAACCATCAGCCGCAGCAGCATGATGCGTGCGGCGATGATCCTGCGCAGGGACCGCCACCCGGCCGGGGTCTGGTTTTCCTCGTGCAGGCGCCGGTAGATCGTCGCCTCGTCCAGGTGGGTGATGGAGCCGGCCATGTTTCCGCAGATGGCAAGCCAGAGGTCGTGCGATTCCCGGACGTAGGCAGGAATCGGGGTGAACAGGGCGGCCGCGTCCCGGCGGAACGCCATCGCGCAGCCGTAGTAGGCCCGGACGCCCACCAGGGTCGCGGCCAGGTTCGCCAGGTGGCGGCGGGAGTCCGCGGAGCGCAGCGGCCGGATCCACGGCCGCGGTCCGCCGCCGAGCATGTCGAAGTTGCTGGCCACCACCCGGGAGCCCTCGAGGGCACCGAGCATCAGCTCTACCCGGCCCGGGATCCACACGTCATCCTGATCGGAGAGGAAGATGTACTCGCCCCGGCTGAGCCGGACGGCTTCTTCGAAGGTGCGGACGTAGCCGCGGTTGGCCGCGGCCCGGACCAGGCGGATACGGGGATCCTGGATTGCGGCGATCACGTCGGCAGTGTTGTCCGGGGACGCGTCGTCCACGATGACCAGCTCGTCATCGGGTCCCAGCTCCGCGAGGATGGAGGCCACCTGTTCCCCGACGAAGGCGGCGCCCCGGTACGTTGCCATGCATACGCTCACCCGGATGTTGCGCCCGTCCGGCGCCGTCGAATCAGTCATGCAGACCACTTTAGGTGAAGTCCGGCGGGCCGCAGCCAGGGACCGGCCATCGCGTATCATCGTTGGGTCAAGCCCTCGAGCACTAGGACCGTACACGCATGAAACCCGTATTGCTCCGGCTCGCAGGCTTCACCTTCCTGCCGCTGCTGGCGCTCGTGCTGCCCTTCCTGCTCCTGCCGGTGATCTCCCGCGTCGTCGGGGCGGACGGCTGGTCCAGCATCACCTCGGGCCAGGCAATCGGCGTCTTCGCGGCGACGATCATCCTCTGGAGCTGGAACATCTCCGGCCCCGTCGAGATCGCCCGCGCCGGCGCCGCCCCCACCCGCGCGGCCCTGTATTCGAGCAGCATCCGGTCCCGGACGGTGATCGCCGCGCTGGTCCTGCCGCTGATGACCCTGATCACGGTGTTCGTGGCAAAGGACGGCTTCGTGCTCGACGCCGTCACAATGGCCTGGGCAACGGCCCTCACCGGATTCTCGCCGGCCTGGTACGGGATCGGCACCGGACAGCCCCGGATCCTCGCTGTCTATGACACCCTCCCCCGCTTCTTCGCGGCCGTCATCAGCGCACCGCTTATCCTACTCACCGGGCAGATCTGGACCTACGGCGTCGTCACGGTCGTCGCGATTCTGGTCGCGCTGGTGTCCTTCCAGCGCCGCTTCGGCGAAGCCGGAACCTGGTTCCCGACGAAGCCGGGCACGGTCGTCCGCGATTTGATCCTCCCGCACGCCGGCACCGCCGGCATCAACCTCACCGGCAGCGCCTACGCCTCCTCGCCCCTGCCGATCGCTACGGCGACGGTTCCCTCCGCCGCGGCCACCGCAGGCTTCGCCTCGGCCGACGCCATCTACCGGCTGGGGCTCTTCAGCGTCGTCGCTCTCGGCAACACCTTCCAGGGCTGGACGCTCGAACGCGACGCGGCCGATCCGCGGCGCCGGCATCTGGCCGCGCTGGCCGCACACGCCGTCCTCGGCGTCGCCGGCGGAGCGTTCCTGGGCCTTTTCGGCCCCTGGGTATCCGGCGTCATGTTCGGTGAACCGGTCCGCGCCGACACCCTCACCTGTGTCTATTACGGCATCTCCTTCTTCTTCCTTTCGGCCTCCACCCCGCTCATCCGGAACCTCCTGATTCCTGCCCGGCGGCAGAAGACGGTCCTGCTGTGGACGGGGATTTCCGCCGTCGTCGGGGTGTCCCTGATGGTCATGGCCGGCCTGGCCGCCAACGTCCCCGGCGTGGCGCTGGGGATGGCGGTGAGCGAGGCGGTCCTCTTCGCCGGCCTGCTGGTCCCGGCCCTGCGCATCCTCCCGGCCATTACCAGCCCGGCAACGGTCGACAGGTAGGATCAACAGCGTGACTGATAGACGCCAGCGGCGGATTGCCGCCGTGATTGCCGCCTTCAACCCCGACGACGACCTCTTGGCCCACGCGGCCGCCATCCGGGCCCAGGTTGATGAGCTCGTTGTTGTCGACGATTGCAGCACCGCCCCGGAGGCTGCCGGGATCTTCAGCCAGCTGACGCAGGACGGCGTCACCGTCCTGGCGATGCCGCACAATTCCGGCATCGCCGCGACTCTCAACCGCGGCGTCGAGGAACTTGAGGCGACCTCCCGCCCGGAGTTCATCCTCACGTTCGACCAGGACTCCCTGCCCGTGGACGGCTACGTCGATAACGCCCTGGCGACGTACGACCAGGCCACCGCCGCAGGCCGCAAGGTCGGATTCGTGTCCGCCGAGTCCTTCAGCGGCCATCGCGTCCCCGCCATGGGCACCGGCACCGGTGACGGGCAGCCCGAGGCCTTCGACCCCATGCAGTCCGGTTTCTTCATCCCGGCTTCCACATTCGCGGCGATCGGCCGGTTCGAGGCCGGCTTCTTCATCGACTGCGTGGATTCCGAGTTCACCGCCCGGGCCCGGGCCGCCGGGTACGCGATCCTGATCGGCGCCGGCTGCGCCGTCGAGCACCGGCTGGGGGCGCGCCTTCCGGCCACGGCGTTCGGCCGCCAGCTCCGCTTCCGGGGCAGCGGGCTTTCCTTCAACTACTACTCCCCGTTCCGGATGTACTACATAGTGCGCAACGGGACCACCCTCATCCGGCGTTACTGGCGGCGGAACCCGGCCTGGCTGCTCCGCCGCTCCGTGGAGGAAACCAAGGCCCAGCTCCTGCGTTTCGCCTTCAGCCCCGACCGCCGCAACCTCATGACTGCCGCCTGGCACGGACTCCTGGACTCGGTCCGCGGCCGCGACGGCCGGATCACCAACGACCTCCTCAACCGCTTTCGGGCGCGTTGATATATTGGAGAACTATGAAAATTCATGACTCGACCCGTGTCCTGGTCATCATGCCGGCGTGGAACGAAGCCGAGTCTGTGGGCAACACTGTCCGCGAGGTCCTCGGCGTCGGACGCCCGTATGACGTCCTCGTCGTCAACGACGGCTCGACGGATGCCACCGCCGACGTCGCCAAGGATGCCGGCGCGACTGTCCTGACGCTCCCGTTCAACCTCGGCGTGGGCGGCGCCATGCGGGCCGGGTTCAAGTACGCCCGCCGCCTCGGCTACACCCGGGTGATCCAGGTGGACGCCGACGGCCAGCACGATCCCCGCAACATCGACGAAGTCCTCGCCGGGCTCGAGCACGCCGACATCTCCATCGGCGCCCGGTTCGCCGACCGCGGCGACTACGAGGTCCGCGGCCCGCGCAAGTGGGCCATGCAGTTCCTGGCCAAAGTCATTTCCTCCCTCGCGAAAACCCGGCTGACCGACGTGACCTCCGGGTTCCGTGCGGCCAACGACCGCGCCATCAGCCAGTACCTGGACCACTACCCCGCGGAGTACCTCGGTGACACCATCGATTCCCTCGTGGTCGCCGTCCGGTCCGGCTGCACCGTGACCCAGATTCCGGTCGCCATGCGTCCGCGCCAGGGTGGCACCCCCAGCCACAACCCGTTGAAGGCCGCGATCTACCTGGGCCGCTCAATCTTCGCCCTGCTTCTCGCCCTGACCCGCAAGCCGTCCCGGCTCCCTGCGGCACCGCTGAATGTTCCGGGGAGGGCATCATGATCAACATCGCAGCATTTGTTCTGTCGCTTGCGATCGTCGGGGTCGTTTTTGAGATGCTCCGGCGGAAGAAACTCCGCGAAAAGTACGCCGCACTGTGGCTGATCGTCGGCGTCGGGACCCTGGTTCTGGCCGCGTTCCCGCGCCTGCTGACTATCGTCGCGGAAACCGTCGGGGTCCAGCTGCCCTCAAACCTGCTGTTCATCATCAGCATCCTGCTGCTTCTGGGGGTCTGCCTGCACCTGTCCTGGGAGATTTCGGTGGTCGAAGACGAAACCCGCGCCCTGGCCGAGGAGGTCGCCATCCTCCGGGCCATGGTCGAGGAGCTGACCCCGCAGGACTCCGGCGGGGACCCGTCAGCGTCGCCGAGATCGACCTAGGGGCCGGTAACCAGCAATGGCATTAGATATTTTCATCCCCTATTGGGGTGATGTTCCGTTCATGAAACAGGCCGTGGACAGCGTCCTGGCCCAGACCAACGGCGACTGGCGCCTGACGGTCGTGGATGACGCATACCCCGGTGATGAAATCCATCGCTATGTCACGGGGCTGGACGATCCGCGGATCACCTACGTCCGCAAGGACATCAACGAGGGCATCACCGAGAACTTCCGCACCTGCGTCTCGCTGGCAAGCCAGGACGTGGTGGTGGTGATGGGGTGCGATGACCTGCTGCTGCCGAACTACGTGGACGTGGTCCTCCGCGCCCACGCGGCCTTTCCGCAGGCCTGGATCATCCAGCCCGGCGTCCAGATCATCGACGAGTCCGGCAACCCGACGGTCCCCCTCGTGGACATCGTCAAGCAACGCCTGGTCAAGCCGCGCGGCTCCGGCGCCCGCATCGTGGCGGGCGAATCGCTCGCCGTCAGCCTGCTCCACGGCGACTGGTTGTACTGGCCCTCGCTGGCCTTCCGCACCGACCGCATCCGGGACTACGACTTCCGCGACGGCTTCCCCGTCATCCAGGACCTGGCCCTGATTATCGACATGGTCCTGGGCGGCGCGGACCTGCTGATCGAACCCGAGATCTGCTTTGAGTACCGCCGGCACACCTCCAGCGCGTCAGCGGCCAAGCTCGTCGACGGCACCCGGTTCACCGGAGAACGAGACTACTTCGCCCTGGCCGAGCGGCTCTGCGCCGCCAGGGGTTGGCGGAAGGCCGCCGGCGCCGCACGCCTCCGGCTGACCTCACGTGCCCACGCGCTGCTGTTCATTCCGGGCGCCGCGCGCCGGATCAGCACCGGACCGCTGGGCATCCTGCTCCGGCACGCCTTCGGAAAGTGAGCCGCCCGCCCATGACGGACGAACCAGACGCTCCCGTCAGCGATGTCACCGCCGTGGTGACGGCCTTCCGGCCGTCCCGGGAACTGGTCGGCAACGTTGAATCGCTGCTGCACCAGGTTGCGTCCGTGGTGGTGGTCGACGACGGCGGCGGCCCCGGCTTCGACGATGTCTTCGCCGCCCTCGCCCGCGCCGGAGCCGCCGTGGTCCGGCTCGATGCCAACGCCGGCATTGCCGCGGCCCTGAACGCCGGCATCCGGCAGGCCCGCGAGACCGGCGCCCCGGAATTCATCCTCACCGTCGACCAGGACTCGCACTTGCCGGCCGGTTACGTCCGTGCCCTGCGTGACGCCGCCGCCTCAGCCCGGGCCGCCGGTGTGGAGCCCGGCCTGGTGTCCCCGGCCAGAATCCACGGCAACCCGGTCCTGCGTGCGGGCTCCCGGAACGGGATCCCCCTCGGCAAAGAGCCGATCCAGTCCGGGCTCCTGGTACCGGTCACGACGCTGGAGGCCATTGGCGGATTCTGGGAGGAGCTGTTCATCGACCTGGTGGACACCGAATATTACTTCCGGGCCCTCAACGCGGGCCTCCCCACGGTCCTGGCCGACGCCGAATTCGACCATTCCCTCGGCACCATGGTCGACGCCGTCGTGTTCGGCCGAACCCTTCCCGCGGGCGGAAACCCGTTGAAAGTCCGGATCGCGGCGACCTGGCGGTACTACTACATTTTCCGGAACCGGGTGCTCGTCAGCCGCCGCTACGCCGCCCGGAACCCGGGGTGGGTCGCCGCCGGGATCTGGACCGACCTTCGCCACCTGCTCGCGGTCACCCTGCTGGCGCCGGGGCGTCCGGCCCGGCTGGGCTCGGCGCTGCGCGGCATCGCCGATGGCGTCCGCGGCCGCAGCGGCCGGCGCCACGCGAACTAAGGGCGCCCGGCAACCGACGTCATCCCCGGGGTCGCGGGTTTGGACCGTGGCTAACAGGTAGGAGAGGATGTAGTCCATGCGCGGAATTATTCTTGCCGGCGGGACCGGCTCTCGTCTTCACCCGATCACCCACGGCATCAGCAAGCAGCTCGTCCCGGTCTATGACAAGCCGATGATCTACTACCCCCTCTCGACGCTGATCGGCGCCGGCATCCGCGACATCCTGATCATCACCACCCCGCACGACGCCGACCAGTTCCAGCGGCTCCTCGGCGACGGCTCGCAATTCGGTATCAACCTCACCTACGTCCAACAGGCCTCCCCGGACGGACTTGCCCAGGCCTTCATCCTCGGCGAAGAGCACATCGGCAACGAAACAGTGGCCCTGGTGCTCGGCGACAACATTTTCTACGGCCAGGGTATGGGAACCCAGCTGCGTAAGCACGCCAACATCGACGGCGGCGCCGTCTTCGGCTACTGGGTCAAGGACCCCAAGGCCTACGGCGTCGTGGAATTCGACGGCGCGGGTACGGCCATCTCGCTCGAGGAAAAGCCGGAACACCCGAAATCGCATTATGCGGTCCCCGGCCTGTATTTCTACGACAATGACGTCGTGGAGATCTCCAAGAACCTCAAGCCCTCGCCCCGCGGCGAGCTGGAAATCACCGACGTGAACCGGACCTACCTGGAGAACGGCAAGCTCCGGGTGGATATCCTGCCCCGCGGCACCGCCTGGCTCGACACCGGAACGTTCAACGACCTCAACGACGCCTCCAACTTCGTCCGCACGGTGGAAACCCGCCAGGGCCTGAAGATCGGCGCCCCGGAAGAAATCGCCTGGCGCCAGGGCTTCCTGACCGACGACGAGCTCCGCCAGCGTGCCGAGCCGCTCACCAAGAGCGGCTACGGCGCATACCTGCTCGAACTCCTGGAGCCGTAACCGCCCCATGTGGTGGTCCTTTATTCCGCACATCCTCGGCGCTGCCGCACTGCTGCTTCTGCCGGGCCTCCTGGTCTCCCTGGCTTTGCGGTTCCGGGGCTTTGACGCGCTCGCCTTGGCCCCGGCCTTCTCGGTCGGGATCATCGTGCTCGCCTCGACAGCGGCGCCCTTTGCCGGCGTCGGCTTCGGGCTGGTCCCGACCGCAGCGGTGTCGCTTGGGCTGGCGGCCCTTGGCGCCTGGGCCGCCGGGTTCCGGACCACAGCTGCCGGCTCCCCCGACCAGACACCCTGGTGGCGGCGGGACGCCGCATCCTTCGCGGCGGTCCTGATCGCCGGCAGCCTGCTCGCGTTCCGGGTCCTGCAGGCCACGGGAACCCCGGAGGCCTTCTCCCAGACCTACGACGCCGTCTTCCACCTCAACTCGGTCCGGTACGCCCTCGATACCGGACAGTCCTCGTCGCTGACCCTGGGCGGAATGACCGGCGGCGGGTTCTACCCTGCCGGCTGGAACGCCGTAGCAACGCTCGTGGCCGGAACCACCGGCGCCAGCGTGCCCGCCGCCGTCAACATCACCACGCTCGTGCTCGCCGCCGTGTTCTGGCCCCTGAGTGTGGTGCTGCTGGCCAAATGGGTGGTCGGCAACGGCCCGGCCGCGATCCTCGGTGCCGGCGTGGCCGCTGCCTCGCTGGGCGCCTTCCCGCTGCTCATGATGGACTTCGGCGTCTTGTATCCGAACCTGCTCGCCATCAGCGTCCTGCCCGCGTCCGTTGCCCTCGCCGCATCGCTGACGGGATTCGCCCCGGGCCGGGTCGCGCACAGTCCGGCCCTGGCGCCGCAGGTCCCGGCGAATGTGCTGCCGACCGCACTGGCCCTGCTCCTGGCGCTGTCCGGACTCGCCGTCGCCCACCCGACCACCTTCATGGCGTGGCTGACCTGGACCCTGCCGATGGCGGTCATTCTCTCGTGGCGGGCCATCCCCCAGGCCTGGCGCGGCCGGCGGGAAGCCCCGCAGCGCCTGCGGCTCAGGGTGCTGGGCGCTGCCGGGTACGCCGCGGTGTTCGTGGCGCTGTGGATCGTCCTGCGTCCGCCGGCGGACGCCGCCTTCTGGGGCCCGAACGGCACGGCTCCGCAGGCATTCGGCGAAGCCCTGAGCATCTCCCCGGTGGACCTCTCCCCCGCCTGGCTCGTCGCGCCGCTGGCTTTGCTGGGGCTGTGGGCAAGCTTCCAGGCCCCCCGCCGGTTCGCCTGGGTCGGCATGGCATACCTGATCTTCGCCGGGCTCTACGTCGTCGTCGCCGGCTTCCCCAAATCCCCCACCAGGGACTTCCTGACCGGCGTCTGGTACAACGACAGTCCCCGGATCGCCGCGCTCCTGCCGGTCGCGGCCGTAGTCCTGACCGCCGTCGGCCTCGACTGGGCCGCCCGGACGCTGTCCGCGGCGCGGAACCGTTCCCGGTCCCTGGCGCTGGCCGTTGACGGCCCCCGCCGCTTCGGCAGCGCCGGAGCAGCGGCCTACCGGGCGGCTGTAGGGCTTGTGCTGGTCGTGGCGGCTGTTGCGCTCGGCCAGCAGGGCGGCTTCAAGGAGGAAGTGCAGCTGGCTTCTTCCCGCTACGAGATCGACGACGATTCGCCCCTGGTCTCCACCGACGAACTGGCCCTCATCCACCGGCTCAAGGACACCGTCCCGGCGGACGCCCTCCTGATCGGCAACCCGTATACGGGGGCCGCCCTGTCGTACGCGCTGGGCGACCGGAAGTCGGCCCAGCTGCACATCATGAGCAGTGTTTCCCCCGAGGTCCAGAAGATCTACGAATCCGCCGGTTCCGTCATGACGGATCCGGGTGTGTGCCAGGCCGTGCGGGACGCCAACGCCTTTTACATCCTGGACTTCGGCAGCAAGGAAGTGCACCGCGGCTATCACACCCCGCCCGGGCTTTTCCGGCTCGAGCACAACCCCGGGATGGAACTGGTCGACAGCGAAGGCCGGGCCCGGCTGTACAAGATCGCCGCCTGCGCCACCTGAGGCCCGCCGGCAGTAAGCAGGGCCGGAACAGACTAGAGCGCCCCCGCATAGAGTGCGGGGGCGCTTTCGTGTAGCCGGGACGCTGGTGCCCGGACGGAGCCCGGAGCGGCCGTCAGTGGGTGGTGGTGCGCCGGCGGAGTTCCCCCACGACCTCGTGCACTTCCCCGTCCATCACGACTTTCCCATGTTCGAGCAGGACACCGCGTTCACACACGGTGGCGACCAGGTCGAGGTCGTGGCTGACCACAAACAGGGTCTTGCCCTTGTCCGACAGCTCTTTGATCTTCGCGATGCACTTGCGCTGGAACGGCTCATCACCGACGGCGAGGATCTCATCGATCAGGAAGACTTCGGGATCCGTGTGCACGGCGATGGAGAACGCCAGCCGCAGGTACATGCCCGAGGAGTAGAACTTCACCTCGGTGTCAATGAATTCACCGATTTCCGAGAACTCCACGATCGAATCGAATTTCTCGTCGATCTGCTTCTCCGTCATGCCGAGGATCGCGCCGTTCAGGTACACGTTGTCCCGGCCGCTGAGGTCATGGTGGAACCCGGCGCCGACTTCGATCAGGCCGGCCACCCGGCCCCGGGTGCGTACGCTCCCGCCGTCGGGCTGCAGGACACCGGAGATCAGCTTCAGCAGGGTGGATTTACCCGAACCGTTCAGGCCCAGCAGGGCGACGGTCTCGCCCTGCTTGACCTCAAGGTCGACGTCCTGCAAGGCCAGGAACTTCTTGGAAAGATCGCCCTTGCGGCCCTTGACGAGCCAGACGAGGGCCTCTTTGAGGGACCGGGTGTGGCGCAGGACGAACTGCTTCCGGACACCCGTGCAGCTGATCGCCACTTGGCCGTGCGCGGTCATCTTAGAGCTCCTGTGCGAAGTGGACGGCAAGCCGGCGGAACGTCAGCTGTCCCAGGAACAGGATGCCGAGCGTGATGATCATGGCGACCGGAAGCCAGAGGCCGAACAGGTCCGGCGGAATCGCCTGGGCCACGGCCTGGTCGGTGTTGAGCGTCGGTTCCCAGAAGGACCAATGGAAGACCTCGACGGCGACCGTCATCGGGTTCAACTGGTAGATCCAGAACCACGGGCCCATCACCCGCTCCACCATCGACCAGACGTAGAGCACGGGCGAGGCCCACGTGACGACCATCACGATCATGTCCACGATGTTTTCGGAGTCCCGGAAGTAGACGTTCATCGCCCCGAACAGCAGCCCCAGGCCGGTCGCGAGGACCGCGACCATCAGGAACACCAGGATGATCGCGAGCAGCTGGAAGAGCGTCGGGGTCCAGCCCACCAGCAGGCACGCCCCGACCAGCACCACGAGCTGCGGGAAGAAGTGTGCCGCGGAGACCCAGACTGTTGCTACCGGGAACAGCTCCCGGGGCAGGTAGATCTTCCGGATGAGGTCGCGGTTGTCCACGATCGACCGCGTGGCGTTCGAGAGCGACTCGGTGAAGAAGTTCACCAGGACGATGCCCGCGAAGAGGTAGATCGCGTAGTTGGGTGTGCCGCGCTGCAGGTTCAGGAAGATGCCGAGCGCAACGTAGTAGATCAGGAACTGCACCAGCGGTTTTACATAGGACCACAGCAGGCCCAGCACGGAGCCGCGGTAGCGGACCTTGATTTCCTTGCGGACCAGCAGCTTCAGGAGGAACCTGTCGCCGTAGACATCAAGGAGGCCGCGGCCGCTCCCGGGGGTGTTCAGCTGGTCGGCTTGGCCGGCCATCTACCGGCCGTCCCGGGAATGCGCCTCAAAGGTCTTCTTCCAGGCCTCGATCGAGCTGATGTCGGCCACGGCGCCGCGGTACTGCTCGGCGAGGGTGTCCCACTCGCGGAACAGCCGCAGGTGCAGCGCGGTGGCTTCGGTCAGCATCGACTTGAGCTTCTTCGGATCCCGCTGGTACCAGGACGCGCCCGTGCCCTCGGCGTTGGAGACCACCACACTGTCGTAGTGCGCCACCCGGAACCAGCGGTTGTCGCGGTGCGCCAAGTACGCCTGGGGCCGCTCGGCGCTCTCGGGGCCGGGGGCCTTGATCAGTTGCCGGGCGACGGTCTTGATCCCCCAGGGGATGAGGTCCTTCTTCCGGGGCATCCCGACGACGGCCCCACCCATGGGGCCGCGGCCCAGCTTGGGCGCGGGGAAGTCATGGACATCCTCTTTCAGCTGGGCGTCCGGGTACTCGGCCTTGAGCGCGTTGATTTCCGGCAGCTTGGTGGCCAGGACCTGGTGCAGGTCCCCCGGGCCCTTGAGGATGTCTTTCAGCGCCTCGATCCGGCCGTGCTCGGTGAAGTACTGCATGGACACGAGGTGTTTGACGTCGGCCTGCACGGATTCGCGCAGGACCCGGCCGCCCTTCGGGTACGGGCTGTGGATCAACGTGGCGATGAGCCGGTTGCGTTCGTGGAAGTATGCCTGCCAGCCGACGAGGTCGTCCTTATCAATCCAGGAGACATGCCAGACGGCGGCACCGGGGAGCGAGACTGTGGCGAAGCCGGCCTCGCGGGCGCGCAGCCCGTATTCGGCGTCGTCCCACTTGATGAACAGCGGCAGGGAGAGCCCGATTTCACGGATTACCTTGGTCGGGATCAGGCACATCCACCAGCCGTTGTAGTCCACATCCACCCGGCGGTGCAGCCAGGCGGTCTGCCGGAGGTTGGAGACGCTGAAGTCGTGGCGGACTTCCATGTCGGCATGCGGGGCCGCCGGGACGAACCGGTACGGGTCGACGACCTCGCCGAAGGTGTGCAGGATGCTGCGGTTATAAAGATCGAACATGTGCCCGCCGACGATCGTCGGGGTACGGCAGTGGTCGGCGAAGGACAGGAGCCGGGCAATGCTTTCGGGTTCGACGACGATGTCATCGTCGAGCAGCAGCGCGTAGTCGCTGCCGTTCTCCACGGCCTCGTACATGCCGCGGGCGAAGCCGCCGGAGCCGCCCAGGTTGGCCTGGTTGATGATCCGCAGTTTCCCGCCGAGGGCGGCACGGACCTCAGCGAAGCCTTCCTCGTCCTCGACCTTCTGCGTGCCCTGATCCACGATCAGGATTTCCTTGACGTTCCGGAGGACGTCGGGATTTTCCGCCAGGATACGGGCGTTATTCAGGCAGAAATCCGGCTTGTTCATCGTGGTGATTTCGAGGGTCACCTGGCCGGGGCTGTTGGTGCCGCCGTCGTTGGTTTCCCACTGCGCATTGTCCAGGAGCAGCTCGTCCGAGCTGGCGGCCAGGTCGAACCAGTACCAGCCGCCGTCGCCGAACGGCTTCAGGTTGAGCTCGAAGACCGAATCGGTGGTGCCGTCGACGTGCCGGCCGTCGACGCGCTGGACAGCGCCCCGGGCATTCGACTTATAAACCGTGACCGTGCCGGTGCCGCGGGTCTTGACCACGAGGCGGATATCCCGGACCGAGGTCCACCGGCGCCAGTAGCTGGCCGGGAAAGCGTTGAAGTACGTTCCGAAGGAGATCTGTTCGCCGGAGCGGACCCGCATCGAATGCCGGGTAAGCAGATCCTCGAAGTGGGCTGCACGGCCGCCGGAGCTGAACATCTGGAGTTTTTCTTCGGGGAGCTTCGGGGTGCGGGCCAGCTCATCATTCTCGCGCAGCCGGATGCCGCTGGCAGTCCCGGCGTCGACGTAGAGCGGAACGGTGTCCGTCTGGTCTGCCGAGGGCAGGATGACGCGCTGGATCGTGGTCCAGCCGGTGGTCGTTTCGGCGGCGCTCATGCGTCCACTCCTCCGCTTTCGATCGTTGCGCCGCTCTCGAAGTGCGGGCGGATCTTGTTGTCGAACATGGCCAGGGCGGAGCCGATCGCCATGTGCATGTCCAGGTACTTGTAGGTGCCGAGGCGCCCGCCGAAGAGGACGTCGCGCTCGGCTGCGGCGAGGTCACGGTATTTGAGCAGGCGTTCGCGGTCGGCCGCTGTGTTGATGGGGTAGTAAGGCTCGTCGCCCTTTTCCGCCGCCCGGGAGAATTCGCGCATGATGACGGTCTTCTCCGTCTGGTAGTCGCGCTCCGGGTGGAAGTGGCGCGGTTCGATGATGCGGGTATACGGGACGTCGGCGTCGTTGTAGTTCACGACCGAGGTTCCCTGGAAATCACCGACGTCGAGCACTTCCTGCTCAAAGTCGATGGTGCGCCAGGAGAGGTCGCCTTCGGCGAAGTCGAAGTAGCGGTCCACGGGACCGGTGTAGACAACCGGCACCGTGCCGACGACTTTGTTCTTGCTGTACTCGTGCGAGTCATCGAAGAAGTCGGTGTTGAGCCGGACCTCGATGTTCGGGTGCTCCGCCATCTTCTCGATCCAGGCCGTGTAGCCGTTGGTCGGGAGTCCCTCGTACTTGTCGTTGAAGTACCGGTTGTCGTAGTTGTAGCGGACCGGGAGGCGGGAGATGATGCCGGCCGGCAGGTCCTTGGGGTCCGTCTGCCATTGCTTGCCGGTGTAGTGCTTGATGAACGCCTCGTAAAGCGGGCGGCCGATGAGCTGGATGCCCTTGTCATTGAGGTTCTGCGGATCCGTGCCGGCCAGTTCGCCGGACTGTTCCTTGATCAGCTCCTGCGCCTGGCCGGGGGTCAGGTTGGCCCGGAAGAACTGGTTGATCGTGGCGAGGTTGATCGGCAGCGAGTAGACCTCGCCCTTGTGGACGCCGTACACCTTGTGCACGTAGTTGGTGAACGTCGTGAACCGGTTCACGTACTCCCACACGCGGTCGTTGGAAGTGTGGAAGAGGTGCGCACCGTAACGGTGGACCTCGATGCCGGTCTGCTCTTCCTTTTCGCTGTAGGCATTGCCGCCGATATGGTGGCGGCGGTCGATGACGACTACCTTCAAGCCCAGCTCCGTGGCGGCCTGTTCTGCGATTGTCAGGCCAAAGAAGCCCGACCCTACGATGACGAGGTCAGCGGTCACAAACTCTCCTGATTCGAATGCGGGCAGCGCAATGGGGCGCATTGTCTGCTGCTCTAGCGTACCCGAGCCGTTATCGGAATCAGTGATCGGGACCCGGCGCCAAGGCACCGGGACGGCCCCGGAAGGGGCCCGGAGCGGACCTTTCGACGCCTCCGCAGTGCCGGTTTTCCACATGGACCCTTTTCCTCGGCCGGCTTGGCAGCGCCCCTGCCTAGGCTCGGACCCAGACGGCGCCGCGCGAGAGGACTCCCCCGAACATGCTCCATTGCACGCTTGTCCCGGCCCCCGGTTCGCGGCTGGCCCGGGATCCGGTCGAGCTCTCCATCGAGGCGCCCTCCGGTCTGGCCGGAGGCCTCGTGCAGGAGGCCCTCGCCCGGCGCTACGGCACGGGCGCACTGTCCGTCCAAGGCTTGCGCCTCAGTTCCCTGGTGGTCGGTGAGCCTCCCTTGGTCAACGGGGCCGTCCTGGTCGACGGTGTCGCCGGGATCCCGCGGCCTGCGGCGGCCGGCGTTCCCGCTGCCTCCGCGCTGGTGCTCGCGGTACACGGTGGCCCGGCGGCGGGCACCATCATCGGGCTGCACCGCGGGCGGTTCCGGATCGGACGCGGCGGGACGGAGATTGTGATCCCTGATGCCGGGCTGTCCCGGGAGCATGCGCGGCTGGACGTGTCAGAGTCCTCCGTCACTCTGGTGGATCTCGGCAGCGCCAACGGAACCTACGTCGACGGGTTGCGGGTCCGGTCGTGTTCGGTGAGCACCTCGTCGGTGATCCGGTGCGGCGACTCAACAATGTCGCTGGTCTTCGGCGCCGGTACGGGCTGGTCCGGACCGGCGGAAACCGGGCTGGGCGGTGCGGGCGGCCCGGTCGCCGGGCCGATAGTGATCCACAATCCGGTCACCCACATCAACCCGGCGGCTCTGGTCCTCACGGCGGCCCTGCCGCTGCTGGCCGGCGTCGGACTCGCCGTCCTCACCGGGATGTGGATGTTCCTGGCGTTTACCGCCGTCTCCGCGGTCTCGATCCTCGCCCCGGCGCTGACCGGCCGCCGCCAGCGCCGGGAGCTCCGCCTAGAGGTCGCCGCTGCCGTGCAGCAGGACCGGCAGCGGCGTTGCAGGTCCGCGCCGTCCGCAGCGGAACTGGCCGTTCATGCACTGGCCGGGCCGACACTGGCCGGGCCGACACTGGCCGGGCAGTCCCCGTCGGGGCCGCCGGCCAGCCAATCCTGCCCGGTCTGGTTGCGGCTCGGACTGGCAGGACAACCGGCCAATCTGCGGCTTGAGCCGCCCCGCAGCGGGTTTGTCCCCCCTGGCCTGGGCGTGGTCCCGCTGGTACTGGACCCGTCAGCCGCGCCGGTCACGGTCCGGGGTCCCCGCCGGGCCGTGCATGGACTGGTCCGGTCCCTCATCATGCAGCTCGCAGGTTACCCGCTCGCCCACCAAACCCGGGTTGTCCTTCACGGCAGCGCCGAGAATCTGCCGCTCCCGGCACGGTTCCTGCCGGGAGTGTCTCTGTCCGCGGAGCAGGCCGGGACGGTTGCGCGGCTCGCCGCCGGTCTCGGCGCCGGTTTCGACGACGGTCTGCTGATCATCCTGGACCCCGGCGGCACTACGCCGCCCGGCACCACGGGCCGGAGCCACGGGCTGGCCGGGCCCTCAACGAGCTACCAGGTCCCGGCGGCGCCGCCGCTTCAGCACGAATCCGGCGTCGCCGCGCTGCGGGCCGCGGCAGCCCTCCATGGCTGGCGGGTGATCGATTGTGCCCCCGGACCCGGCCAGGGCGAAGGCACTGCAATCCGTCTCGGCGAGCGCGGCGGGCTGCTGATCACCGGTCCCGTCTCCGTCGGCTTCGTTCCCGATCTGGTGCCCCCTCCGGTGTTTGACGCCTGCTGCCGCGGCCTTGCCGCGAGAGCGAGCAGCAGGCCGGTGCTGCCGTCCGGCGTTCCCGACGCATGCGTGCTCGGCGGTGTGCTGCCTCTGGACGAGAAGGACATTGCGCGGCGCTGGAGCCGGACGCAAGGGTTGCCAGGGCTCTCCGTTCCGGTCGGCGCCGGCGCGGACGGCCCCGTGCACCTGGATCTGCAGGCAGACGGCCCGCATCTCCTGGTGGCGGGCACCACGGGGTCCGGAAAGTCCGAGTTTCTGCGCACCCTGGCCGCGGGCCTCGCTGCCGGTTATTCCCCCGACCGGGTCAACCTGCTCTTCCTCGATTTCAAGGGCGGCTCCGGCCTCGGACCGCTGACCGGGCTGCCGCACTGCGTCGGCCTGCTCACCGATTTGGACGCACAGGGTATCGGGCGGGCCCTGGTTTCGTTGCGGGCCGAGGTCAGGCGCAGGGAACAGCTCCTCGCGGCAGCGCAGGCACCGGACCTCGCAACGTACGAGTCCATGACGCGGCCGGGCCGGTCATTGCCGCGTCTGGTGATCGTCATTGACGAGTTCCGGATGCTCGTGGAGGACGCGCCCGCGGCGCTCGCCGAGCTGATGCGGATTGCGGCGATCGGACGATCACTGGGGTTCCACCTGGTGATGGCCACCCAGCGCCCGCAGGGGGCCGTGACCGCGGATATCCGTGCCAACGTCACCAGTTGCGTTGTCCTGCGGGTCCAGTCCGGCCCGGAGTCGATGGATGTGATGAACTCCCGGCTGGCTGCCGGGATTCCCCGCAACCGGCCCGGGCGTGCGTTTTTGGTCCGGGGAAACGAGGACCCGGTGGAGTTTCAGACAGCAGCACTGGCCGCGGCCGGCGCCTCTCTGGCCGGGGAAGATCCGGCGGTCCGCGTGAACACGGCCAGCGAGGCCCTGACAGAACCGCGGGCGGCCACCGCCGCAGCCCTGCCCGGAGTCAGCACGCACGGTTTGCCTGCCGCGCCGACCCCGGCCGAGGCTGCGACGCCCCTCGTGGACGTCGCGGTCCGGCTGTGGGCAGTACTCGGTGGCGCCCCTCCGCGGCGTCCCGTGGCCGATCCGCTTCCTGCCCCGTTGCCGTATCCGGGCCCGGACCCGGGCGGAGCTGATAGCTGGCCGCTTCCCGCCGGGCCGGGAGCCGCGCCTTCTGATCCGCCCGACGCCGTCCGGCTCGGGTACGTTGATCTCCCGGAAGAGCAGCGGGTGGCCGGGCTGCACTGGAGCCCGGGCGGGCACGGGCACCTCGGGCTCATCGGCGGCACGCCCGGTGCGGCCGACGCGGCTCTCGCACTGATCCTCGCGCAACTGCTGTCCGGTCCGGCGGAGTTCCACGTGTACATCCTCGATGCCGCGAGCCGTTTCGGTGCGGCAGCAGCCTGTCCGCGTGCCGGCGCGGTAGCCGGCCCGGCGGAGCTGCGCCGGGCCGTGCGGGTGCTCGAACGCCTCGCCCGCGAAATGGCCCGGCGGGTTGCGGGACTGCAATCCGACGACGCCCCACCCCTCGTCCTGGTCATTGGCGGCTGGGGCTCCTGGGTCTCGGCATTCCGGTCCGGCCCGCTGGCCTGGGCCGAAGACCTGGTTCTCGACATCGTCCGCGACGGTGCCCGGTCCGGCATCACCGTCGTCGTCTCCGGAGAGCGCGAACTTGTCACGTCACGGTTTTTCGCCGCCATCCCCAACCGGGTATTTGTGCCGGCGGGCTCGAGCGCGGAGGGCCGTCTGGCCTGGCCCCGGCTGCCGGAGCTGGAGCCGTTGCCGGGGCGGGTCGCCGTTTTTGGTGCGTTGGTGGAGAGCACAGCCGACGCCGGGCATGCGGGCCAGCTGTACGAGCCGAAATTCACGGCGGCCCGGCCCTGGGCCGCCGTTCCCGTCCGCGCCAGGCCGTTCCGGATCGAGGCGCTGCCCGCGCGGGTGACGGCCGGAGATGTCAGGATCCGCAGCGGCGCCCCGGCGCCCGGGCGCATTGCACCGGCGGACCGGGACCGGGCGGCTACCGGAACTACCCGGGCCGTGAGCTCCGGGAACGGGACCGGTTCAGCTGCGCTGTCCCGACGGCCACCCGCCCGGCTGCTGTGCGTCGGAGTGGGCGGAGATGAACTGCTACCGGCGCGGGTTCCGGTTCCGGCAGGCAGCGCCTGGGCGGTGCTCGGCGGAGCCGGGGCCGGGAAGAGCACGCTTCTGGCGGTTCTTCCTGAGCTGAATCCGCACCTGGTCCTGCGGCGGACGCCGGACGGCACGGATCCGGACCACTATTGGTCAGAACTGCATACGATGGCGCTCGCCGGGACACTGGACCGCACGGCGATCCTGCTCGCCGATGACCTGGACCAGCAGTCGCCGAACACCAACGCCCTGCTGCTGACGCTGAACGGCCTCGGATGGGCGGTGGTTTTCACCGCCGCGTTCGGCACGTCCCTGCAGCATCGGGTGCCGCTGGCCCTGAACGCCCGCAGCCAAGGCCGGGGCATTATGATCCGGCCGAGGACCCTGATGGATGGCGACCTGTTCGGCGTCCGGTTCGATCTGGAGACCAACCCGCCGCCGGGCCGGGCCGTTGTCATTTCGGAAGGCAGCGCCACAGCGGTGCAGCTCGCCGGGCCGGAACCGCCCGGGACCGGTTGCACTCCCTGTCCCGCATAGCAGGCCGGGCAGGAGCGGTCCGCGTGGGACCACCCACCGCACGGCGCTGCATCCCTACGGTGCGGACGGTCTACAGTGCGGGCGTCTTTCAGTGCCCGCATTCCGCAGTGCCCGCATTCCACAGTGCCCGCATTCCACAGTGCCCGCATTCCACGGTGCCGGCGTTTTACAGTGCTGGCGGGGCGTCGCCTGCCCGGGAGGCATAGGCGACGACCCGCCTGTCGAACAGGAGCACAATCGCGACAGCAGCCGGCACCAGCATGGCCGCTCCGGCGGCGACATAGCCTCCCGTGGCGGTCGGGAACCCGATCGTCAGGACGAGCAGCTGGGCCACGAGGGCCCCGGCGCGTGGCCAGCGGAAGCCGCGGAGCAGGAAACGGGCTACGGCAAACAGACCGGAGGAAAGTGCGAGCAGCAGGACCAGGGTGAAGACGGCACCCCAGAATGAGAGCACCGGCGCACCGGACACAAGTTGCCATCCGTACCAACCTGCCGCCAGCAGGAGCGCGGCGGCCTCAAGGGCCACAATGGCGGCAATGACGACAATGCCGCCGGGCCGTCCGGGCGGGGTCTCCGCCCCGCCGGTTCCCAGGCGGATCTGTTCGTCGCCATCCGACGGGGTGGCGTTGCCGCTGTCGTTGTCAGGGGAATCAGACGGGTTCACAGGGGGTCTTGACACACTGGCACACTACCGGACATAGTCGCCTACTGGTGAGGACTTCGCCAGCCCATGTGATGCATCGCTCACAATCTTGGGGCATTTCGACGCGTTGTACCCCTTGTTTACACAGCGTTAACATGACACGCTTGTTTCAGATGATCGAGGGGGCCTACAGGGCCCTTTTCTTATGAAGCCTCTAGTGAATAATTTCACAAGGCACTTAACGCATTCCCAGAATTGGAGCAACTGATCAGCATGGATTGGCGTAACCGCGCAGCGTGCCTCGAAAAGGACCCCGAGTTGTTTTTCCCCGTTGGAAACACCGGGCCCGCACTTCTGCAGATTGAGGAAGCCAAGAGCGTCTGCCGGCGCTGCCCTGTGGTGGACACGTGCCTGCAGTGGGCGCTGGAATCCGGCCAGGACGCCGGGGTCTGGGGCGGAATGAGCGAAGACGAACGCCGGGCGCTCAAGCGCCGCGCCGCCCGGGCCCGCCGCGCCTCCTAAGTTCCGCGGACTGGTTTCCGCCGACGGAACACCCGGCTTGCGGGTGCAGGCGGACCATCCCGAAGCGCGCAACCGACGGCGAGGGCCGCAGACCGACCGGTCTGCGGCCCTCGCCGTTTAACGACCCCGCCAGCCCGGGCCGGCTTAGCGGCTTGCCAGGCTGAGGATGATCTGGACGGCGGTACCACCGCCCTCCCGTGCCGTCCACCGGATGGTCCCGCCCAGTTCGCTCGTCACCAGCGTGCGCACAATCTGCAGGCCGAGACCCTCCGCATACGGCGAATCCGGCAAACCGACCCCGTCATCCTCAACCGTGACGGTCAGCAGTTCCTCGGCGTCGTCGTTTTCGGAACGGTCGGCGATCAGCCAGACGGTGCCGGCACGCCTCGCCAGCCCGTGCTCGACGGCGTTGGTCACAAGTTCATTGATCACCAGGGCCAGCGGCGTGGCGAAGTCGCTGGGGAGCTCGCCAAATTGTCCGGCCCGCTGCGTTTTGACCTGCTGCGGACCGGAGGCCACCTCGGCAGAGAGCCGGAACTGGCGGCCGATGAGTTCATCGAAGTCCACACTCTGGGTCAGGCCCTGGGACAGGGTCTCGTGCACCAGGGCGATCGTAGCCACCCGCCGCATGGCCTGTTCCAGCCCCTGTTTGGCCTCATCGCTGACCATCCGGCGGGACTGCATCCGCAGCAATGCCGCCACGGTCTGAAGATTGTTCTTGACCCGGTGGTGGATCTCACGGATCGTCGCGTCCTTCGTGACGAGTTCCTGTTCACGCCGCCGCAGCTCCGAAACGTCGCGGCACAGGACCAGGGCCCCGAAGCGCTGCTGCTCATCGCGCAACGGGATCGCCCGCAGTGACAAGCTGACGCCGCGTGATTCGATTTCGCTGCGCCACGGCATCCGGCCGGTGACGACCAGCGGCAGGGTCTCGTCCACCATCCGCCGGTCTTTCAAGAGCCCGGCCGTCACCTCGGCGAGGGACCGGCCCTCCAGCGATTCGCCGTCGCCGAGGCGGCGGAACGCGGAGACGCCATTGGGGCTGGCGTATTGCACGATCCCCTCGGCGTCCAGCCTGATCAGGCCGTCTCCCACGCGTGGCGCACCGCGCCGGGACCCGGTGGGCGAGGCAAAGTCCGGCCACAGGCCCAGGGTTCCCATCCGGAGCAGATCGTAGGCGCATTGACGGTAGGTGAGCTCGAGCCGCGAGGGCATCCGGGAGCTGGAGAGGTCCATGTGGGTGGTGACGATCGCGAGCGTCTGGCCGTTGCGGACCATCGGCACGGCCTCGACCCTCAGCGCCATATCGCTGCTCCAGTTGGTTTCGCTGGAACGCTCAATCGTCCGGCTCTCCCACGCCCTGGTGACCAGCGGCAGCAGGTCCGACCGGATCCCCTCCCCCACAAAATCGGAGTGGAACACCGTATGTGTGGTGGAGGGGCGGACGTGGGCCAGCGCCACATATCCCAGCTCCGGGTGCGGGAACCACAGCGCCAGGTCGGCAAACGCCAGGTCGGCGACCATCTGCCAGTCGCCGACCAGGAGGTGGAGCCACTCGGCATCCCCCGGCCCGAAATCAGCATGCTCCCTGATAGGGTCCGTAAAGATTGCCACAGCACCTCCATTTGCGACGCCGAAGTTTCCTAGCGCCGGACGATTGACCTCAAGAGCCTCAATGCTACCGACAGCGAGGCCATGTCATCTGCTTCGAGGGCGTTGACTTCGTCGAACATGCTCTTGGCCCGGCTCAGCTGTTCCACGTTCTGGCTCTCCCATTCCGCCAGCCTGTCCTCGGCAGGGGTCCCGGCCGCCGTCGAGGTCAAAACCGCCGATGTCATATCCGAAATGGTGGAGTACAGGTCATCGCGCAGGGCCGCCCGGGCCAGAGCCTGCCAACGGTCCTCGCGCGGCAAGGTGGTAATCCGCTCCAACAGGGAATCGGCGTGGAACCGGTTGAACACCGTGTAGTACACCCGGGCTATATCCTCGACCGGCTCGGGGTTTTCCTTCACGATCCGGGCGACGTCCAGGAGGACATAAGACTCGAACAGCTCCGCCCAGCGGTGCGCGAGATCCTCCGGCAGGCCCCAACTCCTGCCCCTTTCGAGGTATTCAGCGACCCGGGCCCGGTCAT
Source organism: uncultured Actinomycetota bacterium (assembly GCA_963769515.1). Lineage (GTDB taxonomy): Bacteria > Actinomycetota > Actinomycetes > Actinomycetales > Micrococcaceae > Arthrobacter. The sequence continues at coordinate 367,057 of CAVYMG010000034.1, forward strand.
CCCCCCGCAGGTAGTCCAGCAGCCGGGACCGCATGGGGTCCATCAGTGGCTTGAACTCCGCCACGATCTCACCGATCGGCCGGGACGTGTAGCCCTGGACGATGACCCACCGGACGGCGCGGTCCAGCAGCCGGCGGACGTCGAGGTGGACGGCGCTCCAGTGTTCGGTCGGGAACGAGGCCGGAAGCTCGTTGAGCTCTGCGACCATGATGTCCAGTTCGTAGACATCGCGGAGCGCCACAAACGCCTTCGCCAGTGCCGCCTCGGTCGCCGAGGTTTCCTCGATGGCCCGGAAAGCGAACGTGATGCCGCCGAGGTTGATCATGTCATTGGCCACGACTGTCGCAATGATTTCCCGGCGCAGCGGGTGTGTGTCCAGTTCGGCGTCGAACCGCTCCCGCAGCTGCTTCGGGAAGTAGGCCCGGAGCGTCGACCGGAACCAGGGGTCATCGGCGAGGTCGCTCTCACGCAGCGCCGTGGTCAGTTCGATCTTGGCGTAGGCGGCGAGGACGGAGAGTTCAGGGGAGGTCAGCCCCTGGCCCAGGGCCAGCCGTTCGCGCAGCGTCGCGGTGCTCGGCAGCGCTTCTAGGTCGCGTTTGAGGCCGGCGTGCTTGTCCAGCCAGTCCATCAGCCGTTCGTAGCTGGGGCTCCACTCGGCTACCCTCATCCTGTCGTTGAGCAGCAGGATGTTCTGGTCGATGTTGTCCTCGAGGACCAACCGGCCGACTTCCTCGGTCATGGAGGCCAGGAACTGCGACCGCTCGGCCGGGTCCAGCTTGCCCGCCGCCACCATCCGGTCGACGAAGATCTTAATGTTGACCTCGTGGTCGGAGCAGTCGACGCCGGCGGAGTTGTCGATGGCGTCCGTGTTGAGGATGACGCCCTGCAGCGCCGCTTCGATACGCCCGCGCTGCGTCAGGCCGAGGTTGCCGCCTTCGCCGACAACCTTGACCCGCAATTCGCGGCCGTCAACCCGGATGGGGTCGTTGGCTTTGTCGCCGACCTCGGCGTTGGACTCGGTGCTGGCCTTGACGTACGTGCCGATGCCGCCGTTGTAGAGCAGATCAGCCGGTGCCAGGAGAATGGCGCGCAGGAGTTCCGGCGGGCTCAGCTGGGTGGTTCCCTCCGGCAGTCCCAACGCCGCCCGGACCTGGGCGGAGACGGGGATCGACTTGGCGTGGCGGGCGTACACGCCGCCGCCGTCGCTGATCAGCGACTTGTCGTAGTCGTCCCACGAGGACCGCGGCAGTTCGAACAGCCGCTGGCGTTCGGTGAAGGACACCGCCTCGTCGGGGGTGGGATCGAGGAAGATGTGCCGGTGGTCAAACGCTGCCAGGAGCCTGATGTGCTTCGAGAGGAGCATGCCGTTGCCGAAGACGTCGCCGGACATGTCGCCGACGCCCACGACTGTGAAGGGCTCGGTCTGGGTGTCGACGTCCAGTTCGCTGAAATGGCGCTTGACGGATTCCCAGGCGCCGCGGGCGGTGATGCCCATTGCTTTGTGGTCGTATCCCACCGAGCCGCCGGACGCGAACGCATCGCCAAGCCAGAAGCCGTAGTCCGCGGCCAGCGAGTTGGCGATGTCGGAGAAGGAGGCCGTGCCCTTATCTGCGGCGACGACCAGGTAGGAGTCGTCGTCGTCATGCCGGACGACGTCGGACGGCGGCACGAGTATTTCACCCTCGCCGGTCGTGACCAGGTTGTCCGTGATGTCCAGGAGGCCGCTAATGAACGTTTTGTAGCTTTCGATGCCCTCGGCCATCCAGGCACCGCGGTCTTCGGCCGGATCCGGAAGTTGCTTGGCGTAGAAACCGCCCTTGGCCCCGGTGGGCACGATCACCGCGTTCTTGACCGTCTGGGCCTTGACGAGGCCCAGGATTTCGGTGCGGAAATCCTCCCTCCGGTCAGACCAGCGGAGGCCGCCGCGGGCAACCTTGCCAAAGCGCAGGTGCACTCCCTCGACCCGGGGCGAGTAGACCCAGATCTCGTACACCGGACGCGGGAACGGCAGCCCGTCGATGGTGGCCGGATCGAGTTTGAAGCTGAGGTGGGTCTTGTCCTGGAAGTAGTTGGTCCGCAGCGTCGCCTGGATGAGGTTGGCGAACGTGCGCAGGATCTTGTCGGCGTCCAGGGTGGCGACCTGCTCGATGGCGGCGTCCAACCGGACCCGCACGGCATCCTGGCGGGCGCCGCGGGCGGCGTCGTCGACAGCCGGGTCGAAGCGGGCCTCAAACAGGGCGATCAGGGCGCGGGTCACGTCCGGGTTCGCGAGCAACGTATCGGCCAGGAATCCGAAGGAGTTCGTGTTGCCCATCTGGCGCATGTACTTGGCGTAAGCGCGCAGGACCACAACCTGGCGCCAGTGCATGCTCTTGCGGAGCACCAGCCGGTCGAAACTGTCCGATTCCACCAGACCGGACACGGCGGCGCCGAAGGAATCCGCCAGCAGCCCTCCTGTCGCCAGGGGCTCAATCCCGGCCGGGTACTTCAGCCCGAGGTCGTAGAGGAAGAAGTCGCGGCCGTCCGCTGTCTGGATCTCGAACGGGCGTTCATCCAGGACTTCAAGGCCCAGGTTGTGAAAGTACGGCAGGATCTGGCTGAGGCTCTTGGGTTCGAGCATGTACAGCTTGACGCGGGCGTCCTCCTCCAGGGTTGCGCCGGCGCCGGCCGGCAGGTACACGTGGACGCCCGGCTTTTCCGCGACGCCGTCCCCGGCCCGCTCGGCTGCCGCCCCGTATTTTTCGAAGCGTTCGATGTCCTCGAGGGCGTCTTCGACCTCGTAGTCCACGCGGTAGCCCGCGGGGAAGGCCTCGGCCCACAGCGACGCCAGCTCGGCTGCCTTCTCCGCACCGTATGTCCCGGTCTTGGCCTGCAGGACTTCGGTGATGCCCTCGCCCCAGGACCGTGCGGCCCGGACCAGACGCTTCTCCAGCTCCTGGGCGTTGACGTCGCTGACATCCGCGTCCTTGGGCAGCCGGATCCGGAAGAACAGCCGGGCCAGGGCGGATTCGGTCATCCGCGCCTCGAAGTCGATCGTGACGGCGTCGAAGGTCTCCCGCAGTTCCTGCTCGATGCGCAGCCGCACGTTGGTGGTGTAGCGGTCACGGGGCAGGTAGACGACGGCGGACATGAACCGGCCGTACGTGTCCGGCCGGAGGAACAACCGCGTCCGGCGGCGCTCCTGCAGCCGCTGGATGCCTGTGACGGTGGCGGCCAGGTCCGGGATATCGATCTGGAAGAGCTCATCGCGGGGATAGGTTTCCAGGATGCCGAGCAAGTCCTTGCCCGAGTGTGAATCCGGCGGGAATCCCGCGTCCCGCAGCACCGCAGCGACTTTCTCGCGGACAACCGGGATATTCCGGACGGAGCCGGAGTAGGCGCTGGTGGCCAGCAGGCCGATAAAGCGGCGTTCGCCATTGACGTTGCCGGCCGCGTCAAAGCTCTTGACGCCAATGTAGTCAAGGTAGGCCGGACGGTGCACGGTGGAGCGTGAGTTGGCCTTGGTGATGACGAGGGCCCGCTTTTCACGCGCCTTCTTACGCCCGGCCTCCGTCAGGTGATGGATCTGGCGCTTATCGGCATGCCGGAGCAGGCCCAGGCCGCTTTCGTCACGCGGTGCCAGGACGTCCTCCCCCGCTTCATTCGTGAGGTCATAGGCGCGGTAGCCGAGGAATGTGAAATTCCCGTCATCCATCCAGCGCAACAGGTCAGCGGCCTGCCGGACCTCCGCGATCTGGTCGGGGTGGACGACTTTCTCCAGTTCGTTGGCAATCTCCAGGGCCTTGAAGCGCATTTTCTGCCAGTCCTCGACGGCGGCACGGACGTCGCCGAGTACGCGGCTGATGCCTTCGGTGAGCTCCTTGCGCGCGTCGTCGTCGACGACGTCGATTTCAACGGCGATCCACGACTCCATGTGCGAGGCGTTGTCCCCCTGGGCAATCAAGGCGGACAGGTTAGGCATGGCCGCCGTGTCACCGCTGGAGATGCCCAGATGGGAGGGAACCCGGGCGACCTTCACCAGCGTGCCGGTTTCGCGGTTCCGGGTGACAACGAAGAGGGGGTGCAGGACCAGATGGATCGGGGCATTCTGCCGGACAAGTTCCGCGTTGACCGAGTCCACCAGGAACGGCATGTCGTCGGTGACGATGTAGACAACGCTGCAGTCGGACTCATCAATGATGGAGATCTTGGCGGATCCCGGGTGCCGCTGGGCCGCCAGCCGGTAGTGCGCTTCGGCCCGTGCGGACAGGACGTCCTCGGCATAGGAGCGCGCATCTTCCTCGGCGAGGTGCTCGTAGTAGTCCCGGAAGTAACCGTCGCCGGCACCCGCCGGAACTGTTTGATCATCCACGCTGGACTCAGACGACATCGACAAACGCCTCCATTAAGAAGTTCACTGCCGCTTCCTTGCGGCCTCTACGATGACCCTAGCCCTTTGGCCGACGCTTCGCTGTGGCAGTAAAGACAGAGGTTCTACGTTTTTGCTGGTCGGTTGCACAAACGAGTCGGGCGATCGCCTTCCGCAGTGGCGACTCGGGGCGTGCTTCCAGCAGCAGCGAGCCCGACAGCAGCGCCGCATCGCACGAGTCGGGATCCGCCGGCAGGAAAGCGGACAGCGGCACAGCGGGACCGTACCGCTCCCATGCCTCGCGCAGCTGGAGCTCGGGCGAACGTCCCACGGAGGACGCCCGGACCTTGTTCAGCACCACTCGGAGGGCAGCATCCGGCACCGCCGCCGTCAGTTCGGCGAGGCCTCGGACGAGCCGGGGCACTCCGATCGAGTCGGCGGCACCGACAACAATGACGGTGTCAGCGTGCTCCAGCGACCGGAGCGTGGCTGCGTTGCGGCGCGGCGCCATCGTGTCGAAGCTCAGTTCTTCGTCGGCCTCCAGGCAGAAGCCGGTGTCGATGACCGTGACCGCCGCAACGTCCGTCGCCCGTTCCAGGACGAGGGAGAGGGCCGCAGCCCGGAGTTCGGTCCACCGGTCCGATCTCGTGATGCCGGTGAGCACGTGGAGCGTCCCCGCCCCGGTGGCCAGCGGCGTCGCGACTTTGAGCAAGGCCTCGGGTTCCAGCAGCCCCTGATCCGCCAGCCGGCAGGCCTGGGCGAGACCGGCCGCCTCGTCCAGCAATCCGAGCATGGCGGCGATGCTTGCGCCGTAGCTGTCGGCATCAACCAGCATCACGGATTTCCCTTCGGCCGCCAGTTCCCCGGCGATGTTGGCGGCCACGAGGCTCCGGCCAGGCGAGCCCGCCGGCCCCCAGACGGCAATAACTCTCCCGCGGCCGGCGGCGGCGGAGTCACCACGTGACCCCTGGCCCGCGGGGACGGGGGCCGTGGGAACCGGACCCGAGCCTGCGGATCCCTCCGCGGCCCGGTGCGGCCTCGGGCCCGCACCGCTGAGCTGGGCCACCGCGCCGGCGATCCGGAGCGCGAGCGCCTCAGGATCCACTGACCGCAGCTCTGCCGCCACGCCGATCCCGTGCAGCCGGGCCATTTCGGCGGCGCTGTCCGTCAGCGCCACGACGGCCACTCCTACCGCGGACAGGCGGTCCACCATTGATGCCGTCAGCTCTTCGCTGCCGTCGGCGACGACGGCGGCGCGGGCCAATCCGCTTTGACAGGCGGCGAGGAGTTCCGTGAGCTCGCTGCATCTCCGGACCACGGAGACCGGGCCGTGGAGGCGCTCCAGGCCGCCGACGAGGTCGTCGCGCGAGTGGCCCACAGTGACAACGGGAATGTTCATCGGGCGGCTCCGCCGGGATTCCAGACGACCGAAATCTTCGCCTCATTGGCCTGCGCCCCGAGCAGTTTGGGCATTTGGGCGTCCGGGACAAGGACCATGACCACGGTGGAGCGGGACGACCCCAGGGCCGCACTGCCCGCGGTGACCTCGGCGATTTCAGCGCCCGGCAGCAGTAGCGCGGGTTCGCTAAAGCCGTTGCGGGCATCCGGGAGTGCGATCCAGACGTCCACCCGGGAGCCCGCCACGGCCTGCGCCGGGAGGCTCTCCTCGATGGTGACGGCCACCGGTTTGCGGTTCAGTCCGTCCACCGGCCCCACGCTTTCGCGCGGCACCAGCTGGTCCTTTCCGATCCGCTGCACGGCCACAAGCCCGTCCGCCAGGCCGTCCGCCGGCGTCAGGTAGTGCCCGGCAACGTCGCCGAGACGGACTCTGACCGGGTACAGCTTGTCGGCCGTCAGCCTTTCACCGACGGCAATCGGTTCCCTGGCCGCGTAGGCCTCGGAGGTGCGGTCCGCGGCGCCGACGAGGGCGACGACTCCCGCGACCGAGGCCAGGACGAGCAAGATGCCGATGATGAGCCGGGGGTCCTTCCAGGACGGCTTTTTCAATCGTGCCGCGTTGGTGCTGCCGCTCATACGTACCGCTCCCCACTGCCGTCGCTGCCGCACCCCCGGTGCCGGATTCCACCATTCTCACGGCCAGCCGGTCCCGACGGAAGAGACAAAGCCAAACAGGGACAAACTGTGGATAACGGCACAGGATGACGGCAACGGTGGCAAAATGGGAACATGCCACGATTCCTGACCCTCGCAGATGTTGCTGAGCAGCTCCAGATCAACTCCCCTGCGGCCTACGCGCTGGTTCGCAGCGGTGAACTCAAGGCAATTCAGGTCGGTGGCCGCGGACAGTGGCGGGTGGAGGAAAAGATGCTTGAGCAATACATCGAGGAGCGGTACGCCGAAGCCAGCCGGATGATTGAAGAAGCAAAAGCCAAGTCTGCCGGCGCCTGATCCCGGAAGCCGCAGGACGCCGCGCGCCGGAGGACCCTGCACGGGCCGAAACTGCGTCCTCCTACCCGGCCGCCGTCCGGGCAGACCGGAGACCCGCCAGCGCCTGAAACGGGACCGTCGCGACGTCGCGCACGTTGGCGACGCGACGGTCTTCCCCCTCCCGGATCAAGGCAAGGTCCAGGAAATCCACCCCCACCCGGTCGATCACCCCATGGAGGGCAGGCTCCTCCAATCGTGCAGGTCCTGAGGTTAACAGGACCGACAAGACTGCGCGGTCCCGGGCCAGACCGCGCAGCGCGCTCGCCAGACCCAGCCGGTGACGTACGCCCGGCCGCTCCGTCACCGCGAAGCGCTGCAGCCCGGCGTACTGAAGCACCGCTGCGTACGGGATAAGGATCTGGTGCCGCGGCTCCAGGAGCACCAGTGCCTGGCGCCCGACATGGCCGAGAGCTCCCTCGACCACTGACCCCGAGACCAGCCGGACCCTGATCGTCACACCTAGTGATCCCCGGAGCCGGTCCCCCAGTTCAACCGCGGCGCTGTCCAGCCGCGCCCGTTCCGCGACTTCCGCATCAAAGTCCAGCCGCTCGCTTGCGGCCGCCTGGGTCTCAAGATCATCAAAAAGTGCCTCCCAACGCATGGCGTCAGCGTAGGCACGTCGGCAGCCAGGATCAATGGCGCTCCACCCCTGACCCGCCGGGGGCGGCACCCCCCTAGACAAATGAGTCCAAATAGGATCATCCTTAATCAAACACTGTCAAACAACATCAAAAGCTCTTAGTCAGGAAAGGGTTACGCGATGGTCACCACGGGATCACCGGATCACGGACCGGTAGGCGCCGGAGGGTGCGATGCGGCGATGGCCGCCGTCAGCCTTCTGCTCGGAGGCGTCCTGGCCGCCGCCGGGACCAGCCTTCTGCAACGCTGGCAGCATGTCCCGGCCGCCAGACCGGCCATGGGCTTCGAAGACCAGCTGGGATTCGCAGCCGCGCTGGCGGGGCTGATCGTGCTCGGCTGGTGGTCCGTCTCCGCCTTGACCGCGGTCACCGCAGCCGTGCTGGAACGGAGCGGCCGGCCCCGGGCCGCTGCCGCCGCCGGCTCGCTGAGCCCGGCGTTTATGCGCCGCCTGGCCCTCGCTGCCTTCGGGCTTCAACTTCTCGCCGCCCCGATTGCCAGCGCGTCCACGCCACAGCCGGCGCCCGCCGCACCCCGCTCGGTGGAGTTTTCCGCAGCGGGCGCCCGGGCGGCAACCGTGCCGTCGTTGCCTGCCGTAGGCCGGGATCAGCCGGCAATCGACGGTCCCGCCGGAATCGACCCGCGGTGGAAGCCCCCGGCCCCGGCGGCGGACCCGGGCTCCCTCGCTGCCCGCCAACGGCGTTCAGCCGAGCAAGCTGGCGACACACCCGCCGTGACGGTCCGCACGGGAGATTCGCTCTGGAGTCTCACGGCAGCGACATTGGGCCCTTTCGCGACGGAGATTGATATCGCCAGGGCCTGGCCACGCCTGTACCAGGCGAACCGGGAAGTCATCGGCGAGAACCCCCACCTGCTGCACCCGGGCCAGGTTCTGCGGCTTCCGCCGCGGCCCTGACCGGCTTAACGGCCGCACCGCACACTCCAGCGCAGATCCAGCACCAGCACCAGCACCAGCACCAGCACCAGCACCAGCACCAGCGAAAGGATGCATGATGAGCACACTGACCGGATTCCGCGCAACTGCGGCGGCTATCCCTGCCGTGGTTGAGCCTTCAGCCGGCTCGGGCAGCACCGCGCCGGCAGCCCCGCGCAGCGTTGACGAGCACCGGGAAGTCTGCGCAATCTCGCGGAGCACCGTGCAGGCCGCCATCGAAGTTCTTGCCGGCAACCGGCCGGCGCAGCAGCTGTCCCGACGCCTGGACCCGCGGTGCGTCGCCGCGCTCCAGCACCGTGCTGCGCTGACCCGGAGCGCGGGATCCGGCGGTTCGCGCACGGCTAGGCTGCTGCACCGTAATCCTTCGGTCCGCTCCGTGCACGCCTGCCGGATCTCCGAGCACGTCTACGAGGCCTGCGCGGTCGTGGTGGAAGAGGTACGGATCCGGGCCGTCGCACTACGGATCGAGCGCAGCAAAGCGGTCTGGCGGGTCACCGTACTGGAGATCGGCTGACCCTGGCGGGCCAGGGTCAGCCGGGGCTTAGCGGCGCTTCTTCTTGGCCGGGCGGCGGGCGCCGTCCTGCCCGGCTGCCTTCGCCGGGTTGCCGGACTTCGCCGGGTTGCCGGACTTCGCCGACGCCTTGGCCTCGGTGCGGGTCTGGGCAGCGCCGTCCTCGCCCGGGGCCGTGTACTGCAGCTGGGCCGGCTTCTCGGGTGCTTCGAGTCCCGCCGCACGGATCTGCACGTCGCGGTGCTCCGTATGACCGCCGTCGGCATCTGCCACGACCACGTCTGCGGCCGGAGTGATTTCTACATCGAGGTTGAAGAGGAACCCGATGCTTTCCTCCCGGATGGCCTCCATCATGGCCTGGAACATGGTGAAGCCTTCGCGCTGGTACTCGACCAGGGGGTCGCGCTGGGCCATCGCCCGGAGGCCGATGCCTTCCTTCAGGTAGTCCATCTCATAGAGGTGTTCCTGCCACTTCCGCCCGATGACGGACAGCACAACCCGGCGTTCGAGCTCGCGCATGCTGTCTTCGCCGATGGCCTGTTCCCGGGCCTGGTAGACGAGCCGTGCGTCGGAGAGGATTTCCTCCTTGAGGAATTCAACCGTCACCCGGGACGTGCCGCCGGCCTCGTCGATCAGATCGCGCGGCGTGAAACTGACGGGGTAGAGCGTCTTGAGGTTCGTCCAGAGCTGGTTGAAGTCCCAGTCGTCGCCATTTCCCTCGGCCGTGGCTGCGTCGATGAAAGAGACGATGGTGTCTTCGAGGAAGAACTGGACCTTCTCGTGGAGGTCTCCGCCTTCGAGGATCCTGCGCCGGTCACCGTAGATCGCCTCACGCTGGCGGTTCAGGACGTCGTCGTACTTAAGCACGTTCTTGCGCTGCTCGGCATTCCGGCCTTCCACCTGTCCTTGTGCGGAGGCGATGGCACGGGAGACAAGCTTGGATTCGAGGGCGACGTCGTCGGGAACAGAGCTGTTCATCAGCCGCTCCGCCGCGCCGGAATTGAACAACCGCATCAGGTCATCGGTCAGCGAGAGATAGAAGCGTGACTCACCCGGATCACCCTGCCGGCCGGAGCGTCCGCGGAGCTGGTTATCGATGCGGCGGGATTCGTGCCGTTCGGTGCCGAGCACGTAGAGTCCGCCGAGATTCAGGACCTCCGCGTGCTCCTCCTTGACGGACAACTTAGCGTTCTCCATGGCGGCCGGCCAGGCGGCTTCGTATTCCTCGGAGTTCTCCACCGGGTCCAGCCCCCGTTTGGCCAGTTCCGCGACGGCGGTGAACTCGGCGTTGCCGCCGAGCATGATGTCGGTGCCGCGGCCGGCCATGTTGGTCGCCACGGTCACCGCGCCCTTGCGCCCGGCCTGGGCGACGATGGACGCCTCGCGGGCATGGTTCTTGGCATTCAGGACCTCGTGCCGGACGCCTTCCTTGGCCAGCAGGCCGGAGAGGTACTCGCTCTTTTCGACGCTGGTGGTGCCGACGAGGACAGGCTGTCCCTTTTGGTGCCGCTCCGCGATGTCCCGCACCACGGCGTCAAATTTGACGACCTCGTTCTTGAAAACCAGGTCCGGCTGGTCGATCCGCTGCATGTCCTTGTTGGTGGGGATGGCAACGACGCCGAGCTTGTAGGTGCTCATGAACTCGGCGGCCTCGGTCTCGGCCGTTCCGGTCATGCCGGAGAGCTTGTCGTACATGCGGAAGTAGTTCTGCAGCGTCACCGTGGCGAGCGTCTGGTTTTCGGCCTTGATCTCGACGCCCTCTTTGGCTTCGATGGCCTGGTGCATGCCTTCGTTGTATCGTCGTCCGGCCAGGATGCGGCCGGTGTGCTCGTCCACGATCAGGGCTTCGCCGTTCAGGATGACGTAATCCTTGTCCCGCTTGAACAGCTCCTTGGCCTTGATGGCATTGTTCAGGAAGCCGATCAGCGGTGTGTTCGCGGACTCGTAGAGATTGTGGATGCCGAGGTAGTCCTCGATCTTCTCGATTCCGGCCTCCAGCACACCTACCGTGCGCTTCTTCTCGTCGACCTCATAGTCGACGTTGGGCTGCAGGCGCTTGACGAGCTTGGCAAATTCGCTGTACCAGCGGTTCGTGTCCCCCTGGGCCGGTCCGGAAATGATCAACGGGGTCCGCGCCTCGTCAATGAGGATCGAGTCGACTTCATCGACGATGGCGAAGTTATGGCCCCGCTGGACGAGTTCCGACTGGTCCCACGCCATGTTGTCCCGCAGGTAGTCAAAGCCGAATTCGTTGTTGGTGCCATAGGTGATGTCGGCGGCGTACTGCTCGCGGCGGTACGCCGGGTCCTGGTTCGAGAGGATGCAGCCGCTCGTGAGGCCGAGGAAACGGTAAACGCGGCCCATCAGTTCCGACTGGTATTCGGCCAGGTAGTCGTTGACGGTCACAACGTGCACACCCTTGCCGGACAAGGCGTTGAGGTAGGCCGGAGCGGTGGCCACCAGGGTCTTGCCTTCACCGGTCTTCATTTCGGCGATGTTGCCCAGGTGCAGGGCCGCGCCACCCATCAGCTGCACGTCAAAGTGACGCAGGCCGAGGGTGCGTGACGACGCTTCCCGCACGGCGGCGAACGCCTCGGGCAGGAGGTCATCGAGCAGTTCACCATCCGCATGGCGGGCGCGCAGCCGGTCGGTTTCTTCGCGCAGCTCCGCGTCCGTGAAGGTCTTGAGCGAGGACTCCAGGGCATTAATGGAATCGGCATAGTTCCGCAATTGGCGCAAGGTCTTTTTGTCGCCCGTGCGGAGAAGTTTTTCGATTAGTGATGCCACGTGAAGTTGCTCCCAGTCTCAATCTGCCGAATTCTGGCGTATTTAGTCTACGGGAGGGATACACCGCCGAAGACGTGTGTTCCCTCAGAGCGGATGCCGGCCGGAAACGGCGCGGTCGAGCGCGGGGGCCAGGTCCCCCGCGGGCGTAACCACAACGTCGTCCAGGTCAAGCCACCCGGCCAGGAGCCGCAGTTCGGCGGCCAGCTCGACGGCGGTGTCCGGCGGCGCGCCGGGCTCGGCGTAGGCGGCCCGGGCAAGGAGCCGCCGGCCGGCCCGGTCGGCCTTGAGGTCTACCCGCGCCACGATCCCGTCCCGCAGCAGAAACGGCAGCACGTAGTAACCGAACCGCCGTCGGGGTTCCGGGGTGTAGATCTCAAGCCGGTAGTGGAACCCGAACAGCGCTTCGAGCCGGCGGCGTTCAAAGACGAGCGAGTCGAACGGACTCAGCAGGGCCCGCCCGGTGGCGGTGCGTGGAAGCCTGGCCGCCGCGTGCCGGTACACCGGCTTGTCCCAGCCGGTGACCGTGACCGGCTCCAGCCGGCCGGCTGCGGCGAGTCGCTGCACGGACAACGCGGCGGCCCGCACCGGTAAGCGGAAATAGTCCGCGAAGCATCTGACCGACCCGATCCCGTGGGCCTGCGCAGCCGCGTCCATGAGCCGGTCCATCGCGGCCGAGGGGTCCCGGGACCCGTCCCCGTCCCGGGCGGCGGGGCCCAGGCCGGGCGCGCCGCCGGCTGGCGTGATGCCGTCCGGCAGGACCCGCCCGGTCAGGGTGTACCGGCGTTCGAACGAGTCGGTCCGGGACGCCGCAGAAACCACCCCGGCCTCAAAGAGGTGCTCCAATACCCGTTTGATGGCGTTCCAATTCCAACCCCAGTTATCCCGGGGTCCGGTTTCCTGGTGACCCAGCCGGGCGGTCAGTTCGGCGGCCGTCATCGGCTTTTCCGCGGCCAGGGCGGCCAGCACAGCGGACACGGCAGCCTCGCGCGCCTCCGGGTCCATGCCGGAGGCGCCGACCCACCCGCGTTTCTGCCATTGCACCAGATCCTGGAAATGCTCCGGGCGGATGAAGCTGGCCTCGTGCGCCCAGTACTCCATCATCCGGCGTGGGTGGGTCCCGGCCATCCGGTGCAGGATTTCGCGGTCGTAGTTGCCCAGGCGGGAAAAGAACGGCAGGTAGTGGCTGCGCGAGAGGACGTTGACGGAGTCGATCTGAACCAGATGCAGGCGGGCAAAGATGCGGCCCACCGCCCGTGCGCTCACGGGTCCGGCGGGCCGCATCTTATCGAGTCCCTGGGCTGCCAGTGCGATCCGCCGCGCCTGCATGAGGCTTAGCGTTGGCGGCACGTGCGCCCCTTCCTGGGCTGGTCGCGGGCAGTTTAGGCCGTGGCCGGGGCGTCCTCGGACCGGTAGGCAAGGATCTGCTCTGCCAGCTTGGCCTGACCCGGCTCACAGGTCTGGTCCAGGGAAATGACGCCGTAGGTCCAGCCTTCGCGGCGGTACACCACGGAGGGCGCCTTCGTTTCCTTGTCGACGAAAAGGTAAAAATCATGGCCGACGAGTTCCATGTTGTCGACGGCATCGTCCAGGGTCAGGCTGGCCGCCGAGAAGACCTTGCGGCGGATCAGGACCGGCGAGTCACCCGCCGGAATGTCGTTGTCCACCTCGTAAGGGGACTTCTCCGCTGCGCTTGTTTCGGCCTCAAGTCCGGACGCGGCGTACAGCGGGGTTGTGGAGCTCGCCGGCTCGAGGGTGGCGGTGGCTTCGGTGACGGACTTCGGGGTGTGCCGGCCGTGATGGACCTTCTTGCGGTCCTTGGCCCGGCGCAGTCGTTCGAGGAGCTTGTTGTAGGCGAGGTCGAACGCTGCGAACTTATCGGCGGCACTGGCCTCAGCCCGGATCACGGGGCCGCGGCCCAAGACGGTCAGCTCTACGGTGAGCAATTCAGCGATCTGGCGGGTTTTGGTCTCTTTGGTGACCTTCGCGTCCACCCGCTGGACCTTGTCTCCCAACGAGGCGATCTTCGCGATCTTCTCGTCGGCGTATTCGCGGAAGCGGTCTGAGACCGTCAAATTGCGTCCGCTGATCATGAACTCCATGGTGCCCTCCAAATGACTTCGGTGACACGACAGCGGCACTTCCGGGGACCGATCTGCTTGACAGTCAAGCCCCTTTCCGAGCCGCTATCGACAGGTACATCTATTCTTGGTACCCATCTTCGACGTTAGTTCATAGGACCCTGTTATTCATCCTTTTCCGGTTTATTTTTTTCCTTCCCGGCCTGCGGTCCGCGCTGTGGCGCCGCCGGCGGCGTCCTCGTCCGTACCGGCCGGCGGGCGTGTCGCGGCGAGGACGACGGCTCCGTGGACGACCGCGCCGCCCGCGCGCAGCGCCCGGGCGGCCTCCGCGAGGGTTGCCCCGGTGGTGAGGACATCGTCCACGAGAATGCAGGGCTGTCCGGACAAGTCCGGGAAACGCCGCCCGGACTTGAGGCGCATCGATCCCCGGGCCCGCCGGGCCCGGGCCCCGCGGCCAAGCCCCTTCTGCCCACCCGCGCCGAAGGTAGCGCCGGGAGCCGAGAGCCTGCGGAAGAACCCGGTGGTCCGCAGCCGGTCCGCCAGGGTGAACCCGGCCATGCCGGCCCCGCCCAGCCTGCGCAGCAAAAGATGGACCGGACTGAAGCCCCTCCTCCGGAAGGCACTGCTGCTGGTCGGGACCGGCACCAGCAGCAGGCCCCGGGTCTCCCCCGCGGCGGCGCGCAGTGCCCGGGCAAGCCCCGGCGCCAGCACACCGCACAACCGGCTCTGGCCGTGGCGCTTGAAGGCCAGCACGCACTGGGCCAACTCCCCGCGGTACACACCGGCGGCGACCACGGGCAGGAGGACGGACCCGTCGGTCTCCACCAGGGCCGGCGCCCCGGACTCCGCGCGGAACGGGTGCAGCGTCGACCGGCGGACCTGGCGTCCGCAGCCGGCGCACAGGGCCGAATCCTCCTGGCCGCAGCACACGCACTCCACCGGGGCGGCCAGCGCTGCCAGCTCGGCAGCGGCCGCCGCCGCCCGGTCCGCCAGCCGCATCGGCGCACGGGCGTAGACCCCGCGGTGCTGCGCGGACGTCCGCGGAGCGGGTGCGAGGTCCGGGTCTCCGGCCGGCCCGGGGTGCCGGGGATCCGGAGCCGCTGAGTCGGTCCTCCCGGCTGCCATCTTCGTAGTCTTCACCGGACCGGACCGGAGCGGATCCCCGGAATCAGCCGATGTGGATAACGGCGCCGGGCAGGACGTCAGCCGGGGAACGCCGGATCGATCGGACCCTTGAGCTGGGCGGACCAGCCGTTGCCGAGCCGCTGGAAGACCCCCTCGGCAGACTGTGCGTAGATTTCACCCGCGCCGTTGCCAGCGCTGAGTGCGGTCAGTCCCGGCCACGGGGCCAGCGGCTGGGGTTCCGCCGACGCCAGGGACAGCAGTTCGGGCACCACGTTCTCGGTGGCAGAACCCTTCATCACCACCACGGTCGTGTCATCCACCCACACGCCCTGGTCCGGGTCGCGCGATGCCAGGAGCGCCACCGGGCTGGTCAGGTCCCGCGGCGTACCGTCGACGCTGCGGACGATGCCGGTGATCCGGACGCTGGTCCGGCCGTTCTGTTCGGAGATGACGAGGGCGCGCGTCCCGTCGCGGGATACCCGGAAGTCCTTGACGGCGCTCCCGGCCAGCCAGTCCGGAGCCAGGGTCACGGCCGGAACGGTGGCGCCAGCGGCTACCCCGGCGGGATGGTAGGCCACGATTTCGATGTTGCCAGAGGCGCCGGGCCCGGCAATCCAGGCCCAGTCGTACAGGTCGAAGGACGGTCCGGTCAGTGCGTCCCGGGTGGTCAGCGCCCGGGCCGGCTGGCCCGGCACGACCGAGTACAACGTGGTGCCGGCGGCGTTGAGGAAGGCTACCGACTGGGATGCCGGCGATTCCGCCGGCGCGCGCGGACCCAGGTCCGTGACGGATGCGATATCCGGGAGCGGTGACAGCCGGTTGTTTTCGTACCGGACGAGGTCTTCGTTGTTGACCGCGATCTGGCGGGAGCGGACGTTTTTGTCCCGGATCGGCGGAAGCACGCTGCCGTCGTCCTCGACCCGTACGAGATCCTGGTCGGCCCGGAGCTCGACGTTGACGACGTCGGGCTGGCTGCGGAACGTCAGCGACAGCTGGCTCTGCATCCGCAACCGGTCTTCGTTGGAGGCCTCCACGAGGTCCTTGGCGGTCAGGTCCACCTGGGCGGCCCCGGACACCACCGGCACCGATTCACGGGCCAGTTTGATGCCCGAGGGGAACGCGCTCACGACGGCGCCCTTGAGGTACGGTGCCGGTCCGCCCAAGAGGGCGCTTGTCATGGCCTTGACCGTCTTCTTCCGGATGAACCAGCGGACGTCCGGGACCGCATACGTAAAGGTGGGGTCGTAGAAGTAGATCGGATAGGCCCCGTAGATGACCTTGAAGGTCTCCTCAGGAATCGCCGTCCCGTCCGGAATCTCGGCGATCCGCCATTGGCCGTCGACCTGCGCCAAGGTGGCGGGGATGTATTCCTTCGTCCCCTCCGGCAGCTGCGTGGCGACCCCGACGGCGTCCACCGAGTAGGCCAGGTCCAGCTCGTAGTTGAAGATGTTGTCGACGCCGGTCGGAACCACCCGTGCGGAGCGGAAGACCAGCGCCCGCTGGTCCGGTTTCCAGGCCACGGACGCCGCCTGGGTCAGGTACTGCCGGGCGACCGCGTAGTCGTCCTCGTAGCCGCTGCCGGCCTGGTAGAAGTCCTCGATGATCGCCTGGGGGCTCGCGCCGGCGCGGGGGGCGGCAGGGAAGAACACCGGGGCATTGGGGTTTCCGGCGCTCTCGTCCTTGCTCTTGCCTACGGGCCCGGACCGGGGAATCTGGGCGCACGAGGTCAGGAGGACCAGGATCACGGCGAGCAGGGCCGCACCCAGGCGGCGCAGGTGTCGCGGGGAGGTGTTCATGACCCGTCCTTAGTTCCGGGGGCGGGCGGGAAAGGCGTGGCCGGGCGGGGGCTCACGGGGAGGGCGGCGCCGCGGGGGAGGCCGGGGACGGGACGGTCCTGCGGGGCCTGGGCGTGTTCGACGAGCAGCGTGGTCCGGTCGCGTCCGGCGCCGGGGAACGCGACGTCGACCGGCTGCAGCTGGAGGGCTGACGTGCCGATGCTCTCGCCTTGGCGAAGAGGAAGGGTGAGGAGGAAGTTCGAGCCGTTCCCTTTCTCTCCCCAGGCCTGCAGCCAGCCGTCATGGAGCTTCGTGTCCTCGGCGGCGATGGACAAACCGAGTCCGCTGCCGCCGGTGGTGCGGGCCCGGGCCGGGTCGGCCCGCCAGAACCGGTCGAAGACCCGTGCCGCGTCCGCGGGGTCCATGCCGATGCCGTGGTCGCGGACCGCGACGGCCACGGCGGTCTCATTGGCGGCGACGGAGACGTTGACCGGCCGGCCCTCGCCGTGTTCGAGGGCATTGAGGATCAGGTTCCGGAGGATCCTGTCGATCCTGCGGTCGTCCATGTCCACCACAATGCCGTCCTCGGGGGCGTTGAGGGTGACCACGGAGCCGTATTCGTCCGCGACGGGGCCGACGCCTTCGATGACGTGGGCCACCAGCTGGACGATGTCCGTCGGTTCGGCGTCCAGGGTTGCGGCGCCGGCGTCGAAGCGGGAGATCTCCAGCAGGTCGGCCAGCAGCGACTGGAACCGTTCGACCTGGTTGTAGAGCAGCTCGGCCGAGCGTTTGTTGATCGGGTCGAAATCCTCGCGGGCGTCGTAGAGTACTTCGGCAGCCATCCGCACCGTGGTCAGCGGCGTGCGGAGCTCGTGGGAGACGTCGGAGACGAACCGCTGCTGCATTTGGGAGAGCGTGGCGAGCTGGGTGATCTGCTCCTGCAGGCTGGCTGCCATGTGGTTGAACGAGGCTCCCAGCCGGGCCACCTCGTCTTCGCCCTTGACCACCATGCGTTCCTGCAACTGGCCGGCGGCGAGTTTCTCGGAGACGAGGGCGGCATGGCTGACCGGGCTCACCACATTACGGGTGACGTACCAGGCGACGCCACCGATCATCAGGACCAGCACGGCGGCCCCGGCCAGCAGGACGCCCTGGATCTCGTCGAGGGTCGTCTGCGCCGTGTTGAGGTCGTAGATGAGGTAGAGCTCATAGACGGTGCCGTTGAAGGTCACCTTGTTGCCGACGGCGATCCCCGGGCGGTCTTCCGTGCCGACGGCGAACTCCGTGGGGGCCCAGAACTGGTCCTTGCCCGATTCCTGCACCGCTTTGCGCAGGTCCGGGGGGATGACGCTGATGGTCAACTGGTCCGAGGCACGCGACTCGACCCAGCGGTTGCGCGGTTTGGTCTGTTCCGGCATCGCCTCGAACACGTAGCGGCGCTGGACCACCGAGCCCCGCCCTTCGACGGCGTTGAGGGTGTCGTAGACCAGCGTGATCACGCTGGACTGGTCGGTGACCTGGGCGCCGTCGAAGGTTTCCTGGACCTGTTTGACGCTGTAACGGGTCTCCGATTCGGCCTGGGTGAGCCGTTCCTGGAAGAGGTTGTTGGCAATCTGGCTCGACAGGTAGGCCCCCACCACGGCGAAGGAGGTGATGGCCAGCATCAGCGTCGTCAGGACCGTCCGGAATTGCAGGGACCGGCGCCACCGCCGGCGCAGCGACTGCAGCAGGTACCGGACGCCCGGAAGCAGGAGGTCGGCTCCGGTGCGGACCAGCCGGGCCACCCGGACACCGACGATCCGGGCACGCCGGACCCAGAGCCGGAACCGGAAAGCCAGCGCCGGCGGGGCGGCCGCGACGCCGGCGTCGGGGGTGCCGCCGGTTTCGGGGCGGCCGGCCTCCGGGGTGCCTTCAGAAGGCTCAGGAACCTGCTTTGTAGCCGACACCACGGACCGTCAATACAACTTCGGGGGCTTCGGGGTCACGTTCGATCTTTGACCTCAGCCGCTGGACGTGGACGTTCACCAGCCGCGTGTCGGCGGCGTGGCGGTAGCCCCAGACCTGCTCCAGGAGCAGCTCACGGGTGAAGACCTGCCAGGGTTTGCGCGCCAGGGCCACGAGCAGGTCGAATTCCAGCGGGGTCAAAGAAATCCGGTCTCCGCCCCGGCTCACGAGATGGCCGGCGACGTCGATGGTGACATCCGCGATGCGCAGCGTTTCCGGCGCCTTGAGGTCCCCCGGGCGCAACCGGGCCCGGACCCGGGCCACCAGCTCCGCGGGTTTGAACGGCTTGGGCACATAATCATCGGCACCGGATTCAAGGCCGCGGACGACGTCGGAGGTATCGGCTTTCGCCGTGAGCATCACGATCGGGACATCGGACTCACCACGGATCTGGCGGCAGACCTCAATGCCGTCGATGCCCGGCAACATCAGGTCAAGGAGTACGAGGTCCGGCTTCGACGCCCGGAATACTTCCAGCGCTTTTCCGCCGTCCGCGCAGAAGACGGGCTCAAAGCCGTCGTTGCGCAACACAATACCGATCATCTCGGCGAGTGCCTCGTCATCGTCCACTACCAGAATGCGTGCCTTCATAGTTATATATTCCCCTATGGACTTGGCTTTGTCGTATTGGCGGTCCTCCCGGCATGGCGTGCGCGCACCGGACCGGTTGTGACAACGGGCCGGTTCTCATGCATGCTGTGGGCAGGCGCCGGTCCGCCGGCCATGGACCACAGGAGGTTCCCGTGTACACCCCCATCTACGAATTCGCCCTCGGCCGCGACTTCACCCTGCTGCAGCCGGAGCTGCAGGAATACTTCTCCCTGGCACCGGGCTCGGGCCACTATGGCGTCGGCGAAGGGGTGTTCGAGGTCGTCGGCTGCCGGCAGCGCTGGCTCCGTCCCCTGCTGCGGCTCGCGACCGGGGAGCAGGCCTTCTTTCCCGAATATGGCGAGGGTATCCGGTTTCGGATCGAAAACCACGCCCATCTCGACCCGTTCGGCAGGTCCAGCCTGACGGCCCGCCGGGAAATCTTCTTTCCCGGCATGACCCGCGTCTTCCACGACACCACCAGCGTGGACGGCGCCGGCCCGGGACTGCTGGATTACGTGGGCCGGTACCGCCGGCTTGTTACCGACCTCAACCTCAGCGTCACGCCGGACGGCCGGCTGCGGGGCGTGTCCGAGGCCTCCCGGCTGCTGCTGGGCCCGCTGCGGATTCCGCTGCCGGAGGCCCTGGACGCGAAGGCCTACGCGGAACAGTGGTGGGATCCGGCAGCGGCCGGCACGGGCAAGCACCGGATTCAGGTCAAGGTGATCCAGCCGCAAATCGGGCTGGTGCTCGTCTACTCCGGACACTTTGATTACCGGCTCGAACCCTATCCGGACGGCGCCACCGCGCCCGGGCACCTTCCCGGGCACGCGCAGCCGGACCGCTGGCAACGCCGGACCTGACCCGCTCCTGACGGCGCGGTCGGCGGATCCGCCGGTCAGCCCAAGGCGAACTGGTTGAGTCCGTCCGCGACCTGCGTCAGCCTCGCCAGGACGGCCGTCGCGGACGACGGCGTGTGCCGCTGCAGTCCGTCCGTCGGGGTGACCCGCACGGCACCGAGCAGGGAGGCCGGCAGCCCGAGCTGCCGCCACGGCCGCCAGATATCCTCCACGACCGCCGGCACCCTGGGCAGTGGGGCGCCGGGGGTGCCGACGTCCAGCGCACCGGCCCAGAGCCGCTTGCCGGCCTCGACCGCACCGGCGAGCTGCTCCCATTGCCGGGAGGTGAGGGCGCGAAGCGGTACGGCGATCCCATCCGCGCCCGCGGCCAGGATCCGGTCGAACGGGGCCTCGACTTCCGGCACCGCAATAACGATTTCGACGGCGCCCGCGGCCCGGAGGGCGTCAATGACCAGCTGCCAGGACCCGGTGATTTCCTGGCCCGGCACGGACCGCAGGGTCCGGTAGCCGCTCGAGGTCGGGATGGTGCCGGCGAGGACGGCGGCAATGTCGGGTTCGTCGATCTGGACCACGAGCCGGGCCCCGGGCGCCGCCGCGGCGACCCGTTTAAGGTGGTCCCCGACCCCGGCGGCGAGGGAGGCGGCGATTTCGCGCCGGGCGCCGTAATCGATCAGCGCCCGTTCGCCGTTGTGCAGGTGGAGGCCGGCGGCGAGGCTGAGCGGCCCACGCAGCTGTACCTTGAGTTCCGCCGACGGTGCGTCTTCAGCCCCGACCAGGTCCGCGAGGATGTTGATGTCCGTCGACAGCGCCGACGTCGCCCGCATCAGGTCCTTGCCGGGCCGGTCCACCAGCCGCCAGCCGAAGGGCTGGACATCGACCGGCAGCTCCACCAGCAGCGACGCGGTCCGGCCCAGCGCGTCCGAGCCGACGCCACGGTCCGGGAGTTCGGCCAGGAAGGGAAGGTGCGGGCTGCCCAGTTCACCGCGGATGATGCGCAGGGCCTCCACCGGGTCCTCCCCCGGCCAGGGGCCCAGGGCGGTCGCCGTGGCCTGGGCCGCCGCAGGCGTTTCAGGGACGGCCACGGCTAGGCGCCCGCGGCGACGGCAGGATCCGAGGATCCGGCCGCGCGGACGCCGGGACCGGAACCGGGTGCGCTGCCGGCAGGCCCGCCGGCGTGCCGGTCGTCGCCCGCGTGCGCGGCGGCCTCGTGGTTCTCGGCAATGGCCTCGTGGTGCCGGATGACCTCGCCGATGATGAAGTTCAGGAATTTTTCGGCGAAGGCCGGATCGAGCTGGGCCTCGGCGGCGAGCCGCCGCAGCCGGGCAATTTGCGCAGTCTCGCGGCCGGGATCCCCGGCGGGCATCTTATGCGTGGCCTTCAGGAAGCCGACTTTCTGCGTGGCTTTGAACCGCTCCGCCAGCAGGAACACCAGGGTTGCATCGATGTTGTCGATGCTGGACCGGATGGAGAGCAGCTCCGCCATCACGGCCGGGTCCACTTGACCGGCCAGCGAACTGGCGGCGGGATCAAAGGCATCGTCATCCGGAAGGAGGGGGTTCTGCTCGGTCATGGTCCCAGTCTAGGGGCAAGTCCTGCGTCTTTTCCGCCGTTTGCCGCCAGTTCGGCGGTCCCCGGCAGCGCCGGAAACGGGACATGCCCACCGTTCGCGCGGAGCGGCGGGCATGTCCCGTGGAATCCCGGCGGCACCTCCGAAAGGTGCCGCCGGGCCGGAGATTCAACGCCGGACGCTAGCCTCCGAGCACGGCGCGGTACGCTTCGCGGCGCCGTGCCTGTTCCTCGGGGTCCGGGACGGGCAGGGACGCGATGAGCTTCTTTGTGTAGTCGTGCTGCGGGCTGCCCATCACCTGGTTTCCGAGCCCCTGCTCCACCAGCCGGCCCTTGTAGAGCACCCCTACCCAGGTCGAGAGGATGTCTACAACGGCGAGGTCGTGGCTGATGAACAACGCGGCGAAGCCAAACTCGGCCTGGATGTCCTTGAACAGCTCCAGCACCTTGGCCTGCACCGAAACGTCGAGGGCCGATGTGGGCTCGTCCGCGATCAGCAGTTTCGGGTTCAGGATCAGGGCCCGGGCCAGGGACGCGCGCTGCCGTTGCCCGCCGGAGAGCTCATGCGGGAACCTGTCGGCATAGGACGCCGGCAGTTGCACCGACTCGAGCAGCTCCGCCGTCCGCGCGCGGGCCTGGGCCGGCGTCGGATTGCTGTGGATGACGAGCGGTTCGGCGACGCACTCACCGATGGTCAGGTGCGGGTTGAACGAGGCCGCGGGATCCTGGAACACGAACCCGATGTCCTTGCGCAACGGCTTGAAGCTGCGCTCCTTGAGGTGAAGCATCTCGTAGTCGAGGACCTTGAGGCTGCCGCCGGTGGTCCGGTTCAGGCCGGCGATGGCCCGGCCGATGGTGGTTTTTCCGGAGCCGGATTCGCCGACGAGGCCGAAGACTTCGCCTTCGGAGACGGTGAAGCTGACCCCGTCCACGGCCTTGAAGCCGCCCCGACCCAGCCGGCCGGGATACTCGATGGTCAGGTCCTTGGCCTCGACCAGGACCTTGCCGCCCTGGTGGGCCCGCTCCGTCAGTCCTGCGGAGGCGGAGTTCCGGCCCAGGTGCGGGACGGCGGCCAGCAGCTGCCTGGTATAGTCCTGCTTCGGCTCGGCGAAGAGCGTCCGCGCGCTTGCCTCTTCGACCACGTCGCCCTGGTACATCACGACGACGCGGTCCGCGAGGTCCGCCACAACGCCCATGTTGTGCGTGATGAGCACGATCGAGGTGCCGTACGTGTCGCGGAGGTCGCGCAGGAGCTCCAGGATTTCGGCCTGCACAGTGACATCCAGTGCCGTCGTGGGTTCGTCCGCGACGATCAGTCCGGGGTTCAGGGCCAGCGCCGCAGCGATCACCACACGCTGCTTCTGGCCGCCGGAGAACTGGTGCGGGTAGTAGTTGACGCGGGTTTCCGGGTCCGGGATACCGACCTTTCCCAGGGCCTCAATGGCACGGGCCTTCGCCTCCTTGGCGCTGACCCGTCCCGCTCCCCCGCGGCCGGCGTGGGCGCGGATGCCCTCGGCGATCTGCCAACCCACGGTGAAGACCGGGTTGAGGGCGGTGGACGGTTCCTGGAACACCATCGCCACATCCCGGCCCCGGATCTGCCGGAGTTCAGCGGGGCTGACGCTGATGACGTCACTGCCGTTGATCAGCACCGCACCGGAACTCAGTGCGGTTTCCGGGAGCAGCCCGAGGATGGTCTTGGCGGTGACGGTCTTGCCGGATCCGGATTCACCCACAATCGCCACGACCTCGCCCGGGTTCACGGTGAGGCTGACGCCTTTGACGGCGTACACATCGCCGGCGTCCGTGGCGAAGGTGACCCGGAGCCGGTCGATGTCCAGGACTGGCCCGGCGCCGCGGCCCGGCTGATCGATGTTGGAGGTCATGAACTGCTCGCTTCTGCTGAGATGGCGGCCTGGGTGCCGGTGCCGGAATCAGGTCCGTTCTTGCCGGCAGATGCCCGCTTACGGCCGCGGAGCCGGGGATCGTTGAGATCGTTGATGCTTTCGCCGACCAGGGTCAGTCCGACGACGGTCAGGACGATTGCCGCGCCGGGGAAGACCCCGGTCCACCAGATTCCGGAGGTGGTGTCCGCGAGCGCCTTGTTCAGGTCAAAGCCCCATTCCGCGGCCGAGGTCGGCTCGATGCCGAAGCCCAGGAAGCCCAGCCCGGCGAGGGTCAGGATCGCTTCCGCGGCGTTGAGCGTGAAGATCAGCGGCAGCGTCCGGGTCGCGTTCTTGAAGATGTGGCGGCTCATGATGCGGATGTTGGAGGCGCCCACCACCTTCGCGGACTCGACGAAGGGCTCGGCCTTGAGCCTGATGGTTTCCGCACGGATGACGCGGAAGTACTGCGGGATGAAGACCACGGTGATGGAGATCGCGGCGGCGAAGATGCCGCCCCACAGGCTGGAGCGGCCGCCGCTGATGACGATGGCCATGACGATGGCCACCAGCAGGGACGGGAAGGCATAGATGGCGTCGGCGACGACCACCGCGATCCGGTCCAGCCAACCGCCGATGTAGCCGCTGATCAGGCCCAGGATGACGCCGAGGAAGATGGACATGATGACGGCGACGATGATCACCATCAGGGCTGTCTGGGTGCCCCAGACCACCCGGGAAAAGACATCGTAGCCGCCGACGGTGGTCCCCATGAGGTGTTTGCCGCTGGGGGCCTCCTGTGCCGGGAAGCTGCCGCTGGCGTCGGAAATCTGGGCGAAGCCGTACGGGGCGATCAGGGGCGCGAAGGCGGCCGTGAGCAGGAAGGCGGCGGTCAGGATAAGTCCGGCCACCAGCATTCCGCGCTGCAGCCCGACGCTTTTTTTGAAGTGCGAGACGACGGGCAGCCGCCCGAGCCATGAGCCCGCGGCGTTCCTTCGGCGCTCGGGAAGGGGTTCAGTGCTCATGTCAGTACCTCACGCGGGGGTCGATCAGCGCGGCGACGATGTCCACGATGAAGTTGGTTACGGCCACGATGACGGCGAGCAGGACCACAATGCCCTGGACAGCCACGAAGTCGCGGGCGGTGAGGTAGGTGGCCAGCTGGAAGCCGAGCCCCTTCCATTCGAAGGTGGTCTCGGTCAGGACGGCCCCGCCCAGGAGCACGGCGATCTGCAGGCCCATCACGGTGATGATGGGAATGAGGGCCGGTTTGTAGGCGTGCTTGGTGACCAGCCGGAATTCGCTGACGCCGCGGGACCGGCCGGCCTCAACGTAGTCCTTGCCGAGGGTGCCGATGACGTTGGTGCGGACCAGGCGCAGGAAGATCCCGGCCGTCAGGAGCCCGAGCGCGAGGGCGGGCAGCACGGCGTGGGCCATGACGTCACTCAGGGCGTCGAAGTTGCCGCTGCGGAGCGCGTCGAGCCAGTAGATCCCGGTCGGCGCCTCAAGCGCGGTGAGTGCCAGCTCGGTGGACGTCCTGGCGCGTCCGGCCACCGGAAGCCAGCCCAGCCAGACCGAGAAGGTCAGTTTGAGCAGGAGTCCGGCGAAGAAGACCGGCGTGGCGTAGAAGAGGATGGCGAGGATCCGCAGGACGGCGTCCGGTGCCTTGTCGCGACGCTGGGCCGCGATCATGCCCAGCGGGATGCCGACCAGCAGCGCCACGAGGACGGCGTTCAGTGCCAGTTCAAACGTGGCAGCTCCGTAGGTGGTCAGCACCTCGGTGACCCGTCGGTTATCCGAAAGCGTGGTGCCGAAGTTGCCGGTCAGCAACTGCCCGAGGTATTCGAAGTACTGGATCATCACGGGCCGGTCGTAGCCGGCGGCGATGATGCGCTCCTGCAGTTGGTCCGGCGGGAGCCGGCCGCCGAGGGCGGCTGTGATGGGATCGCCCGTGATCCGCATCAGGAAGAACACCATGGTGACCAGGATGAGGATGGTGGGGAAGATCAGCAGGAACCTGATCAGGATGTACTGGCCCAGTCCCCCACCGGACGACTTTTTCTTTGACGGAAGGAGCCCGTCGGCGTCGGTTGGCGGCGCCTCAATCAGTGTTGTCATTGATACCTAGAGTTGTGCTCCCAGCGGCCTCGTGAGTGCTGGGAACTGGGTGTCCGGACTCAGCGCGAAGGCGGGACGCCGTGATGGCGCCCCGCCTCATCGGCTGGTCAGGACCGGCTGGGGATAGTGGACCTACTTGGAGATGACGCCAAGCCGGGTCTTGAAGGACGCGTCCAGGGTCTTGTCGACGCCCTTGACGTCCTTGCCGGCGACCATCAGCTGGGCGCCCTGCAGCAGCGGCAGCGTCGACAGGTCCTTGGCCACGGCCGTCTGGGCCTCGCCAATCACCTTCGCCCGCTCGTCCTTGTCCACGGTCGTGAGCTGCTTCTTGATCAGGTCGGTGACTTCGGGGTTTTCGTAGTGGTTCTTCAGGAAGTTTCCGGGGATGAAGAACGGCGTGAGGTAGTTGTCGGCGTCGGAGTAATCCGGGAACCAGCCGAGCTGGTAGACCGGGTACACGTCCTTGGTCCGGTCCTTGTTGTACGTGACCCACTCGGTGGACTGCAGGTCCACCGTGAAGAGTCCGGACTTCTCCAGCTGCGACTTGATCCTGGCGTACTCGTCGCCGGAGGACTTGCCGTAGTGGTCCGGGTTGTACTGCAGCTTCAGGGTCACGGGGGCGGTTACGCCGGCGTCGCTGAAGGCCTTCTGGGCCTTCTCCAGGCTCGGCTTGCCGTTACCGTCGCCGTACAGTTCCTTGAGCGGCTCAATGGCTCCCACGAAGCCATCCGGCACCACGGAGTAGGCCGGCAGGTACGTGCCCTTGTAGACCTCGGTGGCGATGGCGTCCCGGTCAATGAGGTTGGCCACGGCCTGGCGGACGGCGAGCGCCTTGGCCGGGTCGGCCTCAGGGGTCTTCGCGCCGAAGGGCATGGTGTCGAAGTTGAAGACGATGTAGCGCAGTTCGCCACCGGGTCCCTTGTGGACGGTGACCTTGGGATCCTGCTCCAGGTCCGCGGCGTCGGTTGCCGTGAGGCTCCGGCCGGCGACGTCGATGTTGCCCTGCTGGACGTCCAGCTTGAGGTTGTTGGAGTCCGCGTAGTACTTGATCGTGGCGCCGGGGTTGGCCGGCTCGCCGAGGAGACCCTTGTAGTCCGGGTTGGCCTTGAGGCTGACGAGCTCGTTCTTCTTGTAGCTTTCGATCGTGTACGGGCCGGCGAACGGCTTGCCGGCGACGATCTCGTCGTCGGTCATCAGCTTGTCGGCCGGGAAGACCTCTTCGTCGACGATCGGCCCGGGGTTGGCGGCGAGGACGCCGGGGAAGACCTGGTCGTTGCCTTCCTTGAGCGTGAAGACCACGGTCGTGTCGTCCTTGACCGCGACCGAGTCGAGGTTGGCCAGCAGCGAGGCCGGACCGTTGTCATCGTTGATCGCGACGACGCGGTCGATCGAGAACTTGACGTCGGAGGCCGTGAGGTCGTGCCCGTTGGCGAACTTGAGCCCGGGCTTGAGCTTGACCGTGTATTCCGTCGGGCTGGTGAAGGAGGCGGATTCGGCAATGTCCGGGGTGGAATCCGCCGTTCCGGGCTCGGAATTGAGCAGGAACGGGTAGATCTGGTTCATCACCATAAACGAGCCGGCATCATAGGAGCCGGCCGGGTCGAGCGTGACCACCTTGTCGGTCGTGCCGAAGGTGATCGTGCCGCCGGCAGCGCCGCCGGTGGCCGTTCCCCCGCCGCCGGCGGGGCCGGTGCAGGCGGTCAGTGCAAAGGCTGAAACCCCGGCGAGCGCGATGGCGCTCTTCAAGGCCGTTTTGTTCATTGCCATCTGTGAACTTTCTGTTCGATGAGTGCCAGTGCCGGCCGGAGCCGGAGTAGTGCCCGTTCGGCGGCACGTTGTGCTGGTTGCCTGATTCAATCAGAAGACCGCCCTGCGAACAGGCAAATCCTGTGAGTTGAGACACAAAATTTACCAGAGGAAACCGGCTTTCGTCGTTTCCTTCAGGTAATCGCCCGATTCGTCCGTGGCACCGGCCGGGTCCGTTCGCCTCGGCGGCGCATACACAACAGCCCCGTCCGGGCGGACGGGGCTGCGGGAAACGACGGCGCTGCGGGGCGGGTTTCGGGGCGGGTTAGAGCACGGCGCGCTGGAGCGAGCGGGCGGTGTCGATGGTGGCCTGCCCGAGGACGCGGCTGCCCTGGTAGAGCACGACGGTCTGTCCGGGGGCGACGCCGCGCAGCGGCTCGGTCAGGGTCACCACGAGATTATCCGGTTCCATCCGGGCCCGGGCCGGGACAGGGTCGCCGTGGGCGCGCACCTGGGCGTGGCAGTCGAAGTCGGCGCCGGTGCCGATCTCGGCGATCGGCAGCCCCGCCCACGACACTTTGATTCCGCGGATCTCGTCGATGGCGAGCAGGGCCTCCGGCCCCACGACGACCTTGTTTTCCTTCGGCCGGATTTCGAGCACAAAACGGGGTTTGCCGTCGGCGGCGGGCGTGCCCAGCTTCAGTCCGCGGCGCTGGCCGACGGTGAAGGCGTTGGCGCCGGGGTGCTCACCGACTTTGGCACCGGATTCATCGACGATGTCCCCGGTGGTCATCTCGATTTTTTCGGCCAGCCAGCCGGCGGTGTCCCCGTCGGGGATAAAGCAGATGTCATGGCTGTCGGGCTTGTTGGCCACGGAAAGCCCGCGGCGCTCGGCCTCGGCCCGGACCTCGGCCTTGGAGGGCGTGTCCGCGAGCGGGAACATGGAGTGGCTGAGTTGTTCGTGGGTCAGCACGCCGAGGACGTAGCTTTGGTCCTTGGCCCAGTCGGCGGCCCGGTGCAGTTCGGGATTGCCGTCGGCGTCGGTGATGACCTTCGCATAGTGGCCGGTGCAGACCGCGTCGAAGCCGAGGGCGATCGCCTTTTCCAGCAGCGCCGCGAACTTGATCCGTTCATTGCAGCGCATGCACGGGTTGGGGGTGCGGCCGGCGGCGTATTCGTCGATGAAGTCCTGCACGACGTCTTCCTTGAACCGCTCGGAGAAGTCCCACACGTAGTAGGGAATACCGAGCACGTCGCAGGCCCGCCAGGCATCACGGGAGTCCTCGATGGTGCAGCAGCCGCGGCTGCCGGTACGCAGGGTCCCGGGCATCCTGGACAATGCCAGGTGGACCCCGACGACGTCGTGTCCGGCCTCAACGGCGCGGGCGGCGGCAACGGCGGAATCAACGCCGCCGCTCATGGCTGCAAGAACTCGCATACTGACTTTCTCTAGGTTGGGGGTGCTGCCGGCATCGGGCGCGCGTGGCCGCTTAGCACAATGCCTGCCCCGCTATTCTATCGCCACGCTGATTTCCTGCCTAAAGGCCCTAGACGGGTCCGCCCGCCGACCCTATCGACGGAAGCATTCTTTGGCGGTCAGTCCGCGGCGGCTGACGCCGCACGGACGCATGGAGGGCGGCGGCCATGGCGGAGGAGGGAATCGTGGTTGTGGGCGGCGGCCTGGCCGGAGCCACCGCCGCGAAGACACTGCGTGCCGAAGGTTTTTCCGGCAGCATCACGGTACTGGCCGAAGAGTCCCATCCCCCGTATCTGCGGCCGCCGCTGTCCAAGGACTACCTGCTGGGCACGGCGGGCGAGGACACGTTGCCGGTAGTACCGGTGCACTGGTACACGGAGAACGACGTCGATCATCGGCTCGGCGGCGCCGTGACCGGGCTGGACCCGGCCGCGCACGCCGTGACGCTCATTGACGGCAGCCGGCTCGGCTACTCCCGGCTGCTGCTCGCGAACGGAGCACGACCCCGGTGCCTTCCACTGCCGGGCAGCGGCCTGGACGGTGTCACCACGTTCCGGACCGTGGATGGCAGCCGACGCCTGCGCGGGGTCCTGGCGGGCGGCGGCAAGACCGTGGTGCTGATCGGTTCGGGCTGGATCGGACTGGAACTGGCCGCCGCGGCGACGGCCATGCTTGGCCAGGACGCCGTGCTGGACACGATTCCCTACGTCTACACGGACCAGTTCGAGGTCAGCATGGAATACTCCGGCTTCCCGTCCCTCGTCGCCGGCCCGCCCGCCGTCCGCGGCTCGCTGGAGGCAAAGGAGTTCATCGCGTTCTGGCAGCGCGAGGGCCGCGTGGTTGCCGGGATGAGCGTGAACTGGCCCCGTGCGGCAAAGCCGCAGAAGGCCATCAAGTCACTGATAGCGGCACGGGCGACCGTCAGCCCGCTGGCCCTGGCGGATACGTCCGTCCCGCTGGATCAGCTCCTGGCGGAGGCCTGACGGGCCACGGTGCCGGCCGTCTGGATGCTGGACTCATGCCCTGCCATGCCGGCCTGGCGCGCCCGGGCGCAGGCTCCCGGCAACGCCGCGAGCAGGGCATCGACGTCGGCGTCGGTGGAGGTGTGCCCTAGGCTGAAACGCTGGGCGCCCCGGGCGGTGTCCTCGTCCAGACCCATCGCCAGGAGCACATGCGAGGGCCGCGGAACCCCCGCGGTGCAGGCCGATCCGGTGGAGGATTCCACCCCGGCCAGGTCCAGCAGGAACAGCAGCGAATCGCCTTCGCAGCCAGGGAAGGTGAAGTGCGCGTTACCGGGCAGCCGCCCGTCGCCGGGTGCTCCCCGCAGCACGGCGTCGGGCACGGCCGCGCGGACGCCCTCGATGAGCCGGTCCCGCAGCGCCCCGATCCGGGCCGCTTCGTCCGGGAGCGTGGCGGCAGCGGCTTCGGCGGCCGCCGCGAAGGCGGCGATGGAGGCGGTGTCCAGCGTGCCGGACCGGACGTCGCGTTCCTGGCCCCCGCCGTGCTGGACCGGGGTCAGCGTCACGGCGCGGCCCAGGATCAGCGCCCCGACGCCGACCGGGCCGCCGATCTTATGCCCGGAGACGGACATCGCATCCAGTCCGGCAGCGCGGAAATCCACCGGAACCGAGCCGAACGCCTGGACAGCATCGGCATGGACCGGCACCCCGGCACGGCGGGCCAGCTCGACAATGCGCTCAACGGGCTGGATGGTGCCGACCTCGTTATTGGCCCACATCACGGTCACCAGGGCGATCGAGGCCGGGTCCCGGGCGAGTTCGGCCGCGAGCGCAGCCAGGTCCAGCACCCCGTCCGCGTCCACCGGCAACCAGCAGACGTCGGCGCCTTCGTGCCGTTCGAGCCATTCGACCGTGTCGAGGACGGCATGGTGTTCGACGGCGGAACACAGGATGCGGGTCCGGGCCGGATCCGCGGCACGGCGGGCCCAGTACAGGCCCTTGACGGCGAGATTGTCCGCTTCCGTGCCGCCGGAGGTGAAGATCACTTCCGAGGGATGGGCGCCGGCTGCCGCGGCCAGGGCTTCCCGGGCATCCTCGACGGCGCGCCGGGCGCGGCGGCCCGAGCCGTGCAGCGACGAGGGGTTCCCGGTCCGGGTCAGTTCGCGGGTCAGGGCAGCCAGGGCCGCCGGAGCGAGGGGCGTGGTGGCGGCATGATCCAGGTAGACGGGCACAGGCCAATTCTACCCGCGGCAGCCTCCGCCGCGGGCAGAGAGCGGACATCCGGCCGGTGTCGCTCCGAAGCCGGGCGGAACCTTCGGTACTGTCACGCTCGTTAGTTCTGGCAGCGCGTTAAACTGGCCTGACCGTCCGGGACCGGCCGGCAGCCACAACGTAAGGACTCTTGCTTGACCCAGGGCAGCAGCTCGCATTACCAGGTCCTCAGGATCCCCGTGACGGCGACTGAAAAGGAAATCAAGGTGGCCTACCGGCGGGCTGCCCGCAAGGCGCACCCGGATCACGGCGGCGACCCGGCGGCCTTCCGGCGGGTGACGCTGGCCTACGAGACCCTGATCGATGCGAAGCGCCGGGCCGACTACGACCGTTCCTACGGGGCGTCGTCCTCCGGCCGCGGATCGCGCCGGGCCGGATCCGGCGATTCCGCGGCCGATGAGGGCGCACGTTTCGACGCCCCGGCGGCCGGCAGCCATGCCTCCGCCCACGTCCGCCGTCCTAATACGCCCCGAAATACGGCCGCGGACCCGCCCGTCTATGTGCCCTCCTTCGAGGAGGTCACGCGCAGCGGCGAGGTGCCGCTGATTCCGGCGGGACTGGCCCGCCAGCAGGTCCACGGCATGCCCCGCAAGCGCGGAATCTTCGGGGCCGAGGCCCGGATCCAGCGCGAGCTGCGGACGGTGCAGCTGATCAGCCGGCAGATCCTGCCGGGGATTCCCGCGGCACGGCTGATCAACGGCCTGCAGTCGCCGGCCGACAACAGCCACATCGACCACGTGCTGCTGTCCGGCTACCGGTTGGCGCTCATCGGATCGATGCTCCTGCCGCCGGGGGCCTACGCCTGGAACGGCAGCACGCTGACCCACGGCGGGCGCTCCATTGCCCCGCCGCAGCTGGCGACCAGCGTGCGCCGGATGCAGGACATCTTTCCGGAACTCAACGTCACCGGCTGGACCGTGATCCACAGCACGGACGGCAACCTCCACCAGCCGGTCATCGACGATCACCGGCGCCCGGCCGGTGGACGCGGCGGCAACCAGGACACGATCCGGGTCCTGAACGCCGCGGGAATGGTGCGCGGCCTCAAGCAGTTCCTGAGTTCCGGCCCCGCCCCCAACACGGTCCTTGTCCCCGTCGTCGCCCGGCTCCTGGGCGGTATGCACTGATCCCGCCGGGCCCGGCCAGGGCCGGTGATGGGCGCGGCGCCGGGGCTCGCTAGGATGGATGCGTGTTCCGCATCCTCTTCCATGCCCCTGAAATCCCCGGCAATACCGGCAACGCAATCCGCCTGGCCGCCATTACCGGTGCCGAATTGCACCTGGTGGAGCCGCTGGGTTTCGACTTCTCCGATGCCAAA
This sequence comes from uncultured Actinomycetota bacterium, assembly GCA_963769515.1. Classification (GTDB taxonomy): domain Bacteria; phylum Actinomycetota; class Actinomycetes; order Actinomycetales; family Micrococcaceae; genus Arthrobacter. The sequence continues at coordinate 399,511 of CAVYMG010000034.1, forward strand.
CTCCGGCGCGCCGGCCTGGACTACCACGACCTCGCCGTCGTGACCGTCCATCCGGACATCGATACGGCCTGGCGTGCGTTGGACCCGGAGCGCGTTTTTGCTTTCACCTCCGACGGGGAAGCCTCGTACACCGACATCAGCTATCTGCCCGGCGATGTGTTGATGTTCGGTTGCGAATCGGCGGGCCTGCCCGGGGAGCTGAAGCACGATCCGCACGTCACCTCCCGCGTCCGGCTACCGATGCTGCCGTCCCTGCGTTCGCTGAACCTTGCCAACGCCGCGTCGATTGCGGTCTATGAGGCCTGGCGGCAGCACGGGTTTGCCGGCGCCAGGCTCTAGCCCGACGGCGCGCCGAAGTTCGCCCGGGCCCCCGCCCATCCAATGGCGCTGCTGCCGCGAATTACTCATGCAGGCTGGTTCGAGCCGGCGGCGGACGAGCGGCACAGGGAGCGAGGAGCGGTGACAACACTTCAGGCGCACAGACGCCCGGGATGGCTGGCGGCAGGCAATCGGTCCCCGGGTTCCTCCAGTCCTGCCCGGGAATCGGCGGCAGGGCGCATATGCTTGGAAGTGATGGAAACTCCCAAAGTCCCCACCCCTGAGGCCGCCGCACCCCCAGGGGGCCCGGCCGACCTCGCCCAGAGGCTTGGCGTCCTCCTGAACCAGATCGCCCAAGGCGACCAGGCAGCGTTCGCGGAGTTCTACGCGCTGACCTCGCGGCGGGTCTTCGGCATGGCACGTCGTGTCCTGATCGATGCGGAACTCAGCGAAGACGCAACACAGGAGGTGTTCCTGCAGGTCTGGCAGAACGCGTCGAAGTTCAACCCTGAAGCGGGCAGTCCGCTCGCCTGGCTCATGACAATTTCGCACCGCCGGGCCGTGGACAAGGTCCGGTCCTCCCAGTCGTCCACTGACCGCGAGGCCAAGTACGGCGCCAGCAGTCAGGAGATCGACCACGATTCCGTCTCGGACGAGGTCTCCAGCCGGCTCGAAGCCGAAGCTGTCGTGAGATGTCTTGGCACGCTGACGGACACACAACAGGAATCCGTGCGGCTCGCCTACTACGGCGGCCTCACTTACCGGGAAGTTGCCGAGAAGCTCAACGCAGCCGTACCCACCATCAAGTCCCGCATCCGCGATGGCCTGATCCGACTCAAGAACTGCCTGGGGGTGAACTGAGATGACTGACACAAATGCACAGGACAACGCTCGGGTCCCGGGTCCCTTCGCCCTCGACATTGCGACCGACCTCGCGTCGGGCCGGCTGGTTGACCTGGCCGAAATCTACGCCCTGAATGCCATTGACGACGCCGAACGGGCCGCCATCGAGGAGCATTTCGCGTCCGCGCCGCCGGCAGAACGCTCAGCCTTTATCGAACGCGTCCGGCAGAACCGGGAAGTGCTGGTCACCAGCTTCACGGTCGAGGAAGAACCGCCGGCCGGGCTGCTGGAACGAATCATGGCGTCTTTACCGGCCGCCGCAGAGGCCGGACGTGACGGGACAGCCCCGGGACGCCTCTCCGTGGTTCCCCCGCTGCCGGCGGACGCTGCCGAACAGGCCCGGAACCCGCAGAAGCCGGCGGCCGCGGACGAGCTGGGCGCCGCCCGCCAGCGCCGTGAAGAACGGCGCCGGCCCCAGGGCATGCGCAGCTGGCTGGTCGGCATTGCTGCCGCCGCCATCATCGCCGTGGGCGGAGTCGGGGTTGGCGCCTACGTGGCGAACCAGAACGATCCGTTCAACCTGGTGATGGAGGCAGGCGACGTCCGGCAGGCCACCGTCGAGGTGAACGGCGGTGGCACCGCCACCGTGTCCATCTCCGCTTCCCGGGATGCGGCCGTGGTCGAGATGAACGGAGTCCCGGCGCCGCCCGCCGGGAAGGTCTACCAGATGTGGCTGATCCCCAAGGACGGCTCGGCACCGGTTTCGCAGGGCCTGATGGACGCCGAGGCACTGTCCCAGCCGGCCGTCGTCCAAGGCATCGGCTCGGCCGCGGCCCTGGGCATCACGGTCGAACCTGCAGGCGGCTCGGCGTCACCAACACTGCCGCCCGTCGCCGCGGCGCCGCTCGGGGTCTGACCCCCGGGTCACTCAACCGCAGAAGCCGCACGGTCAGCGGGCCCCTTTCCCGGCCGGGAAAGGGGCCCGCTGGCTGTGCGGCCGGGTTAGCGCCGGGTCCGGCGCTAGAATCCGGCAATCGTCGCGGCACCGTTGACCGCGACCACATGAAAAGCCTCGGCGCTGTGCCCGGCCGGCAGCCCGGCCCGGCGGGCCGTGTTCAACATGAGCCCGCGCACGGTGCGGTCCATGGCATCGACATCCGGGTGCTGGCTGGCATGGATGTGAATCGCTTCGAGCTTGTTCCCGACATGGTCAGTGACGTCCACGAAGTGGTTTTCGCGCTCGTCTGGTCCGGCGAAAAACCACAGCCACGGAAGTTTGTAGGCATCCAGGCCCGCAGCGGCGAGTTCCGGGTAGGCGAAGGGGTTCTCCACCGCCGGGTAGACCGCCCGGGTCACGATTTCCCCCACGGCGAGGTGGTCCGGGTGGCTCTTCTGGATCCGGGTCCAGTTGCGTTCGGGGTGCATGGACAGCACGACGTCGGGCCGTACCTGCCGGATCAGCCGTACCACCTCACGGATCACTTCATGCGACGCTTCAAGGTAACCGTCACGCTGGTGCAGGTAGTAGATATCCGTGACGCCCACGAGGGCGGCGGCCCGTTGCTGCTCCGCGGTCCGCAGCTGCACGATCTCCTCGCGCTGTTCCGGATCGAATCCGCCGGCATCGCCGTCGGTCATGATGCAGTAGCTGACGCGCACCCCGGCAGCGGTCCAGGCCGCGATGGTGCCCGCGGCGCCAAAATCAATGTCGTCGGGATGCGCCGTGAAGCAGAGGACCCGCTCAATCCGGGATACTTCCGGATCGAACGGGCTCGGCGGCCGGCTGGCCTCGGTGCTCACCGGCTCAGGCCCTGCGCTTCTTGATTTCCGCGGCGGCCTGCGGCAGGACCTGGAAAAGGTCCCCGACGATGCCGAAATCGGCGATCTCGAAGACCGGCGACTCAGCGTCCTTGTTGACCGCCACGATCACCTTGGCCGTCTGCATACCGGCCTTCTGCTGGATGGCGCCGGAGATGCCGGCGGAGATGTAGAGCTGCGGCGATACGGTCTTTCCGGTCTGTCCGATCTGCGCATCGTGGCCGATCCAGCCCGCATCGGTGGCTGCCCGGGAAGCGCCTATGGCGGCACCGAGCAGGTCGGCGAGTTCCTCGACGGGACCGAAGTTGCCGTCCACGCCGCGGCCGCCGGCGACCACAATCCGCGCATCGGCCAGGTCCGGGCGGCCGCTGGCCGCCTTTTCGTTGCGGGCCGTGACCCTGGCCGACGCCGCGGTGGCGTCGGCCGGGATGTCCACCGTCACTGTTTCGGGCGCCGTGGCGGTCACGGCCGGCTTCGGGGTCGACGCTGTTGGGTTTGACCGTCAGGACGGCCACCGGCGTGGTCGCCCGCGCCGTGGTGGTGTACGAACCGGCCAGCACCGACTTGTGCGCCGTACCGTCCGGGTCCACGGCCACGACGTCGGTGATGACCCCGGCGCCGAGCCGGATGCCCAGCCGGGCGGCGATTTCCTTGCCCTCGGACGAGTTTTCCGCCAGGACCACGGAGGCTTCCGAGGCGGCCACGGCCGCGGCGAGGAAGGCCGCCTTGGGCCCCACCAGATAGTCATCCAGGTTGCCGGCCGAGGGCCGGTACAGGGCCTGGGCGCCGTAGCTCGCCAGCGCTGCCGCGGCGTCGGCGGGCAGCTCACCGTTGACGGCCGCGGTGGCCTCGCCGAGCGAGCGCGCCATGGTCAGCAGCTCCAGGCTGGACTTCTTCAGTACCGAGCCGGGGTTGTCGAGAAATACCAGTACTTTTGCCATATTCGCGGAGTCCCCTTAGAGCAGCTTCTGGGCGGCGAGGAAGTCAACAAGCTGGATGCCGGCGTCGCCCTCGTCTGTGATGATGGTGCCCGCGGTGCGCGGCGGGCGTGCTTCGGCCGAGTCGACGACGGTCCACGATCCGGCGCGGCCCACGTGTGCAGGGTCCACCCCGATGTCGGCGAGGCTCAGCGTCGTGATCGTCTTCTTCTTGGCCGCCATGATTCCCTTGAAGTTCGGGTAGCGGGGATCGTTGATCTGGTCGGTGACGGACACCACGGCCGGCAACGCGGCCTCGACGGTGTCGGTGTGCGAATCCCCGTCGCGGCGGGCGGTGAGCGTGCCGCCGTTGAGCTCCAGCGAGGCCGCGAACGTCACCTGCGGGAAGCCCAGGCGTTCGGCGAGCTGGGCCGGGACGAGGGAGGTTTCCCCGTCGGTGGACGCCATTCCGGTCAGGATCAGGTCCGCCGGGGCGTCCGCGGTCAGGTGCCGGATGGCGGCTGCCAGCGCGAGCGAGGTCGCTGCCGCGTCCGAACCGGCCAGCGCCTCGTCGGTGAGGTGGACCCCTTCCGTGGCGCCGATCTGCAGCGACTTCTTTACCGCGTTGACGGCCCCGGCAGGTCCCATGCTCAGGGCGATCACCTTATTGCCGGCTGCTTCGCCGCCGCGGGCTTCGATCAGCTGGAGCGCAGCCTCCAGCGCATACTCGTCCAGCTCTGAGAGGATGCTTTCGGAACGCTCCGTGGTGTTGCCGGCACCGGTGAGGTGGCGGTCGAACTGTGCATCCGGGACGTGCTTGACCAGCACGATGATCTTCAATGTCTCTTCCACTGTGATGACAGCAGCCTTCCATGCGGGGAACGGCCAGCCTGGGGTCGTGGCCATGGACGCCCGGAGTGCCGGGCTGATCCTAGCTAACCACAAACCCGCGCTCCGGCGCCGCCTCGGTTAACGCCCGTGTCAGACGGTGGACGACGGTGCTCCCCGGCCGGCGCCCTGCCGGCCGGAGGCCCGCCCGGTAGCGCCCTCCGGAGGCCCGCCGGCGGGCATCCGGGGGCGCCGGCGGGCCGCTGCGGCCTACTGCTCGGCTGCCGCGCCGAGGGTCACGTCGAGTTCCTTCAGCTGGCCGCCGCGCAGCACTGTCACTGTGACCTGCGCTCCCGCGGGCTGTTCGCGGACCGCGGCGGTCAGCTGGTTGGGATCGTTGATCACGAGGTCCTCGAACTTCGTCACCACATCGCCGACCTTAACGCCGGCCTTGTCGGCGGCGGAACCGGATTCCACCGTGGCCACCTCCGCGCCGACCGAGAACCCGGAGCCGGAGGTGCCGGCCGATTTCGCCCTGACGCTCACACCGAACTGACCGTGCGTTGCCTTGCCGTTGCTGATGATTTCCTGCGCAATGCGCTTGGCATTGTTGATCGGAATGCTGAACCCCACCCCGATGTTGCCGGTGCTGCTGGCATCGCCGCCGGCGGAGGCAATCGCGACGTTCACGCCGATGACTTCACCCTTGATGTTGACCAGTGCGCCGCCGGAATTGCCCGGGTTGATCGCCGCGTCGGTCTGGATGACATTGATGGAGATGGAGCCCTGGTTGGCGGTGTTCTGGCTCTGCCCGCCCCCGGGAGGGGCGAACTGGAAGCCCTGGTCACCGCCCTGGGAGTTATCGGCCGGGTCCTTGGGGGCTGCCGAGGATGCGACGCTGATGGTCCGGTTCAACGTTGAAACGATGCCGTCCGTCACCGTGCCGGTGAGCCCGAGCGGGGAGCCGATGGCGACAGCGGTGTCTCCGACGTTCATTTTGGCGGAATCGCCGAGGGTCGCCGGGACCAGTCCGGAGGCGTCCTCCATCTTGACGACGGCGAGGTCCGAGAGCGGATCAGTGCCGACAATCGTGGCGCTGTAGACCTTTCCGTCGCTCGTGCGGACCTCGATGGCCGGATTGGCGACCGTGCCGTCCAGGGTCACGACGTGCGTATTGGTGAGGACATGGCCCTCGGCGTCGAGGATGATTCCGGATCCGGTGCCGCCGTCGCTGCCGCTGGATGCCTTGATCGTCACCACGCTTGGCGTTGCCTTGACTGCGGCGGCAGTGATCGCGTTGACGTCGTCCCTGTTGTTCACAATCACGGGACTGGACTGGCTGCTGTTGGTGCCGACGCTAGCCGTCGGTGCGTTGCCGAGCAGTGCGTTGCCCCCGGCCACGACGCCGCCGCCGATCAGACCGGCAGCGAGGATGCTGGCCACGAGGGTCGGGACGCCAAAGGCGGCCTTGCGTTTAGGGGCGTACGCCGGGTCGTTGGCATACGCGGCATAGGGGGATCCCGACGGCGGCTGGTTGCCCGCAGCCGGTCCGGTGATCGGCTGCCCGGCCGGGGCATCGCCGCCATACCAGCGTGCATCGGCGGACTGCGGGTGGGCCTGTGGCCCGGGATGCCCGGCGGCGCCGGCCGAGGTGCCGTACTGCCGGGTTTCCGGCGCGGCGTCCTGGCGGGCTTCCAGCTTCGGGGCTTCCGGCTGCTGCGCTTCGTGCGTCGCGTACTGGCGCGCTTCCGGCGTTGTGTACTGGCGCGCTTCCGGCGTCGTGTGCCTGCCGTAGGACGGCTGGTGCTGGGGGTAGACCGGACGCGGCGCTCCGACGTCGGGGCGCTCAAGTGGAAGCGTCGGATTCTCGCCGGCCTGCACCGCGTCATCGGCCGGTCCGGCAGAGCCGTCCTGCGGCTTTGCCTGCTCCCGATCGTGCGGCGATGCGCCCTCCACTGGGTTCTCAGTCATGGGACTTCCTTTCCTCGTCTGACATTAACTATGACCGCTCCGGCTGATACTAGAGAGGACATTAGCTGGGAGGTTCCTGAACGGCCCGGAAGGCGGCGGGACCAGCGCGTTTGATTGCTTCAGCGCGTTTCGCTGGTGGCATATTCCCGCCGGTGGACGCTCATTCGTGTGCACCATAGAATCAAAAGGAAGTGCCACAGCGACCTGCGGCTTCTCACCTGCTTTGGGCGCTGTTGCGTCTGTGATGGCCGGTTCGGCCGAACCGGCTGCGGAAGTGCTGAAGGGTTGCACATGCGGTCTACGTTCAAACGTCTCCTCGCGGTTCTGGGCGTCGCGGGACTGCTGGTACTGCCCGCTGCTCCGGCGCTGGCCGAAGATCCTGTCACCCTGGATCCGGTCACAAAGATTGTGGACTCGGCGGGAGTCCTCGGCGACAGGACGGCTGAGGTCGCGAAAGCCATCAGGAATCTCGGCACCGAACATGCGATGACCCTGCACGTAGTGTTCGTGGACAAGTTCGAGAACCCGACTGACCGCGTGGCTTGGGCGACCGCCGTGGCCGAGAAGGCCAGTCTCGGCTCGAACGCGCTGCTGCTCAGCGTCGCCACGGACACCCGCCAGTACCAGCTGAGCAAACCCTCCAACAGCAAGATCACCGACTCCCAGCGGGAGAATATCGTCAAGAATGCCGTCGACCCGCAACTGCGCAGCGGAGACTACGCCCAGGCCGCCATCGACACAGCGGCTGCAATCGGTGACGCCGCCGGCGGCGGCAGCGGCACTGTTGCTTCGGATGCCGGCGCGGGCAGCGCCGTCCTGGTCGGCGTGGGCGCGGTGGCAGCCGGCGCCGGGGCATACCTTTACTTCCGCAACCGCCGCAAGAGAGCCCTGCGCACGGCCGTCGCGGCGGCCGACGCCCAGCGCACCGACCTCGACCCGCTGGCCGGGCTCAGTGTCGAAGAACTCCGCCGCAAGGCCGGCTCACTTCTGATCGAGGCAGACGACGCCATCAAGTCCAGTGAGCAGGAACTCGGCTTCGCGCAGGCCCAATACGGCGACTCCGCCGTCGGCAACTTCACCAAAGCCCTGCAGGAGGCCAAAGCCCACATGTCCGAGTCCTTCAAGCTGCAGCAGCAGCTTGACGACCACATCCCGGACACGGAAGAACAGCAGCGGACCTGGCTCGGCGAAATCATCCGCCGGTCCGAGGCGGCCCTGGGCTCCCTCCAGGAGCAAAAGGCGGACTTCGACGCGCTGCGCGAGCTGGAGAAGAACGCCCCGCAGGCGCTCGCGGCCGTCAGCGTGGGGGCAGAGGAAGCCGAAGCCAAGATTTCCAGCGCAGAACAGTCCCTGGACGAGTTGCGCGCCAAGTACGCCGAGAGTGCCCTGGCTCAGGTCTCGGACAACATCGGCCAGGCCAAGGAGCGGCTCGCGTTTGTACAGAATGCGTCCGCGACTGCCCGGGAAAAGCTCGATGCCGGCGAAAGCAGCCTCGCCGCCGTCGCCGTCCGGGCCGCGGAGGAGAGCCTGCACCAGACCACTGTGCTGATCGGCGCCATCATGAAGGTCGCCGGAACGCTGGAGGCCGCACGGAACGGACTCGAGACAGCCGTCGCCGACACCGCCCAGGACCTGGCCCAGGCGCGGGCCATGTTCCAGTCCGGTGCGCATCCACAACTGGCTGGCCCGGTCGCCGCGGTGGAAGCAGCCCTGACGCAGGTCAAGTCTGAAATCCAGTCCGGCAAGATCGATCCGGTTGCCACATTGGAGCGGGTCGAGACGGCGCACCAGTCCCTCGATTCGGCCCTCGCCGGCATCCGGGACCAGCAGGAGCAGGCCCGCCGGGCCCAGGCCGCGCTGCAGCAGAGCCTCACGTCTGCCCAGGCTCAGATCAGCGCGACCTCTGACTACATCACCGCACGCCGCGGCGGCGTGGGTACCGAGGCACGCACGCGGCTCGCCGAAGCACAGCGGAATCTGGACTACGCGCTGTCCATTTCCCGCACCGATCCCGTCACCGCGCTGCAGTACGCCCAGCAGGCCCACGCACTGGCGGCCCAGGCCGCACATCAGGCCCAGGCCGACGTCGACCATTTCGGCGGCTACGCCAACCAGGGCTACGGCCGGGGCGGCATGTTCGGCGGCGGGGGCGGCGGCCTCGGCGGCGCCATCCTCGGCGGTATCCTGATCAACTCCATCCTGCACGGCGGACACGGCGGCGGCGGAGGCGGCTGGGGCGGCGGCGACTCCGGCGGAGGCTGGGGCGGAGGCGGCTGGGGCGGCGGGGATTCCGGCGGCGGCGGCTGGGGCGGGGACTTCGGCGGCGGCGGCGACTTCTAGGCGGCGGCCAGAGAGATTTGCTGCCCGCTGGAACACTCTGCGGGCGGACGGAAGGGGTACATCATCGGTTCACTGAATTCAGTGCGAATATCTGAGCAGGACGAAAGGCGACACCATGGTTAAGCAGTCCATCTTTGGCCGCATGGCGCAACTGGCGAAAGCCAACATCAACTCCCTGCTGGATCAGGCTGAGGATCCACAGAAGATGCTGGACCAAATGGTCCGCGACTACACGAACAACATTGCCGAGGCGGAATCCGCCGTGGCGCAGACCATCGGCAATCTGCGTATGCTCCAGGATGACTACAACGAGGACTTGAAGAACGCCCAGGACTGGGGCAAGAAGGCCCTCGCAGCCTCGCGCAAGGCCGACGAGTACCGGGCCAAAGGCGACATCGCCGACGCTGAGAAGTTCGACAACCTCGCCAAAGTGGCCCTGCAGCGCCAGATGGGCTCCGAGAACGAGGCCAGGGCTTCAGCGCCGGGCATTGCCTCCCAGGTCGAAGTCGTGGACCGGCTCAAGCATGGCCTGGACCAGATGAAGGGCAAGCTCAACGAACTCACCAGTAAGCGCAACGAACTGGTGGCCCGCTCCAAGACTGCCGCGGCGCAGTCGCAGGTCCACGACGCCCTCAAGAGCATCAACATCATGGATCCCACCAGCGAAGTCGGGCGTTTCGAAGAGAAGATCCGCCGTGAAGAAGCCAAGGTCCGGGGGCAGCAGGAGCTTACCGAGTCCAGCCTGGACGCCCAGTTCAATTCGCTTGAGGACCTTGGCGAACAGACGGAGATCGAGGCGCGGCTCGCGGCGCTCAAATCCGGCGGATCCGCCACCGCCATCGGTACCGGCAACGGCAAGGACTCGCCTGCGGGCGCCGTCGTCGAGGAATCCGACCTCGACCGGCTCTGAACCGGCACCGGCGCCTGCCGCCGGTTCCGGAGGCCGTGACGGGGGGAACTTCTGCTAACCAAAAGCAAGGATCCCCGCGGCACGGCCTCCGCCGTTTCCGGCCTGTAGCGTTGAGCCATGGCATCGACTCTTCTCTGGCTCCGCGACGACCTCCGCCTCGATGACAACCCGGCACTGGCCAAAGCGGCGGCGCTTGGAAATCCCCTCACGGTCCTTTACATCCTCGACGAGCACTCCGAGGGTGTCCGCCCCCTCGGCGGCGCCGTGAAGTGGTGGCTCCACCATTCCCTCGCGCGGCTCGACGCCGCGCTGGAGGCCGCCGGTTCGCGGCTGCTGCTGCGGCGCGGCCGCGCCGCCGAGGTCATCCCGGAAGTGGCCCGGGAGACGTCCGCCTCCGCGCTGGTGTGGAACCGCCGGTACGGCGGACCCGAACGCACCATCGATGACAGCGTGAAGGACTGGGCCGTCGGGGAAGGCCTCAGCGCCGAAAGCTTCCAGGCCAACCTCATGTTTGAGCCCTGGACGGTCCGCACCGGAGCCGGCGGCCCCTACAAGGTGTTTACCCCGTTTTGGCGGGCCTGCCTGGCCCAGACGGCACCGCGCCGTCCGCTCGATGCCCCCGGGACGCTGCCGGCCCCCGCCCGGTCGGCCGCCGGTGCGCCTCCGGTCGGCGACATGCTCGAAAGCTGGGGGCTCCTCCCCCGCCGCCCGGACTGGAGCGCGGGACTGGCCCGGACCTGGACTCCTGGGGAAGCCGGCGCGCACAATCTGCTGGAGGACTTCCTCGACGGCCCGGCCGCGGACTACGCCACCGGCCGGGACGTCCCCGGCGTCGAAGGAACCAGCAGACTCTCACCGCACCTGCGGTTCGGCGAGATCAGCCCGTTCCGCATCTGGCACACGATCCGGGACCACTTTCCGCACCGCGAGCCGGCCGACGTCGGCGTCTTCCGTTCCCAGCTCGGCTGGCGGGAATTCTGCTGGCAGCTGTTGTATGAGAACCCTTCGCTCGCGACGCAGAACTACCGGCCCGACTTTGACCGGTTCCCTTGGGAAGCTCCCTCGGACGCCGAACTCCGCGCCTGGCAGCAGGGACAGACCGGCTACCCGCTGGTCGACGCCGGTATGCGCCAGCTCTGGCAGACGGGCTGGATGCACAACCGCGTGCGGATGGCAGCGGCGTCCTTCCTCGTGAAGAACCTGATGACCGACTGGCGGCTCGGCGAAGCCTGGTTCTGGGACACCCTCGTGGACGCGGACGCTGCCAGCAACCCGGCCAACTGGCAGTGGGTCGCGGGTTCCGGCGCGGACGCTTCGCCGTTCTTCCGCATCTTCAATCCGGTCACACAGAGCAAAAAGTTCGACGCCGATGGCCGGTACCTCCGGCAGTACGTGCCGGAGCTCGCCGGGCTGGAAGGCAAGACAATCCACGAACCCTGGAAGGCCACCGCCGCCGGCGCACCCTGGGCGGACTACCCGGAACCGATCGTGGGGCTGCCGGAATCGCGGGCCCGGGCGCTGGAGGCCTACCAGCGGCTCAAGGACAGCTGATCCGCGCACCCCGGGACTGCCCGGGGTGTGTCATGGCCAAGGGAAGGGCCTGACGCCGACCCGGAGCCGGCGGGCAAAAAGGCAGGGCCCGGATCTCTTGATCCGGGCCCTGCCTTTATCTTCAGTTGCGGGGGTAGGATTTGAACCTACGACCTCTGGGTTATGAGCCCAGCGAGCTACCGAACTGCTCCACCCCGCGTCGCAAGATCAAGCCTACCTTAGTTTTGCGGTGGTCCCGACCAGCTCGGCCGGGACGGGCGGGCAGGGCTTAAACAAAAAGGCCCGGAACGCTGTTTCCAGCATTCCGGGACCTTCCTTCAGTTGCGGGGACAGGATTTGAACCTGTGACCTCTGGGTTATGAGCCCAGCGAGCTACCGAACTGCTCCACCCCGCGTCGCAATATCAACTCTACCTGCCCGGTAAGCTGCGGCAAAATCCGCCGGACGTGATGTGCATCTCGGCGCCTCCGCCGGCTACGCGGAAGGCCGGGTCGGCGTCCCCTTAGGGCGCCAACCCGGCCTTCCGTTGCCGTCAGCTAATCACCGTCAGTTGGTGGCGTCCGGCGACGGGGTGGCGTCCGGAGCCGGGGTGGCCGGTGCCGGCACAATGACCCTGGCCTCGGCGTCGAGCGCCTTCTGCAGCGCTGCCGCCAGCTTCCGCTGTTCGATGCCGTAGGCGGCGAAGTCGCCCTTGGCGAGGGCGTCCTGGCCTGCCTTGATCGCGGCGTTGGCCTCCTCGAGAGCCGCCTTCAGCGCTGCCTTGGCGTCCGTGACACCGGGGGTTTCCGGTGTAGCCGGAGTGCCGTCGGGTGCCGTCGGCGTTTGTCCCTTGTTGGCCGAATCGCCCGCTGCCGCGCCGGAGTCTCCCCCGAACAGCTGGTTGAGGGCCTCGTCCAGGGTCGGGGCGAACCCGATCTTGTCGCCGAAGGCCACCAGCACACGCTGCAGCGTGGGGTAGGACGTCTCGCCGGTGGACTTCAGATACACCGGCTGGACGTACAGCATGCCGCCGCCCACGGGCAGCGTCAGCAGGTTGCCGTTGAGGACGGCAGAAGCGCCCTGGCGCAGCAGGTTGAGGGCCTGGGAGACCGTCGGGTCGGAGTTGAACTTGTTCTGCGCCTGGCCCGGGCCCGGCACCTGGGTCTCCGGCGGGATATTCAGGAGCCGGAGCTGGCCGTAGCTGTCGGCCTTGACGCCCTTCTGGTTGCCGGCGTCGGAATCCGCTGCCAGGAAGCCGTACATCACGTTGCGGGCGTTGCCGTTGACGATCTGCGGAATGAAGGACGAGGTGAGCTGGAAGGCGGGATTTTCCTGGCCCGGCATTTTCAGGGACATGTAGAACGGCGGCTGCTTGACGTCAGTCTGCACTGTCGGATCGTTCGGCACGCTCCAGGCTTCTTCATTGGTGTAGAAGCGGTCCGGGTTGGTGACGTGGTAGCGGCCCAGGAGCTCGCGCTGGACCTTGAACAGGTCCTCGGGGTAGCGGACGTGGCTCATCACATCGCCGGACATCTCCGAGTACGGTTTCAGCGACGCCGGGAACACGTTCTGCCAAGACTTGAGGATCGGGTCCTCCTCGTCCCACGCATACAGCGTGACGGCTCCGTCATAGGCATCCACGGTGGCCTTGACCGAGTTGCGGATGTAGTTCACGGAGCTGTTCGGCAAAGCCGGGGTCCGGCCTGCCGTCGTCTGCGAGTCCGCGGTGGCACTGGAGAGCTGTTCCTGCTGGGAATACGGGTAGAACTGGCTCGTGGTGTAGCCATCGACAATCCACTTCACACGGCCGTCCACGACGGCGGGATAGGCGTTCCCGTCGATCGTCAGGTAGGGCGCAACCTTCTGCACCCGGTCCCGCGGATCACGTTCGTAGAGGATCTGCGATTCGGCGTTGACTCCGTCGGAGAGGAGCAGATCAGAGGACTGGAACTTGATCGCGTAGAGAATCTTGTTGAAGAAGCTGCCGACGTTCGGGCCGCCGTCACCGGTAAACGTGTACTGGGTCTCGCCGTCGCCATTCGCTGACGCCGGGCGGTCCTGCTCGCGCGGCGGAGCACCGACGGGAGCGCCCACGATGGAGTATTCCGGAGAATTCTCGCCGAAGTAGATCCTTGGCTGGAACGTTTCCTCACTCCCGAGCACCCCTGAGGTCGGGATGCCGGCCTGCAGGAAGTCCGGCTTGCCGTCGACGGTGAATTTGTTGCCCTTCGCTGCCACAATGCCGTAGCCGTGGGTGAAGACGACGTGCTGGTTCAGCCATGACTGCTGATTGGTGCTCAGCCCCCGGGGGTTGAGTTCGCGGACCGCGATGACGGTGTCCTGGATCTTTCCGTCGACCTCGTAGCGGTCCACGTTCAAGGTTTCCGGGAACTGGTAGTACGGCCGGAACTGTTCCAGCTGCGAGAACGCATCGGAGATCAGGTTGGGGTCGAGCAGCCGGATGTTCTCCGTGGTCTGGGCATCCGGGGCCAGGGCGCCGGTGGTGGCGGTGGTGGTGGCGTTGTACCGCTTTTCCTCGACCTTATCCAGGCCGTAGGCCTCGCGGGTGAGCTGGATGTTCTTTTCGATGAACTGCCGCTCCAGGGTCTGTTCGGACGGCCGGACCTGGAACTGCTGGATGACCCACGGGTAGACACCGCCCGCGAGGATCGAAGTGATGACCAGCATGGCGGTGCCGATCATCGGCAGCCGCCACTTGCCGATGATCGCCGCAACGACGAACAGCGCGGCGACCAGAACCGCGGCGACGGCCAGGATCGATTTCGTGGGGATGACGGCATTGACATCCGTGAACAACGCTCCGGCCCAGCGGCCGCTGTTGCTCTGCACGGTTGCGTACCGGTCCAGCCAGAAATTGACACCCAGCAGCAGGACAAATACACCGCCGGTGACGGCAAGGTGGATCTGCGCGGCCCGGCTCGTGAAGATGCCGCGCTCCATGATCCGGATGCTTCCGTACAAGTAGTGGGTCAGGACGCCGGCGATCCCGGCGAAGACGGCCACGCTGATGAGGAACCCGGTGACGAATCCAAGGAACGGCAGCGTCATCAGGTAGAAACTGATGTCCAGGCCGAACTGGGGATCGTTCTTGCCGAAAGGTTCCTGGTTCAGGAACAGCAGCACCTTTTGCCACTGGCTCGATGCGGCACTGCCCGCAAACAGGCCGAACAGCACCGGAAGGCCCACCATGACCACGCGGCGGACGGGCTCGAGCTGAGCCTGATACCGGTTCAGGTTGTCGCGCATTTCCGAATCAGGGGCATAAACGGGCCGGGAGTTATAGGCAATCCGGATGGCGAAGAACATCGCGGTGAACATCAGGACGAAGCCGACCAGGAAGATGGCAATCCGGGCCAGGTTCTCGGTCAGGAAGACTTCGAAGAAGCCCAGCTGCTGGTACCAGAGGACATCGGTCCAAACACTGGCGAAGAAGATGAAGCCGACGACGATGGCGGCGACGACGATCAGTGTCGGCGTTAGGGCGCCTCTGCGTGTTGGTGGTCTTCCGGGCGGGACGGTGCTGGCGGGACGGGACAAACTCGGTACCTCATAGCTGTGTCGTCAAATACTGGTCTTGTGATCGGTCAACATATTGACTCGGTGCGGGTATTCAAATGTTGCTGCATTCTATCGCCGCCACTGCGGCGGGCCGTCAGTAATGGCACGAGTGGCGGTATTGCTTAGTTCCGCGGCCAGTCTAGCCGCTGGTGCAGGCGGGAAGACCGGAGGTGTCAGATCCTGAGGCCGCGAGCTCAACGGCTTTCCGGGCGTCGGCCAGATTTTCGACTTTAACCACCTGGAGGCCGTCCGGAATGTGGCCGACGACATCCCCGCAGTTTTCCGCCGGGGCCAGGAAAAGGGAGGCCCCGGCGGCGCGTGCACCGTGCATCTTCTGGCTGATGCCGCCGATCGGCCCGACGCCGCCGTCGGGACTGATGGTGCCGGTCCCGGCGACATGTGTTCCGCCGGTCAACTCCCCCGGCGTGATCGTGTCGATAATCCCCAGGGCAAACATCATCCCGGCGCTGGGTCCACCGACTTCATCGAGGGAGATCTCGACGTCGAAGGGGAACGTGAACTTGTATTGCAGGATCACTCCGAGGATGAAACGGCCGGCGGGACTCACCGACGGCGTGATCGTCGCCGGAATGCGGCTGCCTGACCGGTCCACGACGACGGTGACGGGCGCGCCGTTTCCCGCAGCCAGTTCCGCCTGGACGACGGCGAGCGCCGTAATCGGCTTGTCATTGATGGAGAGCAGGACGTCGCCGGCCTGGAGCTTGCCGCCGGAGGCAGAGCCCTCCGGAAGGCTGGCGACCTCCATCCGCTGCTCGAAGGGGATGTTGAGTTCCTTCAAGGCCGCGGCGACCGCGATCTCCTGCGAGGTGACCATCGCCGTCGAGCTCTCCTGCTGCGATTGTTCCTTCGTCACGCCGGTCGGGAAAATCAATTCCTCGGGGTAGACCGCTTTGCTGCCGCTGAGCCAGGCCGCGAAGGCGGTGAAGACGCTGACCGGGCCGTTGGGCCCGCCGTCGACGTACACCGTGGTGAGGTCCAGTCGGCCTTCGGCCGGAAACACCTCGGTCCCGGTCACCTTGATGACCGGTGTCCCCCGGTCCTCACCGAGCGTGTTGAAGGTCGGTCCGGGAGATTCGATCACGTAGGGAACCGGGAGGCTCACTGCGGTGACGCCCAGCGCCACAGTCAGGAGGCCCGAGACCAGCATCGCCGCAGCCCGGTTGTCCGCGTTCTTGCCCGTCCAGGCTCCGGAAAGGCGGCCGCGCCGGCCCCGCCGGCCACGGGCCGGTCCGGGTGCCGGGTCGCTGGTGGGCTGCCCGCCCTGGGTAATCGTCAATTCGGGACCTCTCCGTGGCCGCGCAACGGGCCGACGGGCCCGGAATCACGCACTAGGGCGGTGGCCTCGACCGAGGACGCCGCCTGCAAATCTTTCAACTTCCACCCTACGTGCTCCGGGGTCCGATGCGCTCTTTGCCTACAGCGAACGAGGCCGGTTTCGGCAGACAGCCGGACCGGCCGCAAGGTACCGTGAAGTTGAGAAGAAGCCATACCGACGATCGGCGGGACCATGACCTCCAACCCACTCACTCCGTCCAACGGCGACGATGAGCCCCGTGATCCGCTGGCAGAGATGCTGAAGAACCTCATGGGCGGCCAAGGGATGGGAAACATCGACCCCGCCGAGCTCGCCAAGGCTGCCGGCCTTCCCAACGATCCCAACTTGCTGGCCCAGATGTTTTCCCAGGTCCAGGCCATGATGAGCGCCTCCTCGGAGGGCCCGGTCAACTGGCAGCTGGCGCATGAGAATGCCCGCCGGGTGGCCGCGGAAGGTTCCGATCCTTCCGTCACCGCCCAGCAGACCCGCGACGTCGACGAAGCCCTGAGGCTGGCTGAGCTGTGGCTTGACCCGGTCACGGTTCTGCCCGCGACCGGGTTGATCGGCCGGGCCTGGTCCCGTGCCGAGTGGGTTGAGGAGACCCTGGGCACGTGGAAGCGGCTGACCGAGCCGGTCGCCAACAGCATCGCCAATGCGCTGTCCGCGGCGATGACCGAGCAGATGCCGGAGGAAATGAAGTCCATGATGGGCGGCGCCTCCTCGATGATCCAGAACATGGGCGGCGCCATCTTCGGGATGCAGCTGGGGCAGGCTATCGGCGCCCTCTCGGCCGACGTGGTCGGCTCGACGGATATCGGCCTGCCGCTGGCTGATCTGGAAATGGCACTGCTGCCGGCAAATGTGGCGAAGTTCGGCGAAGGCCTCAGCCTCCCGGAGAACGACATCCGGCTCTTCCTCGCCGTCCGCGAAGCCGCCCACGCCCGGCTGTTTGTCCAGGTCCCGTGGCTGCGGGGACATCTGTTGGGTGCCATTGAGGCTTACGCCCGCGGAATCCACATTGACACGTCCCGGATCGAGGAACTCGCCCGCGACCTGGATCCCAGTAATCCGGAAGGCATCCAGGAGGCCCTGTCCCAAGGCGTCTTTATGCCCCAGCGCACCCCCGCCCAGGACCAGGCGCTCGAAAAGCTCGAAACCGCCCTCGCCCTTGTGGAGGGCTGGGTGGATGAACTCACCGCCGCCGCGACCGAGAAGATGCTGCCCTCGGCGGCAGCCCTGCGCGAGACCGTCCGGCGCCGCCGTGCCACGGGAGGCCCGGCCGAGCAGGCATTCGCGTCCCTCGTGGGCCTCGAACTGCGCCCCCGCCGCCTCCGGGAGGCGGCTACCCTGTGGGCGACGCTCAAGAACGAACGGGGTATCGAGGGCAGGGACGCCATTTGGCACCACCCCGATCTGATGCCCACCGCGGAGGACCTGGACGATCCGGCCGGGTTCGGTGCGCGCCGGCAACTGGCCGAGGCCAACGACACCGAGGTCGATGACGCTTTGCTGAAGCTTCTCAACGGCGGATTCGACGAACCGGCCCGGGATGAGGACTCCGGCGCGGAAGCCGGCGGAGTCCAGGAGCCCGCCGCCGACGACGCGGAGACCACAGACAACGGCGGGCCGGAAGGCGACAGCCCGAAAGCCTAGGACCCGGGCTCGGCGCAGTCCGGCGCCAGGCCCCGCGAGGTGGCGAAGGCGACTCCTTCGAGGAAGGCCTTGGCGCGCTCTGTCTCCGGGTAGGCCTGCAGCAGCCGCCAGAAGGCGGCGTTGTGCCCGGCGACCAGGAGATGCGCGAGCTCGTGGAGCAGCACGTAATCGATCACCCACTGGGGCATCGGCCGGAGCTTGTCGGACAGGCGGATGGTGCCTTCCGACGGTGTTGCCGAACCCCAGCGCGAGTTCTGGTTGCTGACCCAGCGGACCGACGACGGCACGGCCCGGCCGCCAAGGTATTTCGCCGACAGCGCGGCTGCGTGGAGTGCAAGGTCCTCGTCATTGCGCGGCTGGCGCCTGCCCGCGCTCCGGTTCCCCCGCGTGCCCTGCAGCCGGAGCTTCTCCAGCATCCGATGCACCCATTCGTGCTCCTGCGCCCGGGTGAACGAGGCCGGGATGGCCACCACCGCGGTTCCGTTTTCCCAGAACGCGGCCACCGTCCTGCGCCGTCGTGCCGAGCGGCGTACTTCCACCGGAGCGCCGTCGGGCGTCCTCAGCGGTATGGCGGCCGGCACGCCACCGGCGGCCACGCGGCCGGCCATCAAAGGCCCGTGTTTTCGCTCAGGACCGCCAAAACCTCTTCGCCGTATTTTTCCAGTTTCGACGGCCCTACCCCGGCGAGCCCGGCGAGCTCCTCCATGGACTCCGGCCTGGCCTCGGCGATGGCCGTCAGCGTGGCATCAGTAAAGACCACAAAGGCCGGGACTTCGGCGGCGAGGGCGACCTCTTTGCGCCACTGCCGCAGCGCATTAAAGGTCTGTTCCTCGTAGCTGGGCGGGCACTGGTTGCAGCGGCCCACCTTGCGTTCGGCCCCGGATGACAGCATGGTCCCGCAGACCCGGCAGGATGCCGGCGCGGCCGCCTTCCGGCGCGGCGCCGGGCCCTTGCCGCGCAGGGAGGAGCTGGCGACCGAATCCGGCCGGAGCCCGTCGAGGAACCGGGAGGGCTTGCGGTTGGCGCGCCCGCCCGGCGTCCTGGCGGTGGACCAGGACAGGAACAGGTGCTCCCTGGCCCGGGTGATCCCCACGTACAGCAGCCGGCGTTCCTCGTCCACGGCCTCAGGCGTATCCGCGAACGAAATCGGCATGAGCCCCTCACTGAGCCCGACAAGGAACACAGCGTCCCACTCCAGGCCCTTCGCGGCGTGCAGCGACGCCAGGGTCACGCCCTGGACGGTGGGTGCGTGCTGGGCCAGGGACCTTTCCTGGAGTTCGTTGACGAAGTCCGCGAGGGAGAACTGGGCTCCCCTGCTGGCCGCGAGCTCGTCCGCGAGCGCCACAAGAGCGGCCAGCGATTCCCAGCGTTCCCGGAGGGCGCCGCCGCTGTGCGGCGCGGAGTCGCTGTATCCCAGCGAGGCCACGATGTCGCGGACCAACTGCCCCAGCGGTTCCGGTGCCGCGGTTTCGGCGACGGCCCGCGTGGCCGCGCGGAGCTGGAGGATCGCGTCGCGGACTTCCTTGCGGGCGAAGAACCGCTCGCCGCCGCGCAACTGGTAACCGATGCCGGCGGACGCCAGGGCCTGTTCGTAGGCCTCCGACTGCCCGTTGGTGCGGAACAGCACCGCGATCTGGCTGGCCTGCGTGCCGGCGTCGAGCAGTTCGCGGACCCGTGCCACGACGGTGGCCGCTTCGGCCTCGTCATCGGAGCATTCGGTGAACTGGGGCGCGGGGCCGGCCGGCCGCTGCGCCACCAGCTGCAGGGGCGCGGCCCAGGCGGCATCGGCGACGGGGCCGCCGCTGCGCCGGCCGGAGAGCAGCTCGTTGGCCAGCCGCACCACTTGCGGGGTGGAGCGGTAGTCGCGGATCAGTTTGATCACGCGGGCTTCAGGGTAGACGGCCTTGAAGCCAAGCAGGTGCTTGGGCGAGGCGCCGGTGAAGGAGTAGATGGTCTGGCTGGCGTCGCCGACCACGCACAGGTCGTCGCGGCCGCCCAGCCATAGCTCCAGGAGGCGCTGCTGCAGCGGCGAAACGTCCTGGTACTCGTCCACGACGAAGTGCCGGTATTGCTCGCGGACGGTCGCTGCCACCTTCGGGTCCTCCTGCAGGATGCCCACGGTGATCAGCAGCACGTCCTCGAAGTCGATCAGGTTCCGGTCCGTTTTGACGTCTTCATAGGCCTGGAAAACCCGGGCGACGGCGGTCAGGTCGAACCCGCCGGGGTTGCCGCGCTCCCGGGCGTTTTCAAGGTAGTTGGCCGGCGTCAGCATGGAGACCTTTGCCCACTCGATCTCCGAGGCAAGGTCCCGGATCGACGCGCGGTCGGTGCTGAGCCGCAGCCGGCGCGCGGCTTCGGCAATCATCTGTGCCTTGTGGTCCAGGAGGTTGGGCAGCGCGCCGCCGATGGCCTGCGGCCAGAAGAACTGCAGCTGGCGCAGCGCCGCGGCATGGAACGTCCGGGCCTGAACATTGCCGACGCCCAGGTCCCGGAGCCTGCTGCGCATTTCCGCCGCGGCCCGGGCGGTGAAGGTCACGGCGAGGAGCCGCTGCGGGTTGTACACCCCGGAGTGCACGCCGTAGGCAATGCGGTGCGTGATGGCCCGGGTCTTGCCGGTGCCTGCCCCCGCCAGCACACACACCGGACCGTGCAGGCTGCTGGCCACCTCACGTTGTTCGGCGTCAAGGCCGCCTAGGATCCGTTCCTCCAGGGAGCGGTTGTCCTCGGCCGCGCTTGTGGTGGGTACGCCGGCGGGATCGCCACCGCCGCCGGTCCGGGAGCCGCTGGGGTCGCCGAGGGTAAGTCCGTCGAGGTCAAAATTCTCTGTGCTCACGTTTGCTGCTTAGTCGCTAGAAGGTGTCCGGTGGGAGGCGGTCGGCGGTGTCATAGCGTGCCCGGGTGGTCCTGGATGACGCCGCCATACCAGTGCTCGATGAGTGAGCGCGCGATGGACAGCCTGCTGGAAATGACGATCTCGCCGCTCAGGACCGCATCCTGCAGTTCGCGGCGGCCGAACCAGCGCGCCCGGGTGACTTCGACGCCGTCGGGCCGGGCTACGGTGTCCGGTGTGGTGGCGGTGAATCCGAGCATCAGCGACGCCGGGAACGGCCAGGGCTGCGACCCCAGGTACTGGGACGCGGTGACGCGCACGCCGACCTCTTCGGCAATCTCGCGGACGACGGCCTGTTCGAGCGACTCGCCCGGTTCGACGAACCCTGCCAGCGTGGAATAGTTCCGTGCGTCCAGCGGTCCGCCGCCGCCCAGCAGGAGCCGGCCGTCCGGCCCCACGACGGTGACAATAATCGCCGGGTCCGTCCGCGGATAGTGCTCGGAGGAGTCCGCGGGACAGCGGCGGACCCAGCCGCCGGATTCAACGCCGGTCGCCGTGCCGCAGCGCGGGCAATGGGTGTGGGTGGCGTGCCAGTTGGCAATGGCACTGGCTTCGACGAACAGCGCGGTGTCGGTGGGATTCAGCCGGGCCGCGACGTCGCGGAATCCGGCCCACCGCGCCATGGCCGGGATACCGGCCACGTGGTCCTCGAATTCCTCGGCCCTGACCTCAAACTGTTCCGGCAGGACAAAGAGGACAAGCTCGGTTCCCGGGGCGAGGCCGGAACCGGGAACCGCCGAGCCGAGGTAGATCATGTGCTCGGGAACGTACGGGGTGTCCGTGAGCCGGCGCTCAAGCTCGGCCGCGTCCATCAGCACGAGTCCGTTGCCCTCGATGAGGGCCTGCCGGCCGGAATAGAGCATCGCCTTCGCCGTGCCGGACCGGACGAGCTCCGTGACCATCCCGGGCCGCATCCTGGCGGCCCCGCCCCGGTCGATCAGGGCCGGGTGCACCGGCAGGACCGTGTCCATCAGGTGGTTCGCCGGGCTCCTGTAGTCCACGGGGTTGACCCGCGCAGCCCCCGCCGCGGACACCGGCGCCGCGATCCCGGATGCCGGTTTCATTGGTGCCACATTTTTGGCTGCCGGTGACTCCGCAAGACTCATGTCTCCACCGTACTGACTCCCGCCGACAATTCACATTTCCCGGCATCGGCGCAGGTCCGCGGATCCGGGGCGCGGAGCCGGCCCGGGTTTCCGGGCTCCCGGGAGGGCCAGTGCCTTCCGGCGGCACGCTATTTGGTCCCGATCTGGAGACTCGCCGTGGTACATCACTGACTTGGGCGCTGCTCAATCTACCGTGGAACTGTGCGAAGAAAACCTATCGAATTGGCAGCTGTAGCAACCGCGGCGGTTCCCGGCCTGACCCCCACCGCTGTCAGCTCTGCGCCCGACGATCCGGCGGACTTCGACTCAGCGCTGCTGCTGGACTGCGACGGCAAGCGCTGGCGTGTCCGCGCGCCGCGCCATGCCGAAGCCAGCGCCCGTCTGGAAACGGAATTTTTGGTGCTCCGTGCGTTTGCCCCGGGCATCCGCGCGGAACTGCCGTTCCTCATGCCCACCGTGGCCGGTTCCGTCCGCCAGGGCCCGCTCAGCACCTTCGTCTATTCCCACCTGGCCGGAGCCACCCGGTCCGTCGAGGAGCTCAGCAGCGGACCGGACGGTCTGGCCCGCGAAATCGGCGCCGCCCTGGCAGCCATCCACGATCTCCCCCGCTCGCTCGTGCGCAACGCGGACCTGCCCAGCTACACCCCCAACGAGTTCAGGCAGCGCCGGCTCAACGAACTGGACCAGGCCGCGACCACGGGCCGGATCCCGCCGTTGCTCCTGCGGCGCTGGGAGCACGCGCTGGAGGATGTCTCGCTGTGGCGTTTCAATCCCTGCGTGGTCCACGGTGACCTGCATGAGGACAATCTCCTCGTCGACGGGTCCCGGGTCACCGCGGTGACCGGTTGGACCGATCTGCGCATCGGCGACCCCGCCGACGACATGGCCTGGCTTGTGGCCTCGAATGAGCAGGACTTCGTGGACGCGGTGCTGGAGCACTACACCATGAGCCGCCGGGACGCCCCGGATACCCACCTGATCCGGAGGGCGGCGTTGTCCGCCGAGTTCGCGCTGGCGCAGTATCTGGTCAAGGGCCTGGCCGCGGACAACCAGGACATGATCCATGACGCCGAGTCCATGCTGTCGGCGCTCGCCGGGGACGTCGCGGAACACGGCGGACAACCCATCAGTGTGGAGCCATTGCCCCGCCCGGTCCCGGTCCGCGACTCCGGGGACGCCGACGGCGCCGCCGATGTGCCGGTGGTGCGGAAAGTAACGTTGCTCCCCGCTGACCCGGTTTCCGGGCCGGTGCCGGTTGCCGCGTCGGCAGGCACCGGCGTGCCGGCCGTGTTCGTGACCCCGATCCCTGCCGGGGAGCTCGACGACGGCCCCGCGGCCGGGCACCAGGCAGACTCCGCGGACCATACGGCGGAGGATGCGTCGGAAGATGCGAGGGACGCGGGCACGCCCGGCGCCGGCCCGGCCGACCCCGCCGCCGCGGAGCACCAAGACGCCGTCGAGGACACCCCTGAAGACACCCCTGAGGACACCCCTGAGGCGAATGACGCGGCGGCGGACGCCACAACCCCGTCAGCGCCGGCGTCGACGACGCCTCCGGCCGTCGACACCTCCACCGCCGCCATCACGGTGGTCAACGCGAAGTCCAGCTAGGACACCCCGCCGCGGCCCGCCGGGCGCCTAGCGCTGAACCGGGGCGGGTGCGCCGGACCGGCCCAGGGCGGCCGTCACGATCAGTTCGAGGCTTTCCGCGGATCCGAGGTCGTGCGGACGGACCACCTCGTTGTCCGCAACGTAATAGAACGCTGCCCGGACTTCCGCAAGGGGCACCCCTTTCAGCCGGGACCAGGCCAGCCGGTAAACCGCGAGCTGGACCGCTTTGGTCTTCAGTTGCGCGGCGGAGGGCCGGCGTCCCGTTTTCCAGTCCACCAGGTCCCAGCCGCCGTCGGCATCGCGGAAGACGGCGTCGATCCGGCCGCGGACCACCACCTCGCCGACCTTCGTCTCCACCGGGACCTCCACATGGGCCGGGGCACGGTGGGCCCACTCGGACCGGCGGAATGTTTCCACCATCGCGTCGAGTCCGTAGGCCTCGTCGATATGGTCATCGGAGCCGGCTGCTTCGCCCAGATCCAGCATCCCGGCCGCGCCGAAGTATTCCTCAACCCATGCATGGAACGCCGTGCCTTTACGCGCTGACATGCCGGGCTCGCGGGGAACGGGCCGCCGCAGCCGCGCCACCACAGACCCGGCGTCCGCGTCGAGGTCAACGAGCGTCGAAGCGGAGATATGCCCCGGGAGGTGCACGTCCTGCAGGGTCGTCCGCCGGGACCGGCGTTCAAGCAATGTCTGCGCCTCCTTGGCCCAGCCGGCCGCGGGTCCCCGCAACTGCCGCGTCCTGTGGCCGGACGACAACGATTCCGTCCCTGCCTTCTCCGTGGATGCACCTTGGACGTCCGGTGTCCCGGGCTGTGCCAGGCCGTGCCGCACCCGTGCGGCGGCGGCTTCCATGGCGGCCCGGCGGCCCGGGTTCAGCCGCAGCCGCTGCCCGGTCCGGGGGTCCGCAGGTCCTTCCAGCGGGTCGTAGGGCCACGCCGCCACTTCGAGGTCGGCGGTCAAGGGGCTGTGCTCCGGCAGCGAATCCTCGGTCACGGACAGCGGGTGGATCTCCGCGAGACCCTGTGCCGCGAGGTCCTCCAGCCCGGACAGGAACGGCGAAATTTCGGCCATCCCTGCCCGGGATCCGACCCAGGCGGCACTTGAGGTCCACAGCACGTGTTTGGCCCTCGTGTACGCCACATAGGCCAGGCGTCGTTCCTCGGCTTCCCCGTGCGCCTGGACGGCTGATTTGAACTCCTTCTCGGCGTCGAGCCAGCCTTTCTGGTCCGGCTGGTCAAGGTCCCATTGCGGGAGGTCGGCCCGGTCCCCGCGCAGCGACCAGGGCAGCGCCGCGCTGCCGCTGCTCCACCGGGAGTCCCTGCTGCTGGGGAACGCGCCCGCGTTCAGCCCCGGCACGAAGACAACATCCCATTCGAGTCCTTTGGATGCATGCACCGTCAGCAGCTGCACCGCCTCGTGGTTGACCTCCGGGGCCGCGGCGTCGAGGCCGTTCTCCTCTGCTGCCGCGGCCTCCAGCCAGGCAAGAAACGCCAGGACATCGATCCGCTGCGAGGTGTGCAGGAATCCGGCGGCAGCGTCCTGGAAAGCGTCCAGGTTCCGGCGTGCCTGATGGATGCTGATCCCGGGCCGGGCTGCCACCTCGATATCGAGCAGCATGGCCCGTTCGACTTCACCGAGCAGGGTGGTCAGATCATCGCCCATGTACGTGCGCAATTGCCGGAGCTCCTCCGAAAGCCGGTGGAGCCGGTCCCAGGCGGTATCGCTCAGTACGCGGCCGTGCGCCGAGGTCCAGCCGGCCCGCGGCAGGAAGTCCAGTGCCTCGACGAGGCTGGCGGCGTCCGAGAGGTCGCCTTCGATGACGGCCGGATCGGCGGTGTCCTCGTCCATGTCCCCGGCCTCGCCGGCGCGGCCGGGATGTCCGCGGCGGCGGGCGAGGAAGCTGGACCAGTCCCGGAGGGCCATGAGGTCCGCCGGGCCGATCCGCCAGCGGGCGCCCGCCAGGAGCCGCATCAGGGCATCTGAACGTCCCGGGTCGGCGAGGACCCGGAGGGTGGCGACGAGGTCGACGATCTCGGGGGTGTCCAGCAGCCCGCCGAGGCCGACGATCTCGTACGGAATGCCCCGTGCCTCAAACTCCCGCCGGATGCATTCCATCTGCGCCCTGCGCCGGCACAGCACGGCCATGGCCGGCGGCACCGGGTCAGCCCCCTGGGCTTCAAAGTCCGTCACCCGGAACTTCAGCACGTCCCCGGCGATCGCGGCCGCCTCGGCCTCGTCCGTGGCAAACCGGCCCATCACAACCCTGCCCGTGACCGCTGCCGGGCCGGGCTGCAGGGGCGGCACGGCCACGCCGCCGGCGGTGTCGCGGGCACCGGCTGCACCGGTCGCGGCGGCGGCCTTGCTGAGCGGCGCCGAAATGACGTTCGCGGCGGCGAGAATGTTCCGGCCGTTGCGCCACGCGGTGGTCAGGTACGACGTCGGCGCCACGGCGAAGCGCGGGACCGGCGCCGCAGGGTCATCCGGGCCACCGCGGCGCAGGCCGTCGCCGCCGCCATCGCCGGCCAGGACCGGGAATTCCCGGACAAAATGGAACAGCTGACCGGCCGACGCGCCACGGAATCCATAGATGGACTGGTTCGGGTCTCCCACCGCCGTCACCGCATGGCCATCGCCGAAGAGCCGGGAGAACAGGACCAGCTGGGCATGGGAGGTGTCCTGGAATTCGTCCAGCAGCACCACTTTGTAGCGTTGGCGCTCCAGCTGCGCCGCGACCGGAATTTCGCTGGCAACCCGCGCCGCCAGGGCCACGAGGTCGCCGAAGTCCAAGGCGCCCCGGGCCCGTTTCGCGTCCGTATAGCGGCCCACCATGTCCGCGACGCTCGCCCGGGTGCGCAACATGCCGCTCATCTCGGCGGCGGCTTGGCTCGGATTCTTCTTGGCGGTCGCCAGGTAGGGCAGCGCCTCGAACTCGGCGATCCGTTCCAGCAGCCAGCCGCGGACTTCGGCCGGATCGCGAAGATGTTCCGAGCATTCCCCTGCGAGCTGGATCACGGCCTTGACGAGGGTGGATTTGGCCGCCCGGAAATGCTCGTATTCGCCGTCGAAGCCTTCCACCACTTCGCTGGCGAGCTGGAAGGACTGGGCTCCGCCCAGCAGGACCACGTCCCGTTCCACACCGAGGCGCAGTCCATAGTCGGACACGATGCCGCTGGCATAGGAATGGTAGGTGGAGACCTTGGGCTCGAGGGCGTCCGCGCCGAGCAGGCCGGCGGGAAAGACCTCGTTCCTGGTGTCGGCGGTTGCGATCCGCTGCAGGGCGGCCAGCTTGGCGCGGATCCGCGAGGCCAGTTCGCCGGCTGCCTTCCGGGTGAACGTCACGCCGAGGACTTCCTCCGGCCGGACCCATCCGTTGGCCACGAGCCACACCACCCGGTCCGCCATCGTGGCCGTCTTGCCCGATCCGGCCCCGGCAATGACCAACCGTGGCGACAACGGCGAGGCAATGATGGCCGCCTGCTCGGCCGTGGGCCGGTTCTTCTCCCCCAGCATGGCCGAGAGCTCCTCCGGGCTGAACCGCGGGACGGGGACGGTGCCGCCGTCGGACGGCTGCGGCGCGGGGGCGGGATCGGGGGTCATTCAGTAACCTGCTTTCCGCGCGCGCACAGCGGGCAGACGTCGGGAAGCCGGCAGCCGTGGCCGCCGTGGCCGCCCTTGCTCGGGTCATGCCGGGCCTCGAAGGTGTTGCCGGACATTGCGACGGCGGCATCCTGCACCATCGCCAGCGCCCAGTTCTCCGCCGGGTCCAGCGGTGCCTGGGACTGAACTCCCGGGCTCTTCGTGGTGGTGCCGAGCTGGGCCAGGACCGCCCCGCCGGGCAGCGGCGGCGGACCGTCGTCGGCGCCGGCGAAGCCCCCGGCGAGCACGGCCGCCTGGTAGGCGCCGAGTTGCGGGTGCCGGTCCAGGTCCGCCTTGCCGGGCTGGCGTTTGCCGGTTTTCAGGTCGACGATGACCAGGCGTCCCGCCGCGTCTATTTCAAGTCTGTCCACCTGGCCCCGGAGCACGGCGGACCGGGCCGGCCATGGCCCGTCGTCCGGCGCCGGGCCGGACCCGGCGTCCGCGGAGAGGTCCGGCAGTTTGACCTCGAAGTCCTGTTCGACGCCGAGCAGGCTCCGGCCCTCGCTACGCATCACGAGCACGTACTGCGCGAGCTTCCGGACCATCGATTCCGCCCGCTGGAAGTCAAGTTTGCCTTCCCAGTTGTCCTTCATGCCCAGGGCGGGCCAGCGCCGCACCAGTTCGGCGACGTATTCGCTGCCGGAGGCGTCGGGGAGGTCCTGTGCAATTGCGTGGACCAGGGTGCCCAGGCTGCGGGCGAAATCGGTTGCGGCCTCGCCGCCGGCAGCCTGGACGAACCAGTCCAGCGGGGACTTCTGTACGGTTTCGACCTTGGACGGTGAGACGTAGACCGTGCCGCCGGGCGGGACGACGGGCGCATCCGTGGATAGCGGCGGAAGCCCCCACCAGCTGTCCGGGTGAGCCCCGGGCACGGGCGGCTCGGCGGCGGCCAGGGCCGCGAGCACGGCGGTTGCCTCCAGCGGTTCGGCGTCGGCATCGAGCTGGGCGTATTGCCGCAGCTCGGCGACGAGGGCACGCAGGGTCAGGGGACGTTCCACCGGGGTGTACCCGCGCCGGTCCTGGTCCGGGTGCAGGGGTGCCACGTAGTCCAGGAAGGAGGAGGGTTGTTCGTCCTCGGAAGACACCGCAGTGCAGATCAACACGGTCGTCGCCCGTGACACCGCGGTGGCGAAGCTGCGCAGCTCGTCGTAGCGGATTTCGCGCAGCCTGCTGAGCGGATCAACACGCAACGCGTACTCGACACCGTGTTCGACGGCGTCGGCAAAGAGGGTGCTTCCGAGCAGTTCGCCGCGGAGTCGGGTGTTGGGCCACACGCCTTCCTGCAGACCCGGCACTATCACCACGGGCCATTCGCGTCCTGCGGCGCTGGCCGGGGTCAGCAGCTCCACGGCATCCTCCAGCTGGGCCCTGGCCGCCAGGGTGTCCATCGGAAGCTCCTGGCTGAGCAGGTATTCGAGGAACTGCTCCGGGCCGGATCCGGGCAGCTGGTCCACGAACCGCTCCGCCGTGTGAAAAAGCGCCATCATGGCGTCGAGGTCCCGGTCTGCCCGGGCGCCGGCGGATCCCCCGGCCAGCGCCGCCTCGGTCCAGCGCGGCGCCAGTCCGGTCGAGTGCCAGAGCGCCCAGAGCACCGTCTCGGCGTTGCCTCCGGGGGCTGCAGCGGCTTCCCGGCCCGCCGCAATCATCCGGGCTATCCGTCGCGCGGACCGCCCCTCGATGCCCAGGGTGGCCAGGGCGCCGGGTTCCAGCAGCGCCTCGACGAGCAGCGCGTCGCTGGCCCGGCCGCTGCCGCCGAGGATTTCCTCGTGCCGCAGGGACTGGCGCAGCCGCCGCAGCTCGATCGTGCTGGCACCGCCGATCCGGGATGTCAGCAGGGCTACCGCGGAGTCCGGCGTCAGGAGGGCGGGGTCAAGAGCCACCGCGTAGGCATCGAGCAGCGGACGGACCGCGACCTCATCCCGGACTGCGGATTCGGCGACCGGGATCCGGACCGGTATTCCCTGCCCCGCGAGATATCGCTGCAGCTGGCTGAGCTGCCCGCCGTTGCGCACGATCACGGCGATCTCACCCAGCTCGCGGCCGTCCTGCAGCTGGGCCTCGAGAATGCGTTGCGCGACGTAGCGCAATTCATGCACCGGTGACGGGAGCAGATGTGCCTCCACGCGTCCGGCAGCGCCGTCGGCCCCGTCCGGCCCCGGCGGTCCTTGGGCCGTGCCGTTCCGGGGCGGCGGCTCGAGCCGGCGCGCGGACTGCGCGCCGGCTCGCCGGGAGATGCGTCCGGCCACTGACTGCCACGCCGCCGCGACCGCCGGCGCCTGCCGGTGGGCGAGATGAAGCGGGCGTTCCAGGACCGTTCCCCCGGCCGGCGCCAGCAGCACCGGTAACTCGGCCACGAGGTCCGGACGCGCCCCCCGGAAGCCTTGGACCACAGTGTCCGGAGATGCCGTGACGATCACGTCCTTGCCCGCGGCGATGTCCGCCAGCAGCTCGAATACGGCCGGGTTCGCCTCCTGGATATCGTCGACCAGAATCAGCTGCAGCCGGTCCCTCTCGGCGGCGAGGAAGTCGGGGGCGTCCTGGAAAATCTGGCGCGCAGCGGTGATGATGCCGGCGGGATCAAAAGCCTCCGGCATCCGCAGGTCCAGGACGTCCCGGTACTCGGAGTACAGCGCCGCTGCGGCGATCCAGTCCGGCCGGCTACAGCGGTCCGCGAGCGCCACCAGATCCTCGGCCGTGTGTCCGGATTCAATGATCCGGTCAAAAAGCTGCCGTACCTCCTGCCGGAAACCGCGGGTCCGCAGGGCGTCTTCCAGATCCGCGGGCCAGGGCAGCTCCAGTCCCGGCAGCGTGTGTCCTTCGAGGAGTTCCTTGATGATCAGGTCCTGCTCGGGCCCGGAGAGGAGCTTCGGCGGACGGGGCAGCGGCAAGACTCCTGCCGCCTTGGCGCGCCTGATCACGTCAAACGCGTACGAGGCCCAGGTCCGGGCCGGGGTAGTGCTCAGGCTGCGGTC
This sequence comes from uncultured Actinomycetota bacterium, assembly GCA_963769515.1. GTDB lineage: Bacteria > Actinomycetota > Actinomycetes > Actinomycetales > Micrococcaceae > Arthrobacter. Next base: position 429,775 of record CAVYMG010000034.1, read on the forward strand.
CAGGCGCGCGGTGAAGCGGTCCCGGAGCGTGTCCGCGGCGAGCCGTCCGGGGGCCAGGATGAGCATCCGCTCGGGGTCCAACCCGTCGCGCCGGGCCCGGCGGACGGCGGCCTCGACAAGTACGGTGGATTTCCCGGTGCCGGGCGCCCCGGGAACGAGCACGGGTCCGGAACCGTGCGGTACATCGACGACGGCGAGCTGGTCCGCCGTCAGCTCCGGAACGGCGGAATGTTTCGTCCGTGGCGGGAGCAGGCGCAGGCCCTGACCCGGTGTCCTGGCGCCGGTGCCGCGCTGCGGTGCTTCCGGATGCTTGCTGGAGATACTCACCCGGCCATTCCATCATCAGGCAGCGACAATTCAGGCACCGTGCCGGCCAGTGCGCGGTCCAGCTGCCGGGCCACGGCATCGATCCGGTCAAACTCGGCGGTTGACGGTGCCCACCGGGCAGCGGGCAGGTCCACGCGCCAGCGTCCTTCGCCGGTGCGCCGAAAGTCGGCGTAGCGTCCGGACAGCGGAGTCCCTTCGTCGATATACCGGGCCAGGGCATCACATTCGTGCCCCGGCGGGGCCTCGCCGGTGGACTTCAGGACACGCCACCACGCGAGGGCGCTGCCGCTGCGGCTCATGACCGCGCCGACCTGCCGCGGGCCGCCGGAGCCGAGGAGTTCGGCAACGTCACCGTAGGCGAGGACGCGTCCGGCCGGGATCAGGTCCACCAGTTCCAGCACCGCGTCCACATACTCCTCTTGCATCGATCCAGCCTAGCGCCGGTGCGGGGCAGGCGCGCGCGGTGGCCATTTCTGTCGGAGGCACCCGGTAGCGTTGAAGCATGAGCACCTGGAACACCCTCCCCCGCGCAGCCTTTGACCTTGAGACCACCGGCCGGAATTCGCGTGCCGCGCGGATTGTTACCGCATCGGTCACCGTGGTGGATGCCGACGGCGCCGTCCTCAAGGAACACGAATGGCTCGCGGACCCGGGCGTGGAGATTCCAACCGAGGCCAGCGACATCCACGGCGTCACGACGGAACAGGCCCGCCGCGACGGCCGGCCTGCGGCGGACGTGACCCGCGAGGTTGCCGCGGTGCTGCAGGAACTTTTTGACGCCGGTGTTCCCGTCATTGCCTTCAACGCCAGCTACGACTTCACCGTCCTCGCCGCGGAATCCGCCCGCTACGGTATCCCGCAGTTGAGCCGCTTCCCGGTCCTGGACCCGTACATCATGAACAAGCAGGTCGACAGGTACCGCAAGGGCAAGCGGACGCTGACGGCGCTGTGCGAGGAATATGGCGTCAGCCTGGACAACGCCCACACGTCCGCAGCCGATGCGCTGGCGACCCTGCGCATGCTCGACGCCATGGCCGGAAAGTTCCCCAAGCTCAAGATGCCCGCAAGCCACCTGCACCAGCTGCAGGTTGAGTGGGCATCGGCACAGGCGGCGGATTTCCAGACCTACCTGCGCAAGACCAAACCCGCCGCCGTGATCGAAGGTGACTGGCCGGTCCTGCCGCCGGAAGACGCCAGCCGCGGCGACTTCTAGCCGCCCGGCGGGCATCCCGCATGGAGCGCCCGGCAGCGGTACCGGGCCCGGAGAGCGACCTGCTGGGACACAAATCACACGCGCCCTCGGGCGCCCGCGGCGCCGTTGGCTCCCGTCCCGAATTCCGCGACCCGCAATTACCCTGCCGTGATCCCCGGCAGGATCGGTGCTTTGCGGAATTTTTTGCAGCAGATCAGCGCTCTGGGCGAATATTCCGGGCGGCTGGGTGGTGATTGTCGCCGCTGACATAATTAAGTTCAGCGTCGGGCGAGTGCTCAGCCACGCCCACCTCCAACCGCCAAGGGATAAATGATCACAGTTACTGACCTGCGCAAGGTCTACCGGCAGGGCAAGAAAGACGTGGTGGCCCTCGACGGCGTCACGCTCTCTGTCCCCAAGGGCTCCATTCATGGCATCATCGGCCACTCCGGTGCGGGCAAATCGACCCTGGTGCGGTGCCTGACGCTGCTGGACCGCCCGACGTCCGGGGCGGTGAGCATTGACGGCACGGAACTGAGTTCCGTGAAGGACTCGGAGATCCGCACCGCGCGCCGGCGCATCGGCATGGTGTTCCAGCACGCCAACCTGATGGATTCCCGGACCGCCGCAGGAAACGTCGCCCATCCCCTTGAACTTGTCAGGACCCCGAAAGAGACAATCCGGGTCCGGGTCGCCGAACTCCTGAAACTGGTCGGCCTTGAGGGTTTCGAGAACGCCTATCCGTCCCAGCTGTCCGGCGGTCAGCGCCAGCGCGTGGGAATCGCCCGCGCCCTGGCGTCCGATCCCGAGGTACTGCTTTGCGACGAGCCCACCTCCGCGCTCGACCCGGCGACGACCGAGGAGATCCTGGACCTCATCCAGGATCTCACCACGCGCCTGCAGCTTACGGTGCTGATCATCACCCACGAGATGAACGTCGTGAAGCGCGTCTGCGATTCCGTGTCGCTCCTGGCCAAAGGACGCATTGTTGAACACGGCGCCCTGCAGGACGTCGCGGGCGAACTGGACAGCAAGCTGGCCCGCGCCCTCCTGCCGCTGCCCCCGTCGGAGCCGGTGCACGGCGCCCTGCAGGGCGGTCCCGTCGTGGAGATCATCTTCTCCGGCGACAGCGCGAAGGAACCGGTCCTGACCGGCGTCGCGCGCCACTTCGACATCGATATCAATGTCCTCGCCGGCAGCGTCGAAACACTCGGCGGGGAACAGTTCGGTCATCTGCGTGTCCAGCTCGCCGACGACGCCGACGTCGATGCTGTCCTGCAGTATCTGCATGCCCGGGGTATCAGCGCGAAGCTCGCCGCACCCGCCACGGATCGCCGCCACGGCAAGGCCGGAGGGAACTCATGAACGACTTCTTCAGTAACCCGATCCTGGCCAAGGCCCTGCCCGAGGCCATCATCGAGACCCTCCAGATGGTCGGGATCTCCGGATTCTTCACCGTTCTGGTCGGTCTGCCGCTGGGCGTCTTCCTGCACATTTCGGCACCCGGCGGGCTCCGCCCGATGCCGGTCATCAACCGCATCCTCAGCGACGTCATTGTCAACATCACCCGGTCGATCCCCTTCGCGATCCTGATGGTGGCCCTGATCCCGCTGGCCCGGGCCCTGGTCGGTACCAGCCTCGGCCCCGTCGCGGCGTCGGTATCCCTCTCCGTCGGCACCATCCCGTTCTTCGCCCGGCTCGTGGAGTCCTGCCTGCGGGATGTCCACCACGGGAAGATCGACGCAGCCCAGGTGATGGGCTCGACCACCATGCAGATCATCAACAAGGTGATGCTGCGTGAATCCCTGCCCGCCATCATCGCCGCCGTGACCACCACCGTGGTCACGCTCGTCGGCTATTCCGCCATGGCGGGCCTGGTCGGCGGCGGCGGCCTCGGCAAGCTCGCCTATAACTACGGCTTCCAGCGCTTCGACGTCACGGTCATGGTCGTCACCATCGTCCTGATCGTGCTCCTCGTCCAGGTCATCCAGCTGGTCGGCGAACGGGTCTCCCGCAGCCTCGACCACCGCTGACTCCACCGTGGCCCGGACCCCGGCCCACGGTGCACCGGACCACTACCCTGCAGCGGGGCAGCGACCCTGCCCGCCCTCTGCGCGAACCACGGCGCCGACGTTGGACGTCCCGCCATCTCGAAAGGAACGCACCCGATGCGTAAAAAACTCACCCTCCTGGCCACCGGCATTGTCACTGCCCTGACCTTGTCGGCCTGCGGCGGTTCTTCCACCCCGGCCGCCCAGACCACCGCCCTGGATCCGGCCAACCCGGTCACCCTCACGGTCGGCGCCAGCCCGGTCCCGCACGCCGCGATCCTGGAATTCGTCAACCAGGACCTTGCCCCGAAGGCCGGGCTGAAGCTCGACATCAAGGAAATCGAGGATTACCAGACGCCCAACACCGCGCTGAGCGACGGTTCGCTGGACGCCAACTTCTACCAGCACCTGCCTTGGTATGAGGATCAGGTCCAGACCAAGGGCTACGAGTTCGGCCACGGCGAAGGGGTCCACATCGAGCCCTACGCCGCGTTCTCGGAGAAGGTCAAGGACATCCAGGACATCCAGGACGGCGCGAAAATTGCCATCACGAATGATCCCTCCAACCAGGTCCGCGCCCTGAAGGTCCTTGAAGTTGCCGGCCTGGTCAAGGACATCGCCGATGACACCTCCGTCCTGACGCTTACCGATGCCCAGAACCCGAAGAACCTGAAGTTCTCGGAGAACCAGCCCGAACTGCTGATCAACGACCTCAAGGATCCCTCCGTGGACCTGGCCCTGATCAACGGAAACTTCATCCTCAAGGCGGGCCTCAGCACCACGGACGCCCTCGCCGTCGAGTCCGTCGAGAACAACCCGTACGCCAACTTCCTGGCCTGGCGCGAGGACTCCAAGGATGACGTCCGGATCCAGAAGCTCGACGAACTCCTGCACTCCCCCGAGGTCAAGGCCTTTATTGAGAAGGAATGGCCCAACGGAGACGTGACTCCGGCCTTCTAGGACCGGCACGGCTTAACTACGGATGGCACCCGCCGCGGCGGGTGCCATCCGTAGTTAACAAGGTGTTACCGGCTCCGGCGGCGTTCCGGGACCGGTGGCCGCGGCCCGGGGCAGAGCGTCGAGGACCCGGTCAGGCCGTCGCGGCTGCCGCGGCCTTCGCGGCCCGGGGCAGGGCGTCGAAGATCCGGTTCATGGCCGCGTCGTCATGGGCGGCGGAGAGGAACCAGGCTTCGAAGACCGACGGCGGGAGGTAGACCCCGGAGTCGAGCATGGAGTGGAAGAACGGGGCGTAGCGGAAGACCTCCTGCGCCTGGGCGTCGGCGTAGTTGTGCACGCCGCGCGCCGACGTGCCGAAGGCCACCGAGAACAGGTTCCCGGCGCGTTGGATCGAGTGGTCCACGCCCGCGGCGTCCAGGGCCGAGGACAACGCTGCGGAGAGCTCCAGCGAGCGGGCGTCCACGAAGGAGTAGACCTCCGGGGTGGCATGGGTCAGGGTCGCGACGCCGGCGGCCATGGCCACCGGGTTCCCGGACAGGGTGCCGGCCTGGTAGACCGGGCCAAGCGGCGCGAGGTAGTCCATCACGTCGGCGCGTCCGCCGAGGGCGGCCGCCGGCATGCCGCCGCCGATGACTTTCCCAAAGGTGAGCAGGTCCGGGGTCCACGGCTCGGCAGCGTCGGCTGCCCCGCCGGTCAGTCCCCAGTACCCCGAGTATCCGGTCCGGAAACCGGTCAGGACCTCATCGACGATCAGCAGCGCGCCATGCTCGCCGGTGATCCGGGAAAGCCCCGCGTTGAAGCCCTCGCCCGGCGTGACGACGCCCATGTTGGCGGGGGCGGCCTCGGTGATCACGGCGGCGATGTTGGGCCCGTGCGCGGCGAAGGCCGCTTCGACGGCGGCGAGGTCGTTGTAGGGCAGCACCAGCGTCTCCGCGGCCGTCGCAGCCGTGACGCCGGCCGAACCCGGGAGGGCGAGCGTGGCGAGACCGGAGCCGGCCGCGGCCAGGAGCCCGTCAAGGTGGCCGTGGTAGCAGCCCGCGAACTTGATGATGAGGTTGCGTCCGGTGAAGCCGCGGGCCAGCCGGACGGCGGTCATTGTCGCCTCGGTGCCGGTGGACACCATCCGGACGCGTTCGGCGGCCGGGACGCGTTCCTGGACGAGGGCGGCAAGATTCGCCTCGTCCGGCGTTGAGGCGCCGAAGGACAGGCCGCGGTCGGCGGCGGCGTGCACGGCGGCCAGGACCTCCGGGTGGGCATGCCCGAGCAGAGCCGGGCCCCACGAGCAGACGAGGTCCACGTAATCGGCGCCGTCGGCGTCGGTCAGGTAGGCACCCTTGGCCGAGACCATAAAGCGCGGCGTGCCGCCCACCGAACCGAAGGCGCGGACGGGCGAATTCACGCCGCCCGGCATCAGCTTGCGGGCACGGTCAAAAAGTTCCTCGTTCCGAGGGGTGCTGGAAGTCATGGATCCTATTCTTTCAGTTCGCGGGGTTCGCCGGGTGCGCGGGCGGCGCGGCTGTCAGCAGCTCCGCCACGCGGGGTGCCACTTCCGTGCCGAACAGTTCAATGGAGCGCATCATGGCGGGATGCGGCAGCGTGCCGCTGCTGTACTTGAGGTCGAAGCGGTCGACGCCGAGGTTCTTCTTGAGCAGGACGATTTTCGCGGCCACGGTTTCCGGGGAACCGACGTACAGTGCGCCCTCGGGCTCACACAGCGCATCGAACTCGGCGCGGCTGCCTGGACCCCAGCCGCGTTCGGCGCCGATCCGGTTGCGCAGCGTGAGCCAGTGCGGGAAGAGTTCCTCCCGGGCTTCCCCGTCGGTTGCGGCGATATGGCCCGGCGAATGCGTCGCCACCTGCTGCAGGGGGTGGCCGTACCGGGTCATGGCCTCGCGGTAGAGGCCGGCCAGCGGGGCGAAGGACCGCGGCTGGCCGCCGATGATGGCGAAGATGATCGGATAGCCGTACTCGGCGCAGCGCAGCACCGATTCCGGGGTGCCGCCGACGCCGATCCAGGCCGGCAGGAGATGGTGTTCCAGCGGCGGGTAGACGCTCAGGCCACTGATCGACGGGCGGGTGCGGCCTTCCCAGTGGACAGGACGCTGGGCGCGGACCTTGTCGAAGAGCGCCAGCTTTTCTTCGAAGAGGACCTCGTAGTCGGCGAGGTCGAGGCCGAACAGCGGGAAGGACTCGATGAACGAGCCGCGGCCCAGCATCACTTCGGCGCGACCGTTGGCGAGGGCGTCGACCGTGGAGAACCGTTGGAAGACCCGGATGGGGTCATCGGAGCTGAGGACGGTCACGGCCGAGCCCAGCCGGATGTTCCTGGTCCGGGCCGCCGCTGCGGCCAGGAAGACCTCGGGTGCGGAAACGGCGAAGTCCCTGCGATGGTGTTCCCCGACGCCGAAGGCGTGCAGTCCGACCTCGTCCGCGAGCTCGGCCTGTTCCAGCAGCTGCCGGAGGACCTGGGCGTGCGGGACGGGGTGCCCGTCGGGGAAGACCCCGACGTCGCCGAACGTGTTCAGGCCCAGGAGGATGTGCTCCGGTCCCACCGGGGCGGTGGGGCCTGCCGCGGGTGCGCCGGCCGCGGCTCCGGGCGGGTCCGCGGGCGTGTGCGGCATCAGGACTCCTTCAGCCAGCCGGCGAGTTCGCTCGCCCAGTAGGTCAGGACCATGTTGGCCCCGGCGCGCCGGATGCCGAGGACCGACTCGGTAATCGCGGCCCGCCGGTCGATCCATCCATTGGCTGCGGCCGCCTCGATCATTGAGTACTCCCCCGAGATCTGGTAGGCCGCCACCGGCACCGGACTCATGGCGGCGACGTCGGCGAGGATGTCGAGGTAGCTCATGGCCGGCTTGACCATGACCATGTCGGCGCCCTCTGCCAGGTCGAGTTCGACCTCGAGGAGGGCTTCGCGCCGGTTGGCCGGGTCCATCTGGTAGGTCCGGCGGTCGCCGGTCAGCTGTGAGTCCACGGCTTCCCGGAAGGGACCATAGAAGGCCGAGGCGTACTTCGCGGCGTAGGCCAGGACAGCCGTGTTGGCGTGCCCCGCGTCCGCGAGGGCCTGCCGGATGGCGGCGACCTGGCCGTCCATCATCCCGGAGGGGCCGAGCACGTGCGCCCCGGCGTCCGCCTGCGCCACGGCCATCCGGCCGTAGATCTCCAGGGTGGCGTCGTTGTCGACGTAACCGTGGTCGTCGAGCACGCCGCAGTGGCCGTGGTCGGTGAATTCGTCGAGGCAGACATCGCTCATCACCACGAGCTCATCGCCGACCTCCGCCCGCACGTCCCGGATGGCCTTGTTGAGCACGCCGTCCGGGTCCAGCGACGCCGTGCCTTGGGCGTCGCGTTCTGCCGGAACGCCGAACAGCATCATCCCGCCGACGCCGAGCCGTACGGCCTCCGCGGCGGCGCGCCGGAGCGAGTCGGTGGTGTGCTGCTGCACGCCGGGCATCGAGGTGATCGGCCGGGGCTCGGTCAGGCCTTCCCTGATGAAGGCAGGCAGGATCAGCTCCGCGGCGCTCAGGCGGTGCTCGGCGGTGAGCCGGCGCAGGGCCGGTGTGGTGCGGAGCCGGCGGGGGCGGTGGGTCGGGAAGCTCATGCTCTGTCCTTCACGGGGTGCTCGGAGGCGGGAATGCCAGGGGACGGTTCGGGCGCCAGCGACCGGATCACCGCGGCGAGGAGGCCGGAGGCCGTCGGCTGTTCGGCGATGGACGCGACGCTGAGGCCCAACCTCTCCGCCTCGCCCGCCGTCGAACGTCCGATCGCGACGAAACGGCAGCCGCCCAGGGGGGCGAGTTCGGCGTGGATGCGCCGCGCGGCACTCGGCGAGGCGGCGACGACGGCGTGCAGCCGGCCGGCCTCGACCTCGGTCTTTGCCTCGGCCGCCGTCAGCACGGCGGCCGGCGGTACGGCGTCACGGTCTCCGGTGGCGGCCGCCTGGGCGGCCAGGCTGCGGGCCGGATCGGCGGGGTAGTCCACGGTCCGGTAAGCCGTGACTGCCTGCACCGATGCGCCCCGCGCTTCGAGGCCGCGGCGGAGCGAGGGGTCGGCGATGTCGGCCTGGGGCAGGAACACCCGGGTCCGGCCCTCGGGCCAGATGCCGGCCAGACCGGTGGCGGACTGCTCCGCGGTGGGTGCCAGGTCGACGCCGATCCCCTGCATCTGCAGGGCCCGGCGCGTGGCGGGTCCGATCGTCGCGATCTGGATGCTGCCGGGAAGCCACGTCTGAAGCCTCGCGCCGCGTTCGGCTGCCTTGGCTTCCAGGGCCTGCACGGTGGTCACGCTGGTGATCACGAGCCAGGCATAGGCCCCGGCGCCCAGGGCGTCGAAGGCGACGTCGAGGGAGTGCTGGTCGCTGGCGACCTCGAAGTCGATGAGCGGCAGCAGGACGGGCTCGGCGCCGGCGCCGCGGAGGGCCGAGACAAGTTCCCCGGCCCGGTCCGGGGCCCGGGCAACGAGGATCCGGGCCCCGTCCAACGCTGCCGCCTCGTGGTTCCCGTCTGGCTGCATCAGGCTGCTGTGCCGTCCCATGAGCTCTGCTTCCCGCAGGTCAGGAAGCTGCCAGGTCCGCGATGTCGGCGGCGCCCCGTGCCAGCAGGACCTCGGCCAACTCGATGCCCAGCAGCGTTGCCCCGATCTCGGTGAGCCCGTCGGTGGCTTTCTTGTCGCGGACGGCGGCCGAGCCGTCGACGGCGCACACGACGGCGTCGAGGTGCAGCATGCTGCCCTTACGGTAGGCATGGGCGCCCACGGGGGCCGCGCAGCCTGCCTCCAGCCGGGCCAGGAGAGCCCGCTCCGCCGTGACCGCGAGCCGTGTGTCCGGGTCGTCGAGGGCGGCCAGTGCCTGCGCCAGCACGCCCTGCGAACCCTCGGTGGACCCGGCTTTGCGGGGCGCGTCGGCGGTGCGGCATTCGATCGCGAGGGCGCCTTGGCCGGCCGCGGGCAGCATCACCTCCGCTTCCAGGTACTCGCTGACCACATCGAGCCGGCCGATCCGGTGCAGACCCGCGGCGGCGAGCACAACGGCGTCGAGGTCGCAGGACTTGCCGGCCACCACGGCGTCGGTCGTGTTGCCCGGCAGGCCGGGGACGCGGCCGAGCCGCGTGTCGACGTTGCCGCGGATGTCCCGGATATCCAGGTCGGGACGGGCGGCGCGCAGCTGGGCCGCCCGGCGCGGGGACCCGGTGCCTACGGTGGCTCCTGTGGGCAGGTCGGCGAGGCTCAGTCCGTCGCGGGCGCACAGCACGTCCCGGACATCGGCCCGTTTGGGCGTCGCCGCCAGGGTCAGCCCGAGCGCGGCGCCGGTCGGCAGGTCCTTCAGGGAGTGGACTGCGACGTCGCACTCGTCCCGCAGCAGCGCCTCGCGGAGTGCCGCCACGAAGACCCCGGTCCCGCCCATCTGGGACAGCGAACCGGTCAGGACATCGCCGTCGGTCCGGATGTGGACGAGCTCCGCGGCGAACCCGCCGACGGCGGACAATTGGTCCGCCGTCTGCTGCGTCTGGGTCAGCGCCAGCTTGCTGGCCCGGGTGCCGATCCGGACGGTCACGGCGCGTCCTCGCCGGTTGCGGCCGCTGATTCCGGACCCGCCGGGTAGGGGTCGTGTCCGGTGCCGACGGTGGTGTCCGCTGCCGAGATGGCCGGCTTTTCGCCGCGGAAGTTGGCGCAGCAGCCGGGCCGGCAGACGTCGTACCAGGGTCCGAGCTTGGTCAGGTGCGGGCGGTCGGCGATGTTGTTCGCGGCGGTCCGCTCGCAGATCAGGTCCACGATGCCGCTGACGAATTTGCGGTGCGTGCCGGGGGTGGGAACGCGGGTTGCCGCCAGGCCGAGCTTCGCGCAGGTTTCCAGGGCCTCGGTGTCCAGGTCCCAGACGACTTCCATGTGGTCGCTGACAAAGCCGAGCGGCACGATCACGACGCCCTTGATGCCCTGCCCGGCGAGGTCCTCGATGGCGTCGTTGATGTCGGGCTCAAGCCACGGCACATGCGGGGCCCCGGAGCGGGACTGGTAGACGAGCGACCACGGGGCGGTCAGGCCGGTTTCGGCTTCGACCCGCCGGATGACCTCGGTGCCGGTGGCCAGGTGCTGCGCCGCGTACGCGGAGTCCTCTTCGAACTGCCGCGGTTCGCCTTCTGAGCGTCCGGCGGCCTCGGCGTCCCGGGTCGGGATGGAGTGCGTGGCGAAGAGGATATGCACGGGCGCGTCGGGGGTGCCGGCGGCGGCCAGCTGGGCCCGGACGTCGGCGAGGCCGGCGGCAGTGCCTTCGATGAAGGGCTCCACGAATCCGGGGTGGTCGAAGTACTGGCGCACCTTGTCGACTTCGAGCCTGCCGTCCAGCCCGGTTTCGGTCAGGGCCATGCCGATGTCCTCACGGTACTGCCGGCAGCTGGAGTAGCAGGAGTACGCGCTGGTGGTGATCATCAGGACCTTGCGGTGCCCGGCGTCGTACATGTCCTGCAGCGTCTGCGGCACGTAGGGCGCCCAGTTGCGGTTGCCCCAGAAGACCGGCAGGCCGATTCCGCGGGCGGCCAGTTCCGCCTCCATGGCGGCCTTCAGCTCACGGTTCTGCTGGTTGATGGGGCTGATGCCGCCGTTGGCGCGGTAGTGGTGGGAGACCTCTTCAAGCCGTTCGTCCGGGATGCCGCGGCCGCGGGTGACGTTCCGCAGGAACGGGAGCACGTCGTCCTGCCCCTCGGGCCCGCCGAACGAGGCAAGGAGCACGGCATCGTAGTCCTTCGGCGCCATCCGGCCGGCCTGGGTGACTTCGTTGATGGCGGTCAGCTCGTCGGTGGATTCCAGCGGGCTCATGCGAGGACCTCGGCAATCTCGGCGGCGCTGACGCGGCGGCCGGTGTAGAAGGGTACTTCTTCACGGACGTGGTGGCGGGCTTCGGTGGCGCGCAGGTGGCGCATGAGGTCCACGAGGTCCACCAGCTCGGGGGCTTCCAGGCCAAGGATCCATTCCCAGTCGCCGAGGGCGAACGACGAGACGGTGTTGGAGATGACCTGGGGAAAGTCACGGCCCAGGAGCCCATGGTCGCGGAGCATGGCGCCGCGTTCGGCATCCGGGAGCAGGTACCACTCGTAGGAGCGGACGAAGGGATATACGCAGAGCCACTGCGCCGGCTCCACACCGCGCGAGAAGGCCGGGGTGTGGTTCTTCGCGAATTCGGCTTCGCGGTGCACGCCCATAGCGGACCAGACGATCTCCGTGCCGGCGAACAGGGCACTGCGCCGGATGTCCCGGACGGCCCGCTGGAGGGCCTCCGGCTGGGGTCCGTGCAGCCACACCATGATGTCTGCGTCCGCGCGCATGGCGGAGACGTCGTAGCCGCCGCGGTAGACCACGCCGTGCTCGGCCAGGCGGCCGATCAGGGCCTCGAAGTCCTGTGCGGCATCGGTGCTGCGGAGGACCTCGGCGGAGCGCTTGAAAACGGTCCAAAGGGTAAAGAACTGCTCGGCTGATTCATCGGTTTTGGTGACAGATTCGGCAGAAGTGTGGCTCATGGATACAATCTTGCCCCCTTGTTGCGACTAAGTCGAAACAACCGACTTCTACACTGCGTAGAAGTGTTGAAGTTCACACCCGGCCGTGCCAACGGGAGTCCCGGGGTCAGGGCAGCAGCCGGCGTACTTCCTGCGGCACGTCCGCGGCGATCGCGGCGAGTCCGTTGCCGGAGAGCCAGCCGCCGACCACCGCGAGGGAGCCGTCCCGGGCGCACACGCTGCGGACTTCCGCGACGCGCCGGCGGTGCCCGAGGGAGGCGAACGGGAGCGCCCCGGCCCAGCGCACCACGTCCCAGTCCGCGACGTCCCCGCCGGTGACGGCAACGGAGAGCAGGGCCGAAGCGTCCGCCAGGGCGGCGCGGAACAACTCGTCGTCGGAGCGGGGCACCTCGGCGCCGTTTTCCGGCTCCGCCGCGTCGCCGCTGCGGCCATAGGAGAGGCGGAGGATGTGCGTGCCGGCACCGGCGCGGGCGGCCAGCCAGTCCCACTTGGCCGTGGCATGCGTCAGGGCCTTCGCCCGGATGCCCGGGCTCTGCGGCGCCACGAGAACGCCCGTGCCGCGCGGTGCGGCGTCCAGGCCGGGAGAGGTGACGACGAGCGTGACCAGGGCGACGTCGGGTCCCGCGGCGGGCCGGAGGGCGGCGAGTTCAGGCACGGCGTCCGCGAGCAGACCTACCGCGGCCGGGCCCTCCGTGGCGACGACGAGGAGAGCGGCGTCGTACGTTGCGCCGCCGGCGCACACGCGCCAGCCGGCGGGAACCCGCTGCACGGCGTCGGCACGGACCCCGCTGAGCAAGGTGACCCCGTGTGTCCGCAAGTCCGCCAGGAGCGCCGCCACCAGCGTGTGCATTCCGCCGCGCAGGCCGGCGACGGCGGAGCCCGCCTTTTGCGGGGCAGCGGCACGGCCCCCGGGCGCGGCCGTGGGGACCGCCGGACCCCGTCCCCGGCGCTGGGCGGATACGGCGGCGGCGAGGGAGCCGTGCCGGCGGATTCCGTCCCGCAGCCCGGGCGCCACCATATCGACGTCCAGCAGGGCCGGGTCGGCCGAGTGCACGCCGCCCACGACCGGTGCCACGAGCCGCTCCAGCACACGCCGGCCCATCCGGGCGCGGACCAGGTCCGCCACGCTGGTGGCCTCGGCGGCGGTGCCCACCGACGCCGGCAGCAGCACGTCGAGAGCGGCCCGGAGCGTCCCGCGCAACCCGAGGGAGCGCCGCACCTCGGGGTCCCAGGGGTTGGCCGGGATGCCCAGGATCCCGGTCTTGGGCAGTTCGCGCGGCCCGTCCGGCAGCTGGACCCATGCGCCGCCCGGGTTCGGCGCCACGATCTCGTTCCCGAGGCCGAGGGCGGCGGCGAGGTCCGCCACCGCCGTGGAGCGGGTGGCGAAGGATTCCGCGCCGCTGTCCAGGCTCAGGCCGGCGACGGTGTGGTGTCCGACGCAGCCTCCCCAGTCAGCGGAGGCTTCCAGGACGGTGGTGCGCACCCCGGCCAGAGCCAATTCCCGTGCTGCCAGCAGGCCCGAGATTCCGCCGCCCACCACCACGGCCGTGGTCCCGGGGGCAGCCCGGCCAGCGTCCACGCGCTATTCCGGTGAGATCGAGTGGATAAGCTCAACGACGCGCGTCAGGACTGTCGCGTCCGTCTCCGGCGGGACGCCGTGGCCGAGGTTCACCACGTGGCCTGGTGCCGCGGCGCCGGCCGCGAGCACCTCGCGGACGTGGGCTTCCAGGACCTCCCAGGGGGCCGAGAGCAGTGCGGGGTCAATGTTGCCCTGCAGCGGCACCGTGCCGCCGAGGCGGCGGTTGGCCTCGTCGAGCGGCAGGCGGTAGTCGACGCCTACGACGTCCACGCCGACGTCGCGCATGGCCACAAGCAGTTCCGAGGTCCCGGTGCCGAAGTGGATCAGCGGGGCGCCGAGGTGGCGGACGTGGTCCAGGGCCCGGGACGAGGCCGGGGCGACGAAGCGCTTGTAGTCGGCGAGCCCGAGCGATCCGGCCCAGGAATCGAAGAGCTGCGCGGCGGAGGCGCCGGCTTCGAGCTGGGCGCGCAGGAACATGCCGGAGGCGTCTGCCGCCCAGGCCGCCAGCGCGTTCCAGGTCTCCGGGTCGGCGTGCATCATGGTGCGCGGGCCCAGGTGGTCGCGGGAGGGCTTGCCCTCGATCATGTAGGCCGCAAGGGTGAATGGGGCCCCGGCGAAACCGATCAGCGGGGTGCTGCCCAGCTGTGCCACGGTCAGCCGGACGGCTTCGCGGATGGGTTCGAGCGCTTCCCAGGTCAGCTGCGGGAGCGCGGCGACATCCTCCGCGGTGCGGACCGGATGCTCGAGGACAGGCCCGACGCCGGGAACGATGTCGACGCCGACGCCGGCCAGCTTGAGCGGAATGACGATGTCGGAGAAGAAGATGGCAGCATCGACGTCGTGGCGCCGGACCGGCTGCAGGGTGATTTCGGCAGCGAGTTCGGGCCGGAGGCAGGACTCGAGCATCCCGACGCCTTCGCGGACTTTGAGGTATTCCGGCAGCGACCGGCCGGCCTGGCGCATGAACCAGACGGGACGCCGGGAGGGCGTGCCGCCGCGGTAGGCGGTAATGAGCGGCGAGTTCGCGGTCCGCCCGTCCATCAGGGGGTGTCCGGCGTCGAGCCCGCCGCTGGCACCGCCCTCGAGGGCAGGGCTGACTCTGGAGGTGTCGTCGGTGGCCGCAGCGCTAGGATTCATGCCTTCGATTGTGCCCAAATTCGGCCGCAAAAGATAACCACAGCCTGTCACCGGGACGGCTGGGGGCCGCGGGCGTGGCGGGCGTCACGGTCCCGGGTGTCGGGACTCTCAGTGCCCCGTCACTCGGTACGCCCGTCGAAAAGCTATGATGGGGGTGCTGTGGTTCTATTTTCATTGGTGGCTACACACGCCGACATCGACCTCGAAACCGTTGCTCAACTGAGCACCGGCGCTTCGGAGCTCGCGACATCCACGCTCGCCGGATCGCCGGCAGTGGCGGGTGCGATTGTCCTTGCCACCTGCAACCGCTTCGAAATCTATGCCGAAGCCCAGCACGGCGACGATGTCGCGGTTGCCCGCGCGGCCTTTATCTCCAGGATCAGCGCCACCAGCGGCCTCAGCGACCAGCGGGTCTCCCGCGCTTTCGGCACCCGGATCGGACCCGACGTCAGCCAGCACCTCTTTGCGGTCAGCTCCGGACTGGACTCCGCCGTCGTCGGCGAACGCGAGATTGCCGGCCAGGTCCGCCGGGCCCTGATTACGGCCCAGCACGAGGGAACCGCCAGTGCCGCGCTCGTGCGGTTGTTCCAGGCAGCCTCCAAGACCGCCAAGGACGTCGGCGCGCAAACGGCGCTGGGCTCCCGCGGCCTCTCCATCGTCTCCGTGGCCCTGGACCTGGCCACGGATCTGTCCGAGAACCCCGACTGGTCCAGCAAGAAGGCCGTGGTCTTCGGGACCGGCGCCTATGCCGGGGCCACCATGTCGCTGCTGCGCGAGCGCGGCTGCACCGAGGTCTCCGTGTTCTCCTCCTCCGGGCGCGCCGCCGGCTTCGTCGCGACCCGCGGCGGAACGGCCCTGGATGACGAGACCCTCCCGGCCGCCGTCGCCGCGGCCGATGTCATGATCGGCTGCAGCGGGTCGGACACGCGCGTCGAAGCGGCCGAGCTGGCCCAGGTCCGGGCCGCGTCCCCGCAGCCGCTGATCGCGATCGACCTCGCCCTCACCCACGATTTTGACCCCGCCGTCGGCGAGCTCGACGGCGTCGAGCTCCTGACCCTTGAGTCGGTCCGCCTGGCTGCCCCGCAGGAGCAGGCCGAGTCGCTGACGCAGGCCAGCAGCATTGTTACCGGCGCTGCCATCGCGTTCGAGCAGGAACGCGAGACGCGTGCGGTGGATTCCGCGATCGTGGCCCTGCGCCGCCACACGATGAACGTGCTGGACGCGGAGATGGAAAAGGTCCGCGCCCGCCACGGCTGCACGGCCGCAGCCGAAGAAGTGGAATTCGCCCTGCGCCGCATGGTCAAACAGCTGCTGCACGTCCCAACGGTGCGCGCCCGGGAGCTGGCAGCGAACGGACAGCAGGAACATTACGTTGCCGGCCTCGAAGCCCTCTATGGCATCACGGTCGATCAGCCGGCGGCCCCGGCCGCTGCTGCGTGCCCGGCCGAGCACGCCGGGCTCTCCGGCGCCGACCAGGAACGGCACACCGCGTAGCAGCCGGCCCCGCGCCCGTCAGCCGGCAGCATGTGCTCCCGCACCACACCGCCGGCACCCCGGCCGCACTCCGGGCCCGCCGCGGAGTCCCCCGTCAGTACACTGGCTTCGCGGGCTCGATGTCCCGGACCCAGGCGAGGATTCCGCCCTCGAGGTGGCTGACGCGGTCGTAACCGGCGGCTCGCGCCGCAGCCAGCACGGCAGCCGAACGGGTCCCGGCTTTGCAGTGGAAGACGATGTCCGTGTCCTGCGGCAGTTCGTGCCAGGCCTCGCCGGCCAGGATCCTGCCCTGCGGAATCAGCACGGCACCCTCGATCCGGACGATCTCGTGCTCGCCGCTCTCGCGGACATCCACCAGGTGGAAGTCCTTAAGGCCGGCCTTCCGGGACGCCAGCATGGTGGCGAGCTGGGTGGGGGTGACGGTGTGCCCGGGGTCGGCCCCGGCCTCGGGCCCGGGGGTGACACCGCAGAACGCCTCGTAGTCGGTCAGTTCGGTGATCCGCTCCGCGGCAGGATCGCGGGAGACCTTGATTTCCCGCCAGGTTCCGCCGAGCGCGTCAAAGAGGGCCAGCCGGCCCAGCAGGGACTGCCCGGCGCCGGTGATCAGCTTGACGGCTTCGGTCACCATGAGCGAGCCGACGGCCGCGCAGAGCATCCCGAACACTCCGCCTTCCCCGCACGAGGGCACGGAGCCCGCCGGCGGCGCCTCGGGGTACAGGTCGCGGTAGGTCGGCCCGTACTGTTCCCAAAAGACACTGACCTGGCCGTCGAAGCGGAAGATGGAGCCCCAGACATAGGGCTTGCCCAGGATGGCGGCGGCATCGTTGACGAGATACCGGGTCGCGAAGTTGTCGGCGCCATCAAGAATGAGGTCGTATCCGGCGAAGATCTCCAGGGCGTTGGAGGCGTCGAGCCGGGTGTTGTGCAGCCTGACGCTGACGAGCGGATTCAGCGCGGCAATGGCATCCCGGGCGGATTCGATCTTGGGCCGGCCGACGTCCGCGACGCCGTGGATGACCTGGCGTTGCAGGTTGCTCAAATCGACGGTGTCGTCGTCGACAATGCCCAGGGTTCCCACCCCCGCAGCGGCAAGGTACAGCAGCGCCGGAGAGCCCAGGCCGCCGGCACCGATCACGAGGACTTTGGCATTCTTGAGGCGGCGTTGACCGAGTGTGCCGATTTCGGGAATGATCAGGTGCCGTGAGTACCGCTCCACCTCGGCCGGGCTGAGCACGTCCGCAGGCTCAACCAGGGGCCCGGGCCGTCGCGGCGGCGTCGGGGAGGAGGCAGTGTCATCAGTCAGGAAAGCCATACCTCAATCTATGCCCGCAGATACCGCCCGGTCATATTACCCGCGCGTAAGGTGTACATAATTGGTTCGAGGAAAGAGGGACGTCCGTGATTGATCAGCCACCGGTTGGACGGGGCCAGGCCGGGAAGCCGCCTGCCGCGCAGCCGCGGAGCGGCGGGCGCTCCGCACGGCTCCCCCGCGACGAGCGCCGGGCCCAGTTGCTCGCGGCAGCGCAGGAAGTCTTTGTGGCCAACGGCTACCACGGCGCCGCCATGGATGAAATTGCCGAGACGGCTCGGGTCAGCAAGCCCGTGCTCTACCAGCACTTCCCGTCCAAGCGGGAGCTGTATATCGCCCTGCTGGACAGCCACCTCTCGAGCCTCATTGAGCTTCTGCTGGGGGCCTTGAACTCCACCACCGACAACAAGGAACGCGTCAAGGCCGTGATGCGCGCCTATTACCGGTTCATCGCCGGCGACGACCGCGCCCACCGCCTGGTGTTCGAATCCGACCTGGTCAATGATCCGGACGTCAGCGAGCGGCTGGAGGCATTCAACAAGACGTTCGCCAACGCGGTGGCGCGTGTGATAGCCGAGGACACCAAGCTGCCGCCGCTTGAGGCCCAACTGCTGGGCCGCGGGCTCGCGGGAATGGCGCAGGTCAGCGCACGGTACTGGCTCGAAACCGGCGGCGATCTGGACCTCGATGTGGCCAGTGACCTGATTTACCGTTTAGCTTGGCGCGGAATCTCCCGCTTCCCCAAAGAGACCTAGACTACAAATAGAGAACACCTGAAAACTTTGATTGGCTGGGAGGCCTTGTAGTGGAAGTAAAGATCGGCATTCAGAATATCGGCCGCGAAATTGTCCTCGAATCGACCCAGGACGCTGACGCTGTGGCCAAGGTCGTTGGCGAAGCCATCGCCAGTGGCACCGAATTGCGCCTGACGGATGAGAAGGGCCGCCAGGTGATTGTGCCCGCAGGTGTCCTGGGCTACGTCGAGATCGGAGCCGAAGAGGTCCGCCGGGTCGGGTTCGGCGCGCTGTAGGCGTCTGCGGCCCGCCCCTGTCCCTGTCCCCGCAATGAAAAGGTGTCTTGAATGCTGTCCCTGATTGTGGTCGCGATGGTCTCCGTCGCCGCGGGATTCGTCGTGTGGGCCACCGATAAGCGGCACGCCAAATACGGCATCAGCGTGCCCGCGGGGGTTTCGGCCCTGGTCGGGATGCTGAGCTGGATCATCTTCATGTCCGCGGGGTTCGGCTACCTGCCCGGCCTGACCTGGATCCCGTGGATCCTGCCGCCGGTCCTGGGTGTCGCCGCCGCGGTCGCGGTCGTTGTGTTCCTCGGCAGGAACCGGACCCGGCACGACACCGCCCGGCTCACGTCCATCCTCAGGCTCTAGTCCGTCGCCGGCTGGCCCTGCGCAGGTTCGGGGCCGTGGCCCGCTTCCGTGCAGAGACAGAACCGGTTTCCCTGTGCGTCCGTGACCACCACCCAGCCGGGTGCGTGGTCATGGTTCATTAAGGCCCCGGTTGCCGCGGTCTTCGCCTGGACGGGACCGGACTCGGCGAGGCTGCGGTGCACGTCGATGTGGAGGCGATTGCTGTTCGGCGTGGGCGTCGCCTGGAACCAGAGCCCCGGGCCGCGGCCGTAGGGGTCCTGGAGCTCTCCCGAATCTGACCTCCGGTACCCGAGCGCCACCCGCCACACCTCGGAAATTGCGGCAGGGTCCTCTGAGTCGATGCCGATTTCCATGGTCCGGAACAGCCCCGGTTCCGCGGCGGCGCCGGCCGTTGCGGCGGCGGCACTGGCCGCGGCCGCGGCCGCAACGTCCCGCGCGGTCACGTGGCCGCCGGCGTCATGGGAGCTGTAGCGCACGAACACCCGGTTGTAGCGCCAGTCGAGGTCCGGGTGGTGACCCTGTTCCTCGGCGAGCCGCCCGATGGCGGCGATCAGCCCCAGGGCTGCGGCGCTGCTCGGCGCTTTGTAGACGGTCACAAGGCCGCCAAGCCGGTATCGCCAGTCTGTCAGCCCGGCCAGGGCGGACTCGATCTGGCCGGCGCTGAGGACATCCGGGGTTCCCATGGTGCGCTCCTTTGCTTGCCGGCAGACCGTCCGGCTGCGGGCCGGCACCGCCGGATGCCGCCCCGGCCCGGTCAGAGGAATTCGGCCCGGCCCTCCATCGCGGAGGAGGCCAGGGCGTGCTCGCGGCGCGGGATCCTGCCGGCTGTTTTCGCCAGCCTACCGGCGATGACGGCGTGTTTGAAGGCCTCGCCCATCAGTACCGGATTCTGTGCCCGGGTCACGGCCGTGGCCAGCAGGACGGCATCGCAGCCAAGCTCCATGGCCAAGGCGGCGTCCGAGGCCGTACCGATTCCCGCGTCCAGGACAACCGGCACGGACGCCCGCGAGACGATCAGCTCGATGTTGTGGGGGTTCAGGATGCCCAGGCCGGTGCCGATCGGCGAACCCAGCGGCATGACGGCGGCCGCGCCGAGGTTCTCCAGCCGCAGGGCCAGGACCGGATCATCGTTGGTATAGGCAAAGACCTTGAAGCCGCGGGCCACCAGCTGTTCGGTCGCGTCGACGAGTTCCACGGCATCCGGGAGCAGCGTATGTTCATCGGCGATAACTTCGAGCTTCACCCAGTCCGTTTCCAGGGCCTCCCTGGCCAGTTCGGCGGTCAGCACCGCATCCCTCGCGGTGAAACAGCCGGCGGTGTTCGGCAGCACCCGGATCCGGTGGTCCAGGAGCAGCTGGAACAGCGAGCCGGTCTCGGCCGGCGAGTACCGGCGCATCGCGACGGTGGTCAGTGCCGTCCCGGACGCCACGAGGGCTGCGCCCAGCCCGTCCAGGCTCGGCGCCCCGCCGGTTCCCATGATCAGGCGCGAGCCCAGCCGGATGCCGTCGACGACGAACGGGTCCGGGCCGGCGTCGTCGAGCGGGCCGGAGGCCCTCTCCTGCGGGGCGGGCAGGGTGTTCACAGTGGTGTCCTCCATGCCCGTCACCCGCCCTGCACCGCGGTCACGAGTTCGACGTCGTCGCCGTCGGCGAGCGCCGTACCGTGCCACTGGCTGCGCGGCACCAGCTCGGCATTCCGGGCGACGGCGACCCCCAGCTTCCTGCCGTCCGCGGACTGGCCGTCGCGGCCGATCTCGCGCCCGGTGAGCTGGCTGACAAGCGTGCTGACGGAGGCGCCGTCGGCGACGCTATGGTCCGTTCCGTTAAGTCTGATGTGCATGCTGTTTCCTTCGGTGTGCTCTCGTAGTGGTGGGTTTGATGCCGGACGGCCGCTACCGCGCCGGGGAAACGGCCGGGGAATCGGCCGGGGACACGGCCGGGGATTCGGTCGGGCGGCGGGCCGTGGAGAACCGGTCCGGGCGGAAGCCGTCCCAACGCGGGTCCGCCGTCCCGTCCAGCAGCTCCCGGCAGATGGCTGCCGCGACCGGGGTCAGGAGGACACCGTGCCGGAAGAACCCGGTGGCGATGATCAGGCCTGCAACGTCGCCGGCCGCGCCTGCGGTGTCCGTCCCGGCCACGCGGCCCAGCAGCGGGGCGTTGTCGGGGGTTCCCGGGCGGGCCCGCGCGGTGGCTTCAAGCAATTCCAGCTCGGCCACCGCCGGCAGCAGCTGCTGGGCGTCCCGCAGCAGCTGGTAGACGCCGCCGGCAGAGACCGCGGCGCCCGGACTCCGGTCCGTGCCGCTGACGGCGGGGTGCCGGGCGCTGTTTTCCGCGGCGGCAGGTCCGTCTTCGCGCTGGGTCGCCCCGATCACCACCGTCCCGTCCTGCCGCGGCACAATGTAGACCGGAACGCCGCGGACCAGGCCGCGCACGGTGGAGCTCAGCAGCGGACGGAGGTGCGCCGGGACGCGGAGCCGGAGGATATCGCCGTAGACCGGCCGGAGCGGCAGAATAAGTCCTGCCGGCAGCCCGTCCAACTCCGCGGCGCCGAGTCCGTTGGCCACAATCGTTTCGCGGGCACGGATCACGCCCCCGCCGGCGAGGCTGGCCCCGGCCACCTGGCCGGCGTCCCACACCAGCCCGGCCGCGCGCCGGGGAACGGCGTGGCTGCGGCCGTCGGCGACAAGCAGCGCGGCCAGCCGGCTGAGTAGCCGGCGGGGGTCCACCTGGTGGTCGGCCGGAATCTCGAAGGCGCAGGAGATTCCCGGGCTCAGGAGCGGTTCCCGGCCGCGCGCCGCGCGCACGGTCAGGGGTTCCACGTTCAGGCCGCAGGCCTGCTGGACGGAGCGCAGGTCCGCGAGCGCCCGGCGGTCGGCGGCGTCGGCGCCCAGCACGAGGGTCGGCGTCGTCAGGTATCCGGTCCCGGTGTCCGTTCCCGGCCCGGGCCCGTGGCCTGCAGCCGTGCCGTTCAGGCCCGCCGCGAAGCCGGGCCAGAGCCGGGCCGATTCGAGCATCAGCCCCAGGAGCGCCTCTTCCTGGTAGTGCAGTTCACTGACCGGGGCGAGCATCCCGGCGGCGGCCCAGCTGGCCCCGGTTCCGGGAGCGTCGTCGATCAGCGCCACGGACCGGCCGGAGCGGCTGGCCGCCAGCGCAATCCCGTGGCCGATCACGCCGCCGCCAATCACGGCGACGTCGTACCGGCCGTCCGCCGCGGCGGCCCCCACGGCATCCCCCGCGGCGACGCCGCAGCCTGGTGCGTCGTGGCCGGGGGTCCCGGTTCCGGAGCCGGGGAATCTGTCCATCACGTGCATCCTTCCCTACGCCGGTACTAACCGGATCAGGTCAAGCGGTCGGCTCTTACGCCCTCTCAGCCCGGCGGCATGTGACTGCTGCTGCGGGCTCCCGCGGTATGCGCCCAGTGTAGAGGAACTACTCTGGTGCCATGCGCCCAGATGCTTCTTATGACTCAGCACCCCACCAGACCGCACGCCTGTACCTTTGCACCGACGCCCGCCGGGACCGCGGCGACTTCGCGGATTTTGTCGACGCCGCGTTCGCCGGCGGCGTGGACATCATCCAGCTCCGGGACAAGTCGTTGGAGGCCGCCGAGGAGCTGGAGCTCCTCGGTGTCCTGGGCGCGGTGGCGCAGCGCCACGGCCGGCTCTGGGCGGTGAACGACCGGGCAGACATCGCCTCGCTCTCGGGCGCCCCGGTGCTCCACATCGGGCAGAAGGACCTGCCGCCCGCCGCGGCCCGGTCGTTCCTGGACCCGGATGCCGTGCTCGGCCTGTCCACCCACAGCCCCGCGCAGGTCGATGCCGCCATCGCTGCTGCGCAGGGGCCGGGAGCACTGGACTATTTCTGTGTCGGCCCGGTGTGGGCCACGCCGACGAAGCCGGGGCGGGCCGCCGTCGGACTCGATCTGGTGCGTTACGCCGCGGAGGCGGAGCGCGCGCACGCTGCCGGCGGCCCGGCCGGCGGGCCCCTGCCGTGGTTTGCGATCGGCGGAATCGACCTGGGCAACGTGGAGCAGGTGGTCGCCGCCGGCGCCCGCCGGATCGTGGTGGTCCGGGCCATCACCGAAGCCGAGGACCCCGCCCACGCGGCCAGGACGCTGCTCGCGGCCCTGGAGGCGGCCGGGTAGCAGGCAAGGGTCCCGCGGCCGGGCGGCCCACCCTGATCCGGGACTAATTGGGGATTTCGAGTTACGCTGATTTTCGTGTCCCATCATCGCCTAGCCCCCAGCATCCACCAGCAGAAGAACCAACTGGCGGCAGCGCTCGCCGAGCTGCGCACCGAACTGGAACTCCCGGGCCCCTTCCCCGACGACGTGCTCCGGGACGCGGAGGCCGCAGTGGCCGAGCACAAGATGCCGGAGCTGGACCTCACCCACATCGAGTTCGTCACCATCGATCCGGAGTCCTCCACCGATCTGGACCAGGCCGTGTTCATCGAGCGCCGGGGCACGGGGTACACGGTGTTCTACGCGATCGCCGACGTTCCCTCCTTCGTGGCCCCGGGCAGCGCGCTGGATGCCGAAACCCGACGCCGCGGCCAGACGTTCTACACCCCCGACGGGCGGATTCCCCTGCACCCGGAGGTGATCAGCGAAGCGGCCGGCAGCCTGCTCCCTGACCAGCTCTGCTCAGCGTTCGTCTGGGAGTTCGAACTCGACGCCGCGGCGGAAGTCTCCTCCGCGCAGGTGCGCCGGGCCCAGGTCCGCAGCCGGGCCAAACTCAACTACAAGGGTGTCCAGGCCGACCTGGACGCCGGCACCGCTGCGCCCGCACTCCAGTTACTCAAGGAAGTCGGCATCAAACGGGCCGAACAGGAGCGTCGCCGCGGCGGGGCCAGCCTGAACATGCCGGACCAGGAGATCCAGCAGCTGCCCGACGGCGGGTACCGCATCGTTGCGGGGCCGTCGCTGCCGGTGGAGGACTGGAATGCCCAGATTTCACTCATGACGGGAATGGCCGCGGCCCGGCTGATGCTCGACGGGAAGGTCGGTATCCTGCGTACCATGCCGGCCCCGGATGAGGGATCGCTGCAGCATTTCCACCGCCAGACGCGGGCCCTCGGCAAACCGTGGGACGGCGAAATGAGCTACGGCGAATACCTGCGGACCCTTGATCCCACGGATCCGCAGCAGCTGGCGATCGTCCATTCGGCCGGCATGTTGTTCCGCGGCGCCGGCTACACGCACTTTGACGGATCCGAGCCGGAGGCCGAACTGCAAGCCGCCATCGGTGCCGCGTACGCGCACGCGACCGCTCCGCTGCGGCGGCTCGTGGACCGGTTTGTCCTGGTGATCTGCGAAGCGCTGTGCAGCGGCACGGAGGTCCCGGACTGGGCACGGGAGGCGCTCCCGTCGCTGCCGTCCATCATGGCAGCCTCGGACCAGCTCGCGGGCCGGATGGAACGGCTGGCTTTGGACACCGTCGAGGCTGCCCTGCTGGTCAACCACATCGGCCAGGAGTTCGACGCCGTAGTGCTCTCCGGTTCCAAGCCCTCCCGGGATGGCAATAGAAACGGGAACGGCAACGGCAAGCAGAACGGCAATGGTCCGTCCGGAGTCGTCCAGATCGCAGAGCCCGCAGTGACCGTCAGGTGCCCGGGCGAGCTGGAAGCAGGCGCCGAAGTGCGGGTCAGGATTCTGTCCGCCGACATCTCGGCCCGGGAGGTCCGGCTGGAGCTCGTCGACTGACGCGCCCCGCCGCCGGCCACGTCCAATTCACGTCCAGTCGAGGTTCCCGGCCGCGTACGGCTAGACTGGAGAGGTAGATATGGATGCCCGGTCGTTGATTTCCATGATTTTCGAATTCAACAAGCCCGCCCCTACGCGATCTTGAGATACACCCGCTGGTCCCCAGTGCCAGCATTTAGATAGCCCGCGATCGGCTTCCACTGGAATTGCCTGCGCGCCTGAGCGTGCTCCGGAACGGCCAACCAGCCGGCCCCGTCGAGCAAGCCGCGCAGCCCAAAAGGAATAAGGAAACTCCCTGTGAGTGAATTGCATACGCACCAGCTTCTGACCGACGAATCCGGAACGGAATCGATCGAGCCGGAAGAGACCATCATCTCGGACGAGAAACCGCACGAGATTGCCGAAAAGACCTTCGCCGACTTCAAGGTCCGCGCGGACATCGTGGAGTCGCTCGCCGACGCCGGCATCACGCACCCCTTCCCGATCCAGGCGATGACGCTGCCGGTCGCCCTGTCCGGCCACGACATCATCGGCCAGGCCAAGACCGGCACCGGTAAGACCCTGGGCTTCGGCATCCCCGCGCTGCAGCGCGTGGTCGGCCGCGATGACGCCGGGTTCGACAAGCTTGCCGTGCCGGGCGCCCCGCAGGCCCTTGTGATCGTGCCGACCCGTGAGCTTGCCGTGCAGGTCGCGAGTGACCTGGAAACCGCGTCGCGCAAGCGCAACGCCCGGATCGCCACGATCTATGGCGGACGCGCCTACGAGCCCCAGGTGGATGCCTTGCAGAAGGGCGTCGAAGTCGTCGTCGGCACCCCCGGCCGCCTGATTGACCTGTACAAGCAGAAGCACCTCAGCCTCGCCAACGTCAAGATGGTCATTCTCGACGAGGCCGACGAGATGCTGGACCTTGGCTTCCTGCCGGACGTCGAGACCCTGATCGCCGGCACCCCGGCCGTCCGCCAGACCCTGCTGTTCTCGGCCACCATGCCCGGCCCGGTCATCGCGATGGCCCGCCGTTACATGACCCAGCCGACCCACATCCGTGCAGCGGACCCGGACGACGAGGGCCTGACCAAGCGCGACATCCGCCAGCTGATCTACCGCGCCCACAGCATGGACAAGGTCGAGGTCGTCGCCCGCATCCTGCAGGCCCGCGGCCGCGGCCGCACCATCATCTTCACCAAGACCAAGCGCACCGCCGCCAAGGTCGCCGAGGAACTCGTCGACCGCGGCTTCGCCGCCGCTGCGATCCACGGCGACCTGGGCCAGGGCGCCCGCGAGCAGGCCCTCCGTGCCTTCCGCAACAACAAGGTCGACGTCCTGGTCGCCACCGACGTCGCCGCCCGCGGCATCGACGTCGACGACGTCACGCACGTGATCAACTACCAGTGCGTCGAGGACGAGAAGATCTACCTGCACCGCGTCGGCCGCACCGGCCGCGCCGGGAACAAAGGCACCGCCGTCACCTTCGTTGACTGGGACGACATGCCGCGCTGGGGCCTGATCAACAAGGCCCTGGGACTGAGCTACCCGGAGCCCGTGGAGACCTACTCCTCTTCGCCGCACCTGTTCGAGGAACTCGATATCCCCGCAGGCACCAAGGGCCGGCTGCCGCGCGACAAGCGGGTCCTTGCCGGAGTCGACGCCGAGGTCCTGGAGGATCTGGGCGAAACCGGCAAGAAGCCCGCCCGCAGCGGCGGCCAGGCCGGCGCGCGCGGCGGCTCCCGCGACGGCGGACGCTCCGCCGGCGCCACCGGTGGACGCGACAGCGCGGCCCGTGACAGCGCCGGCCGTGACGGCGGACGCTCCGGCGGCCGTGACTCGCGCCGCGGCGACGCAGGCCCCCGCTCGGGTGAGCGCCGCCGTCGTCCCGCCGCCGACGCCGCAGCACCGAACGCCGCAGCACCGAACGCCGAGCCGTCCGCGACGGCCCAGGCGCCGGCTGCGGCCAAGGCACCTGCAGAGGCCGACCGTGCCACGCAGGCCCGCCGCCGGACCCGCACCCGCCGCCGGAACGGCGAAGTGGTCGCCGGCGAGGCACAGCAGGGCACCGCACGGCCGGGCAGCGCCGAGGCCTAAACCCCTACATGACTGACACCGTCTGGGCGCCGGACGGCAGCAACCTGGTGGTACACGCGGACAACGCGGAGTACCTTCCCACGCTGCCGGACGGCGCCTTCACACTGATCTATGTGGACCCGCCCTTCAACACCGGCCGGGCCCAGCGCCGCCAGGAGACCCGGATGGTCCTCAACGCCGGCGGCGACGGCGACCGGGTCGGCTTCAAGGGACGCTCCTACGACACCATCAAGGGCGCGCTGCACAGCTACGACGACGCCTTTTCCGATTACTGGTCCTTTCTGGAGCCCCGGCTCGTCGAGGCATGGCGGCTGCTCGCCGACGACGGCACCCTGTACCTACATCTGGACTACCGGGAAGTGCATTACGCCAAGGTCATGCTGGATGCCATTTTCGGCCGCGAGTGCTTCCTGAACGAAATCATCTGGGCCTACGACTACGGCGCGCGCGCCAAGTACCGCTGGCCGACCAAGCACGACAACATCCTCGTCTACGTCAAGAACCCGGCACGCTACCACTTCGACAGCGCCGAGGTGGACCGCGAACCGTACATGGCCCCGGGACTCGTCACCGCCGCCAAACGTGAACTCGGCAAACTCCCCACCGATGTCTGGTGGCACACCATCGTTTCCCCCACGGGGAAAGAGAAAACCGGGTATCCGACGCAGAAACCCGAGGGCCTGATCCGCCGTGTCGTCGCCGCGTCCAGCCGGCCCGGCGACTGGTGCCTGGACTTCTTCGCGGGCTCCGGAACACTCGGGGCCGTCGCCGCGAAACTCGACCGGAAATTCGTCTGCGTGGACCAGAATCAGCCGGCCATCGACGTCATGTCCAAACGGCTCGCGGCGCACGCCACGTTTACCCGGTTCCCGTCCGCCGGGTAGGTCTTACGCCGGGCGCTGGCGGACGACGGCCGATCCGCTGCCGAGTTCCTCGATCCGGGCCAGCACCTCCGGCGCGGTGAGGTTCTCCCCCAGCCGGTTCGGTTTTCCGGTGCCGTGGTAGTCGGAGGACCCCGTGACGAACAGGCCGTGCTCCTCGGCCAGGCGCAGGAGGAACGCCCGGCCTTCGGCGGGATTGTCCCGGTGGTACACCTCGAGCCCGGCCAGCCCGGCGTCGATCATCTCCCGGTACGTCGTCTCGCCGACGATCCGCCCCCGGGCGGAGGCCACAGGATGGGCGAAGACAGGGACGCCGCCGGCCGCGCGGACCAGTTCCACGGCCCGGGCCGGATCCGGGGCGTAATGCTGCACGAAGTACCGTGACCGGGAAGTCAGGATCGCGGAGAAGGCTTCGCTCCGGTCCTCCACGACACCGGCAGCGACGAGGGCGTCGGCGATATGCGGCCGTCCCAGGGTGGCTCCGGGAGCCACGTGGTGGATGACGTCGTCCCACGTCAGCGGATAGTCCTCGGCAAGGAGGCTGACCATGCGCTGCGCCCGGGTGTGCCGGGCGTCCTTGGCTTTGGTGATCTCCTCCAGCAACCCCGGGTGCGAGGGGTCGTGCAGGTAGCTGAGCAGGTGCACGCTGATGCCCTGCTCCGTCCGGCAGGAAACCTCCATGCCCGGCACCAGCCCGACGCCGGACTCCAGGGCGGCCGCTGCCGCTTCCGCCCAGCCGGCGGTGGAGTCGTGATCGGTCAACGCCACGACGTCGAGCCCGGCGGCGGCGGCGGACGCGATGACCGCGGCCGGCGGTTCGGTTCCGTCGGAAACATTCGAGTGCGCATGCAGGTCAATCCTCACTTCATCAGCCTAGTAGACGCGTTGGCCTCAGCCGCTCCGCTGGTGAGACTATGGGACGGTGAACGATGCAGATAACACCCAGGTCTCCACTTCCCAGCCCCTCGACGAGCGCGTCAACAACCGCTCGCAGCGGCCCAATTCCAAGGCCTTCAAGGCCTTTATGGCCAGCCACTGGGCACCGTCCGAGCCGCGCACCCCGGAACGGGACGCCGTCGCCGCCCACGCCGCAGCCCGCCGGCGGTCCATTTCCCTCCAGTTCAAAGGCGAACGCCTCGTCATTCCGGCCGGTCCGCTGAAGGTCCGTTCCAATGACTGCGACTACCGGTTCCGTCCGCATTCGGGTTTTGCCCACCTGACGGGGCTCGGCCTGGACCACGAGCCCGATGCGGTCCTGATCCTGGAGCCCGTCGCGGAGGGGACCGGCGATGACGGCGGCAACCACAAGGCGACGCTTTACTTCCGGCCGATGGCCGGACGGGACACCGAGCAGTTCTACGCCGACTCCCGGTCCGGGGAGTTCTGGATCGGAGCCCGTCCCACCCTCGCCGAGTTCGAGGCCCGGCTTGGCCTGAAGACGGCGGACCTGGGCGGACTTGAGCTTGGCATCACCAAGAACGTCGGAGCCCCCGAAATCGGCGGGATCTCCATCCGGCTGGTCCGCAAGGTCGATGAAAACATCGACGCCCTCGTCGACACCGCCCGGTATAACACGGCCAAGGACCCGGACAACCTGGATCTGAGCGTCCTGGATGCCCTCGACGAAAAGCTCAGCGAGGCCCTCTCCGAGCTCCGCCTGATCAAGGACGAGTGGGAAGTCGAACAGATGCGGACGGCCGTGGCCGCGACGGTGGAGGGCTTCACCGAAGCCGTCAAGGCCATCCCCCGGGCCCTGACCCACCGGCGCGGGGAGCGCGTTGTGGAAGGGGCGTTCTTCGCCCGGGCCCGCGAAGAGGGCAACGAGCTCGGCTACGACACCATCGCCGCCGCCGGCAACAACGCCACCGTGCTGCACTGGACCCGGAACACGGGCTCCGTCAACGCCGGGGACCTGCTCCTCCTGGACGCCGGGGTCGAGGCGGATTCGCTCTACACGGCGGACATCACCCGCACGCTGCCGGCCAACGGCACCTTCACTGCCATCCAGCGGAAGATCTACGACGCCGTGCTCGACGCCGCCGACGCCGGCTTCGCAGCGGCCCAGCCGGGCACAAAATTCCGGGACATCCACACCGCCGCCACGACGGTGCTGGCCGAGCGGCTGGACGCCTGGGGACTGCTGCCGGTCTCCGTGGAGGAAGCCATAAGCGCCGAGGGCCAGCAGCACCGGCGCTGGATGCCGCACGGCACGAGCCACCACCTCGGCCTCGACGTGCATGACTGCGCCCAGGCCAAGCGTGAACTCTACCTGGACGGCGTCCTCACCCCGGGCATGGTTTTCACGATTGAACCGGGCCTGTACTTCAAGGACAACGACCTCGCCGTTCCGGAGGAGTACCGCGGCATCGGTATCCGGATCGAGGACGACATCCTGATGACCGAGGCGGGCCCGGTCAACCTCAGCGCCGCCCTGCCGCGCAAGGCGGACGACGTCGAGTCCTGGATGGCCGGCATCTACCAGGAAGCCAACGGCCAGTCCGCCTAGGACCGCCGCCCCGCCGGAGCTTAAAAGGGAGGCCCCGGACGTGACCAGGTCACGTCCGGGGCCTTTCTTGTGCCTGCCGCCGGCCGCTTACGGCCGGGGCGTACCGACGGCGTGCCGTCTCAGCACTGCTTGCCGGCTCAGTACTGTTTGCCGGCTCAGCGCTGCTGGCCGTCTTCCGGCGGGGCCTGCTGCTTGTCGCTGTCGGAGACCCTGACCCCGTACTGGGGACGGCCGTCGGGCAGGTCCGGGTAGCTGACTCCCGAGACGCGGCCGGCCGGCCGGGCGGCCGGTTCGTCCGCGCCGGGCGCCTGCCCTTCGGGGGCGCCGCCCTGGTGCTGGCCGGCGGGCCGGCTGCCGGCCTCGGGGCTGCGCTGGCCGTAGGGGTCGTGCCAGGCCGCCGGGCGCTGGGGGCCGGGGCCCGGCGCGCCGGGCTGCTGCTGACCCTGCGGGGGCACGTGGCTGCCGTAGTCCGGCTGGTAGCCGCCCGGTCCCGTGGGTGCCCCCGCGGACTGGGTCATCGGGAGCTGGTGCAGGAGGCGCCGCGCCTCATGGGCTGCTTCAAAGGACACCACCACGTCGTAGGTGGTGGCCACGACCTGGCTCGTTGAGGTGAAGTCCCGCTTTCCGCGCTGCATCGCATACGTCACGATGCCGAAGAGCATAAAGAACGCGGCGCCCATGAGGACGGACGTAATGATCGAGAAATAGCCGCCGGTCGGCGAGAAGAAGGACAGCATGACGCCGACGAAGAGGCCGAACCACATGCCGCTGGCCGCACCCGACAGGGCAACCCGGGGGTAGGACAGCCGGCCGGTCACCCGCTCCACCATCTTCAGATCGTTGCCCACGATCGAGACCATCTGGACCGGGAACTGCTGGTCCGCCAGGTAGTCGACCGCCTTCTGGGCGTCCAGGTAGGAGCTGTAGGAACCGACGACGTCGCCCTTGGGGACCGTGCGTGCCTCGTCGGGCCCGGTCGGGGCGCCTGCCTTCGGTGCACCAAAAATGTTTGCCATATGTACATTCTCGCCTATCAGGCTGGGGGATCGCTGTAAATTCAGCTAAAAGAGAGCAGACTCGGTAGCCTGTACACGTGAGCACAAATCTTTCGCGGGTGTTTGTCGCGCGCCTCCTCGGACTGGACGTCTTCGACCCATTGGGCGACCGTCTCGGCCGGCTGCGCGACGTCGTCGTGCTCTCCCGCGGAACCCGGGGCGCCCCCCATGTGGTGGGCATCGTCGTTGAGGTCCCGGGGAAGAAACGGGTGTTCGTGCCCATGACGCGCGTCACCTCCATGGATTCGACCCAGATCATCTGCACCGGCCTGGTGAACTTGCGCCGCTTCGAACAGCGCGGGGCCGAAACCCTCGTTGTGGCCGAGATGTTTGACCGCCGTGTCACGCTCGCCGACGGCAGCGGCGATGCCACGATCGAGGACATCGCCATGGACCGGCACCGTTCCGGCGACTGGTTTGTCAGCAAACTCTTCGTCCGCCGCGGCCACTCGCTCTCCCCGCTGAGCCGGCTGCGCCGCAACGAGACGCTGATCATCGACTGGGCGGATGCCCGCCAGGGCGCCAAGACCGAGCGGCAGGCCGCCACCCAGTTTGTCGCCACCCACGAGGACCTGAAACCGGCCGACTTCGCCGAGGCCCTCCAGGAGATGAGCGATAAGCGCCGCTTTGAGGTGGCGAGCGAATTGCAGGACGAACGGCTCGCCGACGTCCTGCAGGAAATGACCGAAGGCGACCAGGTGGAGATCCTCTCGGCCCTGGACGTCAACCGCGCCGCGGACGTGCTGGAGGAAATGGACCCCGACGACGCCGCCGACCTCCTCGCCGAACTCCCGAGCGCGCAGGCCGAAGAGCTCCTGCAGCTGATGGAACCCGAGGGCGCCGAAGACGTCCGCCGCCTGCTTGAATACGACGAGGACACCGCCGGCGGCCTGATGACCCCGGTCCCGGTCATCCTGCCCCCGGAAGCGACGGTCGCCGAGGCCCTCGCGCACGTCAGGCGGGAAGAACTCTCACCGGCGCTGGCCTCCTCCATTTTCATTGCCCGGCCGCCGCTAGAGACCCCGACCGGCCGGTTCCTCGGCGTCGTGCACATCCAACAGCTCCTGCGCTTCCCGCCGCCGGAGCCGCTCGGCAACCTGGTGGACAAAAACCTGGAGCCCGTCTCGGACCAGGCCCATATCAGCGAAGTGGCCCGCACACTGGCCACCTACAATCTCAACTCGCTCCCCGTGGTCAATGACGACGGACGGCTTGTCGGGGCGGTGACTGTTGATGACGTGCTGGATCACCTGTTGCCCGATGACTGGCGCGCCCACGAGGACGACGCCCCGATAAGGAAACTGGGAGGCCGCATTGGCTGACAGCAGCGCAGCACGAAACCCCAGCATCCGCCCTGGCAACCCCGGCGGACTCGATACCCCGATGAGCGGGCGGCAACGGATCCTGCCGAAGTTCTCACCCAATCCGGATGCCTTCGGCCATGCCACGGAAGGCTTCGCCCGGTTCATGGGGACCCCGGCGTTCCTGG
Source organism: uncultured Actinomycetota bacterium (assembly GCA_963769515.1). GTDB lineage: Bacteria > Actinomycetota > Actinomycetes > Actinomycetales > Micrococcaceae > Arthrobacter. The sequence goes on from CAVYMG010000034.1 coordinate 462,426, forward strand.
TCTATATGACGGTGTTCGTTCTCGTCTGGCTGGCCTGGAACACCTTCGCCCCGGTCGAGTGGCAGTTCGATTCCCGGGCCCTCGGGTACACCCTGCTGACCCTCATGCTGTCCCTGCAGGCCTCCTATGCTGCGCCGCTGCTGCTGCTGGCCCAGAACCGGCAGGATGACCGGGACCGGGTCTCGCTGCAGCAGGACCGCCAGCGTGCCGAACGCAACCTCTCCGATACCGAATACCTGACCCGCGAGCTGGCATCGCTGCGCATCGCCCTGCGCGAAGTCGCCACCCGTGACTATGTCCGGGCGGAACTGCGCAGCCTGTTGGAGGACATGCTCGAAGCGCAGGAGGAACTGCGCACCCACGACCCGTCCGCCGGCCTGCACGAAACCCCCCGGGACAAGGTCAAGGAGAAGCTCCGGGAGCGGCGCGACAAGCAGCGCGGCCCCCGGACCCAGCAGATCCCGAAAGTCAAAGCCAGGCCCGACACGCCTGGACCGGACAGTACCGGCCCGCCGGCACCGCGCACCTCCCCCGAAAGCTGAGAGCATCCCCCGCATGAGTATTCCGCTGGACAGCACGTCCCTGGAACAGGCCGTCAATGCGGCCCTCGCCACCGTGATCGACCCCGAACTCCGCCGGCCCATTACCGAGCTGGGCATGGTCGAATCCGTTGAGGTCTCCGCCGGGGGTGCGGCCCGGATCGCCGTGCTCCTGACCATTGCCGGGTGTCCGCTGCGCGGCACCATCACAGCCGACTGCGAGGCTGCCCTCTCCGCCGTGCCGGGGGTGACCGCCGTCGAGGTCGACCTGAAGGTCATGAACCAGGAACAGCGGGATGCCCTCAAGGAGAAGCTGCGCGGCGCCGGCGGCCAGCGCGGTATCCCCTTCAACCAGCCGGGGTCGCTGACCAAGGTCTTTGCCGTCGCGAGCGGCAAGGGCGGCGTCGGCAAGTCCTCCGTCACGGTGAACCTCGCAACTGCCCTCGCGGGGCAGGGCCTGCGCGTGGGAATCGTCGACGCCGATGTCCACGGTTTCTCCGTGCCGGCGCTCATGGGCATCACACAGGCTCCGACCCGGGTGGACGACATGATCCTTCCGCCGGTGGCGTATGGGGTCAAAGTGATCTCCATCGGCATGTTCGTCGCCGGCAACCAGCCCGTCGCCTGGCGGGGCCCGATGCTGCACCGCGCCCTTGAGCAGTTCCTCACGGACGTCTACTTCGGCGACCTGGATGTCCTCTTCCTGGACCTGCCGCCGGGCACCGGCGATATCGCCATTTCGGTGGCGCAACTGCTCCCGCAGGCCCAGATCCTTGTCGTCACGACGCCGCAGGCCGCCGCAGCCGATGTCGCCGAGCGGGCCGGGACGATTGCGACCCAGACAGGCCAACGCGTGGCCGGCGTCGTCGAGAACATGTCGTACCTGGAGCTGCCCGACGGCAGCCGGATGGAGCTGTTCGGCAGCGGCGGCGGCGCGGTTCTGGCCGACCGCCTCTCGGCCTCCGTCGGCGCCGATGTGCCGTTGCTGGGACAGGTCCCGCTGGACATCCTGCTGCGGGAAGGCGGGGACGCGGGGGTACCTCTGGTCCTGGGCCGTCCGGAAACCCCGGCGGCGCTGGCCCTGACCGGCATTGCCGGCAGGATTGCGGGCGTGCCGCGCGGCCTGGCCGGCATCCCGCTGGGACTGCAGCCGCGCTGACCGGCGGAGCCGGTGCCCGGGCCCTGCTGGCGGCTGGGGTCTAAGCGGCCAGCCGGCCCGGGGTCTTAGGTGGCTTCGGTGTCGAACGGCGCGGGCTCGCCGGCCGGGAGGCGCTCGATGACCCGGGACGGGCGCTGTTCCGCGGTGGAAACGGCAGCGGCTGCGGCTGCGGTCGCCACTGCCGACGGCGCGCCGGGGCTCACGGGCTTGGTGTCATCTTCCAACAGCGCTTCCTTGATGATCCGCCGCGGATCGTACTGCCGCGGATCGTACTTCTTCCAGTCGACGTCGTCGATGTCGATCCCGACTTCGTCCTTGATCTGCTCGCGCGCACCGGAGGCCATCCGCCGGACTTCCTTGACGATATTGGCGAGCTTCTGGGTGTATTCAGGCAGCCTGCTGGGACCGATCACGAGAAGTCCGATGATCAGCAGAAGTAAAAACTCCGGTCCGTTGATTCCAAGCACTTTAGGAAGATTACCCCCTCGGTCACGCCTGCGACGACTCCGCAGGCCCAAGCGTCTGCCGCGCCGGGGCGGATTGCCGCGTCAGGGCAACAGCAGCCCGAACAGCCGGCCCAGTCCCCGCTCCATCCGGTCCGGAATATCGGCGGCCGCCCGCTCCACCGTCCCGCCGGCGGCGGCGCCGGGCCCCGCCATGAGGGCCGCGAGCGCGTCGTCGGCCTTGTCCGCGGAAAGATCCGAAACGTAGGTGATTGTAGCGGCGCCGGTCTGGTAGATGGCCTGGTAGGAACCGGCCGCATTGACCCAGAGACGTCCGTCCGGGGCCGGCGCGCCGTCCACTCCGGCCGGCAGGTAGGCGTCCGGCTCGGCGGCAACAAAGCCGTCGGCTGCGGCGGTGTGGCCGGTCAGGATGTTCTCCGGCGGCAACGCGGCGGACGGCAGGGGCGCCTGCAGGTGTCGCTGCGGCTCAGTTCCGGCGGATTCTGGCAGCGCCGCGGCGTGCTGTTCCAGGACCGTCGCGAAGTGCCGGCCGTCCGTGAGGCGCAGTTCCACGAGGTCGGTGCCGGCCACGACGGCGCTCCGGGCCCAGATCACGTGGAAGCCCAGTTCCCGCAGTTCGGGGCAGGTCCAGCCGCGCGAGCGCAGTTCCGTGAGCTGGCCGGCGGTGAGTGCTCCGGCCGGGGTGAAGTCGGGCATGCCGCCCATGCTCCAGCCGCCCGCCGGACCATACGCCGCCCCGGGGCCCATCCCGGAGATGAGCGTGCCCGGGATGGCCGCTCCGCGGGACAACACCGGGGCCTGCAGGCCCTCCCGACCCGGCCCGGCGTCGCCGCCCAGCACATAGGCGGCACCGGCCAGCAGCGCCACGGCGGCCGCGGTCCCGCCCGTCGCAAGGCCGGCCATCCGCAGTCCCGGCCGGTCGCTACGGCGTCCCGGCGGGGTTTCGTAGCCTGAAGCAGGGTCCGTGCCGGCGTGTGCGGATGCCGGCAGGCGGGCCAGGTGCTCGGTCCGGGCCAGGACCCGCGCGGTCAGGTCATCGCTCGCCGCCGGAATAGCCGCGCCCCGCAGTCGTTGCAGGTACTGGCGCTCCCGGTCCTGTGCTGCACGGCACTCGGGGCAGCACGCGGGCGTACCGGCCGGGTTGCCGTCGTGCGGCAGCACCTTGGCGGCGCCGCGCAGCCGTCCGCGGAGGCCTCGGCGGCGCGGACGCCGGCACCGTCCCTGGCCCGGCCGGCGGTGGAACCAGTCCATCATGGTTTCAGAGCAGGCCGGCGATGCGGGGCATCTTCAGTCGTGGTTTGAGCGAGGGCTTGGCCGCCTTCTGCGGGCGGGGGTCGCGGTGGGCGAGCCTTTCACGAAGCATGGTCCGGCCGCGATGGATCCGGGACCGCACGGTCCCCAGTTTGATGTTCAGCGCCGCAGCCACCTCATCGTACGAGAGACCCTCTACGTCACAGAGGACAACGGCCGCACGGAAGTCCGGCGGCAGCGCTTCCAGTGCGGCCTGGACATCGAGGTCAAGGTTGTTGAATTCGAAGCTCTGCTCCGGGCCGGGCTCGCGCCCGGGAAGCCGGGACTCAGCGTCCTCGGACAGGGCATCAAAACGGATCCGGCTCTTACGCCGGGCCTGATCCAGGAACAGGTTCGTGGTGATCCGGTGCAGCCATCCGTCGAGTGTGCCCGGCTTGAAATTCTCCAGCGACCGGAAGACCCGGACGAAGACTTCCTGGGTGAGGTCCTCGGCGTCGTATTTGTTGCCGGTGAGCCGGAAGGCGAGGCGGTAGACCTTAGCGGAGTGGTTGGCGACCACTTCTTCCCACGTCGGCCGTACCCATTCTTCCTCGGCCGCGGGCCGGGATTCTTCAGTAACCGGGACAGGTGCCAGAACCGACATCGTCCGCTCCCCTCGTGGATGATTCCTCATGCTTGGATAATGGCCTGCAATATTTAGGGCCCTGCACCTTTTATTCGACGCCGGTCCCCCTGTGGATGAGCGTAGGTCCATCATTTCAACTCTTGCTGGGAGTTTCCTGACCCGGCGCGTGGTTCAGCCCTGCCACGGCCACCCCGCCTCACGGCCGGGCCCCGCCGGACACAGTACGCTGTAAGGAACACTCCCCTGCCGCCCAGAAAGCGAAACAAATGAGCGCCGATAAGTCCACGAGCTGGTCCTACGCAGAAGATCTGCCTGCCGAGGATGAGGTCCTGTTGCACGCGCGCGAACGGTCCTTCGAGCTGGGCGTCACCCCGATCGGGCCGGGGGTCGGGGCGGTCCTGACGGTACTGGCGGCAGCATCGAAGGCGCAGACCGCGGTGGAAATCGGCACCGGGGCAGGCGTCTCGGGGGTCTGCATCCTGCGCGGGCTGGGCCCGCAGGCCGTCCTGACGACCATCGACGTGGACGTCGAGCATCTCAAAGCAGCGCGGGAAGCCTTCCATGAGGCGGGCAGCCCCGCCAACCGCACCCGCACTATTTCCGGGCGGGCCGGCGACGTCCTGCCGCGCCTGACCGACGGCGCCTACGACCTCGTCTTCGTCGATGCCGACAAGCCCAGCTATCCAGGCTACGTCGAGCAGGCCATCCGGCTGCTCAAGTCCGGTGGCCTGCTGATCGTCAACGACGCCCTGGACAAGGACCGCGTGGCCAACCCCGCGGCCCGCGAAGCCACCACGGCGGTGCTCCGCCAGGTCGGGAAGTCCATCCGCGACGACGACCGCCTGGCCTCGGCGATGCTGCCCACCGGTGACGGACTGCTGATCGCTGTCAAGAAATAGCCGCACGCGGCCTGCGCCGGCCCGGCCGGCGTCGTCGGCCGGCGTCGTCGGCCGGCGCAACAATCTGCCGACAGCAAAAAGGAGGGGCCCGCAGCTGTCGCTGCGAGCCCCTCCTTCGAATAAGACTCTTAAGTGTGAAGCTGTTCTGCGACGCCCATCAGGCAATCCTTGAGGTTCTCCGCCTCGGCCGCATTAAGCTCGACCACAAGCCGGCCTCCGCCTTCGAGCGGAACCCGCATGATCAGGCTTCGGCCCTCTTTCGTCACTTCCATAGGTCCGTCGCCGGTGCGTGGTTTCATTGCCGCCATAAGGAATTTCCCCTCCATCAGTCCCGTGACATACCAGCCCGGCCGGGCTGCGTCCGCTTGGTCAATCAAGCAGCCCGGCCGTCTCCATGGAGTCCGCCCCGGCTGAAAATCAGTCTGCTTCTTGTCCTTGCTTGGAATCCATTATCCCGTATCGCCGCGCCCGGAGCTAATCGTTGGACTTTCCCCGGCGCCGCGCAGGGCCGCGGACACGGCCCGGAAAGGTGTTGTGCATCACGGCGGATAGTCGCCTCCGCCGGGCAACTGCGCCCAGGCCCACAGCCATACAATCCAGACGATCTGCAGCAGCAGGAACATCACGACAACAGTCCAGCGGTACGCCCGCGACCGTGAAATAAGGGCGGCGCCGAGTGCCAGCGGAAACAGGGGCAGGAGCATCCTGAAAGTACTGGTCTGGGGGTGCAGGAACGCGAGCAGATAGGCCAGGTAGCATCCGCACCAGAGCCGGAGTTCGGGCCCCAGTTCCTTCACCGGGCGGGACATCAGGAGCAGCGCAAACGCCGCGACGAATAAGAACGGGGCGATGAATCCCAGTACCGGACCAAAGAGCAGCGTCCCGGTTTCAAACCAGGGTTCGAACGGCACCAGGCCGCCTCCCCGCCAGGCGGTCTCCGTCTTGGTGTACGCCGCGATGTCTCCGGTGGCTGCCCACGCGATTACCGGCCACAGCACGGCCGCGGCGCTGCTGACCACCGCCAGCGCGGCGAGCTGCCAGAGCTGGACGGTCGTGTGCACAACTCCGTCCTCCCCGATGGGCGCGCGGGTCCCGCGGCCGCCGCGGAACTGCCACAAGCGGAACAGGAAAAGCAGCATTATCATGGCCGCGAAGGGAACACCGGTGGGGCGGGACAGACACATCAGCAGGACGACGGGCATGGCCCACACGTACCGGCGCTGAAGCACCAGCAGCAATGCCGTGCTGAGCAGGAGCAGGTTCAGGGACTCCGCGTACGGCACCTGCAGGACAGCCGAGACCGGAAAGGCAGCAAAGAAGCCCGTTCCCCACAGTGCCGCCGGGGGCGCGGCCCTGAGCCGGAACAGGCGGTAGATCACCAGGGCCGCACCGGCTCCGGACACCATGGCGATGGCCGTCAGCGACCATTCCGGTCCCGTTCCGGTCACCCCTGAAAGCAGCCGCCCCAGCGCCGGAAACAGCGGGTAGAAGGCCCACGCGTTTTCCTGGACCTGGCCGGCGGCGTTGACCGGCAGGACCGCCGGCCAGCCGTTCTGGAGTGCCTCGCCATACCAGCGCGCGTCCCAGATGTTGATGAAGCTCCAGTAATCCGGCCGGGCCGGACCCCAAGGGTTGATGCCCTGGTGCAGGGCCGCGGCCATGAAGACCAAAGCGCTCACGAGCCGCGCCGCGAGGTAGATGCCGCTGACCTGGACCCACCAGGGCCACCGGGCCAGGCGCGCGCCGACGGCAGCGAACCGGTGTCCGGCGGTCACCTCCGCCGCGGTCCGGGCGCCCGGCTCTCCGGACACCGTCGTCGGTTCATTCCGCCACGTCACGGACGCTCCTCCGACGGCGGATGGCGTTCTGCCAAGGCCTCCCGCAGGCGCTCAATCTCGCTGTTCTTTGCGGCGATCTGCTCGCGCAGGTCGTCCAATACCTGGTCGACCTGGTCCATGCGGTAGCCGCGCAGCCCGACGGCGAAGCGGAGCCGGTCAATATCGGACGGTGTCGCGGCAGCGGGCAGGAGGACGGGCGGCAGGGACGCCACGGGATCGTCGAAGCCGTCTTCGAAGCCTCCGTTCCCCCGCTTGGCGGCGCGGCGCCGCCGGGCCATTCTCGATGCCGGCCCCGCGCCAAGGAGGCCGGCCACGCCAAGCAGAGCAATAGCAAAAAAGACCAGGAAGAGACTCACCAGTCCATCGTGCCAGATCGGCGGAGCCGGACGGATCAGGCCCGCGCGCCGTTGTTCCCGGCGCCCGTGCCGCCGGGATTGTGGTGGCGGGCGGCGCCTTCGACCACGAGGGCCACGGCTTCTGCCGGATCGTCGACCACCTGGATCAGGTCAAGGTCCTCCGCCGATACCATGCCCTCCGCCACGAGGGTGTGGCGGATCCAGTCCACCATGGGTCCCCAGAACGCCGAGCCCAGCAGCACGATCGGGAAGGATGTCACCTTGCGGGTCTGGACCAGGACCATCGCTTCAAAAAGCTCATCAAGGGTTCCCAGCCCGCCGGGCAGCACGATGAAGCCCTGGGCGTACTTGACGAACATCGTCTTCCGGGCGAAGAAGTACCGGAAATTGATGCCAAGGTCCACCCACTGGTTCATGCCCTGCTCGAAGGGCAGTTCAATGCCAAGGCCCACGGAGACACCGTTGCCCTGGACGGCGCCCTTGTTGGCGGCTTCCATTGATCCCGGGCCGCCGCCGGTGATGACCGCGAGTCCGGCCTCGGCCAGTTTCCGGCCGACCTCCACCCCGAGTTCGTAGTTGGCGCTTCCCGGTGACGTCCGGGCGGAACCGAACACGCTGACGGCCGGACCGAGGTCCGCGAGCGCGCCGAAGCCTTCCACGAACTCACTCTGGATCCTCAGGACCCGCCACGGATCCGTATGGACAAACTGGCCCGGGCCCTTCGTGTCCAGCAGCGTCTGGTCGGACATCGTGACCCTGGCCTGCTTGCGCCGCAGCTCAAGCGGTCCCTTATGCCGGATGCCGTTGGGCGATTCGCGGGATTCCCGCGCGGGATTCCCGGCGGGATCTTGGCCTGCTGTGGGCTGCGGGTCGGTATTCATCCCCATAGGCTAGCGCGGAACTGCGCCCCCGCCCGCCCGGCGCGGCATCCTGCCCCTACCGTCATGTACTCCCTGACCTGCAGGTATCTCTTGGATCACGATCTCCTAAATCAGACGTGATTGGGGTCATACCGGGCTAAAGTTCGCTAGATTCGTCATATGACTACTAAAGTGCCCGGCGACGCGCTCGTCTCCCTGAAAGCCGTGAATAAGCACTATGGCCAGCTTCACGTACTCAAGGACATCAATCTCCACGTCCGAAAAGGCGAAGTCGTTGTTGTGATCGGACCGTCCGGGTCCGGTAAGTCAACGCTTTGCCGTGCCATTAACCGGCTCGAGACGATTGACGACGGAAGTATTTCCATCGACGGCAAGGAATTGCCGGCCGAAGGCAAGGATCTGGCCAAACTCCGGGCCGACGTCGGCATGGTCTTCCAGTCGTTTAACCTGTTCGCGCACAAAACCATCCTGGAAAACGTCACGCTCGGGCCCATCAAGGTCAAGGGCGACGACAAGGCCACCGCCGACAAGGAGGCCATGACGCTGCTGGAGCGCGTCGGCGTCGGACACCAGGCGCCGAAACTTCCGGCCCAGCTCTCCGGCGGCCAGCAGCAGCGCGTCGCCATTGCGCGCGCCCTGGCCATGAAGCCCAAGGTCATGCTTTTCGACGAGCCCACGTCGGCACTCGATCCGGAAATGATCAACGAAGTCCTCGACGTCATGATCCAGCTGGCCAAGGAAGGGATGACCATGATTGTGGTCACCCATGAAATGGGCTTCGCCCGCAAGGCCGCGGACCGCGTGGTGTTCATGGCGGACGGTGAAATCATCGAGGACGAGACGCCCGAGGAATTCTTCACCAACCCCAAGACCGACCGCGCCAAGGACTTCCTGTCCAAGCTGCTGACCCACTAATTTTTCCCGTTCTGAAAACCCGGCCGCCGCGAGGCGTCCGTCCAATGAAAGGAATGTCATGAAGGCATTTATGACCCGGCGCAAATCCCTGCTGGTTGCGGCAACTGCAGCCGTAGCCCTGAGCCTGAGCGCCTGCGGCGGCGGCAGCACCGGCACGGGCGGCGACGCCCCCGTTGCCGACGCACCGAGCTTCGCTGCCGATACGACCATGGCCAAGCTTTCCTCCGCCGGCAAGATCACCGTCGGCACCAAGTTCGACCAGCCGCTCTTCGGCCAGAAGGGCCTGGACGGCAAGCCTGTCGGTTTCGACGTGGAAATCGCCAAGCTGATCGCCGGCAAGCTCGGCATCTCCGCCGACAACATTGAGTGGGTGGAGACGGTTTCAGCCAACCGCGAGGAGTTCATCAAGCAGGGCAAGGTCGACATCATCGTCGCGACCTACACGATCAACGACAAGCGCAAGAATGAAGTCGACTTCGCCGGCCCGTACTACGAGGCCGGCCAGGCGCTGATGGTGAACAAGGACAACACGACCATCACCAAGCCCGAGGATGTCCGGGGCAAGAAGGTCTGCTCCGTGACCGGGTCCACCCCCGCCGGCACCATCGTCGATGAGTACGGCGCCGAGCTCGTCCCCGCCTCGACGTACGCCGCCTGCCTCGAGCCGCTGCGCAACAAGCAGGTCGAAGCCATCACCACCGACAACGTCATCCTTGCCGGCTTTGTCGACAAGGAACCGAATGCCTTCAAGCTGGCTTCGGACGAAACCTTCACCAAGGAGCCCTACGGCATCGGCCTGAAGAAGGGCGACGACGCGTTCCGGGCCTGGATCAATGACCAGCTTGAGGAACTCGCCAAGGAGAGCCTGTACAAGAAGGCCTGGGAAGACACCGCCGGTGTGGTCATCAAGACCGCTCCGGAGCTGCCTGAGCTCAACCGCTACTAGCCAGGCGCAGCGGCTGCCGGTGTCTGCGTCCAGCACGGCATCGGCAGCCGCCACTCCCGACTTCCGCTCGACCCCTCCTCAACGCAGCTGAAGGACCCTATGGACGTCATCCTTGAAAACCTCCCGGCCTACGGGGAGGGCTTTCTCAGAACCCTGTTTCTCGCCGTGGTCTCCGGCATCATCTCCCTGATCGTCGGCACTCTGCTGGCAGCGGCCCGGGTATCCCCGGTCGCCGCCCTCCGCGGGTTCAGTATGTTCTACGTCGAAATCGTACGGAACACGCCCCTGACCATCGCCTTCTTCTTCGCGGCGATCGTCCTGCCGCGTCTGGGCGTCACGTTCCAGCAGTTCGAAGTGGCCGCCATTATCGCCCTGAGCGCCTACACCTCGGCGTTCATCGCGGAGGCTGTGCGTTCCGGTGTCAACAGTGTCCCCGTCGGGCAGGCCGAAGCCGCCCGCAGCATCGGCATGAGCTTCGGGCAGGTGCTCTCCTACATCGTGCTCCCCCAGGCGCTGCGGACCGTGATCCCGCCGCTGATCAATATCCTGATCGCCCTCGTGAAGAACTCCTCGGTTGCCGGCGCCTTCTTCGTCCTCGAGCTGTTCGGCTACGGCAGGCAACTGGCGAACACCAACAGCGACCAGGTCCTGTGGGTCCTGATTGGCGTCGCGATCTTCTATCTGCTCATCACGGTCCCGCTCGGCATCCTGGCCGCCCGGGTTGAACGAAAGGTGGCGATCGCCCGATGACGTCTGTTCTCTACGATGTCCCCGGGCCCAAGGCCCGCCGCTTCTCGTTGATCGCCTCCATTCTCGGTGCGCTCCTCATCGCCGGGCTGCTGGCACTCGCCATCGTGACCCTTGCTACGCAGGGCATCTTCGAAGCGAGGCGCTGGGAAATTTTCGGAAACCCCGATGTCTGGAGACTCATCGGCGACGGCCTCGGCGCCACGTTGACGGCGGCCGCCGTTGCCGCCGTCATTGCGTTCCCGCTCGGGCTCGTCATCAGCCTCCTGCGCATCTCCCTGGTCCCGGCGATCCGCATCCCGATCCGGGTGGTGCTGGAATTCCTGCGCGGCATGCCGGTCGTGCTGATGATGTTCTTCGTCCTGCTGGTGTTCGGGACCAGTTCGTACATCGCCGTCGTCGCCGGACTCGTGCTGTACAACGCCGCGATTTTCGCCGAGATCATCCGCGCCGGCGTCCAGTCGCTGCCCAAGGGTCAGCGGGAGGCCGGCCTGGCGATCGGCCTGACGAGCTTCCAGTCCCGGCTGTTCGTTGAACTGCCGCAGGCCATCCGAAGGATGCTTCCCTCGCTCGTGGCCCAACTCGTGGTGCTGCTCAAGGACACCTCACTGGGCTACATCGTGGCCTACGGTGAGCTGCTGCGTGCGGTGCAGGTCATGGCGGACTTCCTCGGCCCGCAGTTCCTCTTCCCGATCTTCTTTGTCGCTGCTGCGATCTACATCCTGATCAACCTGGCCGTCTCCCGGCTGGCGATCTGGCTGGAACGCCGCGGATCGAAGAAGGCCGCCGGCGGAGTGGCGCACGCCGAGCTGGAGCCTGATCTCGACGCGCCCAACGATCCGCTGACCAAGGACAAGCCTTAGTAGGACCCAGCTGGACGGAGAAGGTCCGGGACCCTGACGGGTTCCGGACCTTCTTGGTTTCCTGCCGTGGTTTCCTGCGGCGTCAGGCGGCGAGCCAGCTCCGCAGCGCCCGCAGGCACTCCCGGATCGCGTCCGCCTCAACGTGTTCGTTGTCCTTGTGGGCCAGCAGCGCATCGCCGGGGCCGAAGTTGACGGCGGGGATCCCGAGTTCGCTGAACCGGGCCACGTCGGTCCAGCCGTATTTGGGTTTCGGTTCGGCGCCCACGGCGGCCACGAACGACGCGGCGGCCGGATGGTTCAACCCCGGCCGGGCCCCGGCCGCTGCGTCGGTGCGGATTAGTTCGAAGCCGGCCAGGAGCTCCCGGACATGGGCCTCCGCCTCGGCCGGGGACTTATCCGGAGCGAAGCGGTAGTTGATTTCGACAACACACCTGTCCGGAATGACGTTGCCTGCAGTGCCGCCGTTGATCTTCACGGCGTTGAGGCTTTCCCGGTAGTCGAGCCCGTCCACGTTGATGGTCCGGGGCTCGTAGGCGGCCAGGCGTGCGAGGATCGGGGCGGCAGCGTGGATTGCGTTGCTGCCCATCCAGGCCCGGGCCGAGTGCGCGGCTTCTCCGAGGGTGATCGCCTGGAACCGCATCGTGCCGTTGCAGCCTCCTTCAACCGTCCCGTCGGTCGGCTCGAGCAGGATCGCGAAATCTCCGCCAAGCAGCGCACCGTGGTTCCGGACCAGCCGTCCCAGCCCGCTTTTGACGGCTTCCACTTCCTCATGGTCATAGAAGACGAACGTGACGTCCTTGTCCGGCTCGGCGCCGCCGTCGAACAGGCCGGCGGCGAGCGCCAGCTGCACCGCGACCCCGCCCTTCATGTCGGTGGCGCCCCGGCCGAAGAGAACACCCTCGCCGGGTGTGCCGGACGGCCAGAAGGAAGGCACGGTGCCGAGTGAGCCGTCCGTTACCGGCAACGGCACGGTATCGAGGTGCCCGGCCAGGATGACCCGTTCGGCCCGGCCCAGGTTGGTGCGGGCGATGATCGAGTCGCCGTCGCGGACCAGCTCCAGCTGCGCGATGGAGCGCAGTGCCAGTTCCACGGCGTCGGCCAGTTCGGTTTCGGCTCCGGAGACGCTGTTGATGTCGATCAGGTTGGCGGTGAGCAGGGCGACATCCTTGCGGAGGTCCAGTCGGGCGGGCACACGGGAGGCGGGGGTCAGGGCAGTCACGGTTCCACTGTATCGGCTGTACTCCCCCGGTGACTTGCCGCCGTCGCCGTGAAACGTCAGGGACATCACACGCCTGCCGGGTCACGAGCGCGTCGCCGGTTACAGCACGCGCGGGTGCCCTCGTTAGAATTGGGCCATGACTGAAACCGCTGCTGCTTCCGCTGTGCCCGCCGACGCCCGCTCCGCCTATGGATACGGGGTGGCGACTGTGTCCACCCGCAATGGCGCCGCCACTGTCCTCGATGTCTGGTTCCCGGCGCCCGCGCTCGGCACCGCCGCCTCGAGCCTCTCGGATGTGGCCAACGCCGACCAGGCGCTGCTCGACATCGCAGCGGACGGTGCCGACCCGGACCGCGGCACCGAGCAGCAGGTTATCTTCGCGCAGATCAACCTCGACGAATCCCCGGCGGACACGGCCGACGCCTACCTGCGCCTGCACTTGCTCTCCCACCGGCTGGTCCGGCCCAATACCATCAACCTCGACGGCATCTTCGCCAAGCTCCCGAACGTGGTCTGGACCAACTTCGGCCCCGCCGCCGTGGAGGGATTTGAACTGACCCGGGCGCGCCTGCGCAAGCGCGGCGCCGTGACGGTGTTCGGCGTCGACAAGTTCCCGCGGATGGTGGACTACGTGGTTCCGTCCGGTGTCCGGATTGCCGACGCCGACCGCGTCCGGCTCGGCGCGCACCTGGCCGAAGGAACCACGGTGATGCACGAAGGCTTCGTGAACTTCAACGCGGGCACCCTGGGCACCTCGATGGTCGAGGGCCGCATTTCCGCCGGCGTTATTGCCGGTGACGGCACCGACGTGGGCGGCGGCGCGTCGATCATGGGCACCCTCTCAGGCGGGGGCAAGGAAAAGATCGCCCTGGGCGAGCGGGTACTGCTCGGCGCCAACTCCGGGGTGGGCATCAGCGTCGGTGACGATTCCGTTGTGGAGGCGGGCCTCTACGTGACGGCCGGAACCCGGGTCCGGGTCATCGGGCCCCGGGACGACGACGGCGAGGACACCACCAGGATCGTCAAGGCCGTGGAACTCTCCGGCGTTCCCAACCTGCTGTTCCGCCGAAACTCCACGACCGGGGCCGTTGAGGTCCTCCCCCGCCAGGGCCAGAGCGTGGAATTGAACGCGGCACTGCACGCGAACTGACGCCCAAGAACGTGACGGGTCCGGCCGGGCCCGACGGAAAGTAGTCCTGTGGCCCGTAGAAGGAGCCGGCGCCGCCGGTCCGTGCTCGTGCTCAGTGCTGTTCTGGTCACGGCAGCCGCCGGGACGGCCGCGGTGGTCGTGCAGCGCTCGGACGTGCTGGTCCCGGAAGGATGCACCGCCGTCGCCGGCAGTCTGTCCGCCGGCCTGGCCACCGACCAGGCCGCCAACGCCGCCTTGATCACCGCCGTCGCCGTCCGGCGGGAGCTGCCCGCCCGGGCGGCCAGCATCGCACTGGCGACCGCCCTGCAGGAATCCAAGCTGCGGAACATCAACTACGGGGATCAGGCCGGCCCCGATTCGCGCGGGCTGTTCCAGCAGCGGCCGTCGCAGGGCTGGGGATCCACCGCCCAGGTCATGGATCCGTACTACGCGAGCAACGCCTTTTTTGATGCCCTCGTCGCGGTACCCGGCTATGAGGACCTGGAAATCACCGTGGCGGCCCAGGAGGTCCAGCGCTCGGCGTTCCCCGATGCCTACGCCCGGCACGAAACCAAGGGCCGGGCCTTCGCCTCGGCGCTGACCGGCCAGACAACCGAGGGCCTGGACTGCGTGCTGCGGGCGCCGGACGCCGCAGGGGACCCTGGTGCCGTCCGGACGATGCTCACCGCGGCACACGGCGACTTGCCGGCGACGGCGGACGGACCGGTCCTGGTGGTGGATGCCGACGGCAGCCTCGCCTGGTCGGTGGCGCAGTGGGCGGTAGCCAACGCCAAGGCCCTCTCCATCACCGGTGTGGAGGTGCAGGGGCGCCGCTGGGAGCGCGCTGCCCGCAACGGCTGGGCGCCGGCCTCCGGGCCCGCAGGCCAGGTCAGAATCACGGTCGCGGACGCTGCGGCCCGCTGACGACGACCGGGTCAGGCCCGGGCGCAGGCCACGGCCCATGCGCAGGCCAGGGAGCCGGCCAGGGCTCAGACGAGCAGATCGACGACCGGCTGGACGTAGCTGCGGAAAAGTTCGGGCTGGGAGAGCAGTTCCCGGCTCATGATCATCTTGTCCGGTTCGAGGTACCAGGCGCGCGGTTCGGCGAGCGGCAGCTCGATAATGGTCAGGGTGAACTCCCGGGCGGCCCGCCCCGCGTCGAGCAGGCGGTCTTCGACCATGTCGGATAACAGCAGTGCGGCTCCGCTGGTATCCCGGGCCGCTTCAAGCGCCGTGTACTCGCCGCGGCGTTCGCGCGCCCAAGTCAGGGCGGCTCCGAAGTGGGCCTGCAGTACCCGCCGGAGCGCCGGTGAATTGCTGAATGCCGGAAACTCCGGCGGGGCCAACACGGGCGACATCTCCGGATAGGCCTTCAGTAACTGTTCCCACCAGGCCTCCCACTCGGTCTTGAGCGCGCTGGCTCCCCCCACCTCGGCAATCAGGTGCGCGTGGTCGGAGGCGCGGATCTTGGGTGCCACGTGGCAAAGCGCCGGATGTCCGGCGCTGTTCAGACCGGCGGCGTCGCGAATATAGAGGGCAATCAGCATGGGCCCGGACGTGTCCATCGTGATCCGCCAACCCGGTCCGCCGGTTTCGTGCATCAAAATGCCTCCCTTGGCCAGCCGTACTCCCCCAGTCTATTCCTGAAGTTAGGGCAGGTTAATGGCTGACGGCCAATCTGCCCTCAGCCTGGCCTGCCACACTCCCGGTCCCGCCCCCGTCTCGGCCCAGGTCCGCCAGATGGGCCGCGAGCACATCCCCGCAGATCCGGGCCGTCATCCAGTCCGGCTGCAGCAACGCATGCAGGGTAAGCCCGTCCAGCGTCGCCAGCAGACGCTCGGCCTCGGTGACGAGCCGGTGTTGCTCCGCTTCCCCGCTGCCCGCCTCGCCGCAGAGCTCCTTCACGAGCCGCCCCACGATGACGGCAACGGCGCGGTGGCCGCGGTCGGCTGCCGGCACCAGGAAGCTCTTCGTCCGGGCGGCGTTCTTGAAGGCCATCCAGACACAGGCCTCAACCGCCCGTTCCCCGTCCAACGGCAGGAATTCGCTCAATAGGGCCAGCGCACCGCGGTGGAACGCCGCGGTGCCGGGCGTCAGGCCGGCAAGATGCGCATCGGCGGCCGTCAGCCGGCCCACGATCCGGTCCACGACGACGTCAAACGAATGCGCGAGGAGCTCCTCACTGCTGGCGAAATAGTGGCGGACTGATCCGACCGCCAGTTCCGCCTCGGCGGCGACCTCACGCAGCGAGGCCCGTTCAAGCCCTTCCGCGGCGATGATCCGGAAGACTGCTTCGACGATTTCCTGACGCCGGACGGTGGCGTCGACAAATTTTGGCACCCGTCATTCTTAGCATGGAACGGCCGTTAGCTTCGTCGGGGCGGGCCTTCCCTCGCCCGGACGCCCGGGACGGGAGCCGCGAGCCTCGCACGGGTGTCGTGTGCCGGGCACGGCAACGGCCGCGCACCATGGCAGGTGCGCGGCCGTCGTCGGGCTGCGTCAGGTTCACGCCCGGCCAGGGCCGGGCCGTGGGCCTAGCGGACCGGGTAGTGGCGTTCCGGTTCGCCGATGTAGAGCTGCCGCGGGCGGCCGATCTTGGTGTTCGGGTCGCTGATCATTTCACGCCACTGGGCGATCCAGCCGGGCAGCCGGCCGATGGCGAACAGCACGGTGAACATCTTCTCCGGGAATCCCATGGCCTTGTAGATCAGGCCGGTGTAGAAGTCCACGTTGGGGTACAGCTTGCGCTGGATGAAGTAGTCGTCCCCGAGGGCCTTCTCCTCGAGGCGCATGGCGATCTCCAGGAGCTCGTCGTTGCCGCCGAGCTTGGTCAGGATCTCATGTGCGGTGGCCTTGATGATCTTGGCGCGCGGGTCGTAGTTCTTGTAGACCCTGTGGCCGAAGCCCATCAGCCGGACGCCGTCTTCCTTGTTCTTGACCTTCTCCATGTAGTCTTCCGGCTTGATGCCGTCCGCCTGGATCTGGCGCAGCATTTTCAGCACGGCCTCGTTGGCGCCGCCGTGGGCCGGACCGAAGAGCGCGTTGATGCCTGCGGAGACGGAGGCGAAGAGGTTGGCGTTGGAGGAACCGACCAGGCGGACCGTGGAGGTGGAGCAGTTCTGCTCGTGGTCCGCGTGCAGGATCAGGAGCAGGTCCAGGGCCTTGGCGATCACCGGGTCCAGCTCGTACTGCTCGGCCGGCAGCCCGAAGCTCAGGCGCATGAAGTTCTCCACGAGGTTCATGGAGTTGTCCGGGTAGAGCATCGGCTGCCCGATGGACTTCTTGTGGGCGTAGGCGGCGATGACGGGCATCTTGGCCATCAGCCGGATCGTGGAGAGTTCCACCTGTTCGGCGTTGAACGGATCCAGCGAGTCCTGGTAGAAGGTGGACAGCGCCGAGACGGCCGAGGACAACACCGGCATCGGGTGCGCGTCGCGGGGGAAACCGCTGAAGAAGCCCTTGAGTTCCTCGTGCAGCAGGGTGTGGTGCCGGATCCGCTGGTCGAAGGCTTCGAGCTCGGTGGGGGTCGGCAGGTTGCCGTAAATGAGCAGGTAGGACACTTCCAGGAAGCTCGAGTGCTGCGCGAGCTGTTCGATCGGGTAGCCGCGGTAGCGCAGGATCCCGGCGTCACCGTCGATGTAGGTGATGGCCGACGTCGTGGCGGCGGTGTTCATGAAACCGGGGTCGAAGGTGACGGCGCCGGTCTGCGTCAGCAGCTTCGAAACGTCGTAGCCTTCGTTTCCTTCTACAACCTTGATCCGGGGCAGTTCGAGTTCGCCGCCGGCGTGGCGCAGGGTTGCGCTGGTGGTTTCAGTCATGGAGTCTCCTCATGAGGCGTCGGGGCCTCTGTAGAAAGCTGGTCCAACATCTGGTGGAGCTGCCTGCGGTTCCTGTGCGGACAGGAATTCCAAAAGCTGCGCTGCCTTCTTGTGGAAAGCCACCATTGATAGTCAGTTAAAAAGTACCGTCACATTGCGGGTCGCACTAATCCGGGAGGCCTTAACTGCCGCAAAAACGCGCCACATGTGGCACGCGTCACAGCATTGTTACGCTTCGGTGGCCAGTCGCGCCACGGCGGCGTCGATCCGCTCGTCGCTGGCCGTCAGGGCCACCCGGATGAAGCCCGCGCCGGCGTCCCCGTAGAAGACCCCCGGCCCCACCACGATGCCGCGGTCGGCCAGCCGGCCGACCGTGTCCCACGTGGCCTCACCCGCCGTGGCCCACAGGTACAGGCCGGCCCTGGATTCGTGGATCGTCAGCCCGAACCGTTCCAGCGCGGGGACGATCCGTTCCCGCCGGCCCCGGTACAGGTCTTTCTGCGCCTGGACATGGGAGTCGTCGCCAAGCGCCACCCGCATCGCTTCCTGGACAGGGTACGGAACGATCATGCCGGCGTGCTTACGGCTATTGACGAGATTCGCCACGATCTCCGGATCCCCGGCGACGAACGCGGCGCGGTATCCGGCGAGATTGGACTGCTTGCTGAGCGAGTACACCGCGAGGAGGCCCTCATGGGACCCCTCGGCCACGAGCGGGTCGAGGATGCTCGGCACCGGCGTCCCGCCGCGCTGAACGTCCCATTCTCCCCAGCCGAGTTCGGCGTAGCACTCGTCAGAGGCGACGACGGCGCCGATCTCGCGGGCCTGGCGGACAATCCGGCGCAGTGACGCGATGTCCCGGACGCTGCCGGTGGGATTCCCCGGCGAGTTGATCCAGATAAGGCGCACGCGGGCCCGGGTGGCTTCATCGAGGTCGTCGAGGTCGTCGGCGGCGACGTGTTCCGCGCCGGCGAAAGCCGCGCCGATGTCATAGGTGGGGTAGGCCACCGTCGGGCGGACAACGACGTCGCCCGTCCGCAGGCCGAGGAGGAACGGCAGCCAGGCCACCAGTTCCTTTGAACCGACAGTCGGCATAACGTCGCGCGGATCCAGGCCGGGCACTCCGCGGCGCCGGGCAAACCAGGCCGCGACGGCTTCGCGCAGCGCCGCCGTGCCGTGGACTGTGGGGTATCCGGGAGCGTTGGCCGCGGCCCTCAGCGCGTCCTGGACCACGTCAGGGGTCGGGTCCACCGGGGTTCCGATCGAAAGATTGGCTATTCCCCCCGGATGCTCCGCGGCCCGTGCCAAGTACGGTGCCAAGGCCTCCCACGGGTAGTCGGGCAGGCTCAGGCCGTAGCTGCGCACAGCGGATGTCACCGGCTCACCCGTCCTAGTTGTCTTGGTTCTGCGGCGGCAGGGCGGCGATCAGGGGATGGTCGGTGTGGGTGTTGCCGATCTTCGCGGCGCCGCCCGGGGACCCCAGTTCGTCGAAGAACTCAACGTTGGCTTTGTAGTAGTCCGCCCATTCCTCGGGGGTGTCGTCCTCGTAGTAGATCGCCTCGACGGGGCAGACCGGCTCACAAGCGCCGCAGTCCACACACTCGTCCGGGTGGATGTACAGGGAGCGTTCACCTTCATAGATGCAATCGACGGGGCATTCCTCAATACATGCCTTGTCCTTGACATCTACACACGGCTGCGCAATTACGTAGGTCACGTCCCTTGCCTCTCCACATTGGTTCCGGCGGCCGGCCGGATCGTTCTCCGGCCTGGGCGCCGGGCTGCTGACAACTGAGCCTATTATCTCCCAGCAGGTTCCCGCGAACCTAGCCGGGCGTCATAGTCCCTGCGCGTCCTACTATGAACTAGTGATCCCGCCGTTGCCATTGCCCCAGCAGTTCCTGTCCGCCGCGCCCCTGGGCACGCGGGTCGTCGTCAGGTACCGGATCGATGAAGGCCTCACCGACGCGCTCGGCGAGCTCCTGGCACGCTCCGGCGGCGACTGCACCATCCGGACCCGGCGCGATGACGTCGTCATACCCCTGGCGCTCGTGGTGGCCGCAAAGGAAGTCCCCCCGCCACCCCCGCGCCGCACCCCG
This sequence comes from uncultured Actinomycetota bacterium, assembly GCA_963769515.1. Lineage (GTDB taxonomy): Bacteria > Actinomycetota > Actinomycetes > Actinomycetales > Micrococcaceae > Arthrobacter. The sequence continues at coordinate 482,174 of CAVYMG010000034.1, forward strand.
CGCAGCCCCGTAACCGGCCAGCCCCTGCCCTGACCAGCCTCCAGAGGGGACATGCCCTCCCCCGCCGAAGAGCCACCGGACATGCCCTCCCGTGACCGTCCCGGGTGGACATACTGCCATCATGCTCATCGGCCACCGCCAGCACTGGACATGTCCAGTGGCTGGATACGCCGGACACGGAACCCGCCGAGTGCTACGCGGCCGCAGAGGGCAGCTTCAGCGTTTCCCGGACCATGGCGATGAAGTCCTGTGGGTGATTCCGCAACAGCCCGTAGCTCACGATGAGGATCGGGATTCCACGGCGGGTGGTCACGTTCCAGCGACGCCGGTCTTCCTCGAAACTTTCCCGGTCCATGTGGAACCCCGCGCCGTCTGTTTCGATGCCGAGTCTTCCATCCACCATGAGGTCCAGGTGTCCCATTCCGGGGACATTAACCTGGGATTCGACATGGAACCCGGCACGCCGCAGAAGAAAGCGGGCGAGGCACTCGATGATGGACTGCGACTGCGGGACGATTGCCGCCGCGATGCGCCGTTCGCGGACGTCATTGCGTCCGTCCAGCCGCTGACGCAGGCCGGCCAGGGACAGCCCGCTGAGGACGACGGCGGATTCCGCGATGACGAGTCCGTCCGGTTCCGGCAGGCAGCGGAGACTTTGAACGACCGCGTCCATAAGCGTCGGCGCTGCGGACGAGCGGTGACACACGAACCCCGGGTAGCAGCGGCTGTGCGTGATGGCCACATGCGGCCGTCCCGGGGGATTAAGAACCCAGAGTCCGCGGAGCTGCGCAGCCGTGATGCAGGCAGGCTCGGCCGGCAGCGAGCGAACGGCCCTGAGCCCGGGGTCGGCACCGGGCACCGCGTACACACCCCGCGCGATCCTGGTCACGGCGCCGCTGGACATCGCAGATTTCAGCTGGAAATCCGAGACCCCGGCGGCGGTCAGATGCTTGGCACGGGCGACGCCGTCGTAGTTGGCGAGAACCTCGAAGATATTGACCATGCAGCCATAGTGGAGGCAGGAACCGTGGACGGGCGCGCCGGATCCGCGCTATGTGGACAACCGCATGCCCCTTCGGCACGCCCGCGCGGGAGCATGCCCAGCGGCGCAATCCCGGATCCGGCGGTCAGCAATGGGCATGTCCTGTGCCGGGGCTGCCCGGTGGACGCCATGCCATCATGTCCGCTCGCAAAGGTTGAAGAATGAGCATGTCCCGCGGGGCGGGAGGGTTAGCTTGGGCGTTCGCGGTACCGCGCGCACCACGCCAGCATGGCCACGGTTACGACCGCGATGCCGAAGATCCAGATATTGCCGGCGGTGTCGTCGATGATCAGGCGTTTGCCGGGCTCCAGCGCGGACCACCAGCCCGTGAGCGCGTAACAGAGGACGCCGCAGAACGCCGGCGGAACGATCGAGCGGAACGCCGCCCCGAGCCATAGTTCCACGGACGCCAGCAGCACCAGGGCGGCCACCGCACCCCAGGGCAGTGTCATCCCGGCGATGAGGGCGTCCTGCCCGTGCAGCGCCGTACCGGCCAGGGCAACAAAAAGAGCTGCCGGTACGGCGGCGGCAATGCCGCCTGCCGTACCGGCAGCTCTCCTATTCACAAACAGCCTGTTGTATCAGCGGAAGTGCGCTGAAACTAGACCTTGGCGCGGGCGCGGTTGGCCTTGGCACGGTCGCTGGTGTCCAGGATGACCTTGCGGATGCGGATGGCATCCGGGGTCACCTCGACGCACTCGTCTTCGCGGGCGAATTCGAGGGACTCTTCGAGGGTCAGGTCGCGCGGCGGCGTCAGGTTCTCGAAGGTGTCGGAGGAAGCGGCACGCATGTTGGTGAGCTTCTTTTCCTTGGTGATGTTTACGTCCATGTCATCGGCGCGGGAGTTCTCGCCGACGATCATGCCCTCATAAACCTCGGAGGTCGGCTTCACAAAGAAGGAACCGCGTTCCTGCAGGTTGATCATCGCAAACGGGGTCACAACACCGGCGCGGTCGGCGATCATCGAGCCGTTGGTGCGGTATTCGATCGGGCCGGCCCACGGCTCGTAGCCCTCGGAGATCGAGGCGGCGATGCCGGCGCCACGGGTGTCGGTGAGGAACTTGGTGCGGAACCCGATCAGGCCACGGGCCGGAACGATGAATTCCATCCGGCACCAGCCGGTGCCGTGGTTGGCCATGTTGGTCATGCGGCCCTTGCGGGCAGCCATGAGCTGGGTGACGGCGCCGAGGTATTCCTCGGGCACGTCGATGGTCATGTGCTCCATCGGCTCGTGGACCTTGCCGTCCACCGTCCGGGTGACAACCTGCGGCTTGCCGACAGTCAGCTCGAAGCCTTCACGGCGCATCTGCTCAACCAGGATGGCCAGCGCGAGTTCGCCACGGCCCTGGACTTCCCAGGCGTCGGGGCGTTCGGTCGGGAGAACCTTGATGGAGACGTTGCCGATCAGTTCTTTGTCCAGGCGGTCCTTCACCTGGCGGGCCGTGACCTTGGCGCCCTTGACCTTGCCGGCCAGCGGCGAGGTGTTGATACCGATGGTCATGGAGATGGCCGGGTCGTCAACCGTGATCAGCGGCAGCGGCTGCGGGTTGTCAGCGTCAGTCAGGGTCTCACCGATGGTGATTTCCTCGATGCCGGCGACGGCGACGATCTCGCCCGGTCCGGCGGAGTCGGTCGGGACGCGGTCGAGGGCCTTGGTAGCAAGCAGTTCGGTGATCTTGACGTTCTTGAGTTCACCGTTGGCGCGTGCCCAGGCAACGGTCTGGCCCTTGCGCAGGGTGCCGTTGTAGATGCGCAGGAGGGCGAGGCGGCCCAGGAACGGCGAGGCGTCCAGGTTGGTGACGTGAGCCTGCAGGACACCGTCCGGGTTGTAGGTCGGCGCCGGGATGTGCTCGATGATGGCCTGGAACAGCGGCTCCAGGTCCTCATTCTCCGGGGCGGTACCGTCGGCGGGCTGCTCGAGCGATGCGCGGCCGACCTTGGCGGCGGCGTAGACGACCGGCACGTTGAGGATTTTGTCGAGGTCCAGATCCGGGACTTCGTCCGCGAGGTCGGAGGCCAGGCCCAGGAGCAGGTCCATGGATTCGTGGACCACTTCTTCGATCCGCGAGTCGGGGCGGTCGGTCTTGTTGACCAGCAGGATCACCGGCAGGTGCGCGGCAAGGGCCTTGCGCAGCACGAAGCGGGTCTGCGGCAGCGGACCTTCGGAGGCATCAACGAGGAGGACGACGCCGTCGACCATGGACAGGCCGCGCTCGACCTCGCCACCGAAGTCGGCGTGGCCGGGGGTGTCGATGACGTTGATGGTGATGGTCTCACCGTTGGAGGACGGCCCGTTGTAAGCCACCGTGGTGTTCTTGGCCAGGATGGTGATGCCTTTTTCGCGCTCCAAGTCACCCGAGTCCATGACACGGTCTTCAAGGTGGTTGTGCTCGGCAAAGGAATTGGTCTGCTTGAGCATGGCATCGACCAGGGTGGTCTTGCCGTGGTCAACGTGGGCCACAATCGCGACGTTGCGCAGATCACTGCGCGATGCAGTGGCTACCGCGGTGTTGGTGGTGGTTTCAGACATGCGTTATTGCTCGATTCAGTGGTGAAGTCAGCTGTGGTATCGCGACATTTCCAACCGGAACGCACGACGGATTCGCCCTTTTAACACAGGGCACCTGCTCTAAGTCTAAGCGCTAGGACATTTATTGGCCTAAAATACGAGACGCGCGGGTTCCCGGACACCATCGTCAGGGCGCGGAGAGGGGGAATCTGACGTGAGTAAGATCACTCATTTCCGCGCGGTCCCTTCGGCTGAGGCCCTTCGGCTGAGGCCCCTACGGCCGCGGTCCCCGGTCCGGCCCGCCGGCGCGGAGCTCCCCCGCGGCGGGCCGCGACGCTGTCCCGCCTGGTCGCACCGATGATCGCGGCCGGCCTCGTCCTCTCCGGCTGCGTGCTGGCATCCGATGCCCCGGAGCCTTCCCCGGCGCAGGCCGCCCGGGCGGGGAGCCCCGCCAGCCTCCCGCCGGGTTCGATCTACCGGAATCCTGCCAACGGCCGGGACGAAGTCATCGTGGCGGACATCAGCCACACGGCCGTCCTGATCGGCGACTCCCAGTCCGAGCCCGCCTTCGGCTGGCCGCGGCAGGCGCTCGCGGCGGTGGGCTACAAGGTCTTTTTCTCCGGGCGGGGCGGGACCGGCTACGTGGCCTCCTTCGGGAAAACGGGCAACTACATGGATGCGCTGCAGCGCGGCGACTGGAAACTCCCGTACGGCGCCCCTCCGCTCGTGCTGATCCAAGGCGGCGGCAACGATGCCAGCAAAGGTGCCACCGACCAGCAGATCGCGCGGAACGCTGCCCGCCTGATCGCCAGCGTCCGGGAACGCTACCCTGGCGCCCGGATCGCCATCGTGGGCACCCTGGCCCGCGCCGCGAGCGACGGCGGCGGCCGCCGCACCGAAGTGGACGCGCTGCTCGGCACCGTCGCCCGGAGGCACGGGCTGCCGTTCGTCAGCGCCGGGGACTGGCTGACCCGGTATGGCCTCACGCGGGCGTTGACGGACCGGGTCCATCTGAACCGGCAGGGCCATGACGCGCTCGGCCTGGTCCTCGCCCAGCGGCTGCGGTCCCTGGGGCTGGCGGCGCCGGAGTCCGCAACCGCGCCCGACACGACGCCCGGGAACCCGCTCCCCCGCTGAAGGAACGCCGGCGTCACGTGGCGCGCCGGCCGCGGCCGGCACGCCACGGCGAGCCACGGCGCGCCCCGGCACGAACGCAGGGAGCCGGCGGCCGCCCCGTGAACGGGCGGCCGCCGGCTCCTGGCCCGACTGTCCGGGCGCGGCCTGCGGGACCGGGCTCTAGGCGACTTCGGGCGGCAGCATAAGGCTGGCACCCGGAATGGCGTTGAGCAGCGCCCTGGTGTAGTCCATCCTGGGGGCATCAAAGACCTCGTCCGTGGACCCGGTCTCGACTAGTTTGCCCTGCTCCATCACGCAGACGTGGTCGGCGATCTGCCGGACCACGGCCAGGTCATGGGTGATGAACAGGTACGTCAGGCCAAGCCTGGACTGCAGCTCGGCGAGCAGGTTCAGCACCTGCGCCTGCACCAGGACGTCCAGGGCAGAGACCGCTTCGTCGCAAATAATCACTTCGGGATCCAGCGCCAGTGCCCGCGCGATCGCGACACGCTGGCGCTGGCCCCCGGAGAGTTCGTTCGGGTAGCGCTGCATGGTGGACTGCGGCAGCGCCACCTGGTCAAGCAGTTCGCGGACCTTCTTCTCCCGGCTGGCCTTGTCGCCGATCTTGTGGGTCCGCAGCGGTTCCTCGATGGTGCGGAAGATGTTGTACATCGGGTCCAGGGAACCGTAGGGGTCCTGGAAGATCGGCTGTACCCGGCGGCGGAACGCGAAGATCTCCTTGCTGTTCAGCGTGGAGGTGTCGACGCCGTCGAAGATGATCTTGCCCGAGGTGGGCGTGAGCAGGTTCAGCACCATCTGGGCCACGGTGGACTTGCCCGAGCCGGACTCCCCCACAATCGCCGTCGTGGTTCCGCGCTTGACCTTGAAGGAGATGTCATCGACCGCGGTGAAGTCCGTGGACTTGCCGAAGCCGGAGCGAAGTTTGAAGACCTTTGTCAGGTTTTCGATCTGCAGCACGTCATCCGGCAGGGCCGGAGCGGAGGTGCCCTCGCCGGTGGGGGCCAACAGCCCCTCTGCGTCGACGCCCTGCTCCTTCGCGACCTGGATCCGCCGCGACGCAAGCGACGGCGCCGAAGCCACCAGCCGCTGGGTGTAGGGGTGACGCGGGTTCTGCAGCAGCTCCAGCGACGGACCGGCCTCGACGACCTGCCCGCGGTACATCACAACGACCTTGTCAGCACGCTCGGCGGCGAGGCCAAGATCGTGGGTGATGAGCAGGACGGCGGTGCCGAGTTCGGCCGTCATGGTGTCCAGGTGGTCCAGGATCTGGCGCTGCACCGTCACATCGAGCGCCGACGTCGGCTCGTCGGCGATGAGCAGGCGCGGCTGGCAGGACAGGCCGATGGCGATCAGTGCACGCTGGCGCATGCCGCCGGAAAACTCGTGCGGATATTGCTTGGCCCGCCGGGCCGCGTCAGGCAGACCCGCCTGGGAAAGGACCTTGGCGACGTCGTCCGGGCCGCTGGGCAGGCCGTTGGCCTTGAGCGTCTCCCGGACCTGAAAGCCGATCTTCCACACCGGGTTCAGGTTCGACATCGGGTCCTGCGGCACCATGCCTATGCTGTTGCCGCGGAGTTCGATCATCCGTTTTTCGCTGGCGTTGGAGATGTCCTCGCCGTCGAAAAGGATTTGTCCGCCGGAGACGCGGCCGTTGCCGGGCAGCAGCCCGATGGCGGCCAGCGCGGTGGTGGACTTGCCGGAGCCGGACTCGCCCACGATGGCGACGGTCTCGCCGGGCATGATCGTCAGGTGGGCGTTCCGGACCGCGTTGACGTCGCCGTTGCTCGTAGCGAAGGTGATGGCAAGGTCGCGGATTTCAAGCAGCGGTCGCTCGGCGGCGCCGGCTTCGTGGATTTCGACAGAGGCGTTCATAGCGTCCCCTTTCATCGCTTACGCGCTTTGGGATCCAAAGCATCACGGAGGGCGTCGCCCAGCATGATGAAGCTCAGGACGGTGATGGACAGGGCGATAGCCGGGTAGAGCAGCGGCATCGGGTTGGCGCGCAGGGACGCCTGGGCCGATTGGATGTCGTTGCCCCAGGACATCACGCTCGGCGGCAGCCCGATGCCGAGGAAGGACAGCGTCGATTCGGCCACGATGAAGGTACCCAAGGAAATGGTGGCGACCACAATGATCGGGGCCAGCGCGTTGGGCATCACGTGCCGCATCAGCGACCGGAACCGGGACACCCCCAGCGAACGGGCCGCGGTGACGAAGTCGGCATTCCGGACTTCGACGACGGCGCCGCGGGTGATGCGGGCAATCTGCGGCCAGCCGAAGATCACCAGAATCACCACGAGCGACCAGACATTGCGGTTGGCCCGGAAGAACGGCAGCTGCGTGAGGACGATGGCGCCGAGGATCAGCGGCAGGGCGAAGAAGATGTCGTTGATCCGGGCGAGGACGGCGTCGACCCAGCCGCCGTAGTAGCCGGCCAGCGCGCCTACCGTGCCGCCGATGATGATGACGCCCACCGTGGTGAACAGCCCGACGATCACGGAGGACTGGGTGCCATAGATCACCCGGGCATACACGTCACAGCCCTGCCGGGTGAAGCCGAGCGGATGCCCTGCAGCCGGGCCGCCGTTGGAGTTCGCCAGCTGGCATGCCTCCGACTGCGGGTTGATGGGCGAAAACAGCCCCGGGAAGACGCTGACCAGGACCACCACGACGATCAGGAACGCAGAGATCAGGAACAGGGGCTGCCGGCGCAGGTTCTTCCAGGCTTCCCCCCACAGGCTCAGGGGCGCGTTTTCGTCCTTGACCTTGTCCGTGACCTGCAGCGGGGTCTCGTCCAGGTCTGCGACGAAGTGCTCGATGTCGCGGCCGGGCCGGGCAGCCCGGTGAGCGGGAAGAGTGTTTTCAGGAGTCATAGCGGATCCTCGGGTCAAGCCAGGCGTACAGCAGGTCAACGAGCAGGTTGGACACAACGTAAATCAGGACCAGGACGGTGACGATGGACACGACGGTCGGCCCTTCCCCGGTGGTGACGGCGCGGTATAGCCGGTTGCCGACACCCGGGACGTTGAAGATGCCTTCGGTCACGATCGCGCCGCCCATCAGGGCGCCGAGGTCGGCACCCAGGAAGGTGATGACCGGGATCAGTGAGTTCCGCAGGATGTGGACCCTGACCACCCGGCCGCGCGAGAGCCCCTTGGCCGTGGCGGTCCGGACGTAGTCGGCGTTCATGTTTTCGATCACGCTGGTCCGGGTGAGCCGCAGCACGTACGCGAAGGAGCCCAGGCCGAGCACGATGGCGGGCAGGATCAGGTCCTGGACCGAGGCGGCGGAGCCGACCGTGGGTTTGGCCCAGCCCAGCTGCACGCCAATGAAGAACTGCATGAGGAAGCCGAGGACGAAGATCGGGATACCGATCACGATCAGGGAAGCTACGAGCACCGTTGCATCGAAGATTTTCCCCTTGCGCAGACCGGCGAACAGGCCGAAGGCGATGCCGAAGACGGACTCGAAAATCAGCGCCATCACGGCCAGCCTGGCCGTGACGGGGAAGACCTCGCTGAGCACGGTGGCAATCGGGCGGCCGGAGAAGTCCATGCCCAGGTCAAAGGTGAAGATGCTCTTGAGGTAGAGCAGGTACTGGATCCAGAAGGGCTGATCCAGGTTGTACTGGGCCCGCAATTGGGCCGCCACGGATTCGTTCACGGGCTTGTCGCCAAAGAGTGCGGCGATCGGGTCGCCGGGAAGGCTGAAGACCAGGAAGTACACCAGGAGGGTCGCTCCAAGGAATACCGGGATCAGTTGCAGGAAGCGCTTGAGAACATACGTCGCCATCAGCGAAGTACACCCCCGTCAGCAGGCATCCCGTGGCGGGATGCTGTGGAGTTGTTCATCAAAGAACCTTTTCACTATGAATGCACGACGGCGCCGCACCGGTCACTGCGGGAGCCCGACGGGTTACGCCGGGCGCGGGCCATCCGGATCGAAATGTGGGGAAACAGAACGACGGCGGAGGTGCTCATTCGAGCAGCCCCCGCCGTCGCTCAGATATTACTTGCCGGTAATCGCGTAGTACAGCGGGACGCCGTCCCAGCCGTAGTCAACGTTGGTGACCTTGTCGCTCCAGCCGCCCTGGGCGACCTGGTACCAGAGCGGGATGGCCGGGAGGTCCTGCAGCAGGATCTCCTGGGCCTCGTTCATGGCCTTGTTGCCTTCTTCCACGCTGGACGCCTTGAGACCTTCGGAGATGGTCTTTTCGAACGCCGGGTTGTCGTAGCGGGAATCGTTGGAGCCGGCACCGGCCTTGTAGATCGGGCCGAGGAAGTTGTACAGCGACGGGTAGTCGGCCTGCCAGCCGGCGCGGATGGCGCCGGTCAGGGTGCCGGCCGTAGCCTCGGTACGGACTTCCTTGAAGGTAGCGTAGGGCTTGCCTTCGATCTTGATGCCGAGGGTGTTCTTGACCTGGTTGACGAGCGCCTCGACCCATGCCTTGTGTCCGCCCTTATCGGCGTTGTAGGCGATGGTGAAGGTCTTGTCCGCATCCCACTTCTCGATGGCGTCAGCCTTGGCCCAGGTTTCCTTGGCCTTCTCAGCGTTGAACTCGAGGTTCTCGGAACCCGGGATCGAGGCGTTGTAGCCGTCCAGGACCGGAGCGGTGAACTCCTTGGCCGGCTGGCGGGCGCCGTTGAAGATCACGCTGGTGATCTCCTCGCGGTTGATGGCCATGGAGAGGGCCTGGCGGCGCAGCTTGCCGGCCTCACCGCTCCACTCCGGCAGGTATTCCGGGATGGAGATGGTCTGGTTGCCGGCGTACGGCTTGCTGATGGTGCGGTCGCCGAGGTCAGACTCGAAGTTCAGCAGCGCGTTGGTGGGGATGGTCTGCAGGACATCGAGGTTGTTGCCCAGCAGGTCCTGGTAGGCCGCGTCGTCGTTCTGGTAGATCTTGAACGTCACGCCGCCGTTCTTGGCCTTGCGCGGACCGCTGTAGTCCGGGTTCGGGACAAGCTGGATCTGCACATTGTGCTGCCAGCCGCCCTCGGCGAGCATGTACGGTCCGTTGCCGACCGGCGTTTCGCCGAAGGTCTTCGGGTCCGCGAGGGCCCCGGAAGGCATCGGCACGAAGGCCGTGTAGCCCAGGCGCAGCGGCCAGTCGGACTCGGGCTGGCTCAGTTCGACGGTGAACGTCAGGTCATCAACGACCTTCAGCCCGGACATGGTTTCGACGGTGGAGCCTTCTGCGCTGGCCTCGTCGTAGCCCTTGATGCTTTCGAAGAAGCCTGCGCTGAGCTGGGCGTTCTTTGCCGCAGCCCCGAAGTTCCAGGAATCCACGAAGGTCTGAGCCGTGATGGCCTCGCCGTTGGTGAACTTCTGGTCCTTCTTGAGCTTGATGGTGAAGTTCTGGCCATCCTTGCCCTCAATGGACTCGGCCAGTTCGTTGACCGGCTTGCCGCTGGGGTCGTAGCTGACAAGACCGGCGAAGGTCATGTCGATGACCTTGCCGCCGCCGACCTCATTGGTGTCGGTCGGGATCAGCGGACGTGCCGGCTCCGAGCCGTCGGCGAAGATGACTTTGCTGGCGTCGCCGCCGGTGGTGCCGCCGGCGTCAGTGGTACCGCCACCGCAACCGGTCAGGGCAAGCGCGGCGATAGCCATCATGCCCAATGCTTTGGAAGTGCGCGAAAAACGCATTCCGCCTCCTATGAGTTTGGGGGGATTCGAGGAAAGACTAATGCTTCCCGGCAGGCCCGGACACAGGGATATCCCTGTGACGTGGACTACACATGGATGTAGCCTAACCGCAAAGTGTCCGAATCATGGAACCGCGTTGCCAAACCGTGACCGGATGGGCGTGTGACCCGCCGCGTTAACCGGGCCGCATTTCATGTCACATGTTACCGGCTGGTATTCTTCGCCCCGTCGGTCGCCTCGGTTAATCCCGGCTAACCGCCCGCCGGCCGGTCTATGCCTGGTTCCGGGACCACTCCCAGAAGTTCCACCAGACCCCGGTCTGGTTGGGCATGTACTTCACCCCGGAGATGCGCTGGCTGTAGGCATCGACACCCACCAGCTGGAACAACGGCAGCCCATAGGCGGAGTCCCAGACTTTCCGGTCGATCTGCTGGGCGAGGCTGTCCTGCTCGCCGGGGTCGGTGGTGACGATGAGTTCGTCCATCAGCTCATCCGCGACGGGATCACTGAAGCCATTGAAGTTGGAATCATTGCCTGACTTGAAAACCTGAGGTACGCCGGAACCGCCGTCCCCGGAGTTGCTCCAGCCGAAGATGGCGGCATCGTAGCCGCCCTTGCCCAGGGCCTTGCCCCAGTCGGAGCCGCCGAGGCCGCCGTCGATGATGTTGAAACCCGCCTTGCCGGCGGACTCTCGGATGAGCGTGAACGCCGTGACCCGGTTGGGGTTGTCCTTGTTGTACATGATCCGCACTTCCGGCGTGGCGCCGTCGAGGAGCTCCTTGGCCGCCTCGATGTCGACCTCCTGATACGCGGCGGAGCCGTTGTTCCGCACCGACTCGGCGTAGGGCGCCTGGTCCGGGACAAACAGCTGGGAGTCCAGCGGTGCCGGATCCGGGTCCAGGCCCCGGAGGATCCGGTCGACGATTTCCTGGCGTGGGACAGTCTTCAGGAACGCTTCGCGGACGTTCTTCTCGGTGAACGGTCCGCTGTAGTTCAAGTCAATGTGGTCGAAGGCGAGCTGGCGGCCGACTTCCACCGTGACACCGTCGGCTTCGAGGGCTTTGAGCCGGTCCATCGTGTCGGTGGAGGCCTGGGGTGCGATGATGTCCGCCTGGCCGGACTGCAGCGCCTGGACCTGGGCGCCGGCGTCACCGATAAAGCGGACCGTGATTTCATCCAGCCTGGCCTCCGGGCCCCAGTTGTAGTCCCTGTTCCGGATCATGGTCAGCGTCTGGTTTTCGTTGACATTCCGGACGATGTAGGGGCCGTTGGACAGGTACAGGCTGACGTCGGCGGGGAGCGAGGTGGTGTCGAAGCCGGTGTTCCACAGCGCGGCCATGGCGGCCAGCTGCTCGTTGGCCGGCCGGGGGTCGGCGGGGTCGCCGCGGGGCAGACTTTTCAGGAGCGCGACGAATTCGTCGGTGCCGGCCAGGCCGGCCTTCCGGGCGAGGACGTGGGCCGGAATGTCGACGCCGGGACCGCCGAGAGCCGTTTCCCAGTCGGTGTAGGGCCGGGAGTATGTCAGGGTCAGGGACCGGCCGTCCGCACCGAGTTCGGGGAAGTCGGTGAGGGCGAGGCCCGTGGGGTCACCGGCATAGGAGAAATACGACGTTCCGGTCGCGGCCTCAGGCGCCGAATCCCCGGCTGCGTCAGGCGAGGGATCCAAGGAGTCCGGGGCGGCGTCGTCATAATACCCGGAGAACGCAGCCCACTGCAGGAGCAGGTCTGCCGCCGTCACGGGAGTGTCGTCAGACCACTTCACGCCTTCCCTGATGGCGTACCTGACCGTTAGCGGATCATCGGAGACCTTTTCCATCGTGCCGAATTTTTCGTTCCGCACCACGCTGAGTTTGTTGTCGAGGTAAAAGAAGCCGGAGTGGGTGGCGTAGCTGATCTTGGCGTTGACGTCGGTGTTGCCGTCCGCGGTGTTCGGGTTGAACGTGCTGAGCGCGTTGACTTCGGCCACGGTCGCCGAGCCGCCACGCGCTGCCTCGATGACCGCCGGGACCGGTGCCGGAGCCGTCACCGCCTCGTCATCGGCCACCGTGCACGCACCCAGGGCCAGGGCCGCCACTGCCGCCAGGGCCAGGCTCTTGGAGAAACGACCCAGCTGCATACAATCTCCTTGTTCCTGCCGCGCGTTCCCGTTCTTCCGGGATGCCCGGCGCCTCTCCGAGCATGGTTTCATATATCTGCGACGGCGGCGCCATTTGCTACCGATGGCTGCCCCGGCTGCTTACACGAAGCGGCGGTCCGCGCCAGGCTCGCGGGCGCCTTCCGGCGAGCAGGTCAGGGCGGTCTTGTCCTGCGACAGAGCCCAGAGCTTCGCCGCGGCGTCCCGGTCGAGTGCGTGGTCTTCAAGCGGGCATTCGCCGATGCGCCCGACCGTCTCGGCGCGCCGCGTGGGCCCGTAGAGCGACCCGGGCTGCAGCCCGTCCTCGGTTGCGCACATGACTTCGGGCCACGATCCCTTTGCGGTTGGGCCAGCGGTGACATCAGCCGGAAGAGGATCTTGTTGAGCAGCGTCACATCGCCTTGGATCAGCTCGGTTCGTGACATCCCGGGATGGCAGACCTGAACCTGGACGGCGGCTCCGGCGGCCTGGACGCGTCGCTGGAGTTCATAGCCGAACCTCATCTGGGCGAGCTTACTCTGGTTGTAGGCGTTCCAGGCGCTGTAGTTCCCGTCGAAGTTGAGGTCATCGAACTGGATCTTCTTCAGGCCCATCTTGTAGCCATTGCTGCCCACCACCACGATGCGGCCGCTCGATTCCTCGATCCGGTCGAAGAGCAGGCCACACAGCAGGAAGTGGCCGAAGTGATTGACGCCAAGCTGGTTCTCGAAGCCATCGACGGTGATCTTCTGCGTGGGGTCTGGGCAATCGCGGCGTTGCAGATCAGCGCATCGAGGTGCGGGACCTGCGCCAGCACCTCGGCGGCGGCTTGGCGCACCGACTCGGGCACGGCGAGGACCATGCGGATGAACGACACGTCGACGCCGGCACCGAGCTCCTGCTTCAGGGCCGCGACCGCAGCCGTCGACGTCCCGGTGTTGCGGGTCAGCATGACGCCCCTGGCGCCCTTCGAGGCAGTGCCGCCGTTCCGGGTCGCCGCACCGGTCGAACAGACGTCCGGGGTCTACAGCGCGAGGCGGCGCGTCATCCTGCAGGGCACCAAGCACGCCTACGTCGATGGCCGGGTGCACAGCGACGACTCCGCACCCTGCCTCTGCGCCGCCGCTCCAGCGCCTCAAGGCGCTCCGCCTCAACGACGCCGCCCTGCTGATCGCCAACGGCACCGACATCACCCGAGCCGCCGCCGCCGTCGGCTACATGAGCCCCTCACAGTTCAGCCGCGAGTTCAAACGCCACTTCGGCACCACCCCGCGAACCTGGGCCTACGAGCACCGCGGGGCCATCGACCCGCAGGCGGTTGCACTGTCCGCGTAGCCGCTGTTCCGCGGGGGCCTCCGCGCCTGCGCAGCCACGATGGACCCTGCGACGCCACGGAGCTCTTGTGCCTAAAATACGGACATGCCATCACACGTTCACGAGTTTGACTGGCCTGATCGGGTCGTCGTCGGCACCATTGGCCTTCCGGGGGCGCGCCCGATCTGACGGCCCGTGTTCCAGGCTCATCCGTGTTGACCCAGATGCGGCGGGCCAGATCATCGACCTTCACCCGGGTCGGAGGATCGAGTACGTCCATGATCTTCCTGATGGCGACCGAGGCGAGATCAGCGTACGGCGCATCTGGGGCAGCTGAAACCGCCGCGAGAGGAGCCACCGCTTGAGCGGGCGTCAGGCGCACAGGCGGGAGGTCCGCTTGGGTCGCCAGACCGTAACCGCCGCGAGGTCCCGGACGGGACCAGATCGGAGCCCCACTGTTCTCAAGCGCGACGAGGTCTCTCTTGACGGTGCGGATAGAGACTCCGAACTCGTTGGCCAGACGGTCTGCCGTGCAGCCTCGGGACCCGCTGCGGCGCAACATCTCCGACATAGCGTGGAGCCGCTCCACTCTTTTCATCTTTTCCACCCCGTCCTGATCGGTGCCGTAAATAGTGCCATACCGTTGTCCGAGAGGCAGGCGAGGATTGTGGCATGACAACACACACAAGCGATTCGACGATCCTTCTCATCCCCGGCCACTGGCTGGGAGCATGGGCATGGGACGAAGTCCTGGAGCAGCTAACATCTTGGGGCCACCGGGCGATCCCCCTGACGCTGCCCGGCCTCGACGCGACAGATACCGACCGGATGACCCGGACCCTGGACGAGCAGGCCGCGGCAGTCGAACGGTCCGCCAGAGACAACTCCGGTCCGGTGGTCATCGTGGCCCATAGCGGAGCCAACGCACCGGTGAGTCTTGTGCTCGACCAGCACCCCGGGCTGATCAGTCGCGTGATTTGGGTTGACAGCGGTCCGGCAACGCCAGGGATCGCGTTTGCCCCCGATTTTCCAGCGGAGGGCACGGGGCTCCCGTTGCCGCCCTTCGAGAAGCTCGGGGAGCAGGCCAGCCTTGAGGGCCTGAACGCCGATCAACTGGAGCGGTTCCGCGAACGTGCGGTGTCCGAGCCGGGACCCGTCCTTCGTCAGATCGTGCACCTTACCGATGACGCCCGCTGGGACGTACCCACCACCTTCGTTTGCTGCTCAATGACGAGCTCGCAGGTCACGGCACTGGCCAAGGCCGGTCATCCCATGTTCGCCGGGGTCGCCAATCTCAAGAACGTTCACTACGTCGACCTTCCGACGGGCCACTGGCCGATGTGGAGTCGCCCGTCCGACCTCGCCCGGATACTCGCCTCGGAAGCCTCACACAGCTGACAAAGACGAGGGGCCGCTAAGAACATGTGTTCCTAGCGGCCCCTCGCACGTCCCGGGGTTCAGGCCCTAAACGTTGAAGCGGAACTCCACGACGTCTCCGTCGGCCATAACGTATTCCTTGCCTTCGATCCGGACCTTGCCGCGGGCCTTGGCCTCGGCCATGGAGCCGGCATCGATCAGGTCATCGAAGGAGACAACCTCGGCCTTGATGAAGCCGCGCTGGAAATCGGAGTGGATCACGCCGGCGGCCTGCGGGGCCGTGTCGCCCTGGTGGATGGTCCAGGCCCGGGTTTCCTTGGGTCCCGCCGTCAGGTAGGTCTGCAGGCCCAGGGTGTGGAAACCGACGCGGGCCAGCTGGTCCAGTCCGGACTCGTCCTGGCCGTTCATTTCCAGCATCTCACGGGCTTCCGCTTCGTCGAGCTCCACGAGGTCGGATTCGAGCTTGGCGTCCAGGAAGACTGCAGTCGGCCGGCGCGACCATGGCGCGCAGTTCCGCCTGCTTCTCCGGGCTGCCGAGGATGCCTTCGTCCGCGTTGAAGACGTAGATGAACGGCTTGGCGGTCAGGAGGCCGAGCTCTTTCAGGTGCTCCATCTCCAGCTTGTCGCTCTTGATCGAGGAGAAGATGGTGTCGCCACGTTCCAGGACGGCCTGTGCGGCCTTGAGGACCGCGGCAGCTCCGCAGCTTCGCGTTTCTTGATCTTCACTTCTTTTTCGATCCGCGGCATGGCTTTTTCGATCGTCTGCAGATCGGCGAGGATCAGCTCGGTGTTGATGGTCTCCATGTCCGAGCCCGGATCCACCTTGCCGTCGACGTGGATCACGTCGGGGTCATCGAACACCCGCACGACCTGTGCGATGGCCTCGGCCTCGCGGATGTTGGCGAGGAACTGGTTGCCCAGGCCTTCGCCCTCCGATGCGCCCTTGACGATGCCGGCGATGTCGACGAAGGATACGGCGGCGGGCAGCAGCCGCGCGGAACCAAAGATCCCGGCCAGCTTTTCCAGCCGCGGGTCCGGCAGGTTCACGACGCCGACATTGGGCTCGATCGTGGCGAACGGATAGTTCGCCGCGAGCACCTGATTGCGGGTCAGTGCGTTGAAGAGGGTTGATTTGCCGACGTTGGGCAGTCCGACGATGCCAATAGTAAGAGCCACGATCATAAATTCTACCCGCTGCGGCCGGGAATCCCTGCGGCGCTGTTGCGGAGTGCTGCCGGACCGGGGCCCCGGACCGGAAATGTCACAGGGGCGTGCCACAGTGAAAGCATGGACGCTTTTTCATTGATTCTTGCCCTGCTGATGTTGCTGGTCGGCGCTGTTGCCGGTGCGGCCGCCGCCTACCTGACGCTCCGCCGCCGGTACCTCGCCGCGGAGCAGGACTTCGACGCCGTCTCGGCCCGGCTCTCCGACGTCAGTGCCCAGTTCGCGGCTGCGGACGCCGAACGGCGCCTGCTCTCGGCACAAAACCGGGAACTGGGCGAGTCCAGGAACCAGGACGGCAGTGTGCTCCGTGCCCTGGCACCCGTGGCCGAGAAACTGACGGCGGTGCAGCAGCAGGTTTCCTTGCTGGAACGGGACCGGCTGGAGCAGTACGGCCAGCTGGCCCAGCAGCTGCAGGAGGCCAGGCTGTCCGATGCGCAGCTTCTCCGGTCAACCCATGCCCTGGAATCGGCGCTCCGCTCCAACAGCGCCAGGGGGCAGTGGGGCGAAGTCCAGCTGCGGCGCGTCGTCGAGGCCGCCGGGATGCTGCGGCACGTCGATTTCCAGGAGCAGCTGCACAGCACGGCCGCGGAGAACAACCTGCGCCCGGACCTCGTGGTGCAGTTGCCCGGCGGCAAGCAACTCGTTGTTGACGCCAAGGTCCCGCTGTCTTCCTACCTGGCGGCCCAGGAGCTCAGCCCGTCGAGCGGCGGCAGTCTGCAGCTGGGGGCGGCCACCGGCGGCCAGCAGGCGCATCTGGCGGCCCACGCCAAAGCCCTCAAGGCCCATGTGGACGCGCTCGGAAGCAAGAAGTACTGGGACATCCCCGGGAAATTCGCCGGAAGTCGTGGTGTGCTTCCTGCCGGCGGAGTCGATCCTGGCCGCCGCCCTTACCGCGGATCCGGCGCTGCTGGATCACGCCCTGTCCAAGAACGTCGTTCTCGCCTCGCCGGGCACCCTGCTGGCGGTCCTGAAGGCGGTGGCGTTCACGTGGCGCCAGGATGTCCTGACCGATACCGCCCGCGAACTCTTCGAGCTCGCCCGGCAGCTCTACGACCGGATGGGAACCCTCGGCGAGAACGTCACGAAGCTGGGGTCCTCACTCAAGACCTCGGTGGACCGGTACAACTCGATGGTGGGCACGCTGGAGGCCAGGATCCTTCCCACGGCCCGCAAGCTCAATGCCCTCGACGCCGAGGGGCTCACCACTCCGGCCGCCGTCGAGGCGGCGCCCCGATCGGTGACGGCCCCGGAGCTGCAGCCCGGGTCCCGGGCAGCCGGCGTGCCCGCGGACGCGATTGAGGAGCGACCGAAGCCGAGGTGAGCCCGCGGCCTAGGGAAACCGGCAGGCACGGACCGGCGCGAGGCCGCAGGCGCCCCGGACGGGGGCCCTGCGGCCTGACCCCGAACGGGTCACCGAAGTTCCACCTGTGGTCAGTGGTTGTAGGGGGTTATCAGCTGTTGTCAGCGCGCGTACCGCGGCCGCCCAGGGCCCGGGTGACGTCGCCGGCCTGCTTGAGCGTGGCGCGCAGCTCCTTGGGCAAGGAGAACAGCAGGTCTTCCTCGGCCGTGACGATTTCCTCCACGGAGCCATAGCCGTAATCGGCCAGGAGCCGGAGCACGTCTTTGACCAGGACCTCCGGGACCGATGCCCCGGACGTCACGCCCACGGTCGCGACGCCCTCGAACCATGATTCGTCGACCTCATTGGCGAAGTCGACCCGGTAGGAAGCCTTGGCGCCGTACTCCAGCGCCACTTCAACGAGGCGGACCGAATTGGATGAGTTTGCCGAGCCGACCACAATGACGAGCTCCGCCTGCGGCGAGATCTTCTTGATGGCCACCTGGCGGTTGGTCGTGGCGTAGCAGATGTCGTCGCTGGGCGGATCCTGCAGGGTGGGGAACCGCTCTTTCAGGAGCCGGACGGTCTCCATGGTTTCATCGACACTCAACGTTGTCTGGGAGAGCCAGATGACCTTTTCCGGATCCCGGACCGTCACCTTGTCGACCTCATGCGGGCCGTTGATGACCTGGATGTGATCGGGCGCTTCACCGGCCGTGCCTTCGACTTCCTCGTGGCCGTCGTGGCCGATCAGGAGGATGTCGAAGTCGTCCTTCGCGAAGCGGACGGCTTCCTTGTGCACCTTGGTCACGAGCGGGCAGGTGGCGTCAATGGTGCGCAGGCCGCGGTCTTCGGCGGACTGGACCACCGCGGGCGAAACTCCGTGCGCGGAGAAGATCACGAGGGCGCCCTCCGGGACCTCGTCGGTTTCGTCAACGAAAATGGCGCCCTTTTCCTCGAGCGAGGACACGACGTGGACGTTGTGCACAATCTGCTTGCGTACGTAGACCGGACGGCCGTAGTGCTCCAGCGCCTTTTCCACTGCGATCACTGCGCGGTCCACACCGGCACAGTAGCCGCGCGGCGCGGCCAGCAGGACCTTTTTCGGACCGGCGACGGGCGCCGCGGCCAGCACCTCCTCCGGCGAACGCCGACGGCGCGGAACGGAGGGCATCGGAATGGAGACAGCGGTGGTGGTCATGCCTCCATGCTACCGGTGTTCGTTGCGTTCACTTTGGGCCCGGACCGGCGCGTGGTGCCGGTCACGCGCCGTCAATCAGGCGCCGTCAATCAGGTGCCGTCGGTCACCCGGCGGCGGGCGCCAAAGGAACGCACTACCAGTGCGATGACCAGTAGCGCGGCGCCGGCCACGACGGCCACCAGGATCCACTGCTCGAAACCGGCCGTTGCCACCGCGGCAAACTCCGTCATGAAGGTCTCGGCGACTTTGTCCGCGTTCGGGGCCGCGGTGGCGGCACCGGCGGCGGCGTCCGCGGCGAGCTTCCAGAGTCCGGCGAGTACCAGCGCACCCGCCCCTGTCCAGGCGAGGACACTCCAGCGGCGGCGGGCCACCACGAGAGCGATGGCGAACGCGATGCCGGCTGCGGCTGCGGCCGCGTAGCCCAGCGGGGCAAAGGCGGAGACCCTCTCCATAGCAGGGCGCTGGTCCGGTTCCCCGACGTTGATCAGCAGCTGGTCCGGTGCCTCCACCGGCAACATGGTGGAACCAGCGACCTGTTTGGCAAGCAGCCCCACGAGCGGTGCGATGTCCATGGTCAGGGTTGTGGCGTCGGCCTCCGGAGGCAGGGTGCCGGGATCGGCGAAGGACAACTCATGGCTCTTGCGCATCGTTTCCGTCCAGGCCGCGGGGTACTCAGGATGGCCCGTCAGCGACTCGGCGGCGCTCTCAAGCACCGGCCGGGCCAGCGCCACCAGGTAATCGGGGATCAGGCCCCCGGTCATCAACGTATCCACGGTGTCCGCGACCAGCCGTTTTTGAAAAGCCGGATCCGTACCCATCGGCGTCGTCAATGCGACGAATCCGTCTTCCTGGACGACATTGCGGTCCACCCACATCGCCGGAACGGCGACGGCTGCCAGCACAAGTCCGATGAGGACGGCCGCGGCCGCAAAAAAAGTTCGCACGGTATTCCTCTGCTCGTTCGGGTAGGGGCCATCTTACGGCCCCTTCCCCACAGAAAGTCAGGCCCCGATGGTAAAGCTATGGATAGAGTTGCAGAAGACATAATCCGGCTGCGCCGGCACCGGCCCCCGGCGGGACGGTGCCGGACCGCGGCCCGCCCGGCAAAGGACAACCACGCATATGCACACGGCACGCTCCGGAACCGGGGTCACGCATGACTGACAACGCGACGGCGGCCGGTACGGTACCGGCCACCGCAGCCGACACCAGCCCGGACAACCCCTGGCCGCTGCAGGTGCTATCCCAGAAGCTCAAAATGCACATCGACCGGGCGCCGTCGGCGTGGGTCGAAGGCCAGGTGATCGAACTCAACCGGCGGGGCACCAACGCGTACCTGACGTTGCGGGACATCGACGCCGAGATCTCCCTGCCGGCCTCGGTCTGGACCAACGTCCTTGACCGGCAGGACACCCCGCTGGAGCGCGGCTCCCGCGTCGTGGCCCTGCTCAAGGCCGAACTCTGGCTCAAGACCGGCCGGCTCAGCATGTCGGTGAAGGACATCCGGCCAGTGGGCCTCGGTGACCTGCTCGCCAGGATTGAACGGCTTCGCCAGGCCCTCGCCGCGGAGGGCCTCTTCGCCGACTCCCGGAAGCGGAAACTTCCCCTGCTCCCCCACCGGATCGGCCTGATTACCGGGCGCGATTCCGACGCCAAAAAAGACGTCGTGCGGAACGCGTCGCTGCGCTGGCCCGCCGTCGAATTCGAAATCCGGGAAGTCGCGGTGCAGGGCAACACGGCCGTCGGCCAGGTCATCGCGGCGCTACGGGAGCTCGACGCCCACCCCGACGTCGACGTGATCGTCATTGCCCGCGGCGGCGGCGCGCTGGAGGACCTGCTGCCGTTCAGCAATGAGGACCTGATCAGGGCCGTGGCCGATGCCGTAACGCCCGTGGTGAGCGCGATCGGCCACGAAGCGGACCGCCCGATCCTCGATGACGTCGCGGACCTCCGCGCCTCCACCCCCACCGACGCCGCCAAGCGGATTGTCCCGGATGTGGCGGAGGAACTGGCCCGGGTGCGGCAGGCCCGGGACCAGCTGCGGCGCGGCGTCACGCGCCTCGTGGACCGCGAAACCGACCGGTTGGCCGCGCTGCGGTCCCGGCCGGTCCTGGCCGCCCCCGACGTTATGGTCGCCCAGCGGCTGGACGACGTCGACCGGCTCACCGGCCGCTCCTACGCGGCGATCACCACGGCAGTCGTTCGGGCGTCGGATCAGCTGGCCCACCTCAAGGCCCAAGTGCGCGCCCTTTCCCCGCAGAAGACCCTGGACCGCGGGTACGCCGTGGTGCAGCTCGCTGATGGCGACGGCACGCCGGGAACTCGCCGCGAGGTTGTGCGCGATCCGGCGCAGGTCCCGGCCGGGACCGCGCTGCGGGTGCGGGTCGCCGGCGGCCGGTTCGCCGCGCAGTCCACAGGCGGGCAGGAACCGCTCGCGGATTAGGCGGGAGCCTCCGGCGGAACGATGCCCGCCGAAACAGACCACTTGACATCCCGGACCGCGCATCGTCGCAGCGGACCATGCCCCACGAACAGACGTCCACCCGGACACCGCAAGGAGAACCCCATGGCAGCAGAAACAACCCCCAACTCCGACATCGAGGCGCTCAGTTACGAGGACGCGCGCGAACAGCTCGTCGGGATCGTCGGCAAACTGGAGGCCGGCGGCGCCAGCCTGGAAGAATCCCTGGCACTGTGGGAGCGCGGCGAGGCCCTGGCCCGGCGCTGCGAATTGTGGCTCGAGGGCGCCCGGAAACGGCTGGCCGACGCCCGTGACCAGGCGGGCCAGGCGGGTCAGGACAGCTGACCGTACCGGTCAGGAGCGCAGCACCAGGTCCCGCTCCAGGTCGACGTCGAATTCCGGAACCGGCCACTCCAATTTCAGGCTGCCGAGCGCCTCAAGCAGCAGTTGCTGGACGGCGATCCGCGCATACCATTTGCTGTTGCCGGGAACGACATGCCACGGGGCATGGGCGGTCGCGGTCTTCTCGAACGCGTGCTGGTACGCGTCCATGTAGTCGTCCCAGAAGGCGCGCTCCTGCAGGTCCGTGTCGCTGTATTTCCAGCGCTTCGTCGGGTCGTCGAGCCGCGCCAGCAGGCGTTCCTTCTGTTCGTCGCGGCTGATATGCAGCATCACCTTGATGATCTTGGTCCCCGCTGCGCTCTGCCGCGCTTCGAAGTCGTTGATGGCCGCGTAGCGCCGTTCCAGTTCTTCGGGGTCGGCCCAACGGTGGACCCGGTGGATCAGGACGTCCTCGTAGTGGGAGCGGTCAAAGACGCCCACCATCCCGGCGGCGGGCACTTCCTTCTCGATCCGCCACAGGAAATCGTAGGATTTCTCCTCCGCGGTGGGGGCCTTGAATGATGCCAACTGGACGCCCTGCGGGTTCATGGCGCCCATGACGTGGTTGACGATGCCGCCCTTGCCGGCCGTGTCCATGGCCTGCAGGATCAGCAGGACCCGTTTCCGGCCGCCAAACCGCGATTCGGCAAAGAGCTTCTCCTGGAGTTCGGTGAGTTTGCCGTCCAGGTCGGCAAGCAGCCTGTGGCCGTCGGCCTTGTCCCCGTCATAGCCCGGGGTGGAATCCGGATCAACGTCCTTGAGGCTGAACCCTTTCCCGACTTTCAGGATCTTGGACGGGTGTTCATCGAATGTCGCGGTCTTTGCCATTACAGCCTCTTTCCGGTTCATGCGGTTCGTCCTCCGGGCCACCGGCCCGGGGCGGTGCTCACCGAAGCTTAGTTCCCCTTGTACCGGCTCAGGAAGTCCCCCATGCGGCCGATGGCTTCCTCGAGGTCCTTCACGAGAGGCAGGGTGACCATCCGGAAATGGTCGGGCCTGACCCAGTTGAAGGCCCGTCCGTGGGAGACGAGGATCTTCTGTTCACGAAGCAGGTCCAGGACAAATTTCTCGTCGTCGCGGATGTGGTAAACCTCGGGATCCAGCTTCGGGAAAAGGTACATGGCGCCGCGGGCCTGCTGGGTGCTCACCCCGGGAATGGCGTTGAGCATGTCATAGGCCTTGTTGCGCTGCTCCAGCAGCCGCCCGCCCGGGAGGATCAGGTCGTTGATGCTTTGATATCCGCCGAGGGCGGTCTGGATGGCGTGCTGGGCCGGGACGTTGGCGCAAAGCCGCATGTTCGCGAGCAGGCTGATGCCTTCCAGGTAGTCCGCGGCCCGCTTCTTCGGCCCGGAGATCGCCATCCAGCCGGCACGGAATCCGCAGACCCGGTAGGCCTTGGACAACCCGCTGAAGGTCAGGCACAGGACGTCGTCGCCTGTCAGGGCGGCCATGTTTACATGGACTGCGTCCTCGTAGAGGATCTTCTCGTAGATTTCGTCGGCGAAGAGCACCAGGCCGTGCTTCTCGGCGAGGGCCACGATCTTCTTGAGGGTGTCCTCCGGGTACACGGCCCCGGTGGGGTTGTTGGGGTTGATCACCACAATGCCCTTGGTGCGCGGGGTGATCTTCGCTTCCAGATCCTCGAGGTCCGGCTGCCAGCCCGAGTCCTCGTCGCAGAGGTAGTGCACGGGTTTGCCGCTGGCCAGCGCCACGGAGGCGGTCCACAGCGGATAGTCCGGCGTGGGGATGAGGACTTCGTCGCCGTCGTTGAGCAATGCCATCAGCGACATCGTGATGAGTTCGCTGACGCCGTTGCCCAGGTAGATGTCATCAACGTGGATGTTCTGGATGCCGCGGGTCTGGTAGTACTGCGAGACGGCCGTGCGGGCCGAGAAGATGCCGCGCGAGTCGCTGTAGCCCTGCGCGTGGGGCAGGTGGCGGATCATGTCCACCAGGATGGCGTCCGGTGCTTCGAACCCGAAGGGCGCGGGGTTGCCGATATTCAGCTTGAGAATACGGTGGCCTTCCGCCTCCATCTGCTGGGCGGCCTGAAGGATCGGTCCACGGATGTCATAGAGGACATTGCGAAGCTTGGTGGACTGCTTGAAATCTGCCATTCATCAAATATGCCATATGCCGGATGTACTTCCGGTGAGACCTGCCCCACAGCAACAACGGCGCCCGCCGGCGCTCCCTGTCTGGGGATGCGCCCGGCGGCCGCCGTCGCTGTAGAGGTCAGGGCATCAGCCGCGTGTTACTTCACGAGGCCCTTGTCCTTGAGCCACGCTGCCGCGGCATCCTTCGGGTTCTGCTTCTGGCTTCCGCTGACCGCACGGTTGAGGCTGATCAGGTCCTCGGTGGTGAGGACCTTGGAGACGGCGTTCAGGGCTTCCTTCGCCGTGTCCGTCATCTTGGCCGTGTTGTAGACGGGCAGCACCTGCTGGGCGATGAAGTTGTTCTTGGGATCCTCGAGCACCACCAGGTCGTTGTCCGCGATGGACGGGGTGGTGGTGTAGATGTCGGCGACCTGGACCTGGTCCGAGAGCAGCGCCTTCAACGTGATGGCGCCGCCACCGTCGCTGAACGGTTCAAGCTGCTTGAACTCGCAGTTGTAGTTTTCCTTCAGGCCGGGAAGTCCGTAGGCGCGTTCGGCGAAGGTCGCCGGGGCGCCGACGACGATTTCGCTGCAGACCTTGGCCAGATCCTCGATGGATTTCAGGTTGTATTTTTCCGCCGTGGCCTTGGTCACCACCATGGCGTCCTTGTTCTCGGCCTCGGAGGCTTCCAGTACCGCCAGGCCTTCAGGCAGCTTGCTGGGGAGTGCCTTCAGGATGTCCTCGGCGGACTCCTCCGTGGCGGTCTTGTCCACGAAGAGCAGCAGGTTGCCGCTGTAGTCGGGAACGATGTCGACGGATCCGTCCTGGACGGCCTTGAGGTAAACCTCGCGCGAACCGATGTTCGGCTTGGTGGTGGCGGTGACTCCGGCGGCGTTCAGGGCGCCGGCGTAGACCTCGGCCATGATCTGGCTCTCCGGGAAATCGGCGGAACCGACCACGAGGGAGGTGGCGCCGCCGGTCGCGGTCCCGCCGGTGGCCGGGGTGGTCCCCAGCGGGTCGGACGCGCCGCCGCCGCACGCGCTGAGGACAACGGCCAGGCCGACGCCGGCCGCCAGACCGCCGAGGGCACGCCGGCCGAGCGCTTGCTGTCGAATTTGTTTCATGACTTTCCTCCTAGTGCAACAGTTTCCGCGGTGGCGGATTCCGTGAGATCACCCTCAGCCTGCTGGCTGGGGTTTGGCTGGGATGAGGCGCCCGGGGAAAGGAACAGCCTCTGGATCAGGGACAGGACGAGGTCCACGGCAATGGCGAGCCCGGCGATGAGCAGCGAACCGCCCAGCATCTGCGGGAAGTCCGAGAGGACGATCCCGTCGAAAAGGTACCGGCCGAGCCCGCCCAGATTGATATAGGCCACCACCGAGACGGTGGCGATCACCTGGAGCACGCCGGTCCGGAACCCGCCGAACATCACGGGCAAGCCGTTGGGGAACTCGGCGCGGAAAAGGACCTGGAGTTCGGTCATGCCCATGGCCCGGGCGGCGTCCACGACGTTGCGGTCCACGCTGGAGATCCCCGCGTACGTCCCGGCCAGCAGCGGCGGAACGGTGAGGATCACAAGTGCCCAGATCGGCGGCATCAGCCCGATCCCGGCCAGGAGCACAAACAGCGTCAGCAGGCCCAGCGTGGGCAGGGCACGGAGCGCGCCCGCGACCGCCACGACAGCCACCCGGCCGCGGCCGGTGTGCCCGACATACAGGCCCACCGGCACCGCGATCAGGGTCGCGATCAGCATGACCAGGCCGGTGTACTGGAGGTGCTCGGCGAGCCGCGCGGGGATGCCGGCGCTGCCGGACCAGTGGGCCGGATCGGCAAGCCAGTCCATGGTGTCCGTGACGACGTTGCTCATGCGGCTCCCCCTCCGGCAGCGGCCGCGCGGGGGCGTCCGGACGCAGGCGGGGCCGCGGCCGGGGCCGGGGCGAGCACCGGTTTAGTGCCGGCCCGCGTCCATGGCGTGACGAGCCGCTCCAGCAGGACCAGGATCGCGTCCATGATCAACGCCAGGATCAGGATGGCGACGATCCCCACCATCACCTCGGTCACGAAATCCCGTTGCAGGCCGGAGGTGAACAGCATGCCGAGATTGCCGATCCCCAGGAGCGCAGCCACGCTGACCAACGAGATATTGCTGACCGAGACCACCCGGAGACCGGCGAACAGCACGGGAAAGGACAGCGGCAGATCGATTTGCAGGAAACGTGCGAACGGTTTGAAGCCCATGGCCACGGCTGCCTGGCGGAGGTCCTCGTCCACCGAGTCGAACGCGTCCAGCACGGCACGGACCAGGAGCGCGACGGCGTACACGGTGAGGCCCACAATGACGTTGAGCGGGTCCAGGATACGGGTGCCCAGAATGGTCGGGAGGATGATGAACAGCGCCAGCGAGGGAATGGTGTAGAGCAGCGACGAGGCGGTCAGCACCACGGAGCGCAGGGTACGGTTCTGCCGCGCCAACTGGGCGAGCGGGACGGCGATCAGGACGCCGAGGATCATGGGAATGACAGCCAGCACGAGGTGTTGGCCGGCGAGCCCGAAGACCTGCGTGCTGTTGGCCAGGAACCACTCCATCAGAGGGTGCCTTGCCGGGCGCGGCGGTCGGATTCGATCACGGCCAGCACTTCGACGGCGGTAATGACTCCGGCCACGCGCCCGTCCTCGTCAATGGTGACGCCGAGGCCCGCCGGCGAGGAGAGCGCAGCGTCCAGGGCACGGCGGAGCGAGTCCCCTTTGCGGAAGAGTGACCCGCCGGCGATCAGCGCGGGGTCCCCGCCAGGGGCGGCCCAGCCGAGCGGATACAAATCGGCGTCCACCACCAGCCGCCATTCGTCCGAACCGCCGCCCTGCCGCAGTTCATCCGGGGTGACGGTGGTGACCGGGTGCACCCGAACGCCGTCGGACGGGGTGAATCCGAGATGCCGGAAGCCCCGGTCCTTGCCCACGAAGGACGCCACGAAGTCGTTGGCCGGGGCCCGCAGGATTTCCTCCGGGGCCGCATATTGCGCCAGCTTGCCGCCGATGCCGAACACCGCCACCTTGTCGCCAAGGATCGTGGCCTCATCAATGTCGTGGGTGACAAAAACGATGGTTTTGGCCAGGTCCTGCTGCAGCCGCAGGAGCTCGCCCTGGAGCTCCTCGCGGACCACCGGGTCCACTGCGCTGAAGGGTTCGTCCATCAGGAGCACCGGAGGATCAGCGGCGAGCGCCCGGGCGACGCCGACCCGTTGCTGCTGGCCGCCGGAGAGCTGGGACGGGAACCGTTTGCCGAGCGAGGGGGCCAGTCCGACGACGTCGAGCAGTTCCCGGGCGCGTGTGCGGGCGTCCGCTTTGGAGACGCCGTTGAGCCTGGGCACCGTGGCGATATTGTCCAGGACGGAGCGGTGCGGCATGAGCCCGGAGGACTGCATCACATAACCCATGGACCGGCGCAGGGTCGCTGCCGGCACCGCCGTGACATCGGCGCCGTCGACCGTGATGCTGCCGGACGTCGGTTCGACCATGCGGTTGATCATCCGGAGCGAGGTGGTTTTCCCGCAGCCTGAAGGTCCGACAAAAACCGTGATCGCCGCTTTGTCTATAGACATGCTCAGGTTGTCGACGGCAGCCTGACCACCCTGGTACTGCTTCGTCACGTTCTGGAACTCGATCATGGCTTCAGCCATTTCCGGGCGTACCTATCTGTTGGCGGCAACTGCGGACGGTCCAGCCAACCGATCATAAGCGCGGTATTTTTGGCTGTAAAGCGTGTAAGACCAGCGTAACCAGCGCCCCTGACGCTGTCAGCGGCGCGGCGGCTACCGTAAGGCTTCGGATACACAACGATTCCGGATGGGTGCCGTGCCCGAAGACGTTCCGGCACGGCCAGCGGTGTCAGGGAAGCCTGCCGTCCAGCGGCCGTTCCCGGTAGAGCCTGAGCCCGGCATCCACGAGCGAGACCCGGTTGAGCCGGGATACTTCGGCCAACGGGATCCACGCCGCGTGGGTGGTGCTGCCGCCTATTTCATGGCGCAACTCCCCGCCGGTGATCGTCGCGTCATAGACCAGCCGCAGGGACTGGAAATCACGTGTCCCGCCATCGAGCCGGATCTCCGCGGGCCAGTGTCCGATATCTATGCCCAGCATGGTGCCGATCTCGGCGTCGTAACCGGTTTCCTCCAGGATTTCCCGGCGGCATCCGTCGACGGGATGTTCGGCCAGGTCCAGGCCACCGCCCGGAAGGGTCCAGCCTTCCCGGCCGCCCTGTTTCCAGTAGGCGAGCAGGATGCCGCCGTCGCTGATGATGACCGCGTAGGCGGCCGGGCGGGTATCGAATGTCAGGCTCATTCCTCCAGCGTAGCGGCGTCGCCGCGGGCCCCGGATCGGGGCCGGTCCGGCGGCCCCGATCACCGGAGGGACCCTGCCGGCCGGTGCTTTTCCGGCCTACAGTGTGACTGTGACCAACCTTGAGCTCCGACCCGCCGAACAAGTCTGCCCGCCGGCGCCGGCCGACGGCGGCACCGGTCCCTGCGTGCAGGTGTGGCCTGCCCGGGAGGTGCCGCTGGGCGGTGTCCGCGCCATCAAGGTCTCACGGACCTTGCCGCAGCGGGGACTGCCGACCGTAGGCGCCTGGTGTTTCCTGGACAGCTTCGGCCCGGCCCGGGTGGCCATGTCCGTCCTGCCGCACCCGCACACGGGACTGCAGACGGTCACGTGGCCGCTCCAGGGCACGATCCGGCACCGGGACAGCGTCGGCAGCGACGTGCTGGTCCGGCCGGGCGAACTGAACATCATGACCGCCGGCCGGGGCGTCTCCCACTCCGAGTTCGCAGTGCTGCCCGGACCCCGGCCCGGCACCGGGGCAGCAATGGAGCTGCCGCTGCAGCGCGGACTGCAGCTGTGGGTGGCGCTGCCCGACGCCGAGCGCCACCGGGCGCCGTCGTTCGAACAACACCGCAACCTGCCGCAGCTCACGGGTCCGGGTTTCACCGCGACCGTCATGGTCGGGAACCTGGCCGGGGTCAGCTCCCCCGCGACCATGTACTCGCCCATCGTGGGCGCCGACGTGCACTGCGGCGGGGAGCTGAGCCTGCCCCTGGACCCCGGCTTCGAACACGCCGTGCTGGTGCTCGACGGCGGGCTCGTCATTGACGGGCAGGAACTTCCGCCCGGCCCCCTGGGCTACCTCGGCTCCGGCCGTGGCAGCCTGGCGCTGACGGCGCTGCCGGGCACCCGGTTTATCCTGCTCGGCGGCACCCCGTTCGAGGAGGAGCTGCTGATGTGGTGGAACTTCGTGGGCCGCACCCACGCCGAGGTAGAGCAGGCACGGCGTGATTGGGAGGCGCAGGCGGATCTCCCGGAGGCCGATGCCCCGGCGGCACGGTTCGGGCTGGTTCCCGGCCACGGCCCCGACGCCGGAGCCGAAGCCGGCCGGATCCCGGCACCGCCCCTTCCGGGCGTCCCGCTAAGACCGCGCCGCCGGAACTGACCGCCGCGGTCCTCTGCCCGCACGGCCCTCTGCCACCCGGAGGCGGACCGCATCGGCACGGACCCGGCCGGGGCCGCCGGCGGCGTTCTTGTCAGTCCTGTTCGGCCACGAGCTGGAGGACGCCGAACACCGGATCCTGGTCCAGGACCCGGACGTCGGTGATCCCCGCGGCTGCCAGGGCGGCCCGGAAAGACTCCTGGACTCCGGTCACGTGCATTCCCAGTCCGCCGCCCAAAACCACGGGCCCGTCGATACCCAGTTGCCGGATGGTCTGCTCAGCCAGCGACGCCAGGTCGCGCCCGGCCTGCTCCACGAGGCCAGCGCTCGCGGCGTGCCCGGCCGCGGCGGCCTCCACCACAAGCCGGGCCTGCTGGGCCCAGAACCGCCGGCCGGTCGCGGCCGAGTGGAAATGCGCGATCAGTTTGTTGGGGTGGTCCAGGCCGCAGGCCGCCAGCAGGGCAGCTGTCAGCTCATCCTGATCCAGCCCCTGGTTCATCCGGCGCAGGCTGTGCCGGACGGCCTCGCGTCCCAGCCAGTAGCCGCTGCCTTCGTCGCCGAGGAGGTAGCCCCAGCCGCCGGCACGGGCTTCCGTGCCGGCGGCGTTCTTACCCCAGGCCGCCGATCCGGTGCCGCCGATGACGGCAACCCCGGTGCTGGTGCCGCCGGCGGCCAGCAGGAGCCGGGAATCGTGGACCACCGTGATTCTGGCCCCCGGTACATGCGGTGCGATCAGCGCGGCGAGGGCGGCGGCGTCGTCGTCGGTGTCGATGCCGCCGGCTCCCGCGTAGACCTGTCCGATGTGTCCCCCGCCGATCCTGGCGAAGAGATCGGCGAGGTGGCTGGCTGCCTCCTCACGGGTGACGTTCTGGACGTTGGAACTGCCGGCCGTTTCATTGGCCACGGCCACGCCGTCCTCAAACCGGACGCCGTGGGTTTTGGTGCCG
Organism: uncultured Actinomycetota bacterium; assembly: GCA_963769515.1. Lineage (GTDB taxonomy): Bacteria > Actinomycetota > Actinomycetes > Actinomycetales > Micrococcaceae > Arthrobacter. The sequence goes on from CAVYMG010000034.1 coordinate 512,437, forward strand.
CCGATGTCCAGGCCGAGCACGGTGCCGGAGGATGCACGGCCCGGGGCGGGCTCGGCCGGGGACAGATGGGCAGGGGCCGCCGCCGGCGGAAGGTCAGTGTTAGTCACAGGACCAGACTACTGAACCGCTACCGGCCCTGACATCGCCGGCGGCGGCGCGGCGGCGCCTTAGGTGGCTTAGCCGGTGGACTCGATCGCCTGGATCAGATCCGCCAGGATGTCGGCCGGGTCCTCGAGTCCCACGGAGATCCGCAGGAGGGCCGCGTGCGGCTTTGCTCCGGCCTCCACGGGGCGGTGGGTCAGACCGGCCGGGTGCTGGATGAGGGTGTCGATGCCGCCCAGCGAGACGGCGTGGGTGATCATGTGCACAGCCGCCGGGATCCGTTGGGCATGTTCCGCGGAGGCGAGCTCAAACGCCAGGAGCGACCCCGGGCCGGCCATCTGCGTGCCGATCAGGCCCTGCGGGTCGCAGTCGGGCAGGCCAGGATAGTAGGCGCGCCGCACCGATGCGTGTTCATTCAGTGCTGCCGCCACCTTTTCCGCGCTGGATTGCTGGGCCCGGACCCGTACCGGCAGCGTCGCCAGCCCCCGGTGCAGGAGGTAGGCCGGCCACGGGGTCAGGATCCCGCCGGTCACGGCCCGGATGCGGCGCAGCCTGGCGGCCCAGTCCGGGGCCGCGGCCACCACGCCGCCCATCGCGTCGCCGTGTCCGCCCAGGAACTTGGTGGCGCTGTGCAGCACCAGGGCTGCACCGTGTTTGAAGGGTTGCTGCAGGATCGGGCTCGCGAAGGTGTTATCGACGAGCAGCGGGACGCCGTCCGCCGCGGCGTTCACCCGGGCGATGTCCACCAGCTCGAGGCTGGGGTTGGCCGGCGTCTCCAGGATCACGAGTCCGGTGTCGGGCCTCAACGCTGCATGGACGCCGTCCGGCGTGGTGTAGGTGACCTCGGTGCCGAGCACCCCGGAGGCCAGCAGGTGGTCGCTTCCGCCGTAGAGGGGCCGTACCGCGACCACGTGCTTCTTACCGCCGGCGACGACGGCGAGCAGGACCGCGCTGAGGGCGGCCATGCCGGTGGCAAACGCGACCGCTTCCGGGGTGCCTTCGAGGAGTGCGACACCATCCTCAAACCGCGCCACCGTCGGATTCCAGAGCCGCTGGTAGACGGTGCTCTGGCCTTCCTGGTGCGCTCCGCCGGTCGCCATGTGCTCGTAGGCCAGGCCTCCCGCGTCGACCGAGGGCAACGGCGCCGTCGTCGAAAGATCGATCGGCACGGCATGCACGCCAAGTTCCGTGAGGCCCTGGCGGCCTGCATGGACAGCGAGGGAATCCTGTGAAAGCACCATTGCTCCTTATGAATATTCACCTAATGAATCCGCCAAGTATCCGCCAGTAATTCGGCCATTTATAGAGGAAGTGAATCGGACGCGCGGAACTAGGCGGATAAGATGAACCTTAAGCTTTCCAAGGAGGAACCATGAGCAGCAGTGCGAAGAATGTTCGGCCCTCGTCCGGTGCCGGCGAGCCCCTAGACGCCATTGACGAGCGCCTGCTGGCGGAACTTGTAGCCGACGCCCGCATCTCCAACAAGCAACTCGCCGAAATCGTCGGGATCGCCCCGTCCACGGCATTGATGCGCACCAGGGCACTGTCCGAGCGCGGCATCATTCAGGGCTTCGAGGCAAAGCTCAGCCTCTCCGCGATCGGCCGCTCGGTCCAGGCGCTGATTGCCGTCCGGCTGCGCGCCCACGACCGCGAACAGATCGACCGGTTCACCTCCCGGGTCCCGCGGCTGCCGGCGGTCCTCTCCACCTTCCACACGTCCGGGTCGGTGGATTACCTGCTGCATATCGCCGTGGCCACCACCGAAGATCTGCGCGACTGGGTGCTGGACAATCTGGCCACCGATCCGGTCGTGGGCCATACCGAGACCACGCTGGTCTTTGAACACATCCCGGGACATCACGGCCCGCTGCCCGGCTGAGCGTGCCGCCGGCCGGCGTCAGATTCCGCGCAGTGCCCGGCGGAGCGTCAGGCCGGCCAGGACGGCCGCCGCGAGCGCACACAGCACCACGAAGCCGGTCACGGCCGCCTGCAGGCCGAAGATCCCGGCCGCGAGGCCAAGGCCGATCACCGGGAACGTGCTGCCGAGGTACGTGATGACGTAGACCGCGCTGATGATCTGCGCATGGCGGGCTGGCTCCACCCGGCCGGCCACGTCATTGAAGACGGTCCGGAAAGCGACACCTTGGCCGGCGCCGGCGCTGACACTGGCCAGGATCAGCAGCCACGGGCTGCTGGTTGCGGCGGCCACCGCGATCAGGAGAACGGAAACGGCCAGCAATCCCAACCCCGCCGGGACCACAAAGCGTCCCCGCACGGCGAGTAACTGGCTCAAGGCAGAAGCACCGAGCGTCAGGCCGGCCAGAAGCCCGATCAGCGGCCGGGATTCGACCTGGAGGATCTGGGCAAAATAGCCGGGCGCCAGGGACAGGCAGAATCCAAAGACGGCGAAGCTGAGGAATCCGACGGAGGCGGCGAGCCAGAAGGCACCGCGGGCTTCGCGCGACACGGCCGGCCGCCGCGGGGCCAGGACACGCAGCGGCTGCGGTCCGGCCTGGACGGTGATGGCCGGGCGGGCCTTGAGCAGATACAGCGGAACCAGCAGCCCGATGAGGATCAGGGAGTGCAGGTAGTACGGGGTGGTTGTGGGCCCCGGAAGCAGCGACAGCGCGCCGCCGATCGCGGGCCCGGCGGCCACTCCGCCGGCCGAGGCCAGGAGGGTGAATCGTGAGGCCCACTCCGGCCGGCTGGGCAGCAGCTCACGCAGCGCGGCGGAGCTGGCGCCGGTGGCCAGGGCCACCGAAACGCCCTGCAGCGCCCGGCCGGCGGACAAAACGGGCAGGCTGTCCGCCGTCGCGAAGACAAAGCCACCGGCGAGCCCCACCAGCACGGCCAGCAGCAGGGCGGCCCGGCGCCCGATGTAATCGGACCAGTGCCCGGCCAGCAACAGCGTCGCAACGAGCGCCAGCACGTAGGCGGAGAACGCCACTGTGACATCCAGCGCCGTGATGCCGAGCTTGGCCTGCAGCAGCGGATACAACGGCGTCGCCAGGTTCGCGCCGATCAGGAGTGTGAAGATGACGACGCCGGCCAGCACGAGCCGCGCCGTGGTGGAGGCGTCCCAGCCCCAGCGCTCGGCGGTGACCGGGCGCATGCGGAGCTCGGTGAAGACCGTCATTACTTTGCCTTTGCATGGTGGCGGCCCCGTGGTTCGCGGTGGTGGGCGAGGAGTCCGGGCCGGAAAAGAGTGGATACCTAAAGAGTGTCGCCTTGATGATCTTTCGGATTATGTTTTGTGCCAGAATTGATCAAAATAGGCAATCACAGCATGCCAGCATGAACCGGAGTGATGATTTGAACAGTCTGGACCCGACCGACCTGAAAATCCTGCTGGAGCTGATCCGCGATCCGCGGATCCAGATCGGCGAACTCAGCGACTCCCTGGGCATTGCACGGAACACCGCGCAGTCCCGGCTGCGCCGGATGCAGCGCTCCGGCGTGCTGCACGACGGCGGCCGCGAGATCGATCTTGAGGCCGTGGGCTACGACGTCGTCGCCTTCGTCACCATCGAGGTGACCCACCGCGAACTCGACGGCGTTGTGGCCGCGCTCCGGCTGATCGCCCAGGTCCTGGAAGTCCACGAAATCTCCGGACGCGGCGACGTCTGGTGCCGGGTGGTGGCGACGGACACGCACAACCTGCAGACGGCGCTGCGGTCCATCCTGCGGATCAAGGGCGTCATCCGGACCGAAACCGTCCTGGCGCTGCACACCCATATCCCCTACCGCACCGAACCGTTGATCAGCAGACTGGCACAGGGCAGCGCGCTGGCGCCGGCCCGGCCCAGGTGAGCGGATAATGGGCCGGTGACTATCATCGACAACGCCGTCTACGTTGACGGCGTCCGCAGCGCCGAGCCGCAGAGCCTCGAACAGACCTTCGAGACCCTGACCGCGCACGGCGGAATGGCCTGGATCGGGCTGTACCGGCCGACGGCTGGCGAAATGGCCGCCGTCGCCCGGGAATTCGGCCTGCACGGCCTGGCCGTGGAAGATGCGATCTCGGCCCATCAGCGCCCCAAGCTGGAGCGCTATGACGACAATCTGTTCACCGTGCTGCGCCCGGCCAGGTATCTGGACGAGACGGAGTCAGTCGAGTTCGGTGAGCTGCACGTCTTCACGGGCCGGAACTTCGTGGTGACCGTCCGGCATGCCGAGACCGGAGGGGTGGCCGAGGTGCGGCGCCGCCTTGAAGGGCGTCCCGACCTGCTCCGCCACGGGCCGGAATCGGTGCTGTACGCGCTGATGGACCAGGTGGTGGACGACTACATGCCGGTGGTGGCCGGGCTGGAAAATGACATCGACGAAATCGAGGACCAGCTCTTCAGCGGAGACCCCAAGGTATCGCGCCGGATCTATGAGCTCGCCCGGGAAGTCATCCAGTTCCAGCGCGCCATTCACCCGCTGCCGGCCATGATGCAGCTGCTGCGCCGCGGATTCGAGAAATATGAGGTGGACTCGGAACTGCGGCACAACCTCCGCGACGTCGAGGATCACGTCGAGCGGCTCATCTCACGCGCCGATTCGTTCCGCGACCTGCTGCAGAATGCGCTCACCCTCGACGGGACGCTGACTGCCAACCGGCAGAACGAGGTCAGCGCGCAGCAGAACGAGCAGGTGAAGAAGATCTCGTCCTGGGCGGCAATCTTCTTCGCGCCCTCGATCGTGGCCAGCATCTACGGCATGAACTTTGAGGTGATGCCCGAGCTGCACTGGGCCTTCGGCTACCCGATGGCCCTCGGCATGATGGTGACGGCGGCGGCGCTTATGTATGGGATTTTCAAGAAGAAGGGCTGGCTCTAGCCGGGACCCCGGCCGGCGGACGATCAGCCGGCGCCCGATCAGCCGGCGGCCCGGCGGTTCCGCGCCTGGGCCACCAGCCGGGCGAAAGCCAGGATGAAGACGCCCTCCACGAGCGCCATGAGACCCAGCAGCAGCCACTCGCCGGTGCCGATGAAGACGACGGCCCCGGTGACCACCAGCGCGGTGCCCAGGGCCAGGGTGTAGACGGCGAACCCGAAGGCCACCCGGGCGCTCCTGACGCCTGTGCGGAATCCGAAGCCGTACGGCTCACCGCCCGGCTGTCCGGCGACCCGGTCCGGACCGGCCGGCTTGAGCCGGTCGAATTCCTCCCACAGGTCGCCGTTCTGGTCCTGTCCTGCCATGCTTCCATTATCCCGCGGATGCCACGTCCGTGCAGTTCGGACGCTGGTGTGCCGGCCGCTACGCGGCGCGGACGTGGATTTCTCCGGGTTCCGCACCGTCGCCGCCGAAGACCAGCTGCCGGTTGGCGATCTTCTCGCTGAAGAAGCGGTCGTGGCTGACCACCACAACGGCGCCGGGAAAGTGGATCAGTGCCCGCTCCATGACCTGGGTGCTGGACATGTCCAGGTGGTTGGTGGGCTCATCGAGCAGGAGGACGGAGGCCCCGGACAGCAGGCACTGGGCCATGGCGACACGGGCCTTCTGGCCGCCGGAGAGGTTCCCGATCTTCTGTTTGAGATCGGCCTCGGAGAACTGGAACATCGCAAGGAAACGGTTGACGGATTTTTTCGTGGCCCTGAACGCCAGGCTGTCCGGCAGCGCATTGACGGCGTGGGAGACGGTGTCGCCGTCGTCGAGGTCGTCCAGCATCTGGTTGTAGGAGACGAACCCGGGCCCCTTGGCCCACACCACGTCGCCGGCGTCCGCCGCCTCCTCGCCCGTGAGGACTTTCAGCAGGGTTGACTTGCCGCTGCCGTTGGAGCCGAGGACCACAATCCTGTTGCCCCGGCGGATCTCGAAGCTGAGGTCCTCGAAGAGGACTTTGCTGCCGTAGGACTTGCCGAGTCCCTCTACCCGGCACAGGACATCCTTGACGTGCAGGCCGCCGTAGATTTCCGTGACGATCTGGTCCACGGGGCGCGGGGTCCGGGATTTCTTGATCTTGGCCAGCTGGTTGCCCAGTCCGCGGCTCGCCGACTTCGCGGCCTCGCGTCGGTCCGCGATGCCTTCGGCCTCAAACGCCAGCAGTTCCGATTCGTGCACGAACTGCGCTTCGAGCGTCTTGAGCCGGAACTGCTTCTGCACGACATACTCGGCGAAGTTCCCGGGGTACTCGTGCAGGTGGAAGTTCTCCACCTCGACAATCCGGGTCACGACGGCGTCAAGGAACTTCCGGTCGTGCGAGACGATGATCGCGGCGCCGCGGAAATCCCGGAACCAGGCTTCGAGCCATTCGACGCCGGCGACGTCCAGGAAGTTGGTGGGTTCGTCCAGCAGCAGCACATCGGGCTGCTCCAAAAGGATCTTGGCCAGGGCGGCCCGGTTTCGCCAGCCGCCGGAAAGCTCATCGATGGCACAGATCCGGTGCGCGGCGTCGAACCCGAGGGTGCTCAGGACTTTCTCGATCCGCCGGCCGTAGTCCCAGCCGTCCAGACGGTCCATGTGCTCAAAAAGCTCCGCCTGCCGGGTGATGAGCCGGTCCAGTTCGGCGTCGGCCGGGCCGGCCGCGATGGCGGCGTCGATGGCCGCCAGTTCAGCCTCAAACCCGCGGATCTCGGTGAAGAGCGCCTCGAGCACCTCAAGGATGGTCTCGGCACCGTTGAGCTCGGAGAACTGGGAGAAGTACCCGATCCTGGTGCCGAGCTCAACGCTGACCGATCCGGTGTCCGGTGCGATCCGGTCCAGGGCCAACTGCAGCAAGGTGGTTTTTCCTGAACCGTTCTTGCCGATCAGGCCGACCCGGTCACCGGCTTCGAGCCGGAAGAATGCCTCCCGCAGGACCGGCTTGTCCTCGAACCGGACACTGACATCGTGGAGCCGGATGAGGCTCACTGGTGCTGCCCGATCCGGGTGCGGACGATCTCGCTGACAGCCTTGCCGTCGAAGCGGCCGGCCACCCGTGCGGTGACAGGCTTCATCACGGCACCCAGCTGGCGCATCGAGAGCTCGACGCCGTCGGCCTCCAACGCCGCGATGGTCTCCTCGACGATGGCCTCGACTTCGGCGGCGGTCAGCGGCTGCGGCAGGTAAGCCTCAATGATTTCGGCCTCCGCGATCTCCGCCGCGGCCCGCTCCGCTTCACCCGCCTCGGTATAGATGCGGGCGGTGTCGCGGCGTTTGGCCGCCTCCTTCTGCAGCAGCGCGGTGATCTGGACGTCGTCGAGCACAATCGGTGTCTTGCCGGACTTTTCCCGGGTTTCGATTTCGCCGAGGACGTTGCGCACCGTCGTGAGCGCAACCTTGTTGCGGTCCTTCATGTGGCCGACGACGTCGGCGTGGAGGCGTTCTTTGAGGGTGGTCATGGTGCTCCTTGGGTCACGGGGCGCTTAGCCCCGGTAGTACTCGGCAATGTCTGATACGAGCTCGTTGAATGCCGCGGGAATTGACCCGTGGGCACCTTCCGGCGAGGTCTTGAGGGTGCTGCCGGGGACCGCGGCGTGCAGCCGGCTGGCAGTCTCCCGGTAGTAAGCAGGGCTCTTCCCGCCGACCATGAAGTGCGTGTTTGCCGGCAGCACGGAAAAGTTCCGAACGTCCTCGGCCTCGTCGTAGGCTGCTTTCAGCTCCCCGACGGCGCTGGGCATCAGCTCGGTGAAGGCCTTATTCACTTTGGTCTTGGACATCAGCGCCATCAGCCCTGCAAGGAGCGGTTCCGGCACCCTGGCCATGGCGGTCCCCGGCTGCATGCCGCGCCGCATCCGGGCGAGGGCGAGACCGATCCGGCCGGCGTTGACGGCCGCTTCGAATCCGGCAAGCCACTCCATGTTGATGCTGCCGTGGATGTTTACGGCGGCATCGTAGACGGCGAGTTTGGCAGGTGCGTGGCTGCTGCCGGCAAATTCCTGCGCCGCGTTAAGCGCCACGGATCCGCCGAGGCTGTGGCCGAAAAGGTTGCGTGCCCCGGTAACGTCCAGCACCGTCCGGACGTCCGCGATTTCCGTGGCCATCGAATAGTCCTCAGGCTGCGGGGTCGAACTGCCGCGGCCGCGCCGGTCGTAGACGTCAACGGCCCACCCGTCCCCCAGCCCCTTGGCCAGCGCCATGGAGAACGGCCGGTAGATCAGGGCTGTCAGGAACGCACCGCCGACGACGACGACCCGGCGATCGCCCGGGGCGGCCCGGGCACCGTAACTGTAGAGGGCAAGCTGACCGCCGTCGTGCGTCGTCAGCTTCTGTTCTTTCACGTTCCCATCTTAGAACCGCACCCGTCCCCGGCCGGACACGGCGGACACCGGCAGGGCCGCATCCGGCGCCGGACCAGCAGCTGCAGCTGCCAAAGCCGCCCAGCCTCTGGTCCGGACCGGGGCGGCTACGATCCGATGCTCTGGCCGAGCGCATAACCGTCATCAACCCCGGTGTCCGTGCGGGTTGCCGGCTTATCCATGAGTGCTCGGTACAGGGTCAGGTAGTCCTCAACCATGCGCCGCGCGCTGAAGCGGCGCTCGGCCGTGTTGCGTGCAACAGCCCGGTCCAGTCCGAAAGCTTCCCGGAGGCCCTGCGCCAGCCCCGGGAGGGAATCTGCGAGGAACCCTGTCTGCCCGTCGTCGATAATCTCAGGTGCCGAGCCCCGCGGGGTCGCCACGACGGGGGTGCCGGCGGCGAGCGCCTCGATCATCACCATTCCGAACGGCTCTGGCCACTGGATCGGGTTCAGCAGCGCCACAGATTCACCGAGCAACTGGTATTTTTCCGCGGCAGTCAGCTCGCCGAGGTAGTCGATGCCGTGACCAAGCTGCGGTTTGATGACCTCGCGGAAGTATGCCTGTTCGAAGGCGTCCCGCATTTTGGCTCCGATCCGGAGCCGCATCCCGGCCCGGCGGGCCGCGTGGATGGCCTGCAGGACTCCCTTGTCCGGATGCATGCGGCCCAAAAAACAGGCACCGCCGCCGTGCGTTGGACTGTAGGGTACGGTCCGGACATCAATGCCGTGGTGGATCACGGCGGCGATGCCCAGGTCCCGGGCCGTCCACGCCTGATGGCGGGAAATGGCAACAAGGGCGGATTCGGGCCGCATGGCCCCGTAGATCCGCCGGAGTTCGCCGTCTACCGGGCCGTGCAGGGTGGCGACCCTGGGCCGCTGCGGTCCCGGCAGCCGGTAAACCGGTCCGAGCAGGGTGTGATCATGGATCGCGTCGACCTTGGTCATAGCCGCGTACGCCCTCAGGATATGGAGGAGCTCCTGGCGGCCCGAATCCATGGAAACTGCCGTCGACGGCGGCGAAGCGGGGACCAGCGGAACAGGACAGGTGCTGTCGCCGGCGGCGGCAAGGATCACCTCATGGCCGGCCTCCGTGAGTCCGGCCGCCAGCGCATCCACGACGGCCTCGATGCCCCCGTAGGATGGCGGCGGAACAGGAATCCACGGCGGCGCAATCAATCCGATACGCATCATGGCCTCCCCCGAATGCGCGGTTCCCTAATGCCGTAAGACCCCTGAGACCGTGATCAGGTCCGCGTCCGGAGCCTCCGTGCCGGCGTGAAGCCGCATGGAAGCCGGCATCCCGGTCACAGTCGGGACGTTGTCCGTTACCTCGATGGTCAGCCGTGCCCCCGCGAGCGGAACCTGGTCCTCGCGGAAATGACCGATTCCCTCCGGGAAGGCCGGACTCAACCACAGCTCATCCTTGAAGGCGACCGGATCGAAACGCAACAGGGTCCGGATCAGGTGGATCGGCGCGGCCGAAGCCCACGCCTGCGGCGAGCAGGACGTCGGGTAGCCCACCGGGGGCCGGTCCGGTTCCCGTCCGAAGCCGCAGAAAAGCTCGGGAAGGCGCCCCCCGAAGGCGGCCGCGGCATCCAAGGTCGCGGTCGCGACGCGCTGGGCCGCCTCGACGAAGCCATAGCGCATCATTCCGGCCGCAATAAGGGCATTATCGTGCGGCCAGACGGAGCCGTTGTGATAGCTGACGGGGTTGAACGCCCCCATGGTAGTTCCCAGGGTCCGGATGCCCCAGCCGGAAAACATGTCGGCTGCCAGGAGGCGGTCCACCACCAGGGGAGCTTTGTCGACGTCGACGATTCCGGACCATAGACAGTGGCCCATGTTTGAGGCGCATGCGTCCACCGGGCGCTTGTCCCGGTCCAGCGCCACCGCGTAATAGCCGTGCTCGGGCAGCCAGAACCGATGGTTGAATTCCTTCTTCAAGTCAGCAGCGCGGCGCGCCCATCCGGCGGCCGCGGCGGTGTCGCCCGAGTGCAGGGCCAGCAGTCCACGGCTTATGAAGGCGCTGTAGACATAGCCTTGCACTTCGCAGAGGGCGATCGGTGGCTCGGCCAAGGTTCCGTCGGCGAAATTTATGCCGTCATAGGAATCTTTCCAGCCTTGGTTGATCAGGCCGTGCTTGGTGGACCGTTCGTATTCAACGAACCCGTCACCGTCCCGGTCCCCGTAGTTCATGATCCAGTCCATGGCCCGATCGGCATGGGGAAGGAGCGCGTCCACGGCGCCGGCGTCGAGCCCCCAGCGGCTGATTTCGCCCAGGAGCACCACAAACAAGGGGGTCGCGTCCGCGGTACCGTAGTAACATTTCCCGCCGCCCAGGGCCAGTGAGGCGCTGGAACCAAGACGCACCTCGTGCAGGATCCTGCCGGGCTGCTCCTCCGTGAGCGGGTCAACGCGGCTGCCCTGATGGGCCGCGAGGGTCTGCAGCGTGCCGAGCGCAAGGGAAGGGTCCACGGGCAGCGCCATGAGCGATGTCAAAATGGAGTCGCGGCCAAACAACGCCATGAACCACGGCGCACCGGCCGCAACCACGCTGCGCTCGGGGTGGTCCGGGTCCGAGATCCGCAATGCGCCCAGGTCCCGCTGGGACTGTTGCAGGATCCGTTCCAGCTCCGGATTGTCCATGCTGATCACCGGGGCCGCCGCGACCCAGCTCCGATGCCGGCGCGCCGGTTCCGATTCATGCTGCGGAGCGCCGGGGGCGAATTTCCCGGATGGTTCCTTGCCGTCGGCAGTCGGGACGACCACAAAGGTGGCCGTCCATTTATCCTTGGCCGGCACGGTGGCCGTGAACAACAGGCCGTGGGGACTGACCTCAGCGCCCGGGGCCCAGACGACGAGTCCGACCACACGATGGTTATGCCGGGAACTGACAATCAACCGGTCCCCCTCAACGGCCCGGTGCGGGCGTTGACGGCGGGTCCGGCGCCCTGCCTTGACCTCAAAGAGGTCGGCGAAATCGCATTCCACTGCAAGCTTGATGGTGCACCGGACCGGGGCGGCAGAGTAGTTGCGTACGGTGAGCGTCTCGCGGATCCCATGGCCGACCTGGCGGTCGCGCTCCACGAGCAGGGGGCGGTCCGCCGCGCCGTCAGGCTGCGGAACAGTGCCCGTGTGAATCGCCCGGTAGGGTTCGGGCGTAATGGCGGAGAGCCCCTCCACCGGGTGGTTGTTGATTAATAAGTTCCACCGGGAAATGATCCGGGTGTCCTGGTAGAAAACGCCGTGTGCGAACTCGGCGTCCAGATCCCCGTTGCTGGCCGCAACGCAGAATGAGGACCCCTCCACAATGGTCACTGCGGTGGTTCCGATGGCCCCGGCGGTGTCCAGGTTCCAGCCGCTCATGGCCGCAGACACTCCGTGTCGGGCGCATGGACTGCGGTCGGATGGCGGCTCGCCTCAAGGCTCATGATGTCACTCCGCGATCAGGGAAGTCCGGAACGAGGAAACAACGACTGACTGTTTCGCCACTTGTATTCTAGGATCGGCTGGCAGCTCCGGCAAGGAATTACCCGTCCTGATCGGCTCACGACGGACGGGCGAAAACGCGTCGGGCCAGGCCAACGGGCCGGACGGCGGCCTAACGGCAAAAGCCGTTGGCCCCGATTACTTGGAGGATCCGGCGGGCTTCGTCGTCGTCCGCGACCGGGGTGGTCCGGCCGTCGCTGAACAGGTTCGTGACCGAGACCAGGAGCCCGTCGAGGGGTACTCCCCCGAGCAGGCCGCCGCAGACCCGCCGGGCATCCTCGACGGTCTGGTCATCCGTGAACTCCGGGTTAATCGTGGAAAGCTCCGCCAGGAGCGCCTTCCGCTCGGCCGCATCGGGGCCGGGCAGGGTATCGGGCAGCGCTGTTGCCGTGGAGCTCGGGCTAGCGGCCGGATCCGATGTAGCCGTCCCGGCCGTGCCGGTGCCCGAGCAGGCGGCTGCCGGCAGGATCAACAACAGGGCCAGGACGGTCGTAATAGGCTTCTTCATAATCCCTCGGCTTCGAAACAACATGGACGGACGCCCACCGGAAACCCTAGCCGGGCTCAAGGGCTCAACAACCCCTGCAAAGTGTGGAGCTAAGGAGATTCGAACTCCTGACCTCTTCGATGCGAACGAAGCGCTCTACCAACTGAGCTATAGCCCCGGAGCAACGCCGGTCCTGACGGAGCGGCGTTGCCGGTGTCCCTAGGCTACAAACTATCGCCGGTCATTGCCAATCACGGCGCGCGATGCTTGGGCCGTGTCGCGCATCCGGCCCGGGCGCGCACCCCGCGCCGGCAACCGCAGCGCAACGCCGGCCCCGGCCGGGCGGCAATCGAGGGTCACGAAAAAGCCCCGGGCAGCCCTTAAGGCTGCCCGGGGCTTCCCCGGTGGTTCAGGCGCGGCGGCGCTGCAGGACGTCGTCCAGGTTGCTCAGCGCGCTTTGGGCTTTGCCGGCCGGCAGGTCGCTTTGGTCCTCCGCGGTCCGCAGTTCACCAGCGGCGGGCCGGGCCGCGGCCTGCTTCAAAGTCGGTTTGCCGACGGCTTTCGGGGCCTGCGGCAAGTCGAGCGGACCGGGCGCGGCGCGTTCGGCCTTGGCGGCGTGAACATAGGTCGGTTTGGGGACCTCGACCGGCTCCCAGCTGGCGCCCTCGTGCCCGGGCTGCCCTGGTGCGGTGATGGTATCGCCCGAGGCGGCCGCCTCGGCGAGAGCTGCCGCGCGGAGGTCCTGGGAGGTGAGCGGCTTGGGTCCGGAATCCGGGGCGGGCTGCGGGGCCGTGGGGGCCGCGGGGGCCGCCTGGGCGTCAAAAAGCGTAGTTTCGCGCCGGCCGGTATCGTCGGCCGGTCGCCGGGCGTTTGCACCATGGAGCGTCGCGGGCCCGGACGGTGCAGTGCGGGCCGGGGCACTCATGGCGTCACGGAAGGCTGCATTGACCTTTCGTCGGCGGTCCCTGACCGCCAGCCGGCGGAGCAGGAACACGGCGGCGGCAGCGCCCAGCAGGGTTGTGACCGGCAACCACCCGGATCCGATGCCGACGACACTCAACACGGCGGAGAGCACCCCGGTCAGCAAGGACAGCAAGCCGGCTAGCGCGAGCGTGAGCCGCCCATACCGGATTTTCAGCGCAGGCACAGTAGCCGTGCCCGGTTCCGATTCGCCGGCGGCCGCGCTGCGGGCAGCGGTGGGAAGGCTGGGCCGGTTGGTCATGGGGGTCTCCTGCCAGGCGGTCATTTTCAGGATTTTGCCGGCTTGTGGCTCTGCTGGTTCGAGGTCGATCACGTCCGCCAGGAAATCGGCGGCAGGCTGCAGCTGGTGGCCCCCGTTCCGAAGAACATAGGGCGCCACCCAAACGAGCCAGAGCGCAACAGCAATGAAAAGGATCACAGAGCTGCTAAGAGGGAAGTCCACAGTCAAAACGGTATGAGCAACTCAGCTCAGCGCGCCGCATTGGCGCAGGTGTGTCGCGTCGTAAACGGCAAATGTCTGGATTAAGACGCGCTTGCGGCCCCGTCAGCGATCCGGTGTCAGCGGTCCCGCTCCCGAAGCCACTTCGCCAGGAGGCCGCCGGGCACTTCCTCGGCCGTCAGGGCGAAGGTGCGGTGGTCCGCCCATTCGCCGTTGATGTGCAGGAACCGCGGCCGGTAACCTTCGTCGCGGAAGCCAAGCTTTTCGACCACCCGGAGGCTTGGCGCGTTCTCCGGCCGGATATTGATTTCCATCCGGTGCAGTCCGAGCGTCTTGAAGCAGTAGTCCGTGGCCATGGCCACCGCGGTCGGGGCAATGCCCTGGCCGGCCCGGTCCCGGTCCACCCAGTACCCCAGGGTCGCCATCATCGCCGAACCCCAGACGATCGAGGATACGGTGAGCTGTCCCACGATCACGGGTGACTGGCGGCCAGGCGTCCAGGCCGTGATGACAAACGGCAGGGCCGCAGACTGGGCGGCCTGGGCCTTGAGCGAACGCACCATTTGCCGGTAGTCCGGGAGACCACCGCCCGGGGTGGGATTGGAGGCTTCCCAGGGGGCCAGCCAGTCGCTGTTCCGCGAGCGGAGTTCGGTCCACTCCTTGCGGTCCCGGTAGCGGATGGGCCGCAGGACAATGTCGCCGCTCTCGAGCGTCACCGGCCAGTTGAAGCTCCCGCGCACGGACGCTATTGGGGGAGGCTGTTGGTCAGGCTGGGCTGCAGGGAGGCGGCGTAGGCCGGGAGCCATTCACGCAGCCCCGGTCCGAGATCATCGCTATCGCAGGCCAGCTGCACGCAGGCCTTGAGGTAGCTGAGCTTGTCCCCGGTGTCATAGCGGCGGCCACGGAAGACCACGCCATAGACGCCGTAGCCTTCACCGGTGCCGGCGGCAAGTTCCTGCAGCGCATCGGTCAACTGGATTTCGCCGCCACGGCCGGGCTCGGTGCGTTCCAGCACCTCAAAGACGGCCGGGTGCAGCACGTAGCGCCCGATGACGGCCAGGTTGGACGGGGCGTCTTCGACGTCGGGCTTTTCCACCAGGTGGTTGATGCGGACGTAGCCGTCGCTGTCGGTCGCGTCGACGTCGGCGCAACCGTAGGCGCTGATCTGGGCGGGATCCACTTCAATCAGGGCGACAACGGAGCCGCCTGTCTTGGCCTGGACCTCGATCATGGTGCTGAGCAGTTCATCGCGGGCATCAATCAGGTCATCACCCAGCAGGACCGCGAACGGTTCGTCGCCGACGTGCTGCCTGGACCGCAGGACGGCATGGCCAAGGCCCTTGGGGTCGCCCTGGCGAACGTAGTGGATGTCGCCGAGGTTGCTGGCCGCCTGGATGGATTCCAGTTTGGCGGTGTCACCCTTGGCCTCAAGCGTGGCCTCCAGTGCCGGGACCCGGTCAAAGTGGTCTTCGAGCGCACGCTTGTTGCGTCCGGTGATCATCAGGATGTCGCTCAGGCCGACGTTGACGGCTTCCTCGACGACGTACTGGATGGCCGGCTTGTCGACGACCGGCAGCATTTCCTTCGGCATCGCCTTGGTGGCGGGAAGGAACCTGGTGCCGAGACCGGCAGCGGGAATGACAGCCTTGCGGACGGAAGCGTTGGGTGTAGTCACTGGACTAATCTAACGGAGGTACCAATCATTCGGTAATCATTTAGCGTTTACCTGGCCGGATCCGTCCAGGCCGCACCTTCCTGGAGGGACTGTCCCGCATGGCATCAAAGGCAGAGATCCGGTCCCGCCACCGGGCCAGGCGGGCCGCCCTGCCCCGGGTAGAGCTTGAGACCGCCGCGGCCGGCATTGCCCGCCACGGACTGCGGTGGGCGTCCTCCCTGGCTGGGTCCCGCACCGGCACCTTCGCCCTGTACCTCGGGGTAGGCTCCGAACCTCCCACGTTGCCCCTGCTGCGCGCCCTGCACGATGCCGGACACCGGGTGCTGCTCCCGGTCTGCGAACCCGGGCGGCAGCTGAGCTGGGTGTACTGGACCCCGGAGTCCGAGTTCGTTCGCGGCCGCTATGCGCCAGTCCAGGAACCGGTGGGGACGCGCCACGGGGCCGAGGTCATGCGGGGCGTCGACGGGGTCCTGCTGCCCGCCACGGCCGTCGACCGCGCCGGAAACCGGATCGGCCAGGGCGGCGGCTATTACGACAGGTTCCTGGCGGCCCTGGATGGCGTCCTTCCCGCTGCCGCCGGCGACCACGACGCCGAACGGTTGCCAACCGCTGCCGCGGTCTACGACGATGAGGTGCTTCCGGCCGGCGGCATTCCCGCCGAGCCCTTCGACCGCCGAGTTGGCACCGCCCTGACCCCGGGTGGCCTGCTCCGGCTGGGGCAGGACCCCGGGACCGGGTGATAGAATTGGCACTCAGGCCCCGCGACTGCTAAGGGGACGGATTCCGGAGACCGGACATCCTCTCTAGCAGGCACCGGACCTGTTCGTTTGCCCCAGAGGAGGATTTCCCGTGCCCACGTATGCATACGCCTGCAAGGACTGCAGCCACGATTTCGAAATCGTGCAGTCCTTCTCCGAGAACTCCCTGACGTCCTGCCCCGAATGCGAGGGAACCCTGCGCAAGAAGTTCAACAGCGTCGGCGTTGTCTTCAAGGGTTCCGGTTTCTACCGGACCGACTCCCGGGATTCCAAGGGCAGCGCCGTAGCCCCCGCGCCGGCGGCTCCCGCTGCACCTGCCCCGGCCGCCGCAGCAGCCAGCTAGGCAACTCCGGGTTTCCGTCCGACCGCCACGGGCAGCGCCCGGGCCGGTCGCGTCACGGCCCTACGCCGTCACGGTATAACCGCTTGCCCGCCGGCCAGCGGCGCTATCCACATAGCGGGATTCCGCCCTGCCTACGGGACCGGGTTCCGGCATAGCGTCGGGACATGGCCCCCTTCAACACTCCCGGACTGCCCCGCCCCGGCTCCGCCCGGACCGCCGGCCGCCCGCCGCACCGGCGCACGGCCAGATGGCTCCTTCGCAACCGCCGGTTGACTGTGGCCCTGCTACTGTGTGTGGCCGCCGGGTTGGCTGTGCAGCAGATGACGCCTGCGCCGGCAGCCACCGTGAGTGCCTTCGCCGCGGCGAGGGATCTGCCGGCCGGCGGTGTCCTCGACGCGGGTGATGTCACGGCGGTCGCTGTGCCGGCGGGTCTGCTTCCGGACGGCAGCTTCGCGGCGGCCGCAGAAATCCCCGGCGGACAGCTTGCGGTAGCCCTGCGGCAGGGCCAGCTACTCACGGACGCACAGTTCCTGGGTCCTGGCCTGCTGGCGGGCAGCCCGCCGGGTTCGGCTGCGGTGCCGCTCAGAATGGCCGACCCGGGGTCCGTCCAACTCGTGTCTCCCGGTCAATTGGTCAGCGTGATCCTGAGCGTCGGCAACGGTTTTGAGCACCCTGCAGAGTCCGAAGTCCTGGCGGTCGGGGTGCCGGTGCTCTGGACATCGGGGCAAGGCGGCGATCCGGGGCTGTGGGGAGCGGCCGGGGAATCGGACGGCCTGATGGTCGTGGCCGCCGCGGCCGACCAGGCCCGGCAGCTTGCCGGCGCCTCGACGCGCGGCAAGCTGTTCTTCGTTCTGGTCGGGGCGGCGGGATCGGGTTAGGTTGCCGGCCAGCTACCGCCGGGGCTAGCCCCAGTGCGGCGGTTTCTGTTCCTGCAGCCACGCGTCGTGGTCATAGCTGCCGGGCTGGTCTCCCCAGCGCCGGGGATCGTCCTCGGCCGCCTTGTTGGGCAGCACCCCGGCCGGGACCGTGGCTCCGGATACGGCGGGACGTGGTTCCTCCGCCGGGGGCGTCTGGCCTGGATTGTCTTGTGTCTCGGCTGAAGTCATGCCGCGGACCTCCTTAGTACTTGTTGCCGCTTCCCCCTGCTCCCCGGACGCCGGCCATGCGGTGGACAAGGCCGCCGACATCGCCGGTGCGGAGTCCCGGATCTCCGCGGACCTGGCGTCCGAGACCGCCAAGTGCTCCAATTCGTCTTCGAAGAACCCGGGCGAGGTCCGTGTCCGGCTCGCTACGGCAGGCTTCTGCAGCCCCAGGTAGCCGCCGATCCGGTCGGCGCATGCCGAAGGATCGGTAAACACCTCGATGGTCCACAGGGGCATGTACCGCCAGCCGAGACGTTCCAGGAGTTGCGGCCGAAGCCTGCTCCGTTCCCGGACTGTCAGCTTCCGGTACTGCTGGGTACCGTCGGACTCGATCGCCACCGGCCGCGGAATTTCGGCGTCGTCGTGGCCGAGGGTGCTCAGCGGGTCCGCGGCTGCGACCATGTTCAATGCGCCGTCGTACTGGTGCCAGACGCGGGCACCGCGGGCCCGCAACCGGTCCCCGAGATCAGCGACGAGCGGATCGGCGCCGAGTTCCTGCTCGCTCGCCGCAGCGCGCGATGCGGGACTGCCCAGATCGGAGTTACCGGCGATCTCGCGGTCCAGCAGCTCATAGAAGTCCACCGCGCCGTGGCTCAGCCGCGTGACGTCCAGGTCTTCGGGACGGAAACAGCTGAGCACGTGCAGGGACCGCCGTGCGCGCGTCATCGCGAGTGCGAACTTGGCCCGTCCGCCCTCGGCCGACAACGGCCCCAGGCTGTGCAGGGTGCGCCCGTGTGGGGTGCGGCCATAGCCCGGGGAGAAAATGACGTGGTCCCGGACCAGGCCCTGGGCCCGTTCGAGGTCGACAACCCGGAATGATTCGTCACCGGCCGTGAAGAAACTGGCCAGCGACGGGTGGTTCGGCAGTTGCAGCCGGATGGATTCACCGATCCGCGCCGCGTGGCGAAGGCTGCCCGTGACGACGGCCAGCGAAGTCCGGGGCCGGAGCCGGGCGTGCTCGAAGACAAGTTCCACGGCACGGTTGACTTCGGCCACGACCGATTCGACGCCGTCGTCTTCCGCGCTTGGCAGTCCCGTACCGTCGGGCAGGTATTCGACCGACAACGCCCGGTCCAGTCCGGTCGCGGACTGCCCCTCGGGCAGACGCCGGAGCGTACCGCCGTAGAAGCCTTTGCTGAGCTGACGCACAAGGTCCTCGTCAACAGCCCGGTAGACGGTCCGCAGGTTCCACACCGGAAGGACCGCCGTGAGCGCCTGGTAGGCGCTGTCCACGCGCTGGTAGGAGCTCTCCCCGGCCGCGAGCCGCTCCACACCGACCGTGAAGGTCCGGGGGGCGGCAATGCGGTCATCACCGAAGGCAACCACCTGGCCGGCCCTCGCAATGGCGGGGAGTACGGCCTGCAGTGAAGTTGCTTCGGCGTCCAGGACGACGACGGCGTCGAACTTCTGTTCGACCGGCAGCAGGCCCGTCAGGACGTAAGGACTGGCGGAGAATACCGGCACGAGCACGGGCAGCAGCTCCGGCGCCTGGCCGGCCAGCGCAGCGAGGCTCACACGGCCGTCCTTGAGCAGGCTGCGGAGCAAGTCGGCCTGACGCGCGTGCGTCCCGACGGCGGCGCGCCAGCGTTCGGCCAGCTTCCAGCGCAGCCGGGCGGCCCCGCTCGCGATGTGGGCGTTATCCGCCAGGCGGTACTCCGCCTCAAGCTGCCGGAGCGCGTCACCATCAGACATCGCGAGGTACCCGTCGCCGCTGATCATCGCTTCCAGGGCCGACTGCCACCAGGCCAGTTCGAGCTCCGCCGCGACGGATCCGGCGGGAACTTCGCGCTCCGCGAGGTCCGCCAGGAGTTCGCCCAGGCCGTGCTCGCGCATGTTCTCCACCAGCAGCGTCCGCTCCGGCAGGGTCTCAAGTGTCGCGGTATCGGCAACCAGGCGCTGCAGGCGGTCCATCAGCTCCGGGTACGGTGTGCCGTGCAGGTCGCCGCCCGCTGCCGTGTGCTTCACGGCCAGGCCGAGGGCGGCGAGCTCGGAATGCAGTTCGCGGTACAGCATGGTGATTTCGCCGAGACCGGACGGGACCGCCGGGTGACGCTGGGTCGTTGCGTAGCCGGACCAGGCCGCCCGCTGCTCCTGGACCAGGATCAGGGAGCTGTGGAGATCGGCGATATGCACGCCGGGGCGGACGTACTCCTTCGCGACGCGGCGCAGCCGGGACCGTTGCATCGAGGGCATCTCGATGTTTCTTTCCCGGCGCCAGGCCGAAGAGGCCGTGGCCGAGATGAGGTCGTGGACCGGGCGGTCGAAGATATCCGGGGTGAACTTATCCAGGCTCCCACGGACCGCCATCAGGAGGTCGATCTGTTCGCCCCACGCGGCGAAGGTCTGGCCCAGGCGGATTTCCGCGTGTTCCGCGACGCTGATCATCCGTTCGCGCAGCCTCGGCAGCTTCTCGGCGACCGACGCGGCCACCTGCTGGGCTTCCTGGGTTTCCTTGCGGGTCAGCAGCCTGGCCCCGTGCCACGGGCTTGTGCTGGCGGACCGGCTGAAACTGCCGAGTTCCGCGGCCCGGCGCAGCCGTTCGGCCAGTTCGGCGCGGTCCCGGATGCTGTCCAGCACACTGCGCTTGAGCCGCACTGTCGTGGCGGGCGCCGGCTGGATGGAGGTCAAGGCGGCGAGCGACTGCATGGCCTCGTAGGGTGAGCAGCCCCAACGCTGGCGGATGTTGTGGAGCGAGTCGACGTGGTCGATCAGCGCATGCCGGTGTCCGGTGAGGGTGGCGTGCAGATTCGCCAGTTGCGGCTCAAGCGACTTTTCGTTCCGCACAATGGCCCGGACCAGCTGGCCTTTGAGCTGTAACGGGCTGGCATTGCCGGTCAGCGGCAGGAGCATGGAGTCCAGTCCCAGAAGCTCCAGCTGGGCCGAGACCTCGCCGAGGCTTTCGCGCCTGTCCCCCACGACCAGGACCGTCTTGCCTTCGGCCACGAGTGTCCCGATGACGTTGACCGCGGTTTGGGTCTGCCCGGTGCCGGGCGGGCTGCTGACCACGAGGGAGTCGCCGGCCCGGACGGCGTCCACGACATACTGCTGGTCGGTGTCGGCGTCGAGCAGCAGGAGCTCATCCGCCGGATCCCGCTCGTCGGTGCTGGGAAAGCGTCCGGTGGGCAGTTCGGGTATGTCGGCAGGCTGCCCGGCGGCGGCGCGGGCCAGGGCGCTCACCAGGGGGTGGTCCGCGTGGATCCACGGATCATCCAGGTTGCCGGACAGGTCCGCGAAGGTGGACACAAGGATGTTGTGCTCGACTTCCGCGCCGTGGATCGGCTGGATCAGTGCAGCCATCCGTTCCAGCACCGGCTGCGGGTCGTAGCGGGCGGTGCTGTAGGCCAGCCGCGTCACGGCGCTGACGTCGAAGGCGATCCCGTGGACGGACTTCAAATGCCGGACCAGCGCGGGGTTGATCCATGCCTGCTCGGTCAGCTGCAGTTCGTAGTCGTCCTCCCCCGGCCGCAATGTAAGGGAGACACCGGCCAGCATGACGGGGGCCGATATGCGCTGGGGCTTGCCGCCGACGGCGGATGTCCAGGCGACGGTGCCGGCCGAGATATAGCCGGCGTCGATGCCGCGGTCGTTAGCGAGCTCGAAAATCTTGGAACGCAGGTTGCGGGATGCCCGGGCCGCTACCACGAACTGCTGGCGGTCGCGGATCAGGGTCGAGAGCCGGGTCCGCCGGCCTGCCAGCATCTGGGCAAGTCCCGACGGGTGGGCGTGGGTCAGGTCGATGGAGCCTTCCGGCGTCTTGGTGAAGCGCAGCATGGTATCCGCCCCGGTGACGGGTTTAAGCTCCGACAGCCATTTCCCCAGCTCCTCCGGGCCGTCGGGGTGGCCTTGACCAACTGACACTGCTGCCTTCTTTTCTGTGCTCGCTGTTTCTTGGCCCGCGGGTTCTGTTCTATCGCGGGACGCCTTGGACCGTACCGGCATGCTTTCGAGGGTAGCCCGAATACCCCGGCAGTGCCGGGGCGCAACACTGGGCGCCGCCAAATTGGACCGGAAATGCGCCGGATTTGAAACGGCCGGTCTCTGCAGAGACCGGCCGTTTACAGTGCTATTCCCACTCGATGGTTCCCGGCGGCTTGCTGGTCACGTCGAGCACTACCCGGTTGACCCCGTCCACCTCATTGGTGATCCGGTTGGAAATCCGGGCCAGCAGATCGTAAGGCAGCCGCGACCAGTCGGCCGTCATGGCATCTTCGGACGAAACGGGACGCAGCACGATCGGGTGCCCGTAGGTGCGCCCATCGCCCTGGACGCCGACGCTGCGGACATCGGCCAGCAGCACGACCGGCATCTGCCAGACCTCGTTGTCCAGGCCCGCCGCCGTCAGTTCGGCACGGGCAATGGCGTCGGCCTTGCGCAGCAGGTCCAGGCGCTCCTTCGTGACTTCACCGACGATCCGGATGCCGAGGCCCGGTCCCGGGAACGGCTGGCGCCCCACGATTTCGGCCGGCAGGCCAAGCTCCGCACCCACGGCACGGACCTCGTCCTTGAAGAGGGCCCGCAACGGTTCGACCAGCTCGAACTGCAGGTCCTCGGGCAAGCCGCCGACGTTGTGGTGGCTCTTGATGTTGGCGGCACCCTCGCCGCCGCCGGATTCGACGACATCCGGGTAGAGCGTGCCTTGGACGAGGAACTTGATCTTTTCGCCATGCGCGGCTGCCTCGGCAATGATCGCCAGTTCGGCTTCCTCAAAGGCACGGATGAACTCGCGGCCGATGATCTTGCGCTTGGTCTCCGGATCGCTGACCCCGGCCAGCGCGCTCTGGAAGCGTTCCTGCTCGTTCGCGACGTAAAGCTTGACGCCGGTCGCTGCGACAAAGTCACGTTCGACCTGCTCTGCTTCGCCTTCGCGCAGAAGTCCGTGGTCCACGAACACGCAGGTCAGCTGGTCGCCGACGGCGCGCTGGACGAGGGCGGCGGCCACTGCGGAGTCAACGCCGCCGGAGAGGCCGCAGATGACCCGGGCGTCGCCGACCTGGGCGCGGATCCGCTCGACCTGCTCCTCAAGGATGCTGCCGGCATTCCAGTTCGGCTCCAGCTTGGCGCCCTTGAACAGGAAGTTCTCCAGCACCTGCTGGCCGTAGGCCGAGTGCTTGACCTCGGGGTGCCACTGCACGCCGTAGAGGCCCTTTTCCTCGTTCGCGAAGGCCGCGACCTCGGCGCCCGCCGTCGTCGCGAGAACTTCAAAGCCCTCCGGCGCCGCGTGCACGGAGTCGCCGTGGCTCATCCACGTGCTCTGGTGCTGGGGCATGCCCGCCAGCACGGACCGGCTCTCGCCAAGGATGGTGGTCTGCGTGGAGCCGTACTCACGCATGCCGGTCTTGTCGACCTTGCCGCCGAGGGCGTTGGCCATGGCCTGGAAGCCGTAGCAGATACCAAAAACCGGAACGCCGGCTTCGAAGAGGTCCGCGCCGACGCTCGGGGCGCCGTCCGCGTAAACACTCGCGGGACCGCCCGAGAGGATAATCGCGGCGGGGTTCTTGGCCAGCAGTTGCTCGGTGCTGTAGGTATGCGGAACGACTTCCGAATACACATTTGCTTCCCGGACGCGGCGGGCAATCAACTGCGCGTACTGGGCACCGTAATCAACAACCAGCACAGGCCTGTGGGACGTCTGGGTTACAGAGGGAGTAGTCACGGTCTAAGACTACTTTGCGCCGTCCCCGGACCGCACCTTGAGACGTCGCGTAGCGCCCGGAGAGCGGTGTAGGTAACCGACTTCACACGGGCCGGCGCGGGCTCAGTAGCGCTGCGGAGCCTGCGGGTTCGCGGCCAGTTCCGCGTCCACCTCGGCGTGGAACTTCTTCTCGACGAAGAAAGACAGCAGGGGCACCACGCCGCCGAGGGCCAGGAGGATGAGCTTGCCAAACGGCCAGCGCATGAGCGACCACAGGCGGAAGTTGGAGATCAGGTACACCACGTACATCCAGCCGTGCACGATCAGGACCGTGACCGAGAGGTTCATGCCGCCGATGACCCCCGCCGGCTCCGCGTCGGCGAACCCCAGGCCGAACGGCTGGCCGGTGACCGCGTTGCTGCCGCCGGCGAACAGGTATTGACCGAACCCGTAGCGGGCAATCAGTTCGGCACAGAGCAGGAGCAGCATCGCGCCGGTGAGGTAGGCGAGCACCCGGTAGAACTTCAGCGCCGAACGGATCTGGGCCTCGGTGCCGCCGAAGCGGCGCTTCCTGCCCTTGGCGGTTCCCGGCCCGGCGGGGGTCTGTGGCTGGATGGCAGGCTGGGGTTCAATCATGGTTGCACTCTCGGGTCGGTGGATTGCGGACCGGCGTCAGCGCCGGAAGTCTGGGCGGTCTGCTCGATGTCGTAGGCGTCTTCGAGGTCCCGCCGGTAGTCGTCCTTGACCAGGCGCCACCAGATGAACAGTGCGAAGCCGGCGAAGACGACCCATTCCACGGAATAGAAAAGGTTCAGCCAGTTGATCTGCTGTGCCGGCGGCTGCGGGCCGACGCGCAGCGGAGTGATGGTGCTGCCCGCCGATTCCGCGCCGACGTCGGTGCCGGCCTGCAGCTCGGTTGTCGAGGCAACGAATCCGGGGTAGCTGCTCACGTCCCAGACGTTGATGAGTTCTGCGACGGAGACGGCCGAGGCCCGGCCGGGACCCGGGTCCGTGTTCGGCAGCGGGGACTCGGACGGCAGCAGCCGGCCGGTGAGCTCTAGGGTGCCCGACGGCGGCGCCGGAGCTGCGGCCGGATCCGCCACCCAGCCGCGCGCCACCGGGATCCAGGTCTGCGGGGACGCGGCGGTGCCGGTCAGGGCCGGTGCCCCGTCAACGGCGAAGGCGGTCACGATCCAGTAGCCCTTTTCCCCGCCCTCCCCGCCGGTGAAGCGGTCCGGGACCAGGACCTGTTTCTGCGGGTCATAGCTGCCGGTGGCCGAGACCATCTGGTCTGCGACCGTGCCGGGGAAGAAGTCCCCCGGCTGCAGGGTGTCGGCGAGCGGTTTGGGGTCTTCGGTCGTGCTGCTGACCGGGATCTCGGGCTGCGTCGACCGGCTGAACTGCCACTGGCTCAGGAGCACAAACGCCCCGGAGAGCAGGATCGCGAACGCGAGGCCAGCGATCCAGCGGGGTTTGAGGGCGGTTTTCAGCACGTGTTAACCGTACTTCGTAACCGTGTAGAACAACGAACGGGCTGGTGGAGTGGGGCAGCCGGGTCCCTGCGTGGCGACGGAGTCGACACGAAAGGGCCTGCCCCAGGAGTGGGGCAGCCGGGTCCCTGCGTGGCGACGGAGTCGACACGAAAGGGCCTGCCCCAATCCCTAGTGGTCGAAGAACACCAGGCTGGAATTGATCAGCTCGGCGATCACCTCAGTGTCGTAGGCCCGGCGCAGGGACTCCCGGAAGGATTCCTTGGACAGTGACCGCGCCAGGGTGGCGAGCACCTCAAGGTGGTCCGAGAAGGAACTTGCCGGCGTGGCGATGAGCAGGATGACCGTAGCGGGACCGTCTGCCGCGCCGAAGTCCAGGGAGCGGCCGTACTTCGTGATGCCCACGGCGATGGTGGTCTGGGAAACGAGCTCGCTGCGGGCGTGGGGCAGGCCCACCCCGCCGGGGAGGCCGGTGGCCAGTTGATGTTCACGCGCGTTGACCTGTTTCAGGAATCCGTCCAGGTCCGAGATCCGCCCGGCCTGGAACATCCGGGCCGCGAGCTGGCCCGCGGCGTCCAGCTTGTCGGCGGCGTCCAGCTCAAGGATGACCATGTCGGGTGTGGTGAGCTCGGCGTCGTACCGGTCGAGTGGTTCGGCCAAGTGGTGTCCCTTCGAAGTGGCGTCAGTGCACGCCGGCCAGCGGGTTGACAGGCAACAGGGCTGGCCGGAGCGCAGGTCAGCGCAGGGGGACGATGTCCTCCACGCCCAGCCGTGCGGCGTCGGCGGATTCGTCGTCCGGCTGCTGCTGGCTCAGCCGTTCCGCGTCAACCCGGGCCAGGTAGTGCTTGATTTCGCTCTCACGCTGCGCATCGCTCCAGCCGAGAACGTTCCCCATCAGTTTAGCGACTACCGGAGCGGCGGACACACCACGGTCCCACGCTTCGATCGAAATCCGGGTCCGGCGGGTCAGCACGTCCTGGATGTGGCGGGCACCCTCATGGGTGGCGGCGTAAACGGCCTCCGCGGCCAGATAATCGTCGGCGCCCGGCAACGGTTCAGCCAGTTCCGGATCTTCCGTGATGAGGGCCAGCACCTCCGGGACCATGGCACCGTACCGGCTGAGCAGATGCTCGATCCGGGCCACGTGGACGCCGCTGTCCTCGGCCATCCGGCTCCGGCGGTTCCAGGCGGCCTTGAACCCGCTGGCACCGAGCAGCGGGATGGTCTCGGTGCAGCTGGGCGGGACCCGCTCGTCCATGCTCCTGGTCGCCTCGTCAA
This sequence comes from uncultured Actinomycetota bacterium, assembly GCA_963769515.1. Classification (GTDB taxonomy): domain Bacteria; phylum Actinomycetota; class Actinomycetes; order Actinomycetales; family Micrococcaceae; genus Arthrobacter. Next base: position 538,453 of record CAVYMG010000034.1, read on the forward strand.
CGGCATCTTTGGCCATCACGCGGTACGTGGTCCATTTGCCGCCGGCAACCACCACGAGCCCCGGCACGGGGTGGGCCACAATGTGTTCCCGCGACAGCTTGGCGGTGGAATCATTTTCGCCGGCCAGCAGCGGCCGGAGCCCCGCGTAGACGCCTTCCACGTCTTCCCGCGTGAGCGGACGCTTCAGGACCTTGTTGACATGCTCCAGGAGGTAGTCGATGTCCTGGCTGGAAGCCGCCGGATGCGCCTTGTCGAGGTTCCAGTCCGTGTCGGTTGTCCCGATGATCCAGTGCCTCCCCCAGGGGATCACGAAGAGCACGGACTTTTCGGTCTTCAGGATCAGCCCCACGGTCGACTGGAAGCGGTCCCGAGGGACCACGAGGTGGATGCCCTTGGAGGCGCGCACCTTGAGCTGGCCCCGCTCCGTCACCATGGCCTGGGTCTCGTCGGTCCAGACGCCCGTGGCGTTGACCACCTGCTTGGCACGGATGTTGAACGTGGTCCCGTCCTCGTGGTTGATCACCTTGGCGCCGACCACGCGTTCGCCCTCGCGCAGGAAGTCCACCACGGCCATCTGGTTGACGGCGTGCGCGCCGTAGGACGCTGCGGTCCGGACCAGGTTTGCCACGTACTTGGCGTCGTCGACCTGGCCGTCGTAGTAGCGGATGGATCCTACGAACGCGTCGTCCTTCAGGCTCGGCGCGGCGCGCAGCGTGCCCCGCCGGGACAGGTGCTTGTGGAACGGCACGCCGCGGCCGTGCGCCCCGGTAACGGACATGGCGTCGTACAGGGCGATGCCGGCGCCGACGTAGGGACGCTCCAGGAATGGTTTGGTCAGCGGGTAGAGGAACGGCACGGGGCGGGCCAGGTGCGGTGCCAGCACCGAGAGGATCAGTCCGCGTTCATGGAGGGCTTCCTTGACGAGCGCGAAGTCAAGCATCTCCAGGTACCGGAGCCCGCCGTGGATGAGCTTGGACGACCGGGACGACGTCCCGGCCGCCCAGTCGTTGGCTTCGACAATACCGACGCTCAGGCCCCGCGTGACGGCGTCGAGGGCGGCCCCGGCGCCGACGATGCCGCCGCCGACGATCAGGATGTCAAGTTCCTTGCCCGGTTCCGTTGTGGCTTTGAGTACCGCCAGGGACGCGTCGCGTTCGGCCGGACCAAGGGCACCTCCGGCCACGGGAGAACCGCCGGGAAAACTGTTCATTTCACGCCTCCATCCGGATCAAACCTCGTAGTGCACCACACTACGTCCTAGTACGCCGGATGGGCAGAGGTGATTCAGCCGAGGTACGGCGAGACGACGACGTCGACGCGCTGGAACTCTTTCAGGTCCGAGTAGCCGGTGGTCGCCATCGAGCGGCGCAGTGCACCGATCAGGTTCGACGTGCCGTTCGTGTGGTGGCCCGGGCCGAACAGGACTTCTTCGAGCGGCCCGACGGTTCCGACGTTGACCCTGTCGCCGCGGGGCAGTTCGAGGTGGTGGGCTTCCTGGCCCCAGTGCCAGCCCTTGCCCGGTGCTTCGTCGGCGCGGGCCAGGGCGCTGCCCAGCATGACGGCGTCGGCGCCCATGGCGATGGCCTTGATGATGTCCCCGGAAGCGCCCATGCCGCCGTCGGCAATCACGTGCACGTAACGTCCACCGGATTCGTCCATGTAGTCCCGCCGTGCGGCGGCGACGTCGGAGATGGCAGAAGCCATCGGCGAGTGGATGCCGAGGGCGCGGCGGGTGGTGGTGGTCGCGCCGCCGCCGAAGCCGACCAGCACGCCGGCGGCACCGGTGCGCATCAGGTGCAGCGCCGGGGTGTAGCCGGCGGCGCCGCCGACGATCACGGGAACGTCGAGTTCGTAGATGAACTGCTTGAGGTTCAGCGGCTCGTGGTCCTTGGAGACGTGCTCGGCTGAGACCGTGGTCCCGCGGATCACGAAGATGTCGACGCCGGCGGCGACGACGGTCTTGTAGTGCTCCTGCGTGCGCTGGGGGGTGAGGGAACCGGCCACGGTGACGCCGGCGGCGCGGATTTCGGCGAGCCGCGAAGTGATCAGTTCAGGCTGGATCGGGGCCTGGTAGAGCTCCTGCATACGACGCGTGACCGCCGGGCTGTTGGTCTCGTCCGCGAGGGCCGCGATTTCGTCAAGGACAGACTGCGGGTCCTCGTAGCGGGTCCACAGGCCTTCCAGATCGAGCACACCGAGTCCGCCGAGGCGCCCCAGGGCGATGACGGTTTCCGGCGACATGGCTGAATCCATGGGAGCCGCGATGACGGGCATATCGAACTTGTAGGCGTCAATCTGCCAGGACACGGAGACGTCCCGGGGGTCCCGCGTCCGCCGGTTCGGGACGATCGCAATGTCGTCGAGGGAGTAGGCACGACGCCCACGCTTGCCACGGCCAATCTCAATCTCGTAAGTCACGTGCCCACTTTACTTGACCGCGCCTGCCGGTGTGCCACTGACCGGCACCGCCCCGGGTCCGCTGCGCTCGAAACCAGCGGCGGCGCAGCCGGCGGACCTCATTCCATCCGCGATTGACTCTTTTGTCAAGCGGGGTTTACAACCTGTGAAAATAACAATACGTTTGCTTTCGGCAACCCGCGGATTGATCCCGGCGAGTCTCCCGAATATCCCGGGCACACCCCTATGCCCGGCACGAGAAAGCAGAATCTATGGGAACTGCAACACACAGGACTACCCGTGTCCTGGCCTTGTCCCTCGCCGCAGTCGTCGGCACGATGGCGCTGGCCGTCATCCCCGTCGCGGCAGACCCGGGAGCCTCCGGCAACCGGGCCCCCGCCACTGTCCAGGAGGTCAACACCGGCGAGGAATACGTCCAGTTCATCGTCACGTTCAAGAAAACGCCGGGTAATTCCACGCCCGGCGGCCGGGCACTGGCGTGGGGCAAGGCAGCGAAAGCCGTGGGCGTGAAAGTCCAGGAACTGCGGACCCTCGCCACCGGCGGAACCCTGATCGCCCCGGACAGGGCCCTGGCCGGCCAGGCCGCGAAAGACTTCATGGCTGAAATCGTCGCCTCCGGCGCCGTCGACGCCGTAGAGCCGGACGCACGCATGACGGCGGTGCTGACCCCCAATGATGCGCGCTACGGCGAGCAGTGGGATTTCACCGGCACGAACGGTATGCGCATCCCGGGCGCTTGGGATGTCTCCACCGGCGCAGGCTCCGTCGTCGCCGTCATTGACACCGGCATCACCGCGCACAGCGATCTGGACGCCAACGTTCTGCCCGGGTACGACTTCGTCGCGGACGCCGCCTCGGCCCGGGACGGCAACGGCCGGGACGCCAACCCGCAGGACCAGGGCGACTGGTATGCAGCGGGCGAATGCGGGCAGGCCACGGCCTCCAATTCCAGCTGGCACGGCACCCACGTGGCCGGAACGGTGGCCGCCGTGACGTCCAACTCCGCCGGAGTGGCCGGTGTCGCGCCGGACGCAAAGATCGTTCCCGTCCGGGTCCTGGCCAAATGCGGCGGAGCCCTTTCGGACATCGCGGACGCCATTATCTGGGCCTCGGGCGGGACCGTCGCGGGGGTCCCCGCCAACGCAAACCCGGCCAAAATCATCAACATGAGCCTGGGCGGTTCGGGCGCCTGCGGCGTCACCTACCAGGCCGCCATTGACTCCGCGGTCGCACGCGGCACGAGCGTTGTCGTTGCGGCCGGCAACAGCGGCCAGGACGCCTCCGGGTTCCGTCCCGCGAACTGCAATTCCGTGGTCTCTGTGGCCGCGAGCAACACCGGCGGAACACTGTCCTACTATTCGAACTTCGGCGCTTCGGTGGACCTGACGGCACCGGGCGGCGACACCCGGGTCAGCGGCGGGGGCATCCTGTCCGCGATCAACAACGGGACCACCGTTCCGGGGTCCGAAGGGTTCGCCGGCTACCAGGGGACGTCCATGGCAGCTCCGCACATCGCCGGGCTGGCAGCACTCATGAAGGCGAAGTCCCCGGCCCTGACGCCGGCACAGGTCGAATCCACCCTCAAGCAGGGCACCCGCCCCATGCCCGGGGGCTGCACGGCCGGCTGCGGAGCCGGACTCTCCGATGCCAGCGCGACCATGGCGCTTCTGGGCGGGACACCGCCGCCGCCGGCCGGGAACCTGCTCCTGAACCCCGGTTTTGAGGAAGGCGCCGTCGCGTGGACCTCGGATCACGCGGACACCTTCGAAACCGGTCCTGATGCCCGCACCGGGACCCGTTTTGCCGGGCTGAACGGCTACGGCCAGGCCACGTCCTACACCCTGGACCAGACCGTCGCGATTCCGTCCTCGGCCGGCAGCGCCTCGCTCTCGTTCTATCTCAAGATCCTCAGTGACGAGACCACCCTGACCAAGGTCTACGACACGCTCAAGGTGCAGGTCATCAGCTCGGGTGTGACGAGCACCCTGACCACGTATTCCAACCTGAACAAGTCCTCGAGCTACGGGCTGAAGACACTCGACCTGTCCGCGTTCAAGGGCAAGACCGTAACGCTGCGGTTCCTCGGCGTCGAGGACAGCTCGTTGAAGACGTTCTTCTACCTCGACGACACGGCGGTCACGACGCAGTAGCGATCCGGCAGGCCCGGTCCGCCAGGCCGCCACCACCGCACGGAAGGGCCCCGGGACCAGTGAACTACTGGTCCCGGGGCCCTTCCGTGCAGGAGGCGCGGTGCGCCCTAGCGCGATCCGTAGTTCGGGGCTTCCACCGTCATCTGGATGTCATGCGGGTGAGATTCCTTCAGGCCGGCAGGGGTGATGCGGACGAATTTGCCGCGTGCCTTGAGGTCTGCGACCGTCGGGGCGCCGGTGTAGAACATGGTCTGCCGGAGCCCGCCGACCAGCTGGTACGCCACCGAGGACAGCGGCCCGCGGTAGGCCACGCGGCCTTCGATGCCCTCCGGAATGAGCTTGTCATCACCGGAGACGTCGGCCTGGAAGTACCGGTCCTTGGAGTAGGAGGTGTTCTTGCCGCGCGTCTGCATCGCGCCGAGGGATCCCATGCCCCGGTAGCTCTTGAACTGTTTGCCGTTGACGAAGATCAGGTCCCCGGGGGACTCGTCGCAGCCGGCCAGCAACGAACCGAGCATCACGGTGTCGGCGCCGGCGACGAGCGCCTTGCCGATGTCACCCGAGTACTGCAGGCCGCCGTCGGCAATCAGCGGAACGCCCGCCGGGATTGCCGCTTTGGCGGATTCGTAGATGGCCGTGATCTGCGGGACGCCGACGCCGGCGACGACGCGGGTGGTGCAGATCGAGCCCGGTCCGACACCGACCTTGATGCCGTCCGCACCTGCGTCGATGAGCGCCTGGGCGCCCTCGCGGGTGGCCGCCTGGCCGCCGATGATGTCCACGTGTGCGGCCACCGGATCTGACTTGAGCCGGCGGATCATCTCCAGCACGCCCTGGGAATGGCCGTTGGCGGTATCAACGAAGAGGGCGTCCACGCCGGCGTCGATGAGCGCCATGGCGCGCTCCCAGCCGTCGCCGAAGAAGCCGATGGCCGCGCCGACCCGGAGGCGGCCTTCATCGTCCTTGGTGGAGAGCGGGTACTGCTCGGCTTTGGTGAAGTCCTTCGTGGTGATGAGGCCCCGGAGCCGGCCCTGCTCGTCGACGAGCGGGAGCTTTTCGATCTTGTTGGTCGCGAGCTTGTGCGAGGCTTCGTCGCGGCTGATGCCGACGTGCCCGGTGATGAGCGGCATTTTGGTCATCACATCGCTGACCAGCCGCAGCGGGAAGTCCGCCTCCGGCACAAAGCGCGTGTCGCGGTTCGTGACGATGCCCAGCAGCCGTCCGCCGTCGTCCACCACGGGCAGGCCGGACACCCGGTACCGGGCGCAGATCCCGTCCAGCTCGGCGAGTGTGGCCTCCGGACCAATGGTCAGCGGGTTGGTGATCATGCCCGACTCGCTGCGCTTGACCCGGTCGACCTGGTCGGCCTGATCGGCGATGGAGAGGTTGCGGTGCACCACGCCGAGGCCGCCCTGGCGCGCCATGGCGATCGCCATCCGGGATTCGGTGACGGTGTCCATGGCGGCGGACAGCAGCGGGGTCTGGACCGTGATGCGTTTGGAGATCCGCGAGGAGGTGTCCGCCTCTGAGGGGATCACATCCGTGTGTCCGGGCAGCAGCAGGACATCGTCATAGGTCAGGCCGATGAAGCCGAAGGGGTTGTGTTCTGGCTCGGTCATGAGTGCGCCTCTTACCTTGGGTTACGGGGTTTCACGGGTAGGGGTTGCAGCAGATGACCAGCCAGTCATTACGGGTCTGGTCCGTGCAGGATATTCGGTGTCAGCCACTCCGGCAGCACGGTCCCGGTACGGGGCCCTCGTGCGGAAGTGTTGAATAAATACTAGAACCTCCGTGCCGATCCCCATATTCGGAGGGCCCAATGTGAGCAACGGCATCCGGGGTGGCGTCACGGTCAATCTATTTCCAGCCGGTTGCCGCCAGCAGCCGCTCCTCGAACATCGGGATCATGGTCTGCACGTAGGTTTTTGTCAGGTGGTTGTCATCCTTGTAGACGTAGACGTTGCCCACCACCGCGGGGCACGTCCCGTCGGCACAGATGAAGTCGCTCAGGTCCATCAGGTGCAGGCCTGACACCTGGCCCCGGTAGGCGTCCAGCGGCGACGCCCCGGCCAGGGATTCCTGCAACGGCACATTGCATTCCGGCGCGTCGGCGCCCTTGTCCTCGACGCAGTCAGGCATGTTGATGTTGAAGCGCGGGTTATCGCGGATACCGACCACTTCGATGCCGGCGTCCGTGAACGGCCGGATGCCTTCGAGGTACTGCGGCACCTCGATTTCGAACGGGGCCTCCTTGAGCGTCAGCGACGCGACGGTGAACACGGCATCCGGGCGGTGTTCGAGGACGTACTGCGCGCCGGCTTCGTTGAAGGCGTTGCATTCTTCATCGCGTTCCGGGGACGGGCCGCCGAAGCGGCACCCGCCCTTCAGCAGCGTGACGACGTCCCAGCCGTGGCTCTTTGCGATCGGACCGAGGGCCGCCATGTACTGCTGGGCGTGCGAGTCGCCGAGCACCACGATGCGCTTGGTCACCGTTTCCGGGGTGCTGTTCTGCAGGCATCCTCCGAGCAGGGGGTTGCTGGGGATGTTCTCGCCGGTGCACAGCCCGTCGATTTCCGCCCATTCGTCCTTCATGGCGGCGGGGACCGGGACGATCTTAGCGGCGGGTGTCGGTTTGCCCGCGTTCTCGGGCGCCAACGCGGCGGCGCCGGGGATCAGGTCGCGGGACTGGGAGGCCGCGGAGGCAGCGTCGGTCACGATCCAGCTCTGCCAGAGGGACACGGGACCGGCCAGGAGCGCACCGCAGGCGGCAATGACGACGGCGCCGCGCCACGCCCGGAGTTTGGGCCAGTGCCAGTCGCGCAGCGGCTTTTCCACCAGGCGCGTGGTGAGCACGGCCATGACAATGGAGGCTGCCACGATGACCAGGCCCTGCCACAGGTTGGGCGAGCTGAGGCCCTTCCCGGCGAGGCCGAGGACCAGCAGCGGCCAGTGCCAGAGGTAGAGCGCGTACGAGTTGTCCCCCAGGGCCACGAGCGGCTTCGCGCTGAGGATACGGTCGACGCCGAGGCGGCTGCCGCTCTGTCCGGCGACGATGATTGCGGCCGCGGCGAGGGTGGGCCACAGCGCGATGTAGCCGGGGAAGGATCCTTCCACGGTGACCAGCAGCCCGCACGAGAGCATGGCGGCCAGGCCGGTCCAGCCCAGGGCCACGCGCAGGTACTTGCCCGGCTTCAGGTATGGCAGGGCAAGGGCCAGCAGTGAACCGAGGGCGAACTCCCACAGCCTGGTCCGGGTGTCGAAGTACGCGTACGTCTGGTTGGTGGCGGTCTGGTCGATGGAGAAGATCAAGGACGCGACGAAGATGGCTCCGAAGGCACCGGCGAGCAGTGCCCGGGGGTTCAGGTCGGTCCAGCGCCGGAGCAGGCGGCGAAGCAACGCGGCACCGGCGAAGACGAGGGGCCACAGCAGGAAGACCTGGCCCTGGATGGACAGCGACCAGAAGTGCTGGAGGGGGCTGGCGCCGGCGTGGTCCTGCGCGTAGTAGTCAACGGCGTTGTTCGCGAGGAACCAGTTCTGCCCGTAGAACAGGGACGCCCAGGCCTGGTCGAGGACCTCCGGCCAGCGGCGTTGCGGCAGCACGATTGCGGTGCCGACGAGCACGGCAAGGATCACCACGACGACGGCGGGCAGCAGCCGCTTGAGCAGGTGGGTCCAGTGGTGCAGCAGGCGGAGCGGCTGACCGCTTTCGACTTTCCGGGTGAAGCTGAGGGTCAGCAGGAAGGCCGAGAGGAGCAGGAAGATGTCCACTCCGCCGGAGACCTTGCCGAGCCACACGTGGTAGGTGACCACCATGAGGACGGCGAGCGCCCGCAGGCCTTGGACTTCGGGGCGGTAGCTGGCCTTCCGGGTCCGGGACGGGCCTGCTGCCACTTCTGGCGGGGTGTCGATAACGCGCGCGTTCGGCAAAAATAACCCTTCAGGCCGGGATCCAAAACACCAATGTTACCGAAGCGTGATTTTGTTTGCGAATCGAAGCGCTGCCGCAGAGCCCCCACGGCCCTGTTTTCCAGCGGAAAACGCAAGGGGCCGGACCGGTTGGTTCCGGTCCGGCCCCTGTCGTGGAGCAGGCATCAAGCTGCCGGGCCAGGGGCCCGGCTGCCGTCGCTTAGTGCTGGTGGCCTGCGTGTGCCTCGTCCTCGGCAGGCTTCTCGACCACGAGGGTTTCCGTGGTGAGGACCAGTGCCGCGATGGAGGCGGCGTTGCGCAGGGCCGCACGGGTTACCTTGACCGGGTCGATGACGCCGGCGGCGATAAGGTCCTCGTAGTCACCGGTCTTCGCGTTGAAGCCCTGGTTGAGCTCCGACTCGGCGACCTTCGCGACGACGACGTAGCCGTCGAAGCCGGCGTTCTGGGCGATCCAGCGCAGCGGCTGGGTCAGCGCCCGGCGGACGATGCCGACGGCTGCAGCCGCGTCACCTTCGAGGGCCTGGACGCTGGCGTCCTCGTCAAGCGCCTTGAGCGCGTGGATGAGGGCGGAGCCGCCGCCGGCCACGATGCCTTCTTCGAGGGCGGCGCGGGTCGAGGACACAGCATCTTCGATGCGGTGCTTCTTTTCCTTCAGCTCGACCTCGGTGGCAGCGCCGACCTTGATCACGCCGATGCCGCCGGCCAGCTTGGCCAGGCGTTCCTGCAGCTTTTCCTTGTCCCAGTCCGAATCGGTGCGGGTCAGTTCGGCGCGCAGCTGGGCCACCCGGGCCGCGACGTCTTCGGCCGAACCGGCGCCGTCAACGATCGTGGTGTTGTCCTTGGTGACGGTGATGCGCCGGGCGGTGCCGAGCACCTCCAGGCCGACGGTGTCCAGGCTCAGGCCCAGCTCCGGGGAGACAACCTGTGCGCCGGTGAGGGTCGCGATGTCCTGCAGCATGGCCTTGCGGCGGTCGCCGAAGCCCGGCGCCTTGACGGCAACGACGTTCAGGGTGCCGCGGATGCGGTTGACGATGAGCGTGGAGAGTGCCTCGCCGTCGATGTCCTCGGCAATGATGAACAGCGGCTTGGAGCTCTGCAGCGCCTTCTCCAGCAGCGGCAGGAAGTCCTGCACGGAGGAGATCTTGCCCTGGTTGATCAGGATGAGGGCGTCCTCGAGGACTGCTTCCTGGCGTTCCGCGTCGGTGACGAAGTACGGGGAGAGGTAGCCCTTGTCGAACTGCATCCCCTCGGTGAGCACGAGTTCGGTCTGGGTGGTGGAGGATTCCTCGATGGTGATCACACCATCCTTGCCGACCTTGCCGAAGGCCTCGGCGAGGAGCTCGCCGACTTCATCGCTCTGCGCGGAGATGGCGGCGACGTTGGCGACCTGGCTGCCTTCGACCGGGCGGGCGTTTTCCAGCAGGCGGGCGGCGACGGCCTCGACCGAGACCTCGATGCCGCGCTTGATCTCGCCCGGGGCGGCACCGGCAGCGACGTTGCGCAGGCCTTCCTTGACGAGGGCCTGGGCCAGCACGGTGGCCGTGGTGGTGCCGTCGCCGGCGACGTCGTTGGTCTTGGTGGCGACTTCCTTGGCCAGCTGGGCGCCAAGGTTCTCGTACGGGTCATCCAGCTCGACTTCACGGGCGATCGTCACACCGTCGTTGGTGATCGTGGGTGCACCCCACTTCTTGTCCAGCACGACGTTGCGTCCGCGCGGGCCGAGGGTGACCTTGACCGTGTTGGCGAGCTTATCGATGCCGGCTTCAAGCGACCGGCGGGCAGCGTCATTAAACGCAAGCTGCTTTGCCATGGTTTTGTCCTTTCAAGACAGAACCCCGCGCAGCTGACCTGTCAGAGATGAATCAGACGGAACAGCGGCGCGGGGTCCAAGAGAGTTACTTTACGACGATCGCCAGAACGTCGCGGGCGGACAGCACGAGGTATTCGGTGCCGCCGGTCTTGACTTCGGTTCCACCGTACTTGGAGTAAATGACGACATCGCCGACGGCGACGTCAACGGGGACGCGGTTGCCATTGTCGTCAAAGCGGCCGGGGCCTACTGCGACAACTTCGCCTTCCTGCGGCTTCTCCTGTGCGGAGTCCGGGATGACCAGGCCGGAAGCCGTGGTCTGCTCGGCTTCGAGCGGGCGGACAACAATACGATCCTCAAGAGGCTTAATCGAGACCGACACTCGGACCTCTCCTTTTCGTCAGCAAATTTGTGGACTATGAAGCGGTGGCGCCAAGGCTTGCAGGCCGTCGTCGCGGTGCCGGCAGCACGCCTGGCGGTGCGCTTCATGTGTTAGCACCCTCCTAGGGAGAGTGCTAACGATGACTCTATGTAAGGAGTTAGCACTCGGTCAAGGCGAGTGCCAGAATTTCATTCCGGGTGAACACTGCCGTGGCACCCCGGGACGGCCGGACGGAGGGTCTGGCCGCGCTGAACTAGGCTGGATGGCATGGCTGACGCACCGCAGGAAATGATCGCCCCGCTCCTGAACCCCGAGGGCTGGGAGCTCTTGGCGTCCCTCGGACCCTACAACGAGGACGAGGCCCTGCGGCTCAACGCCTCGCTGCGGAAAGCCGGCCACTCCCCCGAACTCGTCTCCGCGGCCCTCACCCAGTCGCGGCTCCGGACCCGGGCCGAGGCCAAGTTCGGCGAGTTCGCCCGGCAGATGATCTTCACCCAGGCGGGCCTGGAGCAGGCCACCCGGCTGACCGTCGCGGCCCGGCACGCGCAGCGCTTCGCTGAGGCGGGCATCGGCCACGTCGCGGACCTGGGCTGCGGCCTGGGAGCCGACGCGATGGCGTTCGCCTCCATGGACATCACCGTCACCGCCGTGGAAATGGATGAGACCACGGCCGCCTGCGCCACCATGAACCTCATCCCGTTCCGGAACGCCACCGTGGTCCATGCCGATGCCACCGCGGTGTCCCTCGACGGGATCGAGGGCGTCTGGCTGGATCCGGCCCGCCGGACCACGTCCAGTTCGGGGACGAAGCGGTTGTGGGATGCCGAGGACTTTTCGCCGCCGCTCTCGTTCGTGGAATCCCTGGCCGGGTCCGGGCGGGCCGTGGGGGTCAAAATGGGGCCCGGCATGCCGCACGACTCCGTGCCGGCGGACTGCGAGGCCCAGTGGGTTTCGGTGGCCGGCGACGTCACCGAAGTCGCGCTGTGGTTCAATGCGGTGCGCCGCCCCGGAATCCGCCGGGCCGCGCTCGTGCTCGGCCCGCAGGGGGCCGCGGAGCTCACCAGCGGCGACGGGTTCGACGGCGGCCCGGTGGCCCCGGTAGGCCCCGTCGAGGGGTATCTCTACGAGCCGGACGGCGCCGTCATCCGCGCCGGGCTCGTGGCCGACGTCGCGCTCCAGCTGGGCGGGCACCTGGTCGACGAGCACATCGCCTACATCTGCGCCCCGGAGCTGCGCGACACCCCGTTCGCGCGGGCCTACAAGGTCCTGGACGTCATGCCGTTCAACGTCAAGGCACTCAAGGCCTGGGTCAAGGACGGGAACATCGGCGTGCTGGATATCAAGAAGCGCGGGACCTCGGTCACCCCGGAGGAGCTCCGCCGGCAGCTGCTCCCCGGCGGCAAATCCGGAGCAAAGGCTGCGGGCAAGAAAACAGCCACCCTGGTCCTGACCCGGATCGGGGAGGACCGGGTGGCCATTTCGGTGGAACCTGTCCACTAGCGCCCGCTCGGCGGCGGTTCGTTCCGCGCGGGTCTACTGCGCCCGCATGAATTCCTCGGCGGCCCGGACCTGCTCGTCGCCGGGCCGGATGCCGGTGTACAGCACAAACTGCTCCAGGGCCTGGATGGTGGCCACCTCGGCTCCGGTAATCACGGTCTTGCCCGCGGCGCGGCCGGCCTTGACCAGTGGCGTCTCCGCCGGCAGGGCAACGACGTCGAACACCACGGCCGCGGCGTCCACGGCCGCCAGCGGGAAGGACAGCGCGTCGGCGTCGGGCCCGCCGGCCATCCCTACGGGGGTGACGTTGATGAGCATGTCCGCGGTGGCCCCGGCAGCAGGAAGATCCGCCCGCCACGTGAACCCGTAGAGTTCCGCGAGCGCCCGGCCGGGCGCCTCATTGCGGGCGATCACGGTCACGTCCTTGAAGCCGGCGTCGCGCAGCGCCGCAACGGTCGCTTTTGCCATCCCGCCGGAGCCCTTCACCCACACGGACAGGGCGGGGTCCACACCGTTGCGCTGCAGAAGCTGTTCGATCGCGGTGTAGTCGGTGTTGTATGCGGTGAGCGTGCCGTTGTCGTTGACGATCGTGTTGACCGAGTCAATGGCTTTCGCGGAGGGGTCCATCACGTCCACGAGGGCGATGACGTCTTCCTTGTACGGCATGGATACCGCGCAGCCGCGGATCCCGAGGCCGCGGACGCCGGCGATTGCCTGGCCCAGGTCGGTCGGGGCAAAGGCCTTGTAGATCCAGTTCAGGCCCAGCTGATCATAGAGGTGGTTGTGGAATCGCGTCCCGTTGTTGCTCGGCCGGGCCGAGAGTGAGATGCACAGGGTCATGTCTTTATTCAGTATCGGCACAGCACCATTAAACGCCATGGATCCGCGCGGGCCGCGGATCAGCGGCAGCCCGAGCCCGGAGGGTGCGGACCGACGGCGGCCGGGAGCCGTCCCGGCGCGGCGGCCTTGCCGGTGAGCACGTCCGCCAGGGCGGCGAAGGCCCCCGGTGTGCGCCCGTAGAGCGCGATCCGCGTCGGCGCTGCGGACTCGGCCAGCGGCCACGGCGCGTCAAGCGCCACGGCGACGGCGGCGCCCGCGGCCTCGGGCGCCGCCGCTGATCCGCCGAATCCGATCAGCGTCACGAGCGGGCCTGAGCCGACGCTGATGCCGGCCTCCTGCACCGCGGCGGTAAACCGGGCGCGGTCCAGCGCGGAGCCGCCCGCGATCCGCACGCTGCCGGGCACGAGCGGGCCCTCGCAGGGGCCGGCGAGCACGGTAATGGCTGCTGCCGATATGGTGCGTGAGAGGTCCGTGCCGCTGCCGGGCGGGACCCCGGGGAACGCGCCGGTGCGGCCACGCCACATCATCATGGTGACCACCCGCTGCGCGGCTTCCGCCAGCCTGCCGGCCGGCAGGGTGCCGTTGCGCACGGCGCCGACAATTGCAGCGTGGGCCGCGTCCGCCTTGGCGGGCATCACCAGCAGATCCGCCCCTGCGGCCAGGGCCAGCGGAGCGGCGGAATCGTCCGGGTAGGCATCGGTGATGGCGCCCATATTGAGCGCATCCGTCACGGCGACACCCTGGAAACCCATTCGGCGCAGTTCGGCGTAGCTGGCTGCCGACACGGTGGCGGGGACGCCGGGCTGCCACGCCGTCACCGCGAGGTGCCCGGTCATCACCATGGGCAGGCCCGCGTCGATGGCCGCCTGGAACGGCGCCAGGTCCTTGGTCCTGAGCTGCTCCGGGGTTCCGTCGAGCACGGGCAGGGACTCGTGGGAATCGGCCGTGACGGAGCCGTGGCCGGGAAAATGCTTGACGGCCGGCAGCAGGCCACCGGCGAGCAGCCCCTGCGCGAAGGCGGTGCCGAGGCCCGCGGCTGCCCCGGCATCACCGGAGAGCGATCTGGCGCCGACGGCGCGGTCCGCGGGGCCGATGGTGACGTCGAGCGTCGGGGCGAAGTCGGTGTTGAAGCCCAGCGCCGCCAGTTCCGCGGCCACGGCGGTTCCGGCGCCTCCGGCGAGCGGGGCGTTGCCCGCGGCGCCGTAGCTCATGGGGGCGGGCCATTCGGTCAGCGGCGCCCGCAGCCTGGAGACCATGCCGCCTTCCTGGTCGACGGCGATCATGCCCGGCCAGCTGCGGCCGTCGGCCTGGGTTGCGGCTTGGAGCCGGCCGGTAATGCCGAGCATCGCCGCGGTGTCCACCCTGCCATCGGGCATCCCGGGCACGTTGTCGCCCATGATGATGGACCCGGCCAGATGCAGGCGCCGCACGGTGGCGGCCTGGGCGTCGGCGTCAAGTCCCGAATAGAAGGGCAGCAGTACCTGTCCGGCCAGTTCCTCCGTGCTCATGGCCGCGACGGCCGCGGCCGCCCGGTCGGCGTCCTGCTGGTCCGGCCCCCAGCCCAGCGGCCGGGCAGCGGGTGCGGGTGGCGTGGTCGGGCCGGCGGACGGTGCCGGCCCGGCTGTCGGGGTAGCGGGCGGGGTTGCCGGGGACGGTTCCGGCGGGCTGCTGCAGGCCCCGGCTCCGAGGATGAGTGCCGTCGCGGAAGCTGCGACGGCCGCGAACCGGGCAGGGCCGGAGAACACGCGACGCAAAGGCTGTAACTTCGACACCGTTTCCATGCTACCCCTCGACTAGACTTGGACCGCCGTTGCCTTGCCAGCCGTCCTGCCGGCGGCCTTGCCAGTGACATATCCAGACCGGATGGCGGCTACGGATACCAGAACCTGAAGGGACCACATGAAGAAGATTGATTTCGCTTCATCCAAGCAATCAACTCTTGGTGTGGAATGGGAGCTTGCGCTCGTCGATGCGGAGACCGGCGAGCTGGCATCCGTGGCCAACGAGGTGTTGCGCGGGGTCGCGGCCCGGCACCCGGAGCTGAACGAGGATGACGAGCACCCGCACATCAAGCAGGAACTGCTGCTGAACACGGTGGAGCTCGTGACCGGGGTCTGCACGACGGTGGCGCAGGCCAAGCAGGATTTGGCCGGCTCCCTCGCGGCGGTCCGCGAAGTCACCGATCCAATGGGTGTGGAGGTCTTCTGCGCAGGGAGCCATCCGTTCAGCCCGCCCCAGCTGCAGCCCGTGACGGACAAGGAACGCTACGCCAAGCTGATTGACCGGACCCAGTGGTGGGGCCGGCAAATGGTCATTTATGGCGTCCACGTCCATGTCGGCCTGGACAGCCGCGACAAGGTCCTGCCGGTACTGGATGGCCTGGTGAACTACTTTCCGCACTTCCAGGCGCTGTCCGCGTCGAGCCCTTTCTGGGGCGGCGAAGACACCGGCTATGCCTCCCACCGCGCCCTGATGTTCCAGCAGCTGCCTACGGCGGGGCTGCCCTTCCAGTTCCGCAGCTGGGAGGACTACGAGTCCTATGTCCAGGACATGTTCACCACCGGCGTGATCGATACCCTGTCCGAAATCCGCTGGGACATCCGGCCGGTGCCGAACCTGGGCACGATCGAGATGCGGATCTGCGACGGCCTGGCTTCCCTGGAGGAAGTCGGCGCCATCGCGGCCCTGACCCAGTGCCTGGTTGACGAGTTCTCCACCATCCTGGACGCCGGTGGCACGATTCCGACCATGCAGCCGTGGCACGTCCAGGAAAACAAGTGGCGTGCCGCCCGGTATGGCCTGGACGCCATCATCATCCTGGATGCCGAGGGGAACGAGCAGCTCGTCACCGACCACCTCCGTGAGACGCTCCGCCGGCTGGAGCCCGTCGCGGCCAAGCTCGGCTGCAGCGCCGAGCTGGCCGATGTCGAAAAGATCATGCGGCGCGGCGCCGGCTACCAGCGGCAGCGCCGCGTGGCGGCAGAGCACGGGGGCGATCTCCGCGCCGTTGTGCTGGACCTGGTCCAGCAGATGCGCAACGGCCCGGAGGCGTAAACCCGCCGTCCGCTGCCGGCCGGGAGCCGCTGGCGGCTTCAGTCCCGGCGCGATCCGGTCAGCATCCCGGGGTCCCGGTCCTCGGCGGCGGCGAGCCGCAAGGTCTGGAGCGCCCCGGCCCAGGCGATGACTTGGTCGAAGACACTGCCGAGGTTCTTAACGGCCCGGGCGGACGGCGTGAAGGTCGTATAGCTTTCGAATTCGGTCGCCAGCGGCAGCGCGAGCTGCGCGCGGACATCGGCCATTTGGAGCTCTGCCGCGATCAGGCGCAGGTGTTCCACCGCCCGGGTGCCGCCGTTCACGCCGTAGCTGACGAAGCCCGCCGCTTTGTTGTTCCACTCCCGGTAGAGGAAATCCATCGCGTTCTTCAGCGCGCCGGGCACGGAGTGGTTGTATTCCGCGGTAACAAAGACGTACCCGTCGAAGGAGCCGATGGCCTCGGACCACGCCTTGGTGTGGTCGTGGCGGTACTGCCCCAGTGCCGCCGGCCGGGGCTCGTCGAGCAGTGGCAGGCCATAATCGGCCACATCAATGAGCTCGAACTGGGCATCGGTGCGCTGTGCCGCCTGGTCATAGACCCAGTCGGCGACCGCTTTCCCCCGGCGGCCCGGGCGGGTGCTTCCGAGCACGATCGCTATCCTCACCATCGGGCCGCGCCTCCTGTTATCGACAGACTCCATAATCTCTGGAACGCGTCACGGCGGCTGCTTCTTCCCGCAAAGGCCTAACTTGCGCGTATCATGGGGCCGATCGAACGGCGGTACCGTTTTCCACCTGACGGCCGATCCGGTATGGTCCATTCCCAACATCACTTCCAGAAGAAATGAGCGTTCCACCGTGGCAACCGACTATGACGAAGTAAGGCCCGACGTCGCGGAATCCCGTAACGCCTCGCTGGAGGCCCTCAAGTCCGCCAACACCCCCGACGCGGGCAGCGTGGTGCGGGAAATGGACGAAGCCGACACCGTCGACGGCGTCGACCTCCCCGGCGCTGACCTGTCCGGCGAGGAACTGATCATCCAGGTCGTTCCGCAGGCCAGTGACGAATTCACCTGCTACTCGTGTTTCCTGGTCCGGCACCGCTCCCAGATTGCCCGGGAGAAAGACGGCCACGCCTACTGCACCGAGTGCGAAGGCTGAGCGGGCCGCTCCCTCCGCCGCCGGCGCCAGTCTCAGGCCGAGACCGTTGTGACCGGCATTGATGAATCCGGCGCGAACCCGGTCCCGCTCGGCGCCACCCCGGCCATCACCAATTGCGCGCCAAGCGCCGCGACCATGGCCCCGTTGTCGGTACACAGGGCCAGCGGCGGCACGGTGAGCCGGATCCCGGCCGCGGCGCACCGCTGGTCCGTGAGCTGGCGCAGCCGGGAGTTGGCGGCGACGCCGCCGCCGAGCAGTAGTTCGGTGATGCCGTGCTCACGGCAGGCCAGCACCGCCTTGGACGTGATGACGTCCACCACGGCTTCCTGGAAGGCGGCGGCAATGTCCGCGACCGGCACGTCCTCGCCGCGGGCCTCGAACTGTTCCACGCACCGTGCGACGGCGGTCTTGAGTCCGCTGAAGGACCAGTCGTAACGGTGGGGGCCGGGTTCCTCGGCGGTTCCCATGTACTTCGGCTGCGTGAGGCCGCGCGGGAAGCGGATCGCCTTGGCGTTGCCGGTGCGGGCGATTTTGTCGATGGCGGGACCTCCCGGGTAGCCGAGGCCCAGCAGTCGGGCGACCTTGTCATAGGCTTCGCCAGCGGCGTCATCGATGGTGGAGCCGAGCAGTTCGACGTCGTCCGTGATACTGCGGATCCGCAGGATTTCGGTGTGTCCCCCGGAAACGAGCAGCGCGCCGAGGTTTTCGGGCAGCGCTCCGGCGAACACGCCGCCGGAACCGACACCGCCGCCGGAACCGACACCGCCGGAATCCGGACCGGCGTCCGCGGCCTGCAGCAGGCCCACGCCGACGTGCGCCACGAGGTGGTTGATGGCATAGAGGGGCTTGTTCGTCGCGAGGGCGAGCGCCTTGGCCGCGCACACTCCCACCATCAGCGCCCCGGCCAGGCCAGGGCCCGAGGTCACGGCGATCGCGTCGACGTCGGCCAGCTCGACGCCGGCCTCGTCCAGGGCCTCGCGCAGGGTGGGCACGAACGCGTCCAGGTGGGCGCGGGAGGCGATCTCGGGAATCACGCCGCCGAAACGGACGTGTTCGTCCATCGAGGAGGCCACGGTATTGGTCAGCAGGGCATTCCCGCGGACGATTCCGACGCCCGTCTCGTCACAGGAGGACTCGATGCCGAGCACGAGTGGTGCGGTGCGGTTCATGGGCGGTCTGCTTCCCGGAGCTGGTGGCTGAGTGGTTCGTCGTGGAGCTGCAGACGCATGATCAGGGCGTCCACGCCGTCGCGGTAGTAGCGGGGCCGGATGTGGATCTGTTCAAAGCCGAAACGGCGGTAGAGCTGCTGCGCACGCGGGTTGTCGGCCCGGACTTCGAGCAGCACATCCTCCGCCCGGCGCCGCCGACTCTCCGCGATGAGCTCCGCCAGGAGCGCAGAGCCGATCCCCCGGCCCTCCTGTTCGGGCACCACCGCGATGGTCTGGACGTCAGAAATCGGCTCAATGCACATCAGGCCGGCGTAGCCGACGATCTGCCCCTGGACTTCCGCCACGAGGTAGTGGCGCGTGTCCTGCTGCGCCAGCTCATCGTGAAACATCTGCAGCGGCCAGGCGTCGACGGGGAAGAGCCGCACTTCGAGCGCATGGACCACCGGGAGGTCCCCCACGACCATGCCGCGCAGGGCGACTCCGTCCGGTGCCTGCACCGCGTCCGCCGGGCTCACAGCGCCCGCTTCCGCGGCCCGGGGACCTGGGCATCGGATTCCCGCAGGTACAGCGGCGTGGCATCCAGCAGCTGTTGCCCCGACGCCAGCCGCGCGAGCGCGAACTGGCCGAGCGAGAGCGCCTCGGGCTGGCGGGTGCTGAATTCGCCGACGGCGTTGACGACGCCGGCGTAGAGGCCCGCCCCGGCACCGTACACCGGCAGGTCCGGGAGGTCGGCCGCAAACCCTACATGCGGGCCGTCAAGCAGCTCCGGCAACTGTCCGTCGGACAGGCCATAGCGAGCCCAATAAACTTCCTTGCGCCGGGCATCAGTGGCGACGATGAACGCGGGCGCGGCGTCGGTGGACTCCGCCACCTCGAGGGCGATCGCGTCAAGGCTCATCACCCCGTACAGCGGCTTGTGCCAGGCGAAAGCGAGGGTGCGGGCGGTGACGATTCCCGAGCGCAGGCCGGTGAAGGGCCCGGGACCCACCCCGGTGACGATCGCATCAACATCGTTGCCGGTCAGGCCCGCCTCGGCGAGGAGCTTCTCGATGCCCGGCACGAGGACTTCCGCGTGGGTGCGGGTGTCCTCGGTGGCGAAACTGGCGAGGACGGACTCCGGTGCGTCGTCGGAGACGAGCGCGGCGCTGGCCACGGCCGAAGTGTCGATGGCGAGGATCAGCATCAGGGGTTCCGTTCCGGAGTCGCGGGAGGGATCGGGGGCAGCGCGGGCGGCTCGGCCCAGCGAGGGCCGAACCCGCGGATGATGATGGTGCGGGGTTCGTCGGCGTCATCGGTGTCAAAGTCCAGGACGCCGCCGGTTCCCCCGGCCCCCGCGCCCAGGACGGCACCGCCCACAGGCCGGTGCAGCTCGAGCTCAAGCCGGCTCTCACTCAGGTGCTCCACCCGGTCGCGTCCCCACTCCACCACCGTGACAGCGGTATCCAGGGTGTTTTCGAGGTCGATGTCGTCGATCTCGGCCGCGGACCCCAGCCGGTAGGCGTCAACATGCACCAGGTCCGGCCCGCCGGGCCGCGGGCCGGCGGGCAGGTTCGGGTGGATCCGGACCAGGACAAAGGTCGGGGAAATGATGCCGGCCCGGACACCCAGGCCTTCACCGAGGCCCTGGGTGAAGGTGGTCTTTCCCGCCCCGAGTTCCCCGGTCAGGATCAGCAGGTCTCCGGCCCGGAGTCCGGCGCCCAGCGCGGCGGCAAGGGCATGCGTTTCGTCCGCCGTCCCGACCTCAAAGCTGCGTTCCCACCTCGGCACGCTCACGGCCGGCCCCCGCGGGCGGGCGGCGCGGCGCTCCCGGGCGGCGCGGCGTTCGCGGACGGTTCCTCGTTGATGTACCGGCGCGGCACGCGGGGGCTGATCCTGGTGACGATTTCGTAGTTGATGGTGCCGGCGGCCGCCGCCCAGTCTTCGGCGGTAGGGCCGCCGTCGCTGCCGTCACCGAACAGCACGGCCTCGGCGCCGAGGACGCTCGGTCCCCCGTCGGAGACGTTCCGCGGGCCGAGGTCGATCACCATCTGGTCCATCGCGATCCGGCCAACCACCGGATACGTCGTCCCGCCGACCCGGATGGGGCCGCCGTTGCCGGAGCGGGGGACGCCGTCGGCGTAGCCGAGCGGGATAAGGCCCAGGGTGGTCACGCCGCCGGTGCGGTAGTTCAGTCCGTACGAAACGCCCTGGCCGGCGGGCACGTCCTTGCAGTTCGAGATGACCGTGCGGACCGTCATGGCCGGCCGCAGCCCCAGCTCCGCCGAGCCCTGCCCCTGGAACGGGGACAGCCCGTACAGGCCCAGTCCCACCCGGACCAGGTCAAAATGGGTATCCGGGCGCGAGAGCGTGGCCGGGGTATTGGCCAGGTGCCGGACTTCGGGGTCCACGCCGGCGTCCCGGGCCACGGCAAGGACCTCACGGAAGCGCGCCAGCTGCTCGTCGGTTTCCGGCCGCTCGGGTTCATCGGCGACCGCCAGGTGGGAGAAGATGCCGACCACCCGCAGCAGCCCCTGGTCCTGGTAGTCCATGGCCTCGCCCAGGAGGCTGTCCCAGGTGTCAATGCTCGCACCGTTGCGGCCCAGGCCGGTGTCCACCTTCAGGTGAATGCGGGCCGGACGTTCCTGCTCGCGGGCTGCCGCCACGATCCGTTCAAGTTCCCAGCCGGAGCAGCCGATATCGATGCCGGCAGCCACGGCCGCGGCGAAATTGCTGTCCGGGGTGTGCAGCCAGGCCAGCAGCGGCGCCTCGATCCCGGCGGCGCGCAGCGCGAGGGCCTCGGAGATGTGCGCCACGCCCAGCCAGCTGGCTCCGGCGCTGAGCGCCGCGCGCGCGACCGGAACGGCGCCATGTCCGTAGCCGTCGGCCTTGACGACGGCCATGACCTTCGCGGGCGAGGCGACGGCGGCGAGGCGACGTACGTTGTGCCTGATGGCTTCAAGGTCAATGATGGCCGAGCGTTCTTCGGCGCGGGCAGGCGCTGCCGCTGTCCCGGGCCGGAGATCGCCCGCTGCTGCTGGGTAAGTCACTTAACGATTCTAGGGGTGGTGTCGCGGGGCCGATAAATCTGGCGCCTCGGCCCGGGGTCCCGCGGGGCCTGCCGCCGGCCTCCCGGCACCGCCTTAGGCGTCGGAAAGATGCGCGATGGTCGCCGACGCACGCCGCTGCGCCTCCGGCGGGACTTCTCCCAGAATCTCGGCCAGGAAGCAGAACCGGCGCAGCCACTGGCTGCTTTGGCGCTCCTTGCGTTCATTGACCCGCTGCCACCAGTCGGCGATGTCCCCCCACCCCGGCGCGGCGAGCGAGCCGCCGACCTCCTTGACGGCGAGAGAGGCGCACAGGTTCGCGAACCGGAGCCGATCCCCCAGCGGCCAGCCGGCCAGGCAGCCCACGATGAAGGCGGCACCGAAGCAGTCCCCGGCTCCGGTGGGATCGTAGGCGGCGACGGGAAGCGACGGGACCCACTCCTCCTCGCCGGTGACGGAATCCACGGCCATGGCTCCCTGGGCCCCGAGTGTCACCACGGCCACGGGGACCTTGTCCGCGAGCGCATACAGGGCCGACCACGGGTCGTCGCTGCCGGTAAACGCCATGGCCTCACGCTGGTTGGGCATAAACGCGTGGAAGTATTTGAGGTTTTCCAGGCGGGCCGGCGCCCACGCGCCGGTGGGGTCCCAGCCGACGTCGCCGAAGAGCCGGACTCCCGCTTTGTGGGCCTCCACGGCCCACGGTTCCAGTTCCTCGTCCAGTCCGGCCACGGCCGCGAGCGCCGGTGGCGGGTTGCCGATCAGCTCGGTGGCGGTCACCGGCGCCGGGTGCCCGTGCGTGATCATCGAGCGGTCCTTATCCACGCTCAGGGACACGGTCACGGGCGAGTGCCAGCCGGGGATGCGGCGGGACAGGGACAGGTCAACGTGTTCCTGTTCGGCCAGGATTTTCCAGTTGTAGTCACCGTAGCCGTCGTCCCCGAAGGCCGCCGCGAGTCCGGTGCGCAGCCCCAGCCGGGACGCCGCGATGGCGTGGTTCGCCACCCCGCCGGGGCAGCTGCCCATCCCTTCGCTCCAGACCTCGGTTCCGGCGCGCGGCGCGTGCGGCAGCCCGGTGAAGATAATGTCCTGGAAGACCGTGCCGGTCAGGAGCAGGTCGAGTCCCCCCGCCGCGGGGCTGCGGACGGCGGCGAGCGGGTCAAAACGCCGGGTCGGGGTCGGGTTCATGTACCGCACACTACGCTGTCACCGAACCCGGCGAAAGGCACCGGCGCGGCCCGGGGGCCTGTCCGGATGCGGTGCCCGGGCGCCCGGCCGCGGCACCGCATAGACTCTCCCCATGCGGCTCACCATTGCAGGCGGCGGCGGCTTCCGTGTCCCGCTGATTTACCGGGCCCTGTGCTCGGCTCCCTTCGCGGGGCTGGTCCGGGAGCTGGTGCTGTACGACGTCGATGCCGGCCGGCTGGCCGCCATCGAGGCGGTCCTGGCGTCCCTGGCCGGGCGCTCCGCCCCGGCATCCGCTCCCCCGCGGGTCCGCATCGCGGCCGGCCTGCCGGAGGCCCTCGACGGCGCCGACATGGTGTTCGCCGCGATCCGGCCCGGCGGCACCGCCGGCCGGACCGCCGACGAGCGGATCGCGCTCGGGCTGGGGCTCCTCGGCCAGGAAACCACGGGCGCCGGCGGCATTTCCTACGCGCTGCGCACCATCCCCGCGATGCTGGAGCTGGCCGCGGAAATGCGGCGCAGCTGCCCTGATGCGTGGCTGCTGAACTTCACGAATCCGGCAGGGATGGTCACCGAGGCGCTGGTTCCCGTGCTCGGCGGGAAGGTGGTGGGCATCTGTGATTCGGCGAGCGGGCTGGTGTACCGCGCCGCCCGCGCCGCCGGCGTCGCGCTCCCGGAAGGACGGCTCGACGGCGTGGGCTACTACGGGCTGAACCATCTCGGCTGGCTGTACCGGCTGGAGTCCGGCGGGCGGGATGTGCTGCCGGAACTGCTCGCCGACCCCGGCGCCCTGGCCGGCTTCGAGGAAGGCCGGCTGTTCGCGCCCGGGCTCCTCGCCGGGCTCGGTGTCCTGCCGAACGAATACCTGTACTACTACTACGAGACGGCACGCGCCCTGGCCGCCATGCGCGCCGCGGACCAGACCCGCGGGGAGTCCATTGACCGGCAGCAGGCCGGGCTCTATCCCCGGCTGGCCGCCGCCGGGCCGGAAGCCTTTCCGCTCTGGGAGGCAGCGCGCCGGTCCCGGGAAGAAGGTTACCTGGCGGAGGCCCGGCACACCGGCGAGCGCCGCGACGAGGCCGACCTCGCCGGCGGCGGGTATGAGCGGGTCGCGTTGGCAACCATGCGCGCGTTGTCCGGCGGCGGGGCGGCGGACCTGATCCTCAACACGGTCAACACCGTCCCGGGCCCGGGAGGCCCGGATACGGGCCCGGACACGGGCCAGGGAGCGGGCATGGGTGCCGGCGGCGCCCCGGCGGTGCCCGGGCTGCCGGCGGACGCCGTCGTCGAGGTTCCCTGCCGGGTGACACCCGCCGGCGTGGCGCCGCTCCTCCAGGAGGCCCCGGCGCCCGAGCAGCTGGCGCTGATGACGCGCATCAAGGACGTCGAACGGCTCGTCGTGGCGGCGGCGGCCACCGGCCGCCGGGAGACCGCGCTGGCCGCCTTCGCCGCCCACCCGCTGGTGGGCTCGGCCGTCCTGGCGGAGCAACTGCTGGCCGGCTATGACACCGCGTTCCCCGAACTGGCCCGGCTCTGGCACCCCCGGACCTGACCTGCGGGAACCCGGCCGCCCTCGGGGAGTAATGTTTTATCGACATGGAGTCTGCGCGGGAAAGGAGAACGGTGCCGCTGATCCGCCGCGTGGCCTTCCTCTCCCTGCACACCTCGCCGCTGGAACAACCCGGGTCAGGGGATGCCGGGGGCATGAACGTCTACGTCCGGGCGCTGGCGGCGGCCCTCGCCGAGACCGGCGTCGAGGTGGAGATTTTCACGCGGTCCACCGCCGCCGGGCAGCCCGCCGTCGAACATCCGTACCCGGGGGTGTGCGTGCACAACGTCCTGGCAGGCCCGCGCCGGAAGCTGCCCAAGGAGGAGCTGCCGGAACTGCTGCACTCCATGGTGGCCGAGATCGACCGGATCCGGCAGCTGCAGCCGCACGGCCGGTACGACGTGATCCATTCGCACTACTGGGTATCCGGCGTCGCAGGGCTGGAGCTCTCGCAGCTGTGGGGGCTGCCGCTGGTCCACACGATGCACACCATGGCCAAGGTCAAGAACCTGCTGCTGGAGTCCGGGGAGGAGCCGGAACCGCGCCGGCGCGAGGACGGCGAGCACCGGATCGTCGACGGAGCCGCGCGGCTGATCGCGAACACACCCACCGAAGCCGCCGAGCTGGTCTCGCACTACGGCGCTGATATTGACCGCATCGACGTCGCGGCACCGGGAGTGGACCTGGCCGTTTTCACCCCGGCGTTCAGGAGCCGGTCCCGGGCTGAGCACGGCGTCCCGCCGGAGGCCTTCCACCTGTTGTTCGCCGGCCGGATCCAGCGGCTCAAGGGACCGCAGGTCCTCATCAAGGCCGCCGCCCTGCTTCGCTCCCGACGCCCGGACATCAACCTGCGACTGACCATCCTCGGCGCCTTGAGCGGCGCGAAGGATTTCAACCTCAAGACCCTGATCAGGGATGCCGGGATGGAGGACGCCGCCGTCCACCACCCGCCGGTCAACGCCCCCGAGCTGGCCGGCTGGTTCCGCGCGGCGGATCTGGTGGTGATGCCCTCGTACAGC
This sequence comes from uncultured Actinomycetota bacterium, assembly GCA_963769515.1. GTDB lineage: Bacteria > Actinomycetota > Actinomycetes > Actinomycetales > Micrococcaceae > Arthrobacter. Next base: position 563,616 of record CAVYMG010000034.1, read on the forward strand.
GAATCCTTCGGCCTGGTGGCTCTCGAGGCGCAGGCCTGCGGGACTCCCGTCGTCGCGACCAAGGTGGGCGGACTGTCCCGCGCCATCTCTGACGGACGCACCGGGCTGCTGATCGAGGGCCACAGGGCCGGCGACTGGGCCGACGCCTTCGAGGCCCTCTACGATGACCCCGAGACCCGGGCGGACATGGGGCGTGCGGCCGCGGTGCAGGCGCAGGGTTTCGGCTGGCAGCGTACGGCCGGCATTACGCTGGAAAGCTACCAGGCCGCGGTGGTGCCCCACCGCGGCGGACCCGCCGCGCGGGCGGCCGGCGCACCCTAGACCAGCACACCCCGGACCAGCACACCCTGGACCCGACCATCCGCCGTCGCCACCCGCCGACGCCACGAGCCGAAGGACAACGATGCCCTCCTCACCCCTTCCCGGGAATGCCGTTCCGGGCGACCTCGAAATTGCCCGGAACGCCGTGATGCAGCCCATCTCGGAGATCGCCGCCGCCGCCGGCATCAATGCCGAGGCCGTGGAGTTCTACGGCCGTTACAAGGCCAAGATCGATCCGGCAAAACTCGCCGCGCCGGCAAGGACCCCCGGCAAGGTGGTCCTCGTCTCGGCCATGTCGCCCACGCCTGCCGGGGAAGGAAAGTCCACGACCACGGTGGGGCTCGCCGACTCCCTCTCCCGTGCCGGGCACCAGGTCATGATCGCGCTGCGTGAGCCCTCGCTCGGGCCCGTGCTGGGTATGAAGGGCGGCGCGACGGGCGGCGGGTACTCCCAGGTTTTGCCCATGGATGAAATCAACCTGCACTTCACCGGCGACTTCCATGCCATCACGTCCGCGAACAACGCACTGATGGCCCTGGTCGACAACCACATCTTCCAGGGCAACGAGCTCGGCATCGACCCGCGCCGCCTGACCTTCAAGCGGGTGCTGGACATGAACGACCGTGCCCTCCGCGAGGTGGTGATCGGCCTCGGCGGCCCCGCCCAGGGCGTTCCGCGTCAGGACGGCTTCGATATCACGGTCGCCTCGGAGATCATGGCGGTCTTCTGCCTGGCCGCCGACCTCGCGGACCTGCGGGAGCGGCTGGGGCGCATCACTTTCGGCTACACCTATGACCGGCAACCGGTCACGGTGGCCGACCTCGGCGTCCAGGGCGCCCTGACCCTACTGCTGAAGGAAGCGCTCAAGCCGAACCTGGTGCAGACCATCGCGGGCACCCCGGCCTTGGTCCACGGCGGCCCGTTCGCGAATATTGCGCACGGCTGCAACTCCCTGATCGCCACCCAGACAGCGCGTCGCCTGGCGGACATCGTGGTCACCGAGGCCGGGTTCGGCGCCGACCTGGGCGCGGAGAAGTACTTGGACATCAAGGCCCGGGTGGCCGATGTCGCCCCGGCGGCCGTGGTGCTGGTGGCGACCGTGCGCGCGCTCAAGATGCACGGCGGCGTCGCCAAGGACGATCTGACCGTGCCCAACGTGCAGGCGCTGGCGGACGGCGTCGTCAATCTCGAGCGCCACATCCGCAACGTCCGGAAGTTCGGCATCGTCCCGGTCGTGGCAGTCAACAGGTTTGTCACCGACACCCAGGCGGAGCTGGACTGGCTGCTGGACTGGTGCGCCGCCGAGGGCGTCCCGGCGGCCGTGGCGGATGTCTGGGGCCGTGGCGGAGGCGGCGACGGCGGCGACGAGCTGGCCGCCAAAGTGGCCGAGGCAATCGACGCGCCGCACGATTTCAGGCACCTCTACCCGCTTGACCTGCCGGTGGAAGAGAAGATCCGCACGATCGTGCAGGAGGTCTATGGTGCCGACGGGGTGGATTTCTCCGTGCCGGCGCTCCGGCGGCTGGCCGAGATTGAGAAGAACGGCTGGTCCGGCCTGCCCGTCTGCATGGCTAAGACACAATACTCGTTCAGCGACGACGCCACCCGGCTGGGCGCGCCCACGGGATTCACCGTGCATGTGCGGGACCTGATCCCCAAGACGGGGGCCGGCTTCATTGTGGCCCTGACCGGTGCGGTGATGACCATGCCGGGCCTTCCCAAGGTCCCGGCCGCGCTGCGGATGGACGTCGACGCGGCCGGCAACCCGGTGGGCCTCTCCTAGCCCGGAAACACGGACGCTCCCCCACGAAGAAACGTGAGGGAGCGTCCGGCCGGACAGCGCCTAGCGTTCGAGGTCGCCGCGGATGAAGGCTTCGACCTTTTCGCGGGCGAGGTCGTCGTTGAACTGTTCCGGCGGGGACTTCATGAAGTAGCTCGACGCGGACAGCAGCGGACCGCCGACGCCGCGGTCCAGGCCGATTTTCGCGGCACGGATGGCATCGATGATGACGCCGGCAGAGTTGGGTGAGTCCCAGACCTCCAGCTTGTACTCGAGCGAGACCGGAGCGTCGCCGAAGTTGCGGCCCTCGAGGCGGACGAAGGCCCACTTGCGGTCATCAAGCCACTGGACGTAGTCGGACGGGCCGATGTGGACGTCCTTGGCTGCAAGTTCGGCCTCCACGTTGGAGGTGACGGCCTGGGTCTTGGAGATCTTCTTGGACTCCAGGCGGTCGCGCTCAAGCATGTTCTTGAAGTCCATGTTGCCGCCGACGTTGAGCTGGTACGTACGGTCCAGCGTGACGCCGCGGTCTTCGAAGAGCTTGGCCATCACACGGTGCGTGATGGTCGCGCCGATCTGGCTCTTGATGTCGTCGCCGACGATCGGGACACCGGCGGCCGTGAACTTGTCCGCCCATGCCTTGGTCCCGGCGATGAAGACCGGGAGGGCGTTGACGAATCCGACGCCGGCATCGATCGCGGCCTGCGCGTAGAACTCGGCGGCTTCCTGGGAACCGACCGGCAGGTAGCACACCATCACGTCGACCTGGGCGTCCTTGAGCGCCTGGACGACGTCGACGGGCTCCTCGGTGGACTGCTCGATGGTCTCGAGGTAGTACTTGCCCAGGCCGTCGAGGGTCGGTCCGCGCTGGACGGTGACACCGGTCGGCGGGACGTCGGCAATCTTGATGGTGTTGTTTTCACTGGCGAGGATGGCGTCGGCGAGGTCAAGGCCGACCTTCTTGCCGTCCACGTCGAAGGCCGCCACGAACTGGACGTCGTTGACGTGGTACTTGCCGAACTCCACGTGCATCAGACCCGGGATCGTGGCCTGGGGGTCGGCATCCCGGTAGTACTGGACGCCCTGGACCAGCGAAGTGGCGCAGTTACCTACGCCGACGATTGCAACACGAATCGGATGTGAAGACACGGAACTCCTTTGAGGGGAAAAATCTGGTGCCCGGCACGGCCGCACCATCGTAAGCGACGGCGGCAGCCGGGTTCGGTGCCCTGCGGCACCCTTTGCATCTTACGTCAACGGCGCCGGAGCCGTCGTTGTTCCCGAGCGGCCCCGGCGCCGTTGACGCCGGACTGGAAAAAGATCAGACTGCTACTTCTGCGCCCACAGGTTGATGTCGGATTCGACGGCGAACTCATCGATGGCCGTCAGCTCCTCAGCGGAGAACTTGAGGTTGTTGATCGCCGTCAGGGTGTCTTCGAGCTGGGCGACGCTGGAGGCGCCGACGAGGGCGGACGTGACGGAGGATCCCTTGGACTGCTCGCGCAGGATCCAGGCGATGGCCATCTGCGCGAGCGACTGGCCGCGGCCCTCCGCGATCCGCTGGAGCCCGCGGACCCGGTTGAGTTTGTCCTCGGTGATCATGTTCTCGTCCAGGGACTTGTCCTGCGCGGCACGGGAGTCGGCCGGGATGCCGCTGAGGTAGCGGTCCGTCAACATCCCCTGCGCCAGCGGGGAGAAGGCAATGGAGCCCGCCCCCACCTGGTCCAGGGCCTCGTACAGGTTGGGGCTGCCGTTTTCGGTCCAGCGGTTCAGCATCGAGTAGCTGGGCTGGTGGATCAGCAGCGGGGTGCCGAGATCCTTCAGGATCCGGGCTGCTTCCAGGGTCTGCTCCGGGGTGTAGGAGGAGATGCCGGCGTAGAGTGCCTTGCCGGAGCGGACGGCCGTATCCAGGGCGCCCATCGTCTCCTCCATCGGGGTTTCCGGGTCCGGCCGGTGGCTGTAGAAGATATCCACGTAGTCCAGGCCCATCCGGTTCAGCGACTGGTCCAGGCTCGCCAGCAGGTACTTGCGGGAGCCCCACTCACCGAACGGACCCGGCCACATGTGGTACCCCGCTTTGGTCGAGATGATGAGCTCGTCGCGGTAGGGCGCAAAGTCATCCTTCAGGTGGCGGCCGAAGTTCGTCTCGGCCGAACCGGCCAGCGGGCCGTAGTTGTTGGCCAGGTCGAAGTGGTTCACCCCGAGGTCGAAGGCCCGGCGCAGGATGGCGCGCTGGGTCTCGAACGGCTTGTCGTCGCCGAAGTTGTGCCAGAGCCCGAGGGAGATGGCGGGGAGTTTCAGGCCGCTGCGTCCGACGCGGCGGTAGGGCATGGAATCGTAGCGGGATTCCGCTGCAACATACGTCATGGGTGCTGTCCTGTCTTATTTGCTGCTGATGGCGGCGCTGTGGCCGGGAAGTTCCAGGTGCCCGGCGGAGAGCCGCACGCCGTCGTCGGTGGCCAGCGCGAGTGAGGTTCCGGCCGCGGGGACCGTCCGTGCTTCGGCGGAGAAGTTCATGGCCACCTCGGTGCTGCCGCGGCGCAGCAGCAGCCAGCGCTCGTCTTCGTCGAAGTCCACGGTGGTGTCCCCGAAGCCCGGGTCCGTGAGGTCAGGGGTGGAGCGGCGCAGGGCGATGAGGGCGCGGTAGAGGTCCAGCAGGCGGGCATGCTCGCCACCGGCGGCCTCGGACCAGTCCAGCTTCGACCGGGTAAACGTCTCCGGGTCCTGCGGGTCCGGCACGACGGCCGGGTCCCATCCCATCCGTTCAAACTCCTTGATCCGGCCCTCGGCGGTGGCTTTGCCGAGTTCCGGTTCCGGGTGGGAGGTGAAGAACTGCCATGGGGTCCGGGCACCGTATTCCTCGCCCATAAAGAGCATGGGCGTGAAGGGCGAGGTCAAAGTGGCGACGGCGGCGAGCGCCAGTTGTCCGTAGTTCAGGGTCTCGGAGAGCCGGTCGCCGATCGCGCGGTTGCCGATCTGGTCGTGGTTCTGGCTGCAGACCACGAGGGCGGACGGGTGGACACGGGCGGCGTCGACGGGCCGGCCGTGGTGCCGGCCGCGGAAGCTTGAGTAGCTGCCGTCGTGGAAGAAGCCCTTGGCCAGGACCTTGGCGAGCGCCTCGACGGAGCCGAAGTCCTCGTAGTAGCCGGTGGTCTCGCCGCTGACGTTGACGTGGACGGCGTGGTGGAAGTCATCGCTCCACTGCCCGGTGAGCCCGTAGCCGTTGTCCGACCGCGGGTAGAGCAGCCGCGGATTGTTCAGGTCCGATTCGGCGATCATGATCGCCGGGCGGCCGGTTTCCGCGGCGACGGTGTCCGCGAGGGCACCGAATTCCTCCAGCAGGTGCACGGCCCGCTCGTCCTTGAAGGCATGCACGGCGTCCAGGCGCAGGCCGTCCACGCGGTAGTCGCGCAGCCACATGGCGGCGTTGTCCAGGATGTAGTCGCGGACGACGTCCGAGCCCGGGCCGTCGAGGTTGACCGAGTCGCCCCACGTGTTGCCTTCGCCGGACTTCAGGTACGGCCCGAACCGCGGCAGGTAGTTGCCGCTGGGTCCGAGGTGGTTGTAGACCACGTCCTGGATGACGCCGAGTCCTGCCGCGTGGGCGGCGTCCACGAACCGCTGGTACGCTGCGGGCCCGCCATAGCCCTCGTGGACGGTGTACCAGAGGACTCCGTCGTAGCCCCAGTTGTGGGTGCCGTTAAATCCGTTCACGGGGAGCAGTTCAATGAAATCGACGCCGAGGTCCGCGAGGTAGTCCAGCTTCCCGGCCGCGGCATCCAGGGTTCCCTCCGGCGTGAACGTCCCCAGATGGAGTTCGTAAATGACCGCGCCCTGCAGTTCCCGTCCGGCCCACTGCCCCTCGGCCCACTGGTGGGCCGAGGGGTCGAAGGTCCGGGACAGGGAGTGCACACCCTCGGGCTGGCGCCGTGAGCGCGGGTCCGGCAGGGGCGTGCTGTCCCCGTCGAGGAGATAGCCGTAGTCGACGTCCCCGGTGGCGGGTGCGTCCGTAGCCTCCCACCAGCCGTCCGAACCGGCCGCGCCGGCCGGTTCCCTCCGGGTCATCTGGTAGTGCCGGCCGTCCGCGAGCAGCGTGACGGATTGGGCTTCCGGCGCCCAGAGGTTGAAACGTTCAGTTCCTTGTGCAGGCAAAGTCATGGCTTGCTTCCGTTCCCCAAGTCGGTTGGTCAGTCAGTGTGGCGGGTGCGTTGGCCGGCGCCTTAGGCGGCGGGGACCAGCAGCGCCACGGGATAGTCGGCCAGGATATCGGCCACGTTCACGGTGCCGGCCGGAAACTCCGTGCCGGTCAGTTCATCGCGCATGCCGACGGCAAGTTCGATGCTGGTGTCATGCCAGCCGCCGAGTTCCTCGAGTCCGCGCGGCAGCCGGGTGGCCAGGGCGAGGGCGCCCGGTCCGTCCGTTCCGCGGTCGAAGCCGAGCAGGTGCGCCGACGCGGCTCCCCGGGCGGTCACCGGACGGTAGCCGGTGAACAGTTCGGGCCGGTCCCGCCGGAGCCGCAGCGCCCGGGAGGTCACCAGCAGTTTGGCGGTCTCCTCGAGGTATGACGCCGGCCGTTCACCGGCGTCGAGGGCGGCGAGGGCGTCGCGGCGGGCGCCGAAGTCGAACGGGCGCCGGTTGTCCGGGTCGGTCAGGGACCGGTCCCAGAACTCGGTGCCCTGGTAGACGTCCGGGACCCCCGGCATGGTCAACTGGACGAGTTTGGCGCCGAGCGCGTTCACGGCGCCGTAAGGATCGATCCGGGCGACCAGTGCTTCGAGCTCGGCCCTCACCTCGGGGTGGTCAAAAGCCGCATCCACGGCGGCACTGAGCTTTTCCTCGAACTCCGGGTCCGGATCCAGCCAGTCCGTCGAATTTCCTGCCTCGCGGGCGGCCTTCTGCGCGTAGGCCTGCAGCCGTTCCCGGCTCGCCGGCCAGGCCCCGGCAATGGCCTGCCAGAGCAGGTTGGCCAGCGGGCCGTCCGGCAGGGGCGCCAGGGCCTGGAGCCGGCGCAGGGACACGGCCCACTGCGGGCCGAGTTCGGCGAGGACGGATATCCGGGACCGGGTGTCCTCGCTGCGCTTGGTGTCGTGGGTGCTGAGCGTGGTCATCGAGAGCGGAAGTTCGGCCTGACGGCGTGCCATCCGGGTGTGGAACTCCTCCGGTGTCACGGCGAATTCCGTCGGGTCGGCGCCAACTTCCGTCAGCGTGCCCAGACGGGTGTAGCGGAAGAACGCGGTGTCCTCGACGCCCTTGGCCATCACCATCCCGGAGGTCTGCTGGAAGCGGCGGCCCAGCTCTGCCGAGGCGTCGAGGAGCAGCGGCAGCAGGGCATGGACCGCGTCGGCCAGGTCCGGACGGCGCCGGGCGGCGAGGTCGCAGGCTTCCTTCAGGATGCCCTCGCCCTCGGGGAGGTAACTGCGGTATACCGGGAACGCCGCGATGATCTCGGACAGGGCATCGGCCGCGGTGTCCGCCGCAACGCCCGATCCGGCGGGCACCAGCCGGGCCAGCCGGCGCATTTCGGAGTGCAGGATTCCGTCGGTGATGCGCCGCTTCGTGCCGTGGATCATCTCTTCGTAGTCCACGGAGGCCCCGCCGCGCAGTTCCGCGTCGAGGGCATCCAGCGCCGGCTGTCCGGCGGCGTCGATGAAGACCCGGTCCACGTCGGCGAGGGCGTCATAGCCGGTGGTGCCTTCACATTCGAAGCCGGCCGGCAGCACTTCGCCCGGTTCCAGGATCTTCTCGATCAGCAGGTAGCTGCCGCCGGTCACTTCCCGCAGCCGCCGCAGGTAGCCTTCCGGATCGGCCAGTCCGTCCGGGTGGTCGATCCGGAGCCCGTCCACAAGCCCTTCCCGGAACCAGCGGACCACTTCGGCGTGGGCTTCGTCGAAGACCTCGGGGTCTTCCACCCGGATGCCGGCGAGCGTGTTGACCGCGAAGAACCGGCGGTAGTTCAGCTCGTCGTCGGCCCGGCGCCAGAAGACCAGTTCGTAGTGCTGCCGGTCGTGGACCTGCCGCGGGTCGTCGCCGTCGGTGTAGCTGCCCTCGGCGAGCGGGAACCGGTGGTCGTAGTACCGCAGTTCCCCGTCCACCACGTCCAGCGCGGCCAGGTCATCGTCGGAGCCCAGTACCGGGATCCGGATGCGGCCGCCGCCGAAGTCCCAGTCGACGTCGAACGCCGGGGCGTAGCGGGAGTGCTGGCCCTCTTTCAGGAGCGACCACCACCACGGGTTCTGGACGGGCGTGGCGACGCCGACGTGGTTGGGCACAATGTCAACGAGCACGCCGAGGCCCGCTTCCCGGGCGGCCGCGGAGAGGGCGGCCAGCCCGTCGGGTCCGCCGCGCTCCGGGTCGACGGCGGAGGGGTCAGTCACGTCGTAGCCGTGGTCCGAACCCTGTTCCGCGGTCAGGATGGGTGAAAGGTAGACCCAGTCGACGCCCAGCGATTTGAGGTAGGGCACGGTCGCGGCAGCATCCTGGAGCGTGAAGCCGGGACGGATCTGCAGCCGGTAGGTGGAGATTGGCGTCTTCATGAAGTGTGTCCTTTCTTGCCCCGGGGCTTGCGGTTGTGGCGGCCTTTGGCACCCTTCGCAAGGGCGGTTTTTGCGGGTGCGGCCTTCGCCGGAGCGGGTGCCTCTTCCGGAGTTTCCTCCGCGGGCGCGTCGGGTGTCTGCTCCGCCGGAGTCTCCGTTTCGGGAACCTCCGGAGCCTCGGGAGTCTCCTCGTCCGGGGTTTCCGTCCGGGCAGCCAGCGACGCGGCCGCCGAGTAATCCACCTCCACTTCCGGGCCCGAGTAGGCGCGAAGGACCACGAGGGACTTCGCGGCCAGCTTCAGCACGGAGCCCGCCTTGAGCTGCTTGTGCGAATAAGCCCGGTCTGCGGTGTCCACCAGGATCTCCCATAGCGGCGAGTACTCGTCCGGCGGAATCACGAAGTCCACATTGTCGTCGTGGGCGTTAAAGGCCAGCAGGAAGCTGTCGTCGGTGATCCGGCGTCCGCGGGAGTCCTGTTCCTGGATCCCGTGGCCGTTATAGAACACGCCGATGGTCCGGCCGAACCCGCTGTCCCAGTCCTCCGGCAGCATGGGGTGGCCGTCCGTGTTCAGCCAGACAATATCGGGCAGTTTCTCGCCCTCGCCGCGGCGTACCGGGCGGCCGTCGAAGAAGCGGCTCCGCCGGAAGATGGGGTGGTCGTGGCGGATCTTGTTGACGAACGCCGTGAACTCCACAAGGGGCTGGTCCATGGCGTCCCAGTGCACCCAGCTCAGTTCCGAGTCCTGGCAGTAAGTGTTGTTGTTACCCTTTTGGGTGCGGCCCAGCTCGTCCCCGTGCAGGAGCATCGGCACACCCTGCGAGAGCAGCAGGGTGGCGATGAAGTTCCGCTGTTGGCGGGCGCGGAGGGTCAGGACTGCGTCGTCGTCCGTCTCACCCTCGACACCGCAGTTCCAGGACCGGTTGTGCGATTCGCCGTCGTTGTTGCCCTCGCCGTTGGCGTCGTTGTGCTTCTCGTTGTAGGAGACGAGGTCCCGCATGGTGAAACCGTCGTGGGCCGTGACGAAGTTGATCGAGGCCACCGGGCGCCGGGCCGAGCTCTCGTAGAGATCGGCCGAGCCGGTCAGTCGGGAAGCGAATTCGCCGAGCGTGGACGGTTCCCCGCGCCAGAAATCCCGGACCGTGTCCCGGTACTTGCCGTTCCACTCGGTCCACTGCGGCGGGAAGTTGCCCACCTGGTAGCCGCCGGGGCCGATGTCCCACGGTTCGGCGATCAGCTTCACCTGCGAGACGATCGGGTCCTGCTGGATCAGTTCGAAGAAGGTGGAGAGTTTGTCCACGTCGTAGAACTCGCGGGCGAGGGTGGAGGCGAGGTCGAACCGGAACCCGTCCACGTGCATCTCGGTCACCCAGTAGCGCAGGGAATCCATGAGCAGCTGCAGCGAGTGCGGATGGCGGACGTTGAGCGAGTTACCCGTCCCGGTGTAGTCCATGTAGTGCTTCTGGTCATCGTCCACGAGCCGGTAATAGGCGGCGTTGTCGATGCCCTTGAAGGACAGCGTGGGGCCGAGGTGGTTGCCCTCCGCAGTGTGGTTGTACACCACGTCCAGGATCACCTCGATGCCGGCCTTGTGCAGGTCACGGACCATGGCCTTGAATTCCTGGACCTGGTGACCGACGTCGCCGCTGGAGCTGTACGTGTTCTGCGGTGCGAAGAACCCGATGGTGTTGTAGCCCCAGTAGTTGTTGAGGCCCTTCTCCTCCAGCGTGCCGTCATTGACGAACTGGTGCACCGGCATCAGCTCGATGGCGGTGATCCCCAGCTTCTTGAGGTGTTCGATCACAGCGGGATGGGCGACGCCCGCGTAAGTGCCGCGCTGCTCTTCGGGAACGTCCGGGTGCATCTCGGTCAGGCCCTTGACGTGGGCCTCGTAAATGACGGACTCGTGGTACGGGATGCGCAGCTGCCGGTCACCGTCCCAGTTGAAGAACGGGTTGATGACGACGCCGTGCATGGTGTGCGGTGCCGAGTCGGAGTCATTCCGTGAAGAGGGGTCGCCGAAGTTGTAGGAGAAAAGCGCCGGGTCCCAATCAATCTGGCCCTGGATCGCCTTCGCGTAGGGATCCATCAGCAGCTTGTTCGGGTTGAACCGGTTGCCGTGATCCGGCTCGTACTCGCCATGAATCCGGTACCCGTACTTCTGTCCGGGCTGGACGTGCGGGAGGTAGCAGTGCCAGACGTAGCCGTCCACTTCGGTCAGTTCGATCCGGGTCTCGGAGAGATCGTCGGCCAGCAGGCACAACTCAACCTTTTCGGCGCGCTCGCTGAACAGGGCAAAGTTCGTGCCGGTGCCGTCAAAAGTGGCTCCCAGCGGATAAGCCGATCCGGGCCAGACTTCCATGTGTACTCCTCGTTCGTGCGGTTTATCCCTAGACAGACTACTAGTAAGTCGCCTTAGTAAATGAGCTTCGTGCGCTGCTTTCAAACTCTGTTACGTCCGACGCATGACCTCCGGTACGGCACGTGCGACGGCGGTCGCCGTGACGGGGCCGCCTGCGGACGCGAGGACGCCGGCCCGGCCGTGGAGGCTGGCGGCCGCGGCTGCCACCGCCGCCCAGCGGTCCGCCGGGTTCCCGTGCGCGGGGCTGCTTCCGGAGAGTTGCGCCAAGAGCGCGCCGAGCACCCCGGCCAGGACGTCCCCGCTGCCCGCCGTGGCCATCCAGGGCGTCGCCTCGGACTGGCTGAACACCGTGCCGCCGGGAGCGGCGACGAGGGTCGTGGCGCCCTTGAGCAGCACGGTGGCGCCGGTCAGGGCGGCGCCGCGCCGGACTGCGGCGAGTGTGGCGTCCTCCAGTCCTGCCCGGTCCGCGCCGCTGCCGTAACCGGCCAGGAGGGCCGCCAGTTCGCCCAGGTGCGGGGTCAGGATGATGTGGGGGTCGAGGCTGCAGGGCAGGGCAGGCAGGGCGCCGGCGTCGGCCACGGCGGGCAGGCCGGTGGCGGCGGCGTCGCGGATGCGCTGCAGCTGATCGCCTGCCGCGTCGTCGACTCCGGGGCCCAGGACCCAGGCCTGGACGTGGGCTTCGGCCGCGCTGCCCTGCCCGCACACCACTTCGGGGCAGGATTCACGGACCAGGTCCGCCACGTCCGGCGGTCCAAGGTAGCGGACCATGCCGGCGCCCGCGGCGAGGGCCCCCTGGCATGCCAGGACCGCGGCCCCGGGATACCGTTCCGAGCCGGCGATGACGCCGAGGACCCCGCGGCTGTACTTGTGGGCCCGCCGGACCGGCTGCGGCAGGAGTTCGCGGAGGTCCGCGGACTCGAGCCTGCGCAGCACCGGTTCCGGCAATGCCGCTTCGATCCCGATCGGAATGACGTGGACACGCCCGGCGGAATCCGCGCCAGGATCGGCCAGCAGGCCCGCCTTGGCGGCACCGAATGTTACGGTCACGTCCGCCGGCAGCACCGGGGCGTTCACCTCGCCGGTGTCGGCGTCGACGCCGCTGGGAATGTCGCAGGCAATCACCACGCCGTGCCGCGCCCCTGCCAGCTCTTCGAGCAGGGCACCGGCCGGCCCCCGGAGCCCGCCTTGGGCCCCGGTTCCGAGCACCGCGTCGATCACGACGTCGGCGCCCGCCGCGGTGGCCGCAAGCCCGGCGACGTTGTCCGCGGTCAGGACCAGGACGTGCCCGCCGGCGCGGCGGAACTCCGCCAGGCCGGCCTCGTGGGCGGCGCCGGCCGTCAGGATGGCCGTCGCCCGCAATCCGCGCCGGGCCAGCAGCGCCGCGGCGAAGAGCCCGTCGCCGCCGTTGTTGCCCTTGCCGGCCAGCACCGCAACATGGGAGCCGTAGAGCCTGCGGCCGCGCTCGCGCAGCTCGTGGACCGCGGTGTTCGCGAGGCCGTAAGCGGCCCGCTGCATCAGAACAGCGCCCGCACCGTCCGCCAGGAAAGGCTTTTCAGCCTCGCGTATCTGGGTTCCGGTGTAGGCGCTGATCATGGCTTCGTCCGTTCACGGTGCATTCGCTGGGGATCGTGCGGTGCTGTTCGTGCCGGCGGCGGCCGGCCGGCCGTCAGCCTTCGGCGATGACGGTCGCGGTGGCAATACCGCCGTCGTGGCTCATGGACAGGTGCCAGCGTTTGACGCCCTTGGAATCCGCCACGGCCAGCACGGTCCCTTTGACCTGGACGGTGGGTCCGTTCTGGTCCAGCCCGATCCAGCAGTCCTGCCAGTTCATGCCGGCCGGGGCCCCGAGCACCTTGGCCACCGCTTCCTTGGCTGCGAAGCGCGCGGCCAAGGAGCGGGTGTTCAATTCGCGCTCAGCGGGGACGAACAGCCTGTCCCGCAGCCCGGGCGTCCGCTCCAGTTGCCGGCCGAACCGCTCAATGTCTACGACGTCTACGCCAATTCCAACAATCATGGCGTTATTCTACGGTCACGCTCTTGGCCAGGTTGCGTGGCTGGTCCACGTCATATCCCTTGGCGGAGGCGAGCGCGAGCGCGAAGATCTGCAGCGGCACCGTGGCGAGGAGCGGGGCCAGGAGTGTCGGGGACTCCGGGATATAGAAGACATGCTCGGCGTACGCCTGCACTGCCTCGTCTCCCTCTTCGGCGATCACGATGGTCCTGGCACCGCGTGCGCGGACTTCCTGGATGTTGGAGACAACCTTCGCGTGCAGCGAATCCCGGCCCCGCGGCGAGGGGACCACCACGAAGACCGGCTGGCCCTCCTCGATCAGCGCGATCGGACCGTGCTTGAGTTCACCGGCCGCGAAGCCCTCGGCGTGAATGTAGGCCAGTTCCTTGAGCTTGAGGGCACCTTCCATCGCCACCGGGTAGCCGACATGGCGGCCCAGGAACAGGACGGACTTGGCCTCGGCCATGGAAGCGCCGAGTTCCTTGATCTGTGCCTCGTTGTCCAGGATCGATTGGATCTTCGCCGGGATCTTCCCCAGGTCGGCCAGGATGTCCTTGATTTCGCCCTGGAACTTGTTGCCGCGCAGCTGTGCCAAATACAGGCCCAACAGGTACGCGGCGGTGATCTGCGCGAGGAAGGCCTTGGTGGAGGCCACCGCAATCTCCGGCCCGGCGTGGGTGTAGAGCACGGCGTCGGACTCACGCGGGATCGTGGAGCCGTTGGTGTTGCAGATCGAGACCGTCTTGGCGCCCTGTTCCTTGGCGTAGCGGACGGCCATCAGGGTGTCCATGGTTTCGCCGGACTGTGAGATGGAGACGATCAGCGTGTTGGCGTCCACGATCGGGTCGCGGTAGCGGAATTCGTGGGAGAGTTCCACCTCGGTGGGGATCCGGCACCAGTGCTCGATCGCATACTTCGCGACCTGCCCGGCGTAAGCCGAGGTCCCGCAGGCGAGAACGATGATTTTATTGACGTTTTTGAGCAGTTCCGGGTCGACCCGCAGTTCGTCGAGGGTCAGCTTCCCGTGGATGTCCGAACGGCCCAGCAGGGTCTGCAGGACGGCGTCGGGCTGGTCGTGGATTTCCTTTTCCATAAAGGACGGGAATCCGCCCTTTTCCGCGGCGGCCGGATCCCAGTTGACGTGGTATTCCTTGCCTTCGGCGGGGGCGCCGTAGAAATCGGTGATCTCGACGGCGTCGGCGCTGATGGTGACGATCTGGTCCTGGCCGAGTTCGACGGCGCGCCGGGTGTAGTCAATGAAGCCGGAGACGTCGGAGCCGAGGAAGTTCTCGCCCTCGCCGAGTCCGACGACCAGCGGGGAGTTCCGGCGGGCGGCCACGACGACGTCGGGCTGGTCCGCGTGCACGGCCAGGAGCGTGAACGCGCCCTCCAGGCGCTGGCAGGCCAGCTGCATGGCCTTGGTCAGTCCGCCCTTGGAGACATCGCCGCCGAGCTGCTCGCGGTAGATGTCCCCCAGGAGCGCCGCCGCAACCTCGGTGTCGGTTTCGGAGGCAAATGTTACGCCTTTGCGGAGAAGCTCGAGCTTGAGTTCGGCAAAGTTCTCGATGATGCCGTTGTGGATCACGGCCAGCTTGCCGCCGTCCGCGAGGTGCGGGTGCGCATTCTGGTCCGTCGGGCCACCGTGCGTCGCCCAGCGCGTATGACCGATACCGGTCAGCGACTCCGGCAGCGGATCCGCCTCCAGCGCAGCGGTCAAATTGGCCAGTTTCCCGGACTTTTTCCGCGACGAGATGGAGCCGTCGGCAACGACGGCGATCCCCGCGGAATCATAGCCGCGGTACTCAAGGCGCCGGAGTCCTTCAAGGACGACGTCCAGGGCATTGTGTCCAGCATTTACCCGGCCATTTGCATGACCCACATATCCAACGATTCCACACATGGGCCTAAGCCTAACGGTTTCCGGGTGCGGGGACGAAGGAAGGTTACCGCCGCCGGCGTCCTTACCGGGCCGGCGGGCCGGTCTCCGGGCGGTCCCGAAAGGGCTCGGCCGTCCGGCCCATTTCGCAGTTGGCCCTGCGAACGGCAGAATCAGGAGGGTGACTCTCCAACGCAATGAAACGAACGGCGACGGCGTCTCGCCTTTCGTGGAGCTGGACAGGCAGACCTGGTCCAGGCTTGCTGCCCAAATGGAGCAGCCCCTCAACGAAGAGGACGTCGTCCGGCTCCGCGGCCTGGATGACCCCCTGGACATGCGCGAAGTGCGCGAGGTCTACCTTCCCTTGTCCCGGCTCCTGCACCTGTACGTCGAGGCTGCCGGCCGGCTGCACGCCGCAACCACCACGTTCCTTGGAGAGACCACCCAGCGCACACCGTTTGTGATCGGCGTGGCCGGCTCCGTAGCTGTGGGGAAGTCCACGATTGCCCGCGTGCTCCGGGAGATGCTGCGGCGCTGGCCCGGCACCCCCAATGTGGAGCTCATCACGACCGACGGCTTCCTGTACCCGCTCGCGGAGCTCCAGCGCCGCCACCTGCTCGACCGCAAGGGGTTTCCGGAGTCCTACGACCGCCGCGCGCTGCTGCGTTTCGTCAGCGAAATCAAGAGCGGCGCCGAAGAAGTCCGGGCGCCGTGGTACTCCCACGTCACCTATGACATTGTCCCCGGCAAGGAAGTCGTGGTCCGCCGCCCGGATGTGCTGATCGTGGAAGGCCTGAACGTGCTGGCTCCGGCACGCCCGCGGCACGACGGCCGGCAAGGCCTCGCGCTGAGTGACTTCTTCGATTTTTCCATCTACGTGGACGCCAAGACCTCGTATATCGAGGAATGGTACGTGGAGCGCTTCCGCTCGCTGCGCAGCACGGCCTTCGCGCAACCCGAGTCATACTTCCACCGGTACGCCACACTGTCCGACGCCGAGGCCGAGGAGACCGCCCGCGGGATCTGGAAGCGCATCAACGAGCCCAACCTGGAGGAAAACGTCCTGCCGACCCGGGGACGCGCCCAACTGGTCCTGACCAAGGACGCGGATCACTCGATCCGGCGCATGCTGCTGAGGAAGGTTTAGCACACGTGTGCCATGACCGGGCCCTTCCGCCGGGCCGCAGGGCGTTTGGCCGTCTCCTGGCGGCCGGGGCCGGCCTGGCAGCAGCGACCGCCTGCGCGCCCGGCACTCCCCCGCCGGCTTCCACAGCTACCGCGCCAGCAGCAGCCACGGCGGCGGCAACGGCGGCGGTGACACCCACCTCGGCCGCGACCTTCTCGGCGGCGGCCACAGAACCGCCGGCGGCGTCCGCCCCCGGACCTGGATCCGTGCCTGGGCCGCAGCATTCCCTCACCGACCCCGCCAGCCCCTGGGTGATCGTCAACAAACTTCGGCCGCTGATCCCGGCCGGCTTCGAACCGGCAGACCTCGTGGAGCCGCGCCTCCGGCTCGCCTCCCCTGGCGGGGCGGCCCTGTTGAACAGCCCAACGGCGGCCGCGGCGGAAGCGATGTTCGCGGCCGCGGCGGCGGACGGCGTCACGATGACCCTGGCCAGCGGCTACCGGTCCTATGCGACGCAGGCCGCCACCTACGCGAACTACGCCAACAGCCGCGGGCGGGCCGAAGCGGACACGGCATCGGCCCGGCCAGGCTATTCCGAACATCAGACCGGCTGGTCCTTCGACATCGGCGACGGCGGCGGCGCCTGCGGCTTTTTGCCATGTTTCGCGGACCAGCCCGCGGCCGTGTGGGCGGCGTCGAACGGCCACCGATTCGGTTTTGTGGTCCGCTACCCCTGGATGTTCCACGGGATCACGGGCTACTACTACGAACCGTGGCACCTGCGCTTCGTCGGCGTCGAAGCCGCCACGGACATGAAGGCCCGTGGCGTGCAGACGCTCGAGGAGTACTTCGGCCTGGAAGCTGCGCCGGCGTATCCGTAGCGAGCGCGCGCAGCCGCCCGATACGGAACCGCCGCGTCAAGGAGAAAAGTTCCATCCCTGAAGTTCCAACTCTGATCTGAGGTACTCTCACTATTCATGTGGGGGAAGATGGGAATCGCAAGTATTCCGGTCCAAGCGACCGGTCAGGTACGGCGGTATGCCGGCCGCGTGGTGCGCGCTCTGGACCGGCGGATAACAGCGGACCGACTGCGGAATTACCCCTTGATCATCATGGTGGTCGGCTCGCTGGGGTTAGTGGGTTCTTCGGTCATACGGCTCATCGATCCGTCAGTTCACGGCGCGTTCCTGCCGGACTACCTCGCGCATTGGACCGGCGGGGCAATGTTGTTCTCCGGCGATCACGCCAACCTTTATGATCCCCAAAAGCAGTACACCTTCCAGGCCGAGACCACCGGCGGCACGACGCGGTTGGCGTGGTTTGTCTCGCCTCCCGTGGTAGCTGCCTTCTATTCGCCGCTGACTCTTCTCGCCTATGCACCCAGCGGACTCGTGTGGTTTCTCCTGAGCTCCTTGATGCTCGTCTGGTGCACCCTCAGCCTTGCTGAACTGGCCCCTGCGCTTATGCAGCGGAGGCGAGGGATTGTTTTCCTCGCGGTCTTGGCGTCCCCTCCGGTGTTCGAGATGCTCGGCGGCGGGCAGGACTCGGTTTTTGTCCTCGCCATGTGGCTCGTCGCCCTCCGTTTGCTCGCTGCCTGGCGTACGGTCCCGGCCGGGGCAATTCTTGGCATGGGCTGTGCTAAACCCCAGTTTGTTGTTTTGGTCCCGGTTATCCTCTTGGCCACCCGGAACTACCGGGCGCTGGCCGCCTTCGCGGGCGTCTTCTCGGTCCTGCTTGTGGCATCTGTAGGACTCGTGGGCGTCGAGGGCATGCAGCGATGGGCACAAGCGCTTGCCAGTCCGCTCTATATGGAGCAAGTCCAACACGGACAAACCTGGAAGATGGTCAGCCTGCCCGCTTTCGCGCTGGCCCTGGTCCCCCCGGCCTGGGGTCATTCGTTTACGGCCATCCTGACGGGATCAGCTCTTCTGATCGGAGCATCACTCCTGCTCCTGCGCATACATAAAGTTCGACACCTTCCCCTTGACGCCCTATCCGTTGGGGTGGCGACCCTGGCGACAACTCTGGTGTTCTCACCCCATCTGGCAATCTATGACGCTGTCCTGTTTATTCCCGTCGTTATCTACCTCATTGAGCGGCGCCCTACTCCGTCCCTCAGGGTGTCGACAGCAGCCGCGTTCGGTTTGATGTGGCTGGCGCCTGTCCTGCACATGGCCGCTGATGCGCTCCCCCCGGCTTTCGCAGTCATAGATGCCCCCTGGTCCGCACTGCCCCTGACCGTGATCTGGTTGGAGAGTCTAAGGAACCTCAAGCTGCACGAAACTGGTGCTGGCGAGGGCCGGGAACCTATCAAGGCCGGGCCGCCTTTCAAGCACTGGCGCAACGCAGTGCCACGCGCTAGCCGACACGAGAGCTCGGGATTCTGAGCATAACGCCTGGAGTAGGCGGAACTGGACTAGCTTGAGTCGTATGCTGACTGGATTCAAGAATTTCATTATGAAGGGCAACGTCGTCGATCTGGCCGTCGCCGTTGTCATCGGCGCAGCATTCGGTTCGGTCGTCACGTCCATTGTCGACGGACTGCTGACGCCCTTGATCGGCCGGCTCTTCAACGCCAAGGGTGTGGAGGAGATGGCGTGGGAAGGCTTCCGGTATGGTGCGGTGCTCTCGTCGGTCATCTCATTCGTGATGATCGCCGCTGCCGTCTACTTCCTCGTGGTCCTGCCCATGAACCGCCTGCTTGAGCGGCGCAACCGCGGCCTCGGCATCGACGAGGACGTCAAGGCGGAGTCCGCGGAAGATCCGCAGATCGCGCTGCTGACCGAGATCCGCGACGCGCTCCGCAAGTGATGCCAACGCTCAGTCGGTGACGAGCGCGAGCGCGAGTTCCTTCCGGACCACCTGGGCGAGGTCTTCGGCGACGCGCTGGGCTGTGCCCTCATCGGCGGCTTCAACCATCACGCGCACCACCGGCTCGGTTCCGGACGGGCGCAGCAGCACCCGTCCCGTATCGCCAAGCTCGGCTTCGGCAACGGCGACTGCTGCAGTGACCGCGGCGTCGCCCTTCACCCGGGTCCGGTCAACGCCGGTGACATTGATCAGGACCTGCGGGAGCTTGGTCATCACGGTGGCCAGTTCCTTCAGCGGTCGGCCGGTGAGTGCCACCTGCGCGGCAATCTGCAGTCCGGTCAGTACGCCGTCACCCGTGGTCGCATAGTCCGCGAAGATCACGTGCCCGGACTGTTCGCCGCCGAGGCTGAATCCGCCGTCGCGCATTTCCTCCAGGACGTAGCGGTCCCCCACCCCGGTTTCCCGGAGGCTGATCCCGGCCTCGCTCAGGGCGATTTTCAGCCCGAGGTTGCTCATGACCGTGGCCACGAGGACATCGTCCTTCAGCTTTCCGGATTTCTTGAGCGCCACGGCCAGGATCGCCATGATCTGGTCGCCGTCGATTTCGTTGCCTTCATGGTCGACGGCGAGGCACCGGTCCGCGTCTCCGTCATGGGCGATACCCAAATCCGCGCCGCGTTCGACGACCGCCCGCTTGAGCGGACCCAGGTGCGTGGAGCCGACGCCGTCATTGATGTTGTGGCCGTCGGGCTCGGCCCCGATCACGAAGACGTCCGCACCCGCATCCTTGAAAACCTCCGGGGAGCAGCCGCTGGCCGCGCCGTGGGCGCAGTCCAGGACCACCTGGAGGCCGTCCAGGCGGTGCGGCAGCGTCCCGAGCAAATGCACGATGTAGCGGTCCTCGGCATCCGCGAAGCGCTGGATGCGGCCGATCCCGGCACCCACGGGACGGAACGGCTCGTTGCCGAGCTGGGCCTCAATGGCGGCCTCGACATCGTCAGGAAGCTTCTGGCCGCCCCGGGCGAAGAATTTGATCCCGTTATCCGGTGCGGGGTTGTGGGATGCGGAGATCATCACGCCGAAGTCGGCGTCGAGGTCGGCCACCAGATAGGCCGCCGCCGGGGTGGGAAGCACACCGGCGTCATAGACATCGATGCCGGAACTGGACAGTCCCGCTTCCACGGCAGCGGCAATGAACTCGCCGCTGGCCCGCGGGTCCCGGGCGACGACGGCACGCGGCCGGACCCCGCCGGTGACCCGGTCGTGGCCCAGGACGACTGCGGCGGCCTGCGCCAGTTGCAGCGCAAGCTCGGCCGTGAGCAGGCCGTTTGCCAGGCCTCGGACACCATCTGTTCCAAATAATCTAGACATCGGGACAAGTTTAGTCGATGCGCACCCAAAGCCCGTGCCGGGCACGGGAACAGTCCGCAGCATCGGGCCGCTCCATCATCGGGAAACGGCGAAAGCCCGCCCCGCCACAAGGGCGGAACGGGCTTTTGCGCAAACGCGATTTAGCGCTTGGAGTACTGCTGAGCCTTACGGGCCTTCTTGAGGCCGGCCTTCTTACGCTCGATGACGCGTGCGTCACGACGCAGGTATCCGGCCTTCTTCAGGGTCGCGCGGTTGTTCTCGGTGTCGATCTCGTTCAGCGAACGGGCGATACCAAGGCGCAGGGCGCCTGCCTGGCCGGAAATGCCGCCGCCGTGGATACGGGCGATGACGTCGTAGGCACCGTCAAGATCGAGGATCTTGAAGGGCTCGTTGACATCCTGCTGGTGCAGCTTGTTCGGGAAGTAGTTCGCCAGCTCGCGGCCGTTGATGATCCACTTGCCGGAACCCGGCACGACGCGGACGCGTGCAACGGCTTCCTTGCGGCGGCCAACAGCTGCGCCGGCAACGGTCAGGGCCGGGCGTTCCTTCTTCGGCGCTGCTGCTTCCGCAGCACCGCTTTCCGAGGTGTAGCTGGTCAGGTTTTCCTCAGCCTCAACGGCCTCGGTGGTCAGTTCTTCGTTCTGAGCCACGATTCTCCTTGATAAAAGTTGGTTGGTGGCCAGGACTACTGGGCGACCTGGGTGATTTCGAAAGTCTTGGGCTGCTGGGCGGCGTGCGGGTGCTCTGCACCGCGGTAAACCTTCAGCTTGCCCAGCTGCTGCGCAGCGAGGGAGTTCTTCGGGAGCATGCCCTTGATGGCCTTCTCCACGGCGCGGACCGGGTTGGACTCAAGCAGCTCCGCGTAGTTGACGGAGGTCAGGCCGCCCGGGTAACCGGAGTGGCGGTAGGCCCGCTTCTGCTCCAGCTTGGCGCCGGTGAGGGCTACCTTTTCAGCGTTGATGATGATGACGAAGTCGCCCATGTCCATGTGGGACGCAAAGGTGGCCTTGTGCTTGCCGCGCAGCAGGATTGCGGTCTGGCTGGCGAGACGACCAAGGACAACGTCTGTGGCGTCAATGACATGCCACTGGCGGTTGATATCGCCGGGCTTCGGGGTGTACGTACGCACGGTGTTTGCCTCGTTCTTGTTCTGGCGTTCTTGTTTTAGGCGTCACGCGGAAAAGTGCGCCTACTATCTATGCGCTACCGGAACAGAGGTGAGGGCTCCATGTAACCAGTCATCCTGAGGTCCCGAATGTGCTCGTTGAGTAGCTATCCTGCAACCGGATTCTCAAGCGGGCACGCATCATCGAGATAGGACACGCACAACGACTACCAAGAATAGCCTGCGTGCAGGGCGCAGGTCAAAATACACTCTGACGGAACACCCCAGCGGCGCCCGGTCCTCCCAAGGCCGGCGCTTCGACACCACGAGACCGGCCTGCGATGCGGATCTCACCAGCCCGGAAGGAAGCGTGCTTCAGCCATACCTGCCACCGCAGCCCTCATCCTGGCAGCCGGACTGCTGGGCCTAGCCGCCGGCCCCGCTGCCGCGTTCTGCGCCCAGCGATTGCTGCCGGACCTTGACCTGGCCGCGGGGCGTCGGGCGGGCCTGGCCGCGGCGCTTGCCACGGCCGCATTGTTCATGGTGATGGCGTGGCGGTTCGGCGCATCCTGGCTCCTGCCGGCGCTCCTATTCCTCAGTGCCGCCGGCGTCGTCCTTTCCCGGATCGATCTGCAATTCCGGCTGCTGCCCAACCGGATTGTCTTTCCGGCCCTTGGCGCAGGGGCGGCGCTGCTGGCGCTGGACGCCGCAGTGAACCAACGATGGACCAATATGGCTGTTGCATTCGCCGGTTCAGCCGCAACATTCGTGATTTACCTGATTTTGGCGCTTATTTCTCCGCGTGGCATGGGCATGGGCGATGTGAAGTTTTCCGCATTACTTGCCCTGCCCCTGGGATATCTTTCCCTCGGGCAGCTTGTGCTCGGCGTTTCCCTCGGTTTTGTGATCGGCGCACTGGCGGGGGGAGCTCTTCTCCTCGCCGGATTCGCGGGGCGAAAGACTCCTGTGCCGTTCGGCCCGTCCATGTTTGCCGGCTGCATCGCCGCTGTGGCTTTCGGTGCCGAACTCGGCCCGGTGATCCTTCCTCCGCTATTTACCTAGCCGAAATACCCGAGTACCTCCCCGACCGACCAAGTAGTGTACTCAGGTTGCACTAGGTAGCAAGCAGGTAATTCGCTGTTGCGGGTGTGAAAAACACGGGTACCGCAATTGGTTGTCCCCGTATCCACTACCCGTGTAAACCTTGAAACATCGAAGACCCGGCAATCCATCTGGGGGGCGCCGGGACTTTGAAATTCATCAGCACTCACAAAAAAGGGATAAAACAATGAACGCTGCACTGGTCTCAATGATGGCTTTCGTCTCCGGTATCAAGACCCGCCTCACGGCTGAAGAAAAAGGCGCCACCGCCGTGGAATACGGCATCATGGTCGCGTTGATTGCAGTGGTAATCATCGGCGCCGTCACGGCTTTCGGCACCAATCTCAGCGACATGTTCGATACGGTCTCCGACGAAATCGCAGGGTAGTTCTACCGCCCAGCGCTGCCGGTTGTCCGACGAACTGGACAGCCGGCAGCGGCGTCACCGGCAGGTTTCCGGCGCAGGCTGCCAGACGCACAAGCTGCGTCCCCGGAACATCGAGGTGTAAACAAAGTTAGGAACCAATCATGAAATCACGTCTGCTCGGAGGCATCGTGGCGCTCGTCCTGGCGATCGTCGGGACAATGATGCTGACCACCTACGTGTCAGACGCCGACCGCCGGGCGCAGGCCTCGCTGGAGCCAGTCGACGTCGTGGTCATCGATAAACCTGTTCCTGCCGGCACCAAGTCGGAGGACCTGGGACCATACGTCGAGGTCCGGTCCGTTCCAGGAGCCGCCAAGGCCGCCGGCGCCCTGTCAGAGGTCAACGGAATCAGCGGCCGGGTCACCGCCGTCGCCCTGGAACCCGGTGAGCAACTGCTCGATAGCCGCCTGGTCGAACCGTCCGCACGGATCGAACCGGGAGCGACCCAGGTTCCGGAGGGCATGCAGGAGGTCACCATCCTGCTGCCGCCGGAAAGCGTTGTGGGCGGCACCCTCCGCGCCGGCGACCTCGTGGGCGTGTACGTGACGCAGGAGATTGCCCAGGCCGACCCGGCAGCCGCCAAGCTCACCAGCACGCAGCTGGTCTTCGACAAGGTGCTCGTCACCGCCATCCAGCAGGCACCGCCCAGCACGGTGGCGACCGAAGACGGAACGTCGGCCGTGCCGGGAGGATCCTCCTTCGTGACCTTGGCCAGGAACTCCACCGACTCCGCCAAGATCATCCTCAGCGCCCGCGTCGGCAACATCTGGCTGACGAAGCAGACGCTGAAGACACCGGCCAGCGACCGCACGCCAGTCAGCACAGACGGCATCTTCCAATGAGCCGGTTCCTGGCGCTCACGGCATCCGCGGACTTCGAGCGCGCCCTCGTCGGAGCGCTGGGCACCCCCCATGAAGTCCAGGTCCTGGAGGCCGGCCTCGCAGCCGGCATCCCGGCGGACATCCTGGCCCGCAACACCGGCGGACCGGTGGATGTCATCATCTTCGGCCCCGGCGTCGGCGCCGAACAAATGGTCTCCCTGGCCGCCGGACTGGACCGGCTCTACCCGGACATCGTGGTTGTCCTGGCAGCCCCCGCCACCGTGGAACTGATGGCCGCCGCGATGCGCGCCGGCATCCGGGACCTCATCGCCCCCGACGCCGAACCGGACGAGCTGCGCCAGGCCCTGGAACGCGCCGCACTGACCGCGATGAGCCGCAAGCCGGCCGTTTCGACCGGCCCCCAGCAGCAGGGACGCGGACGCGTCATCGCCGTGATGTCCCCTAAAGGCGGGGTCGGGAAGACGACGGTGGCCACCAACCTTGCCGTCGGACTGGCCAAGACGGCACCCATGGGCGTCGTCATCGTAGACCTCGATCTGCAGTTCGGGGACGTTGCGTCCGGCCTCGGGCTGGAACCGGAGTACACGGTCAGTGACGCCGTGATCGGCGCGGCATCCAACGACGCCATGGTGCTGAAGGCTTTCCTCAGCCCGCATTCGTCGGGGTGCTACGCGATGTGCGCCCCGCTGCGTCCGGCGGAGGCCGACCTCATCAAACCCGCCCAGGTGGCTACCCTGATCAACCAGCTCTCGCTGGAGTTCCCGTACGTCATCCTGGACACCACGCCCGGGCTCGGAGACGTGGTACTGGCACTGCTGGAACTCGCCACCGACGGGATCTGGGTCTGCGGCATGGATCTTCCCAGCGTCCGCGGCCTCAACCACGGCCTCGAAGTCCTGCGGCAGCTGGACCTGGTGCCGCCGTCGAACACTATTGTCCTCAACTTCGCGGACCGGCACAGCGGACTGACCGTCAAGGACGTGGAAGCTACCATCGGCCTCCCCGTTGACATCCTGTTGCCACGATCGAAGACCCTGCCGTTCACCACCAATTCAGGCATCCCCGTACTCCAGGACAAGCGCAAGGACCCTGCCACCAAAGGCCTCAACGAGCTGGTGTCCAGGATCAACCCGGAGTCATCGTCTACTGCCCGCAAGAACCACCACCGAAGGGCCGACCTGTCATGAGTCTCATCGATCGGCTTGAAGCCGCCAGCAAGGCCTCAGGCACCAGCACGCCACCGTCCTCCGCCCCGGCCCCGCCACAACCGTACCCGCCGCCGAGCCAGCCGACGTGGAGACGGCTGGCTATCGAAGCAGAGGACCATCCTGTCCAAGGCGCCGCACGTCTCCAAGCCGGATGCACTCGCGGGCATCAAGAGACGCGCGGCGGAAGAGCTGTCCGTCCGGATGGGTGGCCGCATCACGGACACAAACCTCGACGAGGGTGACGTTCGAAGGATGGTCCGCGACGCGCTTGCGTCCTTCATCGACGACGAACAGGTCCCCCTCTCCCCTGAGGAACGCCGCCGCCTGATCCGGGAGATCGTGGACGAGGTCCTCGGCCTTGGACCGCTGCAACGCCTCCTGGACGATCCTCTGGTCACTGAGATCATGGTCAACGGCGCTGACCAGATCTTCGTGGAGCGTGGCGGCCGCCTGCACCTGACCGGAACTACCTTTTCCTCGGATGCCCACCTGCGCAGCGTCATTGAACGCATTGTTTCGCGCATCGGACGCCGCATCGATGAGTCGTCACCGCTGGTGGACGCGCGGCTGCAGGACGGTTCCCGCGTCAACGCAGTCATTCCGCCGCTCGCCGTCGATGGTCCGTCCCTGACGATCCGGAAATTCGCGGCGGTGCCCCTCACGGTCGACGACCTGATCCGGTTCGACTCCGTCTCCCCGGCCATGGCCAAGGTACTCGATGCCTGCGTCAAGGCCCGTCTGAACATCATCGTCTCCGGCGGAACCGGCACCGGCAAGACCACGCTCCTGAATGTCCTCTCCTCCTTCATCCCCGCCGACGAACGCATCGTCACCATCGAGGACGCCGTCGAACTGCAACTCCAGCAGGAGCACGTGGTCCGGCTGGAGAGCCGGCCGGCGAACATCGAAGGCCGGGGCGCGGTGGGGATCCGGGAGCTTGTCAGGAACTCACTGCGCATGCGGCCGGACAGGATCGTTGTGGGCGAAGTCCGCAGCGGCGAGGCACTGGACATGCTCCAGGCCATGAACACCGGCCACGACGGATCGATTTCCACGGTCCACTCCAACTCGCCCCGGGACGCAGTCGCCCGACTGGAAACCCTCGTCCTGATGGCCGGAATGGACCTGCCCCTGCGCGCTATCCGCGAGCAGATTGCGAGCGCTGTCCACCTCATCGTGCAGTTGAGCCGACTCAAGGACGGAACGCGGCGGGTTACCCACATCACGGAAGTCCTCGGTATGGAAGGGGACGTCGTGACGCTGCAGGACGCGTTCGTCTTCGACTTCGCCGCCGGAGTCGACGCTGAAGGCAAATACGTCGGGAAGCCGATACCCACAGGCGTGCGTCCGCGCTTTGTCGAAAAATTCGCTGATATGGGCATCATCCTGCCTCCCGAGATGTTTATTCCCGAGCCCCAGCCCGCCCGGTGGTGACTCGCGATGACCCAGGATCCTACGCTGCTCGCCGGCGTCGCCGTTGTCCTGCTGGCGGTTGTCATTTTGCTCTTCGTCGCCTTCAGGCCCCGCTTCCAGGACATCCATATCAGCCGCCGGCAGCCGTTTACCGCCGAAGCACGGGATTCCGCCGTTGCCCGGCTGAACGGCGTCACCGCCGCCTATATGGAACGGCACCTCGGGAAGAAGAGCAAGGGAGCTTTCGGCGCGGACGCATTGAGTGCGGCGGGCCTGAAATTGACGCCGTCGGAGTTCATGCTTTGGGTGGCCCTGTCAACCGTGGTGGCAGCAATTGTCGGACTCCTGGTTCAGGGCATTCTGCTGGCACTGGCGCTGGTCGTGTTGGTTCCGGTCGGTGCGCACGTATTTATTACGGTTAAGACGGGCCGACGCCGTGTTGCCTTTGAAGATCAGCTCAGCGACATGCTGATGTCCCTGTCCGGAAGCCTGCGGGCCGGCCACAGTATTTCGCAGAGCATGCACAGCTGCAGTGTGGAAATGCCCGCCCCCATGTCGGAAGAGCTCGCCAGGATTGTCAACGAAGTCAGGGTTGGCCGGTCGGCCCCGGAGTCAATGGCTGAGGTGGGCCGGAAGATGCAGTGCGAAGACTTTGAGTGGTTGAGCCAGGCGATCGAGATCAACCGGGAAGTGGGCGGTGACCTGGCCGGGGTGCTGGATCACGTTGCGGAAACCGTCCGCGAGCGTGCACAGATCAAAGGCCAGGTCCGCGCGCTGGCGGCCGAAGGCAAGTTTTCGGCCTACATCCTTATCGGCCTGCCGTTCTTCGTGGCGGCCTTCGTCAACATGACCAACCCGGGCTACATGAGTGCGCTGACGGGCTCAGTACTGGGCTGGACCATGATCGGCGCCGGCCTGGTCATGATGGCCATCGGGTCCTTCTGGATCAGCCGCATGGTCAAGATCAAGTTCTAGGGAGTGGAGTCCATGAGCCCAACCGCGTGGCTGCTGATCGCTACCGTTATCCTTCCCGTGACCTACTTCGTCTGGTCCGTCGTCAGCGTGGACAGGACGTCCAGCCGCTTGATCAGTGCTCGGGTCGCCGCTATCTCCATGCGCCCCACCGAGGCGGCGAAAGGCGGTTCGAGCCCGATGGTGACGCTCGCCCGCAGGATCACGCCACGGGCCTACGTCGTCCGCCTGGACCGCATGCTCGGGGCCGCCGGGCGTCCGGCTTCCATGCCGTTGGACCGGCTGCTCTCGCTGAAGCCGCTGGCGGCAATGGGCGGCACCATGATCGGCTTGCTCTTCGGCGGAGGCCGGACCCCGGAAGGTACCGTCCTCGCCATCGTCATTACGGCGGCCTGCTACTTCCTCCCTGACCTGTTGATTTACAACAACGGAACCAAACGCCAGGCCCAGATCCAGCTGGATTTGCCGAACGTCCTGGACCAGCTGCTGATCTCGGTTGAAGCGGGGCTGGGCTTCGAAGTGGCCATGGCCCGCGTCGGGGCCAACGGCAAGGGGCCGATGGCTGAAGAGATGGTCCGCACGCTCCAGGACATCCAGGCAGGCAGAACCCGCCGGGAAGCCTACAAGGCCATGGCAGACCGGTCGACGGTCGCGGACCTCAAGAGTTTCGTGGGCGCCATGGTCCAGGCCGAAGCGCAAGGGCTCTCGATCTCCCGGGTGCTGAAGCCCCAGGCCGATCAGATGCGCGTCAAGCGCCGCCTCCGTGCCGAGGAGAAAGCCATGAAACTTCCGGTGGCCGTGGTGTTTCCGTTGCTGCTGTTCATCTTCCCGCCGCTGTTCATCGTCATTCTGGGCCCCGCGGTCATCAACACCATTGACGCCTTCTCCGGGTGAACGCTCCCCAGCCGAAGAGACCGACGCCTGGCGAGGTTCAGCAGGCAACCACCGCCCACACCAAAGGAGTAGCAATGCGCAGGTTCCAGGGAGGACGCCAGCCTAATCCGCACCACCGGCAGCGGGGTGCTGCTGCGGTTGAATTTGCCCTCATTGTGCCCATCTTGCTCTCTTTGCTGCTGGGGGTAATTGACTTCGGCGTCGCATACGGGGAGACCATCAGCCTCCAGGGCGCGGCCCGCGAAGGTGCCCGCCAGGGTGTCACGCAGGGCGATGTGATCGCTTCCACCATCCAGGCACGGCGAAGCCTCGACCAGGCCAAGCTCCAGGTCAGATTCGCGGTCGACACCACGGCGGGTTCGCCCGGCGTGATGGTCGTCTGCACGCGTTATCCCCAGTCGTCCCTCACCGGGTTTTATGCCTGGGCACTCGACGGCGTCTTCGCGGCGAAGGCAGTGATGCGGATGGAAAGCGTGGCAGCAGTCCCGAGCGGCTCAAAGGATTGGAGTGGTGGATTATGCGTTCCCTGATTCGAGGCTTCCGGCCCAAGGCCGGCCGCACCGGGCACTGTGACGGCGACGTGGCCCGGCCCGGCCCGGCGCTGCACGGCCCGGTGTCCCGCGAACGCGGGGCGTCCGTGGTGATTTTCGCCCTCCTGGTGCCGGCACTGTTTGCAGCGGGGGCGCTGGCGCTGGATATCGGCAAACTGGTCGCCGAACGCCAGCACCTCTCCAACGCCCTCGACGCCGGGGCCCTCGCCGGTGCCGTCTCGCTCCCCGGCGACCCGGCCGCCGCCAAGACCGCCGCGCTGGCATACGCGAAGTCCAACGACCCCGAAGCACTCCCCGCGGTGACCTTCTGGTGCGTTGTCGCATCCACCGGGACGGCCAAGCTGCCGGACGTCACCCAGTTCGCCACCGTCTGCAATCCGGGCACGGTCCTCGGCGCCAAATGCGACCTGAAGATCTGCGCCATCCCGTGCACGCCGGGCCTCGGTAAAACCTGCAACACCATCACCCTGACCGACGACAAACCCGTCCCCTTCGACCTCGCCCCGGTCATCGGAGTCGACACCGGCAACACCGGCGCGCTCGCTGCGAATGCCTGCCAGGGATCGTGCGGCGCCCAGATCCCGAACCCGATGGACATCGTGTTCGTCGCGGACCGCACCGGCAGCATGAGCACCAGCAACCGGATCGCCATGGCCAACGCGATTGAAAGCACGCTCCAGTCCATGACCAAGGAACAGCAATACGTGGCCCTCGGGACCATCCACAAGAGCGCCCCCACGCCCGCCTGCCTCACCGCGCCCGCCCCGACCTTCACGGGCACGTGGGTTCCCGTGCCGTTCTCCAACGATTACAGCAAGCCCTCCGCGATCCCCGGGGCGAAGCCGGACCTGAACACCAGCAGCACCCTCTACAAGTCACTGGAATGCCTCAAGGCCACTTCGTCCAGCGGCGGCACCTACCTCGCCTCGCCAATGAAGTCTGCGGCGCGATACCTGCTCGGGATGGACCCCAACAACCTCGGGAGCCTGCCCGCCCGCACGTTCCCGGCCAAAAAGGCCATCATCTTCGAAACCGACGGCCAACCCAACGAAACAAACATCACTCCCAAGGGCGATACCGATCTGGACAAGCCCGGCGACCTTGGCGATGCGGATGGCTGGAAGGCCTGCGAGAACCTCTTGAAAGTCGCCAAGAACGCCAAGAACGCAGGGATCCTCATCGTCACGGTCGCCTTCGGCCCTGCGAACACGGCCGAGTGCAAGAGCGGACGCCCCGTTCGCGACGTCCTGGCGGAAGCGGCCTCCAAAGACGCCAACGACAAGGACAGCGACGCGGACAATGACTGCGGGAATGCGGCGAAGCGGGCCATCGAGAACTCGGACGGTGACTACTTCTTCTGCGCATCGAACGGCTCGGAGCTCGGCCCGATCTTCTCCTCCGCCGTCAACGCCGTCACCAAAAACTCCATCCTGTTGCGCATCCCCGAGTGACGTACGGCAACAGTGCGGCGGCTACCGGTCACATCGATACTGGCTCAAAGGATTGGATTGGTGGAGTATGCGTTCCCTGATTCGAGGCTTCCGGCCCAAGGCCGGCCGCACCGGGCACTGTGACGGCGACGTGGCCCGGCCCGGCCCGGCGCTGCACGGCCCGGTGTCCCGCGAACGCGGGGCGTCCGTGGTGATTTTCGCCCTCCTGGTGCCGGCACTGTTTGCAGCGGGGGCGCTGGCGCTGGATATCGGCAAACTGGTCGCCGAACGCCAGCACCTCTCCAACGCCCTCGACGCCGGGGCCCTCGCCGGTGCCGTCTCGCTCCCCGGCGACCCGGCCGCCGCCAAGACCGCCGCGCTGGCATACGCGAAGTCCAACGACCCCGAAGCACTCCCCGCGGTGACCTTCTGGTGCGTTGTCGCATCCACCGGGACGGCCAAGCTGCCGGACGTCACCCAGTTCGCCACCGTCTGCAATCCGGGCACGGTCCTCGGCGCCAAATGCGACCTGAAGATCTGCGCCATCCCGTGCACGCCGGGCCTCGGTAAAACCTGCAACACCATCACCCTGACCGACGACAAACCCGTCCCCTTCGACCTCGCCCCGGTCATCGGCGTCGACACCGGCAACACCGGCGCGCTCGCTGCGAATGCCTGCCAGGGATCGTGCGGCGCCCAGATCCCGAACCCGATGGACATCGTGTTCGTCGCGGACCGCACCGGCAGCATGAGCACCAGCAACCGGATCGCCATGGCCAACGCGATTGAAAGCACGCTCCAGTCCATGACCAAGGAACAGCAATACGTGGCCCTCGGGACCATCCACAAGAGCGCCCCCACGCCCGCCTGCCTCACCGCGCCCGCCCCGACCTTCACGGGCACGTGGGTTCCCGTGCCGTTCTCCAACGATTACAGCAAGCCCTCCGCGATCCCCGGGGCGAAGCCGGACCTGAACACCAGCAGCACCCTCTACAAGTCACTGGAATGCCTCAAGGCCACTTCGTCCAGCGGCGGCACCTACCTCGCCTCGCCAATGAAGTTCGCGGCGCGATACCTGCTCGGGATGGACCCCAACAACCTCGGGAGCCTGCCCGCCCGCACGTTCCCGGCCAAAAAGGCCATCATCTTCGAAACCGACGGCCAACCCAACGAAACAAACATCACGTCCTCCACGCCGCTGCAGACCAGCAACGAGATCGGCCACTCCAACGGCAAACAGGCCTGCAAAAACCTCAGCATGGTCGCGGACAACGCCAAGGACGAGAAGATCCTGATCGTGACGGTGGCTTTCGGGGATGCGAACAGCGCCCGCTGCGCCTCGGGCGAAGACTATGTGCGCGACGTCCTTGCGGCCGCAGCCTCACCGGACGCCTCGGGTAACCCCAGCGATGCCGACAATGACTGCGGAAATGCGGCGAAGCGGGCCATCGAAAACTCGGACGGTGACTACTTCTTTTGTGCGGGGACCGGGACGGAGCTTGGCCCGATCTTCACATCCGCCGTCAACGCCGTCACCAAAAACTCCATCCTGTTGCGCATCCCCGAGTGACATCCGGCAACAGCACTGAAGCCCACTCCCCCCGGGAGAAATTGAGCGGGCCCCTTGGGCGGGCCCTGCACGGTCCTGGACGGAGTGAGTGCCTGTCCAGGGCCGCGCAGGGTCCGCCGGCGGCGTGGCCGCCCGATGCACGAGCTCTCTACGTCAGCTCCGGAGCCAGCCGGTAGCCAACGCCGCGCACGGTCAACAGCCAGCGTGGCTGTACCGGGTCTTCCTGCAGCTTCCGCCGCAGATTGCCGACGTGGACCTCCACGGCGCGCTCGTCGGACTCGCTGATGTACGCATCGTCGCGGTAGTACTCGGCGCGCACCACGCGGACCAGATCGGATTTGGACCGGACGATACCTGCTCCTTTTAGCAGGTCGTGCAGGAGGTCGAACTCGCTGCGGGTCAAACTGATGGCCTCGCCGTCGACGGTCACGGCCCTGGTCTGCGGATTCAACGCCAGGCCGTTGTGCCGCAGCACCGGGTCGGATGCTGCCGGCGCCGGAGCATCAGGATCGACGCCGGGCTTCGGCCCGGCCGGGATCGACTGCCGGGGCCGCCTCATCATCGCAGCGACCCGGGCGCGGAGCTCCCGGGGCCTGAAGGGTTTCGTCAAGAAGTCATCGGCGCCCGTATGGAGCGCAGTGAGCGTATCGATTTCGTCGGCCTGGGCCGTCAGCATCACGACGTAGGAGTCGCTGAACTGACGGATCCGACGAAGGACTTCGAAGCCATCGATGTCCGGAAGACCCACATCAAGGGTGACCAGGTTTGCGGCGCGGCTGCGGACGGCCTCGACCCCCTCGCGTCCGCCCGCCGCGCAATGGACTTCGAATCCGGCCTGACTCAACACGTCTTCAATAAGGTGACGGACATCTTCATCGTCTTCAACTACGACGGCGATTCCCAGCTCAGTCATAGTCCCCCCTCACATCAGGCACGTTCACTGCAGCGCACTCGTGGCGGCGGCGCTAAAGTGGCCGGTGCGATACCGGCTCTGTCAGGATACCCGCGCTGACGGCAGAAATGTCTACGGGTGAGTAACACGGGCCGGAATCGTGGCCGCAGTGTCCT
The DNA here is from genome assembly GCA_963769515.1 of uncultured Actinomycetota bacterium. GTDB lineage: Bacteria > Actinomycetota > Actinomycetes > Actinomycetales > Micrococcaceae > Arthrobacter. Next base: position 596,386 of record CAVYMG010000034.1, read on the forward strand.
GCTGGTCGCCGATCAAATGTAAGACTAGTGCTACGCGAAAGGGGAGAGTCGTCGGTGAATAGACAGCGGGTGGTCCGGCTAGCGGACTTCAAGCTCATGGCGCTGGACCTCCGCGCACTCATTTTTCTTTGCCAGCTGCCGCTGACGCTCCTGGTCGCGGTCCACGCCGCCATCTCGCCCGAGGGTCTGCCCGGCGTGCTGGAGAACGTCCGCAGCCAGTGGTTGCTGGGCTCGCAGGCGGCCCTGCTGCTGGCAGCACTCCTTGTTCCCTGGCAGCGCCTGGCCCCGGTTGCGCCGCTGGCCCTGCCGGTTCTTGACCTCATCGCCATCGGACTCACCACGGATTATGCCGCAGGAGTGCAGGATCCGGCCCTGCTCGCGCTCCATGTCCTGCCCGTGGTGTGGATCGCCGCGTCGCGGTTGGGCATTGCTGCCAGCCTGGCGATCAGCTTCTTCGGGACGTACCTACCGCGCCTGCCGTGGATTCTTGACGGAGATCCGGCAGCGCTCCCCCTCCGCGCCGCCGAGGCCGTCCTTGTCCCGCTGATGATGTTTGCCGTCGCCTTGGTGATTCGGTGTGCCCGGATCACCGCCGGAGATCTCCCGCCGGACCGTAACGGCGCCCGGCCGGCCGGATACGACGAAGACATGGAGGCTACGGAAGACCTGCTGCCCACGGTCGCGCATGAACTCCGCACGCCGTTGACCTCCATCATCGGGAACCTGGATCTGGTCCTGGCCGACGCCGAGGACCTCCCCGCCACCGCTGTGCGCCGCCTGGAGGTCGCCGAACGCAATGCGGAACGCCTGCTGGCGCTGGTGGCGGACCTGCTGTTGTCTTCGAACTCGGCCCTGCATGTACTCCCCCGCCGCACCGACCTCGCAGCCATTGTGGCGACGAGTCTGAGCTCCGCGCAGGCCCACGCCCTGAAGGGCCAGGTCACGCTGTCCACGGACCTAACAGCCCCGCTGTGGGCGCAGGTGGATCCGTTACGTTTTGGCCAGGCCTTGGACAACCTTCTCTCGAACGCCATCAAATACTCGCCCGACGGCGGGTCCGTGACGGTCTCTGCCAGTGCCAGCAACGGCTGGGTCCGGATCCATGTCCGGGACACCGGCATGGGCATGAGCTACGCCGATGCGGCCCGGGTCTTCACGCGTTTCTACCGGAGCCCGACCGTCCGCGAGACCACCATCCCCGGTGCAGGGCTGGGACTGTCAATCACCAAGACGATCGTCGAGCGCCACGGCGGGTCAATTTCCTGCCGTTCGGTCCCCGGCCGCGGAAGCACGTTCACCGTGAAGCTTCCGGTCCTTCTGCCGCAGTCTTCCTAGCTGCGCCGGGCGCGGGTCAGTTCCGCCCGCGCGAGCAGCTGGCTGACGGAGGGATAGGCCACTTCCTCGAGTACGAGGGGATGCGGGGCCGCCAGCACCGATTTGGCGTCGCGCTGGCGGGCCAGCAGCCGGTCCAGCAGCCAGCCGGGCGACTCGGCGCCTTCGCCGACGAAGAGCGCCGACCCGACGAGCGAGCGCACCATGTTGTGGCAGAACGCGTCGGCCTGGACTGTGGCAACAATGACCCCGTCGGATCCGCGGCTGAAGTCGAAGCGCTGCAGCTCCCGTATGGTTGTGGCGCCTTCCCGGGGCTTGCAGTAGGACCGGAAGTCCTGGAGCCCCAGCAATTGCGCGGCGCCTTCGTTCAGGAGCCCGACGTCGAGCCGTTCCTTGTGCCAGAGGGTCGAGGTGCGGCCCAGCGGGTCCCACAGCGCGGGCCCGTCCGCGATGCGGTAGCTGTAGCGCCGCCACAGGGCCGAGAACCGGGCATCGAAGCCCTCCGGCGCAACGGACACCCGGTGGACCTCGATGGCCCCGCTGAGCGCTCCCAGGCCGCGTCCCAGCGCCCCCCGGAGACGGCGGAGCAGTGCGACGGCGGGGTCGAGTTCATGACCGCGCGGCAGCGCCAGCCATTCGGCTTCCGAAAGGTCCAGATGGACCACCTGGCCACGCGCGTGCACGCCGGCGTCGGTCCGACCGGCGACGGTGACCCGCACCGGACGCCGGACCAGCAGCGCCAGCGCTTCTTCCACGACGCCCTGGACTGTGCGCAGGCCCGGCTGGACCGCCCACCCGTTGAACGGTCCGCCGTCGTACGCCAGATCCAGCCGGAGACGCAGAAACCCGCCGCCCCCTGAGTCGGGGGCAGCGGGTTTGAGCTCGTTCATAGACCCAAGTCTACTGCGAAGAATTCAGTGAATTACTTCTTTTCCTCAGCGGCCGGAGCCTCTTCGGTTGCAGCAGTCTCGGTCTCAGCGGCCGGAGCCTCTTCGGTTTCGGATGCGTCGGCGGCTTCGGTCTCAACGACCTCTTCCTCGGCTGCCGGAGCGGCAGCCTTGTCAGCGTCCTTCTTGGCAGCGGCAGTTGCTTCAGCAACCACGGCCTGCTTCGGCGAAACCGGCTCGAGGACCAGTTCGATGACAGCCATGGGGGCGTTGTCGCCCTTGCGGTTGCCGATCTTGGTGATGCGGGTGTAGCCGCCGTCGCGGTTCTCCACTGCCTGGGCGATGTCGGTGAACAGCTCGTGGACGACGCCCTTGTTGCTGATCAGGCCGAGTACGCGGCGGCGGGAAGCCAGGTCGCCACGCTTGGCGAAAGTCACCAGGCGCTCTGCGTAGGGCTTCAGTCGCTTGGCCTTGGTCACCGTGGTGGTGATCCGCTTGTGCTCGAACAGTGCTGCGGACAGGTTCGCGAGCATAAGACGCTCGTGAGCCGCTCCGCCGCCGAGGCGCGGACCCTTAGCGGGGGTAGGCATTATAGTTTCTCCTCATATGGAAGCCGGTGGGCTGCGCACACCATGGTGCCTTCAGCCCGCCAGCCAAGATCTGTTTGTTAGAGTTCGTCGTCGCTGAACGCGGCGTCGTCCTCTTCAATTGCTGCGGCGCGTGCTGCGAGGTCAAAACCGGGAGGCGAGTCCTTGAGGGACAGGCCCAGTTCAACCAGCTTTGCCTTGACCTCATCGATGGACTTCGCACCGAAGTTACGGATGTCCATGAGGTCGGCCTCGGAGCGGGCCACGAGTTCACCCACGGTGTGGATGCCCTCACGCTTGAGGCAGTTGTAGGACCGGACGGTGAGGTCCAGATCCTCGATCGGCAGTGCCATGTCCGCTGCCAGGGCAGCATCCGTCGGCGACGGGCCAATCTCGATACCTTCAGCTGCGGTGTTCAGCTCGCGGGCCAGACCGAACAGTTCCACCAGGGTGGTGCCTGCCGAAGCAACCGCATCGCGCGGGGCGATGGCCTGCTTGGTCTCAACGTCGACGATGAGCTTGTCGAAGTCGGTGCGCTGCTCAACACGGGTAGCTTCCACACGGAAAGTAACCTTCAGCACCGGCGAGTAGATCGAGTCGACCGGGATACGGCCGATCTCGGAATCGCCGGACTTGTTCTGAGCTGCCGAAACGTAGCCGCGGCCGCGCTCGATGGTCAGTTCGAGTTCGAACTTGCCCTTCGAGTTCAGCGTGGCAATGTGCAGATCCGGGTTGTGGAATTCGACACCGGCCGGCGGAGCGATGTCCGCGGCCGTGACGACTCCGGGTCCCTGCTTGCGCAGGTAAGCCACAACCGGCTCGTCGTGCTCAGAGGAAACCGAGAGGTTCTTGATGTTCAGGATGATCTCGGTGACATCTTCCTTGACACCCGGAACCGTGGTGAACTCATGCAGCACGCCATCGATCCGGATGCTCGTAACAGAGGCACCGGGGATGGAGGAAAGCAGGGTACGGCGGAGGGAGTTTCCGAGGGTGTAACCGAAGCCCGGCTCCAGCGGTTCAATGATGAACCGGGAGCGGTTTTCGGAGACGACCTCTTCGGAGAGGGTGGGGCGCTGTGCAATGAGCACTTAGGTTTCCTTTCGGCGAGCATCCGCTATATGACGCAACACAGGTGGTGGAAAAATCGGTCTGAAGACTTAACGCGGCCGGGCCTGCCCGGACCCTGGAAGGTCCGGGCAAGCTCCGGTGCGCGGGGAAGCCTTAGACGCGGCGGCGCTTGGGCGGACGGCAGCCGTTGTGGGCGCTCGGGGTTACATCCTGGATGGATCCAACTTCCAGGCCAGCGGCCTGCAGCGAACGGATAGCCGTTTCGCGGCCGGAGCCCGGGCCCTTGACGAATACGTCGACCTTGCGCATGCCGTGCTCCTGTGCACGCTTCGCGGCGGCTTCGGCAGCCATCTGGGCAGCGAACGGGGTGGACTTACGTGAGCCCTTGAAGCCAACCTCACCGGAGGAAGCCCAGGAAATGACAGCACCGTTCGGATCCGTGATGGAAACGATGGTGTTGTTAAAAGTGCTCTTGATGTGCGCCTGGCCCAGCGCGATATTCTTCTTGTCCTTCTTACGCGGCTTGCGAACCGCGCCACGAGTCTTCGGGGGCATTTTTTCTCCTACAGAAAGTTATCGGGTGAAAACCGAGCTAGACCCTGAGGGCCTAACGGGCCTTCTTCTTGCCGGCGACGGTACGCTTCGGACCCTTGCGGGTACGTGCGTTGGTCTTCGTACGCTGTCCGCGTACGGGCAGGCCCTTGCGGTGGCGCAGGCCTTCGTAGCTGCCGATCTCAACCTTGCGGCGGATGTCGGCGGCTACTTCGCGGCGAAGGTCACCCTCAACCTTGTAGTTGCCTTCAATGTAGTCACGAAGCTCAACCAGCTGCGCGTCGGTCAGGTCCTTGACCCGGACCTCGGCGCTGATGCCGGTGGCAGTCAGGGTTTCGTGTGCACGGGTCTTGCCCACGCCGTAGATGTAAGTAAGCGCAATTTCCAGCCGCTTTTCGCGGGGAATGTCTACGCCAGCGAGACGAGCCATAGTGGCAGTGCTCCTTGAATAAACCGGAGGTCGTAGGCAGTACACCCGCACGTGCTGTGCGGCCCCAGCCTCCGACCGGGGGTCAGCTGTCCGGACTCTTTAATGCTCAATGTCCCAGATCAGCTTGTGCTGCCTTGTATTTACTTGCGTGGGTTAGCAACCCAGGATTTTCCCGAAAGGGAAAATTAGCCCTGGCGCTGCTTGTGGCGCGGGTTCTCGCAGATCACCATGACCCGGCCATTACGGCGGATCACTTTGCACTTTTCGCAGATCTGCTTGACGCTCGGCTTGACCTTCATGGCGTTCCTTTGCGTGTGGCAGTTGGTCAACTGGACCGGCCTTCGGACTGCTGCCCTGGCCGCCCAGTATTTACTTGTAGCGGTAGACGATACGACCACGTGTCAGGTCGTACGGGCTCAGCTCCACCACTACCCGGTCCTCAGGGAGAATCCTGATGTAGTGCTGGCGCATCTTTCCAGAGATGTGTGCCAGAACGATGTGCTTGTTGGTGAGCTCAACGCGAAACATCGCGTTAGGCAGCGCCTCGGTCACAACGCCCTCGATCTCAATGACCCCGTCCTTCTTGGCCATACCCTCCGCTAACTGTTGTTGCCGCCGCCTCCCGGTTTGCACCGGTCATGACTGCGGACGTTTTTGATTGATTGGCTGATGCCTCCCGGCCACAAAAGGGCACAACAGGGCAGACAACCAACAGACCACACTACGCCATGGCGGCGTGAATGTTAAATCCGTGGTCAAAACCAGTAAGCGTAGCGCACCTGGCGTCCGTGCGCACTCATCCCGGGTAGGCCGCCAGGTGCACCGCGGGGGTGGTCACTGCCTCCGCCTGGCTGATGCCGTCAAGAATTGCCAGCCGTACGACGTCGGCGGCGGCACTTTGGAGCATGATCAGGCTTCGTTGCCACGCGGCTTCGGTGCTGCGGTCCAGCGCGGCGGCGCCGGTGGCCAGGACAAACACGGTGTCCCCGTCGGCGAGCGTGTGGCTCGGATCCAGCGCCCTGGCCAGACCGGCGTGCGCCGCGGTCGCCGTGCGTTTGCACTCGGCCTTCTCCAGCACGGCGTTGGTGGCAACCACAACAAGCGTGGTGTTCAGCGTTGGCGGTTCCGCCGCCGCAGCGGACGAATCCTTCTGCGTGCTCGCTCCTTCGTCGCTTGGACGCACGCTGCCGGGTTCCATCCGTTGCGTCGGTGCGCAGAAGGGCAGCCCCAGTGCGTTCACGACAGCGATCGCGCCGACGGTGACGCCGTTCTCGAGGGTGGTGGAGGCGGTGCCCACTCCCCCCTTGTAGGTTCCGTGGCCGATCATGGCGCCGGTGCCGGCGCCGACGTTGCCGCGTTCGACGTCGTGCCCCTCGGCCCGGGCGCCCGCAGCGGATGCCGCCGCGTACCCCATGGCCGCGTCCGGGCGGGCCGCGAAGTCTCCGCCGCGGCCCAGGTCAAAGATCGCCGCGGCCGGGACGATCGGCACAACGCCGCCTGCCACGACAAAACCCCTGCCGTTTTCCTCGCACCACTGCTGGGCGCCGTGTGCCGCGGCCAGGCCGAACGCGGATCCGCCGGTGAGCACCACAGCGTCCACCGCGGAGGTGAGGGTGGTGGGATCCAGCGCATCCGTCTCATGCGTGCCGGGCCCTCCGCCGCGGACGTCGACGGAGCCGACCGTCCCGGGCGGCGGCAGCACCACGGTCACCCCGCTCAACCAGCCGGCGTCGTTCTTCTGGACGTGTCCCACCCGGATTCCGGCGACGTCGGTAATGGCACCCATGGCTCCATTGTGCCCCGGCGCCTGTCCCGACGCGCAGGCGTGTT
>CAVYMG010000035.1:0-330029 GCA_963769515.1 uncultured Actinomycetota bacterium
CCGTCGTCTCCGTCAACGGCATGCTGATCGCCACCGCGATCCCCTGGTGGTCACTGGCGGTTCTCGCGGCGGGTGCCGTCCTCACCGGACTGGTCCTCGGCAGCTACGTCCGCGCCCCCATCGGGGCCGACGCGACCCTCTGCGACACACGGTGGCCGGTGATCGGACTCATGGGGCTTGCACTGGCCACGTCCGCCGGCCCGGGGACGCTGGCAAGCCACCTGTTTGCGGGCGCCGCGCCCTGGGTCCTGGCCGGGGTGATCCAGCCGGTCTTCGCTATCCTGTCCCTCGGCCTGCTGGCCTGGGCCTTGCGGGAGCGGCTGGAACTGAGCGCTGGGCCATGACGCCAGGCGAGGGCGACCCGCCCGGCGACTGCGTGAGCTGCCGCCCGCTGTTCCCGGCCCGCCCGCCGAAGGGATAACCGCGGCGGCGTTCACCAGGCGCCCGCGGTCTCCGTCGCGACTTCGGCCTTCGGGGTCTGGGCGTAGTCCGCGTTGACCTCATAGGCATGCTCCTCCAGGAGGAGGGCCTGCTGGTTGACGTCCTTTAGCTGGGCGTCGGAGAGTTGTTCCTCCTTGACGAGTTCAAGTGTTTCCTGCTGGTCCCCGCCCACGGCTGTCACCTTTACCAGGCCGGTTCCTGCTGAATAGAACTTCTGCTGGTGCCCTACTGCCGGTTCCAAGGGATTGTGCTCATCGATGACCAGCACGTTGTCGTAGCATCCCGTGGCGACACACGCTTGCTGGTTCTCCTGCACGGGCACCCCGCAGTCGAGGAACTGCACCGCCGGCGCATGGGCCTGGACGTAAGCGGGCGCGCCGACCTTCGGCTCGGCCAGCATCGCCAGCCCTGCCTGGGCGTCGGAGAGACCGCTGAGGAAAGTCGCGGGCGCACCGATGAATTCACCGTTCTCAAACTCTTCCGGGTACTCCCCGAAGAGCCAGACGTCGCCGTTGTTGGCCTGGGCGAAGAACGCCAGTTCGGACTCCACCAGCTCGCCGTCGGCGTAGCTGACGGTCCCACATCACCCTGGGTCTTGACACCGTCGACCATCTTCGTCAGGCCGGTCACGGTGTGTGTCACTTTGCGTTCGGAGGTGCCTTCTTCGCTGGTGACCGTGCCCGTTGTGGTGTATTGCATTCCGGGCGTCTGGGAAACCACTTGTTGTCGATCTTTGGCGATGCCGGGAACGCGGCGCGGTCGAAGAAGAGCGCCGTGTCCGGCCCGCAGAGCCCCACGGCCACGGGGTCGACTGTCGGTGAGGCCGGAACCGGTGAAGCGTCCGGCGTCGTTGCTGTGGAGGTCCCGGGCGGGGCTGATTCCGTGGCCGGCGCGGAAGTTGCCGGCGGCGCCGAACATGCCGCGGCGGACATCGCGAGGAACAGCAGGAGCGCGGAGCCGAGGGCTGTCCCCCGCTCGCGTGGATGGTACATCTGAGTTGCCTTTCATCGTCGAAGTTGCTGGCCTCCGGCAGCTGTCCTGAGCCCATAAGCTCAACAGCAAGGCGGCGCTGGCTGATCCGTGCCGCGTTCCCCCCCACGTGGCGCGGATCGTTCCCTCCCGGGAATGGCTACCGAGGCAGGACCGGAAGGTGTGCCCAGCCTCCTCTCCACACCTGAGACCCACGCAATTTCCGAACCGATGTAGCAGCATGGTGGCCCCCATCAGGCCGTTTGAGAAGAGGCCTCCGGCCCTCCCCCCAACGAGAAACGCGGGGTCACCTCCGGCCCGTCCCGGAGACCGGAATGGGCGCGAAGTGACCCCGCGCTGCAGGGTTACATCCGGCGCTTGGTTTTGGCCGTCGCCAGCGCCGTCCAGGGGTCCTCCGGCCAGGGGTGCTTCGGGTAGCGGCCGCGCATTTCCGCCCGGACCTGGGCGTACGGTCCCGACCAGAACGACGCGAGATCATCCGTCACCGCCAGCGGCGCCCTGGCCGGGGAGAGCAGGTGAAACAGCACCGGCACACGCTCCCCCGCCAGCCGCGGAGTGTCCGCCCAGCCGAAACACTCCTGCAGCTTCACGGCCACCACGGGCCGGCCGGCGGCGTCGCCCACCTCCGGGTATGCGATCCGCACCCGCGAACCGCTCGGCACTTCCAGGGTTTCCGGTGCCAACTCGGCAAACCGGGCCGCATCCGGCCACGGCAAGAGCCGGCGCAAGGGATCGGCCAGGTCGATCCCGCCGGTGCCGGAGCCGCCGGCCAGCGCCGCCAGTTCGGGGGCGAGCCATTCGCTGAGCCGGGCCAGCAGCGCCGGCTCAGCCACGTCCGGCCAGGGATCACCAAGTTCCCGGTGCAGCAGCGCCATCCGGCGGCGCAAGCCCTCGGCCGCGGCGGACCAGCCAATGATCCCCAGGCCCTCCGCGGAGAGCGCGCGGGCGACGGCGGCCGCACCCTCCTCGGCGGAGGGCCGGACCGGGGTGGACGAAAGCGTGATGGCCCCCAGGCGCCGTTCCCGCCGGGCGGTGACGCGGCCCTGGGCGAACCGTGCCTCCACTGAGTCATGGCGGAGATGGCGGGCGGCGCTGAGTGCAGCCTCCTCGTCCAGGGCCGCTGCGGACCATGACGGCGCCGGTCCCGGCCGCGTCCCGGCCCTCGGCCCGCGACACTTCGGCCACCGCGAGCCACTCCTGGCCAGTCAAGTGGCTGCCGGCCGGCAGCCCGGCCCGCGTCCCGGAGGAGAGCAGGTAGCGTTCGGGGCCGTCGCCGGGTACGCGGCGCGCCACCCGGTCCGGGAAGGCGAGGGCGACGACGAAGCCGACGCCCGCGGTTCTTGCCCCGCCGCCGGGCCACTCCGCGGGCGCCGGGCCGGCCGGAGAGGTCCTGCCGCCGCGGCTCTCCTGGCGCACAATGGCCTCCATCCGCCGGACGTCCTCGGCCCAGCGTCGGGACGCCGGTTCCCTGCCGGTCCGCAGCGATGTCAGCAGACGTGCGAGGTCTGCGCCGGGTGCCCGCTGGTCCCCGGCCACCACGGCGACGGCTTCGGCCGCGGCGCGGGCACCCACCGCGGCTGCTCCGTCGAGCAGGGCACGGGCCAGCCGCGGATCGGCGGGGATGCGGGCCAGGGTCCTGCCGAGGGCCGTCGCGTGCCCGTCGGGTCCCACCGCGCCGAGTTCCTGCAGGACCTCGACGGCGTCGGCCATGGCGCCCGCCGGCGGGGCGTCGGGCAGCGCCAATCCTGCACCGCCCGGCGATCCCCAGCAGGCCATGGCCAGGGCGGCCCCGGTGAGGTCGGCGACCGCGATTTCCGGGGTCGGGTGCGCCGGCGCGGCGCCGAAAGTCCTCTGGTCGTAACAGCGCACCACCCGGCCCGGCCCCTGGCGGGCGGCCCGGCCGGCCCGCTGGTCGGCCGAGGCCCGGGAGCAGGAGACGCTCACGAGCCCGGACATTCCGCGGTTGCTGTCCCGCCGCGGTTCACGGGACAGACCCGAGTCGATGACCAGCCGGACGCCCGGAACGGGTCAGGGATGATTCGGCCAGCGCCGTGGACACGATGATCCGGGGCCGGCCGCCGGGTTCGCGCCCCGCCACCGCCCGGTCCTGCTCTGCCGCACCCACCTGGCCGTGCAGCTCCAGGACTTCGGCCTTCGGCGCCCGCGGAGCCGGTCCGCCACATAGGAGACCTCCCAATCCGCCCGGCACAAAAACCAGGGCATCCGTCCCGGGATTGGCGGCCAGCGCGGTGGTGTGGGCCGCCACTGCCGTGTCGGCGACGTGGTCCAGGAATGCCCGCGTGATGCCTCTGCCATCGATCCTGGCATCGCTGCCGGCACCCAGTCCACTGCCAGCGGGTAAAGCGCCGAGGGACAGTCAACGACCGGGGCCGGGCCGCGGCTGCCGCCCTCGTCGCCGTCGCTGTCGCCGTTCCAAACGTCTGCGTCAGCGGTGCCGATGAGTGCTGCGAAGCGCGGGGCGTCCAGGGTGGCGGACATGGCCAGGAGCATCAAGTCGCCCCGGAGCTGCCGGACCTCACTGAGCATCCCCAGCAGCAGGTCGGTCTCCAGGCCGCGTTCATGCACTTCGTCGAGGACGACGGCGTCGATCGATTCCAGGCCCGGATCCGCAAGCAGGCGCGAGATGAGTATTCCCGGTGTGACAAACTCGACGAGCGTTTCGGCGCCCGCGTTCCGTTCGCCGCGGACCGTGTAGCCGACCCTGTCCCCTACCCTGCTGCCGTCCAGGGCGGCAAGGCGCCGGGCCGCGGATCGTGCGGCCACGCGCCGCGGCTGGGTCACAACGACACGCGGCCGGCGCGCCGCCGGGGATGATCCGGAGGTTCCCGCAGTGTTGACGGCGGCGATGTTCGCGAGCAGCGGCGGCACCAGCGTGGTCTTCCCGGTGCCGGGCGAGCTGCTGGACTACGGCGGTGGCCGCGGGACCTCCCGCCCGCAGAGCGTCGCCCAAATTTTCCAGCGAGGCCGCGAAGGCGAGGCCGGCACCGATGAGGTCCAGATTGAACGGGCCTGGGGCGCCGGCGGGATGCCGGGAAACGGGGGAAGTCACCCGTCCATTGTCCCCGCCGCCCACGTGCGCCGATACCGTCCGTGGATCGGCTATTGACAGCCCAGGGGCCGGAGTCTAGGACTGGCAGTGTCGGATCCCCACTAGTGATCGAGGAGCAACCATGTCAACCGCAGGCTACGGAGTCGTGCATTTCTTCCCGGGCGGCACCAAGGAACAGTACGAGGCGTCACTGGCCGCCGTGCATCCGGGTGAGGGCCGCCTCCCGGACGGCCAGATCTTCCATGCCGCAGGCGATCTACTGCGGGTGGACGATCCTGGCCGTCCACGATTCCAAAGAGAGCTGGGAAACTTTCCGCGACACCATCCTGATGCCCCGGATGCAGGAGGGCATTGACGGCGGATTCGCGTCTCCTCCGGAAGAGACGGTCATCGATTTGTACAAGGTCATGCCTTAGCCCTCCCTGATTCTGGATCTGCGGCAGACTGGGACGGGACAGCACCGCGCCCACCGCAGGAGTACCCGTGAAAACCGCACCCCAGGTCATTGTCTTCGACGTCAACGAAACCCTCTCGGATATGGCCCCGATGGGTTCCCGGTTCGCTGACAATGTCGGCGCGCCGGCCGCGCTGGCCAAGCTCTGGTTCGCGACCCTCCTGCGGGACGGCTTCGCGCTCACCGCCAGCGGCGACAACGGATCCTTCGCTGCCATCGGCGCGGAGGCACTCCGCGGGCTGCTGGCCGGGGCGGAGCTGGACCGCGGCCTCGACGCCGCCGTCGAGCACATCATGGACGGACTCGCAGGACTCTCTCTGCATCCGGACGTACCGGAAGGAATCCGGTCCCGTCAGCGGCCGGGTTCCGCCTGTGCACGTGAGCAACGGCTCCGCCGCGATCGCCGGGAAACTGTTCGCCGAGGCGGGCCTCCGGGACGATTTCGAGCTGCTGCTCACGGTCGAGGACGCCCCCGCGTGGAAACCGGCCCCGGCCGCCTACGGGTATGCCGCCACGGCTACCGGAACTGATGCCGGCAGCATGCTGCTCGTCGCCGTCCATCCCTGGGGCATACATCCACGGCGCGGCCCGCGCCGGCCTCCGCACGGCGTGGCTGAACCGGACCGGCGCGGACTACCCCGCCTATTTTGAGGCGCCGGAATTCACCATCGGGGCACTGACGGAACTTCCGGGCGCGCTGACCGCTGCGGGCTGAACTCCCCCGGACACGACGGCGCGCGCGGACAGCGGAATGCTGACCCGGATGTGCTCGCCCACGGCCAGCGGACGGCCCCAGGGCGCCTCGGCGTGCAGCCGGATGCCGGCGGCAGCCATGGTCACCAGCCGGCGCGGCCCCAGCGTCCGGACGGCGGTGACGGTGGCGGGGACCGTGGCGGGCAACCCCGGCTGCCCGCTGTCCGGGATGCCGATGCTCTCGGGCCGGAACACCAGCACGCCCGGCCCATCCGGCCAGGCCGTGTCCGCCGGCAAATCCAAGTCACCGAGCGCCGAGTAATGGACCCCGGCCCGGACCGTCCCGTCGACCTCGTTCAGCCCGCCCATCAGACGGTGGACTTTGAGGGACGCCGGCCGCGCATACACACGGGCGGCGGGATCGTGCTGGAGCACGATCCCGGCGTCGAGGACGGCAATCCGGTCGGCGACGGCAGCGGCTTCGTCACGGTCGTGCGTGACCAGCAGGATCGTGGGGGCCAGCCGGTCCCTGAGCCGGAGCAGGAGCTCGTGCATGCTCGAGCGCAGCTCCTGGTCCAGGGCGCTGAAGGGTTCGTCCAGGAGCAGCACCGAGGGACGCGCGCGGCGAGGGCCCGCGCAATGGCGACGCGCTGCTGCTGCCCGCCGGAGAGCGCTGAGACGGTCCGGTTGCCGAAGCCGTCCAGCTCGACCAGGTCCAGGAACCCGGCGGCATCGTCCCGGGCCGCGCGCCGGCGGATGCCGCGGACCGTCGCGGCGAAGGCGACGTTGTCCAGGACGTTCAGGTGCGGGAACAGCAGCGGCCGCTGGGCCACCATGGCCATCCCCCGGCGTTCGGCGCTGACGCCGGCGAGGTCGGTGCCGCGCAGCAGGATCCGTCCGGCGTCGGGAACGTCGAAGCCGGCGACCGCCCGGAGCAGGGTGCTCTTCCCGGATCCGGACGGACCCAGGATGGCGGTGCAGGAACCTGCTTCCACGGTGAGGCTGACACCGGCGAGGACGGGCCGGGTGGCGCCGGCGAAGGACTTCGAGAGCCCGTCGATCGGATCAGTGCGCTGCTCATGCAGGGTCTCCTTGGGGTTTGCGGGCGAGCATACCGACGCCCAACAGCAGGATGAGCGGAGGCAGGATCGCGGCAACGGACAGCACCGCAACGGCCGAGTCGTTGCCCGTTCCCGAGGCGGATGACGCCACGAGCATCGGTACGGTGACCATCGAGCCGCCCCCGACGAGGAGCGTAATGACGTAATCGCTCCAGCCGACGAGGAAGGCCAGGAACGCGCTGCGCGCCAGCGCCGGTGCCAGCAACGGCAAGTGCACCCGGAACAGGACCTGCCGGCGGGACGCTCCCAGGCTGCGGGCTTCTTCTTCGAAGCCCAGGTCATGGGCTCCGTAGGCGACGCGCATGGTGTACGTCGTGTAGGGCAGGGCGTACACGGCGAGGATAAGGACCACTCCTGCGGTCGGCGGAATATGCAGCCGCAGGAGCAGTACGTTGAGCCCGAACGCCGCAGCGAATGCCGGGAGGGCCAACGGCGCAAACAGCACGGCGTTGACGGCGGCGGGGAACGGCACACGGTGGTAGCTCAGCGCCCGTGCGGCCAGGACGCCGAGCGGGGTGGCCACCGCACTCACGGCCAGGCCCAGGCCCAGCGACTGGGTGAAAGCGGAGACGGCTCCCTGGGCCAATGCCGCGCGGACGCCCTCGAACCCCCACGCCTCCGGTGCCGGGGCCGGGTAGGTCGAAGCGGTCCGCAAACAGCCACAGCCCCAGCGGCGCGAGCGGCAGCAGGAACCACACAGCCAGCGCCATGGCCAGGAGGGTCCGCCCCAGCCGGCCCGGGACCCGGGAGGCCCGCAAGGTGGCGCCGGAAGTCACCGGCTGCGTCCCGGACGCCTGTGCCGGCGGCAGCGTCACCGCCACTGCGGCATCCTGCGCAGAAGGCCGAATGCGGCGGCCGCGGCGGCAAAGGACACCAGGGTGGTAACCACGGCCAAGGCCGCGGCTTCCGGCCGTGAGCTCAGCGATGCCGACCCGAAGAGCCGCAGCGCCATCACCGGCAGCGGTTCCGGGTGGGGCCGGCCCAACAGCCACGCGACTTCATAGGAGCCGAACGTGTAGACAAAAACGATCGTGCCGGAGACGATCAGCGCCGGCAGGCTCAACGGGAAAAGCACATGCCACAGGCGGCGGAGGCGCCCGGCGCCCAAGAGGGCGGCGGTTTCGTCGTAGTCGGCCGATCGGGACAGCAGCGCCCCCGTGACAACAAGGGCAACGAAGGCCGATTCCTTCCACGCATAGTCGGCGATCACGGCGAGCCACAGGGGCCCGCCGACCAGGGCCGGCCAACCCTCGCCGGCACCGCTCACCCGTGCGAGCAGGCCGGAGTCAGAGAGCAGCAGCCCCACGGACGCGGCGCCGACGATATGCGGGAACGGGATGGTCAGAGTGCTGGCGGCCGCCACGACGCGGCCGCACCAGCGGCCCTGCATGATGACCAGGGCCGCCGCGAAACCGATGAGCACGGCCGCGACTGTTGACGCCGCCGCGATGGCGAGGGAGAGCCCGACGGTGGCCGGCAGCTCCGCGGCCCGCGCACCGTACGCGTCGGCCGTCAGGACCGGATCGCCGATTAAGGGCATCAGGCCCAGGCTTTGGGCCGTGGCGGTCAGCAGCCCGCCGGCGACGACGAACGAGGCGGCGGCCACCGCAGGGGCGGCCATCAACCAGGGCGGCAGTCGCCGCCGCCGCGGTGTCCATGCCGCATCGCGGTGGCCGGCCCGTGCACGTTCGGCGCCAATCACGCGCGTCATTTGCCGGTCAGGATCTGGCGCCGCCATGCGTCGTCCAGTTCCGGCACCCAGGCCGCCGCGAGTTCAGGATTGGCGTTCTTGGACAGGACATCGTAGGAGGGCACCACCGGGGACTGCGGCAGCCCCTCGAAGAGCGCACGCTGGTCGGCACTGAGCGCGGCCGGGTCCAGGACCGGGAACTGCCCCCAGACGCGGGGGTCGGCCTTGAGGGCCTGCTGTTCCGGCGACAGTGCCAGGTTCGCGACGACCATGGCGCCGGCCTGGTGTCCCGACGTGGACGGATGGCCAGGAAGCTGGCGTTGCCCACGGTTCCCTCCTCCAGGGTGAGGACTTTGGTGGAGGCGGGGAACGTGCCGTCAGCGACCAGCTTCGTCAGGGTTGCCGGGCCGTAGGTCATGGTGAAGTCGATCTGGCCGCCGGCATAGAGATCGTTGAGTTCCGCGGACGTCTTCGGGGTAGGTCTTTCCCTCACGCCACAGTGCAGGGGCGAGGCCGCGGAGTTCGGTGAACAGGGCCGGGGTGAGTCCGTCGAAGGCCTCCTGCCCAAAGCCCAGCGGAACGTTCGCGTGCCCGCCGGGAGACGCTATAGAGCACCTGCCGGGTGAAGACGGAACCGGTGAAGTCCGGCGGTGCGGGGTAGGTGAACCGGCCCGGATGCGCTTGCGCCCGGTCCAGCAGTCCGGCAAGGGTCGTGGGTGGGTCCGTGACGGCGGCGGAGTTGTAGGCGATGGTGAACTGGGCCTTGTGCCACGGTGCCTCGCAGCCCTCGACCGGGGTGCCGAAGTCATTGGCCAGCAATGGATCCGCCGGGGCGGTCAGCCCCATGTTCGGTAGCAGGGAGGTCCACCCGCAGGCCCAGGCGCCGGCTTGTTTCCCGGTACCGAAGTTGTCCCCGTTGACCCAGACCAGGTCCACGCCGCCGTCGCGGGTTCCGGACTGGACTTCGGTGAGGATCCTGTTCAGGGCATCCTTGGTGTCGGCCACGGGGACGCGTTCCAGGGTGACGCCTTCCTGCGCGGCGGCGGGAATCAGGGCGGAGTCGACATAGGCGTTGCCCTGCTCGTCGCCGCCGTACATCCATAGCCGCACCGTCTGGCCACGGGCGTCGTTTGTGACCTGGTCCCACGCGGTGTATGCGGGTTGCGGGGCCGGACCGGCCCCGCAGCCCGAAATCAGCAACGTTGCGGCTGCAATGGCGGCAGCAGGTATCAGGGACCTCATTCGGCGGGGGAAACTCATGTGAAGCTATTCGTCCTGTCGGAGGTGTTGTATGGGTGCAGTCGCGGGCAGTCCGGATCCGGAGCCGCAGCCTGCGTTGATCAGGGCCGCGCGGATGGTGTTACGGGCCTCAGCGGGAGCATCCTGCGCAGCCCGGCATTTTCTGCCGCGTCGAGGGACGAGTGCTGGACGCAGGCGGGCACGAGCCGCCCGGTATCGGGGTGGCTCATGGCGTACATGCAAGAACCGAGACGTTCCTGGGTTTCCCGGATCTTCGGGTCGTCACTGGCTTGTCCCTGTTCCATCATCGCCCAGGCCGGTGCGACGTCGGCGGCGTCCATGAAGTTGTGCACAACAAATGTCTTGAAGGACAGCTGGCGCTTCCAGGCCGCCATGACAACCGCATTCAGTCCCCCGGCGCGCCGCAGGAGCCGACGGACGAAAGCCGCGACCACGGGAATGCTGCCGGGCCGGGCAAGGAGCGCGCGGACGATTTTGGCGGCGACGATCCAGGCGGGGGTGCCGCCGAAGTAGATACCGCCGAAGTCTTTCAGGAACGTGTCCCGCGCGGCGATGTCCAGGGGATCTTCCGGGTCCAGCAGCGCGGCCAGCCCGGTGCCGGTGGTGAGTGCCACTGCGGTCCGGTTGCAGCGGGGATCGCCGAATTGGGTGCCCTGCCACGGAATCCGTTGTCCCGCGCCGGCTTCGATCCGGGACCAGACGGCGTCGATCGTGATGTCCTCAAAATCCCCGGACCAGCGCCGGTCATCGCCGATGTACGCCGCCGGCTGGAAGGAGAGCATGTCGTACGGCATGCCCAGCACGGCCTCCGTCACCTCGTCGACCTGATCAAGGTTCGACGGTGTGACGGTCATGTTGTGGGCGAGGTAGGAACTGATGCCGTGTTGGCGTTTGAGCGTGATGAACATGTCCGCGAACCGGGCACGGAACGGATTGAGCTCGGCTTCGGACCGGGGGCGTACGGCTCCGCGCCGCCCGCGCATCAGCGAATCGAAATGTGCGGCGAAGGAAAGCTTACGGAACCGCCGCCTGCCGCCGTCGTCCAGGGCGACGTCCAGGAGGTAGCCGTAGTCGAAGTCGCCGTGTGTCATGGACATCGGTTCACGGCCGTTGGCGCGCATGGCCGCGAGGGCCGCGGCATGGTCTTTGGCGGGCAGCAGGCTGACTTCGCCCCCGATCAGCTGGGCATGGGCGCGGGGACCCCGGACGCGGCGCAGGAACTCCATTTGCCGGCCGACCTCGGCTACGGTGTGGCCGCCGTCGACCCGGACCTTGTTCGCGTCCGCCGAGTGGTAGCAGGGCGAACAGGTGAGGTTACATTTGGGAAAGACGCCGTGGGTTCCCTCGCACCCGACGGCGGTCCGGCCCAGCAGCTGGCCCGGGGTTTTTACATGTTCGGGCAGTTCCGCCCAGCGCTTGTCCAGGGCGGCCCGGCTCTCCGGGTGCACGGGCCGGGTCAGGAGTTCGAGGCCGCGGAGGATTCTTCCGAGCCCCGCGATCACGACGTGCCCCGGGCAATGCTTTGCAGGATGCCGCGGTCGTGGATGATGATCCGGCCCCGGCCCTGCCGGATGGCGTCCCGCGCGGTGAGGTCGGCCATGACCTTGCTGGTTGCCTCCCGGGACGCGCCGAGGAGGCCGGCGAGCTGTTCATGGGTGAGATGGATCGTGCGGGCCGGCCCGAAGATCGGCGCCGGTGCGGCGTCGCCGAGCTTGACGAGCGTCGAGGCCACCTGCGCCGCGAGCGGCCGCAAGGCAATGTCCGTGAGGCGTTCCTCGAGGCGGGCCACCTGTTCGCCGAGAAGCCGGGAGATGCGGACGGCGATCCGCGGGTCGGAGAGCAGGAACCGCTCGACCTCGTCGACGGTGAGCTGGCAGATCGCCGAGTCCTCGATCGCCTCCGCGTAATTGTCATACATCCGCTGGCCCACCAGCATCATCTCCCCGAACACCGCGCCCGGTTCCAGGATCGCCATGGTCAGGGCCTTGCCGTCCTCGGTGACCCGGAAGATGCGCACCCGGCCGGATTTGAGGATGAACAGGGCCGTGACAGGCTGGCTCTGGCTGAACAGCAGTTCGCCGCGACGGTAGAGCCGGGCCGGGGCCATGATATCCATGGCCGCGATTTCTGCGGCGCTCAAGTCTGCGAACAGATCGACTTCGTTCAGACAGCTGAACCTGTCAGTGGGTCCTGTCATCAGCGGGTTGACCTCTCGTTGCCGCGGGGCCCACGGGCGCAGGTCTCCGGATGGAGTGGCCGCCACGCCGGTCCGGCAGGAATTGGTCATGCCCGGGGCTTGAGGACGCGGACCGCCACCAGTCCAAGAATGATCCCATAGATCAGGTGTCCCATGAGGCTCATCCAGGCGCCGCCATCGAGGGCAAGAAGGGGCATGCCCATCATGGCCGGCATGATCAGCAGGGGTCCGAGAACCCACCAGATGGCGCCGTACACGAGCCCGACGACGGCGGCCCGGCCATAGCCGGTCAGCAGCCGGTTCGCGAAGGGGACGGTCAGGCCCAGGCCGATGCCCACCGAAATCATGAGGTGAACGCCGAGCCCGACGACGGCGGAGTCGGAGCCGACCATGGACGCAATGACGGGGAGCATCCCCATCATGGCCATGAGGATACCGAAGACAATTCCGCCGGCGATTCCTCCGACGGCGCCTGCGACGGCACGCTGGCCGAGGCCCGTGCTGGTGGCGTGATGCGAAAAAGCCGATGCAGAAGCCATGATGGCGACCTTCCTGAGAACGTGGGTTGTTGACGTCCTCACGGTAGGGCCGGGCCGGGACCGGGTTCAGTGATCTGCGCTACACAACAGGGCCAGGGGGCCGCGGCTGCAGGGTGCCTGCGCGGATCTGGAGGTGCCCGCCACGGACCGAGGCCGTGACGACGTCGCGGCATTGCTCCTCCACCGCACGCCAGGGCGCGGCGGTGATGTCCGAACCGCCCAGGGCGCAGGCGAGCCGCGCCAGCGGCGCAAGCCAGCGGGCCGGGCCCACCGGTTCCTGCATGTCCACGACGGCGACCCTGGCAGCGCCGGCGAGCAGCGCCGTGATGTTGCTCCAGGCCTGTTCCCACTCGCCCATGAGCGAGAGCGAATACGTGGCCAGGGCGGCGTCCGAGTACGCCGCTCCCCCGCTGGCCTGGATGCGGGCAATGGTTTCCGCGGGATCCAGCAGCACCAGGTCCGCCTCGATCAGGATGACGTTACGCCAGCCGCAGGCCGTCGCACGGCGCCGCGCCTGGTCCAGCATCTCAGCGCTGCGGTCAATCCCGACAATGGCACCGGAGCTGCCAATGCGTTCCTGCAGCCGGGAAAAATTCAGTCCCGTGCCGCAGCCGATGTCCAGCACCTGCTGGCCGATGACGGGGGCCAGTGCGGCAATCCCCCGCTCCCGTCCGGCATGATAGACAGGGTATTCGCCCGAGAGCAGGTCGTACACCGGGGCGAACATCGTGTATTTGTCGCGGATGGCGGGCTCCTTCTGGTTCGTTGTGCGGCGGCGGCGCGGCCCCACGGCCAATCCGCCCCGGCCGCATCATCCGGCGCTGACGGCCGCTCAAGCTGACCGCCACTCAAGAGGAGTCCATCATGACAGCCGAAGACCGGATCGTTGACTTTCTGGTGGTGGGCGGCGGAACCGCAGGCATTGTCGGCGCCAAGACCGCGGCAAGGTTCGGCGCCCGTACCCTGCTGGTGGAACAGGACCGCACGGGCGGGGACTGCCTGTGGACCGGCTGCGTTCCGTCCAAGACCCTGCTTTCGGCCGCCGCGGAAGCCGCGTCCACGTCTTCCCGGACCGGCGGGCGGGCGGACTTCGCAGCCGTGCGGAAACGTATCCTTGCGGCGATCAGCACAATCGAACCGATCGACTCTCCCCAGTCGATCGAAGCTACCGGCGCGAGGGTCCTCCACGGCGTCCTGACCTTCGACTCGCCTGGGGTGGCAGTGGTTGGCGGCAGGACGATCCGTTTCCGGCAGGCCCTGATCGCCACCGGAGGCGCTCCGGCCGGCGTCGACATCCCCGGCCTGGAAGCCGCACGGACCGTGACCTCGGATTCGGTTTGGGAACTCGAGAGCCTGCCCGACCGGCTGGCCATCATCGGCGGCGGCCCGATCGCATGCGAACTCGGCCAGGCCTTCGCCCGGCTGGGCTCGGAGGTGACCATGATCGTCCGCTCCCGGATTCTGGCCAAGGAAGTCCCGGAGGCCGCCGACCTCGTCCGGGCCGCGCTGGAAGCCGACGGCGTCCGACTCGTCGAACACGCAGCCGTCGCGGGCGCCGCCCCCGCGGAGCGGGGAACCCGCCTCCGGCTGGGTACCGGCGCGGCGATCGACGCCGACGTCGTCCTGGTGGCGGCCGGACGGTCGCCCCGGACGGCGGGCCTGGGCCTGGACCGGCTGGGCGTCGAACTGGACGAAACAGGCCACATCGCGACGGACGCCCGGATGGGTACTTCCAACCCGCGGATCTGGGCGGCCGGAGACGTCACCACAAATCCGGATTTCACCCATCTGGCCGGCGTGCACGCGAGCGTGGCCGCCGCGAACGCGGTCCTGGGGCTCTCCCGCCAGGTCAGCGGCACCGTGCCGCGGGTGACGTTCACGTCCCCGGAAGTCGCGTCTGTCGGGGTCACGGCGGCCGACCCCCGATTGAAGCACCGGGCCCGGACCGTCTGGCACGAGCACCTCGACCGGGCCGTCACCGATGACGCGACGGCCGGTTTCACCCGGCTGATCCTGGATAAGCGGGGCAAGATCGTGGGCGGCACCATCGTGGGCCCGCGGGCCGGGGAATCCCTGGCGGAGCTGGCGCTAGCCGTCCAACACGGCCTGACGGCCTCGGATGTGGCCGGCACGACCCATGCGTATCCGACCTACGCCGACGGCGTTTGGAACGCCGCCGTCGCAGACGTCCGGGCGGACTTGGAGGCGCCGCTCATGAGCTGGGCCATCCGTGTCTTGGTCCGGATCCGGCGGTTGTGGCTCGACCGGCCGGCGCGTCAGCGCAGCGCACGGTAGCCCGCGACAATCCGCTGCACGCCGCTGGCGGTGACCAGCAGCGCCCAGACCGACGCGATCGGCCACGCGGCGGCCGGGACGATCAACCAGAGACTGTGCACGGCGATGGTTTCGGCCCCCTCGGTCAGGCCGCCGATGAAGGACAGGGAGCGGCCGTCGCGCATCTGCCGGCCGGTTTTCTCGGCGATGGAAGAGAAGGCCAGGAATGCGGTGCCGTTGACGTAGTAGGCGAAGAGAACCAGCAAAAACGGCAGCCACGGGGCGTCGAATGCCGCCGTCGCACCGATTCCCACGCCGACCACTGTCGCGCCGTACACAATGAAGTCGGCGCAGATGTCCCAGAAGCCGCCCTGGCCGGTGTCGTCCCGGCCGCTGGCTCGGAGCCTGCGCCGGGCCAGCGGACCGTCGAGCCCGTCCGCGAGCCGGCAGAGTAGCCACGCGGCGAGGGCCGGCAGCCACCACTGGGCCGCGGCGAGGACCGCACTGGAGATCCCGAGGACGAGGTTCAGGCCGGTCAGCCGGTCCGGGGTGATCCACGGCCGGTCCAGCCAGCGGGCCGCATTGTCCAGGGCCGGCTCCACGGCCCGTCGCAGGCGGGCGTCAAACACCGGTTTCCTTCGCCTTGCGCCGCCGCCGGTCCGTCGCCACGAGCCCAGCCAGGGACAGCAGTGCGAGGATGCCGAGCGCAAGATATAACGGCCACCCCGGCTGCAGGCCGGAGGCGCCCAGCGTCACAAAGCTCACCGTCCCCGGCAGGATTCCGATGGCGGTTCCGAGGAAGTACGGCCGCCAGCGCAGGGACGTCAGCCCGGCGGCGTAGTTGATCACGGTAAAGGGCAGCACCGGGATCAGCCGGACGCCGATCATGGCGGCCAGCCCGCGCCGGCGCAGCAGTTCGTCGATCCTTTCCACGCGGGCCCCGGTGAACCGCTCCACGGCTTCGCGGCCCAGCAGCCGGCCAAGCCAAAACGCGACGACGGCGCCGAGGATCGCTGCGGCAAAGACGACGGCGATGCCGGCGGCCAGCCCGAACACGAGTCCCGCGGCGATGGACAGGACACTTTTGGGAATCGGAGCCAGCGTCAGGGTCGCGTAGCCAAGGATGAAGACTGCGGGTCCCCACCAGCCGGTGCCGCCGAAAAAGCCCCGGATTTCCTCGAGGGGCGGGAGTGGAAAAATGAGCACCGCGATCGCAGAAGCAGCCACCAGGGCCAAAAGGACTCCAAGCCGCCAGAGGGCACGGCGCCGCCTGTCCGGTGTGCCGCCCATAGGCGGGGTCCCGGATCCTTCAGGTGGCGCGGTCATGTGGCCGTTCCGCCAGTTCCGAACGGGTGCCGGCCGCCCTGTCCCCCGGCCTCCTCGGCATTGCGGATGGCCCAGGCGGCGTTGACCAGCCCGATGTGGCTGAAGGCCTGCGGGAAGTTGCCGAGCAGCTCGTCGCTGTCCGGCGCGACCTCTTCAGCCAGCAGGCCCAGGTCCGTGGCGAACCCGGCGGCGTGTTCAAACACGGCGCGGGCCCGCTCGGTCCGCCCGGCGAGGGCGAGGGCATGGGCCAGCCAGAACGTGCACAGCAGGAAAGTCCCCTCTTCGCCCGCAAGTCCGTCGTCGGCCAGGTACCGATAGACCAGGCCGCGGCTGTCCGTGAGCCGCTCCTCGATAGCGTCGATGGTGGCCAGCATCCGGGGATCGTCGGCGGGCAAAAAACCAACGATCGAGAGCATCAGCGACGAGGCGTCAAGGTCGTGTGAACCATACGCCTGGGTATAGGCGTTCGCGGCGGGACTCCAGCCGTTTGCCTGGATTGATTCCGCCAGTTGCGTCCGGGCCTCGGTCCAGCGCGGCACCCGTTCCACGGCGTTCAAAAGCTCCGCGAGGCCGATGGCACGATCGACGGCGACCCAGCACATCAGCTTCGAGTACAGGTAATGCCGGGGCTCGCCGCGAACTTCCCAGATGCCCTGGTCCGTGGATCGCCAGGCGGCCGCAGCAGTATCTGCGGCATCCGCAAGGAACTCCAGCGTCCCGGGCTCCGTATCCGCAAGGTACTCCGGCAAGGTGGCCGCGGCGTCGAGGAGCTCGCCGTAGACATCGAGCTGCCGCTGGTTCCAGGCGCCGTTGCCGACCCGGACCGGCGCGCTCGCGCGCCAGCCCGGCAGGTGCTCCAGTTCGCGTTCGGAGAGGTCCCGTTCGCCGCCAATGCCATACATGATCTGAAGTTCGGCGCTGCCGGCCTGCTGGCTGGCCGCCGCCGCGGCCAGGAACTGGAAGAACTTCCCCGCCTCGTCCGGGCAGGCCGCCACCCAGAGCGCCTGCAAGGTCATGCTGGCGTCCCTGATCCAGGTGTAGCGGTAGTCCCAGTTCCGGGTTCCCCCGGCGACTTCCGGCAGCGAAGTGGTAGGTGCGGCGACGATCGCCCCGGTCGGATAGAAGGTCAGCGCCTGCAGGAAGCGCCCGCTGGACTCGACCAGTTCCTGCCACGGGCCTTCATAATTCTGGTGCATCCCGGACCAGCTGCTCCAACTCTCCAACGTGTCCTCGAGCCGGCGGGCAATGTCCGCCTGGCTCCAGATAAGCGGGGGCGCGGCACCGTTGTTGGCGTGGGCCAATGCGAACCCCACGACGTCCCCGGCCCGGACGCTCACGCTGGCCCGGGCCACGCCGCCGTCGGCCGCTGCCTCGATGACCATCGGGACCGGGCTGGAGAGAGCCAGCACGTCGGCGCCGCCGCGGCTGAGCAGACCGCCGTCGGCGTTGTGCAGCAGTGGCCGGACCAGTCCGTATTCCGGCCGGGGCGCGAAGACGAGTTCCATTTCAACGTGCCCCTCGACGCCGGTGACCTGCCGCAGCAGCGTTCCGGGAACCGTCGCGCCGAGTTCGTGGCCGCGGGTCCCGTCGCCGAGCACCAGGGCGTCCGTCACGGTCACCGAGCCATGCTCGGCAGTGTGCACCGTTTCAAGCACCATCGTCGGGCCCACGTAGCGCCGCGTTGTCGAATAGGGACCCGCAGGCCGGATCAACCAGAAGCCTGCATCCTCACCTAAGAGCCGCCCGAACACCGAGGGGCTGTCAAAGCGCGGGAAACACAGCCAGTCCACGGACCCGGCTGCGCTCACGAGCGCGGCAGTGCGGCAGTCGGAGAGCAGGGCGTAGTTCGCAATCGGTTCACTCGTCATCTTCATACCCTGCTGCATTCGCGCCGCCCGGTCCACTGCGGCGCTCCGGGGTGTTCACCCCCGGGAACGACGCCTATGATGAAAAAAACTTCTCAGCATACTGTTGTACTGCTAGTTTTAGCGGCCCCTACCGGGCCTGCCAGGACCGCCCGGCACATCCCATGCCCGACACATCCCAGGAGGCACTGCGTGACGCTTTACCAGCCCGAACCTGTTGAAATTTCGACGCGAATGCGACCCGGCGAATGGACGGAGGAAAACCTCACGGAAATTGTCGCCGCCTACCGGGAGGAGCTCATGAGCATGGGCGCACCGGCCTCCGCTATCGACATCTCCACCGAGCGGGACGACCACGGCGGGGTCAGCATCGTCGCCACATGGATCAAGGCAGCCACCACGGACGAAGGAGTGATTCCCGGGAGCGGGACCCCGTAGCCCGCGCCATTCGAGGAGCACAAAATTCCCTCTTGCAGACCAGTAAGTGCACTGATTAACTCTTAGTTGCGGCGCCCGTTCGGGCACCGGCATAGCGAAAGGAAGTGCAGTCATGGGAATTCTCGGATTTCTCCTGCTCGGGCTCATCGCCGGCGCGATTGCCAAAGCAATACTTCCGGGGAGGCAGGGCGGCGGCTGGGTAGTCACGCTCGTGCTCGGCGTCGTCGGTGCGATCCTCGGCGGCTGGATTGGGTCGCTGGTTTTCGGCGGCGGCCTGGGCGAATTCTTCGATCTGCGGACATGGCTTCTGGCCATCCTTGGCGCCGTAATCGTGCTGGTGATCTTCGGCGCCACTGTCGGACGGAGAAGCCGGGTCTAACCGGGCACATCAACGCACCTGGACCAGAATCAACCGTGGCGGTCCGCTCATGGAGCGGACCGCCACACCTGTCCCCGCACACCCGCGGTCGGCGCCACTTCGGAATTGCCGCCTGCGCCGCAGCCGCCGGCGTTAGTGCTCCGCGTCCGCGGCGGCCTTCCTGGCGTTCTTCTCTGCGTCCTTCTCTGCGCGCAGAGCCTCCGCGTCGTGCTGTTCCTCGGCTTTTTCACGATGGATGACCTCCGCGAAAAGCTTTTCCATCTCCTTGGCCACGCCGGCGGCGGAGGCCGGGTTCTGGCCGGTCACCAGCCGTTCGTCAACCACGACCTTCTCCTCAAAGACGCCCGCGGAAACGTGGGTGGCGCCCTGTTCTTCAAGCCTGTCCGCCAAGAAGAACGGAATCACCGTGTCCTTCCCTGCGGCGACTTCCTCCTCGTTGGTGAAGGCCGCGACCTTCCGTCCTTCGACGAGGCGAAGCCCGTTCGCCAGTTCCACGTTCAGCAGGCCGGCCGGACCGTGGCAGACCGCCCCCACCAGGCCGCCGGCGTTGTAGACGCTGGCTAGGAGGTTCTGTAGCCCCTCGCTGTCCGGGAAGTCCCACATGGTGCCGTGGCCGCCCACGAGGTAGACGGCGTCATACTGGTCGGGATCCACGACGTCGACGCGGGCAGTGTTGTAGAGACCGGCACGCGTGGCCTCGTCCTCCGTGAAGGCAACCTGGATGGGATCTCCTGAATCCACGTCGTCGCGCGGGGGCTGGCCACCCTGGATCGAGGCGAAGTCGACGAAATGCCCGGAATCCTTGAAGACCTTCCAGGGATGCGCGGCCTCGGCCACGTTGTAGCCGGTCTTCTCGCCCGAATCAGGGATCTCGGAAACGCTGGTCAATACCATGAGGATTTTCTTCATGAAATGCTCCTTCTGTCTAAGTGCCACCCTACGCCTAGCCTGAATTACGGTCATCCGCAGCACCGTCGGAGAGCCATAATATGGAAATGCCTTCTCTGCCGACTGCCGATGCCACGGCCGCCACCCCACCCGCCGGAGCCGCGAAAGATTCCAGACCCTCCGTCCGGAAGATGCGGAGCTCGGACTGGAACGCCGTCCGCTCGATCTACGCTGCCGGGATCGCAACCGGGCAAGCGACCTTCGAGAAGGAGCCGCCGTCGTGGGAGGCGTTCGACGCCGGACGGCTTCCTGACCACAGGCTTCTCGCGGCGGACGGAGAACTGATCCTGGGCTGGGCCGCGGTCTCCGCCGTGTCCGCCCGTGAGGTGTACCGGGGCGTAGTGGAGCATTCCATCTACATTGCCCCCGAGGCCCGGGGCCGGGGTGTCGGCCGGCTGCTGCTCGCCGCGCTGATCCAATCAACGGAAGTCGGAGGAATCTGGACCATCCAGTCCAGCATCTTCCCCGAAAATTCCGCCAGCGTGGCACTGCACGGGCAGCTGGGCTTCCGCGTCGTCGGCACCCGGGAACGAATTGCCCGGATGAGCCACGGACCCAACGCCGGGAAGTGGCAGGACACCCTGTTGCTGGAACGCCGGAGCGGCATGGTCGGGAGGGACTGAGCGGCTGCCGTCGTCGCGGCTAATTGCGTCGCCAATTACCCGTTCCGCACCCTGCCGGCCAGGACCCAGCCCGTGACCGCCCCCAGCACCGTAAGACCTGGGACAAGGTTCCACGACAGGCCCTGCAACTCCCGCACCCATCCGGTGCTCGCCTCCAGGACAGGCGTGATCTGCACGTAGAAGACCGCCGCGATGGCGAAGCCGATCGCCGCACCGGCCAGTGCCGCCCACAGCCGCCTTCTTCGCGGTTTCCGGGGCCGGGGTGAAGGTGGTGGCTGATTCATCCGCTGCTCCGCGGCTGCTAGCCGGCCGGCGTGACCACGTCTTCCAGCATGGACCTGTCGAAGAACCGGATCTCCCCCGTCTCCTGGAAGAACACCGGGACCACGGAAGTGCTCGGGTCCTTCGCCGTTTCGAAGATTTCGGCCGCGCTGCCGTGTTTGCGCGCGATCGTCCCGATCAGGTCGGTGCCGCGGACACGGACGGTGCGGAATTTGTAGCTCATGGTGACCCCTTCGTCGGTTAGGGCAAACATACGCCCCAGCGGCGGGCAATGGCCCCAGCCTGGAGTTGGCTCGAGGAGATCGGGCCCACGGGAAGCAAGGCGGTTTCTCTCACACTCCACCGGACTTGGGAGGACTCGCAGCGAGGCGCGACCGAAGGATCGACACACCGGGACCCTGAAGGTCCTCAAGGTAAGCAACGCGGCCGGCCATCGTCATCACCAGGGCAAGGGTCGGCCCGGCAACTACTGGGCCCGTACCCGCCGTGAAGGGTCCGTCGTCTGCCTTCAACTGCAGGCCTGCCGCGTGCGTGCGGCTTCGCACCGCGAAGTCGCGGCGTGCGTAGAACTCGGCGACGGGCGTCAACGCGTCAAGGCTCGGAGAACGGCGAAGCCCAAGCGGGCGGCGGATGTCCTGGGCATGCACAACAACCTCGCCCAGATAGGCCGGAGTATCGGGGGATGGCGCGATGCTGCTCTTGATGACGGCGCGGAACCTGTCCAAAGTGTCGGCCGGGGTGCTACCGCGGTGTTCCTCCAGTCGGCGCTGGTTGTGGACGTCCGGGCGGAACCGCGCACCGAGCATGCTGCGCAGCCACTGCCACTGGTTCAGGCTCGCCGCGGCGGTGAGATGCGCGACGACGTGCTCCACATCCCACTGCCCGCACAGCGTCCCGTGATGCCATTGTTCCGGGCTAAGCGCGGCCAGGTCCTCCGCGAGCGCGGCGCGCTCAGAGTGCGCCAGCGCCCAGAGGGTGCCGTCCGATTTCGCCATGGCGTCCACTCCCCTATCCGGTCATCGTGGTTCGACTCCCACGCTCCCATAGAGGCATCTAAGCACAGCACATCAGCGGGTGGGCTGGACAACGGACAGGTCCATGGATTCTGGTAGGCCTTCGACGCCCACACCGGCGGTAACTTATGGGAAGCTCCTGAGAACGGGAATGGCCTCATTTAGATCCCGCGCGGACATTCCACCGGCTACTGTTCGAAGACCGGGTTGATCCAAGAAACAGCCGGGTCGGCCGCGACGAAGGAGTCCCCATGCCAGAGATATTGACCTCACGGTTCCTGTTCGGTCCGGGACCGAGCAACTGCTACCCGGAAGTGACCGCCGCGTTGGCGCATCCGGTGATCGGGCACCTGGATCCGGTCTTCATCAAACGGCTTGATGACACCTGCGAGGGCCTCCGCACGGTCTGGGGGACGCAAAATGCCCGCACGCTGCCCTTGAGCGCCACCGGGTCCGGCGGCATGGAAGCGGCGTTCGTGAACACGGTGGCTGACGGTGATGTGGCCGTGATTGCCGTCAACGGCCTCTTCGGTGAGCGCATGTGTGAGGTGGCCCGCCGCTGCGGCGCGACGGTTGTCCGGGTCGACCACGAGTGGGGCATGCCCATCGACGTCGAACGCGTCCTGGAGGCACACCCGCAGCCGAAGGTGATTGCGGCCGTTCACGCAGAGACCTCAACGGGCGTCCTGTCCGACGTCGCATCGCTCGGACAGAACAAGGGCGATGCGCTGCTGATCGTCGACGCCGTGACATCCATCGGCGGGCTGGAAGTCCTCGCGGACGAGTGGGGAATCGACGTCGGCTACGCCGGCACCCAGAAATGCCTGGGCGTGCCGCCGGGGTTATCACCCTTCACGCTCTCAGACAGGGCCTTCGAGCGGAGGATTGAGGATCCCCGCTCCTGGTATCTGGACATCGGCTTGCTCGGCGGTTACGCCGGGGCCGCCAGCGGCAGCGGCCGGACCTACCATCACACGGCCCCCGTCACTATGATCGCCGGCCTCGAGGCGGGACTGCGCCGGATCCTGGCCGAGGGACTCGACGCCGTTCAGGCCCGCCACCGCGCGGCAGGGGCCGCGTTGCAGGCAGGGCTCCAGGAGATGGGTCTCGAGCTGTTTGCGGCCGAGGGCCACCGGCTGCCCAGCCTGACCACCGTCAAGGTCCCGGCCGGCGTCGACTCAGCCGCCGTCCGGCGCTATCTCCTGGAACACTTCAGCCTCGAGATCGGCTCCGGCGCGGGCAGCTTTGCGTCCAGCGTCTGGCGGATCGGCATGATGGGCCCCAACGCCAATGCCGCGTCCGTGACGCTGGTGCTGGGAGCCCTCCAGGAAGCCATCGCCTCTGCCTAGTCAATAGCTACAACCCGGGAGGCAGGCCCCAAGGCCTCGGTCGTGTTCCTAGCGTGTGTAGCCGAAGTCCCGGCGCGTCAAAACTTCGCCGTCGAGTATGAGGGGGACGTAATCGGGATCAAGATCGAGACCGTCATAGGCCAACCCATAAATCAGCACCGCCTCGGCAGCGATCCGCCGCCACCGGCGCGCCCCCTCGTCACTGCTGAACTCATGATCCGGGACGTTTCTGTCGCCCTTGAGAAAGATACTGGTCCCGAAAGAGATGATCTCGGACGTAAAGAATGGTTTCCCGGTGCCGGGATCAACGAGACCCGCCATCAGCCGCGTATGAAAGGGGATACACATATTCCCGTGCCGGAGCACAAAAGCCTCCCCTGACGCGGGGCCCGTGCCCCCGCGAGCCTCCAAGGAAATATCCCGGTCAGCATCGATCAATCGCTTCTTACCCGAGTACCACGGCTCGCCCTCAGGCAAATAAACAGAAAACACGAAACTCCCCCCGACAACTCACGAGACCTCAAGCGTGATGGATGCACGCACCTGTCCCTAACGTAGGTCCGGTGCGGCCGATGGATCGGTACGGACGGCGCGCGTCGCCCACGGATGAGCAGCCGTGGCAACCGGCCGGCTGTTAGGCCAAGGACGGCCGGCGGAAGTCCGTGTGCCACACATCAATCTGCTCGCCGTCGCCGTCGGTGACCACGTAGTCGGGCCACCGGTCGAAGGCGGAGCAGGGGTGGGAGATCCCGAAGTCGACCGTATCGCCGACGTCGAGTCCTCCGACGCCGGTGAGGACCGCATGATGGTCAAAGAGACTGCGGACCACGCCGGTGGCGCCCGGCTTTCCGTCGCCCTCCGCGGTGCGGGCGGAGAGGAAGACCGGCAGGCCCGCGTCGTACGGAAGATCGCGTTTGCCGGCACCGACGACGGCCATCCCCTCTTCGGGGACGGACAGCACGGCGCCCCGGACGGTAAGCGCCGGCGTCAGGCCGGACACCTGGCTGACGCCGGCGTACGTGCCGTGGTCATGCGTGACGTAGCAGCCCGAGCGGAGGACCACCCTGGTGCCCGGCACCTGGTCCCCGCCCGGGAGAAACTCCACCACGCGGTCCGGGAATGCGGACCCGCCCATCGAGTAGACGGGCTCCGGGGTCTCGAAGAACGACGCGGCGGCGAGGTACACGTCGCGCACCAGCCGGCAGTGCCGGTCCACCGCCGCCACGGTGGACTCTTCCCGGCTGTTCGGCACAACGCCTTCGTAGCCAGCGACGCCGACAAGTCGGAGGCCCGGTGCGGCGCGGACCCGTTCGGCAAGGGCCAGGGCCTCGTCCCGGGTGCGCACGCCGGTGCGTCCGCCCGGTGTCCCGACGTCGATCAGCACCTCCAGGACGGCGCCGGCCTCGGCATCGAATACTCGCGCGGCGGCATCCACTCCGGCCGCGGAATCAACGAAGCACCGGAGCTGCCGGCTGTGATCCTGCTCGAGCCAGTGGCGGACGCGCGTGAGGCCGAGCCGGTCAACGATCTCATTCGCGACGAGGATGTGCCGGTGCCCCCAGGCCAGTGCCGCCGCGACCTGGTCGACGGTCGCGACGGTCACCCCGGTGGCACCGGCCGCGACCTGGCGCGCAATGATCGGCGCGGACATGGTGGTCTTGATGTGCGGGGAGAGCTCCACGCCCCGGTCCCGGCACCAGTGCGCCATGACCCGGATGTTGTTCTCGAGGGCGGCACGGTCGAGCCGCAGCTGGGGATACGCGGGGGCGGCAATCAATCGGTCATTCATGCGTCAAGCATGGATCAGACGCGGGCTGCTGGAAACCCGTGTCCGTGTCCGCAGCCGGGCAACCAGGGTGGCGGCGAGCAGCGCCGTCGTCAGTTCAAACGCTATAACCCCCAGCGTGGCCGCCGCCGCGGAACTGCCCGGCCCCGCTGCGGCAGCTTCGGCGTGGCTGTGGCCCGAGGGTCCCGCCGCCAGCAGCAGAACCGCATGCAGGACCGCCATCACCAGCGCGGACACCATCACGCGCTGAAGTGCCCCGACACGCAGATGCCGCCAGATATGCACGGTGCACGGGAGGCACACCGCAACCATCGCGACCATCAGTACACTCAGCCAGCCGGAATGGTGGCCCCCGGCCGCAAGCCACACGTGCAGGGCGCATGAGCCGGCGCTGACCGCGGCGCACGCCCTGGCGTGCAGCGTGGGACCGGCCGCCCGGCCCCACGCCGCGGTCAGCGCCATGGCCTAACCATGGCAGTGTCCGCCCGCGCCCTGCGCCGAGGGCGGCACATCGAGGACGGGGCTGCGGTCAAAGAACCCCTCGGGGCGGAGCTTGAAGCCCACGGTGTCCACGGGCATGATCGGCCAGTCCTCCACCCGGGGGAAGTGCGTGAGTCCGAACGTGTGCCACACGACGATGTCCTGTCCGTCGATGTCGCGGTCCTGCCCGACGTACGCCGGCAACCCGGCACCCCCGGTGTGCTGGTTGACGAAGTCGCCGGTGGGGTACCGCTCGTCTTCCGCGAACCGGGTGACCCAAAGGTCCTTGGTGGCGAAGGCTGCCCGACGGGCAATCGACGACGCCGGGTCCGCGAGCAGCGTGGGCTGGTTGTGAGCGTGAAGTTTGTACGCTACCGGCTCACCCAGCCGGTTGCGGGACTCCGGATTGGAAATGATCCAGGTCCTGCCGTTGCGCGCATCGGCCTCGCGGACGCCCTCGGACTCGCGGGCCAGAACGGTACGCTGCCGGGAGAAGGCGTTGCCGCGTTCGTTGCCCTCGCCCATCGGCTGCCGGATAACGTCCTCCTCCTCGATCCGGTTTGTGAAGCCGTCGACCGCCATGTCCAGCCGGGCGCTGAAGAGATGCTGGTGGAAGGGGGCGCCCAGGCCGGGCGCCAGCTGGGAGATGTTCGCCGAGCCGCCCTCCGGGAAAGCGGACGTGAAAACGACGCCGGTGGCCTTGGCCTCAAACTCGATGGTGCCGTCAAGGTAGAGGTACCAGTAGAAGCCGTAGTCGTAGTTGCCGACGGTGGTGAAGAAGGAAATCACCAGGCGGCGGTTCCGGCGGGTGTAGTTGATGCCGGACCAGAGGTCGCTGTGCTTGGCGAGGATGCCCCAGTCCTCCTCGTGCATGCAGATGCCGTTGCGGATTTCCCGCGGGTTGCCGAAGGCGTCGCTGATCACGGGGCTCAGGTAGGTGATGTCGCCAAGGCAGTCGCAGCCCAGTTCCAGCGAGTTGGCGTATTGACCCACGAGGTACTCGCCGGTGTCGAAGTAGTTCTGCCAGGAGCGGACCGGCGACGGGTCTCCGTAGGGCACCACCATCTCGGCGATGGACGCCCGGTTGATGATCGGGCGTTTGCGCTCGCCGTCCTGGAAGGCGATGTTGTGGAGCACAACTCCTTCACGGACATCAAAGCCGACGTCGACGCTCCACTTCTCCCATTCGATGTGGTTTCCGCCGGTGACGGTGAAGCTGGGCCCTTCGGGCTGGGTGATGCTGATGGGTTTCTGCGTGGTGCGCAGCGGTCCGGTGAGCCCGGGATCCGTGTAGTTGCCGTGTTCCGCGGGAACCGGCATCGCCCCGAGATCAAGCACCCGGGTCACCTCCTTGCTGACAACGTCGACGTAGGCCACGAGCCCGTCCACGGGGTGGGCCCACGCGCTGTCCTCCGGGAACTCCTGTACGAAGGCCAGGCCGCGGAGGATGCGGCGGCCCGTCTCCTCCGGGTACTCGTAAACCCCGGCCGACAGCGGCGCGACGCGAACTGTAGTGACGTCCAGGCCGCGGTCCGCGAGGGCTTTGAGCCACTCATCGTTGGCGGCCAGGAGCTCCTCGACGACGCCGAATTCCTCTTCCAGGACCGGTAGTTCGCCGGTGGCAGCGGTGTCCAGCTCACGGACCGAGAGCACCGCCTGCCGGGTCAGCGATACCGTGACATCGCCGGGCACTCCCCCGGTGATGTCGTGGATGAAGATCCGGAACCGGCGGTCGGCGGTGTCCGGGCCCTCGTGGCGGGCCGGGTCCAGCAGCCCGAGGTACGCAATGCGCTTCTCCGGTCCGAGCAGGCCGGCACCGCTTAGGATGCCCTGGACCTCGGCGATCTCGGTCCCCGTCGCCAGGCGGTACGGGGAGGCTGTGTCTGTGTGCGTGGGGGTCATGGCGGCCTTTGGGTCGGGGCCCGGGCGGGCGGTTGGTTTATTTTCTATAGTTGTAGAGAATAAACGTTTGTAAGATGAGTCACAAGGGCCTTTGGCCAAGAACATTTCCGGGGAGCAAGTGCGTGCCAAAAATTGTGGATCATGACGAGCGTCGGCTCGAGCTCGTGGATGCCACGTGGCGGACCATCGCCCGGCTCGGCATCGAAAGCGCCACGATGCGGGAGATCGCCACCGAGGCCGGCTTCGCGAACGGCGCCCTGAAACCGTACTTCCCCACCAAGGACACCCTGCTGACCTTTGCCTTCGGCCACGTCTTCAACCGGACCAACCAGCGCATTGCGGACGTCACCGCGGGGAAATCCGGGATTCCCGCCCTGCGGGCATTTTGCCTTGAGGTGCTGCCACTGGATGAGGAGCGCGTCAACGAGGCGCGGATCGTGATCCCGTTCTGGCAAAAGGCCATCAATGACCCGGCGAAGGCCGCCATTCATCGTGAATCCATGGACCAGTGGCACGGCGCCATCCGGGACTACCTGGCGCAGGCCCGGGAAAGCGGAGACATCCGGGCCGCCGTCGACGACAGCGCCATGGCCCATCACCTGCTCAACATGCTCCTGGGCGCCCAGATTGCCGCCGCGCTCGCACCCGAAGACGGGCCCGGGCCGGACTTGATGGATCAGCTGGAAGAATTCCTGACCCTGCTGCGCACTGCTTCCTGAATCTTTTTTCGCCCGCTGTCGAAAAAAGATGACAGCCTCGCGGGGCAGCGCTACTCTAGGAGGAATGTGTCCCGGGACACATCCACGAAGACGACCCGACGGCGTCAGGAGCATGTATGCCTGCACTTACAGCCCGCCCCTCCCAGGAACTCCAGACCACTGTCGCGACGTCGTTCGAAAACTGGCGCCACCTGGTGGGCCAGTCATTCGTGCCGCTGGCGGCCGAGACGGCTGACCCCGACGCCTTCCGCGGCACTATGCGCTCCAGAGTCCTGGACCGCATGTGCATCGTCGAAGTCTCCGCCTCGAGCCACCAGGTCCGCCGCACCCCGGCGCTCCTGGCGCAGTCGGACCAGCGCTACTTCAAACTCAATCTCCAGCTGGCGGGCACCGGCCTGCTGATCCAGGACAACCGGGAAGCCACGCTGCAGCCAGGCGATCTGGCAATCTACGACACCACCCGGCCTTACACGCTCACCTTCGAAGACCGGGCCCGGGTCCTGGTGGTGATGTTTCCGCACGACATGCTGACGCTGCCGCCGGACTACGTGGGGCAACTCTCAGCCGTCCGGATGGCCGCCGGCAGCGGCCTGACCGGACTCGTGAGTCCGTTTATGGCCCGGATTGCGGAGAACCTCAAGGTGCTCAACGGCCCCAGCGGCTCGCGCCTGGCCGGCAACGTCCTCGACCTGGTGTCGACCATGCTGCACTCCGAACTGGATCTGGCGCAGGACACCATGAAGCCCAAGTCGCTGCTGGCCAACTCCATCCGGGAATACATCGAAGCCAACCTTGCGGATCCGCAACTTTCGCCGGCCGGTATTGCGGCGGCCCACTTCATCTCCACCCGCCACCTCCACAACGTCTTTCATGAATTCGGCACCACGGTAGCGTGCTGGATCCGGAGTCAGCGGCTCGAGGGGGCCGGGCGGGACCTGCGCGATCCGCTGCAGGCCGGCAAGTCAGTCGGCGCCATTGCAGCCAGCTGGGGATTCGTGGATGCGGCGCACTTCAGCCGCTCGTTCCGTGAAGCGTTCGGTCAGTCCCCCAGCGACTGGCGCCGGGGCAACTAGGCTGCGCCCGGCCGGCTAGTGCCTGTGTGCGCTGACCTGTGTGCGCTGACCGGTGTGCGCTGACCGACAATGATCGTTCCTTGGAAGGCAACACTCCGGCCGGTGCGGAAAAGAGGATGGAAGAAAGCCGCCGCGGACCAGCTTCCCGGCCCGCCCTTCCCTTAGGAGAAATTGATGGCACTGACCGCTTCGAATACCACCGCGGCGGCCCAGCCGCCGGTGCTTGACCGGCGCCGGCTGGGCGTCCTGTCCGTGACTTTTATGATCGTCGCGGCGTCCGCGCCACTGACCGTATTGGCCGGCGGTGTCACCACCACGTTCGCCGTGACAGGCGTCATCGGGGTTCCGCTCTCCTTCGTCCTGCTGGGTCTGGTGCTGACGCTCTTCGCCGTGGGGTACGCCTCCATGAGCCGGTTTGTCACCAACGCCGGTGCGTTCTACGCCTACATCGCGCAGGGCCTTTCCCGCCCGCTCGGCGTGGGTTCCGCCCTGGTCGCGCTGGTGTCCTACAACCTGATGCAGGTGGGCCTCTACGGGCTCTTCGGGTTCACCGTCGCATCCATGCTGTCGGCCAAGACCGGTGTTTCCGTGCCGTGGTGGGTGCCGGTCCTCGTCTGCATCGCCGTGGTCGCCTGGCTGGGTGTCAACCGTGTGGACCTCTCCGCGAAGGTGCTGGGCGTCCTGGTAGGACTGGAATTCCTGGCCGTGCTGGTCTATGACATCCTCGCGTTCGCAGCTGCCCCCGAAGGCACGTCGGCCGTTGCACTCAGCCCGGAATCGCTCTTCGTTCCCGGTCTCGGCGCCGTGTTTTCCTTTGGCATCGCAGCCTTCATGGGCTTCGAATCGGCCGCGATCTACGGTGAGGAATCGAAGGATCCACGGAAGACCGTCGCCCGCGCCACGTACCTTGCCGTTGCCGTCATCAGCACCTTCTATGCCCTTTCGGCCTGGGCCATGACCGTAGGCGCCGGCCCCTCGGCAATTGTCGCCGAGTCCACGGAGTTCGGCCCGGATCTGATGTTCGTCTTCCTGGAGACCCATGGCGCCGTCCTGCTCAGGGACCTGGCCCAGATTCTCTTTGTGACCAGCATCTTCGCCGCGCTCGTCAGCTTCCACAACGCCGTGGCCCGCTATTTCTTCTCGCTGGGCCGCGAACAAGTGGTACCGGCCGCCCTCGCCAAGGTCCGGCGCACCAGCGGCGCCCCCTACGCAGGCTCCCTTGCCCAGACCGCCATTGCGGTTGTCCTCACGACCGGGTTCGCGTTGGCCGGCTCCGGATCGGAGCTGGGCGAGCTGTACCCGGTGCTCACCATGTTCACGTGGCTCACCAACAGCGGAGCCCTCGGCCTGGTCCTGCTGATGTCCGTGGTCTCGCTCGCCGTGATCGGGTTCTTCCTGCGCCGCGGGGCCATGGACTCCAGCATGTGGAAGCACCGGATTGCTCCCGCGCTGGCCTTTGTGCTGCTGGGCACCGTGACCGTCCTGATCGTGGTGAACTTCGATGTCCTGCTCGGACAAGCGGAGCCGACGGCCCTGACCTACTTCCTGCCGGCCATGGTGGTCCTGCCCGGCATCGCCGGCGTGATCTGGGGCCTGCGGCTCAAGCGCACCCGGCCGGAACTCTATAAGTCCATCGGCCACGGACCGGAACAGGCACCCGAACCTGAACCTGAGGCCTGAGGCCTGAGGCCGAGCCTGAACCGTTCTTTCCCCGGCAAATGCCGTGCACGGAGAAACAAGCCCCGGCCGGATGCCGCCACGCAGACTGGGGGTATCGCTGCAACGCCATCCGGCCCCGTTCCTACTCAAAGTGGAGTATTCATGGAAACCTACGACGCGCTTCTCGCCTCGATTGCCCCGGCCTCCGGCCAGTCCCGCACCATCCTTGATCCGGCCACCGGCGAGCCCGTCGGCCAGGCGCCCGTGCACACCGTCGGAGGACCTCGACACCGCGGTCACCGCCGCCGCCACCGCGCAGCCGGCGTGGGCCGCCCTGGGCCACGACGCCCGGTCCGCCGCGCTGCTCAAGGCCGCCGACGCCATCGAGCGCTCCGCCGAGGAACTCGCCCGGCTGCTCTCCCGCGAACAGGGCAAACCCCTCAACGGCCCCAACGCCCGCTTCGAAGTCGGCGCCTGCGCCGCCTGGCTCCGCGCCGCCGCCGGCACGCCGCTGGAGACCGAAACCATCCTCGACGACGGCGACACCCGCGCCGAACTGCACTACCGGCCCATCGGCGTCGTCGGCGCGATCGGCCCGTGGAACTGGCCCATGATGATCACCATCTGGCAGATCGGCCCGGCCCTGCGGATGGGCAACGCCGTGGTGGTCAAACCCTCCGAATACACCCCGTTGTCCGTCCTGGCCCTGATTCAGGATCCTCAACGAGGAACTCCCCGAAGGACTCCTCACCGCGATCTCCGGCGGCCGCGACGTCGGCGAGGCCCTCGCCGGACACCCCGGCATCGGCAAGATCATGTTCACCGGCTCCACCGCCACCGGCAAGGCCATCATCAAATCCTCCGCGGACACCGTCAAACGCCTCACCCTGGAACTCGGCGGCAACGACGCCGGCATCGTCCTCCCCGACGCCGACCCCAAGGCGATCGCCGAAGGACTCTTCTGGGGCGCCTTCATCAACACCGGCCAGACCTGCGCGGCCCTCAAGCGCCTCTACGTCCACACGGACATCTACGACGCCGTCTGCGACGAACTCACCACCGTCGCCGCCGCCATGCCGATGGGCAACGGCCTCGACGAAAACAACGTCCTCGGTCCGCTGCAGAACCGGGCGCAGTTCGACATCGTCGCCCGGCTCGTGGAGGCCGCCCGCGACTCCGGCGCGCGCATCCTGATCGGCGGCAACCCGGAAACGGACACGCCCGGCAACTTCTACCCCACCACCCTCGTCGCGGACATCGAGAACACCAACCCCCTCGTTGCCGAGGAGCAGTTCGGCCCCGCCCTGCCGATCATCAGGTACACCACCGTGGACGAAGCGATCACCATGGCCAACGGACTCGACGTCGGACTCGGCGCCTCCGTCTGGTCCGCCGACCCCGCCGACGGCCCGCAGCGTTGCCGCCCGCCTGGAGGCCGGCACCGTGTGGATCAACAAACACGGCGCCGTGGACCCCCGCATCCCCTTCGGCGGCGCCAAACAATCCGGCTACGGCCTCGAATTCGGCGTCGAAGGCCTCAAAGCCCTCGGTGTCCCCCAAGTGATCAGCGGCTGAGAGCAGCCGAAACGGCCCGGTCGCCCGCACGGCCGGGCCGCCGGTCGCCGCCACCAGCTCTGTGCATCTATTCAGGCTGCGCACCTGGGATTACCATACGGAGCGTGAGCGCATTATCACTGCCGCAGCGCCTGACCCGGGCAGTGGGTGAGAGCCCCGCCGCGGAACGCGTGGCTGTCTCCCTCGAAACCGTTTATGGTCCGGTGATCGGGTGGGCACACCGCAGCCCGTTGCACACCGGCGTCCTCGGCCACTCGGTGCACCCGCCGCTCACCGACGTGACGCTCGGATGCTGGCTCAGCGCGTCCATCCTCGACCTGGCCGGCGGTCCGCAGGCACGTCGCAGTGCCACACTTCTGGTCGGAGCAGGGCTGGCCGCGGCCGGGCCGACCGCTATCGCAGGCACCGGCGACTGGGCGGAAATGACGGGCGCCGAGCGGCGGATCGGCGCGGTGCACGCCTTGGGTACCGACGTCGCCGTCGTCCTCTTCCTCGGCTCACTGATCGCACGGACGCGCGGCCACCACGCCCTCGGCGCGAAGCTCGGCCTCGCCGGAAACGCAGTGTGGCAGGAGCCGGATACCTGGGCGGGCACCTGGCGCTCAGCCGACGGAACTGCCCGCCGAAGCGCCGCCGACCGCTAAAGGCCCATCGCGGTGCGGACCTCCTCGAGGATCCGCTGCATGGCCTTCTCGGCTGTTCCCGCATCACCCTCGGCCACCGCGGCGGCGACTTCCTCGTGCGCCTCGAGGGCGTCCGGGTGCGGATGGTAGGGCATCAGCCGCTGCCGGGTGCGGCTGGAGAGGACCTCGGCCACCATCCCGTCGAGGGCATGGAACATCTCGTTGCCGCTGCTGTGCAGGAGCAGCTGGTGAAAGGCGATGTCGGCGGCAAGGAAGCTCTCCAGGTCACCGGCCTCCCCGAGCCGGCGCAGATCCGCTGCCAGCGCCACGAGCTGACGGCGTTCCGCCGCGCCTGCCCGGCGGGCCGCACCGGCCGCGGCGATGGGTTCCACCGCGATCCGGAGTTCGGTAAGGCTCGCATACTGCTCGGTCCGGCGGTCGGACGCCAGGCGCCAGCGGACCAGCTTGGGGTCAAACACATTCCAGTGCGCCGAATCCTGCACCACAATCCCGACGCGGCGGCGCGAATACACCAGGTTCATCGATTCAAGGACGCGCGTGGTGTCGCGGGCCAGGGTCCGTGAGATGCCGTATTGCTGCTGGATGCCCTCAAGGGTCAATCGCTGCCCGGGCGCGTAGGCGCCCGAGACGATGGCTTCGCCGAGTTCGTCCAGGACCCTAAGGTGCAGAGCGCGCAGCGGTTCATCCTGCTCCCCGGCGTCGCCGGGCTCTCCGTCCAGGCTCTCGCCCTCGCCGTGTTTATGCTCTGGTGTCGCCGTCGACATGTGCTGCCTCCATCCGCCCGCAGGGGCTGCCTCCCAGCATAGTGCGTTAGCTGCCAATGGTGTGACGTAACTTACGTAAAGATAGTATGATTGCGATTCAAAGGTGCTACCTTTCTCAACAGGCTGCTGCGGCGGCCGAGGTTCATCCGAATCTCAAGACATCGTCAACGGAGGTAAACAATGACGTTTTCTGCCATTCATCTGGTGGTGATGGGAGTCGCCGGCGCCGGAAAGTCAACGGTCGCCGAAGCGCTCTCCCGCGACCTGGGATGGATCATGGCCGAGGCGGATGAATTCCACCCACAGTCCAACATCGCCAAGATGAACAGCGGAACCCCGCTGGAGGACAGCGACCGCTGGCCGTGGCTGCGGTCAATCCGTGACTGGATGAGTGCCCGGGCCAGAATCGGCGAGAGCACGGTCCTGACCTGCTCTGCCCTCAAAGCGGAGTACCGCAAGCTGCTTTCCGAAGCGGAGGGCCGGGTGGTCTTCCTGCACCTGGAGGGCGACGCCGACCTCCTGGCTGAGCGGATGCAAGGGCGGGCCGGCCACTTTATGCCTGTCACCCTGCTGCCGAGCCAGCTCGCCACGCTGGAGCCGTTGACCCCCGAAGAACTTGCCGCCGGCAGCCTGCGCCTGGACATCACCAAGACGCCCGAACAGTTGGTCGCCGAGATTAAGGCATCCCTCGGACTGGCCGGCGGTTCCGGAACCGGAAACCCAAGCCCCGTTTAGGCTCCGCCGCAACGCTCCGCCTGAACCCTGACCCGGAGCCCTGGCCGGAGCCCTGACCCGGGGCCGGCCATGCGGCTCACCCCCATGCTCCACCCCGCTACACCGTTTGATCCCATTTTTTGCCCACTTGTTTCAAAGGAGAACCATGACCATCGAAGGATGGACCCAAACCCTCGGCGCGGGTCCCCTGCTGCTGATTGCCGCCGCGGCCATCGCGGTGCTGCTATTCCTCATCATCAGGCTGCGGGTGCACGCGCTCCTTGCCCTGATCATCGTCAGCCTCGCCACCGCCTTCGCCACCGGCATCCCGGCCGACAAGGTCGTGACGGTTCTGGTCAGCGGCTTCGGCACGACCCTCGGCGCGGTAGCGCTGCTGGTCGGCCTGGGCGCCATGCTCGGCCGGATCGTTGAGACCAGCGGCGGGGCCAAGGCCCTGGC
This sequence comes from uncultured Actinomycetota bacterium, assembly GCA_963769515.1. Classification (GTDB taxonomy): domain Bacteria; phylum Actinomycetota; class Actinomycetes; order Actinomycetales; family Micrococcaceae; genus Arthrobacter. Next base: position 34,728 of record CAVYMG010000035.1, read on the forward strand.
CGACTACCTCATCAACATGTTCGGCGAAAAGCGCGCACCCCTCGCCCTGGGCATCGCCTCGCTGATCTTCGGCTTCCCGATCTTCTTCGACGCCGGCCTCGTTGTGATGCTCCCGGTGGTCTTCGCCGTCGCGCACCGCCTCGGCGGCGGCGTGCTCCGCTACGGGCTGCCCGCGGCCGGCGCGTTCTCGGTCATGCACATCTTTATGCCCCCGCACCCGGGCCCGGTTGCGGCCGCAACCTTCTTTGACGCCAACATCGGCCTGGTCCTCATTGCCGGCCTGATCGTGGCCATCCCCACCTGGTACGTCGCGGCATACCTTTACGGTCTCTGGACCGGCAACCGCATGGTCCTTCCCGTCCCGGCGCTGCTGGGCCAGGCCGACGCCGCGGCCGAGGCCAACCCGCCCCGGTTCCGCACCGTCGTCGGAGTCCTGCTGCTCCCCCTCGTCCTGATCTTCCTCAACACCGGACTGAGCACCCTCACCTCCGCCGGCGTCCTGCCCGCCTCCGCGAAAGCCGAGACCTGGTACCAGGTGCTGCGGACCTTCGGTGAAACGCCGGTGGCACTGTTGATCGCCGTCATCGTCGCCGCCCTCGTCCTCGGACGCAGCCGCGGCCTCCACGGCGGCGCCCTGGAAAAGCTGCTCGAATCATCCCTGGGCCCGGTCTGCTCCGTCATCCTCATCACCGGCGCCGGCGGCATGTTCGGCGGCGTCCTGCGCACCTCAGGCATCGGCACGGCCCTCGCGGACGTCCTCGGCGACGTCGGCATCCCGCTGATCCTCGCCGGCTTCCTGATCTCGACCATCCTGCGCATCGCCCAGGGCTCCGCCACGGTGGCGCTGACCACCACGGCCGGCCTGATCGCTCCGGCGGTGGCCGCCGCCGGCCTGAACGGCATGCAGCTGGCCGCCCTTGTGATCGCCGTCGCCGCGGGCTCCGTGATGGTCTCGCACGTCAACGACTCCGGCTTCTGGCTCGTGGGACGCTTCTTCGGCATGGACGTCAAGACCACGCTGAAGACCTGGACCGTCATGGAGACCTTCATCGGCCTGATGGGCTTCGGAATCGCCGCGGCCATCTTCGGCGTCGCCAGCCTGGCGTCATAGCCACACGTACACCCGGCCGGCACTGCCCCCGGCAGTAACAGCCACAAGGACGACGGCGGGATCTCCCGCCGTCGTCCTTTCGTTTCCGCCACGTGGGGCCCGCCCGCCGGGCAGGCATCAGGTCAAGGGGTGGGGTCAGGCCGGTTCGTGCAGCCGCGCCGGCAGCAGCGGCGCGAAGAAGGCGGCGAGCTCCGCCGTCGCCGTCAGCGGCAGGACGTGGGCCACGTACTGGTCCGGGCGCACCACCACCACGACGCCGCCGCGGTCCAGGCCGCGGAGCTCAAAGATGTCCTCCGCCGGATCCGTGCCGTAGACCTTCTCCAGGTACGTGAGCTTGAACGGCCCCACTTCCGGCTTGAACACCGCCGGAACCGCGCCGATATCAACGCCCGTATGATCCTGCTGGTAGATCACCTTCACGTCAAACCAGGCGTCGGCGTCGGCCCCTTCCGGCGTGGCCGCGAGCGGCGAGTCCGGAGCGCTCGTCAGCCACGCGGCCAGGTCGGCCGTCGGGGACGATTCGCCGGCCGCAGCCGGGTCCGCAAAGACATAAATGCGCCAACGGCCGTCCGCCGTGGCCTGGTGGCCTAGCTGGACCAGGTTGGTGTCGCAGACTCGCTGCACCGGGGCGGACTTGAAACGCTTACCGACGGTGAAGCCGGTGGCCAGGTCCTGGTGCGTCGCCTCGGCGACAATCGGCGACGGCGAGTACTCGGTCATGAATCCGGCCGGGAATTCCGCGGTCCGCACATAGAAGTCCTCCAGCTCGGAGGGGCTCTCGAACTCCTCGGGCTTCATCGCCATCAGCGTCGACCATTCCTTGTCGAAGGCGATGAGGTCCTTCGCGATGACCTGGCGCTCCGCGGAATAGGTGTCGAGCAGGCTCTCCGGACTGCGGCCCTCCAGCACATGGCCCAGCTTCCAGCCCAGGTTGAAGCCGTCCTGCATGGAGACGTTCATGCCCTGCCCGGCCTTGGCGCTGTGCGTGTGGCACGCGTCGCCGGTAATGAAGACGCGCGGGGTGCGGGTGCCACGCTGCTCGGGGAGAACGTCGTCGAACCTGTCGGTCAGGCGGTGGCCGACCTCGTACACGCTATGCCAGGCGACGTTGCGGACATCGAGCGTATAGGGGTGCAGGATCCCGTTGGCCTTGCCGATGATTTCCTCGATCGTGGTGTTGCGGACAGCGCCGTTGTCGTTTGGGTCGACTTCGCCGAGGTCGACGTACATGCGGAAGAGATGCCCGCCTTCACGCGGGATCAGCAGGATGCTGCCGCCCGAGCCGGACTGGATCGCGCACTTGGTCCGGATGTCCGGGAAGTCGGTGACGGCGAGGACGTCCATGACGCCCCACGCGTGGTTGGCCTTGTCGCCGGCGAGTGTGCAGCCGATCGATTCCCGCACTTTGCTCCGCGCGCCGTCCGCGCCGACGACGTACTTGGCCCGGACGATGCGCTCCTGGCCCTCGTCGGGCCCGGCGGTGTGGCGGAGGGTCACGGTCACGGGGTACTCGCCCTCACCCACCTCGAGGCTGCGGAACTCGTAGCCGTAGTCGGGCCTCATCCGGGTGGGCGCGTTCGCCATGAACTCCGCGAAGTAGTCCAGGACGCGGGCCTGGTTGACGATGAGGTGCGGGAACTCGCTGATGCCGGCAGGGTCGTCGGCGGCGCGGGCGGTCCGGATGATGCGCGAGGGATCCGACGGGTCCGGCTTCCAGAACGCCATCTCGGTGATCCGGTACGCCTCGGCGATGATCCGCTCGGCGAATCCGAAAGCCTGGAAGGTCTCGACGCTCCGGGCCTGGATGCCGTCGGCCTGGCCGATGGCGAGCCTGCCGCCGCGCCGCTCCACGATCCGGGTGGTGATGCCCGGGAACCGGGATAGCTGCGCGGCAGTGAGCATGCCCGCCGGTCCGGAGCCCACGATGAGGACATCGACCTCGTCCGGAAGCTCCGCGGGTCGGTTGATGCCGACGCCGGCGGCCGGCTGGACTCGCGGGTCACCGGATACGTATCCGTGGTGGTGAAAGTGCACGGGCTTTCCTCACTTCATTGTGGCGGTGCAAGATTTTCTGCGTGTTCGATATTCGAACTGGAGATTCAATAATCGAAACGACGGGATGCTACCGAGAGTACGCCACGTGTGACGGACCTGACAACAGGCAACTCCGGCCCGGCGCGGCTGTCGCGCCCTCGGCAGGACCGCAGCCGGGCAAGTCGGTGGTTGACGGCCCGCCGTTCCTGAGGCATCCTTTTCGTATACGATTTCGTACTTGATGAGGAGACATCCGTGGAGCAGGTCAACGACGACACCCTGGCAGCGGCCGGCAAGGTCATTGCGGTGCACGTGAACTACCCCAGCCGTGCCGCGCAGCGCGGCCGGACCCCGGAACAGCCCTCCTATTTCCTCAAGCCCTCCTCCTCGCTGGCGCTCAGCGGCGCGGACGTGGAACGCCCGGCCGGCTGCGAACTCCTCGGCTACGAGGGCGAGATCGCACTGATCATCGGCAAGCCGGCCCGCCGGGTCGGGATCACCGAGGCCTGGAGCCACGTCCGCGGGGTCACCGCCAGCAACGATCTCGGCGTCTACGACCTCCGCTACGCGGACAAGGGGTCCAACCTGCGCTCCAAGGGCGGCGACGGCTTCACGCCCGTGGGGCCCGGGGTCATCCCGGCCGACGCCGTAGACCCCGCCGCGCTCCGGATCCGCACCTGGCACAACGGCCACCTTGTCCAGGACGACACCACCGCGGACCTGCTCTTTCCGTTCGCCCGGCTGGTCGCGGACCTTTCCCAGCTCCTGACCCTCGATGAAGGAGACATCATCCTGACCGGCACCCCGGCCGGCGCCTCTGTCGCGAAGCCCGGCGACGTCGTCGAGGTCGAAGTCAGCACCGTGGACGGCGGTCAGACCACCGGGCGGCTCGTCACCGGTGTCCTGGAGGGCCCGACGCCGTTCGCGGACTTCGGCGCACAGCCCCGGACGGACGATCTCCAGCGCGAAGAGGCCTACGGCTCGCGCGCGGCTGCCGGACTGCCGGAACCCGAAAAAGCGGCAGCGGACGAAGCACCGGAAACAGTGCTCACCCCGGAGCTGAAGGCCAAGCTCGAAAGTGTCGCCACGGCCACCCTGTCCTCCCAGCTGCGCAAGCGCGGGCTGAACAACGTCAGCATCGACGGGCTGCAGGCCACCCGGCCGGAGAAGCGCGTCGTCGGGCTCGCCCGCACGCTGCGCTACGTGCCGAACCGCGAAGATCTCTTCAAGACCCACGGCGGCGGCTTCAACGCCCAGAAGCGGGCCATCGACTCCGTGAACCCGGGCGAAATCCTGGTCATGGAGGCCCGCGGCGAAAAGGGCACCGGAACCATCGGCGACATCCTGGCCCTGCGCGCCCAGGTCCGCGGCGCCGCGGCCATCATCACCGACGGCGGCGTCCGGGACTTCTCCGCCGTCGCCGCGATGGACATGCCCACCTACTACGCCAACCCGCACCCCGCCGTCCTGGGCCGGCGCCACATTCCCTGGGACACGGACATCACCATCGCGTGTGGCGGCACCACCGTCCAGCCAGGCGACATCATCGTCGCCGATGCGGACGGCATCCTGGTCATCCCGCCGGCCCTCGCCGCGGAACTCGTGGAGGACTGCATCGAACAGGAACGGGAAGAGACGTTCATCTTCGAGATGGTCAGCCAGGGCAACAGCGTGGACGGTCTCTACCCGCTGAACGCTCAATGGCGTGCCCGTTATTCGGAATGGGCGGCAGCACGGGACTCAGCAGCACGGGCGGTGAGCGGCAATGACTGACACCATCACTCCGCTCGGCAGCAAATCCGAACAGGCCTACGCCGCCGTCAAGGCCCGGATCGTCGACGGGACCTACTCCCCCGGCTACCGCTTGGTCCTGGCAAAGATCGCCGAAGACCTCGGTGTCAGCGTGGTCCCCGTCCGGGAGGCCATCCGCCGGCTCGAAGCCGAAGGCCTCGTGACATTCGAGCGCAATGTCGGCGCCACGGTTGCCGGCATCGACCCCACCGAATACCTCTACACGATGCAGACACTGAGCATCATCGAGGGCGCCGCCACGGCCCTGTCCGCACCGCTGATCGACGCGGCCGCGATCGCCCGGGCACGGACCGTGAACGAGGAAATGCGCGCCTGCCTGGACCACTTCGATCCGGTCCGGTTCACGGCGTTGAACCAGGACTTCCACAGTGTCCTCTTTGAACACTGCCCAAACCCGCACATCCTGGACCTCGTGCACCGCGGCTGGAACCGGCTGGCGTCGCTGCGGTCCTCCACCTTCCGCTTCGTCCCCGGCCGGGCCCACGACTCCGTGGCCGAACATGAGGCCCTGCTGCAGCTCATCGAGAACAACGCCGATGCCGAGACCATCGAAAAGGCCGCCCGCCGCCACCGCGGCGCCACCCTCGACGCATACCTCGCCCAAACCCCACCCCAAAGACGCACAGTTAGGACCTCAACGATGACGACCCCTGTAGAAACATCAGCCAAGCGCTACGTCCCCGACAACCTGCCCACCCACATCCAGCACTACATCAACGGTGAATTCGTTGACTCCGTCGGCGGGGCGACCTTCAACGTCCTGGACCCGGCCTCCAACGAAAACTACGCCACCGTCGCCGCAGGCCAGAAGGAAGATATCGACCTCGCCGTCGCCGCCGCCCGCGAAGCCTTCGTCAACGGCCCGTGGCCGAAGCTGAAGCCCCGGGAGCGGGCCCGAGTTCTGAACAAGATCGCCGACGCCGTCGAGGCCCAGGAGGCCCGGCTCGCCGAGCTCGAAACCTTCGACACCGGCCTGCCGATCACCCAGTCCCGCGGCCAGGCGCTCCGGGCAGCGGAGAACTTCCGCTTCTTCGCGGACCTGATCGTGGCCCAGTTCGACGACGCCATGAAGGTCCCCGGCGCCCAGATCAACTACGTCAACCGCAAGCCGATCGGCGTCGCCGGCCTGATCACCCCGTGGAACACCCCGTTCATGCTGGAATCCTGGAAGCTCGCCCCGGCCCTGGCCACCGGCAACACCGTGGTCCTCAAGCCCGCCGAGTTCACGCCGCTCTCCGCCTCCCTATGGGCCCAGATCTTCAAGGACGCGGGCCTGCCCGACGGCGTCTTCAACCTCGTCAACGGCCTCGGCGAGGAAGCCGGCGACGCCCTCGTCAAGCACCCGGACGTCCCGCTGATCTCTTTCACCGGCGAAACCACCACCGGGCAGACGATTTTCCGCAACGCCGCCGCCAACCTCAAGGGCCTGTCGATGGAACTCGGCGGGAAATCCCCGTGCGTGGTGTTCGCCGACGCCGACCTCGACGCCGCGATCGACTCCGCCCTGTTCGGGGTCTTCTCCCTCAACGGCGAGCGCTGCACGGCCGGCTCCCGGATCCTCGTCGAACGCAAGATCTACGACGAGTTCTGCGAGAAGTACGCGGCCCGGGCGAAGAACATCGTCGTCGGCGATCCGCACGATCCGGCCACCGAAGTCGGGGCGCTCGTCCACCCGGAGCACTTCGCGAAGGTGGCCTCCTACGTGGAGATCGGCAAGTCCGAAGGCCGGCTCCTCGCCGGCGGCGGACGTCCCGAGAATCTGCCCGCAGGGCTCAACAACAGCAACTACATCGCCCCTACCGTTTTCGCCGATGTCTCCCCCGACGCGCGGATCTTCCAGGAGGAGATCTTCGGCCCCGTCGTCGCGATCACCCCGTTCGAGGACGACGACGAGGCGCTGGCCCTGGCAAACAACACCCGCTACGGCCTGGCCGCCTACATCTGGACCCAGGACCTGACCCGGGCACACAACTTCTCGCAGAACGTCGAGGCCGGCATGGTCTGGCTGAACTCCCACAACGTCCGCGACCTGCGCACACCCTTCGGCGGGGTTAAGGCCTCCGGCCTGGGACACGAGGGCGGCTACCGCTCGATCGACTTCTACACCGACCAGCAGGCCGTCCACATCAGCCTCGGCCCCGTGCACACCCCCAAGTTCGGCGCCTGAGCACCTTCACGTCTCCGCCCGGCCGCCCCTCCCCCGGATCCTCGAAGAAGAGAGAACACCATGAGCAACTTCGTACCTACCCCCACCGTCCCGGCCCCGGACATTGTCCGCTGCGCCTACATGGAAATCGTGGTCACCGACCTCGCCCGCTCCCGGGCGTTCTACGTCGACGTCCTGGGCCTGCACGTCACCGAGGAAGATGAGAGCACCATCTACCTGCGGTCCCTCGAGGAGTTCATCCACCACAACCTGGTGCTGCGGCAGGGTCCCATCGCCGCCGTGGCCGCCTTCGCCTACCGGGTGAAGTCCCCGGCCGAGGTGGACGCCGCCGAGGCCTACTACAAGGAACTCGGCTGCCGCACCGAACGCCGCAAGGACGGCTTCACCAAGGGCATTGGCGACGCCGTCCGGGTCGAGGACCCCCTCGGCTTCCCGTATGAGTTCTTCTACGAGACCGAGCATGTCGAACGCCTCACCCAGCGCTACGACCTCTACTCCGCCGGGGAACTCGTCCGGCTGGACCACTTCAACCAGGTCACCCCGGACGTCCCCCGCGGCCGTGCCTACCTGGAGGACCTGGGCTTCCGCGTCTCCGAAGACATCAAGGACTCCGACGGCGTCACCTACGCGGCCTGGATGCACCGCAAACAGACCGTCCATGACACCGCCCTGACCGGCGGCAACGGCCCGCGCATGCACCACGTCGCCTTCGCCACGCACGAGAAGCACAACATCATCCAGATCTGCGACAAGATGGGCGCCCTGCGCATCAGCGACCGGATCGAACGCGGCCCCGGCCGGCACGGCGTCTCCAACGCCTTCTACCTCTACATCCTGGACCCGGACGGGCACCGGATCGAGATCTACACCCAGGACTACTACACGGGAGATCCGGACAACCCCACCATCACCTGGGATGTCCACGACAACCAGCGCCGCGACTGGTGGGGTAACCCCGTGGTCCCGTCCTGGTACACCGAGGCCTCCCTCGTCCTGGACCTGGACGGCAACCCGCAGCCCGTCATCGTCCGGGAGGAAAAAAGCGAAATGGCGGTCACCGTCGGCGCGGACGGGTTCTCCTATACCCGCAAGGACGCAGACAGTGCAGCCGAAGGCTTCAAGCTCGGGGCGCAGCTGTAGCCATGCTGGATGCCAAGACCATCGAAGCCATCGCGGACGAACTGCTGGAGGCCGGCCGGTCCCGGACCCCGGTGCCGCGGCTGACCGCCCGCTACCCGGACATGACGGTGGAGGACTCCTACGCTGTCCAGCAGCTCTGGCGCCGCCGGAACGAGGACGCCGGGCGCACATTGGTGGGGCGCAAAATCGGCCTCACGTCCAAGGCGATGCAGGCCGCCACCGGCATCACCGAACCGGACTACGGCGCCATCTTCAATGACATGGTCCTGGAGACCGGCTGCTCCGTGCCGTGGGACCAGTACACCCACCCCCGGGTGGAGGTGGAACTCGCGTTTGTGCTCAAGCAGGACCTGGCGGGCCCCGGCTGCACCATCTTCGACGTCCTGAACGCGACCGACTACGTGGTTCCGGCCCTCGAGATCCTGGACTCCAGGCTCGAAATGGAGGGCCGGACCATCGTGGACACCATCGCCGACAACGCGGCCATGGGAGCCATGGTGATCGGCGGCAACCCGGTCAAGCCGGACGCCGTGGACCTCCGCTGGGTCTCCGCCATCCTGTACAAGAACCAGACCGTGGAGGAGACCGGGGTCGCCGCCGGGGTCCTGGACCACCCGGCCAACGGTGTGCACTGGCTCGCGAACAAGATCGCCGCCCACGGCGACGGGATGAAGGCCGGGGACATCATCCTTGCCGGGTCCTTCACCCGCCCGCTGTGGGTGTACAAAGGCGATACCGTCCACGCCGACTACGGACCCTTGGGAGCCATCACATGCCGCTTCGAGTAGAGTCACTGCCCACCTTCCGCGACGCCCTCCGCAACCAAGCCGGCGCTGCCGGCCGGCCGCTGGCGGGGATGTGGGTCTGCTCCGGCAGCCCGCTCGTTGCGGAGATCTGCGCGGGCGCGGGCCTGGACTGGCTCCTTATCGACGCCGAACACAGCCCCAACGGCCTCGAATCCGTCCTCGCCCAGCTTCAGGCCGTCCACGGCTACCCGGGGCACGTCCTGGTCCGGCCCCCGGTGAACGACACTGTGCTCATCAAGCAGTACCTGGACCTCGGCGCGCAGAACCTGCTGCTGCCCATGGTGGACTCGGCCGCGGAGGCCCGGGCCGCCGTCGCCGCCACCCGGTACCCGCCGCACGGGGTCCGCGGGGTCGGGTCCGCCCTGGCCCGCTCGGCCCGCTGGAACCGGGTCCCGGACTACCTCGCCCGCGCCGGCGAAACCATCAGCCTCACCGTCCAAATCGAGTCGACGGCGGCGGTCGAGTCAGTGGAGGACATCCTGGCGGTCGACGGCGTCGACGCCATCTTCGTGGGCCCCTCCGACCTCGCCGCCTCCACGGGCCTGCTCGGTCAGCAGGAACACCCGGACGTACGCGCCGCCGTCGAACACTGCCTCACCGCAGCCACGGCCGCCGGGAAACCCGCCGGCGTGAACGCCTTCAACCCGGACACCGCACGGCACTACCTCGCGGCGGGGGCGTCCTTCATCCTCGTCGGCGCCGACGTCGCCCTGCTGGCCCGCGGCTCCGAAGCGCTCGCCGCGGACTTCGTGCGGCCGGTCGAGCACAACGGCGGCAACAGCGACAGCGACGACACTGGCGGCGGACGCGCGAGCTACTGACAGTAATGCCTTCATTCCGGGCACGATCGCTGTTGATCCGATCCGGCCGCAATCCCCACGGGATCGTTTGCGGTCAATCGATCGGACGTCCTCCACTGCGGGCAACTTGGCACCAAAATACCCCCTGGAGTATAGTAATGTCAGGATCAACCCCGGAGACATACCCCCAAGTGCCTGCGGGGTTTTTCCATGCCCGCACACCGGAATGATCCGTCAGCGGCCTCCCTGCCCGCCTGCCGGGCTGCAGCAGGGCCGGGATCCCCGGATCACACGCGGTTCACGGGTGGCTGCCGGGCCGGGGCGTCCTCGCTGCCAGCCGGATCAGTCCAACCCCCACCGCGACAAACCAACCCCACATCAGCACCCCGTAGATCATGTAGACCTCAGGAACGGCGTACCGCAGCGTCTCCGCCGCAACACCCACGCTGCCGGCGGCGATCCCCAGCCACGCGAGGAACCGCGGAAACGGCCCCGTGAGCATCACGACGGAAATCAGCAGAAGGCCCACCACGGACAGGATGCCGACAGCTCCGGGGGTGTTGTTTTCGGCGACGATCGCCTCAGCGGCGGTCGAGTAGCGCAGCCGCGCGGCATCGTCGGCGGCTGCGGTGTATCGGTCACTGAGGTAAACAAGCACGAGGGATCCCCGGCTCGTGACCGGGACTGCCAGAATAAGTGCCCAGGACAGTGCACCGACCACAGTGGCGAGCAGGGCGAGACTCTTGTTGAAAGGTGCCAAGGCAACATAGAGCGCCACGAAGACGAGCACCGCAAAGATGTTCGGCATCACCCACAACAGCTGCTCAGCGATGTAAACCCCCTTGTTTTCCGCGATGAACTCCAGCGTCTCGGAGCCGCCGTGAACCGGTGGCGGGGCCACGAAGTCCAGGACGAGCGCGGCGATGAGGAGCGCCACGAAAAGGATCGAGGAGATGCCTGCCCAAAGATAGAGCTGCCGCCAGCTCTGTTCAACCTGAGGGGGCCTCGGCGCCGCGGTGAGGCCGGACGAGCTCGTTCGGTGTAGGTCCATGCTCGAAGCTACGTCCGGGCCGGCCCGCCTCCCAGAGTCGTTGGTCCCAGCCGCGGCTCGTCCCTACCCCGCCCCCGGCAGGCAAACCTGGAGGACCCCGTCCGTGACGCGCGTATTGAAGCGCGGCTGGCCCGCCGTCGCGGGGCCGTGGACAACCTCGCCGCTGCGAAGCGAGAACACGCTGCCGTGCCAGGGACAGACGACGCACGGGTCGTCGCCGCCGGTGATCGTACCCTCGTGCAGCGGGCCGGAGAGGTGGCTGCAGACGTCCGCGAGGACGTGGACATGCTCCCCGTTCCGGAATACCAGCAGAGGAACACCGGCCACGACTCGCCGCTCCGGTTTACGGTCGGCGAACTCGTTCAGTGGTGCGAGGCTCTGCCAGCCCACGGGAAAACGGTGCGGGACGTCCTCGGTGTGGTTGACCCCGGCTGCCTGCCGGTAGGCCAGGTGCCCGCCGAGGAAGCCCGCCGCGGCGACCGCCGCCAGGCCAAGGTACCCGAACGCCTTCCCCCGGACTGCATTGCCGCGGCTGCGCTCGGCGAGCGAAACGGCGTAGAGACACACCGCGGCCACATTCCCGGCGGCATGGACCAGACCCACGCGCTGCTGCTGCTCGTGGAGTTCGGACCAGTCGGTCAGGCCGGAGACCATGGAGGGTACGGCGCTGACCACTCCCATCCCGACCAGCAAGGACGCAGCACGGCCATTGCCGGGAAAGGCATCCAGAACGGCCGCGGAGGTCCAGGCCCCGAGCGGGACCTGGACGGCCATCGGATGGACCGGGTGACCAATGGGTATCCCGTGCAGCACGTCCCGCAGCTGCTGGGGCTGGATTAGTGCATCGACCACGGTTTTGGTCCGCGCCGCCCACGGGTCAAGACCGGCAGCGTCCTCGAGGCGGGAAACAAGACTCAACAGCGGCAGGGGTTGCATGCGTCCTCCATCATCGGATCGTACCCAGAGCCTAGTTAAGCTGCCCGCACTCGCCAAGGCCCCGCCGCCAGCGCCGCCTCAGCCCGGAACTGTCTCCTGCCCGACGGCGTGCTGGTACCGGAGCAGGTTGCCGGGATCGTGGATGGACTTGGCACGGACAAGCCGGGCGTAGGTTTCATCCGACCAGGCCCGGGCCCGGTCGGCCTCGTCGCCGGGGGCACCGTGCAGGTTCACAAACGTCCGCCCGGAGGTATACGGGGCCATGGCCCTGAAGATCGATTCTATGGAGGCCGGATTCCGATCGATGTTCGGCGGCGCCACCAGGCCGATGAGCACCAGGATGAAGGGTTCGTCCCGGCCGGACACGGCGTCCGTACCGTCGGTTGCCCGCGCATAGGCTCCTCCCATCAGACGGATCTCAACCTCCAGCAGCGGGCAGTCGGAATCCGGCCCGGCTTCTTTCAGGAGCGCGTTGATGACATCCGCGTTGAACGCGCTCAGGAACTCGCCGGCGTGCATGAACGGAACCGGCACCGGCGGGTCCATGTGCACCATGTCTATGTCCAGATAGCTCATGGGCGCCACCATATCCATCACGGGCGGGGAGGCCTCGCGCATCGGCGCCAGCAGCCGGGCGCCTGATTCCGCATCGCCGAGATGGCAGAACCGCAGGTGCACGAGGAACTGGCCGCGCATTGGCTCCGGAATGATGTCCATGTCCGGAAGCCTGAGCAGGGCCACGGACGTGGAGACATTCTCCGGCAGTGCCGGGGCCCACTGGCTGAAGGCTGTCAGCACGTCCTCGGCGGCTGTTCCCGGGTAGAAGATGCCGCCGGCATAGAAATCGCTGATCGGGAGAAGATCGAAAGTCAGCGACGTGACGATGCCCAGGTTGCCTTTGCCGCCGCGCAACAGGCCGAAGAGTTCCGGCTCGTGTTCCGCGTCGGCGGTGCGGAGTTGTCCGTCCGCGGTGACGACGTCGATGCTGCGGACGTGGTCGGCGGCGAAGCCGAAGACCCTGCCCATGACGGGCAGTCCGCCGCCGAGGGTGTAGCCGACCACGCTGACATCTGAGGTGGAGCCGTTCATGCCTATCAGTCCATGCGGCACGACGGCATCCAGCACGGTGCGCCACTTCACCCCGGCCCCCACCGTGGCCGTCCGGCGCTCCGGATCGAACTCGAAATCCTGCATGCGGCTCGTGTTGATGAGCAGGCCGCCCTCCATCGCCACGTCCGCGCCGTGCCCGGTCGCCTGGACTGCCACGGGCACACCGTGCGTCGCAGCCCACTTCATGGTGGCCACCACGTCCTGCGCGTCAGTGGCTCCCACCACGATGTCCGGGTGGTGCACGGTAGCAAGGTTGTAGGCGGCGGCCTCGTCTTCGAAGCCATTGTCGCCAGGATGCAGGACCGGTCCGCGGACGTTCCGGCCAAGATCCCGCGTATCTGTTGTTGAAAGCATTTTGTTGGGCCTCTTTCGGTTACCTCGAATAAGTGCCCGGCGGCCGGCAGCTGTGCCAGGCCGATCCGTGGCACGACTCTTGACACCGGGGGCGGGCCGCCGCCCGGCGCCGATTGAACGGTGAGATGCTGGCACCCTGCCATGGGCGCGTTACTGCAGCGTTACAGCCGGCCCGGTTCGCCAATATCGGGGGCCGAGGGGTCGAGGCCGTCACTGATGAGCCGGCGGATGGTTTCTGACGGCGCCAGGCCCACGTCGTCCCGCAGCCTTTCCTGGTATTTTTCGAAGGCGCGGAGTGCGGAGGCGTTGTTACCCTGCCGTTTCTCCGCCTGGACCAACAATCCAACGGCGCTCTCGCACAGTGGTTCCAGTTCCAGCGCCGCTTCGGCGGCTTCCTGGGCTGCCTCATACTCACCGCGGGCCAGTGCCTCGCGGGCAATCAGTTGGAAGGCGTGCAGCCGGTCCCGCTGCAATCGGGCCTGTTCGGTGAGGACCCAGTCCTCGTACCAGCCGGGAAGCAGCTCGGCGTCGCGCAACAGGTCCAGCCACGATGCCGTGGTGCCGGTCAGGCCGGATTGTCCCAACTCCCGGAGATGCGCGCGGACCCGGTGCAGGTCCACGTCCACACGCTCGCCCAGGGCGAGGACAGCCCCGCCGTTGACGAGCAGCCCGGGCACCTGCCGGGAGACCAGGTGTACTGCGACGCGCAGGCTTTCCAAGGCCCGGGCCTCGGCACACTCGGGCCACAGCAGACCGGCCAGATAGCTGCGCGGACGGGGACCGCAGATCGCGATCGCGCTGATCAGCCGCTGCTGCCGGACCGCGACACGGATGACGTCGGCGCCCAGGCAGAGCTGCCACGTTTGGAACAGATGCAGTTGAAGACGGTCATGGTCGTCGCGTCCCATTGGTACCCCCGATTCCAGCGTGGGTGCGAGGAACTGGATTGACGTTACATCGAGCATTCTCAGATTGCCTAGTGATGTCAATGGCTCCGCCAAACCTCCGCGCAGGATCGTCCCCCGGCCCTCGACCGTCCCGGATGCCAGCGATATTCTGGGTGTACTGGGATGCGTTGAGCTCGTTTCAGATCCGGTTCCAGTCAGAGGGGTTCTCATGAGCACAAAGGTAGAAAAGCGGATCGTGGTCGACGTACCGGTCAGTACCGCGTACAACCAGTGGACCCGGTTTGAGGACTTTCCGCGTTTTATGGGCGGCGTGGAGAGCGTGACGCGCGTAGGCAAGGACCGGCTCGAATGGGTCGCGCACATTGCCGGGGTCCGACGGCGGTGGGAAGCCAGGATTCTCGAACAGATTCCGGACCGCAAGGTTGCCTGGGCATCCACGGAGGGACCGATCAATGCCGGAGAGGTGGGGTTCGAAGACGCCGGCAGCGGCAGAACGACGCTGCAGCTGACTCTTGAGTACCAGCCCGAAGGGCTCGTGGAGAAGGTCGGAGATCTGCTCCACGTCGTGGCCCGCCAGACGGAACACGACTTGAAGAAATTCAAGGCGTTCATCGAAGGCGAGGGACACGCCGCCGGGGCTCCGGAGGGTACCGGCGCCGGCGATGCCAAGGTCCCCCCGGCCGCAGGCGGCGGCACTGAGCCGGAGTACAACCGGTTTGCGCATCCCTTTGACCAGACCGGCGGCCTCGTTGATTTCGAAGGCGAGTCGGACGGAACGGCGGAGGGCGAAAGCCACAGCGCCGCCGAACGCAGGGAACAGCATCGGCGCAGCGGCCTGATCTGGCGGGCGGACGGCACCGCCGGGAAAGATTGAGGAGACTTCCTGGACCCGGACGGCACTCAGCCGGACGGTTCGAGCACCATCGCCGATCCGCCCCCGCGCCTCACCGGCTCGGTCGCGGCGACCATGCTCCCGTCGGGCCGGAACTCGATGGCCGTGGCCGCACCGATCTCCGCGGCCGACGTGAACGCGTCGCCGGACGGCGTGAACTGATGGCCGTACGGTGTCAGCTCGTCGCCGAACTTGGCGATGAAGTCCGGCTCGGCCGTGACTTTTTCGGAGTTCCGTTGCGCTGCCCGTGGCGCCGCGATGGCGTCCGCGAGGCTCATGCCCAGGTCCACCCGGTTCAGGATCGTCTGCAGGACGGTCGTGATGATCGTAGATCCGCCCGGCGAGCCGAGCGCCAGGAACGGCTTGCCGTCCTCGAGGACGATGGTCGGCGACATCGACGAGCGCGGTCGTTTCCCCGGCTCGATCCGGTTTGGGTCGGCGGGGTTGTAGACGGTCGAGAAATCGGTGAGTTCGTTGTTGAGGAGGAACCCGCGGCCGGGCACCACGATCCCGGACCCGCCGGTCTGTTCGATCGTGAGCGTGTACTCGACCACGTTCCCCCACTGGTCCGCGACCGTCAGGTTCGTCGTCGAGATGTTCTCGGTGTCCGCCTCATTGGCTGGTGCCGCTGCGGGAGCCGGGCACGCGCCGTCGTACCCGGCCACCTCGCCGGGCGGGACGGGCTTCGGGGCAGCGCGCTGCGGGTCGATCTGGCATGCACGTTCCTTGCCGAAGATCGGGTCGGTGAGTGCGGCGGTGGGGACCTCGACGAACGCGGGGTCGCCGAGGTATTTGCCGCGGTCGGCGAAGGCGAGTGCACTGGCCTCAAGGTAGTAGTGCAGGGCCCCGGGCACAGTCATCTCGGCGAGGTTGAACGGGTCCAGCATGGTCAGCGCTTCGCCGACCGTGGTGCCGCCGCTGCTCGAGGGCGCCATGCCGTACACCTCCAGTCCGCGGTACGCCACGCGGGTCGGTGCCTGGTCCAGGACGCGGTAGGCGGCGAGATCCGCCGTCGTCATGTGTCCGGCGGGCACGGGCAACGCAGTGGTGTCAGTCTTCGGCGGGGACTGGACTGCGGCGACGATCTCCTCCGCGAGCGGACCGCTGTAGAAACCCGGCATTCCCTCCTTCGCGAGGAGCCGGTACGTCTCTGCGAGATCCGTGTTCTGGAAGACACTGCCGACGGCGGGTGCGTCACCGTCCGGGAGGAAGAGGCTGCTGGTCGAGGTGAAGGCTTCGAAGCGCAGCTTGTTGTCGAGCGTCTGTTGGCGGAACGTTTCATCCACCACGAACCCGTCCGCGGCGACCTCGATGGCCGGATTCAGCGCTTCGCTGAGGCTTAGGGTGCCCCACCGCTCGAGGGCGCGTTCCCAGGTCGCCGGCGTGCCGGGGACACCGACCGAGACGCCGCTCGTGACCAGCTCGGGGGTGAAGGGGTACGGTTTTCCGGTTGCCGGGTCGATGAACGCGTCGTCCGGCATCGCTGCCGGCGCGGTCTCTCGCCCGTCGATCGTCTCGACCTTGCCGGTCTTCGCGTCATAGAAGACAAAATAGCCGCCCCCGCCGAGGCCGGCACTGTAGGGCTCGGTCACGCCCAGGGTGGCAGCCGCGGCGACGGCGGCGTCCACCGCATTACCGCCATTGCGGAGGATCCCCAGCGCCGCGGCTGACGCCTCCGGGTCCACGGTGCTCACCGCACCTCCGCGTCCGGTGGCGGTCGCGGTTTTCTCGATCGTGTCAGCCGCGGACGGAGGAGCGGACGCGGGCGTGGTGACGGTGCACCCCGTCGTCAGGCCCAAAGCCAGGGCCGTCATCACGGAAACCAGTTGACGTTGCACGGATGGCATAGCCGCTCCCAGGTCACGATGATGCGGGTGTGATGGGAGTGAGACTACTCCGCCGCGGTGGCACCCTCAAGAGAGCGCGTTGTATCGTCGGAGACGGCCTGGAGCAGGCGGGCTGCGACGCTGATGGCGATCACCGCGGGCGCCTTGCCGGTGATCCCGGACAGGCCGATCGGGCAGCTGATCCCGTCTATCGCAGCCTCGGTGTGCCCTTCGCCCAGGAGGCCCTGGCGGAACCGGGACCATTTGGCCCGGGAGCCGATCAGTCCGACCGTGCCCAGGTCGTCCCGGCGCAGTGCCGCGTCACACAGCAGGAAATCCTCGGCGTGGTCATGGGTCATGATCAGCACGTGGGATCCGGCCGGCAGCTCGCCCAGCACCGAATCCGGGACGGGGCTGTGCCGGGCGCTGACCCCGGCGGTGCCCTCCATGACGTCGGAGAGCCGGGCCGGGATCACGTGGGCGGCCCGGCTGTCCACCAGGTGCAGGTGCAGCGGCAGCCGGGACAGGATCCGGGCGAGTTCGTGGCCGACGTGGCCCATCCCGAAGATGGCGACATTGGGCCGGGCAGGAAACGGTTCAAGGAGGATACGGACCACTCCTCCGCAGCACTGCCGCCCGTGCTCTGCGGGGGCTCTGTCGTTCAGCCGGAATTCCTGGGTTTCGGGGGCCGCCGTTCCGGCGGCGAGCATGGCCCGGGCCCGGTCCATCACGGTCGCTTCCAGATTGCCGCCGCCGATGCTGCCCCAGGAGGTGTCGGCGGCCACCACCATCTTGGCTCCGGCCTCCCGGGGTGCGTGCCCGCGGACCTCCAGAACCGTGGCCAGGACGCACGCCGAGTTTTCGGCGCGTAGCCGGTGCAGAGCCTGCAGCCAGTCCATGTCAGCCCGGGGTGACGGGTGAGGTGACGGGCCCCGTCCTCCAAAGCGGATCCGTGCCCGCCGGTGAATCCGTCGCACCCGCCCGGGCCTGCTCCACCGCCCAGAAAATTGCCTCCGGCGTGGACGGGCTGGGGATCACGACTGAGCTGCCGCCGTCCCCGAACGCGGCCACCGCCGCGCGCAAAGCTTCCCGGACGCTGAAGGCCAGCATCAGGGGAGGCTCGCCCACGGCCTTGGACCCGTAGACAACACCGCTCTCGGTCGCCTGCTCAAAGAGATGGACGTTGAACTCCTCCGGCATCTCCGAGAAGCTCGGCAGTTTGTACGTGCTGGCGGACTGGGTGGCCAGACGTCCGCGCTGCTCGCCGTCCGAAACATCCCAGCGCAGCTCCTCCAGGGTCAACCAGCCCACACCCTGGACAAAACCGCCTTCGATCTGTCCGACGTCGATCAGCGGTGACAGGCTGTCCCCGACGTCGTGGACGATGTCCGTGCGCAGCTGCCGGTACGCCCCAGTGAACCCGTCCACCTCCACCTCGGACACCGCGGCGCCGAAGGAGAAGTATTTAAACGGCTCACCCTGCATCCGGGCGCTGTCCCAGTGCAGCCCTTCGGTGCGGTAGTAGCCGGCGGCCCAAAGCGGCACCCGCTGGAAGTAAGCGTCGTGGACCAGCTCCGCAAACGGAATGACCTGGTCGGCGAAACCGATGCCAGTGACCTGGCCGGCGGAAAACCGGACATCGTCGGGATGGATGTTCAACCGGCGGGCTGCCACGTCGGCGAGGCGGCCGCGGATCTGATCGCAGGCGTTCTTGACGGCCCCGCCGTTGAGGTCGCTGCCCGAGCTGGCCGCCGTCGCGGAGGTGTTGGGCACCTTGTCTGTCCGTGTGTGTGCCAGCCGCACGGCGGCCAGCGGCACCCCCAGCGACGTCGCGGCGACCTGGCGCATCTTGGTATGGAGTCCCTGCCCCATTTCCGTGCCGCCGTGATTGATCAGCACCGAGCCGTCCTTGTAGACGTGGACCAGCGCGCCGGCCTGGTTGAAGGCCGTGAGGTTAAAGGAGATGCCGAACTTGACCGGGGTCACGGCGAGCGCGCGCTTGATGTGCGCGTGTGTGGCGTTGAACGCCTTGAGCTGTTCCTGCCGGTGTTCGACGTCGGCACGCTCGAGCAGCTGCGCCCAGATGGTGGTCAGCCGCTCGGGGTGCCGGACCGGCTGCCCGTACGGGGTGCTTTGGCCCGGGGCGTACAGGTTGCGGCGGCGCAGCTCGCCCGGATCCAGGCCCAGCAAGGGAGCGCACCGGCCCAGGAGGTCCTCCATCACCAGCATCCCTTGCGGTCCGCCGAAGCCGCGGAAAGCCGTCTGCGATGTCTTGTTCGTCTGCGCCACCCGCCCGTGGACCTCCACATGCGGGATCCAGTAGGCGTTGTCGATATGGCACATCGCGCGGGCCAGGACCGGTTCGGAGAGGTCCAGGCACCAGCCGCCGTCGCTGGTCAACGTGGCCTTGAGGGCCTGCAGACGGCCCTCCTCATCGAAGCCGACCTCCCAGCGGGCGTGGAACGGGTGTCTTTTCCCGGACAGGGTGATGTCCTGCGTACGGTTCAGGCGCAGGCGCACCGGACGGCCGGTCAGGACCGCGCCCAGGGCCGCGATGGCGGCGAACCCGTGCGGCTGCATCTCCTTCCCGCCGAACCCGCCGCCCATCCGCATGCATTGCACGGTCACGTCGTGGCTCTGCAGGCCCAGGACGTGGGCTACGATCTCCTGGGTTTCGGACGGATGCTGGGTGCTGCAGTGCACAAAGACCTGCCCGCCTTCATCCACATAGACGAACGAGGCGTGGGTCTCCAGGTAGAAGTGTTCCTGCCCGCCGCACTCGAGCTCGCCGGAGAACCGGTGCGCGGCGTCGGCGAGCGCGGCGTCGGCCTCACCCCGGCTGAGGGTGGGCTGGTGGCCCTGGAAGCTCCCGGCTTCGATGGCCTCCGTGAGCGTCAGCAGCGACGGGAGCGGTTCGTAGTCGACTTCCACGGCGGCGGCCCCCAAACGGGCGGCTTCGAGCGTCTCCCCCAGGACCCAGCACACGGCGTGCCCGTAGAACATGACCTCGGTGGGGAACAGCGGCTCGTCGGCTTTGGTGCCGGCGTCGTTGAGGCCGGGCACGTCCGCAGCCGTCAGGACCCGGACCACACCGGGAACCTGCAGCGCCGGCCCGGTCCGCAGGGCGGCCACGAGGGCATGCGCATGGGGAGACTGGACCGGCCAGGCGTGCAGGACGTCCTGGTGCCGGACGATGAGGTCATCGGTGTACAGCGCGGTGCCGGTTGCATGCAGGGCCGCGCTCTCGTGCGGAACGGCCGTCCCGACAACCGGGTTGACCGGACGGTCTGCAAGGGACGTCACCGGGTCACCTCCGTGGCGGCGTCGGGCTGCGTGTGGGCGTGGAACTTCAGCAGGAGTTGTTCGAGCATCGCCGACCGGTACCGGGCGCTCGCACGCAGGTCATCAATGGGGGTACCCTCGGTGGCCATGATGGCGGCGGCAGCCGCGGCCATCTCGCGGGTCCAGGGTTGTCCGGTCAGGGCGTCTTCCGTGCTCCGGGCCCGGATCGGTGTGGCTGCCACTCCCCCGAGGCCGATCCGGACGGAGGCGACCGTGCCGGCGTCGAGCTGCATCGCGACGGCGACGGCGACGCTGGAGATGTCATCGAAGCGCCGTTTGGCGATTTTGTAGAACGCGGTCTGCTCCGGCAGCGGCAGCGGAATCCGCACGGACCGGAGGACCTCGCCGGGTTTCCGCACGCTCTGCCGGTATCCGGTGAAGAACTCCGCGAGCGGGATCTCGCGCTCGCCGTTCCCGGCGGCAAGGATCACGGTGGCGTTCAGGGCCAGCAGCGCCGGCGCCGCGTCGCCGATGGGCGAACCGGTGGCGAGGTTCCCGCCCAGGCTTGCGGCGTTGCGGATCAGCCGCGAGGCGAACTGGGGGAAGAACTGGCTCAACAGCGGCACCCGGCCGGCGAGCCGGTCCTCGAGTTCGGTCAGGGTCAGGGCCGCGCCGATCTCGATCGAGTCGTTGCCGACCGTCAGTGCCCGCAGCGGTTCGAGCCGGTCTATGGCCAGGACCAGCCGGGGGCGGGCGTGCCGGAGGTTCACTTCCACACCCAGGTCGGTGGCGCCGGTGACCAGCACGGCCTCCGGATCCCGTGCCAGCCGGTCAAAGAGTTCGGCCATGGATTGCGGGCGGACGAACTCCGCGCCGCCCACGCTTGCCCGGGTGTGCCGGGCCGGTGGTGCGGGCGAGTCCTGGCGCTGCAGCAAAGGGTCAGCCTCCGCCGGGACCTCCAGGGCATAGGCGGCGTCCCGGATGGGCCGGTAGCCGGTGCACCGGCACAGGTTGCCGCTTAGGGCGTTCAGGTCGAAGCCGTTGGGCCCGCAGGAGTGGGCGGTATCGAGGGCCGCGTCCGGCCGGCCCGGGTCGGCCCGGGCGGTACCGTCATTGGCGTTACCGTCCTGGGCGGGACCGGCCTGCCCCCGGTCGGCCGGGACGGGGCTCCGGCCGGGCCGGTAGTATTCGGCGGCCATGGCGCAGACGAACCCGGGGGTGCAATATCCGCATTGGGAGCCGCCACGCTCGGCCATCTCGCGCTGGACCGGATGCAGGTCCGGCTCCGCGCAGGGACCCGGTGCCGTGCCGAGGCCTTCGGCGGTGATGATTTCCTGGCCGTCGAACGCCACGGCCGGCGGCAGGCAGGCATTCACCGACGTCCAGCGGCTACGGTCGGAACCGTCCGGCCTGGCCACCAGCACGGCGCAGGCACCGCACTCACCCTCGGCACAGCCTTCCTTGGCCCCGGTGAGGCCCTCTGCCCGCAGCCAGTCAAGCAGCCGGACGTGGGGGCTCACCCCAGCACAGTCCCGGCTTCTGCCGTTTACGGTTACCGCGATGCTGTCCACGTTGGGCCCCCTTATGCCGTCCGTCAGTACTCGATCCTGCTGGCAAGTTCATTCCAGGTCTTGAACGGCTCGAGAATGGCCGGCGCCTGCGGATCGTCGAGTGCGAGCTTGGATAACGGCATCAGCGCGTCGCGGTTCCCGTTTTCGAAGTACTCGTAAAACACGGCGTCATCGAACCCCACGGACGCGGCATCGTGACGGTCAGCGGCGAACACCACACTCCCGATTCTGGCCCAGAGTGCGGAGGCCAGGCACATCGGACACGGCTCGCAGCTGCTGTACAGGGTCGCCCCGGGCAGGGCAAAGGTACCAAGTTCGCTGCAGGCGCGCCGGATCGCCGTGACCTCAGCGTGGGCGGTGGGATCGTTGGTGGCGGTCACCCGGTTGACACCCTCGAACACCTGCCCGTCTGCAGTGACGACGATGGCCCCGAACGGGCCTCCGCCGTCCCGGACATTGCCCGTCGCCAGCACGATGGCCTTGGCCAGGAAATCCTGGGCCGGTTCGGTGCTACTCACGAAATCCCCTTTCCGTCGGCTGCAGCCTTCAGCTACTCACGGCAAAAAATCAGGTCTTGGCCTTGCGCTTGATCCAGCCCCACACGCCGGTAGCCACGAACAGGATCAGTCCAATGAAAGCCAGCCACAGCAGGCCCTCGAGAACAAAGCCAAGAATCGACAGCACGAGCCAAATCACCAATAGCGTCACTATGAGTCCCATGCAGGCATCCTACGGGAGATGCGCCCCGCTGAACGGAAATGCAGTCGCTCAATGCCGACGACTGCGGCCGAGAGTTCGATGGCTGCCGGCCTCCACCGACGGACGTCCGGCGCTGCGGGCGGGGTGTGCGTCCAACGAATCGTCCCGGGGTGCTCATTAAGATGGGGGCATGGAGCTTCGGGTCAACGGCTTGTCAATCCACTACATCGAGCATGGTCGCGGCGTGCCCCTCGTTGCCCTTCATGGCGCCGGCGTTGATCACCGCGAGATCGAGGCGGCGATCGAGGCCATTGTCCCCGGCCGGGGATACAGGCGGATCTATCCGGACCTGCCTGGAATGGGCCGCACCTCGGCCGGCGACCTGGACTGCAACGACGACGTGGTGGCGTTGCTCGCTGACTTCATTGACCAACTGGAAGCCGGACCGGTGATATTGCTGGGGCACTCCTATGGCGCATACCTGGCGCGCGGCATCGCGGCGCAGCGACCGGAGATCGTGCTCGCCCTGGCGCTGCTATGCCCCGTCGCCGAGCGCTCGCAGCATGTGCCCGACCACCAGGTGATTCGCCAGGACGCCGACGCGCACGACGAGCTCGAACCTGGGCAACGGCAGGGTTTCGATGAATACTTCGTCGTGCGCACGCAGGCCACCGCCCGCCGCTACCGCAACCATGTGGTGCCGGGCACGACGCTCTCCGACGAAGCCGGCTTGGGCCGGATCTTCGCCGGATGGAGGGTCGACGTCGGGTCCGGCCCTTGTTTGGCGCCGGCCCTGATCGTGGCCGGCCGATGCGACTCGATCGTTGGCTCCGCCGACGCAATGGCATTGCTCGAGGGATATCCGCACGCCACCCTGGCTATACTCGACGGCGCAGGGCACGCACTCATGCACGAGCGACCGGAGCTGCTCGCCGCGCTGGTCCGTGATTGGCTTGACCGGACTAGCTCGGAGAACACGTGACGGCCGAGCGAAGCGGAACCCAACGCGCGCAGAGGAGATCCACCGTGTCCGGTAACGAGAACAAGAAGGTCTTCACCCCGGGCCCGGATATGCCTCGGCCCGTTAGCCGGCTTTCTGTCCCAGGGATTCTTCACACATTGGGTGCGGATCTCCCGCTGGTCGCAGCGCCGATGGCCGGCGGTCCGAGCACGCCCGGGCTCGTGGTCGCTGCCGCGCACGCAGGCGGACTGGGATTTTTGGCCGGCGGCTACAAGACGACCGGCGAGCTCGCCGAACAGGTGGCTGCAGTGCGGCGGCATACACCGCGCTTCGGAGTGAACCTGTTCGTACCCAATGCCGTCCCCATCCACCGCGCGGACTTCACCGCCTATGCCGAGGCACTCGGGGAACTGGCAGCACAGTACGGCATGGACCTAAGCACCGCCGAGCCGGCAGAGGATGACGATGACTGGGATGCCAAGATCGCGCTGTTGGTCCGCGACCCTGTGCCGGCGGTGAGTTTCACCTTTGGACTCCCGACGGCGGATATCGTGCGCCGCCTGCAGGCGGCGGGATCGGCTGTACTGCAAACCGTCACGAACCCCGGCGAAGCCCGGCAGGCGGTGTCCCTCGGAGTGGACGGCTTCATCGTCCAGGGTTCCCAGGCAGGAGGCCACTCGGGCACGCTCACACCCGATGCTCCAATCAGGGACATACCCCTGGTTCAGCTCGTCGCCGACGTGCGCGAACAGACGGAGCTGCCCCTGTGGGCTGCTGGCGGAATCAGCACACCACGGGCAGTCCGCGAAGTGCTGGCAGCGGGAGCCGAGGCCGCCGTCGTCGGAACGGTACTCCTGCGGTCAGCGGAAAGCGGTGCGTCGGCGACCTACAAATCAGCACTGGCAGACCCGGCCAGGAGCGGGACGGTGTTGACCACCGCGTTTTCCGGGCGGCCGGCGCGGGCCCTGCGCAACGGATTTGTGGAACGCTTCCATCCGGCGGCTCCCCTGGGCTACCCGGCACTGCACCATCTGACCAGCCCGATCCGGAAAGCTGCGGCCGCGGCAGGGGACCCGGAGAACATCAACATCTGGGCCGGATCCGGCTATCGCGATGCGTCGGATGAGTCTGTTTCGGTCATTTTGCGGCGCCTGGGCGGTTTGTTGCACTAGCCACAGGCCCCTCGTTGTGGCGGTCGGCGCCCTGTCCAGCGCCGTTCTGAGTCCTGTGTTCCTGCTGGGCCTTGGGTCCGGGACCTCGGACCCTACCCACGGGGAAGCGTCCGGGAGCACACTCTGCATATCTACGACGGTGAGCGAGGGTGCCGGTCATGATGTGGGGATACGGGACGAATATGGGCTGGATGTGGCTGTGGGGCCTGCTCGTGCTGATCGGAATTGCGCTCGTCGTACTCGTCGCCGACCAATACCGCGACCAGGTCCGGGTCCTCGGCGAGGACCAATAGTGCTTCCCATCAGCCGACGGAACACCCTGCTCTTGGGCGGACTCGGCGCCGCAGGCATCATCGCCGGCGGCGCCGGCGTCTGGTGGACGTTGACTTCACGGTTCGAACCCGTCGCCGGATCAGCATTCTCCGGGCCCCAGGAGCTGCGCAGCAGCAACGGGCGTCTCCGCGTCCGCCTCGAAGCAGCCCCCGGAACGGTCCTGCTGGCCGGACGGAGCGCTACCGGACTCGCCTACAACGGCGGCGTCCCCGGACCCACCCTGCGCCTGCGCGGCGGGGACACGCTGGACATCGAACTGGTCAATTCAATGGCGGTGGCAACCAACCTGCACCTTCACGGCCTCCACGTCTCACCGGAGGGCAACAGCGACAATATCTTCCTCAAGGTCCAGCCCGGGACCTCGTTCAGCTACGAGTACCGGCTCCCGGACAACCACCCGCCCGGCCTGTTCTGGTACCACCCGCACCACCACGGCACGGTCGCGGATCAGATTTTTGCCGGCCTCTTCGGCGCCCTCATCGTCGAGGACCCGGAACCGCTCCAGGTCAGCCGCGAGCGGGTCATGGTGATTTCGGATACCACCCTGGACGGAGCCGGAACCGTCGCGGCGGCATCGCCAATGGAACGGATGCTGGGCCGGGAGGGCGACCTTGTTCTGGTCAATGGCCAAAGCAACCCCACACTCTCCGCCCGGCCCGGTGAGCGCGAACGATGGCGCATCGTCAACACCTGCGTAGCGCGTTATCTGAAGTTGCGGCTCGACGGACAGCAACTGCAGCTCCTCGGCATGGACTCGGGGCGCTTACGAACCCCCGAACGCATCCAGGAACTGCTCTTGGCGCCGGGCAACCGCGCCGATCTGCTCGTCACGGCCACCGCCGGAGACGCCACCCTCACGGCTAATTACTACGACCGGGGCAGCATGACCGGCGTGATGGGCCTGGCGGGACCGGGAGCCGCGGAGGACGGTGGATCGAGCCGGGACGGCATCACGCTGGCGTCCCTGGCGGTTGCCGGTGAGCCGGCCGCCCCGGCCCCTGTGGTTCCGCCCGCCGAGCAGCCTGCAGACTTGCGGGACGCCGTCGTTGCCGCCCGCCGGCAGTTCACGTTCGAGACCGGAGGAATGGGCCCCGGGAGGGGTCCCGGCATGGGGATGATGAGCTTCACCATCAACGGCAGGAACTTCAACGGGAACCGCACGGATACCGCTGTAGCCTTGCAGACCATCGAGGAATGGACCATCGTCAATTCCAGCTTCATGGACCACCCGTTCCATCTGCACGTCTGGCCGATGCAGATCGTCCAGGCCGCAGGCAGTGCCCCGGACTCCGCTCCATGGCGGGATGTCGTCAATGTACCCGCCCGCGGGCAAGTCACCGTCAGGATTGCCTTTGACGATTTTCCGGGCCGATCGGTCTACC
Source organism: uncultured Actinomycetota bacterium (assembly GCA_963769515.1). GTDB lineage: Bacteria > Actinomycetota > Actinomycetes > Actinomycetales > Micrococcaceae > Arthrobacter. The sequence goes on from CAVYMG010000035.1 coordinate 61,075, forward strand.
ACTGCCATATCCTGGACCACGAGGACCAGGGCATGATGGGGGTTATCGAGGTCCGGTGATGCAGCTGATGGGAGCGGGCACCCTGAGAGCCCAGCTCAACGGGGGACGCGCTGCGCGGGGCCCAGGGGGTGCGGATCAGCGTGTACTGCCGTAGGTTCGGCCATGAGGGCGTGGTCGCCGGTAAGCTGAAGGAGTGCATCGCGTGTCCGCGCTCCAGCACAGCTTTCTGCGGATTGTTCTCCCTTCAATGCTTGATCTCGCTTTCGATACCCGGAAGCGTTGGCATCCCGCCCGATGCTTTGCGGAATAAAGAAAGAGGCCCATGGTGATGGATCCGCCGCCCACCCCGCCGCGCGCCGGGAGCGGAACAGGCCCCGACGTCCCGGGCGCGGATGAGCCTTCGGCAACTAGGCGGCGCGCCGAAGCCCCCCGCAGACCGGTATCCCCGCGCCTTGTGCCGGGACGGGTCACCATCCAGGATCGGCTCCGTGGATACGTCACAGAGGATCCCGCCAACCGGAGAACAGCGCGGAAAGAGAACCGGGCCTTGCCTGGGTCGCAGACGCCGGCCGCGGAGAAGCCCGCACCTGCGATCGGGGCGATCCTAGCGGACAGAATGCTGCTGACCGCCTTCCAGCCGATTGTCGATCTGACGTCGGGAGCCATCGCCGGAGCCGAGGCCTTCACCCGGTTTACCGACGGCACGAGCAATAACGCGGACGAATGGTTCACGGCCGCCGCGCAGGCCGGGTTGGGCAGTGAATTGGAGTTCGCGGCGCTGGAAACGGCCATCGGTGCCGCCGCGCAGCTGCCGCCCCACCTGTACGTAGCGTTGAAAGTCTCCCCCGCCGTCTGCCTGGACCCGCTGCTGCCGGGGCTGCTCCTCAACTCCGACCTGCCCCCGGGGCGCGTGGTGCTCCAACTCACCGAGGCGCTCACTGATGCCCAGACCACAGCGCTCGGCACCGTGCTGGCTCCGTTGCGCCGGCACGGGGTCCGTCTCGCGGTTGACCATGCAGGCTCCTACACCGACTCGATCCGCCACCTCCAGCAACTGGACCCCGACATGATCAAGATCGACCGTACCCTGATCGCCGGCATCGACACCGATTACCTCCGCCATGCCTTCGGCGCCGCCATGGCAGGACTCACCGGCAAACTCGGAGCGGAGCTCATCGCAGCAGGCATCGAAACCAGGGCAGAACTCACCGCCGTGCGCTCTCTCGGCATGACAGCGGGACAGGGATACTTCCTCGGCCGGCCCACGACCAACCCCGACGACTGGTCCCGCTGGCGCCTCGGCCCCGGCAAGTTTCCCTTCCGGACAGACCCGGATACGCCCCCGCGGCTCTGATTCCCGGGCATCGTTTTGCCAACGACCCGGCGTCAGGGCCCGGCCGGAAACGCGACGCGCACGATCGACCACCTGCTGGTCCCGGCCAGGTCACGATGTAGCCGTCAGTACGCGCGGCCCGGACCATCCGGGGATCTCCCGGCGCGAGGAACTGGCCGGCAACCCTCCGGGGGTCACCACAACCAAGGGGCCGGCATGCGTCAGATGGAAGGCAAAGATCGAAGCGTTCAGTATCCGGTGGGTGACCGCGCGATAGGCGCCAAGGCACCTCCGCTTCCAGGACGAGCACCAGGACCGTACCCCGGCGTCATGAGCGTACCGGGCCCGGACCCTTGGGGCAGGTTCGTCAGCTACCGCTGGTCGCGGTCCTCGAACTCCTCGTCCAGCTCGTAGTGCCGGAACTCCGTCTCGGGATGCGGTTCGCCCTCGGCCACGATCTCGTGGTCGAGCTGGCGCTGTACCTGGCTGTCCAAGACCTGGAGCGTCCGGTCTTCGACCGCCTTGAGGTCCTCGGGGAACGGATCGTCCGGTGTGAGGTGCAGCTTCTCCGAACGCATTGTTTCTCCGATCGGATTGTTCCGGGCCCCACAGTGGGACCCACATTACCTCGATTCTATCCCCGCACCGGAGAAATAGCCGGAATGTTCCGGCACCATCTTCTGCCACCGCCTCCCCAGACAGGACGGCCCGGAACTCGGGGAACCGTTGCCGGCTGTGTATTTCAGGGCCGGTGGTAGCGGGCCGGGTAGGCTGGATCGTACACGTGACGGACAGGGGTGTGACATGGCTCAGGCGGCGATTACCAGTACTACGGTGGCCGACGTGATGGCCGAGTTGGCGGCACTGGAAGATCCCAAAGCGCGCGCGGTGAACGAACGGCACGGTGACGATCACGGCGTAAACCTGGGCAAGCTGCGCGCCGTCGCAAAGCGGCTGAAGACCCACCATGAACTGGCACAGCAACTCTGGGCCACAGGTGAGACCGCACCGCGTCTGGTGGCGCTGCTGATCTGCCGCCCGAAGGAATTCGGACCTGACGAGCTCGACTCCATGATGCGCGAAGCGCGCATCCCCAAGGTCAACGACTGGCTCGTTAACTACGTCGTGAAGAAGAGTCCGCATGCGGAGGAGCTGCGAACGGCCTGGTTTGCCGACCCGGACCCGGTGGTTGCTAGTGCCGGGTGGGCGCTGACCAGTGAACGAGTGGTGAAGAAGCCAGAGGGTTTGGACCTTTCCGGATTGCTTGACATCATCGAGGCGCAAATGAAGGACGCCCCGGATCGCCTGCAATGGGCCATGAACTTTTGCCTGGCCCAGATCGGGATCGAGCATCCCAAACTCCGGGCCCGCGCTATGAGCATCGGTGAGCGCTTGGAAGTCCTCAAGGATTACCCGACCCCACCGAACTGCACCTCCCCGTTCGCGCCCACCTGGATCTCCGAGATGGTGCGCCGGCAGGACGAGAAGAATTGAGCACCGGGCTCTACGCCCTGCGCCAACGACACCACCGGCGGTAAGTTCCTTCCCCGGCGATGAGAAGGAGGCGCCAATCCACGCTGATATGGGTTGACCTTGACGTTACGTCAAGGTGGAGACTCGTAGGTATGAGTAACGCGCAGCAGGAACGTGCCTGGAGCTACGGGCTCCCCGTCCGGTCTCTTAGGGCCGTTGATGGCTGGCCTCACAGCGAATACATCAGGGAAGGAGGTGGCCGGAGTGGACTGGCCAATCCAGGAAGTAGCGCGGCTCGCGAACACCACAAGTCGGACACTTCGTCACTACGGGCAGCTTGGCCTGCTGAAGCCGAGCCGCATCGGCACTAACGGCTACCGGTATTACGACGACCGTGCCCTCATCCAGCTACAGCGCATCCTGATGTTACGGGAACTCGGGCTGGGCCTTCCCGCCATCGCGGACGTCCTGCGCAATCAGGACGAGGCAGTGCCGGCCCTGCGCACGCACCTCCGCTGGCTCAGGCAGGAACAAGAGCGGCTGGTGCGACAGGTCCGGGCCGTCGAAAACACAATCCGAGCACAAGAAGCAGGCGACCAACTTATGGCAGAAGACATGTTCGACGGGTTCGATCACACGCAGTACAGGGACGAAGTTGAGCAGCGATGGGGTAAAAAGGCTTATGCCGCTGGGGACCGTTGGTGGCGGTCAAAGACCGAGGACGAGAAGCAGGCATTCAAGGACCAACACTTGCAGATCGCCCGGGACTACGCCGCTGCCAAAGAGACCGGCCAGGCACCGGACACTGAGGCAGTTCAAGCGATCGTCGAACGTCACCTGGCCTGGCTCAACCTCTCCGCAGCGATAACCGGCGGGCCAGTGACCTCCGAGCGCTTCGTCAGCTACGGCGAAATGTATGCCGTCGATGAGCGTTTTGCCGTCAACTACGGCGGGACGGCCGGGGCTGAGTTCGTGCGCGACGCCATCACAGCGTTCGCAGCGAAGCATCGGACTTCGTGAGGCACACCCAGAGGCTCCGCAGCGGCCATTGACCGGTACCCGGTGAGAGGCCGACACGCGACGCATGCGCCCACAGATTGTCAGAGGGCGGTGCCAGCATTGAAGTATGAGCGTTCCAACAGTGGATGCAGCGATCAACGACCTCATGGACTGGGCGTGGCAAGCAGTCTACGAACTGCTCTCAGCACGCGGCCTGCTCGGCGACGGCCTGGTCATCGAGGACTACACCGGGCTGATGTCCTGGGTGGAAGGTCCCATCAGATACACGGTGGTGCACTCCTGTGCTGTAGCCGTTTTGTTCGTGGACACTGATCCGGTCGATGCCGTCGTTTTTCATCGGGATCTTCTCGGCTCCGAGGACCCGAAATCGTTCTTCAACCCGGCACGGCTGAAGTAGAGCGGGCGCCGAACGCCTTTCCGGGAGAGATAGCCGATCACCGGGTCTTCCCTGGGGCCGCCTCTACCTGGGCCGTCTCAAAGGCACGGCGACGTCATGTCCGGACTCCTGTCGCGGCCTTTAACGCCCGGGGAACGAGGAAATCCGAGCATGGCCAGGCGCGCCGCGTGGTACCGCTACCCGGTTATGCCGTAAACATGATGCCTATGCAGACCGACCGAGAACTTATGCCGCCAGTGACTGACGAAGCCGCAAGCGGTCAAACCCAACGGGTTGTCTTCTCTGACCCCGAACCCATCAGGGCAGTCGCGTTTCGCGCTCCCGACGATGCCAGTGACGCCGCCCAGGCCCCTGTCTTCTTGAGCCCTTTCTAATCCGGCTGCGGCGCATCGCGCGGTTCGAGGGCTATGGCATCCAGATCAGGGGCAGCTACGGTGGCTCCATGAGGGACAGGATGCTGCCGTTCAGATGCGGGACGACGGAGCTCAATGAGGCCCTTGACCACTCCGAGACCGAAGGGCCGGCGCCGTGCGGAAACTGATTTATGGCATGAATATGACCCTGGATGGCTACATCGCCGCGGCCGGCGACGACATCGGCTGGAGTGCGCCGAGCGAGGAACTGTTCCAGTGGTGGCTCGACCAGGAGCGGGCGAGCGAGCTGTCGCTGTACGGGCGCAAGCTGTGGGAGACGATGAGCTCCTACTGGCCGACCGGCGACCAGCAGCCCAACGCAACCCCGGCGGAGATCGAGTTCGCACGGAACTGGCGGGACTCCCCGAAGGTGGTGTTCTCCTCGACGATCGACACGGTGGATTGGAACACCCGGCTGGTCACCGGCGACGCGATCGCCGAGATCATCCGGCTCAAGGCCGCGGACGGCGGCCCGATGAGCGTCGGCGGTGCAAAGCTCGCCGGGACGGCCATGCGGGCCGGGCTGATCGACGAGTACACGATCGTGACCCACCCGGTCATGGTGGGCGGCGGCACGCCGTACTTCGCCGCACTGGACAGCTGGGTGAACCTGAATCTGGTGGAGACGCGGACGTTCCCCGGCGGCGTGATCCTGACCCGGTACGAGACAAGGCGCTGAAAGTGGTTCCTCCTCAATAGGCCCCGTCTTGAGGAAATGCCCACTGATACTGGAGACTGCAGCTCGCGTTCAACGCAGTCTGGGCAAGCCCGGCCATCTCCCGCGCAATGGCGTGGCTCCGCGCGGGCAGGGGCGACGGCGGGTAGGCGACCGCCATTGCGAGCTGGCGATTGCCGTCGGCACTGCTGATCGCGATCGTCCCGTAGCCTGGAACATCGCCGGAATGGCCGTAATAGATGCCGTTGGTACACCGGTCATACCATTGCTCCAAACCGAGGCCGTAGTCATCGTAGACGCGGCCCTTCATCTCAACGAGGCTTGCCGGAGACAGCAGCCCGCCCCGGAGCAGCGAGGCATAGAAAGTGTTGACGTCTTGCACCGTGGACATCATGCCGCCAGCCGCCGATCCCCTTTGCACGGCGGAGTAGGCAACGTCCGCAACTCCACCGTCAATCTGCACGTAACCGTGGACCAGGTTGGCCGGGGCAGGGCCGTCGCCCATCATCGTGGTGAAGCCAAGACCCTGCGGCTCCACGACATCGGCCCGCAGGACCTCACCCAGAGGCCCACCGCGGAGCCGCTCCACCAGCAACCCCAGCACCACGTAGTCCGAGGAGGAATATCTATACTCCCCCGGCTCTGCCACCTGCCACGGGAGAGTTCCGGCCAGTGCGAGGCGCTGCTCGGGGCTGATCGGGGTGGTCAGCACGTGCCGGAGCGGAGCCGACACCAGCAGCGGACCATGGAAGTCCGGTATCCCCGAGGTGTGGCTCAGGAGTTGGCGCACCGAGAGGGGCGCGGGCGGGTGCAGGAGTTCCTCCAGCTCGGGTAGATATCTGGTGACAGGGTCGTCAAGGACCAGCCGGCCCTCGTCCACGAGCTTCAGCACCGAAACCGCCACCATGCTCTGGGTTATGCTGCCCACTTGGACCGGATCATGCAGTTCAACAGGGACGGCGCCGTCGCGGCTCCGGACACCTACTGCATGCGTCCACTCCTCGTGTCCGACTTTCGCCTCGATTAGAACCGCCGGCGCACCCTCCCGGAGCATCTTCTCGCTGAACAGCTCAAGCATCGCCCGGAGTTCGCCGAACGGCGTCGCTGCGTCGCTGCGGTCGCTGCCGGGCTTGTCTGGACCTGCACGGGTTCGGACTCATAGACGCAGCCGCCGAGCAGGATGCCACCTAACAACGCGGCACTGCCCAACAACACGCCCGCCCGGCTGGGCGCTCCGCCAACACCAGCAGCAGCCATCCGGACACCTCCTCCCTGCCGGCTGTACCCCCACACTTTGGTCGCCCACAACCCCTTGCTCCCGATTCGCAGCGGTGCTATTAAGAATCTATATCCGCCACAACAGATATGCGGCTGGGGCTTGAAGATGAAAAACGATCCAACAGGGAGTGCCGAGAACTTCCGAACCAAGAGAGAACACAGCCCGGATCCTTACCAGGTTCTCCACCTGGGCCCTGCAGCGACGGCCGGCGACGTGACGCGCGCGTACCGGGCGCTGATGCGCACCCATCACCCCGACACCATGCCACCCGAGGCCCGTCCCGACGAACAGAAGTCCAAGGCAGATGCGCTCCACGACATTATGGACGCCTATGCCATCCTGGGCGATCCCGCCAAGCGGACTGAGTACGACCGGCAGCGGCAGAAGCCTCCAGCGCTGAAACCTGGGCCACCACCCAGGGCCCACAATCCCACTGGCGCGGCCTTGATCATCGGCCCCGTGCGGAGGGAATTCCCGCTTGCCCCAGGCGTCAGCCAACAGGCCGGCGGCTCTCCGTCGCTCGTCCATTGGACCCGTTTCCGGGCAGCCAGCAAGGATCGACAGGCCGCCGGTGGCGCCTACCGGATTCACGTCTGGATCTACTGATGAATCCGGCACCGCCTCCTTGACCGACTTCACCGCTAGCGCGACCGGCCGCGCCGCTAGCACATCGCGCCGGATACATCGCAGTTCCGGATTAGGTAGTGGGCTAGGTTCCGGAGGGGGTCGTATCGCCCTTGTGCGGATTGTCAATGCTGGCCCCGGTTCCTGTGGGTGGGCGGAAACCGCTGAGGAACAAGTGGGCGCCTGCGCCCATGAGCAGGAATCCGATAACGCCGATAATCGTGAGTTGCGTGATGATGCCGATGATGACCACGGTGAAGCCGGCCAGGGCAGCCATGATTCCGTACCCCGTGCGGGCGGACATGCCTGGGAGCTGCCCGGACTGCAACTCAAGGTTCAGATCCGGGTCGGATGCGGCCAGCTCGCGTTCGAGTTTTTCAAGGCGTCTGCGCTCTTCATCCGACAGCACGGGACCCTTCCTCCCCGAACGTGCACCCGGGAAGCCGGACTCCAACTAAATGGCGCCGCTTCCTTGACCATGGCACGGGCTGTGCCTGCATTCATTATCTGCTTCTTGGCGGTCACGATCCATACGTCTTCCCGTGGACGGCGGAGCCTTGACAGCGGCACGACTCCCGGCGCCGGGCCGTGAGATCAGCCACCGCTTATTGGTCGAGCACGCTGTCGACGAGCTCCTTGAGGATCTCCCAAAAATCACGGGCCCGGAAGGACGTGACCGTACCCCTGCCCTGGGCGTGGCGGACGGCGTTTGCGACCGCAATGGCCTCGGCGAAGAGTTCTGCCGTGACCGCCGGGACCCGCTCGGGTTCCAAGGCCAGGATGTGTTCGATGAGGGCACGCGACTGCTGTTCGTTTTCCCCGTCCGGGTCTACCAGACCGTCCGGGCCCAAGCGGTTTGTTGCATCCGCCAACCCTCGGTCCACATGCGGACCAAACCTCTTATCGATGTACTGGATGGGCATTATGGTGCCTCCCACGTACGGGACCCCCGTTCCGTGACGCCCGGAAAGGGCCGGGAATCCTTTCCTTCCCCTTTAGGAGAACCTGGTGAAGCGGTCTCCGGCCCCAATGATCGGGGACCGCTTCACCAGGCATCACTGCTGATGTTCGCGCTGCCGTCCGAGCCCGGGACAGGGCCTCTACGCGCTGATCTGCTGGCGCTGCCCTGTGGTTTCCACGGCGATCTTGCGCGGCTTGGCGCGTTCGCTGACGGGGATCCGTAAGGTCAGGACACCGGCCTCATAACCGGCCTTGATGTTGTCCGTATCCAGGGCATCCCCCAGCCCCAACTGTCGGCTGAACACGCCCCGCGGCCGCTCAGAGGCGATCATCTCCGTCCCGTCGCTGACGGCGGCTTTCCGCTCGGCACGCACGGTCAGGACATTCTGTTCGACATCGAGGTCCACCGACTCGACATCGACCCCCGGCAGGTCAAGAGCCACGACGAACTCGTCACCTTCACGCCATGCATCCATTGGCATCATCGCCGGCCGCGCAACAGTGCCCAGGACTTGCTCGGCGAACCGGTCAAACTGACGGAACGGATCATTCAGCATCAACATCACAACCTCCTGTAATCGACGTTGCCGGACCGGATCTATATCCGCTGACATAGATTTAAATAGCACTGCGGAGACGACGCCGCAAGAGTCTCTTGCGAGCCCGGGCGGCCTTACAGAGAGATTAGGAGTCGATCGGGTGACTGATTACGCTCAATCGCATGACACCATCCGCAGCGCCGTCGTCGAGCACACCCCCGAATCGTTGGTGATGCGCACCGCTGAAGGGCCGTTCCCCATGGAAACCAGATACCGCTTTGCCTCGGTGGACGATGGATCCACTCAAGTGACGCTCCGGAACCGCGGCACCCCGAGCGGATTCTCACGGCTTGTCGCCCCCTTTATCCGGGTCGCGATGCGCCGCGCCAACAGCAAGGACCTGAAAGCCCTCAAGCAGATCCTGGAACGGCGCTAACCTGCGGGCCGAGGTCCTCGTCAACGCGCCCGACGGCGCTGCCCACCCACCTGACTGTCCGCAGTTCTACCGGGGAACTAATGCGGCGCCGCGACGATGCCGAGAGCGAGCATGCAGATGGCGCGGACTTCGCCGTCGGATAGATCCAGCCTCAGGAGTTCCTCGATCTTCCGTAGCCGGTAGCTGAGCGTGTTCCGGTGGATGAAGAGCTCATCGCAGATCTTCGCGGAATTTCCGCTGTGGCGGAGGTACGCGGCGAAGGTCTCCCGCAGGGCGCCGCCGCCGTCGGACGCCAGCGGCGCCAGCAACTTTTGGCACATGGCCACCAGGCCCGCACTGGGCAATCCCCGCACGATGCCGGCGAGATCGGCCGGTGGTGCCGGCTGCACTCCGGGCAATCCCACGCGGCGGCGCGCAAGCTGCAGCGTCAGCGGCAGTTCAGTAAGGCTGGCGGATTCCGTGATGATGACGGATAACTCCGGGGCATCGCGGAAAAATTCATCGACGGCGTCAAGCAATTTCGCCGTTCCGTGCCGGTCCTGGAGCAGCAGCGTTGTAAGCCCGTTTTCCTCCATAAAACCCACCGTGCCGTAACCGGCCTGCAGCCCCACCCGGGCGCGCCACGCAATGGCACGCAGCTTGGCGGGGGCCACCTTTTCAGCTCCGCCGATGAGCACCGTGCCCCAGTCTCCGTCCGGGTCGAAGCCCGCTTCGAGGGCATAGCGGCGCAGCCGCGCCGACGGCTCTCCGCGGTCCTCGTAGAGGGCCTCCACGAACCGCGCGGCTTCGCGGGAATGCAACGGCGAATGGGACCCGAGGGTGTGGCTGAGCTGCATGGCAATGACGGCAGCCACGGGACCCAGGACGGGCTGCAGGACGATGTTGCTCGCCATCCCCTCAATGGCCAGCCTGAACTGCTCGGACGCACCGCTGGGCAGACGCAGTGTGGTCCGCGCGGTTCCGCCGTGGGCCGCACCTGCTGAGACCAGTTCGAACCCGTTGTGGTCGATCACGGCCACCCTGGCATCCACAGCAGCCGCCACCTGTCCAAGGACCTCGGCCAGGGAATGCCCGTCGGCCGCCAACCGGGTGCATTCATCAGCCAACTCCCAGCCCTTCCGCAGCTCCTCAAAACGCTCGGCGGCGATGACCTGCTCCACGTGGCGCATGACCAGCACGAAGGGCACTTCCGGCGGAAGCTCCAAGAGCGGAAGGGCGTGCACTTCGCAGGCCTGGAGCAGGCCGGCCGGCAGTTCCCGGTGCGCGGCGCCCAGGCCGAAGACCAGCCCGGACACCGGCACGGAAATCAGACGTTCCACATAGGCATCCCAGATCCTGAAGTCCGTGACGTTCAAACCCATTCCGTTGGTCAGCACGAGGGCGTTGACGCTCAGGAAGGGCGTGGGGTCCATATGTTCGGTGGGCGCGCACCACGTAATCGGCCGGTTCTGGCGCTCGTCGCCACCCGCAACGCGCAGTCGGATGTTTAGTTCGACGTCGGCTGCCAAGTCAGAAATTCTCATCAAGCCTCCAGGAATGCCGATCCAGCCCACTGGATAGTGCAGCAAGCATAATTCCCTGTCTCAGGTTCAGCAATCTGCACAATATCCTCGCACCGCGATGCTGAGTAGCGTTGCACCCATGCAAACCAACGTGACTCCCGCCACTTCCGGCCGCGTGCTCCTGAACTCCGACATGGGCGAAGGCCTGGGCCTCCACGAATTCGGCAACGACGAAGAACTCATGCGCGTCATCGACGTCGCCAACGTCGCCTGCGGGTACCACGCCGGCGATCCCGACGTCATGAACCGGACCGTGGCCCTCGCCGCGGAGCACGGCGTGGCCGTCGGTGCGCACCCCGGTCTTCCGGACATTGTGGGATTCGGTCGCCGCCGCATGGTCCTGAGCCCGGACGAGGTCGAATCGATCATCCTCTACCAGACCGGGGCCCTGACGGCGTTCCTCGGAAAGCACGGGCTCCGACTGAACCACATCAAACCCCACGGCGCGCTCTACGGCATGCTCGCCGGGGACGAGGACCTGATGCAGGCCGCCGCCGGAACGGCGTTGCAATTCGGCGTCCCGTTCTACGGACTTGCGGGGACAGCGCACGAAAGCGTGTGCCGGGCCATGGGCGTGGACTTCGTGCCCGAACTCTATGTTGACCTCAACTACGGTCCCGCCGGTGAGCTGCTGATCCAGCGCCGCCCGGCGCCCACGGATCCCGCGGCCGCCGCCGAGCGTGTCCGCCGGGCGCTGGCCGGCCAGACCGTCCTGGCCGTCGACGGCACCGAACTGAACATCCCGTTCCGCAGCGTCTGCGTGCACTCCGACGCACCCAACTCCGTCGCAGTGGCCACCGCCGTGCGCGCGGTCCTGGCCTGACCGCCAAGCGTTCAACGAACTCCCGACGTCCCCAACGAACTGAAAGAGAGCTACCCCGTGGCAACCATCTTTTCCCCGCTCCCCGGCATCTTCTACCGCAAGCCCGGCCCGGGCAAGCCGCCGTTCGCCAATGAAGGCGACACCATCGAGGTCGGACAAACCCTGGGCATCATCGAAATCATGAAGCAGTTCACCGAAATCCAGTCCGACGTGGCCGGGACCCTGGAGTCGTTTGCCGTGAACGAGGGCGACATGGTCAACCCCGGCGACGCCATCATCGTCGTCCGGGAAGGATGACCATGAAAAGACTGCTCATCGCCAACCGCGGCGAGATTGCCGTGCGGATCGCCCGGACCGCCCGGGAGATGGGGATCGAGACGTTCCTGGCGGCCAGTGAACCCGACGCCGAATCCCTGGCTGCCCGGACCGCCGACCACGTCGTCGTGGTGGGCCCGGCTCCTGCACCCGCCAGCTACCTGAACCAGGAAGCCATCATCGCGGCCGCTCTGGACAACGGCTGCCATGCCGTCCACCCCGGCTACGGGTTCCTCTCCGAAAACGCGGAATTCGCCCGGAAGGTCGCAGACGCCGGCCTCATCTGGGTGGGGCCCGACGCGGACGCCATCGAGATGATGGGCAACAAGTCCCTGGCGCGGGAGTCCGCCCGCAAGGCCGGCGTCCCCGTGCTGCCCGGCTCGGACGGGCCCCTCGATCCAGCGGCCGACGCCGTCGAAATCGCGCGCGGGATCGGCTATCCGCTCGTGGTCAAGGCTTCCGCCGGCGGCGGCGGCCGCGGCATCCGCTTTGTGCAGAACGAAGCGGAGCTCCTGGAAACCATCGAGATGGCACGCGGCGAGGCGGCGTCCGTCTTCGGGGACCCGACCGTATATCTGGAACGCTTTGTGCTCCATGCCCGGCACGTGGAGGTCCAGGTCCTGGGCGACGGCGTGAACTTCATCCACCTCGGAGACCGCGATTGCTCCATGCAGCGGCGCTCCCAAAAGGTCATCGAAGAAGCCCCCGCCCCGGACCTGCCGGACGCCGTCCGCCATAAAATCCGGGCATCCTCGGTAGAACTCGCCCGCGCATGCTCCTACAGCGGCGCCGGAACGGTCGAATTCCTCTACGACCCGCTCAACCATGAAGCCGCTTTTATTGAAATGAACACCCGGATCCAGGTGGAGCACCCGATCACGGAGCAGATTACCGGAGTCGATCTGGTCCGCGAACAGCTGCTGATCGCGTTCTCCGGCGCGATGTCCGTTACGCAGGATGACATCCGGTTCACCGGCCATGCCATCGAATGCCGCATCAATGCCGAGGACCCGGACAACAACTTTTTCCCCAGCCCGGGCCTTATCAAGGCCATGGAATGGCCGGGCGGTGACGGCATCAGGGTGGACACCGGCGTTGAGGCCGGAAGCACGGTCAGTCCGTATTACGACTCCATGCTGGCCAAGCTGATCGTCCATGCAGACACCCGCGAAGCCGCGATCGCGGCGATGCTCAACGCCCTGGACCAGACGCGCATCGATGGGGTCAAAACCACCATCCCCGTGCACAAGAAGCTGCTGGGCCGGCCCGAATTCGCGGCCGTCACCCACCACTCAAAATTCATTGAAACCGTCGACGATCTGATGGAGGCAAAATGAGCAGCCCCGAACCTGCTGTGTTGGAGGCCCGTTACACCTGGGGCGCAGACGAATTCCTGTTCGTGGAGGTCTCGGAGTCCATGAGTCTTGCCGCGAACTTCAGGGTCATGTCCATTGCCACGAAGCTCTCCGGCATGGACCTTCCCGGCATTGTTGACGTCTGTCCGGCCAATGCCTCACTGCTGGTGAGGTTCGATCCCGACGTCTTGCCGCCGTCGGCCCTCGAGGAGACCGTTCGGACGATCGAAGGGAACCTGACCCACCACCAGGACCAGGCCCTCGCCACCCGGATCATCGAAGTACCCGTCTGGTACAACGATCCGTTTACCGCCGAGGTGGCCGAGAAATTCCGCGAAGGATTCCACCAGGAGCCCGGCGGTTCAGACATCGACTACGCCGCCAAGGTCAATAATCTCAAGGATGCCGCCGAATTCATCCAGCGCCACCATGAGCAACCGTGGCTGGTGTCCATGGTCGGCTTCGTCGCCGGCCTGCCGTTCCTCTTCCAGCTGGTTGAGCGCGAGAAGCAACTCGAAGTCCCCAAGTACTTGAGCCCTCGCACCGATACGCCGAAGCTGACGGTGGGCCACGGAGGCTGCTTCGGATGCATCTACTCCGTGCGGGGCGCCGGCGGCTACCAGATGTTCGGAGTCGCTGCCGCGCCGATCTTTGATCCGGCCCAGGCCCTGGCTGACTTCAAGGACTTCATGGTGTTCTTCAAACCGGGCGACATCGTCAAGTTCAAGCCCGTCACCGAGGACGAATACAACAGCATCCAGGCCGAGATCTCCGCGGGGACATTCCGCTACCGGCAATCGCCCGTGACATTCGACGTGTCCAGAGCCCTCGCGGATCCGGAAGCCTACAACCAGGAACTCATGGAGGCCCTCAATGGCGTTTGATATCAAGTCCCCCGGCCTCGCCACCACGGTCCAGGACCAGGGACGCACCGGCCACTACAACGTGGGCATCCCGCAGAGCGGGTCCATGGACCAGTACTCGGCCGAACTCGGCAACGCGCTGGTGGGAAATACCGCCCGGGAAGCCGTCCTTGAATGCACTTACATGGGCCCGGTCCTGACCACCAGCCAGGACGCCGTCATCGCCGTTACCGGCGCCCCGGTGGAGGTCAAGATCAACGGCGAACCACGGCCCCTATGGTCCCGGCTGCAGCTGAAGGTCGGCGATGAACTGAGCTTCGGTGTCATCCGGGGCGGCACGCGCTACTACATCGCGGTGCAGGGCGGCATTGATGTTCCCGAGGTCCTCGGCAGCAGGTCCACCTACAGCCTGGGCGCCATCGGCGGCTTCCACGGCCGCAAACTCGCGGCCGGTGACCAGCTTCCGATCGGCAGCCCGCTCAACGGCGGAGCACTGCCCGACGCCGACACGGTGCCGGAGGAATTCCGCCCCGCTTTCGCGAAGGAACAGTCGGTCCGGATTGTCCTCGGCCTGTACGACCACCGGCTCACCGGCGAAGGATTGGACAACCTGCTGAACGGCGACTGGACCGTCACCCCGGTGGCGGACCGGATGGGGCTCAGGTACTCCGGCCCTGGGGTGAAGTGGCAGGAACGGGAGCAGCCTTTCGGCGCCGGCTCGGATCCGTCCAACATTGTCGATGCCGGCTACGCCGTCGGGTCCATCCAGATTCCCGGCGGCACCCAGCCCATCATCCTGCACCGCGACGCCGTCTCCGGCGGCGGCTACGCGATGGTGGGCACCGTGATCAGCGCCGACATGGATCTGGTGGCCCGCGCGGCGCCGGGCACGGCCACCAGATTCGTGGCCGTCAGCCTGGACGAGGCCCTGGCGGCGAGAAAGGCGCTGACGGACCGCAAGAGGGACGCCCGGGCGGCGCTCGGCGCGGGCAGCTGACCGGCGGCGGCCGGCGGGCGGGCAGGAGGCCGCTCTAGACTGCGGCCCCGGGCCGGCCGTGGTTGGACTGCGGATGCGACACGGCCCAGGCCGCCCCGGAGCACCGGGAGGCTGGCCGCCCTGCATATGACCACCCGACTGGCCGGACTCCCTTAATTCCTCACGGTTGGAGATGTATCGTTAACTATCGTTGACTATCGTTCGCGATTCATCAAGGAGACCATAATGCATAATTCATACCCGTCAGGCGGATTCCGCGGCAACAATATCGACAGCATGTGGCAGGCCGTTGAGGAGTTGCGTTCCAGGTTTGAGAAGCGCACGGGCACCCGCGCGGGCCGGGGCGAGGTGCGGACCGCGGTGCTGGCCCTGCTCGCGGAGCGGCCGATGCACGGTTATCAGATCATCCGCGAAATCGAAGAGCGCAGCGGCGGCAGCTGGAAGCCGAGTGCCGGCTCCGTCTACCCCACGCTTCAACTGCTCGCCGACGAAGGATTCATCGTTGCCGAGGAATCCAACGGGCGCAAGATCTATTCGCTGACCGAAGCAGGCCGGGAAGAGGTAGCGGACGCCGACGCGTCAGCACCGTGGGAGTCAACGGGTCCGGCGTCGGGCTCCGGATTCGGGGCGCTGTCCAAAGCCGGCGTCGAGCTCGCGCAGGCTGCGTCGCAGGTGGGCCGCACCGGCTCGCCCAAACAGGTGCAGGAGGCCGTGACGGTGCTCGACGAGGCACGTCGTCGGCTGTATTCGATCCTCGCGCAGGACTGACGGGGTGGCGGCGGGCGGCCGGGACCGTGCAGATCCGATAGCCGGCACCGGGGACATCCGCGCTCGTTACCGTCGCATCCTGCGCTTCGCCGCGTGGCATCTGGCGGTGACTTGGTTGTTTGAGCTCTTACTCCCCCGCATCGGGTTAGCCAGGATCGCCGAACGCACCCGGACGAAAAGGATGTTGCGCTTCGCGCAACGCTTCCGGGTGCTCGCGGTGGACCTGGGCGGGCTGATGATCAAGGTGGGCCAGTTCCTCTCGTCCAGGCTCGATGTGCTGCCGCCGGAGATCACCGCTGAACTCGAAGGGCTGCAGGACGAGGTGCCCCCGGTTCCGTTCCCCGCCATCCGCGCCCTTGCCGAGGCGGAGCTGGGTGCGCCGCTGGACCAGGTGTTTGCCTCGATCGAGGAGGCGCCGATCGCCGCCGCTTCCTTCGGCCAAGCGCACCGGGCCCGGCTGCGGCACACCGATGCCGCCGATACCGGCCTCGACGACGTGGTGGTGAAAGTGCAGCGGCCGGGGATCGAGGCGATTGTCGACGTCGATCTGGCCGCGCTGCGCAAGGTAAGCGGCTGGCTTAGCCACGTGCGCCTCGTTTCCGACCGCGCGGACATGCCTGCGCTGGTCGAGGAGTTTGCGCAGATCAGCCTTGAGGAAATCGATTACCTGCATGAGGCAGCGAATCTGGAGCGCTTTGCCGTTGATTTCGCCGACGACGACAGGGTGGCCGTGCCCGACGTCGTCTGGGAGCGCAGCACCCGCCGAGTGCTCACCCTCGAAGACGTCACGGCCATCAAGATCACGGACACGGCGGCACTGCGGGCGGCCGGCATTGATCCGGCACAGGTTGCCCCGGTCTTCGCATCGGTCATGTTCGACCAGCTTTTTAATACGGGCTTTTTCCACGCCGACCCGCACCCCGGCAACATCTTTGTCACGCTCAATACCGCTTCCTCCGCTGAGCGCCCCTGGAAGCTGACGTTCATCGACTTCGGCATGATGGGCGAAGTCGCCCCCAGCACGCGCAACGGCCTGCGGAAGCTGCTGATCGCGGCCGCTGCACGTGACGGCAAGGGCCTGGTGTCCGCGATCAGCGATGTGGGTGTGCTGATGCCGTCGGCGGACACGGCCGAGCTTGAGCGGGCGATGACGCACGCCTTCGACCGGTTCGGCGGGATGGGGTTCGCCGAGCTAAAGGAGGTGGATCCGCGGGAGTTCCTTGATTTCGCGGTGGAGTTCGGTGACCTGGTGCGCTCACTGCCGTTCCAGTTGCCGGAGAACTTCCTGCTCATCATCCGCGCGATGTCGCTGACGTCGGGGGTGTGCAGCTCGCTGGACGCCCGGTTCAACCTGTGGGACTCAGTGGAACCCTATGCGGCGCAGCTGCTGCGCGATGAGCGCGGCAACATCGTCCAGGACGTGACCCAGCAGGTGCTCGACGCCGCGGGGCTCGCGCTGCGTCTGCCCAAACGCCTGGACGGGCTGCTCACCCGGCTTGAGGACGGTTCACTCTCGGTGGCCAACCCGCGCCTGGAACGGCAGGTGGCACGGCTTGACCGCACGGCGCAGCGATCGGCTTCGGCACTGATCTTCGGCGCCCTGCTCATCGCAGGGTCCGTGGTCCGCGCTGATGACACGGCGCTCGGCAACGTGCTCATGATCGTTTCCGTGGTTCCGTTGCTGCACGGGCTGTGGGTGGGCCGCCGCGGTCTCTGAGCGTCAGCGGAACAATTCCAGCAAGGTCATAAGGCAGCGTGTGTGCCAGGGACGCCAACGCCGGCCACCAGGGCGCCGGGGTCGGCACGTATGTTCGGGTACACCCGGGATACTGACAATCTTCTGCGGAGCTGCGACAATTCCGCGCAGGACATGCGAACCGTGCCGCGGGCGCGGGTGTCGAACTGCAGGAACTAACCAGCGCCGGGCATAGTTAAGCTCTCGGGCTTGTGCTTGAAGGTCAGCACAGCTGCCGGGCACAGGACGGACACGAACAGGGGCTTCATTTTGATAGGGAATGCGACCTTCCGGCACCGCAACACCGCCTTGCTTTCAGTCAGCAGCGTCGAAGCCCCGAAGGTCGTCAGTTCCGCGGATTTCGACCGCAGGCTGGCCCAGACGCTGCGGCGTCTGAAGTTCCCCTCGAACCTGCTCGAGCGGGTTGCGGGCATCACGCACCGGCGCTGGTGGGCCCCGGGTACATCGTTCGATGACGCGGCCATCGAGGCCGGCGCGAAGGCACTGGCCGAGTCCGGAGTCGCAGCCTCCGACGTGGGGCTGCTGATCAATACTTCCGTCACGCGGCGCAGCCTCGAACCGTCCGTCGCGGTGAAGATCCATCACGGACTCGGCCTGCCGTCCTCGGCCATGAACTTCGATGTGGCCAACGCGTGCCTCGGATTCATCAATGGAATGACCCTGGCGGCAAATATGATCGACTCCGGCCAGATCAGGTACGCGGTGATCGTCAACGGTGAAGATGCCCAGGCCACGCAGGAAGCCACGCTGGCCCGGCTGCAGCGACCCGAGACGACCCGGGCGGACTTCCACCGCGAGTTCGCCACGCTCACCCTGGGTTCCGGAGCCGCCGCCGCCGTCCTGGGCCCGGCGGACGAGCACCCCGGCGCGCACCGGATCATCGGTGGCGTGATGCGCGCCGGCACCGAACATCATGGACTCTGCGTCGGCGGCCTCGACGGCATGGCCACCGATACCAAGGCGCTGCTCGACGGCGGCCTGCAGCTCGTGGTCGATGCCTGGCACGAGGCCCAGCCCGAGTGGGACTGGGCCTCGATGGACCGGTACGTCACGCATCAGGTGAGCAATGCCTATACGCAGGCCATCATCAACGCCATTGACCTGGACCCGGACAAGGTGCCGATCACGTTTCCGCACTGGGGCAACGTGGGCCCGGCGTCGCTCCCAATGACCCTCGCCGCCGAAGCGCAGACGCTCGGCACCGGCGACCGTGTCCTTTGCATGGGTGTCGGGTCCGGCTTGAACACCGCCATGGTGGAAATCGTATGGTGATGGCCGGCTGGCCCGGCGTCGACCCGGACTGGTCGCGCGAAATCGACGTGGTGTCCTCGTCCGCCGCGGATAAGCCCGGGACGGTCCGCCACTGGCACCTGCTCGACAACGGCGCCCAGCTCTCCCGCCGGGGCCTGACTCCTGCCGGCACCCTGCTGTGCGTGCACGGCAACCCGACGTGGTCCTACCTGTGGCGCACACTGCTGGCCGCCGGCTCCGATCCCGCACATCCGTGGCGCGTGGTGGCGGTGGATCAGCTGGACATGGGCTTCTCCGAACGCACGGGCACGTTCCGCCGCCTGGCGGACCGGATCAACGATCTGGGCGACCTCACCGCGGCGCTCGGGCTGGACGGCCCGGTGATCACCGTTGGCCACGACTGGGGCGGCGTCATCAGCCTCGGCTGGGCACTGGCTCATCCGCAGCAGCTCGCCGGCGTCGTGCTGACCAACACCGCCGTCCACCAGCCCGCCGGCTCGGCTATCCCGCCGGCGCTGCGGCTGGCCCTGCACCCGGCCGTGCACCGCTGGGGAACCACGACGTCGGACGCCTTCCTGCGCGTGACCCACTCCCTGGCCCACCCGCCGCTGGGCCCGGACGTCCGCAGCGCCTACATGGCTCCCTATAAGGGTGCCGGCCGCCGCACCGGCGTGGGGAACTTCGTCGCGGACATTCCGGCGGACCCGTCCCATCCGAGCTTCCCCGCGCTCACCGGCGTCGCCGAAGGAATCCGCGGGTTAACGGTCCCCGCGCTGATGCTCTGGGGCCCCCGGGACCCGATCTTCTCCGACCGGTACCTCAAGGACCTCATCAGCCGGTTGCCGCACGCCGACGTGCACCGCTTCGAGGGATCCGGCCACTTGGTCGCCGAGGACCGGCACATTGCCACCCCCGTCTTCGCGTGGCTTGAGGATCTCGGCCGGGACAGCGGACCCGCGGATGCCGGGGCAGCTTCTGCCGCGGCTGCTCGCCGGACGCCGGACTCCCCCAGGCCCGCTTTCCCAGCTTCGGGGTCGAATGCCCAGGTCCCGCCCCTGTGGGCGCCGCTCACCGAGCTCGCGGCCGGACCCTCCAGCGCCGACACCGCCGTCGCGGAAATGGCCGAGGACGGCACGGTGTCGCGCTCGCTGACCTGGCGGGACCTCGAACACAACGTCGCCGCCGTCGCCGCGGGACTGCAGGAAACCGGCGTCCGGCCGGGCAACCGGGTCAGCCTGATGGTTCCGCCGGGCGTCGATCTGACCGTGGTCCTCTACGCCTGCCTGCGGCTGGGCGCCGTGGTGGTCGTGGCCG
This sequence comes from uncultured Actinomycetota bacterium, assembly GCA_963769515.1. Taxonomy (GTDB): domain Bacteria; phylum Actinomycetota; class Actinomycetes; order Actinomycetales; family Micrococcaceae; genus Arthrobacter. Next base: position 81,229 of record CAVYMG010000035.1, read on the forward strand.
ACGCAGGCCTCGGTACCCGCGGCCTGAGCCGCGCTGTCAAGGGCGCCACCCCGGATTTCCTCATCGGGATCGACAAGGCCCTGGCCGCCGCCTCCGTGCTCGGCTGGCCGGGACGGCGCATCAGCGTCCGGGACCTGCCGCCGGTCCGCCGCCGGCTCCTCGCCGTCGAGACCTCACTTCCCGCGCTCGCCCGCCGGGGCAGGCTGCCTGGCCACAGCGACGCCGTTACAGGCACCGGAGGCGGACGCCCCGGCTGCGGTGCTCTTCACCTCGGGTTCCACGGGCCCCGCGAAGGGGGTCCTCTACACGCACCGCCGACTGGCCGCGATGCGGGACGCCGTGGCCGGGACACTGGGGATCCGCCCGGGCGCGCGCCTCGTGGCGGGTTTCGCGCCGTTCGCCCTGCTGGGACCGGCCCTGGGCGCCGTCTCGGTGACGCCCGCGATGGACGTGACGGCTCCCCGCACGCTGACCGCCCAGGCCCTGGCAAACGCCGCGGCAGCCATCAACGCCACGGTGGTGTTCGCCTCCCCCGCCGCGCTGCGCAACGTCCTGGCCACCCGGGACGGCTCGGCCCCGCCGGGCACCAGGCGCTGGAGCGTGTGGAGTTGCTGCTCTCCGCCGGCGCACCCGTCCCCGAACCCCTGCTCGCCGACGTGCAGCGGCTGCTGCCCCGGGCCTCGCTGCACACCCCCTACGGAATGACCGAGGCGCTGCCCGTCACCGACATCAGCCTCGACCAGATCCGCACCGCCGCAGCGGACGCGGCCGCCGGCACCGTGGCCGGCGCCGGCAACGGCGTGTGCGTCGGACATCCGGTGCACGGAGCCCGGGTGGCCCTCATCCCGCTCGCCGCTGACGGCACAGCGCCCGGGAACGTGCCTGTCACCGAGCCGGGAGTGACCGGCGAAATCCTCGTGTGCGCCCCGCACGTGAAGGAGTCCTACGACAGGCTCTGGCAGACCCAACGCGAGAGCGCGCGCACGCCCGGGTGGCACCGCACCGGTGACGTCGGGCACTTCGATGCCGCCGGCCGGCTCTGGGTGGAAGGACGCCTCGCACACGTAGTGACGGCGTCGGGCGCTGTCCTCACGCCCGTCGGCGTGGAGCAGGCCATCGAAAAGCTCGACGACGTCGGGCTGGCGGCCGTCGTCGGGGTCGGGCTGTCCGGGACCCAGGCTGTGGTCGCCGTCGTCGAGACCGTACCTCCTGTGCGCCGGGCCGGCCCCGCGGCACTGGAGCTCGCGGGCCGCGTCCGGGACGCGGCCCGGCTGGCCGGCGTCAGCGTCTCTGCCGTGCTCGCAGTCCCCTCCCAGCCAACCGATATCCGCCACAACGCCAAGATTGACCGGACCCGTCTGGCCCGCTGGGCGTCGGCGGTGCTGGCCGGCGGCCGGCCGGGCACGCCGTGAGGGTCCTCGTCACCGGAGCGAGCGGCCTGCTCGGCGGGGAAGTAGCCCGGGTGCTGGTCCGGCAGGGCCACACCGTCAGCACCTTCCAGCGCCGTCCCGCAGGCGTCGACGGCGCCGCGGATTTCCCCGGGTCCGTCACCGATGACGACGCCGTCCGTCGCGCCGTGGAGGGAGCGGAGGCCGTCATCCACCTGGCCGCGAAGGTCTCCTTCACCGGCCGCGCCGCGGAGTTCGACGCGGTCAACGTCGGGGGCACGCGCCGCCTGCTCTGTGCTGCCCGCGCGGCCGGGGTGCGGGACCTGGTGTTCGTCTCCTCCCCCTCCGTGGCGAATTCCGGGGTTGCCATCGCCGGGCTGGGTGCAGAACCGGCGGACCCGGCCCGCGCCCACGGCGACTACTCCCGTACCAAGGCCGAGGCCGAGCTGCTGGCGCTGGCCGCGGATTCACAGCAGCTCCGGGTCGCGGCGGTGCGCCCGCACATTGTCTGGGGTCCCAGGGACACGCAGCTGGTGGAACGGGTCCTGGACCGTGCCCGCCGCCGCCGGCTGCCGCTGCTCGACGCCGGAGCGGCCCTGATCGACACCACCTACGTGGATAACGCCGCCTCGGCCATCGTTGCCGCGCTGCACCGGATGGAGCACGTCCAGGGCCGGGCGCTGGTCGTCAGCAACGGCGAGCCCCGCCCGGTAGGCGAGCTGCTGGCGGGCATCTGCGCCGCGGGCGGCGTGCCCGCGCCGTCGTGGGCTGTGCCGGGCAGGCTGGCGCGGGCGGCAGGATCGGTGGTGGAGAAGGTCTGGACCTTGACTGCCCGGGACGGAGAGCCACCCATGACCAGGTTCCTCGCGGAGCAGCTTTCGACCGCCCACTGGTTCGATCAGCGCGAGACCCGCGAACTCCTCGCCTGGACGCCCGCCGTCTCGCTTGACGAGGGCCTGGCGAAGCTGGCCGAGCACTACGGCTAGCAGCGGAGAGCCGCTTCAAAAGATGAATATCCGGCAAAGTTTTTCGATGACGGCTCGGCGGCTTCGACGATGCCGCCTGCGGGCACACTCGTCATCCGGACCTCGTACGCGCGTAAGAGGCGCCGGGTTTTCGCGCCATTCGCACAGTGGAATCCCCGCACCAACCCTTGGGATGATCCGGAGACATTGTTGCACCCGTAGTCTCGAGACATGCTTCTGTCTGCGATCATCCTCATCACCTCAGCCCTGGTCCTTTACTCGATCGGCGTATGGTCGGAGCATCTCCAACGCGTTCTAAAGTGGTGGCATGCGGGATTCTTTGCACTCGGCCTGATCTGCGACGCCAGCGGAACGTACCTGATGACTCAACTCGCGGCAGCAAGCGAAGTTCAGCCGGGCGGAGTTGGTGCGAGTCTCAATGCCGTGATGGCCGTCACCGGGGCGGCAGCATTGCTGCTCATGGTGATCCATTTAGGCTGGGCCGTCATCGTGTTGCTGCGTAATCGCGATGGCGACAAGAAACGCTTCCACAAGTTCTCGCTTCTCGTCTGGGCCATCTGGCTCGTCCCCTACGTCACCGGAGCCATAGGCACCAGTCTGGCCTGAATGTGGCCGCTCTGGTCGCGCCGTCGCATCTTCCGACGCTCAGCCGCACCATTGGGCGAAGCAACCCGCCTGCCCATGGCATGTGGGCGGGGCGCCGCAACCGCTGAGCGTCAGCGGAAGAATTCCAGCAGGACGGGAGCGACGGCGTCGGCCGCCACCGCGTGGTTCTGGCCGTCGATGACGCCCTTTCGGCCGTCCTGCACCGTCTCGGCCACCGCGGTGGCCGAAGCGGCCGCCCAGGAAGCGCTGGCGCCACCGTACAAGGCCAGGACGGGTGCGGCGATGCCCGCGAACCGGCCTGCGGGCACCTCGCCGTCGGCCGTGAGCGTCAGATCGTAGGGCAGCGTGTGCGCCAGGGACACCAAGGCCGGCCACCAGGGCGCCTGGGTCATTCCGGGGTCGAAGCCGGCACCGGTGTGCCGGATAAATGCCTCGACCGCGTCACCTCCACGGCCGCTGTCCGCCAAGGCACGGACCTTGTCCACGAAAGCCTGCCAGTCGCCGCCGCTGCCGGTCAGGTAGGGCGGTTCGTAGACGGCGACCTTCCCGATCGGGATACCTGCCGCGGCCGCTTCCAGGGACAGGATCCCCCCGGAGGAGTGACCATACAGATGCACGGGGCCGTCAGCCGCGGCTGCAAGTGCGCGGAGGTCTTCGGCTTCGCGTTCAACGGCGTAGGGCGGAGTGTCCGTGCTGTCCCCGCGACCGCGGCGATCGTAGCTGAGGACCGTGAATGATTCCGCCAGCAGGGGGACCAGGCTGGCGGCGGAGTGCCGGTTGTTCAGCGCCCCGCCCACGAGGATGAGCGCCGGTCCGGACCCCGCCTGCTCGTACGCAATGGTGGTTCCATCTGCGGACTGGACGGTCTGGATCATGGCGGTTCTCCCCCGGTGGTTGCGGATTTGGCACGGCGGCCCCGTTACGCGTCTTGGTCCCTTCTACCCCGCGGCGGCCTCTACCACAAGGAAACCCTCATCCACGTGTTCTGCGACGGCTCGGTTGTGGCGCACGGCAGTGACAAGGGGTGTTGACGCTGGTGAGGGGGCGACCGGGTTGCTCTCGCCGAGGAGGCTTGTGAAAACCTTGGGCCGGGACGTGAGCCGATTCCCTTCGGGAGGACGCGGTGGCAGACTCTGAGGAGTATCGAGTGACTGGGGGATCCACGTCAGGAGATCATCATGGGCATTCTGGTCGGCACACGCGCTACGGACCACCGGACGGCGGGCCGGCCATGATGCTCGGGTGGGCCTACCTCTTGGCGGCAGTCATGACCTTCGACGCGCTCCTCCTCGGCATACTCCTGACAAACGTGAAGTGGCCCAAGCGCTGGAAGAAGAACGGCTGAGGCTCCGGAACGCCGGCCCACGCCAGCGGCAATCCGCCGGCGTTAGAGCAAAACCCCTCATGAGGGGGTCTTGTTCCATTGCGGATGTCTTGGCGGATCCGGCCCCGGTCGCTGGGGTTGTACCCGTGGGCGTTGGCCCAGTCCCGGATTTTCCGGGTTTCTTCCCGGCTCAGCGGCGCCGCCGTGCCGGCACTGGCCTTTGAGGAACCGCGAAGCCGCCGGCCCTTCGCAGTGTATTTGCTCAATGCTGCCCGCAGGTTGGCGGCGTTGGCCGCGGTGAGGTCGATCTCGTAGTCGGCGCCGTCGACAGAGAACCGGACGGTTTCGTCGGCGTCCTCGCCGGTCAGGTCATCGATGAGCTGGATATGGAATGTGCGGGCCAAGAGGGGTCCTTCGGTTCAGGGTTCATGCCGCCGTCCCCCCCATGTCAGCTTTTACCCTCAACCCTATTTCACCCCCGACCCCCCAGACCCCGGCGCGCCCGCGGCGATGGTCCACGGCACGGGAGCGGATCCTAAGAGGTTGTGCTTCCGTGGACCCATGGCCGCCGACACTCCCCGGACGTCACCCGGGACCTGACCCGGCTGGCGGCTGCCCTCGACGCGGCCGTGTCGGCACGAACGGCGGCGAACCTCCTCATCGCCACCTGGAATCTCAGGGCGTTCGGGGACCTGACAACCAAATGGGCCGCCGGCCCCAAGGACTCCCCCAAACGCGACTGGCACGCCGTCGCCTGTATTGCCGAGGTGGTCTCCCGTTTCGACGTCATCGCCTTGCAGGAAGTCCGCCGCAACACCACCGCGCTGCGGTTCCTGCTCGAACTGCTCGGCCGTGCCTGGCGGGTCATCGCCTCCGACGTCACCGAAGGCTCCCCCGGCAACGGCGAACGCCTCGCCTTCCTCTACAACACCGAGCGCGTCCAGCCCTCCGGCCTGGTCGGGGAGATCGTCCTCCCGCCCCTTGGGGAGGACCCGCAGCAACAGTTCGCCCGGACCCCGTACGTCGCCGGGTTCAACCGCGCCGGCACCGCATTCACGTTGGCTTCCGTCCACGTCCTGTGGGGCAAAAACGCCACCGAACGCCTCCCCGAAGTCACCGCCTTCGCCCACTGGATGCGCGCCTGGGCCGACCGGCCCCACGACTGGAACCACAACCTCATGGTCCTGGGCGACTTCAACCTCGACCGCATCGGCGACCCCCTCTACAAGGCCTTCATCACCACCGGACTCTGGGCGCCCCACTGAGCTGAACACCGTCCCGCGGACCATCTTCGATAACAACAACACCCGGCACTACTACGACCAGATCGCCTGGTTCACCAACCCCGACGGCACCTCACACCTGCAGAACATGACCTACACCGGCCACGCCGGATCCTTCGACTTCATCCCCCACCTCATGACCGGACTCACCCGCAACGAAATCTCCTGGCGCATCTCCGACCACTACCCCCTCTGGACCGAATTCCAACTCCCCAAAAACCACGGCGGCGCCTGACCCGGCCACGACCGGATCTACCGGCGGCAGCATCGTTCGGCGGGTCGTGGGATGGCGTTAGTAGTCTTGATCATTCCCGAAGCCGTCACCCCGGATCTTCTCTTCTTCACCAGGTCTGGCGTTCATGACAACACCGGCCCGGTAGTCCAATTGGAAGCCCGCCTTGAGGAGATCGCCCCGTTCCAGAGATCGTCTTTCGTGCCGTAGTAGAACGGACCCTAGGCTGGCGCTTGGGTTCCTGTGCCAGCCTCAAGCGACCGACCTAGACGGGACCTAGCGGGCGAGCAGCTTTTCCATATCGTCGAAGAAGGCGGTGTAGCCTGCCGTGACGGCCGTTATCGCCGCGTCATCGAAGCCGTCAGCGGCCTGCATCATGATCATCATGGCGCCGTTGTCGACGGCGACGATATCGACCGTGACGGGCTCGCCGGCAGGCTCGTCGGGCTCGTCGGGCTCGTCAGTGAGGGTGAGGGCGAGCCGCGTCGGACGATCCACCTCCGTGAACTCGCCAACCCAGTGCTTGACGCTGCCGTCGGGCAGATGCATTGCTGCCTTCCAAGCCCCGCCGACACGGACATCCATCGGTACCTCTCCGAGGACGAGCGGATCACCATTGCCGACCGGCACCGAACCGGGGAGAGCCTGCGCTCGATAGCCGCCGGGCTGGGCAGGGCCCCATCCACCGTCAGCCGTGAACTGCGCCGGAACCGGAATCCGGCGGGACAATACCGCCCGCACTACGCCCAGAAGAAAGCCCGGACCCGCCGTCAGCGACCACGGCAGGCAAAGATCGCGAGGCTTCCCGAACTGAAGACCTACGTCCAGGCAATGCTGGACCGCTGGTGGAGCCCCGGCCTGATCTGCCGGCAGCTCAAGAAGGTCTTTCCGGGGCGCAAGGAGCTGCACATCGTGCACGAAACGATCTACCAGGCCCTCTACCTCCGCGGCCGCGGAGGACTCTCCCGGGAGTACGCCACCACCGCACGGAGCCGCTCGTTCTCTGCGTTGTAGAAGTTGCGGTTTGCTTACTGGCCGGAGGGGGCAAAAGCCTCCGCATTTCCCCAGTTGGCGGGAACTTTCAGCAGTGCGGCAAGGCATCAGGCGCCCTTAGTCGCCGTTCGGGTTATCAGTGATCCTGTCACGGTATGGGGAGGAATTTTTTGGAGGGCGGAGCGTGGCCTTGCTCTTCCTCCAGATGACCAGGCCCACGACCAGCCACAGGATGGCAAAAACTAGTGCCAGGACTGGCCTCCATATGTCTGCTCCTTCAATAAATCCGCTGATACCCAGCCATCCCCATACCAAGGTGCCGAAGACGGCAAAGACCAGCACGGTTCGTGGCGCCGCATACATTTTAATGTCGGACCTGCTTTCTATTTGCTTTAACAAGTAAGAACGGAGACGAAGACCCCGGCGAAGGCCCACGGAGTGTATCCAGGGACAAATACACCTACCATCGAAAATCCTAAGGAGACCCTGCACTTTGCGGACATTTCGCTAGGAGGAAGCGGAACGTTTGCAGTTCCAGCACAGTACGGGGAGTTTTGCGGAGCACACCCAAAGATCGGATCTTCGAGGAACTGGCCGGTTGGGTCGGTGAGATTGGTGGGGTTGGCTGCGGTGTAGAGGTAGGTGTTGGTTTCCTGGTCGGAGGGGTCGGGTTGGGTGAAGCGGCCGGTGCCGGGGTTGTAGTAGCGGGCGCCGAATTTGGTGAGGTTGCTGGTGTTGTCTTTGTAGCCGCCGGCGTAGCGCCAGGGGTTGGCTGCGGCGGCGGTGCCGGTGGAGGTGCCGGTGCCCCATGAGTCGTAGGTGTAGGTCGCTGCCTTGGCCTGGGCGCTGTCGGTGAGGGCGATGACGGAACCGAGGGCGTCGGTGGTGTAGTAGTAGCTCTCCCCGGTGCTGGTGCGCATGCTGATCAGGGTACCGTCCGGGTCCCGGACGAACGAGGTGGCGGCCCCTGCGGTGGTTTGGCGGGTGAGTCCGAGGGTGCCGTTGAGGAAGCTGGTTCCCCCGGCGGTGAGGCGTTCGTCGTTCCGGGTTCCGGCGTAAGTGAAGTTGGTGGTCGTGGACCCTGCCGTGTGGCTGGTGTATTGGTCGAAGACGTTCCAGGTGCCGGTGGTGGTTCCGGTGGCGGTGGTGTTGCCGTTTCCGTCGTAGGCATACGTGGTCGCACCACCGGGGGGTGTGGTGCAGGTCCCGGTGCCGGTGCCGGTCCAGCAGAGCTGGTCGGCGGCATTGAACGCGGCGTAAACGTTCGCGGCGCCGGTTTCGGTTTCCAGGGTGCGGTTGCCGTTTTTGTCGTAGGCCCAGGTTTCGGTGTTGGTCCCGGTGACGGCGGAGGTGAGGCGGCTGAGTTTGTCGTAGCCGTAGGTGGTGGTGGCCCCGGTGTTGGTGGTCATCGTTTTGCGCAGGCCACCGTCTTTGGTCCCGTTGAGGGTGTAGCTGTAGGCGCGTCGGGTCAGGACCGAGGCGCTGGTGTTAGTGGCGGTGATGGAGGTGATCCGGCCGGCGTTGTTGTAGACGGTGGTGTTTTCGACCCCGTTGGGGTATTTCGTGACGGTGCGGCGGTCGGCGTTGTCGTACTCGAAGCCGGTGCATTTGGTGCTGTTCGGGAAGACCGGGGTCCCGGGGCAGGACCCGCCGGGTTCGGCCAGGGCGGTCAGCCGGTTCGCGCCGTCGTAGCGGTAAGTCACGGTCCCGAGCGGGTCAACGGAGGTCAGGATGTTCGAGGCGGCGTCGTAGGTCACGGACGTGCTCACCCCGCCGCTGGTTTTGCCGGTGGGGCGGTTCTGGGCGTCCCAGGTGTAGGTGGTGGTCCCGGACGCGTCGACCCGGGTGGTGAGGTTCCCGGCCGCGTCGTAGGTGTAGGTGACGCAGGTCGCGGCGGCGCAGGTGGATCCGTAGCGGATCTGGGTGAGGCGGTCGTTCTTGTCGTAGGTGTAGGTCGCGGTCTGGTTTTTGCCGTCCTTGCTGGTCGCGATGCGTCCGGCGGCGTCGTAGGTGTTGGTGATGGTGCCCAGCGGCGCCGGCCGGGTGATGGTGACCGGGTTCCCGGCGGCGTCGTAGGTGTAGGTGGTGGCGTTGTTTTTCCCGTCGGTGGACCGGCACAGGGAGCCGGGTTTGGCCCCGCAGCTCGTTCCTGCCGCGTCGTCCTGGTAGAAGCGCTGCGGGGTCCCGCCGAGGCTGTCGGTGGTGAGGATTGTGGAGGGTTTCTTGGTGTTGGGGTCGTACTGGATCGTACTGGTGTTGCCTTCGCTGGTGGTGGCCGTGGCCGGGCGGTAGTTGAGCAAGGGGTCCCCGGTGGCGGTGGGGTAGGTGAAGGAGGTTTCCGCCCCGGCACTTCCGGCGGCGGGGGAGGTGATTTTGGTCAGGCTGTTGTTCGGGTTGTACGCGGCCGTGGTGGTTTGTCCGAGCCCGTTGACCGAGGTGAGCCGGTTGTCGTGCGCATCGAAGGTGACATCGCCGGTGTTCCCGTTCGGGTCGGTGATCCTTGTGACCCGGGTCTTGGTCCCGTCCAGGGTGTAGGTGGTTTTCTTGCCGTTCCCGTCGGTGAGGTAGGACAGGGTCGGGCCGGTGTTGTGGGTCACGGTGGTGGTGGCCGCGGCCGGTGACCCGGAGCCGTAGGTGATGGTGGAGACCCAGGCATCGGCGGCGTAGGCCAGGGCGGTGGTGTTGTTCCGGCCGTCCTTCAGGGAGGTCAGTTTGCCGTTGGTGTAGGCGAAGGTGGTCACCGCGCCGGTCGCGTCGGTGATCTTGGACATCCTCCGGACGGTCGACTTTTGGAGTTTTTCGCCCCGGGAACGGGGCATGCGAAAACCCTTCTCCGCGTGTCGGCGGTGGCAGGTAGGGTGTGGGGATGGATATCAACGACATTGCCGCGAAAGCCGCGGCCAAGATCGACGCCGCCCGGGACGCCAAAGTCAACGCCGTCAAGACTGCCGCCGCCAGCGGCGTCGAAGTCCACGAAGCCGCCCAACTGCTCGCCGCCGCCGAACAGAAATACGCCAAGGACTACCAGGCCGCGCTGCGCGCAGACTGGACCGACGCCGACCTGCGCGGCTTCGGCCTCGATGCCCCCGCCAGGAAAGCCGGCGGCCGACCCCGCGGCCGCAAAGCCACCCCTGAGTCCGCACCGGCCCCTCGTGGCTCCGGACAGTAACCCCTCCCCCGCCCGGGCACGGCACAAGCTATCTCCTAACGGTGATAGAGGCTGGATTGAGGGCGTTCTAGGCTCCCGACCAGGGATGCCGGGTGTAGCTGAAAGCTAGATGGCTGGACTGTGCGTGACGGCTTCAGCCACGATCCAGGGAATGAACCTGGGCGCGCAGTGACGCCGGACACCGACACCCAAAAAGACAACCGGGGGAAAGCTCATGCGCCTCGAATCCTGGACGCCTGTCCCGCTGATCCTCATCGCCGCCATCCTCGCCGCAACGGCCTACGGTCCGCTCAGAACCGTCAGGTACATCCGCTCCCGCCGGAACCGGAACTAACCTCCCCCGGCCACCACGCCGACCCTCATATCGTTCTCCGCTCACGCCTTCCCCCGCCGGCCGGGGCAGCGCCCGCCGACGCTCTGCTGACATCCCGATCCCCGCCCGCTAGGGTCAGAACCAGCACCCGCCCGGCCCGGCGACCAGGAGAAAACCATGAGCCCCGAAGAACCCGGACAAGATCCCGAGAACCCGCCCCTGCTGCCGTTCTCGCAGCTTTACCCGGACCTGTTCGCCCACCTGACCCCCGACCAGGCCCAAGCCATCGACCGGTCGCTCTCCAGCAGCCGCCTCGAGGGCCACCACCACACCCGCGCCGACGTCGCGGACCTCATCGCCGCCGTCACCGGGCGGATCAGCGTGGACGACTACAAAAGAGCCCTGATGTGAGCGCCTGGGACGATTACTTCCACCCCGGCACCGAGGTCCTGAAAAACAAACCCGGATTCACCGACCCGGCACTGCTGGAATGCTTCGAACGCGCCATGACCGATCTGCGCGAAACCCAGATCCACCTCGGCACCCTGCCGATCGAACGCACCTACGACGCAGCCCACCTCACCGCGATCCACCACGCCCTGTTCCAGGACCTCTACGACTGGGCCGGGCACTACCGCTCCGTGAACCTCTCCAAACGCGACCTGATCGCCCAACAAGCCAAAAACTTCATCCACCACGACGACATCCCCGCCGTCCTGGACACCGTCCTCACCGCCGTCCGCACCCACCCCTGGCACACCCTAGACCCGGGACGGTTCGCCGCGGACCTCGCCACCGCCTCGACCTACCTGAACTACGCCCACCCCTTCCGCGAAGGCAACGGCCGGGCACAGAAACTCCTCCTGGCCCACATCGCCGAACAAACCCCCTACACCCTGGACTACGACCGGGTCTCCAACGTCCAATGGGTCCGCGCCCACACCGTCGCCCTGCCCGAGAACCCCCACCAGATCCCCGACACCGCCGGACTCACCCGCACCATCGAACGCATCACCACACCCCGTCCCGGCACCACACTTCCCACCTCCAACACCGGCATCAGCGCCGGTGCCGGTGCCGCGCTGCAGGAAACCCTCACCCACGCCATCACCGCCCGTACAGGCCACCCGAAGCCAGGCACCGGTCCTGAACGCACCCCTGCCGCCACTCCCATGGCCACGGAACCGTCTGAGTCTCCGGAGCCGGAGGCAGCCCGGCTCCAACACCTCCGCCGGCTCCAGGCCGCCAGCTTCCCCGCACCACCCACCCCGCACCCAGGCCCGGGCCCGGACAACCCCGTCTCCGCCGGAGATGAAAGGACCCGGTCCCGGGCCCCGGTGCGCACCGAAACCGCCCTGGAGCCCTGAAGTCTCCGGTCTGGAAGAAGCCCTGAAAAATCCTTCCCCGGCGGAGATAACCGCCGCCCCCTCCCGCACCCTGATGATGGCCGGTAGCGTATTCCGGCCGCCTTCCCGCTCGACGGCAGCGGGGATGGTCAGAACCGCCCAGCCTCTCCGGGCCCACCCATAAACTGCACTTGGGGCGGGCCGCCAAACAAATTGACGGAATTGACAATGAAATTGACAAATACGTCAATGCGTCGATAGGTTTCTGGGGTTATCTGTAGCCGGTCTCTTGGGGGAGCTGGCGGATACCGGTTCAAATCCCCCTGAGGACTGTCCAACCCGGATGGTCCGGAAAAGGCGGCAGCAATGAACCTCGGTCCGACCACGTCACAGCGAATCCCCGCACTTCTCAGCGCAGGCACGTTGGCCCTCCTCATCGGCGGCTGCACCGGCACATCTCCGGCCCCCGGGCCCGCCGACGGATTCACATTCAGCAGCCCTGCTACGACGCTCGAAGCGACGCCCACGCCGTCGCCTGAATTCACCCTTCCCAAGGATCTTCCGGCACCAGTAGATGTCGGTGCCGGCGAGCAGAAGATCACAGAGCTGGCGTCCCAGACACAAGGCGCCTCGTTCGGCCCCATGACACTCGGCGGCAAAACTGTGGTGTACCTCAGATGTGCCGGCAGCGGCTCCCTGGTCTTCGAAATGAAGGGCGTCGGCCGATTCCCGATGCCCTGCGAAAAGGACAGTGAGCCTCACGGCACACGCAACGTCTTCGACACCCGACTCATCCAGCAAACCACGGCCTCCGTTGAGTCCAGCCCTGGCCAGATCTGGTCCCTCGGCGTCTATTCCGAACCGATTCCCTGACCGGACCCCCGCGCCCTGAATCTCAAAAGATCCACCCCGCACACCCGGACCCGGATACTGCCACCTCAAGGAGACGCTTTGCCCACTTTCAAAAAACTCGGTATATCAATTCTGTCCGCGATGCTCTCAGCCGGCATGCTTCTGGGGTCCCCGGGGGCGGCAACAGCCGCCCCCGACCCCGGCACACGGGAAGCTGGCACCAACGGCATGTGCGAAGCCCGCTGGTACTACACCGTCACCTCCGGGGGCCCAACAGGATTCACCACGGTCACTCCGCTCTACGGCAATTACAACGGAACGCCCTACGCCGCCACTGCGACCTTCACCGCCACGACAACGGACACGGTAACCACCACGGTCACGGGAACGGTGGGAGTCACGCTGAACACTGTGGTTGCCAACGTCAACGCAACATTCGGTATCTCCGGGTCGACGGCTATCTCCACGGCCTACGGAGTCCAGCAGGCCATTTCCGTCCCGGCCTACCGCACAGGGCACGGCCAGTATGGCGTGTTCTACAAAACCGCCTATGGGCGGAGCGATTACTACAACAACGCCTGCACCGTCACAGCATCCGGCAGCAACACCGCGTACGTCACCTGGTATACCGGGTGGAACACGTGGATCGCCTAGTCATGGCCACAACACCGAATGAGGCGCACCGGCACCGCCCCTGACCCAACGACTCCGGTCCACAAGAAAACCCGGAAACCGCCCCGCACCCGCGGCCGGAAACATTTCCCTTCCCCTTCGCCGACGGGCACGGGAACGCGTCCGCCGGCAGACGACGTCAGCAGCACGACCGGACGCCTTCCCCATGGTCCACAACTACCGTCCCCGCCCCACCACGGGGCGGGGACGGGTTCTTCTCAGCTCCGGACGACAAAAAACGCAACACCCTGCCGCCGGACGCACGAGTGGCCGTCACGTTCCGGGATGGCCGGCCGGAAATGCCAGGACGAAGGACGCAGCAGGAATTTCGGGGGTTCCTATCCCTGGTGCTGGCTTTCATCAGCAGTATCAGCCTCGCTCAACTGACCGCTCGCGATGCGCTCCGCGGTCCTCGCGTACGCGGCGTCGATGTACGCGGCCAGGTCAGCTTGCCGGACGCGCCACTGCCCCCTGCCCCCGAATTGGGCGGCCCTTAATTCTCCGCTGCGCACCAGCGCATAGACCAGCGGGCTTCTGACGTTCAGGATCTCCTGGACCTGCTCCAATGTCAGCATTCTGGGAAACATCACCCCGGGTTCCGGCGCCGACGTGCCCGTTCCATCTGCGGTCCGTCTGGTCATGGTTGCCCGTCCTCGGTCCGGTGCTGGAGTTCATCCCGGGTGCGTTGCCCGCGCCGCAGGGAACCCGGCGGAGCCGGCTCCCACGCCTTGCCGCCGTTGTGGCGGCGCTGGAGCCGTTTCACTTCCCGCATCGTGGCCCGGACGATGAAGTCCGACACGGACGCGTCCCCCTCCAGGTGCCCGGCGGCCAAAAACGCCGCCCGGACCTGATTCGCCTCATCCTCGGTGAAGTACGGGGTGAACGCCGCAATCCTCTTCGCTGTCATGACCGGGCACTCACCCGGCAGTGTCCGGTCCCGGCCTGGCCCCAGGTTCCTGTCCCTGGTCGTCACCGGGGGCCGGGGGCGGGCTGATCCGCCCCAGCAGTGCCTCGTACGCGCCCTGCAGCGCCGTCTCGCGCGCCTCGGCCGCGGCGAGCCGGGTCACCGCCGTCGCGGCGTCGGTAGCGGCGGCCCGCTCCGCGGCCCGGGAGCTCTCCAACTCCCCCATCACGGCGTTCAACTGCGCCTCGAGGCCCTGGACCCGGGCGGTGAGTCCGGCGACGGCCGCGGCCTTCTCCTCCGTGAGCCGGTCCAGGTCCGCGACGAGCTCGGCGACCTCCGTATCCTTATCCGTCCGTTCCTGGACCCAGACGGCTTCGACGGCGGCGTGGCGTTCGTCCGCCAGGGACGAGGCCTCCGCCCAGGCCGTGCCGGCCAGCCGCGCGGCGGCCTCCAGCAGGGTCGCCGGGGTCGCAGCGAGCACACCGCCGGCGGCAGCCCGGTCCTCGGACCATTCCTTCAGGTACCGGGTGGCGTCAGCGTTACTCACCCCCGCCGCGGCACGCACCGTCGAGACCGTCGGGCGCCGCTCGGCACTGATCCGCTCCGCCGCAGCAAACACACGGTCTTTCACACTCTGCGTCATCGATCGATCCCGTCCAAAAAAGTAATAGTAGTAGGAGTAGTAACAATACTACTCCTACTTTTGGTCAGTGCCGCCGCTTACAGGTCCCCTTCAGGCCGTGGTTTGTGTTCCGGGGATGTCGATGTGCCCGGCGGGGTTGGCGTCGATCCCGAACCACGGGTCATCATCGGCGTACTCCCGGGCACTGATGCGCAGGCTCTCCACCCGATAGGGTTCTTCCTGCCCGGCCGCTTCTGGTACGTCCTCCCCGCGGCTGCTCCCGGTCCGGTGGACGGCGGCCCCGGCGTACCGCAGGGAGACGCCGATGTCCGCGACTTCGAGTTCGATCACGGTGCGCTTCTCGCCCGTCTTCGTCTCGTAGGACCGGGATCTCAGCACACCCGTTGCGATCACGCGGGCGCCTTTGGTCAGGGACTCCGCCACCCGCTCGGCCGCCTCCCGCCAGACGCTCGCCCGCAGGAACAACGTCTCCCCGTCCACCCATTCCTGTCCCCGGGAATCGAAGGTCCTGGGCGTGGAAGCGATGGTGAAGTTCGCGACGGCCGCGCCGGACGGAGTGAACCGCAGCTCCGGGTCGGCAGTAAGGTTTCCGGTCACCGTGATGCTGGTATCGCCTGACATGGCCTGCATTCCTCCTGCGCTGGTTTCTAGGCTTCGCGGACGCGGCCGGCGGATTCGATGGTGATGACCTGGGCGATACCTGCCGGGTTCAAACCCGACCAGTGGTTCTCTGTGCCGTCCTTGTCGTAGACGACGACCGGGACCTGGGAGTAGCCGAGCTCCTCGGTGATGTACTCAAAGGCCGCCTGGTTGGTGGTGACATCCACCTCGTTGAAGTCGAGGCCGGCCTCCGCGAACTTCTGCTTGGTCTTGGCGCAGCCAAAGCATCCGGCGGGCTTGGTGTAGATGGTGAGCGTCATGTTCAGTCCTCGGTTTCGTATCACGCTGAGTTAGGTTCGACTGGTTGGCCTGCTACCTCAATTCTACCAATCATTCAACTGAATGAATAGGTGTTTTGCCGCGGATTTTAGGCGTTTTGTGAGGCTTCTCCACTGCGTACAGGAGTGGTGGGACCGTCATGTTCCGGCGCGTAGCTGTCGATTTCAGAAGCTGACTGCACAGATGTCGGAAGTCCTCTGCACTTAAGCGATCGGGCGGCAGAGAGCAGGGCCGGCGCGGCATCAGTGCAGAGGAGTAGCGAGCAGAAGCGGCGTTGGTGCACAGGAGTATGAAGCAGCCAGTTCGCAGAAGTCATCTGCACTGCCCCGAAATTACGGGAATTTTAGTGCAGTCAGCTTCTGAAAATGACAATGTTTGGCGTGTATTCAGAGGCGTTATTTGGCGTGCCCCGGGATTCCGGCAGGATCAGCGGAAACAACCACCGACCCAGACGCTACGACCGACGGCTTCTCCGGGTCTTTTACCTTTCCGGGCTTTCCGCCCTGAAGTCCTGCCCCGCCTCGCGCGGCTATTACGATCGATGCTGTCCTTGGCCCGTCGCCACCTAAATGTTCTTTGGGCCATGCTCCGTGACGGCACAAGTTATACCCCTGCCCCCGCCCTGACTGCGCCTGTGCTGGCCTGACGGGCAGGGGCCCGTCAGGCCAGCCGTCATTGCGATGAGCGAATAGTGCCGCACTGAGGCGTCAACGTCCAGATGTCCCTGGTTGCGGCCTAGCCGATTAGGGAACAGGTGGTGCGGAGCTCAGGGGTGAGCCGCTCGATTGGCGGGGTATGAGTGTGGGCAGAGATTTCCGGATCCTGGGTTCTTTACCGGGGTTCACGATGAGGTCTATCGCGTTGCCTGCGATCTGGTCCAAAGGCACCCGGACGGAAGAGAGCGGGGTTGAAAGACGGGACGAGAGGGGAATGTCGTTGTAGCCGACCAAGGCCAGGTCTTCTCCTACAGTGATGTCAAGGCGGTGGGCGGCCGCGATGATGCCCATGGCCAGGTTGTCATTTGCGGCGAACACCGCGCTGGGACGGTTCTCGGGCTTGCTGCCCAACAGGGACTCGGCAGCGGAGAACCCGCTTTCGATGCCATAGCCGGCGGCAATCAGCCAGTCTTCCCGGGCGTCAATGCCTGCTCCCTCCAGGGCTTTTCGGGCGCCGGCCAGGCGGGCTATCCCGGTGGACGTAAATGAGGGTCCTGTGACAACTGCGATGTCGCGGTGCCCGAGATCAAGAAGGTGCCGGACCGCCAGATATCCGCCCACCTCATCATCGCCAAGGGCCGAGGGGCTGACCCCGTCGGTACGCAGCACCAGCGCGTGCGCCACACCCCGTTCACGCAGACGTTTGGGCAGTTCGTCGTCAAGTCTGGCGGTGGCGAGGATCAGACCGTCGACATTACGGTCCAGGAGTGTTTCGGCTGACCGGCGTTCATCGTCGGGATCGTCTCCGCTGGTGGCGACCATGGCGAAGTAGCCACGATCCGCCGCGGCACGCTCCAAGGCCTCGAACATCAGGGCCATCACAGTGTCACTGAGCCGGGGGACGAGGACGCCGAGGGTTCGGGTCTCACCCCTGCGCAGATTAGAGGCGAAGGAGTTCCGGCGATAGCCGAGCTCCTCGGCTATTTTCCTGACATGGGCCGCTGAAGCTGACTTTGAGGCAGTTCCACGCTCATCCAGCGCGCGGCTGGCGGTCGAAAGACTCACTCCACTGGCCGCGGCGACGTCCTTGAGTGTGACGATCGTTCCGGGGGAGGCCGGTTCCATGGCAGTTCTCCTCTTCAAAAGGGGCGTACCAGACACTCTATTCCTCCTGCTTGCAAACGCTTCCTTGACAGTGACGTGGGACACGTGCAAAATTGAAAACGTTCCCGCAAACGTTTTCACATCAGCGGGATTGTCGCCCATCAAAGACAAGAAGGTAGCTGTAATGACACTCGATCTCCGCGGGCTCAGCCCCGCACCTGTCACCCCGTTCACCGAAGATGGTGCCGTCGACTTCGCTGCGATCCAGCGTCTGGGTTCGTGGCTCGGATCGATTGAGGGCGTGAAGAGCCTCGTGGTCTTGGGGCACGCCGGCGAAGGCACGTTCCTTACCGAAGAGGAGCAGCTGGACGTTATCCGCGCGTTCGTGGCGTCGACCGACGGCCGTGTGCCGGTCGTGGCGGGCATCACGAAGGAGGGCAACAAAACCGCGGCCCTCGAAGCCAGGAAGGCCGTCGAGGCCGGCGCGTCTGCTGGCCTCGTCTACCCCTCGCACGGGTGGCTGCGCTTCGGATACCAGAAGGGCGCTCCGCAGTCGCGCTACCAGGAGATCTATGAAGAGTCCGGTCTGCCGCTGATCCTCTTCCAGTACCCCGACAACACCAAGGCGACCTACGACCTCGACACTCAGCTGGAGATAGCCGGCCAGGAGGGCGTCTTTGCCACGAAGAACGGTGTCCGGAACATGCGCCGGTGGTACACCGAGATCCCCGCGCTGCGCGCCGCGTACCCCGAGCTGCAGGTGCTGTCCTGCCATGACGAGTACCTGCTGCCGACAATGTTCGATGTCGACGGTCTGCTCGTCGGCTACGGCAACATCGCCCCCGAACTGCTCGTCGAACTGATCGAGGCCGGCAAGGCGCAGGATTACAAGCGTGCCCACGCAATTCATGAGCGGCTGCTGCCGGTGACCAAGAACGTTTACCACCGCGGGTCCCACATGGAGGGCACCGTCGCCTTGAAGTGGGGCCTCGTGAACCGCGGCATTCTGGACCACGCCACAGTGCGCACCCCGCTCCTGCCCCTGCCGGAGGGCGCCGATACCGAAATTGCGGAAGCCTTCGCCGCCGCAAACATCGGCAAGGTCACCGCTACCGCCACCGCCTGACTCGGCCCCTCCAGGGTCCTTCACGGGCGGCGGGCCCCTCGGCCCGCCGCCCGTGCCCCAGATTTTTACTCTCCACCCCGGGCCAACGACGCCCCCCAGCAACGTCGCTGTATAAGGAGGACTCGCCGATGCGCGAGCAGAATAAGACCATCAACAGCCCAGGAACCAGGGAAGAGCAGATGGCAACCCAGCAAGGAAACCCGGCCCAAGGCACCAAGAAGCACCGCACCTTCCTGGGCTACCTGGCCCTCATGGGCCCGGCCTTCGTGGTCGGAGCCTGGCAGTTCGGTCCCGGCAACCTCACCACCGCCGTCCAGGCCGGCAGCCGCTTCGACTACAGCCTCGTCTGGGTCATCGCCGTCTCCACCCTCCTGATGATCTTCTTCACCGACATGAGCGTCAGGCTCGGCATCGTCACCCCCACCTCCCTGATCACCTCGATCAAAGAACACCTGGGCAAGTGGGTCGGCGTCATGGCAGGCTTCGGCGTCTTTGGCATCACACTGATGTTCTCCGTCGGCAACGCCGTCGGATCCGGTCTCGGACTCTCCTTGGTCTTCGGCGGATCCCCGGTCGTGTGGACGGTTGTGTGCACTGCTGCTGTCGGCTTCGTCCTGGCCTTCAAGAACGTCTACGGGATCGTGGAAAAAGCCCTGCTGGTCATCGTCGTCCTCATGGGCCTGGCCTTCATTGCCAGCACCGTCGTTGCCCAGCCCGACTGGTACCGCTCCATGGCAGGCATGGTCCCAACCCTGCCGCCGGGCAGTGAAATCCTCATCGTCGCGCTCGTGGGCACCAACTTCTCCATCAACGCCGCGTTCTACACCTCCTACGGCATCAAGGAACACCGCCGCACCCGCGCCGACTACCGCGACATCACCCTCGTGGACACCATCCCCGGCATTGTCGCACCCGGCATCATGACAGCACTGGTCATCATGGTCGCGGCCGCCGTGCTCGGCAAGACCGGCAGCGAAGCCGGAACCATCAACGCCCTCGCCTCCGTCTTCGCCCCTCTGGCCGGCCCCGTCGGAGCCAAGCTCTTCGCCCTCGGCCTCTCCGGAGCTGCCTTCTCATCCATGATCGCCAACGCCACCGCCGGCGGCACCATGCTCTCCGACGGCCTGGGCCGCGGCGCCAAAGCAGGATCACCTACCGCCCGCATCATCACCGGCATAATCCTGGCCTTCGGCCTGATCATGACCCTGTCCTTCCAGTCCTCACCGGTGGCACTGATCGTCATCGCACAATCCCTCACCGTACTCATCGCCCCCATGCTCGGCGTCCTCATCGTCATCATGGCCAACAGGTCCTCCATCATGGGAGAGCTCCGCAACAAATGGTGGCAGAACCTCTTCGCCGCCATCGGCCTCATCGCCATCATCGCCTCCTCCATCCGACTCATCACCATCCTGCTCGGCTAAACCGCGACCGGCACCGAGTCGCAACCCATCAGGAGCGTCCCCTGCACACGCAAGGGGCGCTCCTCCTTGCGTCGCTTGGAAGTGGTGTGATCACGGTTCGCGGACCAAGCCATCAGAAGACCTGCTGTGACTGCTCCGCCCGGCATAGTGATACGGGAGGACCAAAGCCCTTCCGGCGCAGGTTGAAGAAATGCCACAGCAACGACTACCAAGGACACCAGCCCTTCTGCGGAGACCTGCAGAGAGCATGGTCGGTAGTCAGTATGGCCAGCCGCATCAGCGGGACCAAGGCCATCAGGAAGGCCGCGGGATTGAAGTAGAAGCTGCTGGGCCTCTTGGGAATGTTTCGGCCTCTATAGCAAGATCGTTTCTCCGTCTCGTATCCCTTGGGATACGAGGCGTCTCGTCGGCCTGGTCACCGCTGCGGCGGCAATGCGCCAATTTTCGCGGAATGGTGTGGGTTCGTCCGCCGCCGGCGATTCCCGTAACTATGTCTCGAAACCTTCTGATCGAATCGGTGTATTCACTGTTGGTTGCGGGACACCTCGGAGCAGCCCAGGACGAACTGAGGACTGCCCCGGATACGCTTGACTCCTTGACCTGCCCCACGGATTAACTGCCGGCAAACGGTTTGAGCATTAATAGAATCTGGGGCAGTCCCACCGACGATGACGGCCGCCTGTTACTGCCGCCACGATTTTTCTGTTCCTGCTCACCTATGAACGACCCGGCTTGGCACACCATCGCCCGCCGGGCTTCTTGCTAGGCGTGGGCGGCGGTGTAGGCCTGTTGGATGTCCTGGCGGATCCGGCCCCGGTCGCTGGGGTTGTAGCCGTTGGCGTTGGCCCAGTCACGGATCTTCCGGGTCTCTTCCCTGCTCAGCGGCGCCGCCGTGCGTGCCCGGCCCGCGGAGGAACCACGGAGCCGCCGGCCCTTCGCGGCGTATTGGCTCAAGACTGCCCGCAGTTCGGCGGCGTTGGCCGTGGTGAGGTCGATCTCGTAGTCGGCGCCGTCGAGCGAGAACCGGACGGTTTCTTCGGCGTCCTCGCCGGTCAGGTCATCGATCAGCTGGACATGGAATGTGCTGGCCAAGAGGGGATCCTTCGGTTCAGGGTTCATGCCGCCGTCCCCCCACGTCAGCCTTTACCCTCAACCCTATTTCACCCCCGGACACCCCCTGACCCGGTCCTCGCCCGCCGCGACGGTCCACAGCGCCCGTTACTGGTGGAGTCGGCCGACGCCAGCGACGCCGCGCACAAAACGGAGAAGAACGGCTGGGGCAGGAGCTTGCCGCTTCTTGCCGGGATGCCGGAGTAGGAAAATCACAGGCAGCATCCCGGCTGCCACGACGGATGTACCCGCTACGACAATCAAGGCAAATTCCATTTAGCTTCCTCCCGATCACGTCCCGGTGCCCGGCGGTGGTGTCGCGCACAACACAGCTGAGCTCACAGCGGTCTAGAACCGGCAGTTCATGTTGACACACTCACGCAGGTGAACCACATGCCTCCAATAGCCTGAACACCTGCACGAATCAGCCAGCTATGAGCAATATATGCACTCCGAAAATAAGAAGTCCGACAAACAAGGAAATTAAGAGAACCCTCCAGAGAGCCGGGTGCTCACCGTCATTGATCTTAAATTTGTTCGCAGCACCATACACAAGAATCCCTACCGTGATACCCAAACAAATGACCATTCCAGCGGTCGTGAAGCCCGTCGTAACCATCGATGTCCTCCGATTCTCTGCTTATCCGGCCTTACTGGCGGCTATTCCAGCCCTCAATGCAGAGCTAGCGGCTCCCACAAAAAGTCCGCCTGCGCACGCACCCCAATATCCGCCAGCGCTGGTTTGATTGCCTGTCAGGCTATCGCTTACAGCAACGGCAGATGCTCCGGCAAGGCATCCAACGCCTGCGGAAATTGCGATCGGGGCCACTACTCCGCTTACCGCGGCTCCTGCTATCACGCCTACAGCCGTGACTCCAAAACCCACGATTGCAGGCACTGCCCTTGATGCGAAATCGCCCCAAAAATCAAGACCCGAAGAGTCAGTGTTATTTATCGGGTTGGCCCCGGCGTAGAGGTAGGTGTTGTCCTCCTGGCCGGAGGGGTCGGGTTGGGTGAAGCGGCCAATCTTGGGGTCGTAGTAGCGGGCGCCGAATTTGGTGAGGTTGCTGGTGTTGTCTTTGTAGCCGCCGGCGTAGCGGAAGGGGTTGGCTGCGGCGGCGGTGCCGATGGCGGTGCCGACGCCCCAGGAGTCGTAGGTGTAGGTCGCTGCCTTGGCCTGGGCGCTGTCGGTGAGGGCGATGACGGAACCGAGCGCGTCGGTGGTGTAGTAGTAGCTGGCCCCGGTGCTGGTGCGCATGCTGATCAGGGTACCGTCCGGGTCGCGGATGAACGAGGTATTCGCCCCGCCCGTGCTCTGCCGGGTGAGTCCGAGGGTGCCGTTGAGGAAGCTGGTTCCTCCGGCGGTGGTGCGTTCGTCGTTCCGGGTCCCGGCGTAGGTGAAGTTGGTGGTCGTGGACCCTGCCGTGTGGCTGGTGTATTGGTCGAAGACGTTCCAGGTGCCGGTGGTGGTTCCGGCGGTGGTGGTGTTGCCGTTTCCGTCGTAGGCATACGTGGTCGCACCGGCCGGGGGTGTGCTGCAGGTCCCGGCACTGGCCCCGGTCCAGCAGAGCTGGTCGGCGGCATTGAAGGCGGCGTAAACGGTCGCGGCGCCGGTTTCGGTTTCCAGGGTGCGGTTGCCGTTTTTGTCGTACGCCCAGGTTTCGGTGGTGGTCCCGGTGATGGCGGAGGTGAGCCGGTGGAGTTTGTCGTAGCCGTAGGTGGTGGTGGCCCCGGTGTTGGTGGTCATGCTTTTGCGCAGGCCACCGTCTTTGGTCCCGTTGTCGGTGTAGGTGTAGGCGCGTCGGGTCAGGACCGAGGCGCTGGTGTTGGTCGCGGCGATGGAGGTGATCCGGCCGGCGTTGTCGTAGACGGTGGTGTTTTTGACCCCGTTGGGGTATTTCGTGACGATGCGGCGGTCGGCCTTGTCGTACTCGAAGCCGGTGCATTTGGTGCTGTTCGGGAAGACCGGGGTCCCGGGGCAGGACCCGCCGGGTTCGGCCAGGGCGGTCAGCCGGTTCGCGCCGTCGTAGCGGTAAGTCACGGTCCCGAGCGGGTCAACGGAGGTGAGGATGTTCGAGGCGGCGTCGTAGGTCACGGTGGTGGTCACCCCGCCGCTGGTTTTGCCGGTGGGGCGGTTCTGGGCGTCCCAGGTGTAGGTGGTGGTCCCGGACGCGTCGACCCGGGTGGTGAGGTTCCCGGCCGCGTCGTAGGTGTAGGTGACGCAGGTCGCGGCGGCGCAGGTGGCGCCGTAGCGGATCTGGGTGAGGCGGTCGTTTTTGTCGTAGGTGTAGGTCGCGGTCTGGTTTTTGCCGTCCTTGCTGGTCGCGACGCGTCCGGCGGCGTCGTAGGTGTTGGTGATGGTGCCCAGCGGCGCCGGCCGGGTGATGGTGACCGGGTTCCCGGCGGCGTCGTAGGTGTAGGTGGTGGCGTTGTTTTTCCCGTCGGTGGACCGGCACAGGGAGCCGGGTTTGGCCCCGCAGTTCGTTCCTGCCGCGTCGTCCTGGTAGAAGCGTTGCGGGGTCCCGCCGAGGCCGTCGGCGGTGAGGATTTTGGACGGGTTCTTGGTGTTGGGGTCGTACTGGATCGTGGTGGTGCTGCCTTCGCTGGTCGTGGCCGTGGCCGGACGGTAGTTCAGCAACGGGTCCCCGGTGGCGGTGGGGTAGGTGAAGGAGGTCTCGCCTCCGGTGATCCCGGCGCTTCCGGCGGCGGGGGAGGTGATTTTGGTCAGGCTGTTGTTCGGGTTGTACGCCGCCGTGGTGGTTTGTCCCAGGCCGTTGACCGAGGTGAGCCGGTTGTCGTGGCCGTCGAAGGTGACGTCGCCGGTGTTCCCGTTCGGGTCGGCGATTTTTGTGACCCGGGTCTTGGTCCCGTCCAGGGTGTAGGTGGT
Organism: uncultured Actinomycetota bacterium; assembly: GCA_963769515.1. Taxonomy (GTDB): domain Bacteria; phylum Actinomycetota; class Actinomycetes; order Actinomycetales; family Micrococcaceae; genus Arthrobacter. The sequence goes on from CAVYMG010000035.1 coordinate 105,186, forward strand.
CGTCTTGCCGTTCCCGTCGGTGAGGTAGGACAGGGTCGGGCCGGTGTTGTGGGTCACGGTGGTGGTCGCCGCGGCCGGTGACCCGGAGCCGTAGGTGATGGTGGAGACCCAGGCGTCGGCGGCGTAGGCCAGGGCGGTGGTGTTGTTCCGGCCATCGGTCAGGGAGGTCAGTTTGCCGTTGGTGTAGGCGAAGGTGGTGACCGCCCCGGTCGCGTCGGTGATCCTGGACATCCGGCCTTCACCGGCACCGTATTCGATGTTCACGCTCCGGTTCAGGGAGTTGTCCGTGATCGCGGAGGGCTGGTTCAGGTTCCGGGTGTCGTTATAGACGTAGGAAACGGTGCGGTTCTGGGTGTCAAAGGTTTTCACGAGCCGGCGGCTGTCGTCGTATTCGTAATAGACGAAGTTCGGGTTCAGGATGTTCGCGTCAATGGATCTTTCCAACACGAAATGGGTGCCGTTGTCGAAGTAGATGTTGGTGATGCCGGTGTCGTTGAACCGCAGCAGGAACCTCCCCCACTCATCCCGTGTCAGGGAGGCGTTCAACTCCGCAGGCATGGTGTAGGTGCTGCCGGTGAAACCGAAGGCGTACCAGCCCCCGTCGGGGGCGGTGTAGATCATGTTCCCGGTCCCCGCATCAGCCCTCAGTGAGCTCTCCTGGGTTCCCAGGGAGAGGGTGGGGCGGTGGTCGTACTTGCTGTTGTACCGCCAGGCGACGTTCATGTCCTGGCCGACACCCCGGATGTTGAACAGCCGGCCGGTGAGCACGGCGTTGCCGCTGGTCGGGTTCACCGCCAGCTTCGAAGCATCGGTCAGGGTGTGCTCGATCATCGAGGCCTTGCCGCGGGACCCGGACTCCGTCCCGTTCGCCGTCACCGGCGGCAGCAGGTTCGCGTTGCTGAACCAGCCCTGGGAGTCGATGACGATATGCACCGTGCCGGTTCCGGTGTTTTTGACCTTGACCTTGCCGGTACTGGCGCTGGGCCGGACGACAATGACGTTCGAGACCGAATCCGCGGTGTAGTTCACGGAGCTGAGGTTCGGCTCGGGTTCGTCCGAGGGCCAGAGCGTCAAAAATCCTGAACCGGATGAGGTCAGAGGGGTGATGTTCATGACGACGCCGGCGACGTTGGCCGAGGCCGCGGGCAGGCCGCCCACGCCGGCGATCTGGACTTCCACGGTGCTGTTGGCCGGGACCGGGGTGTTCGGGATCCGGGAGTCATAGATCCGGGACTCGACCGTGGTGAAGGAACTGGTCGAGACCTGCCCGTCGAAATAGCCCTGGATATCGACCAGCACGTGAACACCCGCGGCGGAGACGTAGTGCTTGATATCGACCACGCCCGCGGCGTTCAGGTCCAGCACCGCCGCGACCGCGGTGGTCTCGTTGCCGCGGAAATTAAGGGTCGTGCCGGGGTCACTGCCGCCCGCGAACATCCCGCCGGGCAGTGTCGCGAAGGCAACATTGGGGGCGTCGGTACTGATGACCGTGATGTTCGCGAAGACCGCCGTCGCGGTCTCCGGGACCCCGCCCTTGCCCTTGATCGCCAGGGACTTCACTGCCGTGCCGGTCCATGCACCGGCCGGGTACCCGGTGCCGTTGCGGGTATCGATCACCCGGGACGTGGGCACGGAGGCGAACCCGCCCGGCGCCGGGGTATCACCGGCGGTGAAGTAACCCTGCACGTCGACAATGAACTGCTGGGACGTGGAGGAAATCAGTGCCAGCTTTCCATCGGTACCGACCGCGATGACGGCCGAGTTCGAGACCGTGTCGTTGCCTCCTGAAAACAGCACCGTGGTGTCCCGGTGCCGGGCCGTGTTCGGCACCAGCTGCGCGGCATTGGGTGTCGTGCCGCCCACCACGGTCAGGTTCACCAACACCGAATCCACCCCGGCGCCCGGGACACCCGGCCTGGCCCAGGATCTGGAACGGATACCAGGTATTGGCCGTCAACGGACCCGTGATCCCGCCCAGACCCGATCTGGTATCCACCGCCCGGCCCTGCGTCGGAACGAACACCCCGGCCTGCACCGAAGGCGTGGACTGCGCCGGCACCACGGCCGGCACGGCGGCGGTGACCGCCGGACCCGCCAACGCAGGAGCAGCACCAGCTACCGGCGCGGCCGAGGCCGGAACGGCCAACCCGTACAGGGCAACCGCCACTGCCACCACCAGAACCGGAAAGGCCCTGACCACAGGACGTGCCATGGAACTCGACCGAAAAAAGGCAGGCTCGCGACGCCACTGAAAAAGACTCATGTCCCCCATGAACTTTCTACGAAAAAGATCTCAGGGCGATCAAATTTCCCGAAAGCCCGGTCCCCAGACGAGTGATAGGCACGACACTAAGAGAGCACCCCTAAATAATCAAGGAAATGGATAAAACATTCGGGGAACAGCCCTTCAAGCCCCTGACCGGGGCCGATGCGTTCCTGCGCCCTGCGGGCCGCACCCGAGCCCGTACCCCGCACCCGCAGGCCGCCGCGTCCGGCCGCCCGGACCCCGCAGGCCGCCGCGTCCGGCCTCGCATCGAACCACAGATTCTTAGCTGCCGGCTTTCAGGTACTGGTAGAGGGTTTCGCGGCTGATCCCGTATTCCCGGGCCAGGGCCGTCTTCTGCTCCCCTGCCCCCGCCCGGTCCCGCAGCTCGGCCGCCTTCTCCGGCGAAAGGGCTTTCCGGCGGCCGCGGTACGCACCGCGGGCCTTGGCCAGGGTGATCCCCTCGCGCTGACGCTCCCCGATCAGGGCCCGCTCGAACTCGGCAAACGCCCCCATCACCGAGAGCATCAGGTTCGCCAGCGGCGACTCCTCCCCCGTGAAGACCAGCTGTTCCTTCACGAACTCCACCCGCACCCCCTTCCGGGTCAGCGCCTGCACCAGGGACCGGAGGTCATCGAGGTTCCGGGCCAAGCCGGTCCATGCTGTGCACCACCAGGGTGTCCCCGTCCCGGATGAAGCGCAGCAGCTCCTCCAGCTGCGGGCGCCGGACATCCTTACCCGAGGCCTTGTCCGTGAAGACCCGATCCAGCTGAACACCCTCGAGCTGGCGCTGGGTGTTCTGGTCCAGGGTGCTGACCCTGATGTATCCGATCCGCTGCCCGGCCATGGTTCCTTCCCAGGTAAAGAGTGTCAGGTTGAACCCTAAGACCCGCGGAAACGAGTGTCAATAAAAACCCGAACCCACCCTAGCCTGACACTACTGCAAATCAGCATCCTGACGTCAGGTTTGGGGTATACCCCAAGCAGACGGTCATAGCCGATCGCCCACGAAGCGAAGGATACAAATGCGGACCGGCCGGGCAGACCTAGGCTTGGCCGATCTACCGCATCTGTAACGGCGAGAGACGGAGGCCCCCGTCCTGATTGCCAAAAAAGGCCGCGGAAGATCCTGGGGCAGTCAGCGAATCGTGGCCAAGAATCTGGAGAGAGTCCCGCGCGCGGGTGATGTCAACACCGCACCTCGCAGCATGAATATGCACGGGGCGAGCCACTTCAGCCAAGAAAATCCAGAGAGGACACCCGGAGCGCAACACGCGGAGGGCTCATCGGCCAGGGCCTGGATCCGCCGCCGCGCCAGGCACCAGCCACGACAAGAGCCAAACGGGCCAAACCAAGCTGAAGTCCACACGTTAAAGCAAAGAACCCCTCCAACGAGGGGTCATGCTGTGCCCGAGGTGGGACTCGAACCCACACACCTTTCGATACCGCATTTTGAGTGCGGCGCGTCTGCCAATTCCGCCACTCGGGCGCGGAGTACACCGGAAAGTCTATCCGCAAAACCCACGGTGATGTGAGTAACGCGATCGCCTCCAGTGCGCGAAATTACTCTACATGCAGATAGGCTGAATCCCAGAATCGCGCCAGTGACGCCGCATCGAACAAGCCCTGTCCAAGTACACCGGCGGACCAGCCCCTCAGGGGACCTGGCCTGCCAGTACCGTTCCAAGGAGATCCCGTGTCTGAACAGACGGAGTCAAACGCCACCTCCCAGCCGGCGCGCCGCGTTATCGTCGCAGAAGATGAGACCCTCATCCGCCTGGACATCATCGAGATCCTGCGCGGCGAAGGCTACGACGTCGTCGGCGAAGCTGACAACGGCGAAAAGGCGGTGCAGCTCGCCCAAGAGCTCAAGCCGGACCTCGTCCTCATGGACGTCAAGATGCCCGTCATGGACGGCATCTCCGCCGCCGAGAAGATCGTCAAGGCCCGGATCGCGCCCGTGGTCCTGCTGACCGCCTTCAGCCAGAAGGAACTCGTGGAGCGCGCCCGCGACGCCGGCGCCATGGCCTACGTGGTCAAGCCCTTCACGCCGGCTGACCTCATCCCGGCCCTGGAGATTGCGCTTTCCCGCCACGAAGAGATCAAGGCCCTCGAAAGCGAGGTCACCGACCTGCAGGAGCAGTTTGCCACCCGCAAGCTCGTAGAGCGCGCCAAGAGCCTCCTGACCACCAAGATGGGCCTCACGGAGCCGGAAGCGTTCCGCTGGATCCAGAAGACCTCCATGGACCGCCGCCTCAGCATGCGCGAGGTCGCCGAAACCATCATCAACCAGGTCAACTAACCCAAGTCGACCAACGACGACGGCGCCCGCCGCCTGCGCGGGCGCCAGCACCGGTGCCGTAACCGGCAAGCCGACACACGGCGTCAAGCACAAAGAAAGGGAGGGTTCCCGCCAACCGGCGGGAACCCTCCCTTTTCTGATTGCTAGCGCAGCAGGCCGGAACCTAGCTGAGGCGCTTCTTCTTTTCCGGCCAGGGACCGAGCTTTTCCTTGTTGGCTCCGTCCTCACCCGTCCGACTGGTGTCCGCGAAGTCGCCCACCTTGTGGACCGTCAGGAGGTTGGTGGAACCAGCCTTTCCGGTCGGGGAACCGGCGGCGATGACTACCATGTCGCCGTCGGCGGCGAGGTCCAGCTCCAGCAGGCTGCGGTCAACCTGTTCGGTCATCTCGTCGGTGTGGCCCACGGTCGGGACCAGGACCGGCTGGATTCCCCAGGTCAGCGCGAGCTGGTTCCAGACGTGCTCCACCGGGGTGAACGCGAACACGGGCTTGATCGGGCGGAGGCGGGACAAGCGGCGGGCCGAGTCGCCGGACTGGGTGAAGGTACAGATGTACTTCGCGTCCAGCTGGTCGGCGATTTCGACGGCGGCACGCGTGATGGCGCCACCGCGGGTCTTGGGCTTGGTGCCGAGCGGCGGAACGCGCTCCAGGCCGTGGACCTCGGTGGATTCGATGATCCGGGCCATGACCTTGACAGTTTCGATCGGGTACTTGCCCACGCTGGTTTCACCGGAGAGCATGACGGCGTCGGCGCCGTCGAGCACGGCGTTGGCGCAGTCGGAGGCCTCGGCGCGGGTCGGGCGCGGATTGTCGATCATGGATTCGAGCACCTGGGTCGCGACGATGACCGGCTTGGCCCAGCGGCGCGCCAGTTCAATGGCGCGCTTCTGCACGATCGGCACTTCCTCGAGGGGAAGTTCCACGCCGAGGTCGCCACGGGCCACCATGATGGCGTCGAACGCATCGATGATCTCAGGCAGCTGGTCGACGGCCTGCGGCTTTTCGATCTTGGCGATGACCGGCACGCGACGGCCTTCCTCGTCCATGATTTCGTGCACGCGGGTGATGTCCGAGGCGTCCCGGACGAAGGACAGCGCGATCAGGTCAACGCCGCGGCGCATGGCCCAGCGCAGATCGTCCTCGTCCTTTTCGCTCAGCGCGGGGACGTTGACGGCAACGCCGGGCAGGTTGATGCCCTTGTTGTTGGAGACCATGCCGCCAACGGTCACCTCGGCGACGACCTTCACGTCGTCCACCTCGATGGCGCGGAGGGCGACCTTGCCGTCGTCGATCAGCAGTGCGTCGCCGACCTTGACGTCGTCGGTGAGGCTCTTGAGCGTCGTGGAGCAGATGTCCTTGGTGCCGGGCACATCCGCGGTGGTGATCGTGAAGATGTCGCCGGTCGCGAGGGCGTGCGGGCCGTCAACGAACCGGCCGAGGCGGATTTTCGGGCCCTGGAGGTCAGCCATGATGGCGACGGCCTTGCCGAGCTGCGCCGCGGCCTTGCGGACGTTCTCGTAGGTGGTGTCGTGCACGGAGTATTCGCCGTGGCTCATGTTCATGCGGGCCACATCGACTCCGGCTTCCAGCACGGCGAGCGTGTTCTCGAAGCTGGCGATGGCCGGGCCGAAAGTGGCCACAATTTTTGCGCGTCTCATATACCTACCCTAAGTGGTGTCATGCATTTGTGGATGTGAAGCGGAAATGAACAGGCGGGACCCGGCGGTCCCGCCTGTTGCGGGTTACAGGACGCTCATCGCGCGGTCGGTCGGCGCCACCGGGGCCGGGAGGATGGTGCTGCCCATCAGGAACTTGTCCACCGCAGCCGCGCAGGCCCGGCCTTCGGCGATGGCCCACACAATGAGGGACTGGCCGCGGCCGGCGTCGCCGGCCACAAAAACACCCTCGGTGTTGGTCATGTAGTAGCCGTCGCGGGCCACGTTGCCGCGGCCGTCGAAGTCGGCCTTGACCTGCTCCGTGATGCCCGCCGGCTCGGCGCCGGTGAAGCCCAGGGACAGGAAGACGAGGTCCGCCGGGATGATCCGTTCGGTGCCGGCCTTCGGGAGGCGCCTGCCGTCCACGAACTCGGTCTCGGCAACTTTCACACCGGTCAGCTTGCCGTTTTCGCCGACGAACTCGATGGTGGAGGCGAGGTACGTGCGTTCGCCGCCTTCCTCGTGCGCGCTGGCAACTTCAAAGAGCGTCGGGAACGTGGGCCAGGGCTGGTGGCCGGCGCGCTCCACCGGCGGCTGCTTGCCGATCGCGAGCGTGGTCACCGACGCGGCCTGATGCCGGTGCGCCGTGCCGAGGCAGTCCGCTCCGGTATCGCCGCCACCCAGGATCACCACGTGCTTGCCGGCGGCGTTGATCTGGTTCTCCACGGTCTCCCCCGCGACAACCCGATTAGCGGGCACGAGGTAGTCCATGGCGAAGTGCACGCCGTCGAGTTCGCGGCCCGGGATCGGCAGGTCGCGCGGGACGGTCGCCCCGGTGGCGACGACGACGGCGTCATACCGGCGCCGCAACTGCTCCCACGTCACGTCGGTGCCGACGGCGACGCCGGTGCGGAAGCGGGTGCCTTCGGCCTTCATCTGCTCGAGCCGGCGGTCCACCTGCTCCTTTTCCATTTTGAAGTCGGGGATCCCGTAGCGCAGGAGCCCGCCGATCTTGTCGTCGCGCTCGTATACGGCGACGGTGTGGCCCGCCCGGGTGAGCTGCTGCGCGACTGCGAGTCCGGCAGGGCCGGAACCGACCACGGCAACGGTCTTGCCGGTGAGCCGGGCCGGCGGCAGCGGGTTGACCCAGCCATGTTCGAAGGCCTCATCGATGATCGAGACTTCGACCTGCTTGATCGTCACGGCAGGCTGGTTGATCCCCAGCACGCAGGACGATTCGCACGGTGCCGGGCAGAGCCGGCCGGTGAACTCCGGGAAGTTGTTGGTCGCGTGCAGGCGTTCAATCGCTTCCTCGCCCTTGTCCCGCCAGACGAGGTCGTTCCACTCGGGAATGAGGTTGCCGAGCGGGCAGCCCTGGTGGCAGAACGGGACACCGCAGTCCATGCAGCGGCCGGCCTGGCTCTTCAGGACACCCTTTTCCTGCGCCTCATAGACCTCTTTCCAGTCCATGATGCGCACAGGAACGGGACGCCGCGGCTGCGTTTCACGCTGGCGTACTTTCATAAATCCGCGTGGGTCAGCCACCGGTAACCTCCAGGATTCGAGACCAAACTTCTTCGCCGTCGGGGTCCAGGCCCTCTTCGATGGCGTCGAGACGGGTTTGCAGTACAGCCGCGTAATCGCGCGGCAGCACCTTGGTGATGCGGGCTGCGGTGTCGTCGAAGTTCTCCAGCAGCCGGGCCGCCAGCAGCGACTCCGTCTCCTCAAGGTGCTTGACGAGCAGCCCGTGGACAATGTCGCGGTCCTCGGCGTCGAGCTCGCGCAGCTGCAGCTCACCGGACTCGAGGGCCTGCTTGTTGACGCGGGTGCTCTGCAGGTCCAGCACATAGGCTGTTCCGCCGGACATGCCCGCGCCGAAGTTGCGGCCCGTGCGGCCCAGGATCAGGGTCTGGCCGCCCGTCATGTACTCGCAGCCGTGATCCCCGATTCCCTCCACTACCGCGGTGGCACCGGAGTTGCGGACCAGGAAGCGTTCGCCGACCTGGCCGCGCAGGAACAGCTCGCCGCTTGTGGCACCGTAACCGATGACGTTTCCGGCGATCACGTTGCGCTCGGCCGGGAACACGTTGGTCCGGTCCGGACGGACCACAATGCGTCCGCCGGAGAGGCCCTTGCCGACGTAGTCATTGGAGTCACCAAACATGCGCAGGGTGATGCCGGCGGGCAGGAAGGCACCCAGGGATTGACCGGCCGTGCCGTTGAGCGTGATGTCGATCGTGTCGGTCGCCAGCAGGTCCGTGCCAAAGGTCTTCGTGACAACGTGGCCGAGCATGGTGCCGACGGACCGGTCGGTGTTGATCACGTCGAGGGTGATTTTCACCGGTGAGCGGTCGCTGAGCGCTTCGGCCGACATGGCGATGAGCCGCTGGTCGAAGTGCTTGTCGAGCTCGTGGTTCTGGCCGGTGAGGTTGCGCAGCGGCGCGTCATCGTCGAACTCGAGCCCATGCAGGATCGGGTCCAGGTCCAGGCCTTCGGCTTTCCAGTGGCTGATCGCTTCGCGGGCGTCGAGCATTTCGGCGTGGCCGATCGCTTCCTCGATACTGCGGAAGCCGAGTTCGGCCAGGATTTCGCGGACTTCCTCGGCAAGGAACTCGAAGAAGTTGACCACGAACTCGGGCTTGCCGTTGAAGCGGGAGCGCAGCTCGGGGTTCTGGGTGGCGACGCCGACCGGGCACGTGTCCAGGTGGCAGACGCGCATCATGATGCAGCCGGAGACCACGAGCGGTGCCGTGGCGAAGCCGAACTCCTCGCCGCCGAGCAGCGCGGCAATCACGACGTCGCGGCCGGTCTTGAGCTGGCCGTCCACCTGCACCACCACACGGTCACGCAGGCCGTTGAGCATCAGCGTCTGCTGCGTCTCGGCGAGGCCGAGCTCCCACGGGACACCGGCGTGCTTGAGCGAGTTCAGCGGCGAGGCGCCGGTTCCGCCGTCGTGGCCGGAAACGAGTACGACGTCGGCTTTGGCCTTCGTAACGCCGGCAGCGACGGTGCCGATCCCCACCTCGGAGACGAGCTTGACGTGGACCCGGGCGGACGGGTTGGCCCGCTTCGCGTCGTAGATCAGCTGGGCGAGGTCCTCGATGGAGTAGATGTCGTGGTGCGGCGGCGGCGAAATCAGGCCGACGCCGGGGGTGGAATGCCTGGTCCGGGCCACCCAGGGGTAGACCTTCTGGGCCATCAGCTGGCCGCCTTCGCCGGGCTTCGCGCCCTGCGCCATTTTGATCTGGATGTCGTCGGCGTTGGTCAGGTAGAGGCTTGTGACGCCGAAGCGGCCGGAGGCGATCTGCTTGACTGCGGAGCGGCGCTCGGGATCGAGCAGCCGGTCCACGTCCTCGCCGCCTTCACCGGTGTTGGACTTGCCGCCCAGCCGGTTCATGGCGATGGCCAGGGTCTCGTGGGCCTCCTGCGAGATGGACCCGTAGCTCATGGCGCCGGTGGAGAACCGTTTGACGATGCTGGATACCGGTTCCACTTCCTCCAGCGGGACTGCGGGGCGCTGACCGCTCTTGAACTTCAGGAGCCCGCGGAGGGTCATGAGGTTCTCGGACTGGTCGTCCACGCCGCGCGTGTAGGCCTTGAAGATGTCGTAGCGGCGTTCCCGGGTGGCGTGCTGCAGCCGGAAGACCGTCTCCGGGTTGAAGAGGTGCGGTTCGCCGTCGCGGCGCCACTGGTACTCGCCGCCGCCGAGCAGCGGCCGGTGCGCCTGTTCGATGCCGTTCTCCGGGTAGGCCATCTGGTGCCGTGCCGCCACCTCGGCGGCAATGACGTCGAGGCCGACGCCGCCGAGCTGGGAGTGCGTGCCGGTGAAGTATTCGTCCACCAGTTCCTGGCTGAGGCCCAGGGCTTCGAAGGTCTGGGCACCGGTGTAGGAGCCGACCGTGGAGATGCCCATCTTGGACATGATCTTCAGGACGCCCTTGCCGAGGCCCTTGATCAGGTTGTAGACGCCGTCCTCGGGGGTGACGCCTACGACGTCGCCGGTGTGGATGAGCTGCTCAACGGATTCCATTGCCAGGTACGGGTTGACGGCAGCGACGCCGTAGCCGATCAGGACGGCCACGTGGTGTGTCTCGCGGACGTCGCCCGCCTCGACCACCAGGGCGGTCTTGGTCCGGTTGGCGCTGCGCAGCAGGTGGTGGTGCACGGCGCTGACCAGCAGCAGCGACGGGATCGGGGCCCACTGGGCGTTCGAGTCGCGGTCCGAGAGCACGACGTACTGGACGCCGCGGTTGATGGCGCCGGAGACCTGCTCGCAGATTTCGGTCAGGCGGGCACGCAGGGCGTTCTCGCCGCCTTCGGGCCGGTACAAACCGCGGACCTTGATGGCGATCCGGTCACCGTCCGGGCTTTCAATGTTGGCGATCTTGGCGAGCTGGTCGTTATTGATCACCGGGAACGGCAGGGAGATCTGCGGCTGGCGTACCTGCCGGAGGTCCAGCAGGTTGCCGTTGGGGCCGACCGCGCACGTCAGCGACGTGACGAGTTCCTCGCGGATGGCATCCAGCGGCGGGTTGGTAACCTGCGCGAAGGACTGCACGAAGTAGTCGAAAAGCAGCCGGGGCCGCTTGGAGAGGACGGCCACCGGGGTGTCGGAGCCCATGGCGCCGAGCGGTTCCGCGCCGGTACGGGCCATCGGACCCAGCAGGATCTTCAGTTCCTCGGTGGTGTAACCGAACGTCCGCTGGCGGATGTTCACCGATGCCGGCGTGTGGACGACGTGCTCACGTTCGGGCAGGTCGTTGAGGTCGATCAGGTTGTCCTTGACCCAGTCGGCCCACGGGTTGGCCGCCGCCACCTCGGCCTTGACCTCGGCGTCGTCGATGATCCGGCCGGCCTCGGTGTCGACCAGGAACATCTTGCCGGGCGAGACACGCCCCTTCTTGACCACTTTGGAAGGTTCGACGTCGATCACGCCGACCTCGGAGGCGAAGATCACCAGACCGTCTTCGGTGATCCAGTACCGTCCCGGACGCAGGCCGTTGCGGTCCAGGGTGGCGCCGACGAGGTTTCCGTCGGTGAAGGACACGGCCGCCGGACCGTCCCATGGCTCCATGAGCAGCGAGTGGTATTCGTAGAACGCGCGGCGGGCCGGGTCCATGGTGGCGTGGTTCTCCCACGCCTCCGGGATCATCATCATGATCGAGTGCGTGATCGGACGGCCGGAGAGCCACAGCAGTTCCGGCGACTTCATCGAAGGACGCCGAGTCCGAGGCACCCGGCGTGCAGATCGGGTACAGCTCCTCCGGGGTATCCCCGAGCAGCGGGTTGGCCAGCTGGGACTGGCGGGCGCGCATCCAGTTCCTGTTGCCCTTGACGGTGTTGATTTCGCCGTTGTGGGCGATGGTCCGGAACGGCTGCGCCAGTGGCCAGGACGGGAAGGTGTTGGTGGAGAACCGGGAGTGGACGATGGCCAGCTTCGTCTTGAAGCGCTTGTCCGACAGGTCCGGGTAGAACGGCTCGAGCTGGGCGGTCGTGAGCATGCCCTTGTACACAATGGTCCGTGAGGACAGCGACGGAAAGTACACGCCGAACTTGTTCTGGGCGCGCTTGCGGATCCGCCAGGCCCGGGAGTCCAGCTCGTTGCGCTCCAGAGTCTCCCCCGTGCTGGAAGCGAAGAAGGGCTGGGAGAAGTAGGGCATGCAGGCGCGGGCCATGGCGCCGACGAGGTCCGCGACGATGGGGACTTCACGCCACCCGAGGACGGTCAGGCCCTCGTCGGCCGCGAGGCCTTCGATGCCGGCCTTGGCCGCATCTGATTCACGCTGCTCCGAGGGCAGGAAGGCGGTGCCCACCACGAACTGCCCCGGCGCGGGGAGCTCGAAATCGGTGACGGCACGGAAGAACTCATCGGGCACCTGCATGAGCAGACCGGCACCGTCGCCGGTTCCTTCGTCGGCGCCGACCGCGCCGCGGTGCTCGAGGTTGCGGAGTGCGGTGAGTGCCGCATCAACGATGTCGTAGCCCGGCTCGCCCCGCAGGGTCGCAATGATGGCGAGACCGCAGGCGTCCTTTTCATTCTCAGGGTGGTACAGCCCGCCCGCTGCCGGCAACGCGGCGAAACGTTTGAACGGAGACATCGCGGCCGCTGGCTGGTCCGGCTCGGACCAACTGGGGCTGTGAAGAGTTTGGGTCATGGGAGACGTCCTTCCTCCTGATCGTGCGTATGGGAGGGACAACATTGGCCCGGCCCGCCTCGCCTGTGTGACAGGCGTAACAGGGCAATTGAATTACTGAAATTGTAGGCCAGCAGTGCCTGCCGGACGAAATAGTTACGCAGGATACTGGCCTGGGCCTGCACGAACCGCTAGCATTCGCCGTTCGAGCATTCCCGGCCGCCACGACGCTGTGGCCGCGCGTGCGGCGAGCGGTGGCTCACCAGCACGCGCCGCCGGAGCCTGGCTGCTATTTGCCGTCGGCGTCCGGCGCGGGTCCGGAGGTGTCCTTCTTTGTCGCTGCTTCCGCGGAAGCGCTGCCGGAACCGCTTTGGTTACGTGGGAGGCTATCACGGGATTCACTATCTGAGACAGACTCGTCCGCATTGCGGATGGTTGCCTGGCCGGCCGGGACGCTCTCGAGTTTGGTCGAATCCGCGGCTGCATAGTCCTTGCCCGGCTCGGCTGCCTTCGCCGGTTCGCGGCCAGGCAGGTACGGGGTGTCCGCGCCGCTGCCCTTGCGCCGTCCGAGGATGACAAAGACGGCGACGGCGACCAGCAGGACAAAGATGCTGGTCCAGACGTTGAGCCGGGTGGTGATGCCGAAGAGGCTAACCTGTTCGGCGTCGTCAATGCGCAACAGCTCGATCCAGACCCGGCCCAGCGTGTAGTAGATCGCGTAGAGCCAGAACAGCCGGCTGCGACGGAAGTTGAACCTGCGGTCCAGGGCCAGGAGGATCACAACGCCCGTCAGGTTCCACAGCGACTCGTACAGGAACGTCGGGTGGAACAGCGTCTCTGCCGGCATACCGGCCGGGAAGTTCGCGTTGTCCGGGTCGATCTGGAGTCCCCACGGCAGCGTGGTGGGTGCACCGAAAAGTTCCTGGTTGAAGTAGTTGCCCCACCGGCCGATCGCCTGGGCAAGCAGCAACCCGGGGGCAGCCGCGTCCAGGAATGCGCTCAGCTTCACCCCTGCGCGGCGGCAGCCGATCCAGGCGCCGAAGACGCCCAGCACAACCGCACCCCAGATGCCCAGTCCCCCGCGCTGGATCTGCGGAATCAGCCACAGGTCGCCGGTGCCGTCAAAACCGGGGCCGAAGTAGGCGTCCGGGGAGGACACCACGTGGTAGAGCCGGCCGCCGATGATCCCGAACGGGATGGCCCAGACTGCGATGTCCCAGACACTGCCTTCCGGCGCCCCACGCCGGGCCCAGCGGACCGAGGTGAGCCACAGGCCGATGATGATGCCGGCAAGGATGCAGAGCGCATACGCGTGGATGCGCAGTTCCCCCCACGGCAGCGGGATGTCGAATCCGGACCAGTCAGGGCTCGGAATGCTCGCGGGAACCAACGCCGCCGCGTGGAGGACTGCCTGCATTGTTTACGCTTCTTCCCTGGTGAGGCCGGTGCTGAGGTCTTTGGTCAGGGATGCTACCGCGTCAACGCCGCCCTCGCCGATCGCCGCGACAAGGGCAGTGCCCACAATCACGCCGTCGGCGTAGGCCGCGATCTCGCGGACCTGGTCGGCGTTGGAGACGCCGAGGCCCACGCAGACGCGTTCCGCCCCCGCGGCATGTGCCGCAGCGACGACTTCCTTGGCTGCCGAACTGACCGAGGTGCGGGCCCCGGTAACGCCCATGATCGAGACGGCGTAGACGAACCCGCGGCTCGCCTCCACGGTGCGGCGCATCCGCGCCGGTGTGGAGGACGGCGCGACGAGGAACACCCGGTCCAGTCCGTACTTGTCCGAGGCGGCCATCCATTCGGCGGCCTCATCAGGAATCAGGTCAGGGGTAATCAGCCCTGCTCCCCCGGCGTCGGCCAGGCGGCGGGAGAATTCGTCGACGCCCATCCGGACCACGGGGTTCCAATAGGTCATGACCAGCACCGCGGCGTCGGTCCGGCTCGTGATGCCGCGGACGACGTCGAAGACCTGGGCTACGTGGAAGCCGTTGGCGAGGGCCTCGGTGGTGGCCTTCTGGATGACCGCCCCGTCCATGACCGGATCGGAATACGGGATGCCGACCTCGATCAGGTCGGCGCCGTTCTCGGCGAGGGCGATCCCCGCAGCAATGGTGTCTTCCACGGTCGGGTAACCGGCCGGCAGGTAGCCGATCAGGGCGGCCCGGCCCTGCGCCTTGGCGCGGTCGATGGCCGCTGCGGACTTGCTGGCGGCCGGCACGACGGCGGACTGGCGGTCAAGGGAATCGGCGGTGCTCACAGTTTTTCCCCTTCCTTGGCGATCTGGGATTCGGCGGATTCCTCGTCAAGGAGGTCGAACCAGTCTGCGGCGGTGGCCACGTCCTTGTCTCCGCGCCCGGAGAGGTTCACAACGATGATCTTCTCCGAAGCGTCGCCTTCGGCGGCCAGGCGCTGGCCCACCTTCATGGCGCCGGCGAGGGCGTGGGCAGACTCGATGGCAGGGATGATGCCCTCGGTGCGGCAGAGGAGCCGGAAGGCTTCCATGGCCTCGGCATCCGTGATGGGTTCGTAGCTGACGCGCCCGATGTCCGCGAGGTAGGCGTGCTCGGGTCCGACGCCCGGGTAGTCCAGGCCGGCCGAGATCGAGTGTGATTCGATGGTCTGGCCGTCGTCGTCCTGCATGAGGTAAGACCGTGCACCGTGCAGCACGCCGGGCTTGCCGAGGCTGATGGTGGCGGCGTGGCGTCCGGTCTCGACGCCGTCGCCGCCTGCCTCGAAGCCGTAGATCTTGACGGAGGGATCATCGAGGAACCCGTGGAAGATCCCGATGGCGTTGGAGCCGCCACCGATGCAGGCGCAGACTGCGTCCGGCAGCCGGCCCGCCTGCTCCAGGATCTGGGCTCGCGCTTCCTCGCCGATGACCTCGTGGAAGAACCGGACCATTGCCGGGAACGGGTGGGCGCCGGCGGCTGTACCGAGCAGGTAGTGGGTGCTGTCCACGTTGGCGACCCAGTCACGAAGGGCGTCATTGATGGCGTCCTTGAGCGTCTGCGATCCGCTGGTCACGGGGACGACGGTCGCGCCGAGAAGTTCCATCCGGGCGACGTTCAGGGCCTGCCGGCGGCAGTCTTCCGCCCCCATGTAAACCACGCACTCCAGCCCCAGCAGCGCAGCGGCAGTGGCGCTGGCGACGCCGTGCTGCCCGGCGCCGGTTTCGGCGATGACGCGCGTCTTGCCCATCCGCTTGGCCAGCAATGCTTGCCCCAGGACGTTGTTGATCTTGTGTGAGCCGGTGTGGTTCAGGTCCTCGCGCTTGAGGAAGACCCGGGCGCTGCCGCAGTGCTCGGCGAAGCGCTTGGCCTCGGTCAGCAGCGAGGGCCGGCCTGCGTAGTTCTTGTTCAGGTCGGCGATCTGGGCGACGAAGTCGGGATCAGCTTTGGCTTTTTCGAAGGTTTCTTCGAGTTCGTCCAGGGCGGCGATCAATGACTCCGGCATCCATCGTCCGCCATACGGGCCGAAGTAGGGTCCCGGGGCATGCCGAAGCGACGCCTCACCGTGTGCCTGGCCGTTCTCCGGCCGGCCCCCCTGCAGGAACGCGTCCACGGCGTCCCCCTCTGAGCTGGCTGCTGGCGCATCGACCATGAGTCCCACCATCCTGTTCCACTGCTGTTGCTGAAAAATTCTGGATCCCCGAGGGGACGCGTCCGGTCACGGGGTGTGCCAAGCACACCACCGCGTGCTGTCAGATGCGGGCTGCGATTTCCTGTGCTCCCGCAGCCATAAACTCAGCGATGCGTTTGCGCGGCGTGGCATCGCTGACGAGGGCTTCGCCGACGAGTATTGCGTTGGCGCCCTGTGCGGCGTAGTCCCGGACGTCGGCGGCGCTGCGTACGCCTGATTCGGCGACGATGAGGGCGCCGGCCGGGATGCTTCCGGCGAGCCCGGCGAAGACCGAACGGTCGACGTCGAGCGTCTTGAGGTTGCGCATGTTGACACCGATGATGCGTGCCTCCGCGGCGATGGCGCGCTCGACTTCCTCGGCCGTATGCGTCTCCACGAGCACGTTCATCCCGAGTTCATGGCTGAGTGCGCTGAATTCCTGGAGTTGCGCATCGGACAGCGAGGCGACGATCAGCAGGATCAGGTCCGCGCCGTGGGCCCGGGCCTCCCAGATCTGGTACTCGTCCAGCATAAAGTCCTTGCGCAGCAGCGGGATATCCACGGCGGCACGGACGGCATCCAGGTCGGCCAGCGAGCCGTTGAACCGGCGCTGTTCGGTCAGGACGCTGATGACCGCTGCTCCGCCGGCCGCGTACTCCTCGGCCAGCGACGCCGGATCCGCGATCCCGGCCAGATCGCCCTTGGACGGGCTACGCCGCTTGATTTCGGCGATGACTTTCAGTTCGTCCCGCTGCGCCAGGGGTCCGCCGAGCGCCGTCCAGGCGTCGCGGGCCGGGGCGGCCGCCGCGGCCCGTTCCTTCAGTTCCGCCAAGGTGACGAGCCGCCGTCGGGCCTCCATATCCTCCTTGACACCGGCGTTGATGTCGTCGAGAACGCTCACGCCTAGTGGCCGGAATTCGTCAGCTTGCTGCCGCCGACGCCGTAGCCGGCTTTCCGCATGACCCAGCCGAGAATCAGGCCGATGACCATGATGGCCGATCCCACGATGAAAATGGGGGTGTTGGCGATCACAAAGGCGATGGAGGCAATGAGTGCGCCGACCAGCATCACGATGACGCAGGTCCATGCGGCCGGGCTGTTGCCGTGTCCACTCGGCTCGGCGTGGTTGATGTGGTCGTAGACGCCGGTTCCGGCGGCGGGCTTCGGTGCGGAAACAGTGGCTTTGCTCATTGGAATCTCCTCAGGATGAATACTGCTTACATTCTGCCATTTTTTGGCGGCGACTTTGGCCGCGCCTGCGTCGGCTCAGGTGGGATCGTCGCCGCGTGAGAGCCGGTCCCAGCTGTCAATCTCGTCCGGCTGCGCGACCGGGTGTGCCGCGTCCGTCGCGGTGGTGGCGGCGACGTCGTATTTTGTCCGTGTTTTCCAGTACCGGCCTGCGGGCACGAGCGCCAGCGCGCCGGCGCCCAGCAGAACCCCGGCGACGATGGCGATCGCCGGGAACACGGAGACCTCGACCGCGGCGGTGCTGCCGCTGATGCCGGTGGCGGCCGCGATCGACCCCTGCGCCGCGCCCAGCGGATCCGCCAGCACAATCGCCGCGGCACTGACAATGCCCGCGGCGGCGAGGGCAATGATGCCCGCGACAACCCATCGTGCGATCCGGCCGGCGATCGAGGCGGCGAGGCCACCGGCGAGGGCGACCAGGGCCAGGGCGGTCACTGCGGTGGCGGCCTGGCTGCCCTGGACCTGCAGGCCGTCCTGAACGGCGGCCGCGGCTCCGAGTTGGTTCGGATCCAGGCGGACAGTGAGCCAGGTCTGGGTGGTGGCGCCGAAGACGGCCAGGGCGAATGCCGCGATGGTCAGGACCACGGTGGACTTGCGCGCCCAGCCGGGGGTGACCGGTCCCCCCGGGGAACCCATCAGTTCACCGCGCCGGAAGGGTCGGCAGCGCCGGCCCCGGTTCCGGTATCGGTTCCAGCGTCCGTGTGGCCGTCGGCCTCCACGGAGTCGGCAGTGATGTTGCGCAGCGAACCGGCGGTGTGGACCGCCCGCAGTGGTGCGGCTGCCTTGTTGACAGTTTCCTCGGCCTCGGTGGGATTCACGGAATCGGCCACGATACCGCCGCCGGCCTGCACATACGCCCGGCCCTCGCGGAGCAGTGCGGAGCGGATCGCGATCGCCATGTCCAGGTCGCCGGCGAAGTCGAGGTAACCCACCACGCCGCCGTAAATGCCGCGGCGGTGCGGTTCAAGCTCGTCCAGCAGGCGCAGGGCCCGGGGCTTTGGCGCGCCGGAGAGGGTACCGGCCGGGAAGGTTGCCCGGAGGACGTCGTAGGCGGTTGCCGCCGGCGCGAGTTCGCCCACCACCGTCGAGACAAGGTGCATGATGTGGCTGAACTTCTCCACCTCCATGAACTGGGTCACGTCCACGGAGCCGGCAACGCAGACCTTGGACAGGTCGTTACGGGACAGGTCCACGAGCATCAAGTGCTCGGCGCGTTCCTTCTGGTCGGCCAGGAGTTCCTCGGCCAGCGCCTTGTCCGCCTCGACGGTCTTGCCGCGGGGCCGGGATCCGGCGATGGGGTGGGTAATGACTTCCTCCCCGGTCACCGTGACGAGGGCCTCCGGCGACGAACCGACGATTGAGTACTGCCGCCCGTCCGCGTCCTCCAGGCTGAAGATGTACATGTAGGGGCTCGGGTTGGTGTTGCGCAGTACGCGGTAGACATCCAGCGGATCGGCGCCGCATTCCATTTCGAACCGGCGCGAGACCACCACCTGGAAGACCTCGCCGTCGATGATCGCTTCCTTGCTCCGGTCCAGAGCGGCCAGGTACTGCGATTCGTCCCAGCGTTCCTGGACGCTGGAGGCGAAGTCGAGGGCCTCCGCGTCGAGCACCGAGACAGGCTGCTGCACCGGGGCACTGATCTTCGCCAGCAAGTCCTTGAGCCGGGCGACGGCGTCATGCCACGCGTCGTCGACCCGCTCGGTGCTGTTGTCGTAGTTGATCGCGTTGGCGATCAGCAGCACGGTGCCGTCCACGTTGTCGTGCACGGCCATGTCCGTGACGAGGTTGAGCGCCATCTCGGGCAGCTGGAGGTCGTCTTCGGGCGGGCTCGTGAGCTTCTCCCAGTGCCGGACCGTTTCCCAGCCAAGGAATCCGACCAGTCCGGAGGTGAAGGGCGGAAGGCCTTCGAAACGATCCGTGCGGAGGGCCGCGACGGTGTCCCGGACGGCATCCACCGGGCTGCCGTCACGCGGCACACCGACAGGAGGCTCGCCGAGCCAGTGCGCCTGGCCATCTTTGGTCGTCAGGGTGGCCCGGGAGCGCGCACCGATGAAGGAATACCGGGACCAGGAGCCACCGACGGCCGCCGACTCCATCAGGAAGGTCCCCGGCTGGCCCTGGGCGAGCTTGCGGTACAACGCAATCGGCGTCTCCGAGTCGGCGAGGACCTTGAGCCGGACGGGGATGACCCGGCTGTGGCCTGCGAGTTCACGGAACTCCTCCAGGCCCGGGCTGATGATTCCAAGGTCCTGCATGGCTGTGGTTTCCGCCTGTTCTGTCTGTGGTCTATAGGTTGTCAATGCTGAACCGGGGGCCGGTCCGTTCGGACGCATCCGGCGAGTCTGTTCATCCGGCCGGGAACCCCTGCGCGGCCCGGAGGCTGCCGGGGCGCGGAGCCGCCCGGCTTAGGAGCCCTGGCCGACTACGGCGTCGAGGTCCCGGCCCTCGAAGCAGGTCCGGGTGCCGGTGTGGCAGGCGGCGCCGACCTGATCGACCCGGACCAGGAGGGCGTCGCCGTCGCAGTCGATCGCGACTGACTTCACCCACTGCACATGCCCGGAGGTGTCACCCTTGCGCCAGTACTCCTGCCGGGAGCGGGAGTAGAAGGTGACGCGACCGCTGGTCAGGGTGCGGTGCAGCGCCTCATCATCCATCCACCCCAGCATCAGCACCTCGTCCGTGTCATATTGCTGCACGACGGCGGCCACGAGGCCGGCGCTGTCCCGTTTCAGGGTCTCAGCGAGCCGGGCCGGAAGCCCGCTGGCGTGCTCCGCCGCACCGGCTGTGGCCGGGCTGGAGGTCGGACTGGGGGCGGGGGCAGGCTGCTCAGACATCAGATCAAGTCTAGTGCCTGCCGATGGCGCCAGGCGGAGCCGCACCGCGGTGACACTTATTCTTCCGGCGATCCCCCCTCCCCCGTGAAGTCACGGCCACCTTTACGGCGGTTCCCCTGCGCATGTTCGGGCGTCTCGTGCTAGTTTCACAAGTGATGCATTTCGTCGATCCGTCCCGAGAAGTACTGGCCGAAACCCTGCTGGCGGCCGGTCCCGACTCTGCCACGCTCTGCAAGGGCTGGCAGACGCGGCACCTTGCTGCGCACCTGTACCTCCGGGAGCGAAAAGCCGCGGTCGGACTGGGACTGCTGATCAAACGGTTTTCGAAGGCCTCGGACGCGGCCACGGACAAGCTCGCCGCCAAGCTGGTGAAGCCTGAGGCGTACGCCAAGCTGGTGGCCGATTTCCGGGCCGGCCCGCCGCCGCTCTCCCCGATGAAGATCAAAGCCTTGGATGAAAGCTCGAACCTGATCGAATACTTCGTTCACACCGAGGATGTCAGGCGCGCCGTGGACCGCTGGGCTCCCCGCGCGTTGGACGAAGAGTACTCCGAGGCGTTGTGGGACGAACTCGTCAAGCGTGCAGCCATCCTGTACCGCGGCGTGGATCTCGGGATCGTGCTGGTCAACCCGGCCGGCCCCCGGCACGTTGCCAAGCGGGCCCCTGTTTCGGTGGCCATCGTTGGGGAACCGGGCGAACTCCTGATGCACGCCCATGGCCGCACCCGCCATGCTCTTGTCACCTTTGAAGGCCAGCCGGACGCCGTCGCGCTTCTCCAGTCCGCCGAAGTCGGCCTCTAACCCTCCGCAAAAGCACCGCGGGGTCACTTTCCGCCCATCATCCCCTCTCAAAGTCAATCGGTCGGTGCAACGTGCGGTGATGGTTTCATGCTGCGGTGTCGATGAGGTGACGCATGCGTTGTTTGGGGGTCTCGAGGTTCAGGGTGGGGCGGGGCCGGTTGTTGAGTTTGTCCGCGATCATGTCGAGGTCCTCGGCGGTGAAGCCGGAGAGGTCTGTGCCTTTCTCGAACCAGTGACGCAGGAGCCGGTTGGTGTTCTCGTTCGTGCCGCGCTGCCAGGGTGAGTGCGGGTCGCAGAAGTAGACCCCCGCGTCCAGTGCCATCTGGATGCGGGGGTACTGGACCATCTCCGAGCCGCGGTCCCAGGTCACGGTCTTGACCAGCTGATCCGGGAGCCGGCGCATCTGGTTGATCATCGCGTCGGCGACTTCCTGGGCGGTGTGCCGGTCGGGAAGGTGCAGCAGCAGGGTGTATCGGGTGCTGCGTTCGACCAGGGTTCCGACGGCGCTGCGGCCGTCCTTGCCGATGATCAGGTCCCCTTCCCAATGCCCCGGCACGGCCCGGTCGGCGGCTTCGGCGGGCCGTTCTGAGATCTTCGGTGCGTCTTTGTAGAGGTGGCCTGCGTTTCCCCGGGGACGTTCGCCGCGGGGCGTGCGTTTGCTTCTGCTGGTGCTCAGGCACCGGTAGAGATCCTTGCGTAATTCGCCCCGGCCCTGGACGTAGAGGCTCTGATAAATCGTTTCGTGGCTGACCTGCATGCTCTCATCGTGACCGAAGGAATGCTTCAGAACCAACGACACCAGCTTCGGGGACCAGCCATCGTCCATGGCATCCTCGACGTATCTGGCCAGGTCCGGGTTCCCGAGCCTGAAGGCTTTGGGACGCCGGGCCCGCTGATGGGTACGGATCTGCGCCACATCGGCCTGATACGTCCCGTCAGCGCCCCGGTTCCGGCGGATTTCCCGCCACACCACCGACCGGTCCCTGCCCAGTTCCCGTGCGATCGCCGCGGCACTGGCGCCCTCGCGGACCCGGATCATGATCACCGCCCGGTCCACCAGATCAAGCCTGGAGGACCCCGGCAGAACCGCCGGCACCGGGCCCGCCTCAACGCCCCCGTCAACACCCCTACGCATCCGCATGCGGCCAGTCTTGCTCAGCCACCGCTGCGTATTGCTGCGCCACACCCCGATCCGGGCAGAGGCCTCCTTCACCGACACTCCCTGCCGCAGCAGCGAAAAGAACTCATCCTTCAGCGCATCGGGCGCCCGATAACCACTCGGCATCACAACCTCCAAAAATCAGAATGTTGCAATGACCGTATGATTCCGCGCCTTCGGGACGGGCAGGAAGTGACCCCGCAGTGCTTTAAGGTGCAGTGTTTTAGGGGGCGGTGCTTTAAAGTGCGGTGCTTTAAGGTGTGTGGTCAGCGGACTTCGAAGCCGGCTGCGCGGATCGCGGCCTTGACCTGGGCGATGGTGTCGATGGGGCCGAAGTGGAAGACCGATGCCGCCAGGACGGCATCCGCGCCCGCGGCGATAGCCGGCGGGAAGTGCTCGGGCTTGCCGGCGCCCCCGGAAGCAATGAGCGGAACGTTTACGGCCGCCCGGGCCAGCCGGATCAGTTCCAGGTCAAAACCGTCCTTGGTGCCGTCGGCATCAATCGAGTTGAGCAGGATTTCGCCCACTCCCCTGTCGGCCGCTTCCCGGGCCCAGGCGATCGCGTCGATGCCGGTGCCCTTGCGGCCGCCGTGCGTGGTGACCTCGAACCCGGAAGGCGTGGGCGCCGACCCGGGCCGGGTGCGGCGTGCGTCGAGTGAGAGTACGAGGACCTGGGCACCGAAGTGCCGGGTGATCTCGTCGATCACGTCCGGCCTGGCCACGGCGGCGGTGTTGATGGCCGCCTTATCCGCCCCGAAGCGCAGCAGCTTGTCCACTTCGGCCACGCCGCGGACGCCGCCGCCCACGGTGAGCGGGATGAAGACTTCCTCGGCGGTGCGGCGGACGACGTCGAACGTGGTTTCCCGGTTGCCCGAGGACGCGGTGACGTCGAGGAACGTGAGCTCGTCGGCCCCGCCGTTGTCGTAGCGGTGCGCCAGTTCCACCGGGTCACCGGCGTCACGCAGTCCTTCGAAATTGATGCCCTTGACGACGCGGCCGGCATCGACGTCCAGGCACGGGATGACGCGCACGGCAACTGACATGACTTCTCCTGAAGTATTGCTGGAGGGGTTCCGGTGGGGTGCGGGACTTAGATCCGGCAGGCGTGGATGGTGCTGACGAGGATGGCGCGGGCGCCGAGATCGTACAGTTCGTCCATGATCCGGTTCGTTTGCCGCTTGGGGACCATGGAGCGGACGGCCACCCAGTCCGAGTCCCGCAGCGGCGAGACCGTGGGCGATTCAAGGCCCGGGGTGAGCTGGGCAGCCTGTTCGACGAGTTCCTTGCGGATGTCGTAGTCCATCATTACGTACTGGCGGGCTACCAGGACGCCCTGCAGGCGGCGGACCAGCACCTCGGCTGCGGGGTTCCGCTCCCCCTTGCGGCCGATCAGGACCGACTCGGAGCGCAGGATCGGCTCGCCGAAGATCTCCATCCCGGCGGCCCTGAGGGTATTGCCGGTTTCGACGACGTCGGCGATCGCATCGGCGACGCCGAGCCGTACGGAAGACTCCACGGCGCCGTCGAGACGGATCACCGTGGCGTTGATGCCGCGCTCGGCGAGGTAGCCGCGCAGCAGCCCGTCGTAACTGGTCGCGAGCCGCTTGCCTTCAAGCTGCTCGACGGAGGCGAAGTCACCGACCGGGCCGGCGAAGCGGAACGTGGACCCCGCGAAGCCCAGGGGCAGCAACTCCTCGGCTTCCACCTCGGCATCGAGGAGCAGGTCGCGGCCGGTAATGCCGACGTCGAGCGTTCCCTGCCCGACGTACACGGCGATGTCGCGCGGGCGGAGGAAGAAGAATTCAATGTCGTTATCCGGGTCCAGCATGACCAGCTCACGGGTGTCGCGGCGCTGGCGGTAACCGGCCTCGGCGAGCATGGCGGAGGCGGCTTCGGACAGGGATCCCTTATTGGGGACGGCAACTCTAAGCATGGGGAAGATCTCTCTGGGGTAAGGAAGTGGAATGCAGGCACTGCGGCCACGCAGGGCACCGGATGGTCACGGGTATCTCCGTGCACCGTCCGGTGCGGCGCGGCTAGAGATGCTTGTAAACGTCTTCCAGGCTGAGTCCCTTGGCGAGCATCAGAACCTGCAGGTGGTAGAGCAGCTGGGAGATCTCCTCCGCCGCGGCTTCGTCGGATTCGTACTCGGCAGCCATCCAGACTTCGGCTGCCTCTTCCACGACTTTCTTGCCGATGCCGTGGACTCCGGAATCCAGCTCGGCGACCGTGCGGGAGCCTTCGGGGCGCGCGGCTGCCTTTTCACTCAGTTCTGCGAACAGCGACTCGAAATTCTTCACGCCCTCCAGCCTACTTGCTCACGGCCGGACCGCGCCTGCCGGGCCCCAGCATGACGCCTGCGTTGTGAGGGAACACACACGGGCATCAGCTGTACTGGCGCAGTGTCACGGCGGTGGCAAGCGCTGCAGTGACAGCCTCGTGACCCTTGTCCTCGGTGGATCCGGGCAGCCCTGCCCGGTCGATGCCCTGCTGTTCGGTATCGCAGGTCAGGACCCCGAAGCCCATCGGCACGCCGGTGCGCACGCTGACGTCGGTGAGGCCCAGGGTTGCCGCCTCACAGACGTACTCGAAGTGCGGGGTGCCGCCACGGATCACGACGCCGAGCGCCACGACGGCGTCGAAGTGCGGAGCCAGGCGCGCCGCGGCGACGGGAAGCTCAAAAGTCCCCGGGACGCGCAGGACGGTCGGTTCGCTGATGCCCGCTTCCTTGGCTGCACGCAGGGCGCCGTTCAGCAGGCCGTCCATGATGGTTGTGTGCCAGCTCGCAGCCACGATCGCCAGCTTGAGCGCTGAAGTCTCCTCGGGGTTGAAGGTGCTCAGGTCGATCTGGGGGGCGCCGTGTCCGCTCATGGGTTAATCCTTGCTCTCGGTTTTGCAATGCTGTGGGTAGGTGTTGTCGAAACCAGGCTCCGGCGATGCGGGGTAAGCGTCGGCGGGGCGTGGTTGGCGTGCTCAGTCCTGCTCGTGCTCGACGCCGGATGCGGCCGTCTGGACGTCCAGGACCAGGCGGTGGTCCATCCGGTCCTTCTTCGTCTGCAGGTAACGGATATTCTGCTCCCGGGAGGGAACCTCGGTGGGGACCATCTCCACCACCCGGACCCCGGCCTCCGCGAGCCGGTCCTGTTTGTCCGGGTTGTTGCTCAGGAGGCGCACTTCGTGCAGGCCCATCTCCCAGAGAATCCTGCCTGCGGCGTGGTAGGTGCGGGCGTCGATGGGCAGGCCCAACTGCTCATTGGCTTCCACGGTGTCAAAGCCGGCTTCCTGCAGGGCGTAGGCCTTGATCTTGTTCGCCAGGCCGATTCCGCGGCCTTCCTGGCCGCGCAGGTACAGCAGCGTGCCGCCGAATTCGTTGATCATTTCCAGCGCGTAGGCCAGCTGTTCACCGCAGTCGCAGCGGTAGGAGCCGAAAACATCTCCGGTGAGGCACTCGGAATGGAGGCGCACCAAGGGCGCGGTGCCGTCGATGGGCGGTATCGGCGAACTGACGGCAAGGTGTTCGGCGCCGGTGATCAGGTCGGTCCAAGCCCTGGCGACAAAGTCGCCATACATGGTCGGGAGTTGGACCTCGGGCCCGCCGCTGACAGGGTGCTGCTGGCGGTCCGCGTCGAGGCCTTCCTGGATCCCGGATGTCGTCATCTTCTTTTCCTCCATCAAGCTTGATCCAGGGCAGGACCGCCGTGCTGTGCCTTTTCGAGGTAGGCCACCAGGTCCTCGATCGAGATCAGGGGGCAGCCATGCTCTATGGCAAAGGTGCGAAGTCCGTCCAGCCGCATCATTTCTCCGTTGTCGTACACCACTTCCGCAATGACACCCACAGGCTCAAGGCCTGCGAGCCTGCACAGGTCCACCGCCGCCTCTGTGTGGCCGGCGCGTTGCCTGACTCCTCCGTTAACAGCGCGCAGCGGGAAAACATGCCCGGGCCGGGTCAGCGATGCCGGCTGGCTCCCGGGATCGGCCAGGATCCGGGCTGTCAAGGCGCGGTCGGTTGCGGAAATTCCGGTGCTGACTCCCACGGCAGCGTCACAGGAGACCGTGTAGGCGGTGCCTTTGGCGTCCTCGTTGACCGCAACCATGGGCGGCAGCGCCAGGGCGTCGGCCCGACCTTCCTCGAGCGGGACGCAGATGACGCCCGAGCTGTGGCGCACGGTCCAGCCCATCAGCTCCGGCGTCGCGTGCTGGGCAGCGAAGATGATGTCGCCTTCGTTTTCGCGGTCTTCATCGTCCACGACGATGACCGGCCGCCCTGCAGCCATGGCGCTGACAGCAACTTCGATGGGGTCCAGGACGGACGTGGCCATGGCCTCGGGCCGGGGTTCTTTGACGAGGCTCATGCTGCACCTGCCACGCCGTGTGCGGCTCCCCCGGGGGCGGCACTCGAGAACGCGAGCAGCCGTTCGGTGTACTTCGCCAGTACGTCCACCTCAATGTTGACCCGGGAGCCCGCGGTCTTCGTGCCGAGGCCGGTTTCGGCCAGCGTGGTGGGGATCAGCCCCACCTCGAACCACGGCGCAGACTCGGCCGCCGGGCTGACGGCGGTCACCGTCAGGGAGACGCCGTCGACGGCAATCGAGCCCTTCTCGGCGATGTAGCGGGCGAGTCCGGCCGGCACCCCGAACCGGAGCCGGTCCCAGTTGCCGAGCGCTTCACGTTCCAGCAGTTCCCCGACGCCGTCAACGTGTCCCTGCACAACGTGTCCGTCAAGCCGGCCGCCGGCCGGGACGCAGCGCTCCAGGTTGACCGGGTCCCCTGCTGCCAGCTCGCCGATGGTGCTGCGGGTGAGGGTCTCGCCCATCACGTCGACGCTGATGTCCCGGCCTTCGATTGTGGTGGCCGTGAGGCACACGCCGTTGACGGCAATGGAACCGCCCAGGGCGAGTCCGTCCGTGGTGCCGGGGGCGTGAAGCCGGAGCGTGGCGCTGATATCGCCGTTGCGCTCAACGGACAGCACCTTTCCCTGCTCGGCAATTATTCCGGTGAACATCAGTAGCCTCCTGGGGCGGTGTCCGCACCGGGTCGGTGCGGGGTGGAATCGAATGACGTGGGGGTGGTCGAGGGCGCAGTCGCCTGGCGTTCCGCAGCGGCACCGGCTGCCGTGTCGGCTGCGGTGTCAGCTGCCGTGCCGGCGGCGGCAGGGAACTCCGGGCTCAGGTGCAGCCGGAGGTCGCGGCCAAGGACTTGGACGGCGCCGCCGGAGGCGGGGTCCCAGGCCCAGCGCTGGGCGTCCGCCAGGGTGCCGATGCCGAGTCCAGCCAGGGCCGGAGTGCCGGAGCCCAGCAGCGTGGGCGCCAGATAGATGATCAGTTCGTCGACCAGCCCGGCGCTGAGGAACGCGCTGAGGACCCGGGCGCCGCCCTCCACCATAAGGTGCCGGACGCCGGCGTCGAACAGCTGGTCCAGGGCCTCCCGGGGATCCCGGGTGGCCAGGTGCAGGACATTCCCGTCGTCCCCGTGGATGGCCGCACCGGCGGGGATGTCCCGGTACCCCATGACAGCGCGCAGCGGCTGCTTCCCGATGGCGTCGCCGTTTCCGTCCCGGGCCGTAAGACGGGGGTTGTCGACGAGGACGGTCTGGGTGCCGACCAGGATCGCATCGATCCGGCCGCGCAGGGCATGGTTGTCGGCCAGGGATTCGGGGCTGGAGATCCATTGGCTGGTTCCGTCGCTAGCCGCGATCCGGCTGTCGAGCGTCTGGGCGATATGCAGCGTGACGAACGGCCGGCGCGCCGCGACGGCGTCAAACCAGCGCCGATTCAGCGCCAGCGCCTCATCCGCAGCCAGACCTGACCGGACCCGGACTCCGGCCGAACGCAGCGTCTTTGCCCCGCCGGCGGCCGGGTCATGGGGATCGTCAACGGCGTAGACGACGTCGGCGATGCCGGCGTCGATGATGGCCTGGGCACAGGGGCCGGTGCGGCCGCTGTGGTTGCAGGGTTCAAGGGTCACCACGATCGTGGCGTCGGTGAGGTCAAGCCCGGCTGCGGCGGCCTGGTTAAGCGCGTCGGCCTCGGCGTGGGCTGTGCCGGCCCCGCGGTGGTACCCGGTCACCAAAGGCGTCCCGTCGGCGGCGAGGATGACCGCGCCAACCAAGGGGTTGGCCCCGCGCGGGCCCAGGGCGGCGGCTTTCAGCGCCCCGTCCATTGCCGAGGCCTCGGCGGGGCTGAACCCGGTGGATGCGCTGTTCAGCAGGTCCATGCGTGTGCCGTTCCTTCCCCTAAAAGCCTTGAGGGCTCCGGGGGCATACGACAGCACAGTGCGGCGGTGCCTGAATAGCACCGCCGAAAAAGCCGTACGTGCTTCTCTCATCCAGACTTTAACTGTCGGTACCGGAATTTCACCGGTTCAACCGTCCGCCGGCATCATCCCAAGGGAAGGAACCGGCTCGCGGGTCGCGGACTGTCACCGCCGGTTCGGACTTACACCGACCCCGGAGCACGTATGTGTCTTGTTATTCTGACACAACCCGGCGCCACGACGGGACATTCCCCCGGACGTTACCGCCGGCGTCGTAGTTCCGGAGCCTCGGGACTGTCCGGAACGTCCGGAACCGGATGCCGTTGCCGGCCCGTCAGCAGGTGCCGGCGTCCCGGAGCCGTTCGATGGCGGCCGCCGGGTCCGCAGCGCCGTAGACCGCGGAGCCGGCCACAAATACGTTGGCGCCCGCCTCGGCGGCGCGCACAATGGTCTCTTCGGTGATGCCGCCGTCGACCTGCAGGGCCACCCCGACCCCCGAACCGTCAATGGCAGCGCGGGCGCGGCGGATCTTCGGCAGGGTCAGGTCCAGGAACGCCTGCCCGCCGAAGCCCGGCTCCACCGTCATGATCAGGAGCATGTCCAGTTCGGCAAGCATGTCCAGGTAGGGCTCCACGGGCGTCCCGGGCCGCAGCGCCATGCCTGCCTTGGCTCCGCGGGCGCGGAGTTCACGGGCGAGCTTGATCGGGGCAATGGAGGCCTCTGCATGGAAGGTGACCGATGCGACTCCGGCGTCGGCGAACCCGGGCGCCCAGCGATCCGCGTCCGCGATCATCAGGTGCGCGTCCAGCGGGATCGGGCTGACCGCCTGGATCCGCTCGACGATCGGCAGGCCGATGGTCAGGTTGGGCACGAAGTGGTTGTCCATGACGTCCACATGCACAGCGTCCGCGTTGCTGATGCGGTGCAGTTCCGCCTCCAGGTTCACAAAATCTGCGGAGAGGATGCTCGGGTTAATGCAGCACTGGGCCATCGGGTTCCTTTGCGGTCGACTGTTCAGGGACTGCGGTGCCGCGGGACTGCGGAGCCGCGGGGTACGGCTGGTGGCGGGAGGCCGGGCCGGCAAGGCTGCCGGCCCGGTCCTCAGGCTTTCTTGTGGATGAGCGCCAGGAACATGGCATCCGTGTGGTGCACATGCGGCCAGAGCTGGGCCGTGCGTTCGTGACCGGCACCCAGTTCGCCGGTGAGGCTGACGCTGTCCAGCACGGCGCCGGCGTCGAGCAGTTCGAGGTCCTCGCGTTTGCGCAGGACGTCGCTGACGACGGCGGTGGTCTCGGCCGGGTGCGGCGAACACGTCACATATGCGACGACGCCGCCGGGCTTGACCGCATCCAGCGCGGACTTGAGCAGCTGGCGCTGCAGCGGACCCAGATCCACGAGGTCCTTGGGCGTGCGCCGCCACCGGGACTCCGGGCGGCGCCGCAGGGCACCAAGGCCGGTGCATGGCACGTCCACCAGGACCCGGTCGAAGCCGTCCGGCTGCTCAGCGCCGATGTCGCGGCCGTCACCGGTCCTCACGGACCAGCCGTCCTCCGGAACCGCGGAGAGGGCCTGGCGGACCAGTTTGGCCCGGTGCGGCAGGAATTCGTTGGCGAGCAGGTGCGCGCCCTGTTGCCTGGCCAGGGCCGCGAGGAGCGCGGCCTTGCCGCCTGGCCCGGCGCACAGATCCAGCCAGCGTTCGCCGCCGCTGCCACCAGTGGTGTCGCCGAGGTCCACGGCGGCCATGGCCCGTGCTACCAGCTGCGAGCCGACGTCCTGGACGCGGAGGCTGCCCTCGCGCACCGAAGCGAGCCGGCCGAGGTCGCCGCCGCTGGACAGCGCGGAGTCTTCCACGAGCTCCCCCGGGGTCGCGCCGCCCTCAAGGGCTTCGGCCAGGCTGCCGATCCCGGGAAGGGCCACAAGGTTCACCACGGGAGCGGCGTTGTCGGCTTCGAGCAGATCGTTGATTTCCGCGACCGGGCGGCCGTGGGCGACGAGCGATTGCCGGAGCGCCCGCACGATCCATTCCGGGTGGGCATACCGGGTCGACGCGATCCGGGTCTCGTCGGTTTCGGTGCTGAGCAGCAGGTCCAGCCATTCCTCCAGGCTGTGCGCGGACACCTTGCGGAGCACGGCGTTGATGAGGGTTGACGGTCCGGCACCGATGACGGCCCGGGCCAGGCCCACGGTCTGATCCAGCGCGGCGTGTGCCGGAACCCGCATCGCGAGGAGTTGGTGCGCGCCGATCCGCAGCGCATCCAGGATCGCGGGATCGACCTGGTCAAGCGGACGGTCTACGCAGCGGGCCAGGACGGCGTCGTAAGTTCCCTGGCCGCGGAGGGCTCCGTAGCTCAGTTCGGTGGCGAAGCCGGCGTCGCGCTTGTCCAGCCCGTGGTGCCGGATCCGCGCGGGCAGCACGAGGTTGGCGTAGGCGTCCTCGGAGGCGACGGCACGCAGCACCTCGAAGGCCACCAGGCGGGCCGGATCGGCGCGGCGCGTGCGTTGGGCCGGGGCATTTTCGGTAAACGTGCGCGGCCCGCGGTTACGCTCCCGGCCCTTGGCATCGCGGTGGCTGCCGCTCCTGCCGGACGGCTGCCCGCCCTGCCGGGAGCCCCGGCCACGGCCGCTGCCGTTGGTTCCTGATTCGCTCATTCGAACACCACGCTTTCAAGTGTTGCCTGTCCGCGCGCCCAATCGGCGGCGGCCATCATTTTTTTCCCGGACGGCTGGATCCGGGTAAGTTCCACGGGATGCGAGCCGGTTCCCACCAGCACGACTTTCCCGTCCATGGCCAGTTGGCCGGGCGGGAGGGCGGCCGACTCCGGCCGGGGCCGCACGGGTTCCAGCTTGACCCGCTGGCCCGCCAGCATGGTCCAGGCACCGGGTTCGGGCGTGACGCCGCGGGCCCGCCGGCTGATGGCGAGGGCCGGCTGCCGCCAGTCCAGGCGGCCGTCCTCAAGGCTGAGTTTCGGCGCGAGGCTCACATCGCCCTGCTGCGGCACGGCCGCCGCCTGGCCGGCGTCGATCGCGGACAACGTCTGGGCCAGCAATACGGCCCCGCTGTGGGACAGCCGATCCAGCAGTGCCCCGGAGGTGTCGTCCGGGTGGACGGACTCGGTCAGCGTGCCAAAGACCGGGCCGGTATCCAGGCCCTCCTCGAGGAGGAACGTCACGGCGCCGGTGACGTCGTCGCCGGCGATGATCGAGCGCTGCACGGGTGCCGCACCGCGCCAGGCCGGCAGGAGGGAAAAGTGCAGGTTGACCCAGCCGTGCCGGGGAACGTCGAGGGCTGCGCGGGGAATGAGCCCGCCATAGGCAACGATCGCCGCGACGTCGGGTTCAAAGCCGGCGACGCGGGCGGTGACGCCGTCGTCGACCTTTGTGGCGTGGATGACCGGGATGCCGAGCTCGGCGGCCCGCGCGGCGACGGGCGACGGCGTCAGGACGCGCTTACGTCCCAGCGGGGCGTCCGGACGGGTGAGGACGGCGACGACGTCGAATCCGGCGCGGACCAGGGCGTCAAGGGACGGAACGGCGACGTCCGGGGTCCCGGCAAAAAGGACCCTCATTGGGTCTTTCCGAATGCGCCGCCCTGCGCGCCGCCGAACGACGCCCCGCCGAAGCTGGACCCGACGGTCTTGGCACGCTTGGCCGTCGTCTGCTCCGTGATGGCGTCGTAGTTGGCGTTCCGGATGGCCCGCAGCGCGGCTTTTCGGTCCTCGCCCTCGAGCCGGTCCGTGTAGAGGACGCCGTCGAGATGATCGTTTTCGTGCTGGAAGCAGCGGGCCAGCATCCCGTCGCCCTCAATAGTGACGGGGTTGCCGTTGACATCCACGCCGGTGACCTTGGTGCTGCGGTAACGCTTGACCGGGAAGCCCAGGCCCGGGATGGACAGGCAGCCTTCGACCTGGTCCGGCTGGAAATCCTCGCTGTTCTCCAGCACCGGGTTGATGATGTGCCCTTCGACGCCATTGATGCGGTAGGTGAAGACGCGCTGGCTGACACCGATCTGGGGCGCGGCCAGGCCTGCGCCTTCAACGTCCTCCATGGTCTCGGTCATATCGGCCACAAGCTTCGCCAGGTCAGGCCCGAAATCCGTCACGGGATCGGCGACTGTGCGCAGCACAGGATCCCCGATGATGCGGATATTCAAAATGGCCATGTGTCTTCTGTCCTCACGGTCGGCGGCTACGGGATCCTGTCCAGTTTAGTGGCACCGGGCCGCTTCGGTCCCGGCGCTCACACCGGCCCCTGGCCCGGGGGGATTAGCGGCGGACGGGCGGCGCGAGCGGAAGCAGTGCCGCCCCGGCCGCCGCGGTGTCGGCGGACATTTCCCAGACGCGGCGCAGCGCGCAGAACTTCCACCAGTGGTGCTTGAGCACGTCGGGGTTGGCCCGCTGTGGACGGACTTCGGTCTCGCCGACCGC
Organism: uncultured Actinomycetota bacterium; assembly: GCA_963769515.1. Classification (GTDB taxonomy): domain Bacteria; phylum Actinomycetota; class Actinomycetes; order Actinomycetales; family Micrococcaceae; genus Arthrobacter. The sequence continues at coordinate 137,880 of CAVYMG010000035.1, forward strand.
AACGGCGAGCAGGATGGGTGAATCGCCGTGCTGCCAGGGCTCCCACTCCCCCGCCACGGGGTCCACAAGGCTTTCTTCCGCCTTCATTCCCGCGACGAGTTGCATAACGACCTTGTCATCCAGCGGCTTGACGGTGCCGTCCCGGCTGGTGCCCTTGGTTTTGTAGTCGATCAGGCAGGTCCTGCCGTTGATTCGTGCCACGAGGTCCAGGGTGCCCGCATAGCCGACGCTCGCGTTCCAGACCGTAATCTCCGGTGCGATCGGTTCGACCTGAAAGAGTTCCCACCATTCATCGAACCGAGCCGCGAAGGCCTCCTCGCCGTTTGCCGCCAAGGCTTCCCGGGTTTCCTTCATCAGATGCGGCCGGCCCAGCGCCCGCAGCGCGACCTGCTCGCAATAATTGTGTACGCGGTCTCCGCGCTTGGCGGCGTCATCACGGTAGGTCTCGGCAGCCTTCGCGGCCCGGCTGACGGCCTGCCGCAGTTTGGCCGGGCTCCCCAGAATCCCGGAAAGGGCGGGATCCTGGGCCAGGCTATTCGCTCCCATGTACCCGAACCAGCCGTCCAGGCCGTGGGGCTGCTGACCGATCACCGTCGTAATGGAGGGGACGGAAAACTGATCCGAGGTGGAGCGGGCGTACATCCGTCCATAGTCAGTGGCGTGGGCAAGAAGCGGAGCGGTCATGGAAAGACTCTTTCACGGTGGGCAGACATTCAGCAGGTTTTCAGCAGGCCGGACCTTCGGCCGCGCGGACGCAGGTTAAGCAAAAAATGGTCCCTCCCGCGTTCAGCAGGACGGACCATTTCGTTGGTGGGCGATACTGGGTTCGAACCAGTGACCTCTTCGGTGTGAACGAAGCGCGCTACCACTGCGCCAATCGCCCCAACGACATTGAATGCTAGCCCACCCGGACGGAATTTTGAAATCGCCGGACCAGATCGTCAGGCCAAATGGTCGGGCGGACAGTGGCAAAGTTGCGCGCCCCATCCGCAACAGCCGCAGCGAACCTTTCCGGAATTACAAGTATGTAATTAGCAAAAACCCCTAGAAATCAACGATCCGGGGGCCTTTCAGGCGGCGCTTTGTACTCCGATTTGTAGATTCCCGGAACCTCCTATAGAGTTCTTACTCGTTGGAACGCGAGGAAATGCCGATCACGGCAAAGAATTCAGGCCCGACATTGCGGACGTAGCTCAGCTGGTAGAGCACCACCTTGCCAAGGTGGATGTCGCGAGTTCGAATCTCGTCGTCCGCTCGCAGGACACTGTCACGGCAATGGTTCTTCGGAATCCTGTCTACACGGTGGGTTGGCCGAGAGGCGAGGCAGCGGCCTGCAAAGCCGTATACACGGGTTCGAATCCCGTACCCACCTCGGTGAAAACCCTGGTTTCCGGTTCCGGCCGGATGCAAGGGGCGATTGGCGCAGCGGTAGCGCGCTTCCCTGACACGGAAGAGGTCACTGGTTCGATCCCAGTATCGCCCACCAAAGTAAGGCAACTTACTTGACGTTCCACCGGCTTGGCCTGGGGAACAAAAACTGCGGACGTAGCTCAGCTGGTAGAGCACCACCTTGCCAAGGTGGATGTCGCGAGTTCGAATCTCGTCGTCCGCTCTGTATCTTTTACAAATCCACACCGGATCCTTCCGGTTGCGGGCGATTGGCGCAGCGGTAGCGCGCTTCCCTGACACGGAAGAGGTCACTGGTTCGATCCCAGTATCGCCCACCACATCAAGCAGCTCCTTGGAGCTGCTTTTTTGTGCCTGCCCCACCTACCACGCCTGGAGCCGCGGACCGCGTGTCCCTGCGCCTGCCCCTCGTCCTTGGCACTCACCCCGACAGGCGGCTAGGATCGAAAGCGCATGGAGCGAACTGGCTCCACGACTGAAGGGAGGTGCCCGTGGGATTTCTTGACAATCTGAAGGGCAAGGCTCAGCAACTCGTTGATGGTAACGAACAGGCCATCAAGGACGGGATCGGAAAGGCAGGCGACTTCGTCGACTCCAAGACCGGCGGTAAGTACGCCGACAAGATCGATTCCGCACAGCAGGGCGCTTCCAACCTCGTGGACAAGATGGACGGCAAGCCCGACACGCCTGCCGCCGACGAACCTCCCGCCGGTGAGCGTCCCGCACCCGGGGAAACCCGGTAGCTGGGCTCCTGCCCTAGATACGTCACCTAGGTGTCGGTCCCGCCGAGAGGCGATACCGGCACCTTTGGCGTTTAACGCCGGCCGCATGAAGGCAATGCGGGGTCACGTCCCGCCCTTTCCGGCACTCAGGATGGGCGAAACGTGACCCCGCGTTGCCCTAACGGGGGCTAGGAGGGTTCGTGGTTCTGGCCTTCGCGGGCCAGCGCAGTCAGACGCGAGACGGCCCTGAAGTACTTCTTCATGTAGCCGCCGGTCATCATTTCCTCGGTGAAGAGCTGGTCGAAGGGCACCCCGCTGGCCAGGATCGGCACGTCCTTGTCGTAGAGACGGTCCGCCAGGACCACAAAGCGCAGCGCCACGGACTGCTCGGTGATGGTCTCCACGTTTTGCCAGACAACACCCTCAATCCCCTCGATCAGCTGGCGGTATCGGCTGGGGTGCACGCCGGCCAGGTGATTGACGAGGGTGCTGAATTCGTCACGGGCCACTGTCTTGCCGTCGAATTCGGCCTTCATGTGGTGCGCCAGATCGGCGTTGCGCAACGGCTGCGGCGCCGCGGGCAGCCCGCGGTGGCGGAAGTCTTCGCCGTCGATCCGGACGACGTCGAACTGGTCTGCCAGCACCTGGATCTCGCGCGCGAAATCGACGGCGGCGAACCGGCCATCTCCCAGGGAACCCGGAAGCGTGTTGGAGGTCGCCGCCAGCTTGACACCGGCGTCGGCGAGTTCGCGCATGAGCCGGGACATCAGGACGGTGTCGCCCGGATCGTCGAGCTCGAATTCATCGATGCAGACCAGTTTGTAGTGGCTCAGCGCCTCCACCGTTTTGCGGAATGAGAGCGCACCAACAAGGTTGGTGTATTCGACGAAGGTCCCGAAGGCCTTGGGCCCGGGGGCCGCGTGCCACAGCGACGCGAGCAGGTGGGTTTTACCGACGCCGAAGCCGCCGTCAAGGTAGATCCCGGCGCGGGAGGTGTCCTTCTTGGCGAAGAGCCGCTTGAAGAGCCCGTCGCCGTCCCGGGCGCCGACGCCGGCCGCGAAACCTTCGAGCTCCTCTACCGCATACGCCTGGCTGGGCTGGGCCGGGTCGGGCCGGTAGCTGTCGAAGGACACTGCGCCGAACCGCGGCGAGGGGTAGAAGCCATTGAGGAGTTCATCCACGGAAACCGCCGGCGTTCTCGCGGCGAGCTGTTCAATCTGTACCAAGGTGGTCCGTTCTGCTGGTCTCGTGTCCTCCCACAGAATACCGGGAATGCCGGCCCCTGGGGCGAACGAATCCCCCTCCGGTGGCCGGTCCGGGGTGGAAGATGGTGAGAAAGGCCACATTTCCGAGTATGTCCGGAGGGGCGAATTCGCAGCGGGGCGTGGTTAGGGTGGGAAGAGGCCCGGCGCCGTGCTTGATTTCGCCCGGCCTCCTGACCGCTCCAGTGAAAGGCCACCGCAATGCCGTACCCCGTTGAGCAAAACGAGAAATTCGCCGCCTACGCACACCCCGAACGGCTGGTCTCCACGGAGTGGCTCGCCGCGGCCATCGACTCCGGCGCACTCGAGGGCGGCAAGCTCGTGGTCGTGGAGTCCGACGAGGACGTGCTGCTCTACGAAACCGGCCACATCCCCGGAGCCGTCAAGATCGACTGGCACACGGACCTCAATGATGAGGTCACCCGGGATTACATCGAGGGTGAAGCCTTTTCGGCCCTGGCCGCCGCCAAGGGCATCTCCCGCGACAGCACCGTGGTGATCTATGGCGACAAGTCCAACTGGTGGGCCGCATACGCCCTGTGGGTCTTCACCCTCTTTGGCCACGAGGATGTCAGGCTCCTCGATGGCGGGCGGGACAAGTGGATCGCCGAAGGCCGGGCCCTCAGCACCGAGACCACCGTGCCCGCACCCGGCGACTACCCCGTCGTGGAGCGCAACGACGGGCCGATCCGCGCCTTCAAGGATGATGTCCTGGCCCACTTCGGCAACCCGCTGATCGACGTCCGCTCGACCGAGGAGTACACCGGCCAGCGCACCCACATGCCCGCCTACCCGGAAGAGGGCGCCTTGCGCGGCGGTCACATCCCGACGGCGGCCTCCATCCCCTGGGCCCGTGCTGCCGCCGAAGACGGAACCTACCGCAACCGCACCGAGCTTGAGGCCCTCTACCTCGGCGAAGCCGGGCTCACGGCCGGCGACGACGTTGTGGCCTACTGCCGGATCGGCGAGCGTTCCAGCCACACCTGGTTCGCCCTGAAATACCTGCTGGGCTTTGAGACGGTCCGGAACTATGACGGCTCCTGGACCGAGTGGGGCAACGCCGTCCGCGTCCCCATCGTCAAGGGCGCCGAGCGCGGCACGGTTCCGGCAGCGAAGTAGTGCGCCGGATCCGCAGCGGGCCGGGCCGGGACACAATCGCCGGGCATGCGTAAGCTGGGAGTGATGAATACTTCAGCCCTCCCCGCCGCACTGGCGGAAATTGTTGACGACTTCCAAGCCCTGACCGAAGCAGAACGGCTGCAGCTGCTGCTGGAGTTCTCCCGCCAACTGCCCGAGCTGCCGGAACGGCTCAAGGACCATCCGGAGTTGATGGAGCAAGTGGTCGAGTGCCAGTCTCCGCTGTTCCTGACCCTTGAACTGGAGCCCGCCGACGGCGGTGGTTCCGGCCGCGTCCGGCTGTTCTTCAAGGCGCCGCCGGAAGCCCCCACCACCCGCGGCTTCGCCAGCGTGCTGCATGAAGGCCTTGATGGCCTCACGGTCCAGGAAATCCTGGCCGTCCCGGACGATATGCCTGAGCTCCTGGGTTTGACGCGGGCGATCACGCCCTTGCGGATGCGCGGCATGACGGCGATGCTGGGCCGGATCAAGCGCCAGCTGGCCGCACACCTGCAGCCCGGGCTGTCCTGACCTTCGGCGTCAAGGCCTTCGGCCATGGCCCGTAAACAGGCATCCCAGGGAACTCCGGCCACCGCGGCACTGACGGCGGCCGGGGTTCCCTTTGCCGTGCACCCCTACAGCCATGATCCGGGCGCGACCAGCTACGGCACCGAAGCCGCGGAAGCGCTCGGCGTTGATCCGGCCCGGGTGTTCAAGACCCTGATGGTCGACGTCGATGGCCGGCCGGCTGTCGGCGTCGTTCCGGTGAACGGAACCCTGGACCTGAAAGCCATGGCCGCGGCGTTGGGCGGGAAGAAGGCCGCCATGGCCGATCCGGCCGCCGCCCAGCGGCGCACCGGATATGTGCTCGGCGGAATCTCCCCGCTCGGGCAGCGGCAGCCAACCCCCACGGTGGTCGATGAGAGCGCCCTGCGCCTGGCGAGCATGCTCGTCTCCGGCGGGCGGCGCGGCCTCGACATCGAGTTGGCCCCGCAGGACCTGATCCGGCTCACCGGCGCCCGCACCGCCCGGATCGCGAGCCGCCGGGATGACACTTAAACCCAAGGTTTCCGGGCGGAACCGGCGTTAGGTGCTCTTCTGGCGCTGCGTGCCCTACGGTCCGGTTTGGCCCGGGTTCGTCCGCGGCGCCAGCTGCTTCCCGAGCCAGGCGGCGACGAGCTGTTCCCAGCGTTCCGGATCCACGTTCCATTCCTTTGTGTGCCGGGCGGTCCCGAACGGCTCGAAGGTGACCATCTCGGGGTTCTTCTCGGCCAGGGTGGCGGACGGACCATAGGGGACGTACTCGTCATCGACGCTGTGCAGGATCAGGGTCGGCGTCCTCAGTTCAACGGCCCGTGAGATCCAGTCCATCGCTTTGAAGTCCACCGGTGCAGCAAGCCCGGTCAGCCGGCGGCCAAGCCGGTGGCCCAGCATCACCTGCCCGTAGCGTCCCACCGATGTCGGAATCCGGTTCAGCTCTGCATGGTGCGCCAAAACGTTGACCCAGCTGATGACCGGCGCGTCAAGGACAAGCGCCCGGATGGCCTGCCGGTGCCGCGACAGGTCGGCCGTCTGCAGGCAGATCGCACCGCCCATGGACCAGCCGAACAACACAACTTCGCGGGCACCCTGCCCGAGGGCGTAGGCAATGGCGGCGTCGACGTCGCGCCATTCCGTGGAGCCGAGGCCGTAGCGTCCATCCGCCGCGGAGGGCGCCAGGCCGTCGTTGCGGTAGGAGATCATCAGACTGGACATGCCCAGTTTCCGGGCAGTTTCGACGGCGCGCAGGCCCTCCTGCCGCGTCGCGCCGCGCCCATGCACCATAATCGCCCACACGCCGTGCTCCACTCCGGGCACTGGTTCAGCCCGGACCAGCCAGGCCGGTGCCGTTCCGCCGTCGACGTCAATCAGGACATCTTCCGCCGGCACGCCGAGTGTGGCCGGATCAGGGTGGATCGTCCCGCTCCAGGCTCCCCGATGAGCGGTCGACAAGTCTCCGCTGTACACCGCCTCCACCTCGCGCAGTACAGTACGCTCGGCCGGAGAGTAGGACACGATCCGGCCGATCCGGGCGTGCCCGCGGCCGTTGTCGAAGTACAAACCGTAGACGCCCTCCAGGACGGCGTCCGGGGTAGCCGCGAGGATCACCTGCTGGGCGTCCCCGTCCCGGATCACAGCCAGAATCTCCTGGTCCTGCGGCCGCGCCGAGGCGGGTGTGATGACGCGGCGGGCAAAATACAATGCCAGTGCCGATGACCCGGCGGCGAGCAGGGCAGCCGCGGCGCTCCCGCCGATGGCGCCGGCAGCAGCCCATTTGGCGCTGCCGCGAACGACGGCGGCCGTGCCGTCGCGCGCGGGGGTCGCCGGGGTGCCGTTGCCCGGCGCGGCCGGGATGCGCAGTGTGTCGGTCGGAAACAGACGCGTTGATGCCATGTCACCATTCTGACTGACGTGCGGCGCTGCCCCGGCATCTGGCGTGTCCCGGTCCGGCCTGCTTCCTCGGCCGCGGCCGCAAGGCCCCTGCTGCGGGCGGGCGGCGCCCGGGCGTCGGCGGCCATATCCGTGCAGGCCAGGCGGCGCGGGGCTAGGCTGGGGGCATGAGTGATCCAATCGTCATTTTGACAGAAGAGCCCCTCGGCGCCGATGACCGCGTCAACATCCAGACCCTGCTGGCCGGAGGGGACGCGCCGCTGGTGGTCCTGGTCCCGGCCAACACAGAACGTCATCTTCTGGTGGATTTCCTGGAGAACCTTTCCATGCTGGAAATCGCGAAGGCCTTCCGAGAACTGACGTCGCACTCCCCCGACCCTGCCGAGGCCCGGGCCGAAGCGGCCGAGGCCCTCGCTACCTCCCTGAAGGCCCTGGCGGGCCTGGGCGGGGGCGTCACGGGCGAAGTTGTGGACGGCCAGCCCGTCGAGGGGCTGGTCGCCAAGGTCAAGGAGCTCGGCGCGGGCCAGGCTGTTGTGGTCACCCGCCCGCATGCCCTGGCCGACACGTTCCACACCGACTGGGCCAACAAGGCCCAGGACCGGCTGGGACTGCCCGTGCTCCATCTGTACGCCGGTTCGGGATTTATCGGCGACTCCTGAGCGTTGTTCAGGCATGAGTATCTTCAGCAGGAAGTCAGAGCACGTGAGCACGAACCCCGGCGCGGTCCCGGCAACGTCCGAGGCGGCGGATGCCGGCGCGGCCACTGCCAAAACGGATGAGCAGTGGCGTCAGGAACTGACGCCCGAGGAGTACCGCGTCCTGCGCCAGGCAGGCACGGAACGGCCATACACCGGCGAATACTGGGACATCCATACCGCCGGCGTCTACCAGTGCCGGGCCTGCGGGTCCGAGCTGTTTACCAGCCGGGAGAAGTTCGACTCGCATTGCGGCTGGCCGTCCTTCTGGGCACCGCTGGCAGACGGAACCGTCCGGTATATCCATGACCGCACCCTGGGCATGGAGCGCGTGGAGGTCCGCTGTGCGCAGTGTGATTCCCATCTGGGCCACGTGTTTGACGGCGAAGGCTACGGTACTCCTACGGACCAGCGCTTCTGCATCAACTCGGTGTCCCTCAAGCTCATCCCCGCAGAAGACCCCGAAGCCTGACAAGGAACCGGCAGGCCCGCCCCGTGCTGTCCCTGGGGCGGGCCTGCCGGCACAAATGCAACAGTCTTTCTTATTCTCAATGCGATTTTGCATTAGGGATACCGGTAGCTTGCTACGCTCGCCGTAGACGATCAAGCAACCAGAAAGGCGCCTGTCGATGATGACTACGACCGCACCCACCACCACGTCCGGCCCGATCACGCCCGAGGCCCGGGACTGGCTCCGGCTCAAGGCCGCCGCGACAGAGCTCCAGGGACTCCAGGCCCAGGACGGATCCGTTCCGGACACCGCAATGCACGAGGCCGCCGCCGGACATGTCAGCGCCATTACCGCCGCCGTGACCGCCCTGGCGCCGGCATTTCCGCATGACGCCCGGTACCTGGAACTCCTGGTCGCAGACTTCGACCGCTGGGCCGGCTCCGGCTTCGGCGTCCCGGACTTCCTTGACTCGCTGCAGGCCTTCCAGCCGCAGCAGCACCGCATCAATGGCCTGCAGCATCTTGTGGTCTTCCCGATGTACACCCAAAACGGAAGCAGCAACCGGTTCGTTGAGGCGGTCCTGATCGAGGTGATCTGGCCTGAGTTCATCGAGGGACTCGAAGCCGGCGATTACTCCAATAAGCTGTTCGTGCCGATCCGTTTCCTCGATTTCACGCCCGGCTACAACACCAACTCCGCCGTGCTGTTTCCCGAGACCGTAGCCGTCCGCGAGACCCCGACGTTCACGTGGGGCGCGATCTTCGCCGACCGCGAGGCCGCACGCTTCCGCCGTGTCCTGCGCGCTGCCGCGGACATCACCTCGCTCCAGCTGCCCGACGATGCGGCGGCCCTGCTGGCGGACCAAAAGCTCACCCAGGAAACATTTGTGATGTGGGACCTGATCCACGACCGCACCCACATGCGCGGAGACCTGCCGTTCGACCCCTTTATGATCAAGCAGCGCATGCCCTTCTTCCTCTACTCGCTCGAGGAGCTGCGCTGCGACCTGACCGCGTTCCGGGAGTCCGTAAGAATCGAAAAGGACGAAGACGCCGATCCCGAAGCGCGCCGGCACGCCAAACTCGTCCAGTACGCCGTCATCTTTGACCGGATCTTCCGCTTCGCCATCACCGGCAGCCGCGTCCGCAACTACGACGGCCTCGGCGGCCAGCTGCTCTTCGCCTGGATGCACCAGCACCACGTCCTGCACTGGACTGACAGCAAACTCAGCATTGACTGGGATGCCGCCGCCGACGTCGTGATTGAACTCGGCGCCAAAATCGAGGAACTGTACTGGCGCTCGATCGACCGGCCCAAGACAGCCCACTGGCTGGCCGCCTACAACCTGGTCTCCGGCACCGTCACACCCAATCCGGCCTCCGTCTGGGCCAAGGGCCCGGACGCGTTGCCGCTGGACGGACCGCCGCGCGGGCTGACGGACCAGGTGCTCGACGACGAGTTCCCGCTGTCCATGTTCTACGAAGCGCTTGAGAAGAAGATGCGTCCCGTGATCGAGTCCACGGCCGGCATCACCGCCGGCTCCGCCACGGTCACCGACGACGGTGCCAACCAGGCCATGAACGCCGCATGAGTCCGGCAACCGGACTCAATGTTGTGGTCACCGGCGGCAGCGGCCCGTCCGGGATTGCCACCGCCCGCGCCCTGCACGAGGCCGGCCACACCGTCTTCACCGTCGGCTCGGACGGCGACCGCATCAAGGCGGCGGCCGCCGCGGCCGGCTCCGGCGTGACGCCCCTCGTGTGCGACCTGGCCAGCCTCACGGAGGTCCAGGCCCTGCGCGGGCGGGTGCACGCCAGCCTGTCCGGTGCCGCCGCCACGATCGACGGCGTCGTCCACCTCGTGGGCGGCTGGCGCGGTGCCAAGGGCATCACCGGCCAGACTGACGAGGACTGGGACGTCCTGGAACGCGGCGCCATCACCACCTTGCGCAATGTCTCACGGGCGTTCTATGACGATCTGGCAGGCTCGGGCAACGGACGCCTCGCGATGGTCTCCTCCACCGCGGTGGACAACCCGACGGCGGGAGGCGCCAGTTATGTGGCGGCTAAAGCCGCGGCGGAGGCCTGGACCCTCGCGGTTGCCGATGGTTTCCGGCGGGCCCAGTCCGGCCGCGCCGAAGATCCGATCGAGCAGCACAGCGCGGCGACCATCTTCGTGGTCAAGGCCCTCGTGGACGCCGGGATGCGGACCAAATCCCCCGAACGATCCTTCCCCGGATTCACCGACGTGGAGGACCTCGCGGCCGCCATCGTCGGGCTTTTCGACTCCCCCGCCGCGAACGTGAACGGCCAGCGGCTGCGGCTGGGTCCGTGAACGCGGCAATGACAGCGGATCTCCTAGACTGAAAGCGTGAGCAAATCGATGACGAGCACTGTTGTAGCCACCCCTGCGAACACCGCGGCGCGGCTCCATGACCCCTCCGTCCGGGGCTTCGCCTCGGATAACTACTCCGGCGTCCATCCCGAAGTGTTGGCGGCCCTCGCCGCCGCCAACGAGGGACACCAGGTCTCCTACGGGGAGGATGAGTACACGGCGCGGCTGCACCAACTGATGGAAGAACACTTCGGTGCGGGGATCGAGTGCTTCCCGGTCTTCAACGGCACCGGCGCCAACGTCCTGGCCCTGCAGTCCCTGCTGCCGCGCTGGGGCGCCGTCATCTGCGCAGCCACCGCCCACATCAACATGGATGAGAACGGCGCGCCGGAGCGGGTCGGCGGCATCAAGCTGCTGCAGGTTCCGACGCCGGACGGCAAGCTCACGCCCGAGCTGATCGACCGCGAAGCCTGGGGCTGGGGCGACGAGCACCGGGCCCAGCCGCTGGCCGTGTCCATCACCCAGACCACCGAGCTCGGCACCTGCTACACCCCGGAGGAAGTCCGCGCCATCGCGGAGCATGTCCACGCCAAGGGCATGACACTGCACATGGACGGCGCCCGGCTCGCCAACGCCGCCGCGCACCTCGGTGTTCCGCTCCGGGCCTTCACCCGCGACGCCGGCGTCGACATCCTTTCCTTCGGCGGCACGAAGAACGGCCTGCTCTTCGGCGAAGTCGTCGTTTCCCTGAACCCGGCGGCGTCCTCCGGCCTGATCTACCTGCGCAAGATGAACATGCAGCTCGCGTCGAAGATGCGGTTCTTGTCAGCCCAGTTCATCGCCCTGCTGGACGGCGACCTCTGGCTGCGGTCCGCGTCCCACGCCAATGCCATGGCCGCCCGGCTGCGCGCCGGCGCCGAGGCCATCCCCGGTGTGGAACTGAGCCAGAAAACCGAATCCAACGGGGTCTTCGCCATCCTGCCGGCGGGAGTGGCGGACCGGCTGCGCACGTCATTCCGCTTTTATGACTGGAACGAAGCCACCGGCGAGGTCCGCTGGATGTGCTCGTTTGACACTACGGAGGACGATGTCGATTCGTTCCTGGCCGCTATCAGGCGTGAGTTGGCCGCGGGCTGATCCGGCCGCACCCGGCAGGCCGTCTGCCCGACGGCGGCGAGCCTGCCGGGCTGCCGGCCGCTGAGTGCATAATCTGCCATGGTGAGCTCAATCGATCAGGTTCCGGCGGATTTCCTGTTTGCCCTGGGAACTCTGCGCCATGCCCGGATCAGGCGCGAACTGCACCTGGACGAGATCCCGGCCCCTTCCAGGCTGGCGCCCTTTGCGGTGGCACTCGGGGCTGAGATCCTCGGCCCGGACGAGAACGCGGGTCCGGTCCATGGCCCCGCGGCGACCGCGCTGGCGCCGGCGTCCGGGAGCGACGACGTCGAACTGGCGACCGGCCGGTTTATCCTCCTCCATGATCCTGCCGGTTCGACCCTCTGGGACGGCGAATTCAGGATTGTCACCTATATCCGCGCCCGGCTCGAACGCGAGATGGGCAATGACCAACTGCTCGGCTCCGTCGCCTGGACCTGGCTCGTGGAGGCCCTGGAGAATCATGAGACGCAGTACCGGGCGGCCGGTGGAACGGCGACGCGGGTCCTCTCGGAGGGCTTTGGAACGCTGTCCGGGCAGCCCGATTCGATCGACCTGGAGCTTCGCGCGTCCTGGACCCCCGCCACCCCGGACATCGCTCCGCACCTGGAGGCGTGGTCCGACATGGTCTGCACCTTTGCCGGGCTTGAGCCGCTGCCCGAAGGCGTCACCGCGTTGCCGCGGAGGCTTCGCGGCGAACCCTGACGCGCAGGCCATTCCGGCTGCGGGACACCGAATGCCATGTTGTCGGTAAACTGTAAAAACCATGACCTCTCAGATTCCGGAAATAACCACGGCCGGCGACCCGGCCGCTGACACAACAGCCCACATCACGGTGGAAGGCTACGACAGCCTGGTCCCCGAAGTGATTGACCTGAATGCTCCGCGCGACGGAGTGCCTCTCGTGATCGAGACCCAGTCCGGGCTGGAGCGCTGCGCCGCGGCCCTCGCCGCAGGGCATGGCCCGGCGGGGGTGGACGCCGAACGGGCCTCCGGCTTCCGCTACGGCCAGCGAGCCTTCCTCGTCCAGATCCGCCGTGAAGGCTCGGGGACGTGGCTTATTGATCCGGAGCCGTTTTCGGACCTGCGGATCATCAACGAGGCCCTAAGCGGCGTCGAATGGATCCTGCACGCCGCCAGCCAGGACCTCCCCTGCCTGTCGGAACTGGGCATGTGGCCGGACAAGCTCTTTGATACCGAACTGGCCGCCCGGCTGGCCGGACTCCCGCGGGTGGGCCTCGCCGCCGTGATCGAGCAGCTGCTCGGATTCGGACTCGCCAAAGAGCACTCCGCCGCCGACTGGTCCACCCGTCCGCTGCCGGAGCCATGGCTGCGCTACGCAGCCCTGGACGTTGAGGTCCTCACCGAGCTGCGCGAAGAACTGATTGAACTGCTCGTCGCCGACGGCAAGCTCGACTACGCCGAACAGGAATTCGCGGCCATCCTCGAAGCCGGCCAGGCCCCGCCGCGCATTGATCCGTGGCGGAAGACCTCCGGGTTGCACCAGATCCGCGACCGCCGCCAGCTCGCCGCCGTCCGCGAACTGTGGCTGGAGCGCGATTCGCTTGCCCAGAAACGCGACGTCGCGCCCGGCCGGCTCCTGCCGGACTCAGCCCTGGTATCAGCCGCCAAGTCGATGCCCTCCACCGTCCCGCAACTGCTGGGCACCAAGGGCTTCCACGGCCGCGCCGCGCAGCGAGAGGCGCCGCGGTGGCTGCGCTGCATCAGCGCCGCGCAGGCCCTTGAGGAACTGCCGCCGCTGCACTTGCCGACCAACGCGCCGCCGCCTCCGCGGGTCTGGGCCGACCGGGATCCCGTCGCCGCCGCGCGCCTCGCCACGGCCCGGCCCCGGCTTCAGGCCAAGGCGGAGGAACTGAACCTGCCGCTGGAGAACCTGCTGACCCCGGACTACCTCCGCCGCGTTGCCTGGCGCCCGCCGTCGGAACTGACCACCGAAGGCGTGGCAGAGGAGCTCCTGGCCCTGGGTGCCCGGCAGTGGCAGATCGAAATCGTCGCACCGCTGATCGCCGCGGCCTTCCTCGATCCGGACCCGCTGCCCGTCAAGGAATCCAAGCCGGCCGCCGACGCCCCGCCCCGCACCTCCGCGTAGCCCGTCGGCCGGACTGACGGTACTCCCCTTGCCAGCAAAGTTACTGGCGAGTAACATTTTGCATGTTGTCCCCCGGATCCCCGCTGCCCGGCATGCCGCCGGCACGGGTCCGGGACCCATGTCTCAATGAGGAGTCCCACGTGAGCCACCCCCGGAGCATTGCCAAGGCCCGCACAGTCCGCGACGTCGTGTTTGTCGACGGCGTCCGCACCCCGTTCGGCCGCGCCGGCGAGAAGGGCATCTACGCCGGAACCCGCGCCGATGACCTCGTGGTCAAGTGCATCCGCGAGTTGATGCGCCGCAACCCGTCCCTCCCGGCGGAGCGGATTGACGAGGTGGCCATCGCGGCCACCACCCAGACCGGAGACCAGGGCCTGACTATCGGCCGCACCGCCGCACTGCTCGCGGGCCTGCCGCGCACCGTGCCCGGTTTCGCGATCGACCGCATGTGTGCCGGCGCCATGACCGCCGTGACCACCACGGCCAGCGGAATCGGCTTCGGCGCCTACGACGTCGTCATTGCCGGTGGCGTTGAACACATGGGCAACCACCCGATGGGCGCCGGCGCGGATCCCAACCCGCGCTTCGTCGCCGAGCGGCTCGTGGATCCGGCCGCCCTGAACATGGGCAACACCGCGGAGAACCTGCATGACCGGTTCCCGGCCATCACGAAAGACCGCACGGACGCTTACGCCGTCGCCTCCCAGACCAAACTCGCGTCCGCCTACGGCAATGGCCAGATCCAGCCGGACCTGGTGCCCGTGGCCACGATGAAGCCCGGCCAGGGCTGGACCGTCAACACCGTGGATGAGCCCCCGCGTCCCGGCACCACCACCGAGGACCTCGCCGCGCTCCGCACCCCGTTCCGCGCGCACGGCCGGGTCACTGCCGGTAACGCCGCCGGGCTCAACGACGGCGCCACCGCCGCGCTGCTCGCCTCCGCCGACGCCGCCGAGGAACTCGGGCTGCCGGTGAAGATGCGGCTCGTCGGCTACGCCTTCGCCGGCGTCGAACCGGAGGTCATGGGCATCGGCCCGGTACCGGCCACCGAAAAAGCCCTCAAGAACGCCGGCCTGGGCATCGAGGACATCGGGCTGTTCGAGATCAACGAGGCGTTCGCCGTCCAGGTCCTCAGCTTCCTGGACCACTTCGGCATCGCCGACGACGACCCCCGGGTCAACCGGTACGGCGGCGCGATCGCCGTCGGGCACCCGCTGGCTTCCTCCGGGGTCCGGCTGATGAACCAGCTGGCCCGGCAGTTCGAGGAGGACCCGACGGTCCGCTACGGGCTCACAGCCATGTGCATCGGCCTGGGCATGGGCGCCACCGTCATCTGGGAAAACCCGCACCACGCCGACTACGGCACCGAAGCAGACACCACCACCGAGACTGGAGCCGCAGCATGAGCGCCGCCGATTTCCGCAAGCTTGCCGACCTCTTCCCGGACGAGACGGTTACGCATTCCTACGTTCAGGACATCGCGCTGCCTGGCGTCGACGGCCAGCCAAGCGCCGGCACATTCGCGCTCATCACGTTGGACAACGGCCTGGACCACAACAAGCCGACCACGCTGGGGCCCAACACCCTCGTTGAGCTCGGCACTGTTCTGGAGGGCTTGAAGAAACGCGCCGCCCGCGGCGAAATCGTCGGCGTCGGCGTCACCGGCAAGCCGTACTTCCTGGTCGCCGGCGCGGATCTGTCCACGGTCAAGTCCGTCAGCGGCCGCGAGCAGGGCCTGTGGATGGCCCAGTTGGGCCACGAGGTCTATGCCACGCTGGCCAACCTGGGCGTGCCCAGCTTCGCGTTCATCAACGGCCTGGCCCTCGGCGGGGGCCTGGAGATCGCACTGCAGTCCACCTACCGGACCGTGTCCACCACCGCCGGCGCGCTGGCACTGCCAGAGGCGTTCATCGGGCTCATCCCGGGCTGGGGCGGCGTATACATTCTGCCGCGGCTGATCGGACCGGAAAACGCCGTCAAGGTCATGATCGAAAACCCGTTGAGCAACAACCGCACCCTGACCGGGCCGCAGGCGTTCAGCCTCGGAGTTGCGGACGCCCTGTTCGAGCCGGCCGATTTTGTGGAGCAGTCCCTCACCTGGGCCGCCCGCGTTCTCGCCGGCGCCGAAACCCCGGCACGCTCGAACGCCGTGGACCCGGCCGCGCCGGAAGTGGCCGGACGCTGGGCTGCCGCGGTTGCCGCCGGCCGGGCCTTCATCGAGGCCAAGACCTCCAACGCCTCCCCCGCCCCGGCCAAGGCCCTGGACGTGCTCGAGGCCAACCGGACCCTCACGCAGGCCCAATCCGCCGAGCTGGAATGCGAGACGCTCGCGGATCTGATGCAGACCGACGAATTCCGCTCCACGGTCTACGCGTTCCTGGACCTCGTGCAGCGCCGGGCCAAGCGGCCCGCCGGCGCCCCGGACAAGAAGCTCGCCCGCCCGGTGGGCAAGATCGGCGTCGTCGGCGCCGGGCTGATGGCCAGCCAGCTCGCGCTGCTGTTCGCCCGCCAGCTCAAGGTTCCCGTGGTGATGACGGACATTGACCAGGCCCGCGTGGACAAGGGTGTGGGCTACGTCCACGCCGAGGTGGACAAGCTCCTGGCCAAGAAGCGGATCAGTCCGGACGCAGCCAACCGCACCAAGGCGCTCGTCACGGGATCCGTCTCCAAGGAGGCCTTCGCCGATGCCGACTTCGTCATTGAGGCAGTCTTCGAGGAACTCAACGTCAAAAAGCAGGTCTTCAAAGAGGTCGAGGCGATCGTTTCGGCCGAGTGCATCCTGGCGACCAACACCTCATCCCTGTCCGTCACGGCAATGGCCGAGGACCTCGAGCACCCGGAGCGGCTGGTCGGGTTCCACTTCTTCAACCCCGTCGCCGTCATGCCGCTGCTGGAAATCGTCCGGGCCCCCAAGACCGACGACGCCGTCCTCGCCACCGCGTTCGAGCTCGCCAAGGGATTGAAGAAGTCCGCCGTACTGGTCAAGGACGCCGCGGCCTTTGTGGTCAACCGCATCCTGCTGCGCCTCATGGGCGAGGTCACGGCGGCCTTCGATGAAGGAACCCCCGCCGACGTGGCGGATAACGCCCTGCGCCCGATGGGGATGCCGATGACGCCGTTTGCGCTTGGTGCGATGGTGGGCCTGCCGGTGGCGCAGCATGTGCAGGAGTCCCTGCACGCCGCGTTCGGTGACCGCTTCGCCGTCTCGCAGAATCTGCAGAAGCTGATCGACAACGGTGTGAAGAGCATCTGGGGACCAGAGAAAGACGCGGCAGGCAAGCCGGTGATCCCGGCCGAGACCCTGGCGCTGATGAGCTTCGGCAACACGCCGTCCACCGCCGACGAAGTACTGCGCCGCACCCAGGATGCGCTGGCCGAGGAAATCGGGCTGATGCTGGAGGAAGGCGTCGTCGCCGGTCCGGAAGACATTGACCTGTGCATGATCCTCGGCGCCGGCTGGCCGATGTTCCTCGGCGGCATCACCCCGTACCTGGACCGGGTGGGCGCCTCCGAGAGGGTCAACGGCAAGCGGTTCCTGGCCCCGGGGGTGGCCTCCGCCCCGGCGTAAGCCACAGCGGACCCGCTGACGAAATTGAGGGCGCAGGCACAGCCCGGACGGTGAACCCACCGCCCGGGCTGTGCTATCCCTCCGGGGCGTTGCTCGTTTTAGGCATCGCTCCAGCAGCGATCGGCGTAGTGTTTGCCATCAGGAGGATAGCGCCGGACCCGCATCCGGGCCTGGACCGCCGGCTGCGGATCCTCGGCTGCATTGAGCCCAGAGAGCTGGGGCTTCCCGAGGAGGGGTGCATGAGCGGACCGCGGCACTTGCTTGCAGCAACGGACTTGTCGCCGGCTGCAATGAATGCGGTCCAGCGCGCGGCCGGTATCAGCAAGGTGACAGGTGCGTCGCTTCACCTCTTCCACGCCGTGAATCTGTCCGGCCTGGATCGGCTGCGTCGACTGGCGCCTGGACTCCCCGAGGATCTAGGCGAACGTTTGACCGCACAGCCGCTGGAAGAGCTCAAACGTGTGGCCGCGGGTTTGACGGAACGCGACGGCGCCGACGTCGGCGTGCGTGTAGGCATCGGCCCGGCATCGGTGCAGATCGATGCGCAAGCCGTTGCCGTGTCCGCGGATCTAGTGGTTCTGGGAGACCGCGGGGCGGGGGCACTATCCCGTCTGATCCTGGGTTCGACGGCCTCGCGGATGGCTGAGACGGCTTCATGCTCAGTCCTGATCGTCAAGCGCAGTCCGAGCGAACCGTACCGGAACGTCTTGGTGCCGGTGGACTTTTCCGCCAACTCCTTGCCGGCACTCAAAACAGCCCTGGCGGTGGCCCCGGAGGCCACCATCTACCTCTTCCACGCATACGGGGTGCCTTTCGAGAATAAGCTCAGGGCGGCCGGCATCCGCGAGGAAATCCTGGAGCAATACCGTGCGGCGGGGCGTTCAGCCGCCTTCGAGGAATTGCGCGGCCTTACCATGGCGGCGGGCCTGCCGGAACATGCCGCACGACTGGTTGCGCTCCGTGGCCCGGTGCTCCAACGCATCCTGGAACTGGAAAAGGAGCGGACCTGCGACCTGATTGTGATGGGCCGGCACGGCGAAACAACACCGCTTGAACGCGTTTTCCTGGCGAGCGTCACCAAGCAGGTCCTGGCGCAGTCCCGCGCCGATGTCCTGATTTCCGCCGGCGAATAAGCGGCGGGCGCGGGCGCAGCAGGTCCTGCCTCCGCAAAGCGGACCGGCGGCTCGTCAGATCAGGTCGTCCATCAGCTTCGCGAGGATATCGTTCATGGCGAGGAGGCCGATCAGCCGGTTGTTTTCCACCACCACCAGCCGGTTGAGCTGGTACCGGCTCATCAGGGCTGCCGCCTGCCGGACGGACAAGTCCCCGCCCACGGTGATGGCGGGAATCGTGGCTGCATCGTATACATTGAGCAGGTCCACATCCCCTTCCCGCGCAACCACAGTGTGGAGGAGTTCGCTGTATGTCAGCAGACCGTATGAGTCATGCATGTGCTGCCGCTCCACCACTAAGCTCTTCACCTGGCGGTCTCTCATGGCGGAAAGCGCCTCCCGCAACGTGCTGTAGGGCGAGATAGTGACGACGTCGGGCACCATGACGTCCTTGACGATCAACATGTGGTTCCTCCTCATTGACGGTTATGTTTGTGCTGGCTTCAGGTTTCCTCGCGGCGCAGATGTTCCTCGAAGCTGATGACCTGTTTCAGGTCGATCCCGGTCAGATGTTCGATCGGAACCGTGAATGCCAGCCCGCGCGAACCATCGCCGGTGACGAGGATCCGGTGCATTGCCTTCAAAATCGGAGCGGACAGGTGCGTCCCCACGACCATCAGCAGTACGGATTGCGACCCCTCAAAAGTCAGTCCGAAGAACTTCTTCTTTGCCTCGCCACCGATCCCCTTGCCTGGCATGATGGTCACCCCGGTAGCGCCGACCGCCTGCGCCTGCTCGATGACTGTGTCTTCGAGGTCGTCAGGCGCGATCACGATAACTGCGGTGAACTTCATGACTGTTCCTTCCTCAAGTGGGAAATTTTCTCCACCACCATGGCATACACGACGACGGCGATAACGGGGAAGACGGAGGCAAAGGCGATCAGCCCGAAACCGTCGATTAGGACGTCCCGGCCTTCGATTGCACCCGCGAGGCCGATGCCAAGCGCCGTCACGAGCGGGACGGTGACTTCCGACGTCGTCACGCCACCGAGGTCAAAAGCCAAAGCGACGATGTACTGGGGGGCCATTAAGACCAGGACGAGCGCAACGGCGTAGGCCGTCATAACGAAATAGTGGAACGGGGCGCCGACCAGGATCCGGTAGACGCCGAATGTAATACCGAGAGCCACCCCGGTCGCGACCACAAGTCGGATGGCCAACGCACTGATTCGGCCGGGAGCGGCCTCCTCGGCTTGGGCTCCGATCGCAAGCAGGGCGGGCTCGGCCAGGGTGGTGGCAAATCCAATGAGCAGGCCGAACAACAGGATGAGGGCCGGCGCGCCCCGTGTGATCAGTTGCTCCGCCATCAGGCGGCCGATCGGGAAGAGGCCGATCTTCAGGCCAACAACGAAGGCATACAGACCCACCAGAACCATCAGAAATCCGATGACCACGCGCATCGGATGAGCCAGTTTCCGGCGGAGCGCAACGTACTGAAAGAACAGCACGACCGCCACAATGGGCAGAACCTCCCGGACCATCTCGGCTAGGCCCAACAGCATGCCGACAACCCAATCCGCAGCGCCAGCGCCCGACGTATCAAGCTCCACTGATCCGGCATCGCCGAAGTTGTACACCCAGGTGCCGTACAGCTGGACACCGATCATGGGCACCATGACACACAACGCCACGAGGCCGAAGCCGTCGGCCAGCGGGCTGCGTCCCCGGATCGAGTTGGCCAGGCCGAGCCCGATGCCCGCAATCAGCGGAACGGTAACGATATTGGTGGTGACGCCGCCGGAATCGTAGGCCAGACCCACAATTTCCGGCGGCGCCACGTAGGTCAGCCCGAGGACCGCCGCGTAGCCGCCGATCAACAACTTATGGATCGGCCAGCCCCGCAGCACCCGGAGAATACCGAGTACCAGGACCAGACCCACCGAAAGAGCGATGACAACGCGCAGGGTAAAGCCGTGGATCCGGCCGCCGCTGACGAGCTGGGCCTGATCCGCGACCGCGATCAGTGCCGGTTCGGCGATGGTCGCTGCGAAACCGATGGCAAAGCCGAACGGCAGGAGCAGTCCCAGGGTACCCCGGCGGACAAACTGGTTGGCGAGGTCCTTACCTACTGGAAAGACGCTGAGGTCCAGCCCATGGAGAAACAGTGCGATGCCTGCTCCCACAATGAGGAGGCCGGCGAAAAGCTCCAAAGGATTCTCCGGAACGGTACGGAAGATCCCGAGCTGGAAAAGCAGCACAACAGCCACGATCGGCACAAGATTCTTCAGCGCTGCGACGAATTCGCGGGCGAAGCGGACGAGGTGCTCCATCGAGTCGTCCCCCTAACGGGACAGTGCCGGTTCAAATCAGTGTGCCGGGCCCGAGGAACCGTGTCCATAAGAGACCTGGCGAGTCAGGGGCCTGGCGAAGCGGGCAGAGGCAATGTTTTCAGGGACCGCTTGGGCCTTCCGCATCTCGCCCGGTACCGCCTACCACCGCAGCGGCTGACTGAAAGTTAGAGTTATCGGCATGACCCAGGGGAACACGGCCACCGAGCCACTCGTACACATCCAGGACTTCCGCATGGACTTCGGCGAGAAGACAGTGATCCAGGACCTGTCCTTCGATGTCCGGGTCGGAGAAACCTTCGGTTTCCTGGGCAGCAACGGCTCCGGGAAGACCACCACGCTGCGGGCGCTGTTGGGAATCTACCAGCCGACTGCCGGGACCTTGCACATCGGCGGCAAACCCTTCACCCCTGCCGACGGGGCCCGGCTGGGCTACCTCCCCGAGGAACGCGGGCTCTACAAAAAAGAGTCCGTCCTGGACGTTATGGTCTACTTCGGCCGGCTGAAAGGCCTGGACAAGGCCAAGGCAAAGACGTGGTCACAGAATTACCTTGAGCGCGTGGGCCTGGCAGACAAAGCCGGCGTCCGGCTGGACAAACTTTCAGGCGGGCAGCAGCAGAAGATCCAGCTGGGCGTGACCATCATGAACGAGCCTGAACTGCTGATCCTGGACGAGCCTACCAAGGGCTTCGACCCGGTCAACCGCCGCCTGCTGATGGACATCATCGAAGAGCAGAAACTCGCCGGCGCCACCGTTGTGATGGTCACCCACCAGATGGAGGAAGTCGAACGGCTATGCGACCGGGTCATCCTGCTCAAGGACGGTACCGCGCGCGCGTACGGCACGGTCGCCGACGTCCAGGACCAGTTTGGCGGCACCGTCTACCGGGTGGACTACGACGGCGCCCTGCCGGCCTCCGCACGCTATGACGTTGTGCGGGACACCGGTGGCACGGCCGAACTTTCCCCGCTCCCCGGCGGCGACGAAGCCACCGTGCTTCGCGAACTCATCGGCGCCGGCGTCGCCGTCCGCTCATTCACCACCGCAAGGACGTCGCTGGATGAGGTCTTCATCCAGGTCTACGGCGCAGCCCACGAGATGGCGGAGGCCTGATCCCATGACCCAGCAGACTCCCGTTCGCCGCTCCCCCGCTCCGCAGGGCCCGGTCCGCAATCCGTTCGCCCGGCACAACCTCGGCACGGTAATCGGCTTCGAATTCACCCGGACCGTGAAGAAACGCCGCTTCTGGATCGCGACCCTGGCAATCCCGGCCGTCATCGCCATCGTGTTCGCTTTGGTCTATGTCAGCAACTCCTCCACCTCGGCCAGCGAGGACGCCCAAAAGAACGCCTCCCTCTCCTTCACCTACACCGACGAGTCGGGGCTGATCCCGGCGGACCTCGCTGCGGCCATGGGCGGCGAGCCGGCCGGAGATCCGCAGAGTGCCATCACGGCAGTCAAGGAGGGCGTAAAGGACGCCCACTTCGCCTACCCGGCAGACCCCACCGCCGAGCCGGTCCTGGTTTACGGCGCCGACCAGGGGGTCTTCAACAACGGCAAGTACGACGCCGTCGCGCGGCAGTTGCTCATCACGGCCGCGCAGGCCCTGATCAACGACCCTGCGTTGACCGCGGTGGCCAGCGGAGACGTCCGGACCGAGGCCCAGACCTTCAAGGACGGACAGCTCGCCGGCGGGGTTGGATCCGTTGTCCCGCCGCTGATGTTCCTGCTGATCTTCTATGTGTCGATCATCCTGCTCTCCAACCAGATGCTCAACAGCACTCTGGAGGAGAAGGAGAACCGGGTCACGGAAATGATCCTCACTACCCTGAACCCCACCACCTTGATTATCGGAAAGGTCATTGCCCTGTTCATGGTCGGAATCGTCCAGATGGCGGTATTCCTCGCCCCGGTCGTGATCGGCTACGTCTTCTTCCGCGAAAAGCTGGCCTTCCCCGATTTCGACCTGTCCACGCTCACCTTCGACCCGTGGACCATGACGGTTGGTGCCCTCCTGCTGCTCGGCGGCTTCACGGTCTTTACCGGGCTCCTGGTGGCGATCGGCGCGGTCATGCCCACAGCCAAGGACGCCGGCACCATCTTCGGTCCGCTGATGGCACTGATCTTCGTGCCGTTTTACACGATCGGCCTGATCATCTCCGATCCGCAGGCCCCCATTGTGCAGATCTTCACCTATTTCCCGCTGTCCGCCCCGGTCACCGCGCTGCTCCGGAACGGCTTTGGGACCTTGGGGCCGGTCGAGTCGGCGATTGTCATCGCCGAGCTCTTCATCACCGGCATCCTGATCCTGCGCCTGGCGGTCCACCTCTTCCGTTACGGCTCCATCCAGTACTCCGGCAAACTCAGCATCGCCGGGACCTTCAGCAAGCGGACTGCTTCAGCCGGAAAATGACGGCTCGGTGAGCACGGTGCCCGACCGCTGGGCAGCTCCCGTCATCATCGCCCGATTCCCGACGATCGCCGCGCGTCGGATGACCACCCACTCCCAGGATCGCCTAGCATCAAAGCATCAATTTTCTTGGGGGGAAATCATGAACAAGGCGCAGCGGCGCGCTCACATGGAGCTGCCGTGTCCACGGTGCGGTGCCCGGGTCATCCCGATCTGGAAGGATGAGCGGTCCGCGACGGACCCGGAGCCGGATTGGCAGGTGCGGGCCCGCCAGTGCAGCAGCCAGGGCTGCGTGCTCAACGATCCGCAGAGATGGCTGTTGCAGCACTAAGTCGGCCGACGCAGTCGCCGTTACACGTCGCGTGCGCGGGCCCCCGGGGCCGTGCGCGGCACGCTGTCCGGGACATACCGGAACACGTACGCGAACGCGGGTCTGGTGTAGGCGACACCCCGGCCTGCCGCGCGGATGAGACCGGACCGGTTGGCTTCCGGCGTCTTCGGCACCAGATACCCCTCCAGGTCGTCCGACTCCAGCCGGTACTCCTCGCCGCGGTGAGTCTCGCCGCGGTTGATCACGGCGGCTTCGAGCCGGAGCACCGGGTCGAGCGCTGCGAGGCTGGCATCTCCATGGCTTGGGTTCGCGAGCAGCAGCCCGCCCGGCTGGAGATAGCGCCGGCAGTTCTCCCAGACCGGCCCGGCGTAGAGCGAGATCAGCAGGCCAAACCCCTGATCCGGGACTGCCAAGGCCGTTGTATAGTCTGCGGCGAGAAATTCAACGTCTGTGCCCGCACCGGGCAGGGTACGGCCGTGAAGTTCGGCCCGGACAAGATCCGTGTCTGCGAAAAACGCTGCCGCCCGGCGGTCGGTGTCGACGTAGGTGACCGCCGGGATCGCCGTTGACGGGGACAGGTCGACGTAGCTGCCCGGGTAGAGTGCCCGCATCGGCGCCCAAGCCTGCGCAATCGCACGGAACATTCCGGACCGGTCCCCGATGGAGTCCCGGTACGATGACCACGTGGCTGGTGGCCGGGGTGTCACACAGGGCGCCCAAGGGGACCGTGGGTTCCGGCTCCGCCCGGCGGCGCGCCCGGCGCGTCTGCGTCCGGCACCGGCTGCGGCATCTTCCGCGGACGAAGCGCCACCACACCGGCCAGGATCAGCAGCACGGCCGCGCCGTGGAGGACATCGATCGGCTCACCCACGAGCAGCCAGCCGATCCCGAGGGCCACCACCGGCGGAATGTAGGTTGCGCTCGACGCCATGATCGCGCCCAGGCGGTCAACGATGAAGTAGTACAGGATATACGCGGTACCGGTGCCAAGCAGCCCCAGCCCGAGGACCATGGCAACCACCGCCCGCGGGTCCCCGCCGATGGCCGTAATGCCGTTGAAGTCCGTCACGCCGGCGAGTGTCAGCAGCGCCAGGCCCATCTGGTAGGTGGTCAGTGCGGCGGCCGGAATCGACAGACCCACCAGGAACTTCCGCGCGTACACGAAAGACAGCCCCACGCACGCGGAGCCCAGCAGCATAAAAGAAACCCCGGCCGGGTCCACGGAGCCGGCGGCGTTCCACGGGCGCGCGATCAGGAGCACCCCGGCGAAGCCCGCCACCACGCCGAGGATCCGCAGGGCGGTGATCCGTTCACTGCGCAGGAACACCGCAGCTGCGAGGAACGTGAACAGCGGGATCGCGCCGCTGAGCGCCCCTGCGATCCCGGACGGCAGCAACGCGGTGCCCGAGGCGAAGGCGAAAAAATAGGCGCTGGTCGCGAGGACGGACATCACGAGGAAGTGGTGGATGTGCCTGAGATGGCTGAGTTTAAGGTCCCGCCGGATGAGGGCGTAGGCGAGGACCGGCAGGAATCCGCAGGCCACCCGGAGGAAGGTGATCTGGCCCGCGGTGATCGTCTCGGAGGCCCACTTCATGAAGATGAAGTTGCTGCCCCAGATTAACCCGAGCGCGCCGAAAGCGGCCAGGGCTGTCTTCTGCGCCCGTTGCGGGTTCATTCGGTGCCGGCCATAGGCTGTGTTACCGCAGGCTGTGTTGCCGGAGGCAGCGTTGCCGCAGGAAAGATCGTCATGCCTGTGACGGTACAACCATGGCAGCGGCACCGTGAAATTCATCCTGCGCCGCCCCGTCATCCGGCCCCTCCGCCGTCCTGGCCCGCCCGGTGGCGTCTGTCAGTCGCTGGTCGGTCGCGCCGGTCAGTCGCGCTGTTCCTCGAGTCTTCCGCCGCGTAGCTCCAGGACGCGGTGTGCATAATCCCGGGCATAGTCCTGGTCATGGGTGACGAGGACTACTCCGGCCCCGCGGGCGGCGGCGGCGTCGACAGCGGTCCGGAGGAGCGCCAGGCCGTGACGGTCGAGCCCGACCGTGGGTTCATCGAGCACGAGGAGGGCCGGCTCGCGGGCGAGCACCGTGGCGAGGGCGAGCAGGCGCTGCCGGGACGCGGACAGCTCGGCCGGGTGTTCCCCGGCCCGCGCGGCAAGCCCGACGGCGGCCAGCGCCTCAAGCGCCGTCGCTTCGGCCTCGTCCCGCGACAACTGCCCTGTTCTGGTTCCTGTTCCTGCTCCTGCTCCTGCTCCTGCTCTGGAGCAGGGCCCGGCCCGGAGCCCCTGCAGCCAGACGCGGCGACGCCCGGTTCCTCCGGTGGCGTGCCGGGCGTGCAGATCTCGGAGCCCGAAGCGGACTTCGCGCAGCACGGTCCGTTCGAAGAGCTGGTCCCCGGGGTGCTGGAACAACAGCCCGACGGACGCGGCGATCATCCCGGTGGGGCTGTCCGCGATGCTCTGGCCGCAGATCCGCACGTCCCCGGACGCGGACCGCAGGAGACCATTGAAGTGCTTGAGGAGCGTGGATTTTCCGGCGCCGTTGGGACCCGTGATGGCGACGATTTCACCCGCGTGGACGGTCAGGTCCAGGTTCCGCAGGATCTGTTCGGGCCGGGCCGCCCCCGGCTCCGCCTGCGTTTGCGGTTCTTTCGGCGTTCGCGGCTTTCGCGGCATTCGCGCCTTTCGGAACCCGCCCGGCGCCAGCGCATAGCCGAAGGACACACCCCGGAGTTCCAAAACGCCGGCGGCGCCAGGCCCAGACGTGCCGGGGCTAGGCGTGACGGGGTCAGAAGTGCCGGGGTCAGGCGTGCAGGGGCCGGCCAGCAGCGGCTGAGTTTCGTGACCCGGCAGGCCGGGTGCCACGACGCCGGCCTCGCCGAGTGCTGCGGCATCGGCCAGCTGCTCCGGCGTGCCGGTGGCCGTGATCGTGCCCTCGGTGAGGATGACCCAGTCCGATGCGGCACGGACCAGAGCATCAACCGTCTGGCTCAGGACGACGACGGCCGTCCCGGCGCGGCACAGGTCCGTGATCAGGGAGTGGAGCTGGCCGGCGCCGGTCTCGTCCAGGGACGCCAGCGGCTCATCGAGCACCAGGACTTCGGGACTGGTTATGACGGCGCAACCGAGCGCCAGCCGCCTCAGCTCGCCACCGGAGAGCGTCGCCGGGTCCCTGTGCAGCAACCCGGCCACGCCTGTCATGCGGGCGGCACGGGTGACCTCGCGGCGCATCTCTTCCGGGGGCGTGCCTCGGTTTTCCAGGCCGAATGCCAGCTCCTCGGCCACAGTAGACCGCACGGTGGAGAGCATGGCGGCGGCGTCCTGCGGCACGAAGCCCACCCGGTGTGACCAGGCCGCCGGGTTGATCCGTGGATCCGTCGGCGCTCCGTGAAAGTCCAGCCGGTCGGTCCCGAGGGCCAGGCTGCCGGTCAGCGCGCCTGCGTGGCCCGGCCGCAGCCAGCCGGCCAGCACTTTGCCCAGCGTGGTTTTGCCACTGCCGGACCCGCCTAGCACGGCCGTCAGGGTGCCGGGGCGAATCGACAGCTCGGCCTGATGAAGCGCGGGCGCGGCGTCTCCATGGTAGGTGAAGGCCTCAATGGAGGCGGCCAGGACCGTCGGAGCGATGATCACCGTCCCGTCACCAGCCCGGACCCGTAAGGGACTGGGGAACGGACAGAATGAGGGACTGCGCCGAAGGCTGCATAAGGGGCTGCGCGAGGCGGAAACCCACGGCGCCGGCGGCTGCGAGAAGGGCAGCGGCGCGGAAGCGCCGCTGGGCCGGCGAATCGGTGACCTCCCGGTAGCTTGTGCGCGGACCGGGACTGCCGAAGCCCCGTGCTTCCAGCGCTTGGGCGCGCTGGCCCGCTTCCTCCATCAGGCCCAAAACCAGCGGCACCATCTGCAGCCGGACGGCCCCCAGCCGCGGCAGCAGCCCGCGCCGGAGTACGAGGCCGCGGGCCTCCTGGGCTTGACGGATCCGGCTCGATCGGGTCGCGATGGCAGGCAACAGCGTCAGCGTGGACGCGAGCACAA
This sequence comes from uncultured Actinomycetota bacterium, assembly GCA_963769515.1. Taxonomy (GTDB): domain Bacteria; phylum Actinomycetota; class Actinomycetes; order Actinomycetales; family Micrococcaceae; genus Arthrobacter. Next base: position 165,364 of record CAVYMG010000035.1, read on the forward strand.
AGCCGAACTGCGGCGGCAACCGTGTGCCGGCCAGTACCGACACGAGGTCCGGGACGCTGACCGTAAAAGAGAACAACAGGAACACCAACACCGGGACGGCGGTGCGGGTGATCAGTTCCAGGGCGAAGCCCAGGCCCTCTGCGGTGACCCGTGCCGGTCCCCACTGCGCCAGGACGGTGTGACCCTCGGGAAAGAACAGTCCGTGCAGCATCAGCAGCGAAAGAGCCAGCGGCGTCAGGATCATTGCCGCGGCGCTCAGCACTTTGTCCCCCACTCCCCACCGGACCGCGGCGCCGGCAGCCACGGCAGCGACGGCGAGAGAAAGCACCCACGAGGATGCCGCCGTCGTGATGACCGCGATGCAAACCGATGCCGTCAGGCTGGTGAGCGGATTCAGACGGGCGGTCACGGACCTAGGCTTCAGTGCCTTGGGTTGCCCGTCCGGCAAGGACCCGGTAGCGGCGGACGAAGGGAAACTGGAAGGTGGTGCGGCGCGGCAGCGCGTACGCCAGCAGTGCCGCGATGGCGAAGACGATCGCCTTGTCCATCGGGTCCGAGATGAGTGCCTGCTTCGTGATGGCCGCGAGCAGAGTGTCGCCCATGGCCCGGAAGGCGCTGACGATCGCCCCGGTGCCGATGCCCGCGGTGCCGCCGAAGACGAACGCCGCGATCGGGGCGGACACGACCCCGGCGAGGATGCCGGTAAGGAACCCCGCCACGGGCGCCAGGTAGAAGCGGCGGAAGAGTCCGCCGCGGGCTGCAAGACCGGCAAGGAAACCGATCAGGGCCGCTCCGGCAGCGAAGGGCAGGACCGTGGGGTTGAAGAAGGACCAGACAATGCTGCTGAGGGCTCCCGTGGCGGCGCCCGCGGCCGGGCCTGCCAGGACGGCGATCAGGACCGTGCCTATCGCGTCGAAGTAGAACGGCAGCCCAGTGCTTCCCATCAACTGGCCGAGGACCACATTGAGCACAAGGGCGACGGGAATCAGCACCACGGTGGATGTGGGCAGAGTCGGAAGCACAGCGAAGAGTAGCAGCAACGCCCCGAGGAGGAAGCCGCCGAGGGCAACGAGGGCCGGGAGGCTGGCCGGGCCGTTTGCGATGTCCGCGGGCTGGGTGAGGACGAGGAAGACGTAGGTGCCGGCGATGGCGGCGGCGCCGGCGATCTCCAGCGCACGGCGGCCGCGTCCAGGGATCTGGCCCAGGGCGGGGAGGGTGAGGGCAGGGCGTGACATGAGGATGGTCCTTCGGCTGGGGTCAACAACTTCCGCCTCATGTCACCTCGGCGCAGCTACCATCTTAGCGGCGCCGGGTCGGGGAATGCCGCAGTGCAGTTGCCGGGCCGATGCCGGCTGCGTCAGCGCGGCTGTGGACCGTTGGAAGCCGTGGATGGATCCTTCGGCATGACAATGCTCTTCAGCCAGGCCAAGGCGGCGTCCCTGGAGGTGAAAAACTCGTGCGGGTAGCCCACTTCCCTGCTGGTCGCGGCGGCGACGACGCGGTCGACGGAACTGGAGCCAAGGACGGCGATGGCCGACACGCCGGTGCTCTGCGCGAATTCGTACCTGGCCGCCGCACTGAATTCGACGTCGGTCATTTCCGACAGCATCGGCATCGGTGTTCCGCCGCTGATACGTTCCACGGCGAACATGGCGTCCCTTGCGTCGTCGGCATCCACGATCGAACCGGGACGCCAGAAACTCTCGAGTATCCCTGCGGTCACACGAAGGGAGTTCTTCCCGCGTGCGGCGTCGATCTGTTCCGGCATCATTTGAGTCAGTCTAGGCCTGACCTGCGAGGATGCGGCCGAAGCCGGCACGGGCGTGGCGCGCAGGCCCGCACGTCAGGAGCAGACGGGCGTGGCGCCCAGCCCTGCGGCCAACGCCCCGATCGAAGAGATCAGCTCCTCGAAGCACTGTTCCGGGTCGTTGCCGGTGACGATCCGGGCGTTCGGTGGCAGTCCCCACAGCCCGCGGTAGTCAGCGACAGTCGTCCCGATCAGCAACGGTGACTCCGTCTCGACGTCGACCGTTGCCAGCCGGGCGGTGACCGGGGTGCGGCCGATGGCGGCAGCCGCCGCAAATGCGTCGTGCACGTGCGCCACGTAGCCCTGATCGTAAAGCCGGTGAAACTCCATATAGAACCTGATCGCATCGGATAGGCACGCCACCAGCGGGTTGCTCGACGTACTGCGCAGCCCTTCCGGCTGTTCGGGCAGTACAAGTTCGGGTTTCTCGGCGCCGGCGGCTTCGGCCAGGGCGGCCAGGTGCTCGGGCCGCATCTCGATCCGCTCGGTGGATTCCAATGCGCAGACCAGCGGCAGCCGTTCTTCCGGCAGCCCGCGGTATGCCGCGAAGACTTCCTTGGCGGCATGCGGGTCCACCGAGACATTCCATTCCGCGGTCGGCGTCGTGTTGCCTTGGTAGTTGAAGCAGCCACCCATGATGACCAGGCCTTTGAGCAGCCGCGGCAGCTCGGGTTCGCGACGCAGCGCCAGCGCGAAGTTGGTCAGCGGACCGGTGATCAACCCCGTGATCTCCCCCGGGCGGGCGCGCACCTCCTCCACCCAGACGTCGACGGCGTGCCGGGCCGAGATCGGCTGGCGTGGCGGCGGTAATTCGGCATGGCCGATCCCCTGCGGTCCGTGCGTTTCCTCCGTGGTGACGAGCGGGATTTCCAAGGGCACCTCAGCGCCGACCGCCACCTCAATACCTGCGCGGCCGCAAAGCTCAAGGAGGGACAGGTTGTTCAGCGCGACCTGGCGGGCTCCGACGTTGCCGGCGGTGCAGGTGATGGCCTGGATTTTCACCTCCGGCCGGGACAGCAGGTAGACCAGGGCGAAGGCATCGTCGATTCCGGTGTCGACGTCCATCAGGATGGTGGAGTCCGCCAGGACGGCGGCGTCCATCAGAACAGCGGAGTCCCCCTGCACCGCGGACGCGGCGGGAATCTGCGCGGGAACGCTCAAAACAGCGCGACCTTCGGCGTCCGCGGGAAGATCTCGTCGAGTTCGGCGAGCTCCCCGGCATCGGGACGCCAGGCGGCCGCGGCGGCGTTTTCCCGGACCTGTTCAGGCTTTGTGGCCCCGGCAATGACGCTGCTGACCGAGGGCTGGGACGCCAGCCAGGAGAACGCCACCTGCACTTCCGTGAGGTCCCGTGCTGCAGCGAACTCGCCGAAGGCGCGCAGTTGGTTCCAATCGGCGTCGTGGACCAGGTGGGTGCGGGTCCGGCTGAGCCGGGTCCCCTCCGGAGCGGTGCCTTTCGAATACTTGCCTGTCAAGAGTCCGTTGGCGAGCGGAAAGTAGGGCAGCACACCGAGTCCGTAGGCTTCCGCGGCGGGAGTGACCTCAAGTTCGGCCCGGCGGTCCAGCAGATTGTAGTGGTTCTGGGTGGAGATGAAGCGCGCTCCTCCGCGGGCACGGGCCACAAACTCCGCCTCTGCAATCTGCCAGCCCGCACGGTTGGAGTGGCCCAGGTAGCGGACCTTGCCGCTGGTGACAAGTTCGTCCAGGGCCGCGAGGGTTTCCTCGATGGGAGTGAGCGGGTCCGGGGTGTGGAACTGGTACAGATCGATCCAGTCCGTCCCGAGCCGCCGCAGGGACGATTCCACGGCCGAGACGATGTAGCGCCGGGATCCCCGCGCGCCGAAGTCATTGCCGTTGGCGCCGTCCATGTCCATGCCGAACTTGGTGGCCACGATGACTTCGTCGCGGCGCCCGGCCAGGGCCTTGCCCAGCATGGTTTCGCTGAGGCCCCGCTCCCGACCGTAGGTGTCCGCGACGTCGAACAAGGTGATGCCTGCCTCCAGCGCGGCATGCACCACGGCGTCGGTGCCGGCTTGGGACTCCGTCAGCGTCCCGGCCCGGCCCAGGTTGTTGCAGCCGAGGCCAACGACGGAGACGGCTAATCCGGAGTTTCCTACGCGGCGGTATTCAGTCATACCGCCAGCCTATAACGGCCGGCGCGGGCGCCCCCGCCGCTTAGCCCTGACGCTCCCCTGCCGGCTATCCGGCCGGGAGCGTCAGTCCGTGCTCGTCCATCGCGTCCTGGATCTGGGCCATGGTGCGCGGGCCCATCCCGTGCATTCCGGACAATCTGCGGCCCCCGAGGGCCACCACCTGCTCAAGTGTTTCGACACCCTCATGGGCCAGGGCCCGTCGGGCAGGAGCCGCAATTCCCACGGGAAGCGGGGTGCGGCCAGGCTGAGCAGTTTTAGACGTCATGGTACGGGCCTTCCAGTTGGGTCCCCCGGTGTGTGTCGTCGTTAAAGCGTAAAGCTGTTCGCCGGCTTTGCCGAGTGCTTGAGCTTAAATGTGTTCTCTCCGACGGCGGCTGCACCGATGCTCAATTTCGTGAAGTCCAGGTCTTCGCCGCGGATGCACACCTTGATGGCGTTGACCGTCTTGTTCACATCCGGCGTCAGGCAGAAGATGTTCAACTTGGAGTCCGTGAACTCGGAGCGGTCCACAATGCCGAGGCCGCGCCAGGCCAGGTGGCTGATCAGGGCGTCCTTGGCTTTCTCCTCCAAGTACCGGTCCCGGTCCGTGCCGTCCTTGGTCTTCAACGCGTACTGCGCCACCACCCAGAACTGGTCCGCCTCCGGGATCTCGGCATAGCCATCCTCGGCGCACTGGACGGCGAAGGCATCCATCAGGCCTTCCGCGGCGGCCGCATCGGCGACGTCGGTCTCCTCGGTCTTGCTTTGATGCCCTACGACGCCATGGTTCATCACGAACTGGCTATAGTCCTCGTCGAACCATGCCTCCCTGAATTCCAGGACTCCTTCGTCGTTGCGCTTGTAGACCCGGATAATTCCGCTCATGGGCCAGTTCCTTCCTGAATCGTCCCTTGACGGCACCCTGGTGGGTGGCGCCGGACGGTGTAGTGGTTCTCGGACGTGCTGGCTACAGCAGCGGCAGGCTGCCGGTGCTGGGGTGTTCCTGGCCGGGCAAGGGGCGAGCAAACGGCACCTTGGTCCCCAGCACTTGGGCCACGACGTCGTGGGTGATCTGCTGGGCGGTCAGGCCGACACGTTCCAGGACCTGGTTACGGGTCCCGTGATGCAGGAACTCGACCGGCAGCCCGACCTCGTTGAGCGCCGTGTCCACGCCGGCCGCGCGCATTTCCTGCCGGATCCGGGAGCCGACGCCACCGGCGCGGACGCCGTCTTCGATGCAGATGACGAGGCGGTGGTGCGAGGCGAGGGCGATGATGGAATTCCGGACCGGCAGGACCCAGCGGGGATCCACCACGGTGGAGCTGATGCCCTGGGCCCCCAGGCGGTTGGATACGTTCAACGCGAGATCCGACATCGCACCGACGCTGACGATCAGGACATCGTTCTCGCTGGACCCGGCCGGGCGGCGGGCGAGGACGTCGACGCCGTCGCTCAGGCGTTCCAAGGCCTCAACCTCAGCCCCGACGGTCCCCTTGGAATAGCGGATGACCGTGGGGGCGTCGTTGATCGCGACTGCCTCCCGCAGTTCCTCCCGCAGCCTGGTGGCATCGCGGGGCGCGGCAAGGTGTAGGCCGGGGACAATCTGGACCATCGCCATATCCCACATGCCGTGATGGCTGGGCCCGTCGGGTCCGGTGACGCCGGCCCGGTCCAGGACGACGGTGACACCGGCTTTGTGGAGGGCGACATCCATGAGCAATTGGTCGAAGGCCCGGTTCAGGAACGTGGCGTACACGGCGACCACCGGGTGCAGGCCACCGAAGGCCATGCCGGCGGCAGAGGTCAGCGCGTGCTGTTCGGCGATCCCGACGTCGAACACCCGCTCGGGATGCCGGGCAGCGAATTTGTGCAGCCCGACAGGAATCAGCATCGCACCCGTAATGCCGACGATGTCCTCGCGTTCATCGGCGATGTCGGCGATCTCATCGGCGAAGACTGCCGTCCAGGACTTGGCCCCGCCGGCCTCGGTCGGCACGCCCGTCTCCGGGTCGATGATGCCGACGGCGTGGAACTGGTCGTCCTCGTGGGCGCGGGCCGGCGCGTAGCCGTGGCCCTTCTCCGTCATGGCGTGCACAATCACGGGGCCGGCATAATTCCTGGCCGTGGCGAGGGCATGCTCCATGGCCTGGAGGTTGTGGCCGTCCACCGGGCCGATGTACTTCATGCCGAGATCCTCGAACATGCCCTGCGGCGCCCACCAGTCCTTGATGCCCTTTTTCATGGCGTGCAGGCTCTTATAGGTGAACTGGCCGGCCGGGCCGCCGTTCTGGAGTTTGCGCTTCCACCAATCCAGGGCGCCTTCGTAGGCTGGGGCCGCCCGCAGGGAATCGATGGTGGGGCGGAGCGAGGCAAGGTAGTCGGCGAAGCCACCGACAGTCGGCGCGTAGGAGCGGCCGTTGTCGTTGACGACGATCACGACCCGGCGCTTCTTGTCCGCCGCGATGTTGTTCAGGGCTTCCCAAGCCATGCCGCCGGTCAGGGCGCCGTCGCCCACAACCGCGATCGTGAACCGGTCACCGTCGCCGGTCAACTGCCGGGCCCGGGAAATACCGTCGGCCCAGGACAGCGAGGAGGAGGCGTGCGAGCTTTCGACGATGTCGTGCTCCGACTCAGCACGGTCCGGGTAGCCGGACAGGCCGCCCTGTTGCCGGAGCGTGCTGAAATCCTGGCGGCCGGTCAGGAGTTTGTGGACGTAGGACTGGTGTCCGGTGTCGAAGATGATGCTGTCCCGCGGTGAATCGAAAATCCGATGCACGGCCATGGTCAGTTCGACGACGCCAAGGTTGGGTCCGAGGTGCCCGCCGGTCTGCGAGACGTTGCCGATGAGGAAGGTCCGGATCTCGGCGGCCAGCTGCTGCAGCTGCGCCTCGGACAACTTACTCAGGTCCTGCGGATTCCGGATGGTGTCCAAGAGTCCCAACGGCCCCTCCTTCGGGTGGTAGAAATGCCTTTTAACTCTAACGCCTCGGGCCCGCGGGCCGTGCCGGAGCACCGAACCGCCCCCGTGTTCCGCGAACGGCAAAGGTCCCGGCCGGTCTATGACCGGCCGGGACCTTATAGCGTCTTGCCATCCTGCCCGGCGGCTGGCGCCGGGCAGTCCGCCGCCTAGTTGGCGGAGATCTGGCGCAGCACGTACTGCAGGATGCCGCCGTTGCGGTAGTAGTCCGCCTCGCCCGGGGTGTCGATGCGCAGGACCGCATCGAAGGACGTGACGGTACCGTCTTCGGCGGTGGCCGTGACCTTGAGGGTCTTCGGCGTGGTGCCTTCGTTGAGGGCGGTGACGCCCTCAACGGCGAAGGTTTCCGTGCCGGTCAGGCCCAGGCTGGCAGCGGAATCGCCGGTCGGGAACTGCAGCGGCAGGACGCCCATGCCGATCAGGTTGGAGCGGTGGATGCGTTCGTAGCTCTCGGCGATGACGGCCTTGACGCCGAGGAGCGCGGTGCCCTTGGCGGCCCAGTCGCGGGACGAGCCCGAACCGTATTCCTTGCCGGCCAGGACCACCAGCGGGGTGCCGGCTGCCTGGTAGTTCTGCGCGGCGTCGTAGACGAAGGCCTGCGGGCCATCGGCCTGGCTGAAGTCACGCGTGAACCCGCCCTCGACGCCGTCGAGGAGCTGGTTCTTGATCCGGATATTGGCGAACGTGCCGCGGATCATCACTTCGTGGTTGCCACGGCGGGAGCCGTACGAGTTGAAGTCCTTGCGCTCCACACCCTTGGCCAGCAGGTACTGACCGGCCGGGGTGTCCGACTTGAACGAACCGGCCGGTGAGATGTGGTCGGTAGTGACGGAATCGCCGAGCTTGAGCAGCACGCGGGCGCCGCTAATGTCCGTGACCGCATCCGGGGTGGCCTGCATGCCCTCGAAGTACGGGGGCTTACGGACGTACGTGGAGTCCTCGTCCCAGGCGAAGGTGTCGCCGGCGGGGGTGTCGAGCGCCTTCCAGCGATCGTCGCCGTCGAAGACGCCCTCGTAGCCGCGGGCGAACATTTCCTTGTCGATCGAGGAATCGATAACCTGCTGGACCTCGACCGGGTTCGGCCAAATGTCCTTCAGGAAAATGTCGTTACCGGCTTCGTCCTGGCCCAGGGCATCGGCTTCGAAGTCGAAGTCCATGGTTCCGGCCAGGGCGTACGCGATGACCAGTGGCGGGGAGGCCAGGTAGTTCATCTTGACGTCCGGGTTGATCCGGCCTTCGAAGTTACGGTTTCCGGAGAGCACGGCGGCGACGGAAAGGTCGTTGGCCTGGATGGCCTCGGAGATTTCCGCGTCGAGCGGCCCGGAGTTGCCGATGCAGGTTGCGCAGCCGTAGCCGACGATGAAGAAGCCGAGCTTCTCCAGGTACGGGGTCAGGCCGGACTTTTCGTAGTAGTCGGTGACAACCTTGGAGCCCGGGGCCACGGAGGTCTTGACCCACGGCTTCGAAGTCAGGCCCTTTTCGACGGCGTTCCGTGCCAGCAGGGCGGCGGCCAGCATGACGGAGGGGTTGGACGTGTTGGTGCAGGACGTGATCGAAGCGATGGAAACCGCGCCGTGATCCAGTTCGAACTCGCGGCCGTCGGCGGTCTTGACGCTGACCTTCTTGGACGGCCGGCCGTTTGACGCGGGGCCGTGCGGGTGCGGTGCCTCGTCCGTCAGGTGGGTCTTGGTGGCCGTAAAGGACGGGGTGTCCGAGGCCGGGAAGGACTCGTCGAGGGCTTCATCGACGCTGCCGCCAACCAGCTCTTCCTTCACGTAGTTGCGCAGGTCCTGGCGGAACTGGGCCTTGGACTCCGTGAGGATGATGCGGTCCTGCGGGCGCTTCGGGCCGGAGATCGAAGGCACCACGGTGGACAGGTCCAGTTCGAGGTACTCGGAGAACTTGATCTCGCGGGACGGATCGTGCCAGAGGCCCTGTTCCTTGGCGTAGGACTCGACCAGGGCGACGTTCTCGTCGGACCGGCCGGTGAGGCGCAGGTACTCGAGGGTGACGTCATCGATCGGGAACATGGCGGCGGTGGAACCGAACTCCGGGCTCATGTTGCCGATCGTGGCCCGGTTGGCCAGCGGCACAGCCGCGACGCCTTCACCATAGAACTCCACGAACTTGCCGACCACACCGTGCTTGCGCAGCTGCTCGGTGATCGTCAGGACAACGTCGGTGGCGGTGGCGCCGGCCGGGATGGACCCGGTCAGCTTGAAGCCGACGACGCGCGGGATCAGCATGGAGACGGGCTGGCCCAGCATGGCGGCCTCGGCTTCGATGCCGCCGACGCCCCAGCCGAGTACACCCATGCCGTTGACCATGGTGGTGTGCGAGTCGGTCCCGACGCAGGTGTCCGGGTAGGCGCGGAGGACGCCGTCAACTTCACGCGTCATGACCGTGCGGGCCAAATACTCGATGTTGACCTGGTGCACGATGCCGGTTCCCGGCGGGACAACCTTGAAGTCGTCGAACGCGGTCTGGCCCCAACGCAGGAACTGGTAACGCTCGCCGTTGCGCTGGTATTCGATTTCCATGTTGCGCTCAAGCGCGCCGGCGTTGCCGAAGGCATCGATCTGCACGGAGTGGTCGATTACCATTTCAGCCGGTGCCAGCGGGTTGACCCGCTTGGGGTCGCCGCCGAGTTCCTTGACCGCTTCACGCATGGTGGCAAGATCCACGATGCAGGGCACGCCGGTGAAGTCCTGCATGATCACGCGCGCCGGCGTGAATTGAATCTCGGTGTCGGGCTCCGCGTTCGGATCCCACCCTGCCAGGGCCCGGACGTGGTCGGCCGTGATGTTGGCGCCGTCCTCTGTCCTCAGCAGGTTCTCGAGCAATACCTTGAGGCTGAACGGAAGGTTTTCTGCACCCTCAACCGAGTTCAACCGGAAAATTTCGTATTCGGCACCGGCAACATTAAGTTTGCCTTTTGAACCGAAGCTGTCCACAACGCTCATTCGCAGGACTCCTCTCGCAACAGTTTTATCTTTGCCGCGCCGCCAACCCCTTACTAGTTAGGCGGGCCTAACTAAAACACGCGCCAAAACAATCGCGTGCAAAAGAATTAGGATCAGTCGTCATGAAGCGCGGCGACGGACTTCTTCGTCCATCCTAGTGGTTTGACCCCTGCGGGGTCAGTAACGCCACAGTCTCCATGTGGTGCGTGTGCGGGTAGAGGTCAAAGGCCCGCAGTCCGGACAGCTCCCAGCCGCCCTGCTGGAAGTACCCCACGTCACGAGCGAACGACGCCGGATCGCAGGAGACGTAGGCGATTGCCCGGGGCCCGGCGCTCATCAGTTGTTCCACGACGGCCTTGCCGGCACCGGCCCGGGGCGGATCCAACACGAGGGCATCGAAGTTCCGCGGTTTCTGCCGCAGGACCCGTTCCACCCGCCCCTGCACAATCTCGACCTGGGAAAAGTCATGCAGGTTTTTCCGCGCGTCGCGGCTGGCGCCCGGAGATCCCTCGACCGACAGCACGGCACCGGTCACGCCTACGGCATCGGCCAGCGGCGCGGTAAACAGCCCGGCGCCGGCATACAAATCGGCCACCACTGACCCCGGGGCGAGGAAGCCGCCCTCATGCAGGAACCCGGTGACAGCGTTTACGAGGGTCTCCGGGGCGTCGCGGTGGATCTGCCAGAAGCCGTCGCCGGTGACCCGGTATTCGTGGCCGGCCGCTGCTTCCTGGACGTAGGTGCGGCCGCGCAGCTGCAGCACCTCGCCCTTGGTGGGATCAAAGCTCGCCACGGACACGTCGTCGGGCAGTTGGTGCAGGATCGCGCTGAGCCGTTTGGCCCGGGTGCCCGGGGCCGGGACCAGCAGGACGAGCGGGCGGGAGCCGTTCGCAGGCACGGCGACCTCAATGCGCTCTATCCCCTGCAGGTCCAGCTCCCAGAGCCGGAGGGCGTTGATGCCGTCCACGGCGAGCGGCATCTCGCGGACGGGCAGGACGACGTCGGAGCGGTGGGCGTGCATGCCCAGCTTGCCGCCCGGCGTCACGGCGAATCCGGCACGGGTCCGCCAGCCGAGTCCGTCCTGCGGACCGTCAGCGGGGTCGCCGGCGCTGCCGCCGACAGCTTCCACGCTCAGCTCACCGGCTGGTGGATGCTCGACGCCGGCGAGACGCTTCAGCTGCTCGGCCAGTACCTCGGCCTTCAGGCTGCGCTGGCGCGCCAGGGAGATGTGCCCCAGTTCGGCACCACCGACCGGAGGGTGCCGGTGGGACCATGAGCGGCGGGAATCGGCGAGGTCCCAGAAATGCTCAACCCGGTCCGGCGACGCGTCAAGGACTTCCACCACGTCCGCGCGCCAGAATTTGGCGGCGGCGTCGTCATCCGTAAGCCGGACCCGGACCTTTTCGCCGGGGATAGCGTGGCGGACAAACACCACCCTGCCTTCGTGCCGGGCGACGCAGTGCCCGCCGTGGGCGACGGGCCCCACCTCCAGGACAAGTTCGGTATGGTCGGTGTTCCGGGGGGCCTGGCTCATTGGGTGTCCTGCAGTCTCTTGGCTTCTTCGGATGATTTCAGCTGCCACGGCACGCTGGCGACCATAACGCCCGGCTCGAAGTGCAGCCGGGTCTTGATCCGCAGTGCGGTCTGGTTGTGGACGAGCTGCTCCCACCACTTTCCCACGACATATTCGGGAATGTAGACGACGATCAGGTCACGCGGCGAGTCCCGTCGCATGTTCTTGATGTATTCCATGATCGGGGTCACGGTCTCACGGAACGGACTGGCGAGGACCGTGAGCGGCACCGGGATTTCCAGTTTCTCCCAATCCTTGAGGGTCTGCTCAGTTTCTACCGGGTCGATGTCCACGGTGATCGCATCCAGTCGGGACGGCCGGGAGGCGCGGGCGTACGCGAGGGCCCGAAGGACCGGCTTGCGGACGTGTGAGACGAGCAGGACGGCGTGCACGCGGGTGGGCAGGGCCCGCGGGGAGAAGTCCTCGTCGACGGCGAGCTCCTTCGCGACGTTGTCATAGTGCGCCTTGATGCTCCACATGATGAGGAACAGCACAAACATCGCCAGCAACGCGATCCAGGCGCCCTGCTCGAATTTCGTGACCAGGACGATGACCAGCACGAGCGCCGTCATGCCGAAGCCGATCATGTTGATGGTACGGGATTTGGCCATTCGCAGCCGTATTGCCTTGTCCCTGGCGAGTTTCAGTTCACGGCCCCAGTGCCGGACCATCCCGAGCTGGCTGGCGGTGAATGAAATGAAGACGCCGACGATGTAGAGCTGGATGAGTTTCGTGACGTCGGCGTTGAAAGCAAGGATCAGCACCAGTGCGCCGGCAGCCAGGGCAAGGACGCCGTTGCTGAAGGCCAGCCGGTCGCCGCGGGTCCGCAGTTGGCGCGGAAGGTAGCCGTCCTGGGCAAGGATCGAACCAAGCACCGGGAAGCCGTTGAACGCCGTGTTGGACGCGAACACAAGAATGACGCCGGTGGCCGCGACCACGATGTAGAACGGGATGGACCCGGCACCGAAGATGGTCTGGGCAATCTGGCTGATCGCGGGGCTCTGGATGTAGTCCGCGGGCAAGGGTTTCCCGTCCAGCAGGAACTCTGTTGCCGGGTCCAGGACGATGTGCACTTTGGTGGCATTCGCCAGGTAGATGATGCCCGCGAGCATAGCGGAGCCGATCAGGCCGAGGAGCAGCAGCGTGGTGGCCGCGTTCTTGCTCTTGGGCTTTTGGAAGTTTGGCACGCCGTTGCTGATCGCCTCGACGCCCGTCAGGGCGGCGGCACCGGAGGAAAAAGCCCGCAGCAGCAGGAAGCCGCCGGCGAGGCCCACCAGGCCTTCGTCAAAACCGGGAGCGGGCACGATTTCGAAGGCGGCCGAGGGCGCCAGCCCGAGCTGGCCGGTCACGGCCTGGTATATCCCAACGCCGGTCATCCCGAAGATGGAAGCCATAAAGATGTAGGTCGGAACCGCGAAGAGGTTGCCGGCTTCCTTGACGCCGCGCAGGTTCACGAGGGCCAGGATCACGACGCCGATGACGGCGATGCCAGCCTGCTGGCCGTGCAGGGACGGGACTGCGGAGGTCAGGTACGTCGCCGCCGAGGACATCGACACGGCGACCGTCAGAACGTAGTCAACGAGCAGCGCCGAGGCAACCGTGAGCCCGGAGTATTTGCCGAGGTTTACGTTCGCGATCTCGTAATCGCCACCCCCGGAGGGGTATGCGTGGACGTTTTGCCGGTAGGAAGCGACCACCGTCAGCAGGACCACCATCACGGCGAGTCCAACCCACGGAGAGAACGCCACCGCGCTGACGCCCGCGAGGGCTAGTGTCAGCAGGATTTCGTCCGGGGCATACGCCACGGAGGACAAGGCATCCGAGGCAAAGACGGGAAGCGCGATCCGTTTGGGCAACAGGGTGTGGGCCAGCCGATCGTTCCTGAATGGCCTGCCGACGAGCACCCGCTTCACGGCATTGAAAATTGTCAGCACCAGACAAAGCTAGTCTGATTCGGACCCGATGTCATGACGGCCCAAAACCACCGGCCCGCGGCCCGGGCCCACGGGCGCGCCGACCCGGCTGCGTGCGGGGCCGGCAACGGCCCGGGGTGGGCCATCGGCTGCCTGTGGCCGGTAGAGTTCTCAGCAGTATTCTGACCCAAAACTAAAGAGGAGGCCTGCGTGGCGCACTTCGTGATCATGGGATGCGGCCGGGTAGGGGCAACCCTGGCACACACTCTGGAAGATGCAGGCCATAGCGTGGCCATCATCGACCAGGACGACCGTGCCTTCCGGCGGCTCCGGACCGGCTTCTCCGGCCGCAAAGTCACCGGCGTCGGTTTCGACCGGGAAACGCTGAAGCAGGCCGGCGTGGAAGAGGCCTATGCCTTTGCTGCGGTCTCCAGCGGCGACAACTCCAACATCCTGGCCACCCGGGTGGCCCGCGAGACGTTCCATGTCCCCCACGTTGTCGCCCGGATCTACGACCCGGGCCGCGCTGAGATCTACCAGCGCCTGGGCATCCCCACGGTAGCCGCAGTGCGCTGGAGCGCGGACCAGGTCCTGCGCCGGATCCTCCCGGAACAGCACTTGGCCGGCGACTTCCGGGACCCGTCAGGCCGGCTGGTCCTGGCGGAAGTGGACCTCGATCCGGCCTGGATCGGACACCCGATAGCTGCCATCGAGAAGGCCGCCGGCGTCCGCGTGGCGTACCTGACCCGATTCGGCGAAGGTATGCTGCCGGCGACCGGAACCCTGTACCAGGACGGCGATACCGTCCACGCGATGATGAGTGTGGACCGCAGCTCCGAGGTTGCCCATCTGCTCGCCAAGTCACCGGCTAAGGAGTCCTAAATGAAAGTCGTCATCGTCGGCGCGGGAAGCGTGGGGTCCTCCATCGCCCGCGAGCTGCTGTCCCACAAGCATGAGATCCTGCTGATTGATGTGAAACCGGAGGTGATTGGCAAGAGCGGGCTGCGCGGCGCCCACTGGCTGGTCGGGGATGCCTGCGAGCTGAGCACCCTGCAGGATGCCAAACTGGAGGACGCCGACGTCGTGGTTTCCGCCACCGGCGACGACAAAGTCAATCTGGTGGTCTCCCTACTGGCTAAGACGGAGTTCGGCGTTGGCCGGACGGTCGGCCGGGTCAACAACCCGAAGAACGACTGGATGTTCGACGACTCCTGGGGCGTCGACGTCGCGGTCAACACCCCCCAGCTGATGACCGCGCTGGTGGAGGAAGCGGTGGAAATCGGCGACCTCGTCCGTTTGCTGACACTGCAGACCGGCGTCTCGTCCCTGGTCGAATTCACCGTCCCGCATGATTCGCACATGATAGGTCTGACGGTCGGCGCCGTGGACTGGCCCGAAGACTCCACCCTCGTGGCTATCCTGCGGGATCAGGCGCCGATCACACCGAGCCGAGATGACGTGCTTGACGGCGGGGACGAACTGTTCTTCGTGACAACCATCGCGGCCGAGGACGATCTGCGTGCTCTGCTCGCCCCCGAGTCCGACAGCGAGCCTGACTCCGCCGCTGAGCATGACGGTCCGGTGGTTCCGGCGGCCGCCGACGACGACGGCTTCGAGGGCTGACGGGCAGTCAGCCTGCGGATGAACCCGGCGCCGGGGCGGGCTTGGTCAGCAGCCAGGCGACCCAGAGGCCAAGAATGTAGAGCGGCGCACCCATGATCAGCCGGCTGGTGGCCAGTCCGGTCAAGCCGGATTCCCCCATCAGGTAGAGCGGCACCTGGACCAGCAGGCGCAGGGCAAGCACACTCACAATGATCCACGTGCCGATCCGGTAGGCCTTCAAGCGGGCCCGGTTCTTCCGCCATTCAAGCCCCTCGTTGCGGATGAAGCCGAAGAGCAGCCCCGCAACGGGCCAGCGAACGGCAATCGAGACCACCATGACCAGGATGTACGCGGCGTTTGTGAAGAAGCCCAGGACGTAGAAGTCTTCGGCTTTGCCGGTGGAGTTGGCGAACCAGGCGGACAGGCCGACGCCGACAAACCCCGCCAGGGCCTGGGTCAGTGGCCGGCGCTGGACCAGCCGGACGACGGTGAAAGCCGCTGCCGCCGACAGGGCGAAGACCAACGCCGTCGACAGCTCGCGCATGATCGTAAAGGTCACCAAAAACACGAGGCCCGGGAGGATGCTCTCGGCAATGCCCTGGACGCCGCCGGCGCTTTTCAGGACGTCGATGTTTCCGTTGCTGGAGCGGTGCAGGCCGGCTTTCGCCGCGTACCCTTCGGCCAGTCGGGACACGGTGGGCGGGGCGGCGTCGTTGTCCTGCTGCGGTGTCTGCCGCTCGGGGTGCTCGGGGAAAGTCATTGGTCTTCCTGTCCGGAAAGGATTTCGTAGCGGGGATTGAACATGGTGGGCAGCCCGTCACGCATCGTGACCATGCCTTCCAGCAGGAGTTCCGTGCCGGCATCGACGCCTAGGACACGGCGCCGGCCCAGCCAGATGACCCGGAGCCGGTCCTTGGGCCGCGGCTTCCCGCCCCGCACGCCGGTCCGTCCTTTGTTCGCCGGTACGGCGTTTACCTGGGCCGCGCTAACGTGGTCGGCAGAACCGGTGCGGGCGGCCAGGGCCGATCTGGCGGCGGTCGTGCTAGAAGTCTTCCGGCCCTCCCCCGCATCGTGGTCGACCAGAATCGCCGTGAACGCTGCCACCCGGACTGCCGGCACGTACGTGACGGACTCAATGAATCCGCGGCAGATGACGCGGCCGCGGTCCGGAAGCCCACGGACCGTGCTGGGTGTTGCGGGGTCCCTGCGGGCGTCAGCCAATCTGGGTGGTCTCCGGTCCCCGTTGGGGCTCTTCGAACTCCAGGGCCTGCTGCGGCGGCTGCGGTGCGGCGTCCTTGGGAAGGCGGAGCTGGAGCAGATCACGCGGCGGCATCGGATTCTCGCCCCGGACCACCACGACCTTACGGAAGAGCCCTTCCAGGCCCGCCGCGGCCTCGCGGTTGATCGCGGCTTCGCCGCCGAGAACACCCCGCAGGAACCAGCGCGGTCCGTCGACGCCGATGAAGCGGGCGACCCGGTAGCCGTGGCTTCCGTCCGCACCGCTGGCCGGAAGCTTTGCGATGAGTTCGGTGCCGAAGCCGCCTTGGATCTCTTCCACTTGTCCGCCTTGGCCGCCGACGGACTGGCCGATCTGCTCGCGGATCTCGTCCCAGAGACCCTCGGAGCGCGGCGCGGCAAACGCCTGAAGCTGGAGGCTTGAGCCTGCCAGGTCCAGGGTGACGGCGACAACCCGCTGGGTGGCTTCCTCCACCTCGAGTCGGAGCTGCAGCCCCTCGGTCGGCGCAATCAGCAGCGCGCCGAGGTCCACGTAACCGTCCTGGTTGTCGATTTCCGAGACGTCGAACGGCCCCGTGGCGTCACGTCCGGCGCCCCCGTCAAGGCTGCCGACCGTCGTCGCAGTGGAGTCGTCTACGGCAGTCTCCGCAGCGTCGCCGGGCTCCGTCAGCTGTTCCTGCTTGGCTTTCCTGCCACGCCCAAAAACCATGGGTTGTCTCCTTCGTAGTGATCCTGTTCCGCCGCCCGTAACCGCCCTGGCGCCGGTCCGCGGAACGCCGGCCCTGTCCGGGGCGCGGCGCCTGCTCAAATTTTCCTGCGTTTACCCGCAGAGTCTTCCTGAATTTACCCGGGTCCGTGCCCGACGCGAGCCTAGGCTTGGGCGCCGAAGCCGCCCGTTGACCCGAAGCCGCCGCCGCCACGGACCGATCCGTCGAGTTCCTCGACGGGCAGGAACCTCGCGTACTCCACACGTTGAATGACCATTTGTGCAATTCTATCGCCGCGGCGCAGTTCGATCGGTTGAGTGCGGTCCGTATTCAGCAGCGTCACGGCGATTTCGCCCCGGTAGCCGGCGTCGACCGTGCCGGGAGCGTTGACCACGGTCAGGCCGTGCTTGGCAGCCAGCCCGGACCGCGGATGAATCAGGGCAACGAATCCGTCCGGGAGGGCGATCGAGACGCCGGTGGGAACGAGGCGCCGCTCACCCGGGGCCAGGAGGACATCCACCCGGGCACGCAGGTCGGCGCCGGCGTCACCGGGGTGCGCGTAGGACGGTGGTTCGAGCCCGTCGTCGAGCATTTTCAGTTGCACGGTCAGGGTGGGGGTTCCATACTCCGGAATACCGGCTGTTTCTTCAGTCACAGTCCCTCACTCTAACGCCCGTGGGGAACGCGGAACCACAGGAGCTGCGCGCCGGCATCAAGATGATTTCCCCCGGGAAAAGTGGAAAGCTGGGCCTATGCCCGATTCCAGCGCAACTCCGCCTGCCTCCCAGAGCGTCCCCAGCGACGCGGACGTCCTCTATAAGGAAAAGCTCTGGCCCAACGCGTGGATCTGGCTGATCGCCGTCGGCTTCTCCAGCGCGGGGATCCTGGTCCTGGCACCCATTAGCTTTGGGACGGGCCTGACTGCGGCCGTTGTACTGTTCGCCATCATTGCGGTGCTGCTGGTCCTCTCCACTCCGGCCATTACGGTGACGCGTGAGACGCTGCAGGTGGGCCGGGCGATCATTGAACGCCGCTTCCTCGGTGATGCCACGGCGTTCAGCGGCAAGGAAGCCACAGCCGAGCGGGGCACCCGCCTGAACGGTCTCGCTTATATGTGCATCCGGGGCTGGATCGATCCCGTAGTCCGCATTGAAATCACGGACCCGTCCGACCGCACGCCATATTGGCTGACGTCCACCCGCCACCCGGAGCGGTTGATAGCGGCCCTCCAGCCCTAGGGCCTAAGTACCGGCGGGAATCCGTGCCGGCGGGCGCTGATACCGGCGTGCCTCAGAACCGGTGCCCCAACCTGGACAGGCCAGCTAGCCCTCACAGTCCTTGCAGTACTTGAGGGCACCCTTTTCGCGGGCGATCTGCGAACGGTGCCGGACCAGGAAGCAGGAGGCACACGTGAATTCATCCGCCTGGGCCGGCAGCACCCGGACCAGCAGCTCTTCCCCGGACAGGTCCGCGCCCGGCAGCTCATAGCCCTCGGCCAGCTCGGCTTCATCTTCGTCCACAACGGCCGTGGGCTTTTCGGTGCGCCGGGACTTGAGCGCCTCGATGGAGTCCTCGCTGATGTCCTCTTCGGTCTTCCGCGGCGCATCGTAGTCTGTCGCCATTTTTCCTTGCTCACACTCCGGATCGTTCGGTCGGTTCGCCGTCCCGGGACGATCCGGCGGGCTGGTGGCCCCGGCGTTCAGGGATCGGTTCACCGATGTCAACGCCGGGCGCGCGGATTTCGTGCCCGGTGTCGGGACATTTTTACTTAAGCAACCATGGAAAGCCAGAGCCATCTGTTCTGCCGGCCCGCCGGTCCTTCAGGACGGGCCCGCGGCGGGCGAAAAGTCCGGTCTGGGCTCGGAATATCACGGCGCGCCAGCCGTCCTGACCGGAAATCGGGCCCGCGGGTGGCAGAGTTTCGATTGTTAGTAATGCCAGGGTGGAGGATTGTATGCAGGATCTACGGCTTGTAGGCGTCCACGACGACGGAAATCATCTTCTGTTGAGTGGCACCGGGGGCGCGATTTTCCGGCTGCCTATCGATGAAGCACTGCGGTCGGCAGCAAGCCGCGCGGCGGCGAAATCGGCCTCTTCCTCCGGCAGCACCCCGGCCGCCGTATCCCCGCGGGATATCCAGTCCAGGATCCGTTCCGGGGCGACCGCGGCTGACGTCGCTGAACTCTCGGGCATCCCCCTGGCCAAGGTCCAACGCTATGAAGGACCCGTCCTGGCCGAGCGCGAGCACGTCGCCGCGCAGGCCCGAAAGGTCGAGGTTGCCTCCCCCGCTCCCGGCCACGACGCCTATCGCTCCGTGTTCGGGGACCGACCGGCATCCCTTGAGGATATGGTCAAGCATCGCCTCACGGCCTACGGCGTCGAACCGGAGACTCTTGAGTGGGACTCCTGGCGGCGCCCGGACGGCAGCTGGAATGTCGTGGCACACTTCGATCCGAAACCCGGAGGCCCCTCCACCATCGGGGAAGAACCCCCCGCCATGTGGACGTTCAATCCGGCCCGGAAGTCACTGCAGAACGCCAACCGCTGGGCCCAGCAGCTCAGCGAGCTCGAACCCCTGGAAGGCCCCGTTCCGGGGCGCCGGCTGTCGGCCGTCTCCGACCGGCCCTTTGATTTCGAAACCGACGCCGATGCCGCGGCACGAACGGCCGCCGAACAGCACTCCATGATCCATCAGTTGCTGTTGCAACAGGACCGGCTCCATCAGGAACGCGACTCCGACGGGCTACTGGACATGCTCCGCTCCCGGCGCGGGCAGCGGATGGGCATGGATGAGGACGCCGACGACGCCCTCGCGATGCTGATGGCCAATAGCGTTCCGGCCGCCCATCCCCGGCCGTCGGAAGTGGTTGACGCCGAGTCCGCCGAGACCGGGACCGAAGAGGACGCAGGCACCGACGCTGAACCGGAAGCCGGCGCAGCGGAATCGGAAAGCGACAAACCCCGGCAGGCGGAACCGGATGCCTTAGAGACACGCCGCAACAGCCGGGCGGAGGTGATGTCCCGGCTGACCCTTGCTCCGAGCCTTCCCGAGCCGGATGCCACCCTCACACTGCACGACGGCGTCAGCACCGAAACACGGGAAATCACCATTGCGGCCTCGCAGTTGCGGCCGGCAGGCGAAGCCCCGACGTCCACCCCGGGGCTGGATGAGCTCCTCGGCGGCGGCACGTCCCGCCGCCAGCAACGGGAAACCCAGGCGCCCCGACGCGAAGTGGATCCGGGACAGCCGGAGCGCCAGCCCGGCAAGGCCAAACGCTCCAGTGTCCCCAGCTGGGACGAAATCGTCTTCGGAACCCGCGGCGACTAAGGTTTGGCGCCGGCAATAGCCGCACTGACCTCATCAAGCACTGGATTTGCAGCAGCTCTCCCCCGTTTTGCTCGCTCGAGGTTGACCCTACTTGGAGTTGAGGAAGTAGCCGAAGTCCTCAAGTGAGTGAATGTGCGGTCCGGGCTGTGGACAACCCGGACCGCGTGCTCAGCGGCGTCGCGGGGCCCTTTTGCCTTCGGCGCGGAAGCACAGCAGCGGTACTTCCCGTTCGGCCTTCGTCAGCGACCCGTGCTGGCCCACCACTTCCAGTGCGGTAGGCCGGACCCTTCGGGTGTCGTAGAGCGCCAACGCGTCGCGGGCGGCAATCATGACGTCGCCGATCCGTCCGGCGGCCTCGGGCCGGACAGCACCGAAGAGCCCTCCGGCAATCGCTTCGTCACGGGTGAAGGCCCAGATCCGGTCGCCGAAACGGGACCGCCACGCGTCCAGCAGGCGTCCCCGGGCGGCGTCGTCGGAGGCATCCGCCAAATACAGATGGACCATCCTCGGCTCCCCGGCGGTGTGCCGGACGCCGGCAATGAGATCCGGTTCGGCCGAGTAGTCGATGCGCTGCGATTCGGGAACGTCAATCATGCCGTGGTCTGCGGTCAGGAGGATCGTGGTTCCGGGCGGCAGCGTGGCGTTGAGCCGCAACATGGTGGCATCGAGCTCTTCAAGCTGGTGCTCCCACTGCGGGGACTGGCAACCGTGGCGATGCCCGGCCTTGTCGAGTTCGTTGACGTAGAAATACATCAGCGATGCCCCGCCGGCCATCGCGTCCGCTGCCGCTTCGGTCCGGGCATGGGACGTGACGCCGGTGACAAAGCGGCCACCGCGCAGAGCTGCGCGGGTCATCGGTGAATCGGCGAACTGGGGCAGGCTCACGGTAACGACGTCCACGTGCTCGGCGGCCTGCTCGAGGACGGTCCGGAACGGTTGCCACGTTTCCGGGTCAACGCCGGCGTCCCAGTTGCCGAGCATGTTCACGACGCGGTCCTGGTCAGGGTCCAGGACGTCATATCCCACGAGCCCGTGCTGGCCGGCCGGGAGTCCCGTGCCGAAACTGGCCAGCGAGGCGGCGGTGGTGGAGGGGAATGCGGAGTCCAGCGAGACCGGGACGTTGCCCTGCCCGGCCTGCATCACGGAACGCAGGAACGGCGTGTGCGCGGATTTCTGCTTCAGCAGGTTCCTGCCCAGACCGTCGGCCAGGACAACGCACACCCGTGTCGCGGAAGGCAGGTTCAGTACGTTGTCGAAGCCGGGGACGCCCAGGCTGGCCGCGGCGCTTGTGAGCACCTCGGCGATGGAACGCTGGCCGAAGGCCGGGGCCGGCGGCATGACTGGTTGGGCGGGGACTGCGAGTGGCTCAGGCTCACGGACCGTAGCCATCTCAGCGCTGATGGCCGCGGCTCAGGCGGTTGGCGAAGACGCCCATCCGGGGACGCGGCGGCATCCCGGGGGCGGAGTGCAGGACCGGAGCGGCCGAACCGGTGTTGACCGCGCGGAGCGCCCGGGCAAACAGCTTGGCGTCCTGAACTGCCTGCAGGCCGTCCGCTTCGGCACTGATACGCAGGACGATGTCCTCCTGCGCGATGGTGCCGGTGTAGCCATGGTCCGCTTCGCACTGCGGGTCGCCGCAACTGGCCGGGCCCATGTCGAGGCGCTGGCCGCCGGACCAGGCAATGGACAGGGTCACCTCCCGGACGGGATCGGAGGGCTTGTAGTCCTGCGGCTGGGCGTACATGTAGCTCAGGACCACTGAACGGATCTGCGTTACAGGAACGGATTCGGTCGAGACCTGGGCGACTGTCTGCTCGCCGGCGTCGTCGAGTTGCTGGTCATCGACGTGGGTGATCACCAGCATGTCCTCGGTCAGCACAAGCACGGTGATGTGCCGGCGGACTTCGGCCCGGTCGAAGTGCGTTTCCAGATGCACCAAGTGAGCCACGCAGTCGCGGCCGTCGAGGGCGTCGGCGACAACGTCGGCCACGAGGAGGGGGTAGAACCCGGCAGTCTGCAGGGCACCGTCCAGGCTCTGGCCCTGTGCGCTGTGGTCGTGGGGACCGTGCGGGCGCGTGGTCGGGCGTCCGGATGCGGGCGCCTCGGGCTTGGACGGTTGAGGCTGGGAAGTCATGGATTCCATTTTCACAGATCGGCCCGGGACATGCTAACCGCCGTCAGTCCCGCATCGCGCGGCGGGCCGTGTCGGTGCGCTGGGCAGCATTGGCGATCCGGACATCGGCCGCCAGGATCGTGGCACCCTCGGTGCCGGCCAGGACAGGGTTGAACTCGACGAGCGCAATTTCCGGATGATTGTCCTTGAGCCGGGTCAGCCGGGCGGCGAGGTCTTCCAGAGCGACTGCGTCAACGGCGGGCAGTCCCTGGTAGCCGAAGAGCTTGCGGGAGGCTCGGGGAGCCCTGATGAAGTCGTGCACGTCGGTACCGGAGAGCGGCGGCACCCGGTGGGCCCAGTCCTCCAGCAGGTTGACGGCGTCGCCGGCCAGCCCGAAGGAGATCACGGGGCCCAGAAGCGGATCTTCGACGGCGCGGAATGTACAGGCCTGGCCGACCGGAACCATCGTCTGCACCTCCAGGGCAGGCGAACCGTAGCGTTCAAGCTGCTTGCGCATCTGCTGCACATTGCGGCGCAGCGACTCGGCGTCCTGGATGTCCAGCCGCACCCCGCCGAGGTCCAGCCGGTGCCGCAGGGCGGGGTCCGTGGTCTTCAGCACCACGGGCCAGCCCAGCCTGTCGGCGGCGGCCACAGCCTGGTCAGCGGTCTCAAAGCGTTCGGACGGCACAACGCTGATGCCGTAGCGGGCCAGCAGTCCGGCCGCCTCCGCGCTGTCCAGCCGGACCAGTTGCTCCCCGTTCACCGGGCGCAGCAGCCGCTCCAGATCGGTCTTGGCGGCTTCCGGATCACAGCCGGGCGGCTCCGCAAAAAGGCCTTGGTCGCGGTCCCGCCAACGGGCATAGCGGACGACGGCGGCGAGCGCGGAGACGGCGGCGCCCGGATTGGAATAGCAGGGCACGGTGCCTGCCCCCGTTCCGGGACCGACCATCCCTTCAACGTAGATCGAGGGATCCAGGATGCCGCTGAAGGCCGCGACTACGGGCTTTCCCGCCGCTTCGGAACATTCGGCGAGGACCCCGGCGATCTTTTCCACCGTGAGCCCCCGGGCGGGGAGCAGGGCCACCACGACGGCGTGCACTTCGACCCTGTCCAGGGTTTCCTGCAGGGCCTTGCGCAGCGCCGGCAGTGCCACGGACATTCCTGCATCCAGATCGACGTCCGTGACGATACCTTCGACGCCGAGGCCGTGGGCGGCCACGCTGTCCGCCACGATCTTGCCGACGGCGCGGGAGTTGCTGAACACGGCAACCCCCGGCCCCTGCGGCAGCGGCTGGCCCGAGACGATCTGGGCGACGTCCATGAGCTGCTCGATCGTCTCAACCCGGATCACGCCCGCCTGGCGCATCATGGCGTCGACGGCCTCGACAGGCGCCAGCGTGGTCCGGACTGCATGGCCCGGCGGCAGGTTCAGGCCCATGGCGTCGGATTTGGCCACGATCACCGGCTTGGTCCGGGCCAGGCGGCGTGCCAGCCGGGAAAACTTGCGTGGATTGCCAATGGACTCGAGATAGAGGCCCACCGCCGTGGTGTCGGGGTCGTCCTCCCAGTACTGCATCATGTCGTTGCCGGAGACGTCGGCGCGGTTGCCGGCGGAGAGGAAGGTGGAGATACCCAGGCGCCGGCGGCTGCTCGCGGCGTAGAGCGAGACCCCGATCGCGGCCGACTGGCTGAAGAGCCCGAGGCCGCCGCGGCGGGCGAGCTCCGGAGCCATCGACGCGTTGAGGGACACCGCCGGATTCGTATTGACGATTCCCAATGAGGCGGGACCGATCACCCGCATCCCGTTGGCGCGGGACTGCCGCACAAGCTCCCGCTGCCGGGCGAGTCCGCGGTCGCCGTCGTCCTCATATCCCGCTGTGGCCACCACGATTCCCTTGACCCCGGCAGCGGCGCAGTCCCGCACGACGGCGGGAACTTCCTCCACGGGTACGGCGATGACGGCGAGCCGGACCGGTCCGGGGACCTCGGCCAGGCTGGCGAAGGAGAGCATGCCGGCGAGTTCCAGGGCCTCCGGGTTGACGGCATAGACCGGACCCGTGAAGCCGCCTTCGATGACGTGTTCGAGCAGCTGGTATCCCACGGCGCCCCACGTTCGGCTGGCCCCGATCACCGCCACGGAGGACGGTGCGAGCAGTTCCTGGATGCTGCGCGCCTCAGCGCGGTGTTCCCGGGCTTCCATCACGGTGCGGGATTTTTCCGTGGGGTCAATGTTGAACTCCAGGCTGATGACACCGTCGTCGAAATGCCGTTTGACGTCGTAGCCGGCGTCGGCGAATACCATCAGCATTTTGCGGTTCTCCGGGAGTACTTCGGCGCTGAAGGTGCGGATGCCGTTTTCCCGGGCGGCTGCGGCGAGGTGTTCGAGGAGGATGGAGCCGATCCCGCGGCCCTGGTGGGCGTCCGCGATGTTGAATGCGACTTCTGCCTCTGCCGGGTTGTCGAGCCGGTCGTAGCGGCCGATCCCGAGGATCTCCCCGCCGATGGTGATCACGAGGGCGACCCGGTCGCGGTAGTCAACTTCGGTGAAGCGCTTCAGTTCCTTGCCGGACAGCGAGGCCTTGAACGCGAAGAAGCGCATGTAGATCGACTTCTGCGATTGCCCGGTGTGAAAGGCCTGCACGGCCTGGGCATCAGCAGGGTGGATAGGGCGCACGTGGGCGGTTCCACCGTCGCGCAGGACAACGTCGGCTTCCCAATATTCCGGATATATGCCGACCGCGGGCTGATCCACCATAGGCTTAGCCTAGTCATAAACTTACGCAGGACCCGTTCAAGCCCCTTCAGAAGGACCCCCAGCCTCATGGCCCGCCGCCAAACCACGCCCCCCGCCGGGGACGCCAGCCCTGATTTCGTCGAGAATATCGTCGACATCGATGTCACCTCCGAGATGGAAGGCTCGTTCCTGGAGTACGCCTATTCGGTGATCTACTCCAGGGCCCTCCCGGATGCCCGCGACGGCCTGAAGCCTGTCCAGCGGCGCATCCTGTACATGATGAGCGAGATGGGTCTCCGCCCGGACCGCGGCCATGTCAAGAGCGCCCGCGTGGTGGGCGAGGTCATGGGTAAACTGCATCCGCACGGCGACACCGCGATCTACGACGCCATGGTGCGGATGGCGCAGGGTTTCGCCCTCCGGCTGCCGCTGATCGACGGCCATGGCAACTTCGGCTCGCTTGACGACGGCCCGGCCGCCCCGCGGTATACCGAGGCCCGGCTTGCTGCGGCGGCGCTGACGCTGACCGACCACCTCGACGAGGACGTCGTTGATTTCGTCCCGAACTACGACAATCAGCTCACCCAGCCCGACGTGCTGCCGGCAGCGTTCCCCAACCTCCTTGTGAACGGCGCCACCGGCATTGCCGTCGGCATGGCGACGAACATGGCCCCGCACAACCTGGTCGAGGTGATCGCCGCCGCCCGGCACCTCATCGCGCACCCGGACGCGACGCTCGAGGACATGATGAAGTTCATCCCCGGCCCCGACCTGCCCACCGGGGGCCGGATCGTCGGCCTCGACGGCATCCGGGACGCCTACGCCACGGGCCGCGGCTCTTTCAAAACCCGGGCGAAGGTGGAAATCGAGCAGCTCTCGGCCCGACGCACCGGCCTGGTCGTGACCGAACTGCCGTACATGGTCGGGCCGGAAAAGGTCATTGAGAAGATCAAGGATGCCGTTAACGGCAAGAAGCTCACCGGCATCAGCGACGTTGTAGACCTCACGGACCGCAAGCATGGCCTTCGGCTGGTCATCGAGCTTAAGAACGGATTCAACCCCACCGCCGTCCTGCAGCAGCTCTACCGGTTCACCCCGATGGAAGACTCCTTCGGCATCAACAACGTCACGCTCGTGGACGGCCAGCCGCAGACTCTCGGGCTCGTGCAGCTGCTCTCCGTGTACGTGGACCACCGCATCACCGTGGTGCGCCGGCGGACCGCCTTCCGCCTGGCCAAAAAGAAGGACCGTCTGCACCTGGTCGAAGGCTTGCTCATCGCCATCGTCGACATCGACGAGGTCATCCAGATCATCCGGTCCTCCGACGAGGCTGCCGAAGCCAGGGCCCGGCTGATGTCCATTTACGACCTCTCCGAAATCCAGGCCAACTACATCCTGGAACTCCGGCTCCGGCAGCTGACCAAATACTCCCGGATCGAATTGGAAAAGGAGCAGGAGGAGCTCCGCCGGGAAATTGCCGAGCTACAGGCCATCCTCGACTCACCGGAACTCTTGCGCGCGCTGGTCTCCGACGAGCTCGCAACGATCGCCGAGAAGTACGGCACCCCGCGTCGGACCGTCCTGCTCGAATCCGAGGCGGTCTCCCCCACCGTCGCCGCACTGACCGCCGCCCCCGGGGCCAAGGGCAAGGCCGCTCCTTTGGCCCTGGAAATCGCTGACGATCCGTGCTGGGCGATCCTGACCGCTTCCGGCCAGATCGCCCGCACTGCCAACCAGGACGACCTGGCAGAGACGGGACCGCGGACCCGGCATGATGTTTTCACATCGGTCCTGAAGACCTCGGCGCGTGGCGAGATTGCCGCCGTGACCTCCCAGGGCCGGATGCTGCGCCTGCAGGTGATGGATATGCCCGTGCTGCCGCCCACGTCCGGAACGCCGAACATGGCCGGCGGTGTTCCGGCCAAGGACTTCATCACCTTGCTCAAGGGCGAATCGCTTGTCGCGTTCGCCCCGCTGGACCAGATCCTCGCGATCGGCACGGCACAGGGCGTGGTGAAGCGCGTACAGCCCGACTACCCGCTGAACCGCGAGGATTGGGAAGTGATCGCGCTAAAGGACAAGGACTCCGTGGTGGGGGTGGCGCCCGCCGGCTCCGACGACCATGACCTGATCTTCGTAACGCGGCAGGCGCAACTGCTGCGTTTCAGCGCCTCCGTGGTCCGGCCACAGGGCAGGACCGCGGGCGGCATGGCGGGGATCAAGCTGGCCGCCGGAGACCGGGTGCTGTTCTTCGGCGCCACCGTCCCGGCCGACACGGCCGCGGTAGTGGTGACCATCGCAGGGACCGACGGCGCCTTGCCGGGCACCGCCCCGGGCGCGGCCAAGGTCACCGCGCTGGACGAATACCCGGCGAAGGGACGCGCGACTGCGGGGGTGCGGGCGCACCGGTTCCTCAAGGGCGAAGACACCCTTCTGCTCGCTTGGGCCGGCCACGGCCCGGCGAAGGCATCCTCCGCCGCCGGGGTGGCCCGGTCCTTGCCCGGCGAACATGGCCGGCGGGACGGCTCGGGCATTCCGCTGTCCCAGGCGATCGACGCGATCGGCCCGAGCATGGCATGGGAGAGCGCGCCGGAGACGGACGGGTAGGAACGCCCGTCAGGGACTTCGCTTGGAGACCGGTGAAGCCCGGGCCTGGCCACGCTGCTAGCGTTGCCGGCCCGGGCCCCGGCCCCGGCCTCACTTGAGGTTTAGGGCATGTAGTTCAGGCTGAGGATGTTCCCCTCGCTGTCCAGGAACCACGCTGCGGCGCTTCCATCGGGCATCGTGGCGATGCCGCCTTCGGTTTTCAGGCCGGGGAAGTCGTACTCCTCGAAAGCGACCCCGGATTCCTGCAACTCCGCGACGGCGGCGGCTATGTCATCGACGACCCACCCGAGCTGTGTGTTCTTGGCTGAACCTGCGTTGGATGTCTGGTAGATCAAGAATCCCGTTCCGGCGCCGCACTTGAACTGCAGGTTGTCCTCGGCATCCGGATTATCCGGCTCGAGCCCGAGTTTGTCGCGGTAGAAATCACGCGCCCGGGTGATATCCGCGGCCGGCAACACGGCGCCGACCCACTTGTCTTTCAGCATGGCTGTGTTCCTTTCCAGGCCCACCCCCGGAACGAACTTTACTCCGATTGCCACTCCGCGGACCCGTAAATTTTCGGGCCGTTCCTGGCGGGCTGCCACCGGTCGTGTGCGCATCCGCGACGCCGGAAAAGGAGGCGGGTTTGGTCAGATCCGAGCAGCGCGCTTGCCCGAATTTAGCTTCTGAAATAGTGGTTTCTTCGAGGCTGCTGGCGAGGGTCCAGATGTGGGGGCGGGATGAACCACGGGACCCCGGTACGCATCTGGATTCTCCATTGCTCCTTATGGATCACGTGATGGTGGTGCGAACACAGCAGCGTTCCGTTCTCAGTTCCGGTGTTTCCCCCGCGGGACCAGTAGGTGATGTGGTGGGCTTCGCACCAGGGTGCCGGGATAGTGCAGCGCGGGAAGGCGCAGCCCTGGTCCCGGGCGGTGATGGCTTTCCGGATGTGCGGCGGGAAGACCCGTGAGGCGCGGCCGATGTCCAGGATCCGTCCCTCACCACCCAGCAGGACAGGGATGATGCCGGCGTCGCAGGCAATCTTTCGGATGGTGGATGCCGTAACAGGGCCGGTGAAAAGGAACGAGGCCGCACCCGATGTTCTGCCCACGCTGCCGATCGGGTGGGCAGCGCCGGGGCCGGAGTCATCGAGGCTCGGAATTCCGGCGGTGACGGTGCCGTCAGTGTCCGACTGTCCGACGTCGAGGAGTTCGAAAAGGTCCCGGTAGTTGATGGTAGCCATGATTTGTGGGCGGAGCCCGCCTGCCGTGGACAGGGCGCCCGCCGCGAGGGCCACCTTGCAGGCCCCGACGAGCCCGTCGAGGAGCCGTTGGGGCCGCGAGCGCAGGTCCAGACGGTCGGCAGCCGGGTCGTTGCCGTCCTCGTCATCGGCCCCAGGGGCGGGCGCGGTGCCGGCAGCACCGGCAGCCTGTGTCCCGTCCCGCCCTGCGCGGGGATTGGTGGCAACATTCATCACGGTCAGGAGGTGTTCGTATTGGTCGGTTGTGGCAAAGATTTCCATATGGTGCAGCCCGTGCCGCGGCTTCCGGACAAACGCGCCCTGGAGCTGCCGCAGGACTTCTTCGGAGGGTTCATCGCCATCCTGGTCGAGGGCATCGGCCCAGTGCCTGGCGATCCGGGCCAGGAAGTCATAATCGTTCTCGGCCGCCGTCAGGGTCAGTGCGTGTTCCATTCCGGCAAGAGCTTCCGCCGGGGCCGTGTGCCGGACCCGGTCCAGGGACATCGTGATGATCGTCGCCGCATTCGAGGCGATACTCCCGGAGGCCACGGCCGCGGCGAGCTCCGGCCGCGCGGCGGGTTCGGACAGGCCCGCGATGCCCGTCCGGGGCAGGACTTCGCCCGCGAGGGCAAGCCGGCGCCTGGCCTCGGTCGCGCTGATCCGCAAACGTGCCCGAAGGAAGTCGGCGGGGTTACGGTACCCGTCACCCAGGACAGCCGCCACTGCATCCGGGCCGTTGCCGAATCCGTCCGCGGTTTCCGTCCCGGCCGCGCTGCTGGATCCACCGGTGGGATCCCGGTCTGGTTCGAGATTCCAGCCGGTCAGCCACCCGGCAGCCGATCCCGGTTCAGTTTCCCACCCGGAGGACGGCTTCGGCGCCAAGGCAGCATCCGTCCGGGTTCGGTTGACCGCTGCGACGGCAACAAGCTGAAGGAAATCCACGGTGCGGGACAATTCCTCCACACGGCCGGCAAAATCCGAAGCCTCGAAAAAGTCGAAGAGGGCCGCGTCCGATTGCGCGGTTCCGGACAGCGCCCGGACCAGCGCAAGGATCCCGTTCAGATCGGGCTTGTCCTGATCTGAATCCGGTAAGAATCCACTAGCGGCCTCCATAGTTAAACTCTGCCAAAGGGGTACGACAATAATGGCGGATTGGTCATGTTGTGGTGCGAGCACGGGCGAACGGCCAGGGCCACGTCCGGTCGCTCTCTGGGATCCTCGGTGAGGTCCATTTCCGTCGTGAAGTCATCCGTGATGGCACCCCATCGCTCGTTGCTGAGCTGGCCTCCGTCAGCGGCCACACTCAGTGAGCAAAGGAAGACGCGTCCGCCGTCACCGGACGGTGAATAGCCAGGGCCTTACCGGGCGGTGGCGGTTCCGTCAGCAAGGGGCGCCGAGACGGCTCCGTCGTCGTGCCCGGATGAGGCCTATCGAGATAGCATCTGCTCGACCGGCCTGCCCTGTACGTCAGACGACGAGACGGGCTAGGCCGGTTCTAGTTCCGTTCGGAGCCGTGTCAGGCCGGACCGTATGCGGGACTTGATGGTCGGCAGTGGCGTGGCGAGCTGTTCGGCGACCTGTCGGTAGGTCAAGCACCCAAGATAAGCCAGGACGATGGCCTCGCGCTGGAGCGCGGACAGGCACCCCAGGCTGCGGTGAAGGGTCTGGGCGTCCATTCTGTCGATAACAGTCTCGGACACGACGTCGTAGGGCATGTTTCCGGTGTGACCGGCCCAGCGCCGGTCCCGGATTTGGCTGCTGTGGTGCGAGCGGACCCTGTCGACCGCCCTGCGGTGCGCGATCGTCATGAGCCATGCCATGGGGCTTCCCGCCATCGGGCTGTATTTCGACGCCGTTTGCCAGACCATGACGAAAACCTCCTGCGTCACGTCCTCGCTCAGCTCGCGGTCCAGGAGCACGCGGCGGACCAGGCCGAAAACCCGGGCCGACGTTTGACCATAAAAATCGCCGAACGCCTCGTGGTCACCCTGCGCCGTGCGCTCAAGAAGATGCGCAAGAGCCCCCCGGGCCGCCTCACGGGACAACGGATGTGGTGATTCGCGCAAACTGTTCATCGTCTCTCCAGCCATTGAATGCGACCGCCCCCAACGGGCAGCTCCGGTCCAGCCGTCGCTTGCAAAGAGGCCCGAACAGGTATTCCGCAAGGTGGAGAACGCATGTTCTCCACCTTGCCCCTTACACTAGAGAACGATCGTTATCCATGCAAGCGAAAAGGATGAATCACTCTCCGTGGCCCAACACGAATCGGCCGAAAAGACCCTGGCCCCCGGCAAGCCGGACGATGACACGGCCAGGGAGCTCGTGCTCGCTGCCGCGACCACATTGTTTTATGCCCGCGGGTTTACAGCGGTGGGGATGGATGAGCTGCGGGCCGAATCCGGCGTCTCACTCAAGCGCTTGTACCGCCTGTTCCCGGCGAAGGAAGCCATCATCGAGGAGGTCCTCTACGCGTGGGAGGAGATCTGGACGAGCGGAGTCACCGCCCAGGTTGACGCTGCACGGGAACCCCGCGAAGAGCTGCTGGCGGTTTACGACTTCCTCGCCAGCTGGTTCACATCAGAGGGATTCCGTGGGTGCGCCTTCATCAATTCCTTTGGTGAGGTCGGCGGGGCTTCCGGACGCATCACCGATATTGTCAGGGAACAGAAAAAGCGCTTCCAGGACTACCTGGCCCGGCTGGCCGCCGCAGCGGGGGCACCCGATGGGCTTGCTCCGCAGCTGGCCATATTGGCCGAAGGGGCAATCACCACAGCCGCGATCGCCGGCAGCGCCGAACCCGCCCGCCATGCCCGCGCAGCAGCAGAAATTCTCATAGACGCCGCCTTCCGCGAAACCCGCACTAGCCGTTGACCGGAACCGCGAGGTCATCTGAGGGACCGAAACCAACTACATCGTCGAAGACGTAAGAACAGGGACAGACCGGGGTGGAGTCCTGCGACGGTGCCACTTGCCCCAGGCAGCCGGCTGCCCGCTGCCTGGGTGGAGCGCGTAGACCAGCGGGCTTTTGGCGTTGCGCCGGGCGCGGGCGGAGATGCGGGGACTGCCGGGTGAGTGCCCATGAACTACCACTGCGTTATCTGAGCGAAGCTGGACAACGAGGGCCTCCGTCGTCGGCCTTCTAGGAGCACGACTGCAGTGCCGCGGCGACCGCCGGAGCCAGTGGTCTAGTGTCTTGGCGGGTTATTCTGCGGCAATCCCTGGGGCGTCGGGGCTAGCTGTACGGCTAGCCGGGACGACTCCGACCCGTTGCCGAAATAGATGAACTGTGCTTCACTAATTTTGCGGAGGGGAGTATCCCCTGAATGTCCCGTCGTCAGTACGGCTGACCCTGAGCGGCCCGGCGGAACAGGTCCCTTGGGACCGGGAAAGACCTCCAGTTGGTTTGAGCTGACTGGAAGCGGGTATTCCCTCATGAACGTTCCTCTTTGGGCCTGGCTGGCCGTTCTTTTCCTCATTGTCCTGATGCTTGCCGTGGATCTGTTCGCGCACCGCAAAGCCCACGTCATCCACGTCCGGGAAGCCGCACTCTGGTCCGCCGTCTGGGTCGCCTTCGGTGTGGGCTTCGGCTTCCTGATATGGCAGGTCTATGGTGCGGAGTTTGGCCAGCAGTACTTCGCCGGATATCTGATCGAGAAATCCCTCGCAGTCGACAACGTGTTCATTTGGGCGATCATCTTCACCTACTTCGCAGTTCCCCGCGAATACCAGCACCGGGTGCTGTTCTTCGGGGTCCTGGGCGCCCTGGTCTTCCGGGGCATCTTTATCGCTGCGGGGGCTGTCATCATCGCCCGCGCCGAGTGGGTGCTGTACATCTTTGCCGCGTTCCTGCTCGTTACCGGCTACCGGATGATCCGGCACCGCAACGACATGCTTGACCCGGAAAAGTCCCGGGCGCTGACACTCTTCCGCCGGCGCGTGGCCATGACGGACGACTTCCACGGCCAGCGTTTCCTGATCCGCAAGAACGGCGTCTTACTCGCCACCCCGCTGCTCGCAGTGCTGGTCCTCATCGAGGTCACGGACATCATCTTCGCCGTGGACTCCATCCCCGCAATCTTTGCCGTCACGGACGAAGTGTTTCTGGTCTTCACCGCCAACGCCTTCGCCATCCTGGGCCTGCGGGCCATGTACTTCCTCCTCGCTGACATGATCCACCGCTTCATCTACCTCAAGATCGGACTCGCGCTCGTCCTGATCTGGGTAGGCATCAAAATGTTCCTCAAGATCGATATCTACTACATCCCCACCCCGCTGTCCCTGGCCGTCATCGCCACAATCCTCGGCGTGTCCATCGGTGTCAGCCTCTGGGCCACCCGCGGCCAAGTACGCAGGGCTCCCGAGGGGCCGGCGCACTCCCCCTTCGGCACCGCCTCACCCGAGGAGATCGCGGCCCTGGAACCATTGTGGACCAGGCGCCGCGGCACAAAAGCCACCTCAACACCCCCAGGGGGCGACGCCGGTAATTCAGACGCGGACCCGCACTCACTGACAAAGAGTGACGCGCATGAAAGATAAACCGGTCCCGCGCAGCGACGGCGGCCGGCCAGGAGGGAGGGCAAGCCCCCTGATACCTTTGGCAGCCTTGGACCGGACCGGATTCAGCACCACGTTGTGCCGGTACTCGGGCCGGGGAAAAGACCCTAGACTGCTGGCATGCCTATCATTCCCGATTCCAAGGACTGGACCTGGGTTCTCTCCCGGCCCTGCCCCGAGTGCGGCTTTGACGCATCCGCAACGACCCCGGCCACGGTGCCCGGAGTCCTGACGAGCATGCTCCCGCGGTGGCGCGCAGTACTGCGGCGCCCGGATGCGGCCGAACGCCCGAACGAGAGCACCTGGTCCGTCCTTGAATACGGTTGCCACGTCCGGGACGTCTTCGCCCTCTTTGACCACCGGCTGTCCCTCATGCTGGCGGAGGATGATGCGCGGTTCGATGACTGGGACCAGGACCTCACCGCTGTGGAGCAGGACTATGCCAGCGCCGACCCGACCGAGGTCGGCACGGAGTTGACCGCCGAGGGCGAACAGATCGCGGCCACCTTCGCCCGGGTCCGGGAAGAAGAGTGGAACCGCGAAGGAACCCGCAGTAACGGGACGGTGTTCACGGTCCTGACGTTTGCACAGTATTTCCTGCACGACGTCGTCCATCACCTCCACGACGTGGACGGATAGCTGCATCGTCCGGTGGGGATGGTGGCTGCCAGCTGCACACGGGCCCAGCCCTGCCGGGTCGCGGCCGGCCCTCGTCAGGGCGCCGCCGGTTCCAGCTCCTTGTCCCAGGCCATGCTGCGGTTCACTGCCGTGTAGCCCATCTTGAGGTAGAGGCCGAGCGCGCCGGTGGGGTTTTCGGAGTCGACGTCCAAAGACGCGGTGTCCATCCCGGCTGCGGCGAACCGGCGCATCGCGTCGGCCAGCAGCGCCTGGGCAATGCCGCGGCCACGGAACTCGCGCCGCACGCCCAGCAGTTCGGTGTAGCCTTCGCGGAAGCCACGGACCGCTGCGGCCTCGGCGTCGTGGGTGGCGAGCTGGTAGCCGGCCACCTTTCCCGAGGATTTCTCCAGCACCACGCCGCTCAGGTCCGGCCGGGCCAGCGGATCGTCAACCACGAATCCCCAGGCCTCTTCGTCGCGGGGTTCGCTGCCCCAGTGGTCCCGGAAGGCGGCGTTGTGCGCCAGCCGGACGGGCTCGTGCAGTTCCGGGCCGAAGTCCACCAGCGACAATCCGGGCCCCAGGACAGCTTGCGGCAATGCCAGACTCAACGGCCGGTGCATTTCGTTGAAGTAAC
Source organism: uncultured Actinomycetota bacterium (assembly GCA_963769515.1). Taxonomy (GTDB): domain Bacteria; phylum Actinomycetota; class Actinomycetes; order Actinomycetales; family Micrococcaceae; genus Arthrobacter. The sequence goes on from CAVYMG010000035.1 coordinate 200,084, forward strand.
GGACCACCTTGTAGCCGGCGCCCGCAAAAAGCGCGGCCTGGTGTTCTTGCTGCTGCTCCATGTAGAGCCGTATCTTCGGCACCTGCGCGCCAGGCGCAGACCGGCGGGGTCCTGCGTGGCCGGCTGCGTCCGCAGCGAACCGCTCGCGGGTGCGCTGTTCGGCCCACCGCAGCAGTCCGGTGCCGACGCCGCTCCCCTGCCATTGCGGATCAACGCAGCCGAAGCCGACCGCTTTCTCCCCGTCGCGGCTCTTGGTGATCCTCGCGTAGGCCCGGGCCAGGCCGTTCGGATCAAAGCCAAGGATCGTGTGCTCCGCCGCAGGGTTGTTCTTGGAGGCCAGGATCTGCTCCAGATCGGCACGGCGCTCGTACCAGACGGGCTGTTCGACGGCGGCGGTCCGGGCGATCAGGTCAGCCCAGGCGTCCACGTCACAACTTTCGGCCGGCCGCCATGCGAGGCGTGGGTCCAGGACCGTTCGGGTCCCGCCAGCGACGTTCATGGCAACAGGCTAGCGTGCGGACTATCCGCGTGCCAGGACCGGCGTTGCGACCTCTGCGGCGGCAGCTGCGGCGTCGAGATCCAGCCGAGCATCGCCGGCGTCGATGTCGTCCGGGTTGTGCGTGACCAGGACGACCGTCCGGCCCTGAAGGCCGTGCCGGAGCTCGGTCAGCAAGGCCCGCCCGGATTCGGCGTCCAGGTGCGCCGTGGGTTCATCGAGCAGGATCACTTCCGCCCCGCTCAGCAGCGTCCGGGCAACGGCCAGCCGCTGGCGCTCCCCGCCGCTGAGGAACGCTCCTCCCGGGCCGATTTTGGTGTCCAGCCCCTCCGGCAGGCGGTCCAGCAGCGCTGTCAGGCCCACCGCGACGAGGGCTTCCCGGAGCTGGGCCTCGCGGGAGCCTGGGCCGGGATCGCTGCCGGGACTGATCTCTGCGGTGCGCTCCGCCGGGTCCCCCGGCATCGCCAACATGAGGTTGCCGCGGATGGTCGAGTCAAAAAGGTGTGCTTCCTGCGGGCACCACGCCGCCTGGCCGCTGCGGAAAAGCGCCCCGGCCGCCGGCGGCAAGAACCCGAGGACGACGGCCAGCAGGGTGGATTTGCCGGAGCCGGAGGCGCCGGTGACGGAGAGCCAGCGGCCGGGTTCGGCGGACGCATTGAGTCCCCGGAACACGGTCTGCCCGCCGGGCCAGGCCGCCGCGAGTTCCCGGAGCTCGATCCCGGGCCGCCCATCCGGGCGTGCGGGCGGCGGCACGAGCCCCGGGATCTCCTCCCCGTCGGTCCGCTCGGAGGCCTCAAGAACCCCGGCAGCCGAAATCCGCGCCAGTACCGCACGCAGGGCCGGGTACTGGCGCACGGCCGTCGTAATGGCCGCATATGGCTCCACGAGGGCGAGCTGCAGCAGGACCACAACGGCCACCGTGGCCGGCGCGACGGCACCGCCAAGTGCCTGGGGCGCGCCCAGCAGGGCACTGACCAGGGCGGCGGCACCACAGGCGAACACGGTCAGTCCCTGGCCGAGTCCCTCCGCCCAGGCCGAACGCTGCGAGGCGGCTGTGGCGGCACGGTCCTGGCGGGTGATTGCGGCCAGCACCGGTTGGGCCACGGCGTTGGCGTGCAGCTCGGCCCGGGCGTCAAGGGCGGCGGCAACATTGCGCAGCACCCCTGCGCGCAGGGCTTGTTCGGTGCTGGCGGACATCCGGTCGGCCGCCAGGGCCAGTGCCGGGGCCGCGATGAGGCTCAGCAATGCCGCCGCCAGCACGGCCGGCAGTGCCACTGGCAGCAGGATGCCGGTCGCGAGAAGCGCGGCTGCCCCCACCGCAACGGCGGTCACCGGCGGCAGAACCACCCGCGGCAGCAGGTCCCGCACCGTGTCGACGTCCTCGATCACGGTGCCGAGGACGTTGCCGCCCTGCAGCAGACGGCGCAGCGAGAGCGCGCGCCGGCTCAAGGATTCCCAGAGTTGGCCCCGGAGCCGGGTGAGGGCCGCGAAGACGGCGTCGTGCAGCAGGAGCCGTTCGGTGTAGCGCAAGGCCGCCCGGCCGATGCCAAAAAAGCGCACTCCCACGATCGCGGTAAGCAAATACAGGATGGGCGGCTGCTCGCTTGCGCGGATGATCAGCCAGCCGGACAGCCCGGCCAGTGCGACGGCGAAAAGCGCGGCCAGGGTGCCAATGACCCCGGAGGCTGCAAACTTTCCGGCAACCGGCGCCACGAGCCGCCGCAGTGCCGCCGCCGGCCGGGGTCGGCGCTGCGCGGCAACGGGCCAGGTATCTGCCACGCCGGCCGCGGCAGTTTTGACCGCGTGGGGTGCAGCCGCGGGAGTTTCGGCCGCGTGGGGTGCAGCCGCGGGAAATTCGACGGCAAGGTATGCAGTCGCGCGGGGTGCAGCAGGACGCCCATCGGCCGGCGGCGGCAGTACTGACGCCGCACCGGCCGCCGGCAGGTCCGCTGCCGCCGCGCCGCCTGCGGGAACATCGCTGGTCCCGGGGGCCGCCCCGGCAGCGACCGGCACCAGTTGGTCGGCCAACTCTCGCGTCTGCCGGTCGTGGGCGACCAGCAGCACGGTCACCCTTCCGCGCAGGGCGGCAATGGCGCCGTTGGCGGCATCGGCCGAGCCGCGGTCCAGGTGTGCGGTCGGTTCATCCAGCAGCAGGATGGTGGCCCCGGCCTCGATCCGGGCAAGTCCCCGGGCCAGCGCCACCCGGCGCAGCTCCCCCGGGCTCAGCTCGGCGGGGTGTTTGGCAGCGAGGTGCCCGGCGGCACAGGCACGCAGGCAGTTCATGGCGGTTGCGTCCGTCCGGTCGTCCGAGCCCGCCGGGGCCGCCGGAGCCGCCGGGGCGCCAAGGTAGAGCCGGATTTCGTCCAGCACCGTGGGGGCGACCATGACCGGATGCTGCGGCACCCACGCGATGTCCGCCGTCGTGAATCCCTTGAGGCGACCGGAGATGGCCGTGCCCGCCCCGGAGCCGATGGTGCCGGCAAGGACGCCCAGCACCGTGCTCTTTCCGGCCCCGCTGGGTCCGTCAAGGGCAGTGATTTCTCCCGGCGGGGCGGTGAAAGTGAGCGGTCCGACGGCGTCGTGCGCCCTGCCGCTGTACCGCACCGTCAGACCGGCAACGGAGACGGCTGGCGGCCCGGTGTGTGCTGTCGCAGTGGCTAGCGGAGCCGCCGGGACCGGCAGCAATGGCGCGGCTTCAGGGGCGTCAAGGATGGCTGTTGTCTCGGCGAGCGCCACCCGTCCGTCGTCGCTGGCATGGTGTGCCGTGCCCAGTTCGCGCAGGGGCAGGTAGCAGTCGGGGGCGAGGATCAGTGCGAGCAGCCCGACTTCGAGCCCCATGTCCCCGTGGACGAGCCGGACGCCGATGAAGACGGCGACGACGGCGACGGAGATCGTGGCGATCAGCTCCAGCGCCAGCGCGGAGAGGAACGCGGTGCGCAGCGTGTCCATCGTCCGGACCCGGTACTGCTCGGACATGTCTTCGAGGGCCTTGCGCTGGGCCGAGGCGCGGCCCAGGCCGACGAGGACCGGGAGCCCTTTGGCCAGTTCCAGCATGTGGCCGGAGAGCCGTGCGAGTGCGGTCTGGGCTTCGTGGACCCGGTCCTCGGTATACCGGCCGATCAGAATCATAAAGAGCGGCACCAGCGGCACGGTCAGTACGATCACGACGGCGCTGATCCAGTCCGCGAAGAGGATCCGGGCCCCCAGCAGGAGCGGCACCGCCGCGCAGTTCACCAAGGCGGGCAGGAACTGGGTGTAGTAGCTGTCCAGGGCGTCCAGGCCGCGGGTGGCCAGAACGGCGAGGCCACCGTCGGAGGGCCCGGCCGTGCGGACGCCGTTGCGCAGCGCTGTTCCCAGCAGCCGTGAACGCAGCTCTTCCTTAACCCCGAGGGCGGCGCGGCGGGCGGCCACGGCCTGGCCCCAGACGGTGAGGGACCGCAGGACTACACCGGCCAGGCCCCAGCCCAGCTGGTCTCCCCAGGCCGGGTCCTGGGACATCAGCCCGGCGAGCATCGAGGCTGCGGCCTGGGCCATCAGGACCAGGGCGAGGGCCTTCAGCGCGCCGAGCAGGCCCAGCAGGTAGAGGGCGGAGCGGGTGGCGGGGCCTGCCGGGAACCGGGGTTTCATGGGGCGTTAGTCCTTGGGTGCCAGCACTTTGGCGGCGATCGCGGGCAGGAAGCTGTGCGCTTCGGGGATGTGGTGGGCACTGACCCGGCGGCGGAACACCCAGTAGGTCCAGGCCTGGTAGGTCAGGACGAGCGGCAGCCCGATGGCGGCGACTACACTCATCAGCCCGAGTGTGTAGTCGGACGAGGAAGCGTTGGAGATCGTCAGGTTGAAGGCCGGATCCAGGGTCGAGGGCAGCACCACCGGGAAGGCGGCCCCGAAGATCGAGACGCTGCCGAGCAGGAGGAAGGCGCTGAGGGCCAGGAACGTCCGGCCCTCGGAGCCCGTGCGGGCCAGGATCCAGGCCACGACGGCGGCGACGGCGGCGACGGCGGCGGCGGCAATGGTCCAGGCTTCGCCGCTGAGGAACTGCAGGCTCACTGCCCAGCCGACGAACGGCAGGACCAGGAAAGGCAGCAACCGGAGGAACCATTGGCGGGCCCGGTGCCGGATGTCACCGTCGGTTTTGAGGGCCAGGAACGCGAGCCCGTGCAGCAGTGAGAAGCCCACGACGGCCAGCCCGCCGAGCACCGCGTAGCCGCTGAACCAGGCGAAGGCACCGCCCTCTCGGTCGCCGTTGGCGTTCAGCGGCAGCCCCGTGGTGGTGAGTCCGAGGGCAGTTCCGACGCCGAAGGCGGCAACGAGGGAGCCCAGCGCGATGGCCCAGTCCCAGCGGGCGCGCCACTGGTCGGTGTCCACCTTGCCGCGGTATTCAAAGGCGACAGCGCGGAAGATCAAGGCCACCAGGACCAGCAGCAAAGGCAGGTAGAGGGCAGAGAACAAGGAGGCGTACCAGAGCGGGAAGGCCGCGAAGGTGGCCCCGGCGGCAGTCAGGAGCCAGACTTCGTTGCCGTCCCAAACGGGTCCGATTGTGTTCAGCAGGACCCGGCGTTCAGTGTTGTTCCGCGCAAAAGTCTTCATCAGCATGCCGACGCCGAGGTCGAAGCCCTCGAGGAAGAGATAGCCCGTCCACAGCACGGCGATGGCGATGAACCAGATGGTAGGTAGCAGATCCATGCTGAGTATCCTCTGAGATTCGTGGGTGTCGGGTGCTTAGTAGGCGAAGGCCAGGACGTCGTCGCCGGACTTGCCGGTTTTTCCGTCCCCGGACGGGGTGTCATCGCCGTCGTGACGTTCCGGCCCGGCGTGGGCGAGTTCGGGCATCGCCGAGACCACGCCGCCGCGAACGTACTTGACGATGAGCTTGACCTCGACGACGAGCAGCACGGCGTAGATAGCAGTCAGGACCACCAGCGAGGCCAGGATTTCCGCGGCGGATACCCCGGGAGACACGGCGGCGGCGGTGAACATAAAGACCTGGTCGACGCCGGCGAAATCCGGGTTCGGGGCCACGACGAAGGGCTGGCGTCCCATTTCCGTGAAGATCCAGCCGGCGGCGTTGGCGCCGAAGGGGGCAAGGATTCCGAAGACGGCCAGGCGCATCAGACCGCGGGAGGCGGGGACGGTGCCCTTGCGGGTGACCCAGAGGGCCAGGAACGCTGCGAAGGCCGCGATTCCGCCGAAGCCGATCATCATCCGGAAGCCCCAGTAGGTTACTTCCATGACCGGCACGTAGTCGATTTCCGTGCCGGCGCGGTCGCCGTAGATGGGGTTGTTCGGCAGCGTGGTGCCGTACTTGGACTGGTACTCCCCGAGCAGGCTGTTCACTCCCTTGACCTCGGTGGTGAAGTCGCCATTGGCCAGGAAGGACAGGATGCCGGGAACTTCGATCAGGGCCACGATCTCGTCGCAGTTCTTGGAGCCGAGGTTTCCGACGCTGAGGACGGAGAAACCGGTGCCGTCGTGGCAGGCGGCCTCCGCCGCGGCCATCTTCATGGGCTGCTGTTCGAACATCAGTTTTCCCTGGATGTCGCCGGTGAGGGCGGTTCCGGCGAAGGAGATCATGGCAACGACCGCGCCGATCCGCAGGGACCGGATCCAGACGGTGTAGTCCGTGCGGTCCCGGCCGGGAATCGCAGCCTCGCCGGGAATCACCTTGCCGTCGGTGCCGACGGCGTCGATTCCGTCATGGCGGCGGCGCCACAGGTGGTACCACGCGATGCCAAGCAGGAACGCTCCGGCCACCGCGAGGGCGCCGAAAAGCGTGTGCGGGAAGGCGACGAGCGCGGTGTTGTTGGTGAAAACGGCCCAGGCGTCGGTCATGACCGGGCGGCCGTTGATGAGCTCGACTCCCACAGGGTGCTGCATCCAGCTGTTGGCCACAAGGATGAAGTAGGCGGAAAAGACGGACCCGATGACGGCGATCCAGAGACAGGCCAGGTGGACGCCGCGTTTGAGCTGTTTCCAGCCGAAGATCCAGAGTCCCAGGAAGGTCGATTCCACGAAGAACGCCAGCAGTGCTTCCATGGCCAGCGGGGCACCGAACACGTCACCGACGAAGCGGCTGTACTCGCTCCAGGCCATGCCGAACTGGAACTCCTGCACGATGCCCGTGGCCACGCCCATGATGAAGTTGATCAGGAAGAGCTTGCCCCAGAATTTGGTCATCCGCAGGTACTCCGGCTTCCCGGTGCGGTACCAGAGGGTCTGAATCACAGCCACGACCAGTCCGAGACCGATCGTGAGCGGCACCATCATGAAGTGGTAGACCGTGGTGATTCCAAATTGCCAGCGTGCGATTTCCAAGGCGTCCAAGGCAGTCCCTACTTGTAGCTGGATTGCAACCAGTTCTACGAAGCGTAGAACTCGTACTTCTACCGAGTGTAGAACAAAGTGTCGTCCTACCCGAATTTCAAGAATTCCACGCCGCGTAACCGGCCGCAATGGAATCGGCGCTTCATGGCGGGTGGCCCACCGGCGTCGGGCTTTCCACAATTGCCGGCCAAGCCGCCGCTCCGCAGCCTTCGGCACCCTCTGACCACGCCGTCCTCACCGCCGCCGGAAAGTGTTCTACTCCATGTAGAAACAATCCCGAAAACACGGTAACTTTGAAGAGCATCACTCATTGCCTTGCCCCGGCCGGTCGAAAGACGCCTCGGGGTGCGGCCAGCTACAAAGGACACGGAAATGGCAAGTCTCGGCGAACTCGAACGGGCAGTGATGGACCTGCTCTGGGCAGGACAAGAGGCTGCAACTGCCAACACCTTGCGGGACATGCTGGCCCAGAGCACACAGCCGCAGGACGGGTCAGCCGGCCACGAAGGCAAGGACTTGGCGGTCACCACCGTGCTCACGGTCCTCTCCCGCCTGGAGCGGAAAGGCCTTGTAGAGCGGGAGCGCGGGACCCGCCCGCACCGGTATCAGTCCGTCTCGAGCCGCGAGGATCACACGGCGGAACTGATGCATGAGGTACTGGGCTCGGCTCCGGACCGCGAGGCCGTCCTGGCACGGTTCATCGGATCAGTCACTGACACGGAAGCACAGACCTTGCGGAAACTTCTGGGCCTTAGCTAGGGTCCGATGTTCTGGACCTCATACTTTCTGGCGGTCCTCGCTATAGCCTTGGCGTGGCCGGTGCCGGTCCTCCTGTCCCGCGCAGAATGGCCGGCGCGGTCCCCTTTCACGGCGATGCTGCTCTGGCAGGCCATCGGTCTCGCCGGCGGGCTCTCCATGATCGGGGCGATGCTCGTCTACGGACTTGAGCCGATCGGCAGCAACCTGCTCTCGGGCCTGGGCGCGCTGGCCGGGATGGTCCTGCATGACGCCCCCACCACGGCCCTGGGGTTCTGGCACATCTTTGCCCTGTCCGCTGCGGCGCTCCTCACGGCCCACCTGATCTTCACCCTGCTGCTGACTTATTACAAGATCCAGCGGCAGCGCCGGCGCCACCGCGAAATGCTCGACCTGCTGGCGTCACCGTCAGCCGACGGGCCCCGGACTATGGTCCTGAACGTCGACTCCCCCGTGGCCTACTGCCTGCCTGGCGGCGCACGGTCCGTCACCGTATTGTCCGACGGCTTAATGGCAGCCCTCGAGCCCGACGAACTCCGTGCGGTGCTGATTCACGAGAACGCCCACTTGGACCAGCGGCACCATCTCCTGCTGTGGGTCTTCGCGGCATGGCGCCAGGCACTGCCTTGGCTGCCGACCACCCGGCTGGCGCAGGACGCCGTCAACTCACTGATCGAAATGCTGGCCGACGACGTCGCGCTGAAGACGGAGAGCCGGTCAACCTTGATCAAAGCGATCGCTATCGTGGCGAGCGGCTCCCGCGGCGAGCCGGCCCCGCTGGCGCTCAGTGACTCCGACGCTGCCGACCTCGAACCCGGTACGCCAGGGGCCACCGGCGGCTCGCGGTCGGCGAGTACGACGGCGTCCCGCGTCAGCCGCCTGCTGTCCCCGCAGCCGGCCCTGCCGGAGGCGTGGCGGGCGGCCGTCCTGGCCGTGTGCGGGCTCTTGCTGGCCGTGCCGACGGCCCTGCTGATCGTCCCGGGGCTGCTGGGCTGACCCGCGCCGCCGGTCCAGGCCGACGACGCCCCGGGCGCCTGGCTCAGGCCGCCTGGCTCAGGCGTCGATCCGCTCCCTGTCCAGGCTCGCGGCACCGGCAATGATGAAGTCCTTGCGGGGTGCGACGTCGGATCCCATCAGCAGGTCGAAGGTTTCCTCGGCCTGCTTTGCGTTCTCGATCCGGACCTTACGCAGCGTCCGGTGCCGTGGATCCATCGTGGTCTCGGCCAGCTGCTCCGCGTCCATCTCGCCCAGGCCCTTGTAGCGCTGGATGGGTTCCTTGTAACGCTTGCCCTCCTTGGCCAGCCGGGCCAGGAGGGAGTGGAGCTCGGACTCGGAGTAGGTGTAGATCATCTCGTTGGCCTTCTGCCCGGCGTTGATGACCTCCACCCGGTGCAGGGGCGGGACGGCGGCGAAGACGCGGCCTTCGTCAATCATCGGCCGCATGTACCGGAAGAACAGCGTCAGCAGCAGGGTGCGGATGTGGGCGCCGTCGACGTCGGCATCCGTCATCAGAATGACCTTGCCGTAACGGGCGGCGCTGATGTCGAAACTGCGGCCGGAGCCGGCGCCGACCACCTGGATCAGGGCGGCGCATTCGGCGTTGGAGAGCATGTCCCCCACCGAGGCCTTCTGCACGTTCAGGATCTTGCCGCGGATCGGCAGCAGCGCCTGGAAATCGGAGGAGCGCGCCAGCTTGGCCGTGCCCAGGGCCGAATCACCCTCGACGATGAAGAGTTCAGAGCGTGCGACGTCGTCGGTGCGGCAGTCCGCGAGCTTGGTGGGCATCGAGGAGGTTTCCAGTGCATTCTTGCGGCGCTGGGTTTCCTTGTGCACGCGGGCCGAGATGCGGGACTTCATCTCGCTGACGATCTTTTCCAGCAGCAGCGCCGACTGGGCCTTGTCATTGCGGTTGGCGGAGGTCAGCCTGGCCGTAATCTCCTGCTCCACGACCTTCGCGACGATTGCGCGGACCGCCGAGGTGCCCAGGATCTCCTTGGTCTGGCCTTCAAATTGGGGTTCGGCGAGGCGCACGGTGAGGACAGCGGTGAGGCCGGCAAAAATGTCGTCTTTTTCGATCTTGTCGTTGCCGGCCTTGAGCTTGCGGGCGTTCGTTTCCACGGCCTTGCGGAACGTCTTCAGCAGGGCCTGTTCGAATCCGGACTGGTGGGTACCGCCCTTGGGCGTGGAGATGATGTTAACGAAGCTGCGCACGGTGCTTTCGTAGCCGATGCCCCAGCGCAGTGCGATGTCGACCTCGCAGTCCCGCTCCACTTCGGCGAGCTGGCTGTGGCCCCGCTCGTCCAGGACCGGGACGGTTTCCTTGAACTTGCCGGCGCCGTGCAGGCGCCAGATATCGGTGACACCCGGGTCGGCGGCGAGGAACTCGACGAATTCGGAGATGCCGCCGTCGTGGTGGAAGACCTCTTCGTGCGGTCCGGATTCGCCGGGGGTTCCCGGGACACGGCGTTCGTCACGGACGGTGAGCTTGAGCCCGGGGACCAGGAAGGATGTCTGCCGGGCGCGCGCGGCGAGCTCGTCGTAGGAGAACTTGGCGTCCGGGGTGAAGATCTGCCGGTCCGCCCAGTACCGGATCCGGGTTCCCGTGACGCCGCGCTTGGCCTTGCCCACCACGTCCAGGACGGAACCGTCCACGAAGGGTTCGAAGACCGCGGCAGGATCAGATTTGGTGCCCGGGTCCTTGAAACGGCCGGGCTCACCGCGCCGGAAGGACATCTTGTAGGTCTTACCGCCACGGTCCACCTCGACATCCAGCCTGGCCGACAGGGCGTTCACTACCGAGGCGCCGACGCCGTGAAGGCCGCCGGAAGCCGTGTAGGATCCGCCGCCGAACTTACCGCCGGCGTGCAGTTTGGTGAACACCACTTCGACGCCGCTGAGACCGGTCTTGGGTTCGACGTCGACGGGGACGCCGCGGCCGTCGTCGTGGATTTCCACGGAGTTGTCCGCGTGCAGAATGACCTTGATGTCGTGGCCGAAGCCGGCCAGAGCCTCATCGACGGAGTTGTCGATGATCTCCCAGAGGCAGTGCATGAGTCCGCGGGAGTCAGTGGAACCGATGTACATACCCGGGCGTTTCCGAACGGCCTCGAGGCCCTCCAGCACCGAGAGATGCCGGGCGGTGTAGTCAGAACTGGGTGCCACGGGTCGTGATCTCCTTCGGGAACGGGACCGTCAGCAATCGACGGTCCGGGCAAAAAACGCGCTCTTCCAAGGGTAGTCGGACTGCCGCCGTGCTCGGTCCAGCCGTCATACCGCAGATCAGGCCGGGCAGCAGGCGTTATCGAGACGTGATACGCGGACAGCGAAAGTTCCCCATCCTTGGCATGGATTCGCCGCGAATACTGGTTATATAGGTATACGGAACTACTAAGGAGGCCGAAAATGACAACAGCAGTTGCGGACCGCACACTGACCACCGTTGACCGGTGCGATCGTTGCGGAGCACAGGCATATGTCCGGGTTGTTCTTGGCGCCTCCGGCGGTGAGCTTCTCTTTTGCGGCCACCACGCACGCGCCGTCGAGCCGACGCTGAGGCCGCTCAGCTCAGACTGGCACGACGAAACGGCACGGCTGCACGAGAAGGCACCTGTCCCCGTCGACTAGACCAACAGAGATCAACGTGCAGGGCCCCTCCGGTGTGGAGGGGCCCTGCTTTTCGCTTAAGGGCAACGCGGGGCCACTTCCTGCCCATGAATTCGACATTGATGGGCAGGAGGTGACCCCGCGTTGTTGTAGTGCGGTTCTTAGTCCAGGTAGTCGCGCAGAACCTGGGACCGGGACGGGTGCCGCAGCTTGGACATCGTCTTGGATTCGATCTGCCGGATCCGCTCGCGGGTGACGCCGTAGACCTTGCCGATTTCGTCTAAAGTCTTCGGCTGGCCGTCGGTCAGGCCGAAACGCATCGCCACCACGCCGGCTTCGCGCTCCGAGAGCGTGTCCAGGACCGAGTGCAACTGCTCCTGCAGCAGGGTGAAGCTCACCGCATCGGCCGGAACCACAGCTTCGGAGTCTTCGATCAGGTCGCCGAACTCAGAGTCGCCGTCCTCGCCGAGCGGCGTGTGCAGCGAAATGGGCTCGCGGCCATACTTCTGGACTTCGACGACCTTTTCCGGCGTCATGTCCAGCTCCAGGGCGAGCTCCTCGGGAGTGGGTTCCCGGCCGAGGTCCTGCAGCATCTGGCGCTGTACGCGGGCCAGCTTGTTAATGACTTCGACCATGTGCACCGGGATGCGGATGGTACGGGCCTGATCGGCCATGGCGCGGGTGATGGCCTGGCGGATCCACCACGTGGCGTAGGTGGAGAACTTGAAGCCCTTGGTGTAGTCGAACTTCTCCACCGCACGGATGAGCCCCAGGTTGCCTTCCTGGATCAGGTCCAGGAACAGCATGCCGCGGCCCGTGTAGCGCTTGGCGAGGGACACCACCAGGCGGAGGTTCGCCTCCAGCAGGTGGTTCTTGGCCCGCTTGCCGTCGTGGATGACGAATTCGAGTTCACGCTTCAGCTTCGGGTCCATGGACCCGTCGTCGGCGTTGATCTTTTCTTCTGCGAAAAGACCGGCCTCGATGCGCAGGGCGAGGTCCACTTCCTGTTCGGCGTTCAGCAGGGCGACTTTGCCGATCTGCTTCAGGTAGTCCTTGACGGGGTCGGCTGTGGCGCCGGCGGACATAACCTGCTGCACCGGGGCGTCATCGTCATCGGCGTCGGAGTAGACGAAACCCGATCCGGTGCCGGCCTTGGCCTTGCCTGGGGCGTCGTCGCCGTCTTCCGTGAGTTCGGCGGCGTCGGGAGCGAGGTCGTCGAGGTCCTCATCGGCTTCGACATCGTCCTCGTCGGACTTGTTGGCGGCCTCAGCCGCGGCTTTTGCGCCGGGCTTAGGCCCGCGCTTCTTGGGCTCAGGCTTAGCCGCACCCGGTGCGGCGCCTCCCCCATCGGCGGAAGATGCGTCCTTCACAGCCTTATTGGCAGCTCGCGTGGCGGCGCGCTTGGCGTTCGCTGCCGCCTTCTTCTCCTCAGGGGACAATTCAGCCTGGTCGGCGGGTTCCTTCTTCGCGGAAGACGGGGTCACAGAAAACCTTTCTAGCAGCGGTCTGTGGAATCACCATACGGGCAACACCACTATGACCCTGTCAAGTCCGTGTTTGACATCAGGTGCAACCACGGCCAGCAGAGCCACTAAGTAGAACTGCCGGGGCGGCCATAATGTTCCCTGTTTCCGGGGTTCACTATAGGCACTCGATACACGGACCCAACCGGGTCTCAGCAATCATTGTCTCACGGAATTCGAAATCGGCGCCGAACTGATGAAGTTCCACGCTGCGTGGCGGCATGCCATGACGGCAGTAAGCCCGGTCCCGCTTCGCGGGTATGCCGCCGGCACGGCACCGGCATCAGCGGGCGGTGTAGGCTCCGCTGGTCTTGACGCCACTCGCTGAGCCGCAGGGATCAACCGTCAACGCGGCGTGGGCGGAATCGGTGAGGATAGCCAGCGCTGACGGCGGGCGGGCAACGGCGCGCGACAGCTGCGCGCCCCGGATTCCGCCATAGAGGCATCCGCCACGGAGGAAGATGCTTATCTTCCTGCCGGTCGCGCCCACAAGCTGCAGTGGTTTGTGGCACCTCACGCGGCGTCCGGCTCGATTTTTTGCCAGGCCGACTCCGGACGGGCGGCCCAGCCGCAGAGGGTGCCGCGGACGGCCAGCTCCGCCAGCAGTTCAGCGAGCCGGTACCCCGGGCATTCCTGGCCGGCCTGCCGGAACAGCGCATCGGCGAAGGATCCCCGGCCGCGGCACCATTGGATCCAGCCGCGGCCGGTCAGGTTCGCTGCCCGCGCCTCGGGCCCGCTGTCGGCGGCCAGTTCGGTCAAGACCCGTTCGAGCTTCGTCATGCGTGTCCAGTCCGGTATGGCCGGCGCCAAACCCAGCAGTACCTCTCCGTAACCCGGTATTCGGCCGGTGTCTGCGGCGCTGCTAGTGCCCGGGGCCGGGACCTCCGCGAATCCGGGCAGCGGCGGCCACGGCAAGTCGGCCTCTGGCGTGTTGTTTCGCCGGGCGGGACGGTCGAAGCTGCCAAAGCCGGCCGCCCCGCGCTCCGCCGCTTCCCGGCCGGCGGCGGCCATTACCAGAACGGCGTCCCGCCAGACCTGCACGCATAGGCTGGCCCGCAGGTAGCCGGCCAGCGCCGGAGGCAGCTCCTGGCCCGAGACCGCGTACAGAACCCGCGTCCAGACGTCCAGTACCCGGCCGAATTGCGCCCGGTTGCGCTGGAGTCCTTGGAATTGCCTCGCCCAGTCCTGCTCCCCCTCCAGCGCCACCGGATCTGCCGGCGGAAGCAGCAGCCCGGTAGCGCCGGGGGCCGGGCCGACTGCGCTACCCCGGAAAACCATCTCAACGCTGAGGCAGCTGTTCCGGATTTCCGCAACGGGACGTCCGTGCGGATCGCAGCACACCGGGTCACTGCAGTACGCGCTGCGCCAGACCTTGGCTCCGATGATCCATGCATCCCGCACCGGCAGGCCAGCCCCGGCCAGCACTGTTTCGAGCGCCGCCAGCAGCCCGTTCCGTAAGCCACCGGCTACCGCGGTTTCCTCCCGGACGCGGGTGCCGCCATCGGCGTCCGCACCACCGCCGCCGCCATGCTGGTCCTCATCACCGGCACGGCCACTGCCGGCAGTGAAGAAGGCCAGCAGCACGCCGTCGGCTTGCTCGTCGGCAGCCAGGTAGGAGGCCACTGTCCGGGCGTAGTCCGCGGCACCGCGGCCCGGACCGGCGCCCGTTACAGGGTCTGCGCCCGTGCCGTTTCCGGGCAGGTCCACCCGTAGCGTAGCGCCCAGGCGTTTGCCCTGCATGGTCATGGCCACGAGGCTGTTCACGGGCCAGTAGCCGAGCGAATGCGGGATGTAGCCAAGTACGTCTTCAGGTCCGGTGATTTTCAGGTGTTGTGGAGTCGTCATGATGCCACCTTGGCCCGGCGGCGGCACCGCAAGCGGCCGGGACCTGCGCTATGTGGACAACCGCCGGTCAGGGCGTTCGGCGCCGCGCCGCGTTGAGCCGGCGCTGCTCGGCGAGCGCTGCGAGCAGTGGAGGCACCACGACGCCCTGGGCGGCCATCTGCCGCCGGACCTTCCTCCGGGTGACGAGGATTGCCGCAGAGCCCGCCGCCAGCAGCAGGAATTGGACGCTCAGCGCGACCCGGAACGGTGCCAAGTCGTACAGTTCCGCTGAATAGCCGGCGCCATGCAGCACATCGAGGACCAGACCGATCAAGTAGATGGCCACGAGCGAGGCGATGAAGCCGCCGACATTGACGATTCCGGTGGCTGTGCCCATCCGGTGGGCAGGATTGAACGTCCGCGCAAAATCGAACCCGATCATGGAGCCAGGCCCGCCAATGGCCAAAACAACAATCAGCGCGGCGAGCAGCCAGAGCGGGGACCGGCCCGGCATCAGCAGCACGGCGGCCCACGCCGCCGCGGTAATGGCGGAGATCAGCAACACCATGGTGGAACGGCGGAGCGGATGTCGCGCCACGAAACGTCCCATGAGTGGTCCGGCAGCGATGGCTGATGCCACATAGAGCGCCATGAGGGCGGAGACAGTCGCCGTGTCCAGGCCCTGCGCAGAGATCAGGAAGGGGTAGCCCCAGGTCATCGCGAAGACCGTACCGCTGAACTGGACCGTGAAGTGGCTCCACAAACCCAGCCTTGTCCCCGGCTGCCGCCAGGCATGCCCGAGTGAGATCCCGGTGGCGCGGAAGCCGGCTGCCGGTTCAGGGGCCGGGTGGCCCGGCGGGAGGTCCTGCAGCAGGACAAGCACCAGGACGATGACCAGGGCGGACATGCCGGCCAGCGTCAGGAAAGCTGTGGTCCATCCGGAAGCGTGCAGGATCATCGCAAAGGGCACCACACTGAACAGCTGTCCCAGTTGGCCGGACATGCCGGTCAACTGGGTGAGCAGCGGAACCCGCGCCGGCGCGAACCAGAGCGGAAGCAGCCGGATAACGGAGATGAAGGTCATGGCATCGCCGGCACCAACAAGGACCCGGCCCAGCACGCCGCCTGGAATGTTCTCGGCGAAAGCCAACTGGAGTTGGCCGAGCCCCATCAGCAAGGCGCCGCCGGCCAGCATGACACGGGACCCCAGCCGGTCCACGAGCACCCCAACGGGGATCTGCAGCGTTGCGTACACGAGCAGCTGAAGCACCGTGAAGACGGAGATCTCGGCCGCGCTGGCGTGAAACCGCTCGGTGGCTTCCAGGCCTGCGACGCCGAAGGAGGTGCGCTGGCTGACCGCCACGAGGTACGCAAGAATCCCGATGATCCATATCTGCCAGGCTCGGGGTGCGGTCACTCCCCCATTATGCCCGGCCAGAAACTAAATACTATTTATTTATTCGCCGGGTTCCTTGCGCGCCAGATACGCCTCCACTGCGGCGCCGAGGACGTCGGCGTTGGGCAGTTCGTCGTTCTCATCCGCGAGCAGGGATCGCCGCACGGTTCCCTCGGCCTTCTCGTCGTATCGGACTTCGAGCCGGGATACGACCTCTTGGACCTCTTCCGATCCTTCGACTTGTTCGGCAATCTGGCGGCCGACTTCCCGTCCGGCTTCGCGCAGCCGGTCGGTCGGCAACATCAGGGAGGTTGCGGCACCCAGATACTCCAGACCCGCGACGGCGGCCGTCGGGTACTCCGCCTCGGCAAGGTAGTGCGGGACGTGCATCACGTAGCCGGCGACATCCCGGCCTGCATCCGTCAGCCGCAACTCGAGGATGTGTCCCACCGCGGCGGGTACCTCCACGGTGGGCTTCCAGACCGATATTCCTTCAATCAGGTCCGGCCGGTTGCCGTGGACGGTCACGCCCACCGGACGGGTGTGAGGCACGGGCATCGGGATGGAATGGATCCAGGTGGTGAGGTTGACGTTTAGTTCGTCGACAAGGCCCACAACGGCGCGGGCGAAGCGTTCCCACTGCAGGTCCGGCTCAAACCCGGCGAGCAGCAGGAAGGGGCTTCCCAGCCCGTCAACGAGCCGGTACAAGGCAAGCCTGGGTGCCTGATAATCCTGCAGGTGGTCTTCAACGAAGCTGATCTGCGGGCGCCGGGTCCGGTAGTCGATGAGCTGGTCTGCATCGAACTCGACCACCAGTTCGGCGTCGAGGGTGTCCAGCAGTTCGGCGGTGATCTGCCGGACGACCTGGCCGGCGTCGGCGAATCCGGTAAAGCCCATGACCAGGTTCAGCCCACGCAGGTTCTCGTCGTCGAACAGCTCATCGTCACGCCAGTACAGCGATTTCGGGTCCAGCAGGGAGCCGGAAGTCCGGTCAGTCACGGCTTGTTCCTTTCGCGGTAGCAGCGGTGGCGGGCAGGTCCGCGGTGGCGGATCCGGCGCAGCGGTGGTTCCGCCGCAGAAGCCCCGCCCGATATCCATTGTCCGGGACACGCCGCTATCAGTAACAACGCACAGGCTCCCGGGCTAATTCCTGCCCGCAATGTGCTCCAACTCTCATTCATTTGATCCACGGGGCCGGCAACAGACTACGATCGAACCGGCCCTAATGACGGCCGAAGACACCGGGTGGCGCCTGAACAGGCTGCCGACCCGGGAACCCATGGCAGGGCGCCGAACATGCGGTTCCTGCTGATATCAGAGAGAAGTGAGGACTGTCCTCGTGGTCAAGAATACTGAAGTGAAACTTAGTGCAATCGCAGGGAGCCTCCTGAAGTCCCCCTGCGACGCCCTCGTAGTGGGCGTCGGGCAGGGACCTGACGGTCCCGTCCTCTTGGAGAACCCGCTGTCGGCCAAGGCCGCAGAAGCCCTCGCGGAGACACTGAGCGTTCTTGGCGTGACCGGAGCCGCCGACCAGGTGCACCGCGTTCCCGGACTGCCGGAAACCGGAGCCGCTGTCCTGGTGTTGGCCGGTGTGGGAAAACTGTCCGGTTTACAGCCGCTGGCTGAAGAGGCCCTCCGCCGGGCCGCCGGTTCGGCCGTCCGCCAGCTGGCCGGCCTCAGCACCGTGACCCTTGCCCTCCCGACGGCGTCACTGGCCGACGTCGCCGCCGTCGCCGAAGGCGCAGCAATGGGCGCTTACTCCTTCACCGAATACCGCTCCTCCAAAGAGGGCCTCAAAGCCCCCGTGAAAAGCGTCATGATCAGCACCGCGTTTGCGAAGGACAAGGACCTTCAGCCGGTGCTCGATCGTGCCGCCCTGATCGGCAAGGCCGTCAACGCAACCCGCACCCTCGTCAACCAGCCGCCCAGCCACCTGTACCCGGAGACCTTTGCCGAGGCAGCGAAGGAGCTGTCCAAGGGTTTGCCCGTCAAGGTGACGGTCTGGGATGAAAAGCGCCTCGAAAAGGAGGGCTTCGGCGGCATCATGGGTGTGGGCAAGGGCTCTGCCCGGCAACCGCGCCTGGTCAAGGTTGAGTATGCTCCCGCCAAGGCGGCGGCCAAGATCGCCTTTGTCGGCAAGGGCATCACGTTCGACACCGGCGGGATTTCCATCAAGCCGGCCCTCGGCATGGGTGACATGAAGAGCGACATGGCGGGCGCCGCCGTCGTGCTCAACAGCGTGCTGGCCATCGCCGGCCTGGGCCTGCCCGTTAAGGCGACCGCCTGGCTCTGCATCGCCGAGAACATGCCCTCCGGTGCCGCCTCGCGTCCCGCCGACGTGCTGACCATGTTTGGCGGCAAGACCGTGGAGGTCCTGAACACCGACGCCGAAGGCCGGCTGGTCATGGCCGATGGCATCGTCGCCGCGAGCCAGGAGTACCCGGACGCCATCATCGACGTTGCCACCCTGACCGGTGCCCAGCTGATCGCCCTGGGCAACCGCACCGCGGGTGTCATGGGCGCCGAATCCGTCACGGGCCCGCTGAAGGCCGCCGCGGACCGCGCCGGCGAACTGGTCTGGCCGATGCCGCTGCCTGAGGAACTGCGGCCCAGCCTCGACTCCCAGGTAGCGGACCTCGCCAACATCGGCGAACGCCATGGCGGCATGATGACCGCCGCCGTCTTCCTGCAGGAATTCGTTGGCAAGGACAAAGGCGGAGCGCAGATTCCGTGGGCACATATCGACATTGCCGGCCCGTCATTTAACAACGGCAGCCCTTATGGCTACAACCACAAACAGGCAACAGGCTGCACAGTGCGGACCCTGGTGGCCTATGTCGAGGACGTCCTCGCCGCCACCGCCTGATCCCACCGGTGTGGTGGCCGACCGCCCGGCTGCGGCCACCACACCGAGTGACTCTGGACACAGGCGCGCCACAATCGGCGCGACAAGGTGGAGCATGGAATAGTGGTTCGCTAAGGTGAACCACGGTAGTCCCACTCTATTAGTCACATATGAAAGGGAACCGGCCGGCTGGCATAATCGCCGCAGGCAGGTTCCAAGACCAGATGATGCGTACTCTCGTGTCATCGTTCACGCGAGGGAGCGTTTTAGTGGCCGATCAGGCAACTGCGCAAGAATTCGACATCCTGGTACTCGGCGGCGGCAGCGGAGGTTACGCAACCGCCCTGCGTGCCGTCCAGCTCGGCCTCACCGTCGGCCTCATCGAAAAGGGCAAACTGGGCGGTACGTGCCTGCACAACGGCTGTATCCCCACCAAGGCCCTGCTGCACTCCGCGGAACTCGCGGACCACGCCCGCGACGCGGCCAAGTATGGCGTCAACGTGACCCTGGACGGCGTCGACATGACCGCCGTCAATGCGTACAAGGACGGCATCATTGCCGGCAAGTACAAGGGCCTGCAAGGTCTGCTCAAGAGCAAGAAGGCCATCACGGTCATCGAGGGCGAGGGCAAGCTCCAGGGCACCGACACCGTCGTCGTCAACGGCACCGCATATAAGGGCAAGAACATTGTCCTTGCGACCGGTTCGTACTCCCGTTCGCTGCCCGGCCTCGAAATCGGCGGCCGCGTCATCACGTCCGATGAAGCCCTCACCATGGACTACATCCCCAAGAGCGTCATCATCCTCGGCGGCGGCGTCATCGGCGTTGAGTTCGCTTCGGTGTGGAAGTCCTTCGGCGTCGACGTCACCGTTATTGAAGGCCTGCCCTCGCTGGTCCCGAATGAAGACCCGACGATCATCAAGGCCTTTGAGCGTGCCTTCAAGAAGCGCGGCATCAAGTTCAACACCGGTACGTTCTTCCAGGGTGTGGAGCAGACCGCCGACGGCGTCAAGGCCACGCTCGTGGACGGCAAGACCTTCGAAGCCGAACTGATGCTCGTAGCCGTCGGCCGTGGCCCGGTCACGGCCAACCTTGGCTACGAGGAGGCCGGGCTCAACATCGACCGCGGCTTCGTCATCACCAACGAACGCCTGCACACCGGCGTCGGCAACATCTACGCCGTTGGCGACATCGTTCCCGGTGTCCAGCTGGCTCACCGCGGCTACCAGCAGGGCATCTTCGTCGCCGAAGAAATTGCCGGCATGAACCCCGTAGTTGTCGAAGACATCAACATTCCCAAAGTCACGTACTCCGAGCCTGAAATTGCCACGGTCGGATACTCCGAGCCGGCTGCCAAAGCGAAGTTCGGCGAGGACCAGGTCGAGACCCAGGAATACAACCTGGCCGGAAACGGCAAGAGCTCGATCCTCGGCACGAGCGGTTTGGTCAAGCTGGTCCGGCAGAAGAACGGCCCCGTAGTCGGCGTCCACATGATTGGTCAGCGGATGGGCGAGCAGATCGGCGAGGCCCAGCTGATTGTCAACTGGGAAGCCTACCCCGAGGACGTTGCCCAGCTGCTCCACGCGCACCCGACGCAGAATGAGTCGCTCGGCGAGGCCCACATGGCCCTGGCCGGGAAGCCGCTCCACGGCTAAGCACTCCCGCAAGACAACAGGGCACGGTGCACCCGGCTGAAAAAGCCGGGTGCACTAAGCTCGAACACGGCAGCAATCATCCGCACTAAAGATCAATAAGGAGAACGGGGACGACATGTCTGAATCCGTTAACTTGCCCGCCCTCGGTGAGAGCGTCACCGAAGGAACCGTCACACGCTGGCTCAAGCAGGTAGGTGACCGGGTAGAGGTGGACGAGCCGCTGCTCGAAGTCTCCACCGACAAAGTAGACACCGAGATCCCCTCTCCGATTGCGGGCATCATCGAAGAAATCCTCGTCGCCGAAGACGAGACAGCTGAGGTTGGCGCACCGCTGGTGCGGATTGGCTCCGGCGAGCAGGCTGCCCCCGCCGCTGAGGAGGCACCCGCCGAGGAAGCCCCGAAGCAGGAAGAAGCACCCGCAGAAGAAGCACCGGCAGAACAGCCTGCTGCTTCCGAGGCGCCCGCGCCGGAAGCTGAGACGCCGGCCGACGAGGCTGCGCCGTCCGGCGAAGGTCATGAAGTCACCCTCCCGGCTCTGGGCGAGAGCGTGACCGAAGGCACCGTGACCCGCTGGCTGAAGAGCGTCGGTGACACGGTTGAGGTCGACGAGCCTCTCCTGGAAGTTTCGACCGACAAGGTTGACACCGAAATCCCGTCGCCGGTGGCAGGGACCCTGCAGGAAATCCGCGTGAACGAGGATGAAACCGCCGAGGTCGGTTCCGTGCTGGCCGTCATCGGTTCCGGGGCCGCAGCTCCTAAGCAGGAGGCCCCGAAGCAGGAAGCTCCCAAGCAGGAGGAAGCCCCCAAGCAGGAGGCCCCCAAGCAGGAGGCCCCGAAGCAGGAGGAAGCTCCCAAGCAGGAGGCCCCGAAGCAGGAGGAAGCTCCCAAGCAGGAGGCCCCGAAGCAGGAGGAAGCTCCCAAGCAGGAGGCCCCGAAGCAGGAGGCCCCCGCAGCACCGGCGGAATCCGGCTATGTCACTCCCCTGGTCCGAAAGCTGGCGAACCAGCAGGGCGTCGACATCTCCTCACTGACCGGCACCGGCGTCGGCGGCCGCATCCGGAAGCAGGACGTTCTGGCAGCAGCTGAGGCCAAGGAGGCGCCGGCAGCCGCCAGCGCGCCGGCGTCAGCTCCCACGGCCGCACCGGTTTCAGAAGAGGCTTCATCACTGCGCGGAACCGTGCAGAAGGCTCCGCGCATCCGTCAGGTCATTGCCCGCCGCATGCGCGAGTCGCTGGACACCTCCACCCAGCTGACCCAGGTGCACGAGGTCGATATGACCAAGATCGCCAAGCTGCGCACCCGGGCCAAGAACTCGTTCCAGGCCCAGAACGGTTCCAAGCTGACCTTCCTGCCCTTCATCGCGAAGGCCGTGGCCGAGGCGCTGAAGCAGCACCCGAAGGTCAACGCCTCCTACGACGAAGACAAGCAGGAAATCACCTACCACAACGCCGAGCACCTGGCGATTGCGGTGGACACGGAGAAGGGCCTGCTGGTCCCGGTCATCAACGACGCGGGCAGCCTGAACATGGCCGGCCTGGCCGGCAAGATCGCCGACGTCGCCGACCGCACGCGCAAGGGCAAGATCGGCCCGGATGAACTTTCCGGCGGCACGTTCAGCATCACGAACATCGGTTCAGTCGGTGCTCTCTTCGACACCCCGATCATCAACCAGCCGCAGGTCGCGATCCTGGGCACGGGTGCCATCGTCAAGCGCGCCGTTGTGGTCTCGGACGAAAACGGCGATGACTCACTGGCCATCCGGTCGATGATGTACCTCTCCCTGACGTACGACCACCGTCTGGTGGACGGCGCCGACGCCGGCCGTTTCCTGCAGACGCTGAAGGCCCGCCTGGAAGCAGGGGCGTTCGAAGCGGACCTCGGTCTCTAGGCCTTAGCAACACCAGCGGCGGCAGCCGTGCAGGCACCGGTGGGAAACCATCGGCCAGCCAGCACGGCTGCCGCTTTTTTGATTTCGGGACACGGCGGGTCCTCCTCTTGTGCAGAGAAGGCAGGTGGCTACACTAATGCCATGGTTATCCTGTTTAACATCGTGGTCTTCCTGCACATCGTCGGCGCGGCCATGGTGGTGGGCATCTGGATCGGCCATTTGAAAACCCCCATCATCCATCCCCGCCAGTTCGACGGCGCCATGCTGTCGATTCTCACCGGGGTCGCCCTGATGGGCCTGCTCCCGATCCTGCACAACCAGAATCCGAGCGAATTCGGCGATCCGAACTACTTCAAGCTGGGTATCAAATTCGCCATCGGTCTCGGTATCGGCGTCCTGGCCTTCATCGGCCGCCGGCAGTTCAAAAAGGGCGAAAAGATCGAACTGGGCATGGCCCACGGCGTCGGCGGGCTGGGCCTGCTGAACATCGCCATTGCCACGCTGTGGCAGTAAACGGAACCTGTTGACCGTCGCGGCGGCGCTCCCCCGGGGAGCGCCGCCGTTTGTCATGGCGCCTGCTTCCCGCGCCCCGGCGAGTATCTGGTCAGGATCCGGTAACAGTTCTCTCACAGCGGATACCGCTGCGGACAGGGCTGCGACTGCCTAGGATGGGACTCGGCACGGACCGGCACCAGCCGGGCCGCTGATGCTAATCAACGTCGAGGAGTGGACATGGCAGCAACACGCACCGCACACACCGTATGGAATGGCGACCTCATGTCTGGGGCAGGCAGCACCACGCTGGACAGCTCCGGGCTGGGCACGTATGACGTCACCTGGAAAGCCCGCACCGAGTCGGCCGCCGGCAAGACAAGTCCCGAAGAATTGATCGCCGCGGCCCACTCTGCCTGCTTCTGCATGCAGCTGAGCAACCTGCTGGCCCAGGCCGGCCACACCCCGGATGAGCTGAACACCAAGGCGGATGTCACGTTCGTTCCCGGGACCGGCATCACCGACAGCCACCTGACCTTGTCGGCTAAGATTCCCGGGATCTCGGAGGAGGACTTCCAGCGCATCGCGGACGAAGCCAAGTCCACCTGCCCGGTTTCCGGTGCCCTGACCGGGCTCAAGATCACCTTGGACGCCACTCTCGTGTCCTAGCTTTTCCCCGGCTCAGTTCGCACCCGAGCAGGGCTGGAACACCGAAGGCCCCCGCTTCCCGCCACACTGGCGCGGGAAACGGGGGCCTTCGCTGTATTGCCGGACCGGCTGTCCCGCAGGTGCCCGGTGGACCGGCGCCCGAGCCTAGGCCTGGCTGTCCGGCTGGCGTGCGGGCAATGGGGCCGGTCGGACAAGCCGGTATCCCTCGCGCAGCGGCGGCCGGTCGGTGGGCAGCTCCTGGATCATTTCCTTGAGCGCCCCGATCCCGTACTCGAGCTGGGGATCCGTACCGGCAGCGTAGGCATGCGGCGGGAACGCCACTTCGATGTCCGGTGCCACACCGAAGTTCTCCACGCCCCATCCGACGCCGCCGGCGAACCAGGTGGCGTAGCGTGGCTGGGTGACTCCCGTGCCGTCGGCCAGGGCGAAACGGTTGTCGATCCCCACAACCCCACCCCAGGTCCGGGTTCCGATGACCGGACCGATGCCGCGCAACTTGGACACCTGCGTGATGATGTCGCCGTCGGACCCGGCGAATTCGTCGGTCAGGATAATCACCGGCCCGCGCGGTGCGTGGTGCGGATACGTCCGCGGCTTTTCACCGCGCGGCATGCTCCAGCCGGTGACCTTGCGCCCGATGAGCTCCGCGACGAGCTGCGAAGTGTGGCCGCCGCGGTTGCGGCGGACATCGACGATGAGTCCGTCCAGCGCCGTTTCGGTGTCGAGGTCCCGGTGGAGCTGGGCCCAGCCGTTGGCCATCATGTCCGGGATGTGCAGGTAGCCGAAGGTTCCCTGCGAGGCTTCGCGCACGGTCCGGCGGTTGCCGGCGACCCATTCCTGGTAGCGCAGGCGCTCCTCATCCTTGACCGGAACCACAGCCACGCGGCGCTGCTGCCCGGCAAGGTCGCCGTGTCCTGCACCGTTGAGGAGCGTGAGCTCCACGGCCCGCCCGGCAGCACCCACCAACTGCATGGCCGGAGTCAGTGTTTCAGAGAGTTCGACGCCGTCGATCGCCAACAGGACGTCGCCGGCCTTGGCGTCGGCCCCGGGCCGGGTGAGCGGTGAGGTGGCCAGCGGGTCCGAGGACTCCCCCGCAAGGATCCGGGTGATTTCCCAGCCCCTGCCGGTGAAGGCGAAGTCGGCGCCGAGCCGGCCTTGGCCGTTGCTGCCGTTCTCCGTGACGGCCTTCGGCCGGACATAGGCGTGGGACGTGCCCAGTTCGCCGTGCAGTTCCCACAGCAGGTCCACGAGGTCGTCGTGGGAGCCGAGCCGTTCCACGACCGGCCGGTAACGGGCGTGGATTGAGTTCCAGTCCTGGCCGGCCATGTCCTCGGTCCAGAAGAAGTCGCGCTGGAGCCGCCACGTTTCGTCGAAGGCCTGGCGCCAGACGCTGAGGGGTTCGAGCAGCACCCGGATCCGGTTCAGGTCCACTGTGACCAGCTGCCCCGATTCCTCATCGGCTTTGGCAGCGGCCGGGGCGACGCGGATCTGCTTCTCGTGCAGGTAGACGATCTTGCCGCCGTCGCCGGAGAGCCGGTAGCTGTCCAACGACTCCACGAGTGTCGAGGTCCGGCGCTTGGCCAGGTCGAAACGGACCAGGCTGGGCGCAGTCTTGCGGTCCTCCAGGCTGGCGCGACCTTCCCCGGTCACCCCCGAGAGCTCGCTGTCGAGCCACAGCAGTGCCCCGTCGGTGGCAGTGAGAGCGGAGTAGTTACCCTGGCGGACAGGAACGGCGATGACCCGGTGCGCGAGTCCGTCCGCATCAACGCGGACCACAGGTGGCCGCTCCCCTGCGTCGTCCGAGGAGTCGACGTCCGCATCAGCTGCGACGTCCAGGTCAACGGTGGGCCCGAACGGTGATGGAGTGTCGGCGGCCAAGGCCACCAGGTAGGGCTTGATCGGGCTCGGGAACGAGAGGTCGAAAGAGTGCCCGTCGTAGACCGGGTCGAAGCTGCGGTTGGACAGGAAGGCAAGGAATTTACCGTCCGGCGTGAAGGAGGGCGATTCGTCGCAGAACCGTCCGTCAGTGACCTCGATGATCGCCGGTGCGGCCGCCGGGCCGGTGCCGTCGCCGACGCCGGTACCAATGTTGGCAATCCGGAGCCGGCTCCGGGACCCGAACGACGTCACGGGTTCGGACCAGCCCAGCCACGTTGAATCCGGGGACCAGCTGAAGCTCTCGATGCTGCCTTCGCCGATGCTGCTGACGAGGGTCAGGGCGCCTGTCCGGGTATCGGCAACGTAAATGCCGCCGAATGACGTTCCGACGGCGAGCCAGCGGCCGTCCGGACTGGCTTCAAGTGAGCTGGTCCGGGTTGGCATGGGGAAGTCGATTCTCATGGTCTGGAGCAGTTGCGAGTTCTCTTCTCCCGCCGCTGCCACCGCAGGAGCGGCCGGGGCGGCCTGGGCGGGAGCCGGGACGAGGACCGGAGCCCCTGCCCCGGCGCTAGCGCCCACCCGCGCAGCGGAGACCGGCTTCGGCAGCGCAATTCCGGCGTCGGCATCGTCCCCGGCTTCCTGATCCAGGCGGGCCTGGACGGGCCGTGGCGGCACCGTCCCGTGCTCCGAAGCCCCGGGCAGGGGTGCCGCGATGGCTTTGACGTACAGCGCCTCCACACCGTCATGGTCCGCGACGTAGGCGATCCTGCCGTCGCCGAACGGACGCGGCAGGCGCGCCCGGACACCCGGGGTGGCTTCGAGGACACGGGAGGGGCCGTCCTTATGCCGCAACCAGTGCACGGTGCCGTGGGCTTCGACGGCGCTTGAGCCGCCGGCACGGTCGGGGACGACATCGCCGAGGTGCGGTGCCGGTTTCAGCAGGACGGGACGGCGGGACTGGGCGGCAGATCCGAGCGAAATGTTGAGCTTGACCGGATCGCTGCCGAGCCCGGTCAGGAGCCATAGCTCACCGGCTGATTCAAAGACCACACGCTGGCCGTCAGTGGCCGCGTGCCGGACATAGAAGTCCTCGTGGTCGGTGTGGCGGCGCAGGCCGGTCCCGTCGGGCAAGACGGAATAGAGGTTGCCGTAGCCTTCGTGGTCCGACAGGAACACGATGCGTCCGCTGACCCACATCGGGTCGGTGAGGTTTCCGTCCAGTTCGGCGGCGAGCCGTTCAAACTCGCCGTTTCCGTCACCGTCGATCCAGAGCTTGCCGGCGGCGCCGCCGCGGTACCGCTTCCACCAGGCCGGCTCACGGGAGAGGACGCTGGCCAGGACCACGGGACGTTCGTCGCCGACGACGGGCCCGAAGGCGATGGACTCGACCGGGCCGAAGCCGAGCTCCTTCGCCCAGCCGCCGCTGACCGGCAGGCTGTACGCGTGCGTGTGGCGGCTGTCGGACTGCTTGAATGCGCTGGTGACCACGATGTCGCCGTCGGGGGTGAATCCCTTGACGCGCGTAGTGCTGTGGCCGAAATAGGTCAGTTGGCGGTAGCCGCCGCCGTCGACGTCCGCGACCACCACTTCCGGGGCCGCGCCCTGGACGACAGTCCAGACCAGGTGTTTCCCGTCGGGGGTAAAGCGGGGGTTCCTGGCCGGCAGCTGCAGCGATGACACCCGCCAGGCGCGGCCTCCGCCGAGGGGCGCAATCCAGACATCGTCCTCGGCCACGAAGGTGACCAGGTCGCCATGCACATGCGGGAAGCGGAAGTAACTCGAAGAGGTCATCGTTAGATCATAGTCAACCCAGCCCGGTGCGTTCCGGAGGTTTCGCCGCCGTGCCGGGCATGGTGAGATGGATCATGCGAATCATTATTGCCGGCGCCTCCGGGCTGATCGGGACGGCATTGTCCAGCACTCTGCGCAGCAGCGGGCACGAGGTCGTGGCGCTGGTCCGCCGTCCGGCGGCGTCCTCGTCGGAGGTGCAGTGGAATCCTGCAAAGGGCCGGATCGATGATCTCGCGCTGCAGGGTGCGGACGCGGTGATCAACCTTTCGGGCGCTGGAATCGGCGACCGGCCGTGGACCCGGGCACGGATCGCAGAACTCCTCGCCTCGAGGATAGGTCCGACCCGTACGTTGACGGCCGCAATGGCCCGGATGGATGTCCCGCCGGCCGTGTTCCTGAGCCAGTCGGCGTCCGGCTACTACGGCAGCGCCGGACCGGTGGTGTTGCGCGAGAATGCGCCCGCGGGGGATGGCACGCTGGCCCGCATCTGTCGTGAATGGGAAGCCGCGGCCCACGAGGCACCCGCCGGTGTCCGGGTTGTCACGCCGCGTACCGGTGTGGTGCTCAGCCGCTCCGGCGGCGCGCTGGGCCGCCTGATGCCCCTGCTTCGCCTCGGAGTGGGCGGTCCGCTCGGCAACGGTCGTCAGTACTGGCCGTGGGTAACACTGCCGGATGTCGCCGGCGCGTTTTCGTTCCTGCTGACCGCACCGGTGAGCGGGGCGGTCAACCTGTGCGCCCCCGAAAGCGCTGATGTGAATTCCCTGATAGCGGGACTGGCCAACGCGCTGCACCGCCCCGCACTTTTCCGGGTTCCTGCTCCCGTGCTGCGGATTGTGATGGGCGAACTCGCCGACGAGCTGCTCCTGGCCAGCCAGCGGATGGAACCGGCGGTACTGGCCGAGGCCGGGTTCGAATGGCAGCACCCCGCGCTGGCCCAGGCCGCGGCGTGGGTTGCTGCCCGGGACTGACGGGCCGGCTCGACGCGCGCGGAACGCTATACGGAGCGGTTATGTTGGTGACGCCTGGCGGCAAGTAGGTGACGCTTACCCGCCGGGTACCCCGGGGAGCTGTTTCTCGGTCGACGCACCGGTGGACTGCCCGTCCGCGAGAGGTTCGTCAGCGAGAATTTCGGAAATCCGCCAGACGCCATCCACGCGGACCAGCGCGAGCCTCATCCGGAGTTCGTCTCCGGCCGGCCAGTCCGCCACGACTCTCCCTGCGGCGTCGAGCTCCTGGTAGGGCGACGTCACGGCGGTAACGGCCAGCACAGCACGGGCCGGGGCACTGCCGGGTGACTCGACGGCCCGGGTCAGCGTGGTCGAGAACCCGTGCAGCCGATGTCCGGTTTCGGCCAGCCGCGCACTGATCCGCGCGTCGGCAGCCGCCGCGCCGGAGGCCGGTGCGTTGACCTCTTCCAGTATTCCCAGATTCCCCGAGCTGAAGGCCAATGACCGCAGCGCAGCCAGGCCCCGCGCCGCGTCAGCCGGATCCGTGCTGCCGAGCAGATCGCGGAGCTCCGCCGGGACGAACGCCGCCCCGGCCGGCTCCGTAGTATCCGCTGCCGCTGCCGGCGGATCGGGGACAGGCGGTTCCGCAATCTGCGTTTCCGCAAACGGTTCTGCCGCGGCCGATTCTGCCGCGGCCGGCGGTTGAGCGGCCGGTTCCGGCGCGGCGAGCGCCGTGGGCGAAGGAAGAAGTGGCCCTCCGGCGTCAGGCGGCGGCGACACGGAAATAGGCACGGAAGTCGGGGCGGCGTAGCCGGGGAGTTCGGGGCTGACTGCCGAGGGACCCGGCCGGCCTCCAGCAAAAAACCACGCGCCGGCCAGGGCCATCACGATGACGGCCGAAAGAGCCACGACAGCACGTGCGGTCCGTACCGAACGGCGTGGTCCGGACCGCCCGCCTGTGGGACCGGCGCTCTGGCGTGCGTGACGCCCGGCCGTGGGGTGCGCCGGCCGGTCCGGCACTGCGCGTCCGGTGGCGTTGCCCGCACGGGGTCCGGGCCGAAGCGCCCGCAGCCAGCCGTGGATTCGGGCGGTCCGTCGCTCCCGCGCACTGGCCGGCACGGCCCGGCGGGTCAGCAGCCGGGGAATCACCTCGGGATGGACGGAGACGGAGAGATCCACGGGATCCGCAGAAGCGCTCCGGTAGATCGCAGCCGCGAGGTCCGCAGCCGAGGGCCGGTGCTGCCGCTCCTCGCTGAGTCCGGCCTCAAGCGCCGCCGCCAGCCCGGGCGGAACCTCCGGCACAGCAAGGGACAGCGGCGGACGAAGCCGTGACGGGCCCGGCGCTGCGCCGGTCAGGCAGTACCAGCCGAGGGCCGCCACGGAATAAACGTCGCGCTCTGGTTGCAGCCCGGCCCTGGCGTCGCCTGCCGGCAGCGGATCACGGAATCCCGCGGTTCCGGCTGCTGCCGGACCGAGCGCATCAGCGACCATCCGGGCCACTCCCAGATCGGCCAGCAACGGTTTCCCCTGGGCCGTGAACAGCACATTCCCCGGGGACACGTCACCGTGAGCGAAGCCGCGGGTGTGCAGATAGGCCAGTGCTTGCGCCACGGGGGTCAGAACCGTCACTGTCTCCCCCGCCCCGAGCCTGCCCCGCGCCGCGATGAGTTCCGCCAGCGTCCCGCCGGGCGCATAGTCCAGCAGCAATCCCAACCCGCCGTCACCCTCCGGCCACCGCACTACCGCGTGAGCACGGACGAGGTGCTCATGTTCCAATACCGACTGGATCCGGAGTTCGCGCTGCATCCCCTGCTCGACTCCGGCGTCGCGGAACGAGCCGTAGAAACACTTCAGGGCGTATTCGCGGCCGGTCGACTGTTCAACCACGAGCCAGACGGCAGCACTGCAACCCCGCCCCAGACGCCGGCCGACGTCGTAACCCGGCACCGCCGGTGCCCCTCCACTGTCCTCTGGGAGTTCTTCCATATCCAAGGAATAGCGGATTGCGCGGAATCCCGCAGAAGTTATCCACAGGAATGAGAGCTTGCGCACAGAACCGGTGCGGCGGACTGCCGGGCGCTAAGCTGGATGCCATGACTCTTGAGTTCACTCGGCTGGGTCTGGCCCCGGATTTCGTTGATTACACCCGCGGCTGGGACGTCCAGCGCGAGCTCCACGCGAAAGTCCTGGCTGGCACGGCACCCAGCACCGTCCTCCTGCTCGAACATGCCGCTGTCTACACCGCCGGCAAGCGCACCGAGGACCACGAACGGCCATTCGACGGCACCCCCGTCGTGCCCGTGGACCGCGGCGGCAAACTGACCTGGCACGGCCCCGGACAGCTGGTCGGCTATCCCGTGATCAAGTTGAAAAATCCGGCAGGCATCCGCGACTACGTCGAACGCCTCGAGGCCGTAATCATCGCAGTGCTCGCCGACTATGGCATCACGGCGGTGCGGATCAAGGGCCGGGCCGGAGTCTGGATCGACGAGGACGCGAACGGTCCGGCCCGAAAAATCGCGGCCATTGGCATCCGCGTCCACGAAGGCGTCACGATGCACGGCTTCGCCATCAACTGCAATAACGATCTGGCCCCCTACCGGCAGATCATCGCCTGCGGCATCACGGACGCAGGCGTCACCACGATCGCCCAGGAAACCGGCCGGGACGTCGCTCCGGCGGATCTCGTGTCGCGGATCACCGAAGAACTGCGCAACAATGAAGAAGCCCTAGTTGCAACCCCCGAAGGAGCTCTACTGTGACACTGGCACCAGAAGGCCGGAAAATGCTGCGCATCGAGCAGCGAAATGCGGCCACCCCGGTGGAACGTAAGCCGGAATGGATCAAGGCCAAGGTCCAAATGGGCCCCGAGTACGTCCAGATGAAGAACCTCGTCAAAAAGGAAGGCCTCCACACCGTTTGTGAAGAGGCCGGCTGTCCCAACATCTTCGAATGCTGGGAAGACAAGGAAGCGACCTTCCTGATCGGCGGCTCCGAGTGCACCCGCCGCTGCGACTTCTGCCAGATCGACACCGGCAAGCCCTCGCCGGTGGACATGTTCGAGCCCACCAAGGTGGCCCGCTCGGTCCAGGCCATGCAGCTCCGCTACGCCACGGTCACCGGTGTGGCCCGCGACGACCTCGCCGACGAGGGCGTCTGGCTCTATGCCGAGACTGTCCGCAAGATCCACGAGCTGAACCCCGGCACCGGCGTCGAACTGCTGATTCCGGACTTCTCCGGCAAGCCCGAACACATCGCAGCGATCTGCGACTCCAAGCCTGAGGTGTTTGCCCACAACGTCGAAACGGTCCCCCGCATTTTCAAGCGGATCCGCCCGGCCTTCCGGTATGACCGCTCCTTGGACGTCATCACCCAGGGCCGCAACCTCGGCATGGTGACGAAGTCCAACCTCATCCTGGGCATGGGCGAGACCCGCGAGGAGATCTCCGAAGCACTCCGCGACCTGCACGACGCCGGCTGCGATTTGATCACCATCACCCAGTACCTGCGCCCGAGCGAGCGCCACCTGCCGGTGGACCGCTGGGTCAAGCCGCAGGAATTTGTGGACCTGCAGCAGGAGGCGGACGAAATCGGCTTCCTCGGCGTGATGAGCGGGCCGCTGGTGCGTTCCTCCTACCGGGCCGGCCGGCTCTGGGCCACGGCGATGCGGAAGAAGGGCTGGGAAATTCCGGCGGAGCTCGCCCACATCGAAAGCTCCGGCAGCACCCGGCAGGAAGCGAGCTCGCTGCTCGCGGCCCGCTCCTGAATCCACCACACTGTAAGTGCGGCTAAGGGCCGGACGCCGGAGCACTCCGACGTCCGGCCCTTAGCCGTAAATCACGTAGAATTAAAGGCACTATGGCGAACTCCTCTGACTCCAGCATCTCCACATCGGACTCCGACGCTCCGAAGCGTGGCATCTTCTCCCGCAAGCCCAAGGCAGCAAAGATCAAGAAGCCGAGCCGCTTGAAGCAGATCGGCGAGGTCTACAAGATGACCCGCCGGCACGACCCCATGGTTCCGTGGGTCATGCTGCTGGCGTTCCTGGGAGTCGTCGCCGCCAGCCTTCTGGTCGGTTTCCTGTTGGATAACTGGATCACCGGCCTGATCATCGGCATCACGCTGGGTGTCCTGGCCGCCACCTTGATTCTGTCCCGCCGCGCCGAACGCGCTGCTTTCGCGCAGATTGAGAACCAGCCCGGCGCCTCCGGCGCCGCACTCGGCACCCTCAAGCGCGGCTGGATCGTCGAAGAGCAGCCCGTGGCCGTGAACCCGCGGACCCAGGACGCGGTGTTCCGCGCCATTGGCCGTCCCGGCGTCGTACTGGTCACCGAAGGCCCCAGCGCCCGGGTCAAGCCGCTCGTCGACGCGGAACGCAAGCGGCTCTCCCGCATCCTGCCCAACGTGAGCATCCACGTCATCGAGAGCGGTCGGGGCGAGGGCCAGGTGCCGATCAGCCAGGTCGCCAAGAAGATGGGTAAGCTCAAGAACGAACTGACCAAGATCGAGGTCAGCGCCGTGTCCAAGCGGATTTCGTCCTTGGGCAGCCGGTTGCCCATCCCCAAGGGCATTGATCCTTTCAAAGCCCGCCCGAACCGCGGCCGCTAACCCGCCGCCAGCCTTCAAGAAACGCCCCGGACACCACCCGCACCAGGGAGGCGGCCGGGGCGTTTCTTTTGCCGCACCGGCGGCCCTCAGCAACGGCCGCCCCCTAGCACTGATCAACCGACCCCACACCGACGTCCCGAGGACAGAACCCGGAGCCCGCCATGAAACGTCCGTCCACGCCCGCACTGATCCGGCTCTTCCGCGTGCTGGCCATCGCCGAAGGCTTTAGCTGGGCGGCGCTGCTTATCGGCATGTTCTTCAAATGGGTACTCGGAACCACCGAACTGGGGGTACAAATCGCAGGCCCCATCCACGGCGCGTTCTTCATCGGCTACGGGCTCTCCGCCCTGCTCCTCTGGGGCGCGCTCCGCTGGCCGTTCCGGGTAGCTGTTTTTGCCGGGTTCTCCGCCGTGCTTCCCTTCGCCACGGTCTGGTTCGAACGCTGGGCAGGCCGCCGCGGCTACCTCGATCCGGCCCGCCGGCACGAAGAGAGCCGGCCCGTGACAGCGGACGCAACGGCGCAGGTCTGACCGTCCGCCACCCACCCTGCAGCAGGGGTCCTACATCCTGACGAGGACGGTGTTCAAAGCCTTGTCGTGGAGGCCCCGCTGGTCCGGATCAAAGATGACGGCCGGAATGACGAGGCAGAGCAGGAGCGTGCGGACCAGGGCCGCCAGAGGACCGGCCGGGCCGCCTCGAAGGCTCACTACATGGATCCCGGCGACCCGGTGGCCGATGCTGTAGCCCAGCGTGCCGATCAAGAGGATCTGCTCGACGGCGAACACGCCGAGGGTGGCCCACGAATTTCCGTCGAACGCGAAGCTGCTGACAAGCAACGCAATCGCCCAGTCGATGCAGATCGCAAGAATCCTGCGTCCTGCGCGGGCCATGGACCCGGGACCGGATTCGGGAAGCCCCAACCGCTCCCCCGGATATTTGGAGATGCCGGACGTGTCCGGTCCGCTGAGCCATGAGCCTATGTCTTTACGATCAACCACCGTTCCAGACTATCGGTTCCGGAACCGGACGATGGCGCCTGGTCCGGGTCACTGTGTGGAACCGGATAGCCCAAACTCCGGACACCGCGTACGGTTTAGGTGTCAGTTCATTCTGTAACCTGCCGGAAACAAAGCGGACACTAGCGGGAAATCCCGCCTGCCTAGGGTGGTTACAGTTGGTAGCGGCTTAGGAACGGGGAAGCCTTTCTTGCTTTCCCGTTGTCGGACTGCCCTGGACCACAGTGCCTGACGGCCAGATTTTTCATATGCGTAAGGAGCATAGATGTTCAAGACTGCGGACGAAGTCCTCAAGTTCATCAAAGACGAAGACATCAAATTCGTTGATATCCGCTTCACCGATCTCCCCGGCGTACAGCAGCACTTCAACGTGCCGGCCAAGAGCGTTGATGCAGACTTCTTCGTCAACGGCCAGCTCTTCGACGGTTCGTCGATCCGCGGCTTCCAGGGCATCGCAGAGTCTGACATGCAGCTCATCCCGGACGTCACCACCGCGTTCATCGATACGTTCCGCATGGAGAAGACCCTTGCGCTGAACTTCTCGATCGTGAACCCGCGTACCGGCGACCCGTACCACCGCGACCCGCGTGGCGTCGCCGAAAAGGCTGAGGCCTACCTCGCCTCCACCGGCATTGCGGACACCGCGTTCTTCGCACCCGAAGCCGAATTCTTCGTCTTCGACAACGTCCAGTACCAGTCCTCCCCGCAGGGCAGCTTCTACAAGATCGACTCGGAAGAAGCTCACTGGAACACCGGCCGCGAGGAAGAGGGCGGAAACCTCGGCTACAAGACTCCCGTCAAGGGCGGTTACTTCCCGGTCTCCCCGACCGACAAGCAGGCGGACCTCCGCGATGCCATGTGTGTTGCCCTGGACGAAGCCGGCCTTGAGGTCGAGCGCAGCCACCACGAAGTCGGCTCCGCGGGCCAGGCTGAAATCAACTACAAGTTCACGACCCTGACCCACGCGGCCGATGACCTGCAGAAGTTCAAGTACGTCATCAAGAACACCGCCGATGCCTGGGGCAAGTCCGTCACTTTCATGCCGAAGCCGGTCTTCGGCGACAACGGCTCGGGCATGCACTGCCACCAGTCGCTGTGGACCAACGGCGAACCGCTGTTCTACGACGAAAAGGGCTACGCGGGACTCTCCGACATGGCCCGCTGGTACATCGGTGGGCTGCTGAAGCACTCTTCCGCCGTCCTCGCCTTCACCAACCCGACGGTCAACTCTTACCGTCGTCTGGTCAAGGGCTTTGAAGCGCCGGTCAACATGGTGTACTCGCAGGGCAACCGCTCCGCCGGTATCCGTATCCCGATCACGGGTTCCAACCCGAAGGCCAAGCGCATCGAATTCCGCGCTCCGGACCCCTCCTCGAACCCGTACCTGGCCTTCGCTGCCCAGCTGATGGCCGGCATTGACGGCATCCGCAACCGCATCGAACCGCCGGCACCGATCGACAAGGACCTCTACGAGCTGCCCGCCGAGGAAGCCAAGGACATCCCCAAGGCTCCCGGCACGCTCGAAGAAGCCCTCGATGCACTGGCGGAGGACAACGAGTTCCTGCAGGCCGGCGGCGTCTTTACCCAGGACCTGATCGACACCTGGATCGAATACAAGTACGAGAACGAGATCCGTCCGCTCTCCCTGCGGCCGAACCCGTACGAGTTCGAGCTGTACTACGGCGTCTAGTCACCGCCCGGACTGGCTTCAACTGGTCCACGCAAGGTCCGCCCGGCCTGCCTCCCTTTCGGAGGCAGGCCGGGCGGATCTTTTTTGTCGGCCGTCGGTCCGGTTCGCGGCCTAAAATCCGCGGTACATCGTCCGTTGCGGGCCGGCGTTGCCGCCGTCGTAGCGGCCCCGGTCCTCGAATCCGGCCTTGCGGTAGGCGGCCTGCCCCGCGGGGTTTCGTTCGTTGACGGAGAGCACGACGCCCGCCTGGCCGGTCCCCAGGCCGGCAGTCAGTTTGGCGGCCTCGCGGACGGCCGCCTCGGCGGCCAGGGTGCCGAGGCCTTTGCCCTGCCGGCGCCTGTCGATCAGGAAGCCGCGCAGGAGCCAGACGGAGTCGTCATCGGGCCATCCGGCCAGGCTGGCAGCGCCGCTCTGTAGGGTGAGGACCCCTACAGCCAGGCCGTTCGTGTCGATCACAAACGGGTACCGTGATTCTTCCGCCAGCCCCGTCAGGGCCATGCGGAGCGGGTCGCCGACGAATTCCTGCTGACCCGCTACGAGTTCGAGCAGCGCAATCTCCCCCAGCTTGATGGCCCGGGCGTCAGCGTCGAGCTTTCCCAGCGGCAGCAGCCACACACTTTCACGCATACCGGAAGCCTACCCAAACGGCAGGCGCGTGCCGCAACCGGTACGGGGACACGGACCGGAACCGGAAGCGCCAGGCTACAGTGCGGCGTCCTTGGGCGGTCCGGCGGGGTCCATCCAGAAGACCTCCCATTGGTGCCCGTCGGGGTCCTGGAAGCTGTGGGTATACATAAAACCGTAGTCCTGCGCTTCTTCCGACGGCGTGCCGCCGGACGTCAGGGCCAGCCGGACGGTTTCGTCGACGGCCTCGCGGCTGTCCAGCGAGATGGACATGATGACTTCGGCGGTACCTGAGGTGGCAGCTACGGACTTGGACGTGAAGGTCTTAAAGTAGGACTCGACCAGGAGCATAACGTAGGCGTTGTCATTGACGATCATGCACGTCGCGTTCTCGTCCGTGAAGTCGGGATTGAAGGTGAACCCCAGTGCGGTGAAGAAATCCACCGTTCTGGAGAGGTCTTTCACAGGAAGGTTCACGAATAGGTGCCGGGCCATGTGCCCCAAGATAGCACCGCCGGTGTGCCCTGTCAGTACGCCAGCGCACCCCGGTGGAACCGGCTCAGTGGACCGGCTCAGTGGCCGTAGAAAACCCGTTCGAACACGTTCCGGGCCCGCCGGCTGAGCCGGAGGTAGTCTTCTTCCAGCGCTGTGGCGTTGCCCTGGCCGTAGCCGCACCAGCGCGCCACGGCTTCAAGGTCACGGCGCGAGGACGGCAGCAGGTCCGAGGCCCGGCCGGTCCAGATGACGTTCGCCGACCGGATCCGGCTCGCCAGCCGCCACGCCCGCAGCAGGATCACCGCATCCCCCGCTTCGAGGAAGCCGAGGACCGCAGCGGCCTCCAGCGCGTCGACGGTGGAGGTGGTCCGCAGCTCCGGGTGCCGGCCGGCATGCTGCAGCTGGATCAGCTGGGCCAGCCATTCGACGTCGCTCAACCCGCCCCGGCCGAGCTTCAGGTGCCGCGCCGGGTCGGCCCCGCGCGGCAGCCGTTCGGCCTCAACGCGCGCCTTCACCCGCCGGACCTCCCGCACGTCCGGCTCGGCAAGTTCCTCCGGGTAGCGGATGGGATCAATGAGCGCCATAAAATCGGCGGCCAAAGCATCATCGCCGGCCATCGGCCGGGCGCGCAGGAGGGCCTGTGCCTCCCACACGAGCGACCACCGCCTGTAATACTCAGCGAACGACTCGAGGGAGCGCACCATCGGTCCGCTCTTGCCCTCAGGCCGGAGGTCTGCGTCCACCATCAGCACGCGCTCGGCCAGGATGGCAGGCTTCAGCGGCTGGGTCAGCAGGCTCGAAAGGCGGCCCACGATCTGGGCGGCCTGCTTCTGCGCCTCGTCCTCGGGCACACCGGGCAGGCCGCGGTGGACATACATCACGTCCGCGTCCGAGCCGTAGCCAATTTCGCGCCCGCCCTGGCGCCCCATGGCCACCACGAGGACGTTCACCTTCAAGGGTTCCTCCGCGGTAACCACCGTCTCCGCGACGCGGAGTGCGCCGAGGACAGCGGCGCGGTCCGCGTCGGCCAACGCGGCCCCTACCTGGTCCTGGTCCAGCAGCCCGGCGCTGTCCGCAATGGCAATCCGGAGGATCTCGCGGCGCCGGATCAGCCGGATCAGCCGCATGGCACTCTCCGGATCGGCGTGCCGGGACATTTTTGAGCTGATTTCCAGCCATTGGGCGTCAAAACTGAGCGGCGTCAGTTCCTTGTCCGAGCCGAGCCAGGCTACGGATTCGGGCGAAACCTCGAGCAGGTCGGCGATGAGCCGGGAGTTGGAGAGCACATGGCAGAGCCGTTCGGCCGCCGCCGTTGAGTCCCGGAGCAGTCCCAGATACCAGTGCGTAGTCCCAAGCGCCTCGCTGACCCGGCGGAACGCAAGCAGCCCGCCGTCCGGATCCACGCCCTCGGCGAGCCAGCCCAGCAGGATGGGCAAGAGCTGGCGTTGGAGCTGGGCGCGCCGGCTGACGCCGGCGGTGAGCGCCTCGATGTGCCGCATGGCGCCCGGCGGATCGAGATAACCCAAAGCCGCGAGGCGCCCCTGGGCGGCTTCCGGCGTCAAACGCGCCTCTTCGCTGCTGAGGGTGGCTACCGTGTTGAGCAGCGGCCGGTAGAAAATGCGATCGTGCAGCTCGCGCACGGAACGTTTGGTGGCGCGCCAGGCCGCAGCCAAGGCATCAGGCTGGGGCCGCTCGTTCGAGAACGGGCCCAGGGCCGCTTTCGCCAATGCACGCAGGGCGGCTTCCTTGACCGGCATGAGGTGGGTCCGGCGCAGTTGGAAAAGCTGGATCCGGTGTTCCAGGAGCCGCAGGTAGCGGTAGTCGCGGTCGAACTCGGCCGCATCGGAGCGGCCGATGTACCCACCGGCGGACAGCGCGGCAATGGCCGACGTCGTGTCCCGGCAGCGCAGCGACTCATCGGCTTTCCCATGCACGAGCTGCAGCAGCTGGACGGTGAATTCAATGTCGCGCAGTCCGCCGCGGCCCAGCTTGATCTGGCGTTGCTCTTCTTCCGCGGGGATGTGCTCGGTGACCCTGCGGCGCATGGCCCGGACGGACTCGACGAATCCTTCCCGGCCGGCGGAGGCCCAGATCAGCGGAGCCACGGCGGCCTCGTAGCGGGCACCGAGTTCGGCGTCGCCGGCGATGGTCCGCGCTTTCAGCAGCGCCTGGAATTCCCAGCTCTCGGCCCAGCGGGCGTAGTAGCTTTCGTGCGAGGCCAGTGTCCGGACCAGCGGCCCGGATTTGCCTTCGGGCCGCAGGTTCGCGTCGACTTCCCAGAGTCCCGGTTCCCGGCCTGCTGACATAATGGCCCGCGAGATGCCCGACGCCAAGGCGGTGCCGATGGTGTTGGCGTGCGAGTCTTCCAGGGTGCCGGACTCGATGACATAGATGACGTCGACGTCGGAAATGTAGTTAAGCTCGCGGGCGCCGCACTTGCCCATGCCGATGACGGACAGTGCGACGTCGGCCACTTCCTCGGCCGCGAAGTGCTCCGCGGCCTCGGCCCGGGAGACGGCCAGGGCAGCTTCCACGGCGGCACCGGCCAGATCGGCCAGCTCTGCCCCGGCGGCGGGCATGAAGTCCAGCGGATCAGCCGCGCAGAGATCCTTGATGGCGAGTTCCACGACCCCGCGCCGGTAGGCCGTCCGTAGCGCAGCATAGGCTTCCTGCCCGGTGAGGGCGGCGACCGGCCGGGCGGACCGGGGATCCGCGCGCACTGATCTCAGCAGCCGGGAGCGCAGTTCCCCGGCGTCGGCGGTCAGTGGCTCCGGGCTGGCCGTGACATCAAAGACGTCCACGTGTTCCGGGTGACGGATGAGGAACTCACCAAGCGCCTCCGAAGCCCCCAGCACCCGGTACAGGGGTTCGCTCGTCTCCAGCTCCGCGACCGCGAGCCGGCGCAGTTCCGGGAGTTTTTCGATCAGCCGGACGAGCGACTGAAGGGCCGTGTCCGGGCTGGCCGCCAGTTGAAGCCCGGCGAACAGGGCGTCCTGGTCCAGTCCGTCCAGCTCCCGGGCAGCGAGAAAGCGTTCCCCCTTCTCCAGGTCGCTGAATCCCGCCGCAATCAGCCGCCGCGCCAGGCTCACCCTCGACTCCTCGTCACCGGCACAGGCCTAAAGGATGCCGAGGTTGCGCTGCAGCTCGTAGGGCGTCACCTGGAGCCGGTAGTCCTGCCATTCGGCGCGCTTGTTGCGCAGGAAGTGCTCGTAAACCTGCTCTCCGAGGATCTGCGGCATCAGTTCAGAATCCTCCATCGTCCGGATGGCGTCGTGCAGGCTGGCGGGGAGCGGGTCGTGGCCCATGGCACGCCGCTCGGCCGAGCTGAGCGACCAAATGTCGTCCTCCGCCGCGGCCGGCAGCTGGTAACCCTCCTCGATGCCTTTGAGTCCGGCGCCGAGCAACACGGCGTAGGCCAGGTAGGGGTTCGCCGCCGAGTCGATGCCGCGGTATTCGATCCGCGCCGACTGGCCCTTGCCCGGCTTGTACAGCGGGACCCGGACCAGCGCGGACCGGTTGTTGTGTCCCCAGCTGAGGTAGCTCGGCGCTTCTCCCCCGCCCCAGAGCCGCTTGTAGGAGTTCACGAACTGGTTGGTGACCGCGGTGAACTCAGGCGCGTGCTTCAGGACGCCCGCAATGAAGTGCCGTGCGGTCGCGGAGAGCTGGAACTCGGCCCCGGCTTCGTAGAAGGCGTTGGTGTCCCCTTCAAAGAGCGAGAAGTGGGTGTGCATCCCGGAGCCCGGGTGGGCCGTGAACGGCTTAGGCATAAAGGTGGCGTAGGTGCCCTGCTGCAGCGCCACTTCCTTGATCACGGTGCGGAAAGTCATGATGTTGTCCGCGGTCTGCAGCGCATCCGCGTACCGCAGGTCAATCTCGTTCTGGCCCGGCCCGGCTTCATGGTGGCTGAATTCCACCGAGATTCCTACCGATTCGAGCATGGTCACCGCGGTGCGCCGGAAGTCCTGGGCGACGCCGCCGGGGACGTGGTCGAAGTAGCCGCCCTCGTCCACCGGAACGGGGGCGCCGTCCGGTCCGGGGGTCTGGGACTTGAGCAGGTAGAACTCGATCTCGGGGTGGGTGTAGCACGTGAAACCCATGTCCGCGGCCTTGGCCAGGGTCCGCTTGAGGACGTTGCGGGGATCGGCGGCCGAGGGCTCACCGTCCGGAGTCAGAATGTCGCAGAACATCCGCGACGTGGCTTCCGTCTCGCCACGCCACGGCAGGATCTGGAAGGTGGAGGGGTCCGGCTGCGCCAGCATGTCCGATTCGAAGACGCGGGCGAGGCCCTCGATGGAGGAGCCGTCGAAGCCCAGGCCTTCCTCGAAGGCGCCTTCGACTTCGGCCGGGGCCAGCGCGACGGACTTGAGTGATCCCACGACGTCGGTGAACCACAAACGCACAAACCGCACGTCACGTTCTTCGATCGTCCG
Organism: uncultured Actinomycetota bacterium; assembly: GCA_963769515.1. Lineage (GTDB taxonomy): Bacteria > Actinomycetota > Actinomycetes > Actinomycetales > Micrococcaceae > Arthrobacter. Next base: position 241,031 of record CAVYMG010000035.1, read on the forward strand.
CAGGACAAACTCTTGCTGGCGGTCCATTCTGGCCTCTTTCCGGTTCTTCCATCCGTGCCCAGGCCCGTCCAACGTGGCGCCCGCGGCTGCTCACGGTTCACTGTACTAAGCATTCGCTCCGATTGCTGGAGCGGTCCCCGCACGTAACGCAGCATTAACACAAAGGACCCCGCCGCGGACCTGCACTTGCCCCGCCGGGAGCGGACGAGGCTGCCGCTGTGACACGTTTCACCCGCCGGGTCCGGGAACACCGGTAGCTTACGCGCAGCGAATCGCACTACGGTGGTGCCATGGCCACTAGCACCAGCTCCGACTCCAGCACGCCTTCAGACTCCTCCCCCACGGCGGCGGGGGCTTCCCGGATGCCTGCGGCCAGGATCCGCACCCACCACCTGAACCAGGCCAAGGCCAACGGCGAACGGTTCGCCATGCTGACCGCCTATGACCAGTACACCGCCGAAATTTTCGATCAGGCGGGCATTGAGGTGCTGCTGGTCGGCGACTCCGCCTCCAACAATGTCTTCGGTAACGAAACCAGCCTCCCGGTGACGGTCGATGAACTGATTCCGTTGTCCCGCGCCGTGGCCCGCTCGGCCAAGCGTGCCCTTGTGGTCGCGGACCTGCCGTTCGGCAGCTACGAGGTCTCGGCCCAGCAGGCGGTGGCGACAGGAGTGCGTTTCCTCAAGGAGGGCCTCGCGCACGCGGTCAAGATCGAGGGCGGCAAGTTCTACGCCGAGACCGTCCGGGCCATGGTCCAGGCCGGCATCCCGGTCATGGCCCATATCGGATTCACCCCGCAGAGCGAGCACGCCCTGGGCGGCTACCGGGTGCAGGGCCGCGGCGACGATTCCCAGCGGCTGATTGACGACGCCGTCGCCCTCGCCGACGCCGGCGCCTTCTGCGTCCTGATGGAAATGGTCCCGGCGGCCACAGCGGCCGCGGTGGATGCCGCCGTCGACGTCCCCACTATCGGCATCGGGGCCGGAAACGTGACTACGGGCCAGGTGCTGGTCTGGCAGGACATGGCCGGCCTGCGCGGCGGCCGGATGGCGAAGTTCGTCAAACAATACGCCGACCTGCGGACCACGCTCAGCGACGCGGCCAAGGCCTACGGCGAGGACGTGCGCTCGGGCCAGTTCCCCGGCCCGGAGCACTCGTTCTAGCCTGCACCGGACCGGCCGGCGGCTAGTCGTCGTCGTCCTTGTCCCAGGCCTCATTCCGGGCCTGGACCTTTTCGAGGGCGTGTTCTGCCTCTTCCCTGGTCTTGTAGGGACCGATCAGCTGGGTCCAGTCTGACATTGCGTCTTCCTCGACCTCGTGGGTGTTGACGTTGTACCAGTACTCGGGCATTGGTGCTCCTTCTCGACATGCGGACGGGCGTATTGCGGCTCACATTTCCCGGCGTTCGGCCGTGGCTTATATGATCAACCTATGCCTTCCCTAGCCTCGACTGCACCTATCGGCACCCTCATCCCGGGAACCGTGAGTCCGCAGCTCTCCGTCCCGGCGTCCATCCCGCGCCCTGAATACGTGGGCAAGCCCGCACCGGCCAAGTTCACCGGCTCCGAGGTGAAGTCCGCGGAGACCATCGAGAAGATCCGGGTTGCGTCCAAGATCGCGGCCCAGGCCATCGTCGAGGTCGGCAAGCACATCGAACCCGGCGTGACGACGGACCAGCTGGACCGCGTCGGTCACGAATTCCTGTTGGACCACCAGGCGTATCCGTCCACGCTCGGCTACCGCGGCTTCCCGAAGTCCCTGTGCTCGTCGCTGAATGAAGTCATCTGCCACGGCATCCCGGACAGCACCGTGGTCCAGGACGGCGACATCCTGAACATCGACATCACCGCGTTCATCGGCGGGGTCCACGGCGATACGAACTACACCTTCCTGGTCGGCGACGTCGACGAGGAATCCCGGCTGCTGGTCGAACGGACCCGCGAATCACTGAACCGCGCCATCCGGGCTGTGGCACCTGGACGCGAGATCAACGTGATCGGCCGGGCGATCGAGTCCTACGCAAAGCGCTTCGGCTACGGCGTCGTCCGTGATTTCACCGGACACGGCGTGGGCGAGGCCTTCCACACAGGGCTGATCATTCCGCACTACGACGCCGCACCCGCCTACAACACCGTGATCGAGACCGGCATGGTGTTCACCATCGAACCGATGCTGACGCTCGGCACGGTGGACTGGGACATGTGGGCCGACGACTGGACCGTAGTGACCCGGGACCACAAACGCACCGCACAGTTCGAACACACCCTGCTAGTCACGGACTCCGGCGCCGAAGTCCTGACCCTGCCCTGACTTTGCCCTGGCGCCCGCACCACCCGTAGCGCCGCATTCGACACACCCCGCATTACCGCCCGCCCAACCCAGCCATGAACGGAACCACATTGCCCAAGAAGGACGAGAAGTCAAAGAAGAGCGCCTACCTGATCGGCATCGATATCGGTGGCACCGGCATCAAGGGCGGCATTGTCGACGTGAAAAAGGGCAAGCTGGTTGGTGAGCGCTTCCGCGTCCCGACGCCGCAGCCTGCCACCCCGGAAGCCGTCGCCGAGGTCGTCGCACAGGTCGTGGCGGAACTCTCGGACCGGCCCGAAGCACCGGACGCCGATTCCCCGGTCGGCGTCACCTTCCCCGGCATCATCCAGCACGGCATTGTCCACTCGGCGGCGAACGTGGACAACGCCTGGTTGCGGACGGACATCAACGGCCTGTTCACGGCACGGCTGGGACGGCCGGTGGAGGTCATTAACGACGCGGACGCGGCCGGCCTCGCCGAAGCCCGCTTTGGTGCCGGCGAAGGCGTCTCCGGGACCGTCCTGGTCATCACGCTCGGCACCGGGATCGGTTCGGCTTTCATCTTTGACGGCAAACTCGTCCCCAACGCCGAACTCGGCCACCTCGAGATCGATGGCTTCGACGCCGAGACCAAGGCCTCCGCCGTTGCCCGTGAGCGCGACGGCCTCAGCTGGGAGGAGTACAGCGTGCTGCTGCAGCGCTACTTCTCGCACGTCGAGTTCCTGTTCTCGCCCGAGCTGTTCATCGTCGGCGGCGGCATCTCGAAGCGGGCCGACGAGTACCTGCCGCACATGAACCTGCGCACCCCGATCGTTCCTGCCGAACTGAAGAACGACGCCGGCATCGTCGGCGGCGCAATCGACGTGGCACTGAACCGCAAACTCATCAAGTAGCGGGCCCGGGGCCCGCTGCCCCGCCCGTTAAATGGAGCCGGTGGCGGCTGCGACTTCCCCTTCGCAGCCGCCACCGGAGTTTTATGGCGAGACCCGGCGGAGTCTAGAGCGGACTCTTCTGCGGGTTCTTGCCTTCCCGGCCCTTTGCCGCGGATTCGTGGCGGAGCAGCGAGATGGCAGACTCAAAGTCTTCGAGGGATTCGAAGGCCTGGTAGACGCTGGCGAAGCGGAGGTAGGCGACTTCGTCGAGTTTCTGCAGCGGCACCAGGATGGCGAGCCCGACGTCGTGCGCTTCAATCTCTGCGGTGCCCGCTGCCCGGATCGATTCTTCGACCTCCTGGGCCAGCATCGCGAGGTCGTCTTCCGTCACCGGCCGGCCCTGGCAGGCCTTCCGGACACCGTTGATGACTTTGCTGCGGCTGAACGGCTCGCCAACACCGGAGCGCTTGATGACAGTCAGGCTGGTGGTTTCCACGGTAGTAAAACGGCGTCCGCATTCGGGACACTGCCTGCGGCGCCGGATGGCGGAGCCGTCGTCGGCAATGCGGCTGTCTACGACCCGCGAATCAGGGTTGCGGCAAAACGGGCAATACACGTTGTTTCCTCCCCTGTCGCAACTTCGCGGGCCGGGCTCCGGCGGATCTTTCCCGCAGCCCGCCCGGTGAACGGGCAGCTGCGAATCCAGCGCGGCGCGCCGTCTTCCATGCCCAGTTTACGACTAGATCTAGCTGAATAACAAGACTGTAATTACTACATGTAGTGGTTACGTGCCCCGTGGACGGTCTGGATCACGCGCCGGATGCGAAACGGGCGGTGACCGCGTCACCGTGGGCCGGCAGGTCCTCCGCACGGGACAGGCTCACGATGTGCCCGCTGACCTGTTCCAGGGCGGACCGGGTGTAGTTGACCACCTGGATGGCCCGCAGGAACGTGGTCACATTAAGTCCGGAGGAAAAGGCCGCCGTGCCGCTGGTCGGCAGCACGTGGTTAGACCCGGCGCAGTAGTCTCCCAGGCTTACGGGGCTGTAGTCCCCGACGAAGATCGCTCCGGCGTTGCGGATCCGGGCGGCCACCCGGGGTGCGTCCGCCGTCATGATTTCCAGGTGCTCCGCCGCGTACGCATCGCAGGCGGCAATGCCTTGGTCGATATCGTCCACGAGGACAACACCGGACTGCGGACCGGACAGAGCCTCACGCACCCGCGCACCGTGCTTGGTGGCGGCGACCTGGCGGTCCAGTTCCACCCGGACCGCTGCGGCCAGGGACTCGGAATCCGTAACGAGCACGGACGCCGCGTTGGGGTCGTGTTCGGCCTGGCTGATCAGGTCCGCGGCCACGAATGCCGGCCGCGCCGTAGCGTCGGCCAAGATGGCGATTTCCGTGGTTCCGGCCTCGGAATCGATCCCGACGACGCCCTTCACGAGGCGCTTGGCGGTCGCGACGAAGATATTGCCCGGACCCGTGACCACGTCCACCGGGTCGATCCCTGCGGCGCTCCCGGCGTCCGCTGCACCGGCCGGAATGCCGTAGGCAAAGGCAGCGATGGCCTGGGCCCCGCCGATTGCATACACTTCCTCGATACCGAGCAGGCATGCGGCGGCAAGGATGGTGGGGTGCGGGAGTCCGTCGAAATCTCTTTGCGGCGGCGACGCCAAGGCGATGGACTCGACCCCGGCTGCCAGGGCCGGGACGACATTCATCACGACCGACGACGGGTAGACGGCCAGGCCGCCCGGAACATACAGGCCCACCCTGGCCACCGGCACCCAGTTCTGGCTGACGACGGCGCCGTCTCCGAGCTCGACGTCGACGTTCGCCGGCCGATGCCCGTCGGCGAACCGGCGTGCGCGGCGGATTGACTCTTCCAATGCTGCCCGCACGGCGGGGTCAAGATCCGCCAAGGCAGCCCGCAGCGCTTCCGCCGGAACGCGAGGATGGGTCTGTTCCACACCGTCGAAGGCCAGCGCCAGCTCGCTGAGGGCGGCAAACCCTCTGCTCCTGACGGCCGAGATAATGTCCTGGACCTTGCCTTCGGCGTCGGCCATGGTGCGTGCCTGCGCCCGTGGCACGGCGGCCCGCATTTCGGCGAGGGACAGGTGCCGGCCGCGCACGTCCACCGTGCGGAAGTTGAGGGTGGCAGGAACCGGGGGCACTGTGCTGTCAGGTGTTAGGGTCACGCATTCATTTTACGTTCCCGTGCGGGGGTCCTGAAAATCGCTTCAAGGAAGATACCCAGGGCCGTGGCCGCCGGCCAGATGGCGATCACGGCGTAGGAGCGCAATGAGAAGGCGACGCTCGCGTTGGTTTCGGCGTCGACAGACTCGCCCCACCGCTGTCCGGCAAGTACCCCGGTCCCCCAGGCGATGACCGCCCCGAGTGTCCCGGCCACCACCATCAGCACGATCGTCCAGGGGGCGGGCAAGTCGTCCTTGGACCCCGACACCACTGCCCCGCAAATCGAACCGGCGAGCAGGAACAGCCCCGCCAGGACCAGGTCGCGCGGCAGCCAGCCGGAGATGTTCGTTCCCGAGGCCAGATCCGGATCGCCGGTGAGCAGGTTGAAACCGGAAGGCGCCAGCAGCCACCAGATCAACCCGACCGGAACGCCGACGGCTGCGATCACCGCTGCCCGCCGCCACGGCGTGACCGCACGGTGTGCAGCCTGCCGGGGTTGGCCCAGGCTTCCGGCGGCCTCCGAGACGTCGGAGCGGTGGACCGGGATCGGAACTTCGGGGTGTGTCATGGAACAAACGGTAACAATAATTTGTCCGGCCGCCGGCAACCCCCGGCCTCCGGACAGCCCCGCACGAGTCGGATTGTGGCCCGTGCCCGCGGGCGCCATACGCTGGCAGTTGAACAATCACGGGCATGTGCAGCAGGGAGTCGGATCGCAGTGACATCAAATCATGGAACCTTTGAAGGAACGTTCAAAGAAATGTTCCGCCGGCATGCCGCGGGCGTGGCGATCATCACTGCCAACCTCGACGGCGTCCCGTTCGGCTTCACCGCCACCTCGGTGGCTTCACTCTCGGCCAAACCGCCCCGGTTCACGTTCAACATGGCCCGCACGTCCAGTTCCTGGCCCGCCGTGGCGAACACCAGCTACATCGGTGTTCACATGCTCGGTATGGACAACTACGACCTCGCCGAACGGTTCGCCCGGGCCGGAAACCGCTTCGACGGGGACCACTGGGAGCTCGGGCCGCACGCGGTCCCGGTGCTGAAGGGCGTTTCCGGCTGGCTGATCGGCAAGATCCAGATGCGGCTGTCCTTCGAGAACAACGCGGTTGTCGTCGTCGAAGTCGTTGAAGGGCAGGTCGGCGACGACGGCACCCCGTTGCTGTACCACGCCGGGGCCTACGGCCAGCCTGTGCCGCTTGACTACGAAATCTAGCCGGCCGGATTCCGGATCCGGGTAGGCCCGGCTCCGGGATCCGGTCCTGCCCGGTCCCGGGATCAGGCGTCGAGGCAGGTCGGGCCGAGCAGTACCTTGAGGTCGCCGAAAAGGGACGGGCTCGGGTTGACCCGCAAATGCACAGGCAGTCCCATGACCTCCACCCGGGTGTCCCCCTGCAGGTGCAGCCGGACCTCCGAATTACCGCGGTGGGTGCGCAGTACATCGCCCAGTTCGGTCACGACAGCCTCGGTGGCCTTGTGCGTTGCCATGGTGATCACCACGGGCCCGTTCTGGCTGTCGCTGAGGTCCGGCACGGAAAGTTCCATGCAGTTCAGGGTGACGGCGCCGTCGTCCCGGCGCTGCAGGCGGCCCTTGACCACCACAATCAGGTCCTCGGCGAGGACCGAGGCAATGGGGCCGTAGACCTGGCCGAAGAACATCACCTCCATGGATCCGGCAAGGTCCTCGATTTCGGCCCGGGCGTAGGCGTTGCCGCTGGCTTTGGCGATGCGCCGGCTCAGCGAGGTGATCATCCCCGCGATCGTCACGATCGCGCCGTCCTGCGGACCGTCCTCGGCGATGATCGAGGTGATGGTCCGGTCGGCATGCTGGCTCAGCAGGCCCTCCAGCCCCTGCAGCGGGTGATCCGAGACGTAGAGGCCGAGCATGTCCCGCTCAAACGAGAGCTTGTCCTTCTTTTCCCACTCGGGCAGATCCGGGATCTCAATGCTGAGGGAGGCCTCGGATTCGGACTCCGCGAAGCCGGCGAACAGGTCAAACTGGCCGATGGCTTCGTTGCGTTTGAGAGTGATGACGGAGTCGATCGCCTCCTCATGGATCATGGCCAGCGCGCGGCGCTGGTGGCCCAGCGAGTCGAAGGCGCCGGCCTTGATGAGGGACTCGATGGTGCGCTTGTTGCAGACGACGGCCGGGACCTTCATCAGGTAGTCCTTGAAGGACGTGTACGCGCCCTCGCTTTCCCGGGCAGCGACCATGGCCTCGACGGCGTTGACTCCGACGTTGCGGATAGCCCCCATGCCGAAGCGGATGTCATTGCCCACCGGCGTGAAGTTCAAAGCCGACTCGTTGACGTCCGGCGGCAGCACGGTAATGCCCATGCGCCGGCATTCGTTGAGGTAGATGGCTGACTTATCCTTGTCGTCACCAACCGACGTGAGCAGGGCGGCCATGTACTCGGGCGCATAGTGCGCCTTCAGGTACGCGGTCCAATAGGAGATGACGCCGTAAGCGGCCGAGTGCGCCTTGTTGAAGGCGTAGTCGGAGAACGGCAGCAGGATGTCCCAGAGGGTCTTGACCGCCGCCATCGAGTAGCCGTTGTCCTGCATGCCCTGGGAGAAGCCGGCGAACTGCTTGTCCAGTTCGGACTTCTTCTTCTTGCCCATGGCGCGGCGCAGGATGTCCGCCTGGCCGAGCGAGTAGCCGGCCAGCTTCTGGGCGACGGCCATCACCTGCTCCTGGTACACGATCAGGCCGAACGTTCCGCCCAGGATCTCCTTAAGCGGCTCTTCAAGTTCGGGGTGGATCGGGATGACGTCCTGGACCTTGTTCTTGCGCAGGGCGTAGTCGTTGTGGGCGTTGGCGCCCATGGGCCCGGGCCGGTACAGGGCCAGGACGGCCGAGATATCTTCGAAGTTGTCAGGCTTCATCAGCTTCAGCAGCGCGCGCATCGGCCCGCCGTCGAGCTGGAAGACGCCAAGCGTGTCGCCGCGGGCGAGCAGTTCGTAGGAAGGAGCGTCATCCAGGGCCAGCGATTCAAGATCCAGGTCGATGCCGCGGTTCATCTTGATGTTTTCGAGGGCGTCGGAAATGATCGTGAGGTTCCGCAGGCCCAGGAAGTCCATTTTGATCAACCCCAGGCCCTCACACGTGGGGTAGTCGAACTGGGTAATGACCTGGCCGTCCTGGAAGCGGCGCATGATCGGGATGACGTCGATGATGGGGTCCGAGGACATGATGACGCCGGCCGCGTGGACGCCCCACTGGCGTTTGAGGCCTTCGATGCCGAGCGCGGTTTCGAAGACCTTCGCGGCCTCGGGGTCCGTGCTGATGAGCTGCCGGAAGTCCCCTGCCTCGCCGTAGCGCTTGGAGTCGGGATTCTGGATGTCCGCGAGCGGAATGTCCTTGGCCATCACGGCCGGCGGCAGCGCCTTGGTCAACTGCTCGCCCATGCTGAACGGGTAGCCCAGCACCCGGGAGGAATCCTTGAGCGCCTGTTTGGTCTTGATGGTGCCATAGGTCACGATCATGGCCACGCGCTCGTCGCCATACTTGCGGGTCACATAGTCGATAACCTCCGAGCGGCGGCGGTCATCGAAGTCGACGTCGAAGTCGGGCATCGAGACGCGGTCCGGGTTGAGGAAGCGCTCGAAGATGAGGCCGTGCTGCAGCGGGTCGAGGTCGGTGATGCGCATGGCGTACGCCACCATCGATCCGGCGCCGGAACCACGGCCGGGACCCACCCGGATGCCGTTGTTCTTGGCCCAGTTGATGAAGTCTGCCACCACGAGGAAGTAACCGGGGAACCCCATGGACGTGATGACGCCCAGTTCGTAGTCGGCCTGGGTGCGCACCTTGTCCGGGACGCCGCCCGGGTAGCGGTAGGCAAGGCCGGTCGCGACCTCCTTGACGAGCCAGGACGTTTCGTCCTCGCCGGGCGGGCAGGGAAACCGGGGCATGTAGTTGGCGCCGGTGTTGAACGAGACCTCGCAGCGTTCGGCGATCAGCAGGGTGTTGTCGCAGGCTTCCGGGTGGTCGCGGAAGAGTTCGCGCATTTCCTGCGGCGACTTGAGGTAGTAGCCGCTGCCGGAGAAGGCGAAGCGGGAACCGCCGTTGTCGTAGCTGGGCTCCAGCAGCGTGGATCCGGACTGGATGGCGAGCAGGGCCTCGTGGGCTTTGGCGTCGTGCTCGTGCGTGTAGTGGAGGTCGTTGGTGGCAACGAGCGGGAGATTCAGGTCCTTGGCCAGGCGCAGGAGATCACCCGTCACCCGGCGTTCGATGTCGAGCCCGTGGTCCATGAGTTCGCAGAAGTAGTTCTCGGCGCCGAAAATGTCGCGGAACTCGGCGGCGGCTTCGAGGGCCTCACGGTATTGCCCCAGCCGCAGCCTCGTCTGGACTTCCCCTGACGGGCAGCCGGTCGTGGCGATCAGGCCCTCGGAGTAGGTGTTCAGCAGCTGCCGGTCCAGCCGGGGCCATTTGCCGAAGACGGCATCCAGGGATGCGATGGACGAGGCCCGGAACAGGTTGCGCATGCCGACGTTGTTGTAGCTGAGCAGCGTCATATGGGTGTACGAGCCACCGCCGGAGATGTCGTCCTTGCGCTGGTGTTCCTCGCCCCAGCGCACCCGGGTCTTGTCACCGCGCGCGGTCCCCGGAGTTACGTAGGCTTCGACGCCGATGATCGGCTTGATGCCCTGGTCCGTGGCCCGCTTCCAGAAGTCGAAGGCCCCGAAAAGGTAGCCGTGGTCCGTCGTGGCGAGGGCGGGCATACCGAGCCGCTCGGTTTCGTCGAAGAGCTCACCGAGCCGGGCGGCGCCGTCCAGCATGGAGTATTCGGTGTGGTTGTGGAGGTGCACGAACGAACTGTTGCTGGAAGTCACCGCACCATTCTAGTGCCGTGCGGCGCCCGGCGGGAGCCGCCCTCAGGCGTTTCCGGATTCGAGCACGTCCAGCGCGTAGTGCAGGTCCTGCGGGTAGGGGCTGGAGACGGTGACCTTCTCCCCCGTCCGGGGATGCTCGAAGGACAGCTCGCGGGCGTGCAGCCACTGCCGGGTCAGCCCCAGGTTGGCGGCCAGCCGGGGATCCGCACCATATGTGAGGTCTCCGGCGCAGGGATGACGCAGGGCTGAGAAGTGCACCCGGATCTGGTGGGTGCGCCCCGTCTCAAGGTGGACTTCGACCAGTGAGGCTTTGCCGAAGGCTTCCAGGACTTCGTAGTGCGTGATGGAATCGCGGCCGTCCTCGATCACGGCGAAGCGCCAGTCATGACCCGGGTGGCGGCCGATCGGAGCATCGATGGTGCCCGCCAGCGGGTCCGGCAGGCCCTGGACGACGGCGTGGTAGACCTTGTCCACAGTGCGCTCCTTGAACGCCCGCTTGAGTGCGGTGTAGGCGTTCTCCGTTTTGGCCACCACCATCACCCCCGACGTGCCGACGTCGAGCCGGTGCACAATGCCGGCCCGTTCGGGGGCCCCGGACGTGGAGATCCGGTAGCCGAGCCCGGCGAGCCCGCCCACCACGGTGGGACCTACCCAGCCCGGAGACGGATGCGCGGCGACGCCGACCGGTTTGTCGATGACGACGAACTCATCGTCGTCCAACAGGATCAACAGATCGTCCACGATTTCCTCCACGACTTCCAAGGGGTCCCGGCGTTCAGGGACGACGACGTCGAGGACGGAGCCGGCGGCCAGTTTCGAGGGATTTGCTGACAGCCCGGCCGTTGCAGGTGACGTTGCCCTCGGCAATGAGCGCCGCGACTTGGGCACGGGAACTCCCCATCAGTGTCGCCAGGCCCGCGTCCACCCGGCTGCCGGCGAGGTCTTCGGGAACAACGAACCGCTGCGGCCCGGCGGGCTCGTCGATCAGATCATCGGACAGGCCTGCGGCCAGGCTCTGCTCCATCGGTTCCTCCGGCTGGGTGCCGGACGGCTGGTTACGCATTGGGTGTCTCCTGGTCCTTCGTGTGGCGCGAGCCGTCGAGGCCGATGCCCCGCAGAGTCAGCACGCAGATGATCGCCACCGAGGACACCACGGCGGAATCGGCAATATTGAAGATCGCGAAATTAGGCAGCTGGATGAAATCGACCACATGTCCCATCGCAAACGAGGGAGCGCGGAACAACCGGTCCGTGAGGTTGCCGAGGGCTCCGCCGAGCAGCAGTCCGAGCGCCAGTGCCCACCAGAGGGAGCCGAGCTTGCGCAGCTGCAGCAGGATCGCGACTGCGACGGAGGCCATGATGATGGTGAAGACCCAGGTGATGTTTTCGCCGATCGAAAACGCGGCCCCCGAGTTGCGGATGTAATACCAGTGCAGCAGCGGCGGCAGCACCGGAATCCGCTCTCCCTCCGTCATGGTCGAGGTGACCCAGAGCTTGGTCAGCTGGTCGAAGACGTAAGCGAACACCGCAAGGGAGGCGAAGACGGAAAGCAGCAGGGCCTTGCGCGGCCGGGACGGCGGTTGGACAGCCGACGCCCCGTCAGCGGATTGGCCCTGGGCAGGCGGTCTGGCGCCGGCGGGCTGCGGGGCATCTGGTGATGGTGCGTCTGTCATAGTGCTTTCGATTAAGGATGTGCGGGACCGTGCAGGGGCGCTGGGCGTGCCGGTCAGGAAACGGCGGTTAACACCAAAAGCCGGCGGCGGAGGAATCCTCAGCCACCGGCTCTTAGAATACTTGCTTAATGACCTAGCTGGCTTCGCCAACCTCGGGGGCGGCGACGGAACCGCGGGCGTCGAGGTCGCGCAGCTGGCCTTCGATGTAAGCCTTCAGGCGCGAGCGGTAGTCGCGTTCGAAGCCGCGAAGCTGCTCAACCTTGCGTTCCAGGACCGAGCGCTGCTGCTCAAGGGCGCCCAGGATCTTGCGGGACTTCTCCTGGGCATCGTTGACGAGGCTGCTGGCTTCGATCTGTGCTTCGGCAATGATCTTGTCGCGCTGCTGCTCGCCGTCGGCGATGTGCTTGTCGTGCATCTGCTGCGCCATGGCCAGCAGGCCGGCGGCGGACTCCGAAGCGGGCGTGGCGGCAGCCGGGGCCGGCTTTGCAGCGGCGGCGGGAGCGGGGGCCGCAGCGGCGGCCTTCTTCTTGGCGGCTTCGGCGGCCTCGGCAGCCTTGGCGTCGGCCTCGGCCTTCGCGAGCTTCTCCTTCTCGGCCTTGGTGACCTCCGGGACCTTCTCCACGACGGGAGCGGGTGCGGCGGAGCTGGCAGGCGTGCCGGCGCCGGACTCGGCGAGCTTCTTGCGGAGCTCGTCGTTTTCCTGGTTCAGGCGCCGGAGTTCGACGACGATTTCGTCCAGGAAGTCATCAACTTCATCCTGGTCGTAGCCTTCGCGAAACTTGGTCGGCTGAAAGCGCTTGTTGACAACGTCTTCTGGCGTCAAAGCCATCTGGTCACCTCGTTGGTCTAGTTAGTCAGGAGGCCTACCGGCCGTCAGAACTACGGTACCTAAATATGGTCTGGTTCCTCTAATTCGACACCGCGGTGCCAAACCGGAGTTGTATCTCTTCGCAGTGGGCGGACCCACTGCAGGTGAATCTTCCGCCTACACAAAGCTCCTGGCGATTGCCATCGCAAAGCTCACTGCCACAAACAGCAGGATGAAGCCCACGTCCAGGGAGATCCCGCCCAGACGCAGCGGCGGGATCAGCCTCCGGAGCACTTTGAGCGGCGGGTCCGTTACTGAATAGACGCTATGCGCAGCGACGAGGGCGATACCGCGCGGCCTCCAGCTCCGCGCGAACATCTGGACCCACTCGAACACCAGGCGAACGATCAGCGCCATGAAGAAAAACAGGAGCGCTATATAGACAAGTCCGAAAATAATTCCCATGAGTTAACTCATATCTCCATGTTCATTCCGGATACCCCAGTGTCCTGAAGAATGTATTGCTTCTATTGCAGCACGGATATTTCAGCACTGATGCCAGGCAGGTGTCCCCGCCTGGCATCAAAACCGGAATCCGGACTAACTCTGGTTGAAAAAACTGGCTTGGGTTTCACTGGCTTTTTTGTCATCGCCAATGACTTCAATATACGACGGCGAGAGCAGGAACACCTTGTTCGTTACCCGCTCGATACTGCCGCGCAACCCGAAGACCAGTCCGGCCGAGAAGTCCACCAGGCGTTTGGCGTCAGCCTCGCCCATGTCGGTGACGTTCATGATCACCGGGATCCCGTCCCGGAAGCTCTCGCCGATGAGCTTGGCATCATTGTAGGAGCGCGGGTGGATCGTGGTGATCTGCCGCAGTCCGGTGGTCTCTTCGCGGCTCGAGGCCGCACGCTTGATGGGTGTCACAGGGGCACGATATTCCTCTTCAGCGGCGTAGGGCTCTTCCCGGGGGACTTCGCGGACCGGCGCCGGCGCGCGGCGCTCCTCGCGGTCCTGCTCCATGGAATCGTCCTCGTCCTTGTGCGATGTCTGGTGTTCGGACTCGTACTGTTCGTCGCCATCGGCGAGCCCAAGATAGATCATTGTCTTGCGCAGACCGCCACTCATGGTCGACTCCTCATCGTCTCCGTAAGCGGGCCGACCGAATGGCCAAACAGCCTTTGGAATCCCCGCCGAAATGTTCCAATACGTTGAACCTACCGCAACCCCGGACGTGGACCGAGAATATCCGAGCCAATCCGCAGGTGTGTCGCTCCGAAACGAATGGCCGATTCCAGGTCCTGGCTCATGCCTGCGGATATCCCGCCGGCCTCCGGATGCGCTGCCGTCAGGTCCGCGGAAATACCGGCCAGCTTTTCAAAGGCTGCCGCGGGGTCGGCGCCGCGCGGGGCTACGGCCATAACACCGGCGAGGACCAGCCCCTCCGCACCGGCAAGCTGCTCGGCGAGGGCCGGGACGTCGGCCGGGTCAATGCCGCCGCGGGGTCCGCCGGCCTCCTCATCGAGGCTGACCTGGATGAAGCACGCGAGCGGGCCGCGGCCGGTCCGATCCTGCTCCGTAGTGACGGCTTTCGCCAGCGCGGCCGCGAGCTGCGGCCGGTCCACGGAGTGCACGGCGTGGGCGTACCGGACCACGGATTTTGCCTTGTTGCTCTGCAATTGGCCGACGAAGTGCCAGCGCAGGTCCAGGTCGCTGAGTTCGGCGGCCTTCCCGGCTGCCTCCTGATCCCGGTTTTCGCCGACGTCCCGCACGCCGAGCGACGCCAGCCTGCGGATGTCCTGCGCCGGGTGGAATTTGGTGACAACGATCAGTGCCGGCGGGCTTCCCAGCCGGCCGGCGGCGTCAGCCGCCGATTCGATCCGTCGGTTGACGGCGGCGAGGTTGTCGCGGAGCCGGGCCAGCCGCCCGTCCTCCTGGCCGCCCGGTCCAGGTTCAGTCATGGGTCAGCCCCTGGCTGTCGGTATCTGTCCACACGAGTCCGGCAAAGCGACCTGTGCGCTGATTGCGGCGGTAGGAGAAGAGGCTCTCGTCTTCGAGGGTGCATCCCCCGGTGTACTCGACAGTGACGCCCTCGGCCTCCAGCTGGCTACGGACGCCGGCTGGCAGGTCGAGTCCGGGAGTGCCCTGCGCGGTGGTGCACCAGGTGGCGGGCACGCCCGCGGAAACGTCGGCACGCAGCGTCTCGGGGACTTCGTAGCAGTTCCCGCAGACCGACGGGCCGATCCAGGCACTGAGTTCCACCGCGCCGAGCGCCCGCAGCCGTTCCACGGCCGCGTGCACAATGCCGTTCGCGACGCCGGGGCGCCCCGCATGCACAACGCCCAGGACGTGGTTCCCGCGGCCAGGGACGCCGGCCGCGCGTTGGCCGACCAGCACGACGGGGACGCAATCGGCCACCAGGACGGCCAGTGGTTCGCCGGTGGAGACCATGGCATCGGCCACTGGGGCTTCGGGATCCGCAGCGCCGGGAACATGGTCCGCTGTCAGCGCTCCCTGGGCCGTGGCTGGTGCAGCCCCGGCATCCGGTGCCAGGGCTGCCACTACGTTTCCGTGGACCTGGTTCATGTACCTGAAGTGCCGGCCGGGAGTTCCGGAGGCTTGTTCGATGCTCCGGCGGCGCTGATGCACATCGACGGGATCATCGCCGACATGGAGCGCGAGGTTGCCGGCCGCGGCGTTGGTGAAAGCCACCCAGACGCCGGGCCGCACTTGGGCCCGCCATGAAAACACTGAGAACACCGCCGTCTTGCTAGCTGTCCGCTGATCCACGAAAACACCATGGCACTGCCGAACGGCAGTGCCATGGTTGTGGTCGGATTTACTTGAGGAAGTCAGGGACATCCAGGTCGTCGGAGTGGCGTCCGGACAGGTCCGGCTCCACAACGGCGGGCAGGTCCACATCGAAGCCGGCGTCCGCCGGAACCGCGGACGGGCGCTGCTGGCCCCAGCCGCCGTAGCTCGACGCACCGACCGTCGCGTGGATCGGCTGCACCTGGGCGGATGCCGGAGCCTGTGCCGGCGCCGGAGCGGCCGGGCGCTGGGGCGCGGCGGGCAGGGACTGATCCATGGAGGGCGAGGTCGCCTTGACATCGTCGAAGCCTGCGGCGATGACCGTGACACGCGCTTCGTCGCCGAGGGCGTCGTCGATCACGGCACCGAAGATGATGTTGGCTTCGGGGTGGGCCACTTCCTGGACAAGCCGGGCTGCTTCGTTGATCTCGAAGAGGCCGAGGTCCGAGCCGCCCTGGATGGACAGCAGGACGCCGTGGGCGCCGTCGATTGATGCTTCCAGGAGCGGGGAGGCGATGGCGAGCTCGGCTGCCTTGACGGCGCGGTCTTCACCGCGGGCCGAACCGATGCCCATCAGCGCCGAGCCTGCGCCCTGCATGACCGACTTGACGTCGGCGAAGTCGAGGTTGATCAGGCCCGGCGTCGTGATGAGGTCGGTGATGCCCTGGACACCGGACAACAGGACCTGGTCGGCCGAACGGAAGGCATCCAGAACCGACACGTTACGGTCGCTGATGGAGAGCAGACGGTCGTTCGGGATGACGATCAGGGTGTCGACTTCGTCGCGCAGGGCGTCGATGCCGGCTTCGGCGGAACCGGCGCGCCGGCGGCCCTCGAAGGTGAAGGGACGGGTGACAACACCGATGGTCAGCGCCCCGAGGGAGCGGGCAATCCGGGCCACGACGGGCGCGCCGCCGGTACCGGTGCCGCCGCCTTCTCCGGCGGTGACGAAGACCATGTCTGCGCCGCGGATGACCTCTTCGATTTCATCAGCGTGGTCCTCCGCAGCCTGGCGTCCGACGTCGGGATTCGCGCCGGCCCCGAGGCCGCGCGTCAGTTCCCGTCCGACGTCGAGCTTGACGTCGGCGTCGGACATCAGCAACGCCTGGGCGTCGGTGTTGATGGCGATGAACTCAACGCCTCGGAGCCCGACCTCGATCATTCGGTTGACTGCGTTCACGCCGCCGCCGCCGATGCCGACGACCTTGATGACGGCCAAGTAGTTCTGCGGAGCTGCCACGTTACGTGTCCCTTGTTCGTGTCCTATTGCGAAAAACTGATGGAGTCGGGCTTGAAACCCAAACTCTAACCTTCGACTTGAAGGTTAGAGTTATGTCAAGTAACTCATGTGCTTGACGGTATTTCCTCTAGCGGGGACATTCAATAACCGGAGCCGCGTGTCGCGGTAATACCGGTCAAATCCCCGCTTTGCCCGCCGTTTCCTGCCCACCCTGCGGCAACGGCTAAATACCGCCGGCCGCCGGAGGGGTTCGTGGCCCGGCTGATCTGATGCTACCGGGTGACGGGGTGCCGAGGCACACTGACATCGTAGACCCTCACCGGGTTACTCGGATTCGCCGGAACCGTCAGGAGTGCGGCGAGGACCCTGGCCTTGAGCTCCTTCTCCCCCGCGTTGCCCCAGACAATCGTCTGTCCGTCAACGAGCTTGAGCTCGACGGCGTCAACCGAGACGGCGGAGGCGTCCGAGAGTTTCGCGAGCACATCCGCCGGCAGCGCCCCCAGCACCGCAGTAATGGCGCTGAACAGCTCGCTGTCGATGGGAGCGCCGGCGGATTCACCGCCGCCGTTGATGACCGGCAGCGCGACGGCGGCGGGGTCGGCCGTGGTACTCAGCTGGACGCCTTCGACGTCCACCAGCTGGTAGGTTTCGCCCTGCTTGAGCAGGGCGACCGGGGTTCTTTCGATGATGCGGACCTGTAGGGTCGACGGCGGCCGCGCCTGCGTATCGACGTCCTTAATAGCCACGAGCGGTTTGAGCAGGGCAACGACGTCGGCGTCGCTGATCTGCGGCAGGGGCTTGCCCTGCAGCGGCGCAAGCGCGGCCTGGATCTGGTCCTGGCCCAGCAGCTTGGTGCCCTCCACCGAAACGGTCCTGAGCGCGAGCCAAGGCGAGAAGATGGCAGCGGCCACGATGGCGGCCGTCAGGACGGTGACGGCTCCGAGGACGGAGAGCACGTGGCGCCGGCGGCGCTTAGCCTTCGGCTCGGGGAACGAGACCACGTTGTCGCGCCCTGCCTGCGGCGGCGTGGGACCGGCACTGTCCCGGAAACCCTTCCGGACGGAGTCCCGGAGTGAACCGTGCGGTGGGCCGGAGCGCTCACTGCCGCCGGGCAGCGCCGGTGTACGCCCGGCGCCGGGTGCCTCCAAAAGCTCATCCGCCGATTTGGATGCCGAGATCGTCGCGGGCCGCTCCACGCCGCCGGCGGCCTGGCCGGGCGTCCGGGCCTGGCCGGGCGTCCGGGCCTGGCCCGTGTAGGTCGGGCGGCGCGTACTAGCCACCGGACGGCTCCGTGGACAGGGCTTGGACGATCATTGGCCCGTACGCCGTGACGTCGCCCGCACCGGCCGTCAGCACGATGTCCCCCGGCGCGGCCACGGCCATCACGGCCTGGACGGCTTCGTCGTCCGGACCGGTCAAGCTGCCGCCGGCGCCCAAGTGCTCGGCGATCAGTGCGCTGGTGACGCCGGGGATGGGGTCTTCCCGGGCCGGATAGATGTCCAGGACCAGTGCCGTGTCGGCCGTGTTCAGGGCCTCGGCGAAATCACGGGCGAATTCACGGGTGCGGGAGAACAGGTGCGGCTGGAAAAGCACGTGGACCCGGTGCTCGCCGGCAACCGCCCGGGCCGCGGACAGCGCGGCGCGCACTTCGGTGGGGTGGTGGGCGTAGTCGTCGTAGACCCGGACCCCCCGACCGCTTCCCTTGAATTCGAAGCGTCGGGAAGCGCCGCCGAATTTGCCCAGGGCCGCGGCTGCTGCGGCAGGCTGAACGCCGAGTTCAAGGGCCACTGCGAACGCCGCGGCGGCGTTGAGCGCGTTGTGGCGGCCAGGGACCTGCAGGTCAACGGCGAACTCCCCTGCTGCCGTTGACATCGAGACCTTCCCGGGACCGGCGTCGTGGAGCCGGACCGGGACGTCGTCGGAAGTCCCGTACAGGACCACCCGTGTGTTCCCGCGCGCGAGGGTCCGTTCGGCAAGCGCCCTGGCGCCTGCATCATCGGCGCAGGCGATCAGCACGCCGTCCTGCGGCAGCAGCTCCGTGAACCGGTCGAATGAGGCATAGACCGCCTCGGCAGTGCCGTAGTGGTCCAGATGGTCGGGCTCGACATTCGTCACGACGGCGATCTGCGGGCGGTAGTTCAGGAAGGAACCATCCGACTCGTCCGCCTCGGCGACGAAAATCCCGGATGTGCCGCTGGCGGCGTTGACGCCCAGCGCCGGGACGTTGGCACCGATCGCGAAGGAGGGGTCCATTCCGGCACCCTGGAGCATCACGGTGATCATGGACGTTGTGGTGGACTTGCCATGGGTCCCGGCGACCGTGACCACGGTGTCCTCCGCCATGGTCGCCGCCAGCCCTTCGGAGCGGTGCAGAACGGGGAGCCCGGCGGCCCGTGCCGCGGCAAGTTCCGGGTTATCAGGGCGGATTGCCGATCCGGCCACGACGGTCTGGGCATCCCCCAGGTTCCCCGGACCGTAGCCCACCGCGATCCTGGCACCCTTGGCCGCCAGTTCCGCCATGACGGGCAGGTCCTTGGCATCTGAACCGCTCACGGAGACCCCTCGCGCCACCATGATGCGGGCGACGGCGGACATGCCCACCCCGCCGATGCCGATGAAATGCACCCGGCCGAGGGATTCCAGGGTCCGGGTGGCGTTGTTGTTGTTGGTCATGGATTTACCGCTTCCTGCTGTGCCACTTCAAGGACCAGGTCTGCCATCCGCTGGTCTGCGTTCCGGATGCCGAGCTCCTCGGCGTTACCGGCCATCGTGGCCAGCCTGTCCCGGTCAAGGAGGAGCGGGATGATGTTCTCCCGGACCCAGTCGGCGGTGAACCCGCTGTCATCCACCAACAGTGCGCCGCCGGCCTCGACCAGCCCGGCGGCGTTGAGGGCCTGTTCGCCATTGCCGATCGGGAGGGGGACGAAAACCGCGGGCACTCCAACGGCGGCGACTTCGCAGACCGTTGCTGCGCCGGCACGGGCGAGCAACAGGTCCGCGGCGGCATAGACGGACTCCATGCCGTCCACGTACTCCACCTGCCGGTAACCGGCGGCGGCCAGCGGCCGGCCGCCGGCATCATGGACGGTCTTATCGCGGCCGGTGATGTGCAGGGTCTGGATGCCGGCGGCCGCGAGGGCATCAACGGACGCGGCAAGGGTCCTGTTGATGCTCTGGGCCCCGGACGATCCGCCCGTGACGATCAGGATCGGCCCCTGCGGGTCAAAGCCGAGGGCAGCCCGCGCCGCGGCCTGGGCCGTGCTGCGATCCAGGCCGGAGATCTCCGGTCGCATGGGCATGCCGACGTGGCGCGCGCCGCGCAGCCGTGTCCCGGCGAAGGCCACTGCCACGCGCGCGCCGAGCAGGGCCCCGACGCGGTTCGCCAGTCCCGGCCGGGTGTTGGCCTCGTGGACCACGATGGGGATGCCGCGGCGCCGGGCGGCAAGGTACATCGGCGTGCACACGTACCCTCCGACGCCGACCAGGACATCGGCTTCGGCACCGTCCAGGACCGCACCGGCCTGTTTCACGGCACCGGCCAGGCGGCCGGGGAGCCGCAGCAGATCCAGCGTGGGCCGGCGCGGAAACGGGACACGGCTGATGGTGGCAAGCTCCAATCCGGCCGCGGGCACAAGCCTGGTCTCCATTCCGGCGGGGGTCCCCACGGCGAGCAGCCGGATTCCGGGCCGGGCCTCTCGGAGGGCGCCGGCGATGGCCAGCAGCGGACTGATGTGCCCGGCGGTTCCCCCGCCGGCGAGGACCACGGACAAGGACGACTCGGTATTCATAACGGGCTAGGTACGCTTTCGTGCGGAACTGGACGATGCAGGGCTTTTGGCGGTTCGGGGACCGGACGGCGGACGGACTCCGGAGGGGGTGCTCCTCCCGGCTGCCGGCGTCGCGGCCTTCGACGGGGCGGCTGCCGGCCTGCCGGAGCGCGGCGCGGGTGGACGTGTCGCTGAAGAACCCTGCGCGGAGGAACCCTGGACGGAGGTACGCGGCGCGGGCGCCTGGCCCTTGGTGGCCGGCGCGCTTGTGCCCCGTCCGTTTCGCGCCGCGAAGCGCCGAGGGAGCTTGATGCCGAAGAGGCGTCGATGCTGCAGATCGGGCGCCATCTGTGCCCGGGCCAGAGACAACACAACACCGATCGCGCACAGTGACATCAGCAGCGCCGATCCGCCGTAGGAGATAAACGGCAGCGGGATGCCGACAACGGGCGCGAGGCCGGTGACCACGGCCATGTTGACCGTGGCCTGGCCCAGCAGCCACACCATGATGGTGCCGGCAAGCACCCGGTGGAACATGTCGGTCTGGGCGACAACCACGCGGTAGATCGCCGTGCCGAGGATGGCGAAGAGGACCAGGACAACAAAGGTGCCCACGAGGCCGAGCTCCTCGCCGATAATGGCGAAGATGAAGTCGTTGTGGGCCTCCGGGATCCAGCTGTATTTCTGCCGGCTCTGGCCCAGACCGACGCCGAACCAGCCGCCGGACGCGAGGCCGTACAGGCCGTTGGTGGACTGGTAGTTCACGTCCGAGCCGTCGGCGCAGGTCTGTCCCGTCCACGAGAGGATGCGGCAGACACGGTTGGGGCTGGTGATCGCGAGGATGCCGGCGGCGATCGCCAGACCGATGCCGGAGATCAGGAAGACGTAGAGCCGGACTCCGGCGAAGAACAGGGCCGCCGCGGTAATGATCATGACGATCATTGCGGTGCCGAGGTCGTTACCGGCCAGGATGAGGCCGATGATCACCACGGCGCCGGGAGCGACCGGGATCAGCGCGTGCTTGGACTCCCCCAGGAGGCTGGACTTGCGGTGCAGCACCGTGGCCATCCACAGGGCCAGGGCCAGCTTGGAGGCCTCGGAGGGCTGGAAGGTGAACGGCCCGATGTCTATCCAGTTCTGGTTGCCGAGCGCACTGCGCCCGACCAGGAGAACAAGCAGCAGCAGGACCACGGCCACGCCATAGGCCGGCCAGGCAAACCGTTTGAGCCACACCACATTGACCCGCGTCAGGACCATCATGGCGACCAGCCCGATGCAGGCGAACATGCCCTGCTTCAGGGCCGCCGAATAGGGCGATTCGCCGGCGGCGATGGCTTCCACGCTGGAGGCAGACAGCACCATCATGATGCCGATCGCCGTCAGGGCCAGGGTGGAACCGAGGATCAGGTAGTACGTCGAGCCGTTGCTGGACTTCCCGGTCCCCTCCAACGCAGCCCAGAAGCCGCGGTACCAGCGGCGCACGAGGGCCGCGGGCCGGCGGTCACGTGCCGCGTCCGGATTGCCTGCGGGCTTGCCGCCGGCAGTTCCGGCGGTGCCGGGCCTGGCCGCCGTCTTGCGTGTGGGCGTGCTGGCCACTCTTACTCCTCGCTGGTCTGAGCCTGCCCTTCCCCGAGCCCCCGGACGGCTTCGATGAAGGCATCACCACGATGAGCGTAGGAAGAGAACTGGTCCATGGAAGCAGCCGCCGGGGCCAGCAGTACCGTATCCCCGGACACGGCCAGCTGCGCCGCCGCGGCGACGGCCTGGGCCATCACAGCCCTGCCCGAGTCCGGCGAAGGTGCTGCGTCGGCGTCGGCCGTTCCGGCAGTCTGCACCGTCCCAGTGTCGCCCGTCGCTGAACCGATTACGGGGACATCCGGAGCGTGTCGTTCCAGTGCGGCCCGAAGCCCGCTGGAGTCCGCGCCGATCAGCACAACGGCTTTGAGCCGGTGCGCGTGCTCACGGGCCAGGTCCTCGTAGTTCACGCCCTTGGAGAGTCCGCCGGCGATCCAGACGATGTTCTGGAACGCGGACAGCGACGCCGCGGCGGCGTGCGGATTCGTCGCTTTCGAGTCGTTGACCCAGAGGACCCCGTTGCGGCGGCCGACCGGTTGGATCCGGTGGTCACCGGGCAGATAGTTCTGCAGGCCCAGGCGGACGGCGGACGGCGCAACGCCGTAGGCCCGGACGAGGCCGGCAGCGGCGAGGGCATTGGCAACTGTGTGCCGTGGCGCCCCGGCGCCGAAGTCCGCCATGGCGGCCAGTTCGGCGGCGCTGTCTTTGCGCTCCGGGATAAAGGCGCGGTCCACCAGTAGGCCTTCGACGACACCGAGCATGCTGACCGCGGGCGTCAAGGTGGTGAAGCCCACGGCCCGGCAGCCCTCCACGACGTCGGCCTCTTCGACCATGCGCTCGGTTTCGATCTGCTCGGCGTTATAAATGCAGGCTTTTTGGGTGTTGGCGTAGACCTTGGCCTTGTCGGCGAGGTAGGACGCGTAGGAACCGTGCCAGTCGACATGATCCTCGGCGACATTCAGGCACACACTGGCGATCGGCGATACGGAGTGGCTCCAGTGCAGCTGGAAGCTCGAAAGCTCCACGGCCAGGACGTCGTAGTCCACCGGGTCGCGCAGGGCATCCAGGATCGGGGTCCCGACGTTACCGACGGCGATCGCCTTGAGCCCGGCGGCCTGCAGCATGGACTCGGTCATGCCCACGGTGGTGGTTTTCCCGTTGGTGCCGGTGATGGTGAGCCAGTCGGCCGTTTTCCGGCCCTTCCGTTCGCGGACCCGCCAGGCGAGTTCGACGTCGCCCCATACCGGGATGTGGGCGCGGACGGCGGCGGCCAGCAGCGACTGGTCCGGCCGCCAGCCGGGCGAGGTGACGATCAGGTCCGGCTTCTGGCCATCAACCTTGGGCACCGTGTTTACGGCGTCTTCGCCGAGCAGGACATCCGCGGCACCGACGATCTTCAGCGTGTCAGCTTGCGCGTGCGCCTTGTCGCTGGTGGCGGCATCCACCACCACCACGCGCGCACCCAACTCGATGAGGGTGTCGGCAGCGGCGAAGCCGGAGATACCGATACCGGTCACCACCACACGCAGTCCGGCCCAGTCTGAGTCCCAGCTCTGCAGGTCCTGGAGCCGGGGCGAGGTGGTCAGCGGTTCGGGAATCGGTCCGGTCACAGGAGCACCACCCATTCTGCGTAGAAGATTCCGAGGCCGGCGGCGACGGAAAGTCCCCCGAGGATCCAGAAGCGGACGACCACCGTGACTTCGGCCCAGCCCTTGAGTTCGAAGTGGTGCTGCAGCGGCGCCATCTTGAAGAACCGTTTGCCCTTGGTGATTTTGAAGTAGCCCACCTGGATGATGACGGACAAGGTGATCAGGACAAACAGGCCGCCGATGAAAGCCAGCAGGAGTTCTGTCCGGGACAGGATCGCGAACCCGGCAACGGCACCTCCGATGGCGAGCGATCCGGTGTCTCCCATAAAGATCTTGGCCGGCGAGGTGTTCCACCAGAGGAACCCGACCAGCGCCGCGCTTAGGATCGCGGCCAGCAGCGCCAGGTCCAGCGGGTCGCGGACCACGTAGCAGCCACCGGTCTGGCGGGGCGAACCGCAGGCCTGGTTGTTCTGCCAGATACCCATGACGGTGTAGGCGCCGAAGACCATCACCGAGGCTCCGGCAGCAAGACCGTCGAGGCCGTCGGTGAGGTTCACGCCATTGGTGGCGGCGGTGACAATCAGGTTGGACCACAAGACGAAAAGGATGGCGCCGACCACGGTGCCGCCGAAAGCGAGGTCCAGCCACGGAATGTCGCGGACTAAGGAAATCTGTGTTGACGCGGGGGTCACACCGTCGGCGTTGGGGAAGTTCAAGGCCAGGACGGCGAAGATGATGCCGACGGCCGCCTGCAGGATGAGTTTGGCCTTGGCATCAAGGCCAAGGCTGCGTTGCTTGGAAATCTTGATGAAGTCGTCGAGGAACCCGACCAGACCCATACCGACCATGAGGAAGAGCAGCAGCATCGCCGAAACCGTCGGGCCCGGAGACCGGGGGTTCAGCAGCCACATGATCAGATGTGTGAGCCCGTAGCTTGCCAGGACCGAGAGGACCACTACGGTGCCGCCCATGGTGGGGGTGCCGCGTTTGGTGTGGTGCGACGTCGGTCCGTCGTCCCGGATGAATTGGCCGTAGCTCTTCCGGACCAAAAGCCGGATGAAAAGCGGAGTGCCCACAAAGGCGAAGAGCAGTGCCATGCCGGCGCCCATCAGCAGTGCAATCACAGCGGCGCACTCCCTTCAGTGGCGGATTCGGCGTTCGTTGGGGCGATATGTGGGGGTAATGCTATCCGATCCCCCAGATGTCGCAGCCCGATGCCGTTGGAAGACTTGAAGAGGACCAGATCGCCCGGCCGGAGTTCAGCCTGGAGGAACTCGTAGGCTTCGTCCACGGTCTCCGCAAAGGCGCATTCGTCGCCCCAGGACCCCTCCTGGACAGCGGAGACATACAGAGAGCGTGCCTCCCGTCCGACGACGAGCAGGCGGGAGATGTTCAAGCGCACCACCTGGGTGCCGACGGCCGTGTGCTCGCGGATGGAGTCCGGACCGAGCTCCAGCATGGCGCCCAGGACCGCCCAGGTGCGGCGACCCTGTCCGAGGTCGGCCAAAGTCCGCAGCGCTGCCCGCATGGACTCGGGATTCGCATTGTAGGCATCGTTGATGATGGTGACACCGTCGGCTCGCTCGGTACGTTCCATCCGCCACCGGCTGCCTGCGGTCTGGGCGTTCAGCGAGTCCGCGATCTGAGTGGCGGGGACGCCGGCGGCATGGGCAGCTGCCGCCGCCGCCAGGAGGTTGGCGACGTGGTGCGCGCCGATCAGGCCGCTGACGACGTGGTGGCCGGCTGTTTCGTCCGGAAGCAAGAGATCGAATTCGGGGTGCCCGCCAGCGTTTGTGCCGACCTCCACGGCCCGGACTGCAGGCGTGTGGCTGTCCCGGCCCGGCTGCGAGGTGCAGCCAAGAATCTGTCCCCTCGTCCGGGCCGCCATTGCCGCGACCCGGGCATCGTCAAGATTCAGCACGGCGGTGCCGCCGGCCTGCAGGGACTCAACAAGCTCTCCCTTGGCTGTGGCGATGTTGTCGATCCCGCCGAACTCGCCGGCATGCGCCGATCCGACGCAGAGTACGACGCCGATATCCGGGCGGACCATGTCCGCGAGGTAGCGGATATGTCCGATCCCGGTAGCGCCCATCTCGATGACAAGGTAGCGGGTGTCGTAGTCGGCCTTGAAGACCGTCAGCGGGACGCCGATCTCGCCATTGTAGGAGCCCTGCGGGGCAACCGTTGCGCGTTCGGTGGAGCCGTCGGCCGCCGTCCAGGCGGAGAGGATGCCGGCCAGCAGGTCCTTTGTTGTGGTCTTTCCGGCCGAGCCGGTGATTCCAATGACCGTCAGCGTCGCACCTTCGGCGGCACGGCGGGCCCGGATCCGTCGGACGGACTCTGCCGCGAGGGCTCCCATCGCAAGGACCGAGTCCTTGACGATGACGGCGGGGTAGTTCGATCCGGCGGGGCCGGCCACCTCGCGTTCCACGAGCGCCAGGACGGCGCCGCGGTCAAAGGCGGCGCCGACAAAGTCGTGGCCGTCGGCCATCTCCCCCGGTTTTGCCACGTAGAGGGAACCCGCGGTTGCCTCGCGCGAGTCGGTCACCACGGAGCCGGGGGTGATCCCGGGTTCCGCTGCGAGCCTGCCATCGGTTATGTCGGCGATTTCCGCCGCTGTAAATGCAATCATCTCGGTTTAGGACTCTATCCGCTGGTCCGTAAGAACGGTGAATCCTCGTGCTGTCAAGGCATTCCGGAGCTCGACCCTGTCGTCCAAAGGCAGGTTGACGCCCTTGACTTCCTGCCACACTTCGTGGCCGCGGCCGGCCACGAGAATGGTGTCCTGCGGGCCTGCGAGCTCCACGGCCCTTTGGATGGCCGCTTCCCGCGGGAAGACCTCCAGAACCGTGCAGTCCAGGCCTTCCGCGTCCTTGGCCTCGAGGGCCCCGGCCAGGACGTCCTGGCGGATACCGGCGGCGTCCTCGTCATGCGGGTCATCGTCACTGACGATCACGACGTCGGCCAGCCTGGCCGCAATGGCTCCCATGGCCGGGCGCTTGCTCTGGTCCCGCTGGCCGGTGGCGCCGAATACCGTAATCACCCTCGAGCCGGGCTCCGGGGACCTGACGGCCTCAAGCGCCCGGGCCAGGGCATCCGGATTGTGGGCAAAGTCGACGACGGCGGCGGGGGTCGTAGAGATGAGCTGCATCCGGCCGGGAACGGCAACCGTAAAGGGATCGGAACTATCGAGTGCGGCCTGCACGGCAGCGGCATCATGTCCGCCGGCGAGCACCATCACAGTGGCCAGCGCGGCGTTCGCGACGTTGAAGCTGCCGGGCAGTCCCGTGTGGACGCGCAGTTCGGTGCCGTCACGGTGCCGGAGCGTAAAGGCCGTGCCGAGGCCCCGCGCTACAGGATTCAGCACGGTCCAGTCGGCACTGCCGTCCCCCTCGTTGGTCACCGCTGCGGTGCTGAGGGATGTCACGGGAATCGGTGCCGTAGCAGCAAGCTTCGCCCCCCAGCGGTCGTCGACCGTCACAACGGCGGCGCGGGCCCGCTCGGGAGTGAACAGCTCAGCCTTGGTATCAAAGTACTCCTCCATGGTCCCGTGCAGGTCCAGATGGTCCTGGGTGAGGTTGGTGAAGCCTGCGACGTCGAACACCACGCCATCAACCCGATGGAAGGACACGGCATGCGAGGAGACTTCCATGGAGGCGGCGTCGAGCCCGCGTTCGCGCATGAGCCCCAGGAGCGCGTGCACATCCGTGGATTCAGGGGTTGTGAGAAGGCTCGGGATCGGCGCCCCGCCGGCCAGGATCTCAATGGTGCCGATCAGCCCGGTCCGCTGTCCGAGTGCTTCAAGGAGGGAGTTGATGAAGTAAGTCGTGGTGGTCTTGCCGTTGGTTCCGGTGACTCCGAACAGTGCCGGCCCGCCGGACCGGCTCTGGTAGATGAGCGCGGCCACCCGGCCGACCACGCTGCGCGGTTCGTCAGCGATCAAAACCGGAACCGGCACGTCCGTCGCGAGCGCCAGCAGGCGTGCGCCGGCGTCGTCGGTCAGCACTGCAACGGCGCCCGCGTCAACGGCCTGGCCCACAAAGTCGGCGCCGTGCCGGACGGCGCCCGGCAGTGCGACGTACAGGTCTCCCGGCAGGACCGTCCGGGAATTGAGTGAGATTCCGGTGACCGGGGTCGAGCCTGCCGCACCCGGAATGACGACGCCGATCGACTCTCCGATGGTATCCAGCCGTACTGCGGCTACCGTTGCGGGCCGGAAGCCGGAAGCGGACTCCTGGCCGGACGTCGCGGACGCGTCGGGGGCGTTGAGCTCAGACAAAGTGACTCTCCATTGTGGGACTAGCGGATCTCGCGCTGCGGGCGGGCATGCTCCGGGCCGCAGGGCACTGGGGTCTGGCGCTGGATCACGGCGCCGCTGGATGGCGCCGTGGTACAGGTGCTACTCGGCGAACTGCGGCAGCCTGGCCGGTTCGCCGGTGGACGGCTGGACGTTGAACATCCGGAGCGTCTGGCCCATCACCGAACGGAATACCGGTCCGTTGGAGATGCCGTAGATGCTGCCTTTGGGCCGCTGCAGGACCACTTCAACAATAAACCGCGGATCGTCCATCGGCGCCATTCCCACCATTGAGGCGGTGAAGCCGCAGAATCCCGGGGTGCCATCGTCGCAGGGCGACTGGGATGTTCCGGTCTTGGCTCCGACCCGGTAGCCGTCGACAGCGGCTTCCTTGATCTGGCCTTCGGTCACGGCGCTCTCCAGGATGTCACGGACCTGCCGGGCGGTTTCCGGGGAAACGACCCGCCGGGACTCCTTGGGTGCCACCTTCTCTTCGGTGCCGTCCGGGCTGATGTAACTATCGATCAGCCTCGGCTGCAGCATCACACCATCGTTGGCGATGCTCTGGTAGGCACGGACGGTCTGCAGCGTGGACTGGGAGACACCTTGGCCGAAAAGCACGGTGTATTGCTGCCGGCCGTCCCACTGGTCTGCAGGGGCCAGAATACCGGCGGACTCAGCCGGCAGTCCGACGTCGGGGGCCTCGCCGATCCCGAACTTCCGCAGCCACTCATAGCGCTGGTCCTTGGTCAGCCGCTGGCCGACCATCACGGTTCCGGTGTTCATCGACGCGCCCAGGATGCCGGCGAGTGTCCGTTCCTCGGTGCCGTGTTCGAAGGCATCGCTGAATGTCTGGCCATCGACGGTATACGTCGTGGGGATGGTGAACGTGTCGAGCGGGCTCGACTTGCCCTCTTCGATCACGGCGGCCGCGGTGATCATTTTCTGGACCGAGCCGGGCTCATATGATGCGGTGACCGCCCGGACGCCGCGGTCCTTGGCAGCCACGTTGCCCGGGTCGTTCGGATCCGGGGCGTTGGTGTCCGCCATGGCAACGATGTTTCCGTTTTTAGCGTCGAGGACGACGATGACGCCCCACTCCGCACTGAGCTTGTCCTTCTGGGTCTGGATTGCCTGCTGCGCGAAGTACTGCAGATCCGAGTTGATCGTGAGTTTGATGTCCTTGCCGTCCACGGCCGGCGTCAACTGGTCGACTCCGACGGGGATGCGGAGCCCGTCGGCCCCAATCTCGAAGAGCCGCTTGCCCGGGGTTCCCTTGAGCACCTCGTCCTGGGTCTGTTCGAGTCCGGCCTGCCCGGTGGTCCCGTCGTGCAGGAAACCGACAATGCCGCCCGCGACAGCACCGTTGGGATAAACCCGCTTGCTGATGCCCACTGAGACGATGCCGGGGACCCGGAGCTTGGAGACGCGATCCTCGACGTCGGGCAGCAGGTCCTTGGCGACGATGTAGTAGCGCTGGGTTCCGGTCAGGGCATCCTCGAGGTCGGCCCGGTCCATGCCCAGCACGGTTGCCAGCTCCGAGATTCCCTGGTCGCGGGAGACCGTCACGAGCGTGTCCTTGCCCTCGACCTGCTCGATCCGCCGGAAGGATTCCGTCTTGGTGTTGACGGTCTGGTCCACCACGATGTTGTAGCGGATGACGCTGCTGGCCAGGATCGTCCCGGTTGAATCCATGATGCTGCCCCGCTCGGCGGGCAATTCGATCGGGGTGAGCCGGTTATTCAGGGCCGCTTCGGCCATGCCGCCGGTGTCCAGCCCCTGGACGAGGAAAAGTTTCCCGCCCACGACCAACAGGAGGCTAAGCATCAGGACCAGGCCTACCCGCAACCGTCGTGTCGCGTCGGGCGCTTTCGGCGTCCGCGCCCTGCCGGTTTGTTGCCCCACTGTGAGTCCTTGCTGCTTGCCGTGCTGGTGGTCAGTGGACGATTACTGTCCGGGGGTCCTCTGCGCGGGTGCCGGGACGGAACCACCATGGAGGTTTTCAGCCGGAGCGGGGGCGGCCGCCGCGCCGGCTGCCGCCGCCGTGGGGGCCGCAGCCTGCGGTGCGGGATCGGCCGGGATCCGGCTGGCAAGCGGTTCCCGGGCCGAGGGCGGGGCGACAACCGTGAGCTGTCCTGCGACGGCCGGTGCCGCGATTACCGCTCCGGGGGCCTCGCCCTTGGCTGCAGGCTTGGCTTTGCCGGTGACGCTCAGCGACGCGAGGTCGATCTGGCCCATGCCGATCGAGGCAACCATGCCGAGTTCGGCGGCTTTGGCCGCCAGGTTCTGCGGGGCGTCGAAGTTCTGCACCTGCTGGGTGAGATCCTGGTTCTGCTTCGTCAGGGCCGTCTGCTGGCCGCGCAACTGCACCAGCTGGTACTGGGCCGCGGAGACGGAGATATTGAGTACTAGCACCACCATGAGCGCCACGGCGAGGAGCCCGAAGCACAGCACCACGAAAGGTGCGCGGCGCTTGCGGGGAGCGGAGCGGACCAGCGAGAGCGGTGCGCGGGTCCGCTTCGCCGGAGCAATGCCGGGGTTGCTGCCCGGCAGGGCTCGGGCAGTGGCCCCCGTGGCTACGGGGTAGCTGTTGACAGCGGCAGTGCTCATGCGGCTCTCCTGGCCTTAATACGTTCTACGGCGCGGAGCCTGGCGGAGGCAGCGCGTGGGTTTTCGGCGATTTCCGCCGGGGTGGGCACCTCGGTGCCCTTTGTCAGGGTCTTCAGTTCGGCCTTATGCTCCTCCAGCTCCACCGGGAAGCCCAGCGGAGCGGAAGATTTTGAACCGGCCTGGAAGAAGCCCTTGACGATCTTGTCTTCGAGGGAGTGGTAGGACATAACGACGACGCGCCCGCCGGGGGCGATCGCCTCGATTGCTGCCGGGACAGCGCGCTCAAGGACGTCCAGTTCCTCGTTGACCTCAATCCGCAGCGCCTGGAAGGTGCGTTTGGCGGGGTGCCCGCCGGACTTGGCGGCGCCGGCCGGGACCACCGAGCGGATCTGTTCGACCAGTTCACCAGTGGTGACGAAGGGCTTCACAGCCCGCGCAGAGACAATCCGGTTTGCGATCCTGCCGGCAAACTTTTCTTCGCCCCATTTGCGGATGATCCGTACCAGATCGTCTTCGCTGTAGTTATTGACGACGTCGGCCGCTGTCTGGCCTCGGCTGGTGTCCATCCGCATGTCCAGCGGCGCATCAAAGGAATACGCGAAGCCGCGCTCACGCTCGTCCAGCTGAAGCGACGAGACGCCAAGGTCCATCAGGATCCCATGGACCTCGGTGAAGCCCAGGTCCATGAGGACCTCGGGAATTTCGTCGTACACGGCATGGACGAGGTCCGTGCGGGCCGCGAAAGGTTCAAGCCGCTCCCCCGCCAGCGCAAGGGCTTCCTCATCCCTGTCGATGCCGATGAGGTGAAGGTCCGGGAAGCGCTGGAGCAGGGCTTCCGAGTGGCCGCCCATACCGAGCGTGGCGTCTATGACAACCGGCATGTCCCCACGGCTTCTTGCAGCCTCGAAACCAGGTGCCAACAAATTGATGCACCGATCCTTGAGGACCGGTACATGGCGTTCGGACGTAGGCTTCGCATGGTGAGGGTCTGTCATGCCTTCGTCCTTTCGGTATGCGGGTTGTGAAGTTGGTACTGGCTGGTGTGGCCGGTCCTTGACCCAGATCCCCATCCGCCCCAGTCCGGCGTCCGCCTGGCTCCGGGGAAGTGAGTCAGGAAAACGGCCGGCTGGGCGGCTGGAGATCTCGATCAAAGAACGTTGCAGACGGAGGGCTTCCGGGCCTTCAAAGAATTCCCGGGATGGCGTCGTCTGTTTCCGAGAAGGAATTTTCCTTTTCGGCCAGGTATTCATTCCAAGCCTGGGCGTCCCAGATCTCCGCGCGGGACCCGGCTCCGATAACGGCCAGTTCCCGGCCGAGGCCTGCGTACTCCCGGAGCGCCGCCGGAATGGTCACGCGCCCCTGCTTGTCAGGTACCTCGTCCGAGGCTCCAGAGAGGAAGACACGGATGTAGTCACGTGCCTGCTTGGAGGAAATTGGAGCCTCCCGCATCTGCTCGTGAATCCGGCCGAATTCCGCCTCACTGAAGACGTAGATGCAACGTTCCTGGCCCCTTGTGAGAACCAGGCCGCTGGCAAGCTCCTCACGGAACTTCGCGGGGAGGATAATTCGACCTTTTTCATCAAGACGCGGCGAATGGGTGCCGAGAAACACGGCCCACCACCTGTCTTGTTGAGAAAGCTCAACGTCCCCCTGCTGCCACTACCCTCTTACGCCCTCCACATTACTCCACATCCCTCCACAGTCAACGACACGCCCGGCGTATTTCTGTCGAATTCGTGTTCTTGGTCTCGATTCATGCCTGCCATGGTGCGGATTAGTGCCGACCTGCCGCAGTGGAGGGAAAAGACACTCCAAACACCGCCAGTGGCGTAGCTATTTCCGTCAGCACCGCATTCGCTGGGGTTAAACGACAAAAGACCCGCCGCAGCGGATCTTTTGAAGAGTTTCCGGCATGCCGGATGGAGCGAAGTGGAGGTCGTTGGCAGCGCCCGGAACCCGGCAGGTGTTGCTAGGTCAGGAATCCCCGCGGTGGCGTTCGTCCCACCGTTCCTCCAGGTTACTCATAAAGGAGCTCCTGGTTTTGCGTGACTTTCCGGCTGCGTCCCCGCTCTGCCCGCCTCCGGTGACCGCGCTGCGCATGGTGGCAAAGTACACGCCGGCACCCATCACGACGAAGCCAAGGACCCCAACGAAAATAGTCTGAAGCCACACGCCGGTCAACAGGAGCAGGACACCCGCGAGAGTTCCGAGAACTCCGATCACCAGGTGACGGGTGGACCAGGAACGGCCCTGGTCAGACCCCATCGAGCTGGCGAACTTGGGATCGTCCTCGTGCAGCTGCTTCTCAAGTTGCTCCAGCAACTTCTGTTCGTGCTCCGAGAGCGGCATCACGACCTCCTTAAATCGGCCGACGTCCTGACGTGACGTGGCCATTGCCTAATCACCTAACGTCCGGGGTTCGCCGGCAGTTCCCCATTCCCCATCATTGGTCGTGAATGGGTTCCGCCGTCCCCGGACGCAGTATTTCAGCTGGCCAAGTCGTAGTCCGAACATCCATCCTGTCGTTCTAAACCTACGTACTAATAAGGATAGTTTGTTGCGCCCTGTTCTGAAAGGCACCCCGCTTGCACTGCCGGCTGGAATTCATGCACACCCGGGGTCACTGCCGGAGCGGGACTGGACCGGGCGGAGCTGATCAGCCGGAGTCGCGGCCGGGGTCCAGCAGGCGGGCCGGCAGGACGGACTTCGAGCCGAATTTGCGGCTGACCAGGTCCAGCGCCTGCTCAGCGGCCCGCCAGTTGTCGTCCCGTCTGTCCAAGCTGAGCTGGAGCGGGGCGTCGGCCGCTTCCGCCAGCTGTTCAGCCCTGATCCCGATGAGCCGAACGGTCATCGGCCGCGCGCCGACGGAGTCAAGGAGCTGGAGGGCAACTGCGTAGAGCAGCTGTGCGCTGTCGATCGGGGTGCCCACGGTCCGGCTGCGTGTAATGGTGGAGAAGTCGGCGAACCGAAGCTTGAGCGCGATGGTGCGCGCGTGCATGCCTGCGGAGCGCAGGCGTTCGGCCGTGCGGTGCGAGAGTCGGAGCAATTCGCGCCGGAGGAGGATGTCGTCGGAGGTATCCACCGCAAAGGTCTCCTCGGCGCCGATGCTCTTTTCGAGCCGGACCGGGGTAACGGGCCTGGGATCGATCCCCCATGCCAGCCTGTACACGTGCTCGCCCGTCGCGCCGAGCAACTTGCGCAGGGACGGGACCGGGGAGGCCGCGACATCGGCCACGGTCCGGATTCCCACCCGGGCCAACACCTCGACGGTCTTGGCCCCGATCCCCCACAGTGCGCTAACGGGAAGGCTGTGCAGGTAGGGCACGGTCTCGTCCGGTCCGATCAGCAGTAGCCCGTCGGGCTTGCAACGGGTGGAAGCAATCTTGGCCACGAATTTGGAGGCGGCTATGCCGACGGATGCCGTGATGCCCAGCTCATGGTGGACCCGGCTTCGGATTAGTTCACCGATCTCCCGCGGCGGGCCGAGCCTGCGGATCGCTCCGCCGACGTCGAGAAACGCCTCGTCGACGCTGAGCGGTTCCACCAGATCCGTGATGGAGTTGAAGATCTCCATGATCTGGCCGGACACCTCGTAGTAGAGCTTGTGCCGTGGCTCGATGATGACGGCGGCGGGGCACATCCGGGCTGCCACCGCCATCGGCATGGCCGACTTCACCCCCATCGCCCGGGCCTCGTAAGACGCGGAGAGCACGACCGACCGGTCCGCCGGATACCCCACAATCACGGGCCTGCCGACCAGCCCGGGGCGGCTTCGGAGCTCAACGGAAACGAAGAAGGCATCCATGTCTACGTGCAGGATGCTGGTACGCCGAAGCTCGCGCAATTGAGCGGCGCCGGGCCGCCAGCCCGGCTGCCCGTCCGCTTGTCCACCCTGCTGTATCTCTCCGTCCGGCGCCACGGCAACAATCCTATGCCCCGGGACTGACTAAACTGGAGGCTGAATCCGGCATCAACACCAGGAGGAACGACCCTGTGAAGGTTTTTGGAACGCGGCAGAGCATTGCGGTGACCGCATCGGCGGCTGGCATCCTACTGGCGCTGTCCGCATGCACGCCTGCCAGCACAGGGGCCGCGGGTGATTCCTCGGCGGCGGCCCAGACCACGGCACAATCCACCACGACCGCTCCACCGAGTCCATCCGCCCAGCCGGGAACCTCCGCAACGGTCGGCGCCGTGGTGTCCGGGTTCCCGGAGGCCTTGCTGCCGCTGATGCCGGGGGCCCGGGTCGTCTCCAGCAGCTTTGACAAGACCACCGTCCCGGCGACGGCGGCGCTCGTCGGCAGCATCGGCGTTCCCACGCCGGAGGTCCTGGCGTTCTACACCCAGACGCTTGAGGCGCAAGGCTTCAAAGCGGTCCCCGGAGAGAGCGTGGGGGCCGTCCCGTCCAAGGACTTCCTGCGCGGCGAGAACGAGACGGTAAACATTTCCGTGGTGGAATCCGCCGGAACCGCCACATTCACGATTGGCGCGAACGTCGCTGCCGAGTCCGTCAAGTGAGCCTCGCCGAGCAGTGGCGCGACGAACAGACGGCATATGTCGCCGCCGTCGCAGGTAAGCTGACCGATTTCCTCTCCAGCCGGCAGTCCGTAATGTCGACCATTTCCACGGACATCGATCCGCTCATGGGATCCATCTCGAACCTGGTCACCGGCGGCAAGCGGCTCCGGGCGCTCATGTGCTATTGGGGCTGGCGCGGCGCCGGCGGCGAAGCCGGGGCCGGCGAAGTGGTCACCGCAGGCTCCGCCCTGGAACTTTTCCAGGCTGCGGCCCTGATCCACGATGACATCATTGACCGCTCCGACACGCGCCGTGGCGGCCCAAGCGTCCACCGCCGGTTCATCGAACTGCACGAGGCCCAGGGCTGGGCCCTGGACAGCGAACGGTTCGGCCACGCCGCAGCGATCCTGACCGGGGACCTCTGCCTGTCCTTCAGCGAGGAATCCTTCACGGAAATCGGCGACCGGGCCTCCTCCGGCAGCCGGGCCCGGATGATCTTCAACCTCATGCGCGCCGAAGTGATGGCAGGCCAGTACCTGGACATTCTCGAGGAGGTGGCCGGGCCGCGCCGCGACCGGGCAGGGGCCGTCAGCAGGGCACAGTCAATCATCCGTTTTAAGTCCGCCAAATACTCCACCGAGCACCCGTTGGCCCTCGGCGGAGCCCTCGCCGGAGCCACGGATGAGCTGTTGCATGGTTATTCCGCGTTCGCCCTGCCGCTCGGCGAGGCCTTCCAGTTGCGGGACGACGTCCTCGGGGTGTTCGGCGATCCCGTGACTACCGGAAAGCCTGCCGGCGACGATCTGCGCGAGGGCAAGCGGACCGTCCTGGTGGCGTTCGCCCTGGACCAGGCGCTGCCGGAGGAATCCGCCTTCATCGACGCCAAGCTGGGCAGTCCACACCTCACCGACGCGGACGTGGCCGAAATCCGGCGCATCATTGTCGCCTGCGGTGCGTTGCAGGCGACCGAACTACTGATTCAGGAGTTCGGCCAGGCGGCTTTCGAGGCCCTCGACGAATTGGCGCTGGAGGAGTTGCCCAAAACGGCTCTTCGCAGGCTGGCCGAGGCCACCGTCAGCCGGGCGTCCTGATCCAAAGAACAACAGGCCGGGCGCTGATGCGCCCGGCCTGTTGCTTTGGCAGCGCTCCTGGCTGCACAAGTTTTTGGTTGGACCGGTTTATCCGGTTGGACCGGTGCTACCAGGCCAGGGACTGCGCCCGGCGGCGGATCTCCGTCTTCCGGCCTTCGCGCAGGGCATCGATCGGCCGTCCCCGGAGCGACTCATCGGGGGTAAAGAGCCAATCAATCAGTTCTTCATCCGAGTAGCCGGCATCGGAGAGGACAATGATCGTTCCCTTCAGGCTCTCCACGGCGTGGCCGTCCTGGATAAACGCTGCCGGGACGGACCTGATACGGCGGTCGCCAACGCGCAGCGCCGCGAGGGCGCGCTCATCCAGGAGCGCATGCACCTTGGTTATCGACACGCCGAGAAGCTGAGCCACATCGGGCAGGGGCAGCCATTCGCCCACAAGGCTTTCTACATTACTCACGCATAAAGATTGCCATGCCGGGCCGTCCGGCGCCTAGTCGGCACGGCAGCCGAAATCCTCGTCGGCCGCGCTCCGGGCCCCGCGCCGGCGGCAAAGGCCGAAAAATCATCGCGCGACGCGGTAAAACAGTCCTTGTACTAATCCGGAATTCGTGAGAGATTCACCTAGACCAAACTGCAACAACACTAACTATTGTCACACTGGTCCCATTAGTCACACACGCCCGAATTTGCAGCGTTGCCGCTGAGAAGAGGATCTTTTATGACGTCCCGTTCGCCAAAGCCCCGCACCCGGGCAAGCCTGCCGATGATCGCAGCGACCACGGCGGCTCTTCCTGCTGTTGTCCTTTCATCCTTGGGCATGGCGGCGCCTGCTGCCGCCGAGTCACGCGGCAGGGCAGTCCCGGGATCGCTGGAGGCAGCAGTCCGGGCCCAGACCCAGGCCGCACCGACGGCATCGCTGGCTTCCGCCGTCGTCCCTGCCGGTTCCGTCTCCGCGTCGATCCCCGCCGCTTTCCGGGCCGCGCAACAGCCGGTTCCCGCGGTTTACACCATCGCCCGCGGTGACACCATCAGCGCGATCGCCGCCCGCTATGGCCTGGACACCTACGCCGTCCTGAAGCTCAACAAGCTGACGGCAAGCACCATCATTTTCCCCGGCCAGCAGATCAAACTCTCGGACTCGGCCACGGCGCCGGCCGCTCCGGCCCCCGCAGCCAAGCCCACCGCGACCGCCACACCCACGGCCACCGCGACCCCCGCCAAGATCCATACCGTGAAATCCGGCGACACGCTGAGCGCGATCGCGGCACAGCACGGGGTCAAGCTGGCTGAGGTCTTCGCTTGGAACGGACTCGGCATGAGCTCCATCATCTACCCCGGCCAGAAGGTCAAGGTCGGCAGCTCCGCCGACGCGCCGGCAGCCCCTGCCGCGGTGCAGCAGCCGGCGGTCAAGGCTCCGGCAACTACCCCGGCAGCACCTGCCCCGGCGGGGTCGGGCTCCTACACCATCAAATCCGGCGACACCCTCTCCGGGATCGCAGCCAAAAACGGGGTAAAGCTCTCGGACGTCCTTGCGGCCAACCGCCTGACCATGAGCACCATCATCTACCCGGGACAGAAACTCGTCATTCCCGGCGGCGCGATCACCCCGGCGTCCAGCACTCCCACCCCGGTGGAAACGCCCCTCGTGCCCGCCTCCTTCCTCGGCTACACCTACCCGGCGGCGGTGGTCAGCTCGGCCAACCTCAACAAGGCGCTCCTCAATGCGGCGCCCGTCCCGAGCCGGGAACAGATGAAGGCGATCGTGGCCGATACCGCCCGCCGGATGGGCGTCGACCCGGCACTGGCGCTTGCCTTTGCCTTCCAGGAATCCGGATTTGACCAGCGAGCCGTTTCGCCGGCAAACGCTATCGGAACCATGCAGGTCATTCCGTCCTCGGGTACCTGGGCCTCGGACCTTGTTGGCCGCGAACTGAACCTGCTGGACCCTTATGACAATGTCACGGCCGGCGTCGCGATCATCCGCCAACTGGTCCGCACCAGCAAGAACCTTGACTATGCCATTGCCGGCTACTACCAGGGCCAGTACTCCGTCAACACCATCGGCATGTACGAGGACACCAAGAACTACGTGGCGGCCATCAACGCCCACCGTGCGACCTTCAGCTAAGGTGCCGGGTCAGACGGCGGCCCGTCCGCCCCGCTGACAGGTTCATTCCGACCGTCGGGTCCGGGTCGCATGTCGGTCCGGACCCGATTTTGTCCAGCGACTACGATATTAGGGTGCAGGAATACGCTTCAGACCCCCTCGTAGACACGCTCGTGGACAGCCGCTACCGGATTCAGTCCCGGTTGGCCCGCGGCGGCATGTCGACCGTCTATCTCGCCTCGGACACGCGTCTGGAACGCGACGTGGCGCTCAAGGTGCTGCACCCACACCTGGCCGACGACCCACAATTCCTGGACCGGCTCGGACGCGAAGCCAAGGCAGCGGCCAGGTTGTCCCACCCGCACGTCGTCGGAGTCCTCGACCAGGGCGAAGACGGGCGCGTCGCCTATCTGGTGATGGAATACATCAAGGGCCATACGCTGCGGGACGTCATCGATGAACGCGGAGCCCTCTCGACCCGGCTGGCGCTGGCCCTGATCGACCCAGTGGTCGAGGGCCTCGGCGCCGCGCATAGTGCAGGACTCATCCACCGGGACATCAAGCCGGAGAACGTCCTGATTGCCGACGACGGCCGGATCAAGCTGGGCGACTTCGGCCTGGCCCGCGCCGTTTCGACGTCCACCAGCACAGGTTCCCTGATCGGCACCGTCGCCTATCTCTGCCCGGAACTTGTGGTCGGGAACCTCGCCGATGCCCGCAGCGACATCTACTCCGTCGGGATCATGCTCTACGAAATGATCACCGGCCAGCAGCCGTTCGACGGCGAGACCCCGATCCGCGTGGCCTACCAGCACGTGAATTCCACCGTTCCCGCGCCGTCGACGCTCGTCCCGGGGCTGGCCTCCGAGGTGGACGAACTCGTCCAGTGGTGTACGTCCAAGGACCCGGACCGACGTCCCGTGGACGGCAATGCCCTGCTCCACGAACTGCGCCACATCCGGACCAACCTCACCGACGCCGAGCTGGACCTTCAGCCTCCGGCCGCCAGGTCCTTGTCCGGGGTGGCATCCCCGCCCGGACCGGGTGCCGGCCATCACGGCCCGGCTACGGACTCCACCTCCCGGATCGGCCGGCCCCCGCAGGAGGATAACGCGCAGGCGGCCCACACGGAGATGCTCGGCGCCCTGGCGTATCCCACCGAGGTGCTTCGTTCCGGCCGCGGCAATCCAACCACCGTGATGTCCACGGCCCAGCAGCGGCCGGCGTACGGCCGGCTCTCCGCTCCGGACACGGCGCCGGTCGGCACGACCGGTGCGGACCAGCCCGAAGGCGGCCCGGCGGCCCTCAGCAAGCGGGCGCAGCGGAAGGCGGACCGTGACGCGGAAAAAGCCCGCCAGCGTGCAGCCGCCACTCCCACCCGGACCCTGCGCGACGGAAATCCACGCCGCCGCGGGCTGCTGTGGATACTCCTGCTCGTGACTGCAGCACTAGTGGCCGCAGGCGCCGGCTGGTTCTTCGGCCTCGGCCCCGGCTCGCCCGGAACCATACCGTCGCTGACCAACCGGACGGTGGCCGAAGCCCAGGACATACTCCGCACCGCCGGCTTCCAATCGACCACCAAGGACGTTTTTGACGACGACGTCTCCCCCGGGCTCGTTGTCGGGTCCGATCCCCCTGCTGGGGAAGTCATCAGGAAATTCCAGCCCATCTCCCTCGCCGTATCCAAGGGCCCGCAGTTGTTCCCGCTTCCTGACCTCGGAGCCAAGCCGCTGGAAGACGCCAAGACTGAACTCAACAGTGCCGAAATGGCGCTGGGACCGATTACCGAAACCTATGACGAAGCGGCTCCGGCGGGCACAGTGCTGGCCCAGGATCCTGCCGGCGGCACCGAGGTCCGGCGCGGGACACCGGTCAGCCTGACCGTCTCGAAGGGCCCGCAGCCCATCCCGGTCCCGGACGTCCGGGGCCAGGAACAGTCCGCCGCCATCGCAGCCTTGGAAGCGGCAGGGCTCAAACCCGTTGTCGCCGCCGCGACCGTCTACGACCGCCAGGTGCCTGCGGGCGCCGTTGTGGCGCAGGACCCCGCCTCCGGCAACCTGACGCGCGGCGGAGCCGTGACGCTCACGGTCTCGAAGGGGCCAAAGCTCGTTGAAGTGCCCAGCTTCGTCGGGAAACAGGCCAAAGAGGCCCAGCAGGCACTGGAAAAGCTCGGCTTCGAAGTCCGGGTCGAAGAAATCCTCGGGGGTTTCTTCGGCACGGTCCGAGACCAGGACCCGATGAACAAATCGGTCCCGGAAGGCTCAGTCGTGACCCTGAAAGTGGTTTAGGCCGCCCTCCGCGCCCGCTCCCGCAAACAGCTCCGCCCCGGCTATTCCAGCCGGGGCGGAGCTGTTAGTTCAAGTCGCAGCCTGCCTAGCGCTTGGCGAGGGCACCCGCGACCAGGAACGCCATTTCGAGTGACTGCATGTGGTTCAGGCGGGGGTCGCACACCGATTCGTAACGGTCCAGGAAAGCATCCTGGTCGATGGGATCAGCCCCGCCCAGGCACTCGGCGACGTCGTCGCCGGTCATCTCCACATGGAGGCCGCCGGGCACCGTTCCCAGGGCATGGTGCACCTCGAAGAAGCCACGCACCTCGTCGATGACGTCGTCGAAATTGCGGGTCTTGTAGCCATTGGGCGACGTCACGGTGTTGCCGTGCATCGGATCGGTGACCCACAGGACCTTGGCCCCGGACGCCGTGACGCGTTCGACGATGGCCGGCAGCTTCTCGCGGATATTTCCGGCACCCATGCGGGTAATGAAGGTCAGGCGGCCGGGCTCGCGGTTCGGATCCAGCTTGTCG
This sequence comes from uncultured Actinomycetota bacterium, assembly GCA_963769515.1. Classification (GTDB taxonomy): domain Bacteria; phylum Actinomycetota; class Actinomycetes; order Actinomycetales; family Micrococcaceae; genus Arthrobacter. Next base: position 282,146 of record CAVYMG010000035.1, read on the forward strand.
ATCAGGCGCAGGGCGTCGTCGCCGCTGGTCGATGGCCCCAGCTTGACGCCGAGGGGGTTGCGGACACGGGAAAGGAAATCAACGTGGGCGTTGTCCAGCTCGCGCGTGCGCTCACCGATCCACAGGAAGTGCCCGGAGGTGTCGTAGGGCAGGCCGCTGCGCGAATCAATGCGGGTCAGGGCGCGCTCATAGTCGAGCAGCAGCGCCTCATGGCTGGCGTAGAACTCCACACGCTTGAGCGCCTCGAAGTCCGCACCACAGGACGCCATGAACTGGATCGCACGGTCAATATCGCGGGCCAGCGACTCGTAGCGCGCATGCGCGGGGTTCTCGGTGAAGCCCTTGTTCCACTGGTGCACAAGACGCAAGTCAGCAAAGCCACCCTGCGTGAACGCACGGATCAGGTTCAGGGTGGAGGCCGACGTGTGGTACGCCTTGAGCATCCGGCCGGCATCGTGCGCGCGGGATTCCGGGGTGAAATCGTAGCCGTTGACGATGTCGCCGCGGTACGCAGGCAACGTGACGCCATCGCGTGTCTCGTCGTTGGATGAGCGGGGCTTGGCGAACTGGCCTGCCATGCGGCCCATCTTGATGACCGGCATCGCCGCACCGTAGGTCAGCACCACGGCCATCTGCAGGATGGTCCGGACACGTGCACTGATCTTGTCCGCCGTGGCGGCTTCGAAGGTCTCTGCGCAGTCGCCGCCCTGGAGCAGGAAAGCCTTGCCCTCGGCAGCTGCGGCCAGCCGTTCACGCAGGACGTCCACTTCGCCCGCAAAAACGAGGGGCGGCAGGATGGAGAGTTCCTTGACGGAAGCCTCGAAGACGGCCTTGTCCGACCATGCGGGCTGCTGTGATGCGGGAAGTTCGCGCCAGTGGTCCAATCCTGGATAGTCTGCGGCGCCGCTCTGGGCGGTACTGGTCAGCGGGGAAACTGGTTTCTCAGATAGCTCGGTCACCCTCTAAGGATAGTTGCCCCGGCAGGGATCGGCGTCGCGTCCCCGTCATCGGCGCTTCCGCCGCCGTCACACGCTCCCCGGAGCCGTCGGCCCCTCACCGGGTCCGGGTGCCGCGGGCCCCTGCCCCTCGGCTTTCCCTGCGAGCCGGAGCTTGACGACGGCGGCGTACTCGTCGACGTATTCCTGTCCGGAGAGCCGCATGAGTTCGTACATGATTTCGTCGGTCACCGACCGCTGGACGTCGCGGTCATCGGCCCTGTCGTAGTAGCGGCTAAAGTCCATCGGCTCACCGAAGATCATCCCGATGCGCCGGATGTTCGGGACCCGTTTGCCGATCGGCTGGACCTTGTCTGTCCCGATCATCGCCACCGGTATCACCGGAACACGGTTCTGCAGGGCAAGCCGGGCGACGCCGATCTTGCCCCGGTAGAGCCGGGCGTCCGGGCTTCGTGTCCCCTCGGGGTAGATGCCCAGGAGCGAACCGCTCGCCAGCACATGCCCCCCGGCGTCGAGCGAGAGCGCGGAGGCGGCCCCGCCGGACCGGTCCATGGGCAGCTGGTTGGTGAGCCGGAAGAAGGCCGCAGTCAGCCGCCCCTTGATTCCGGTGCCGGTGAAGTACTCCGATTTCGCCAGGAAGACGACCGGACGCGGCACCATAAGCGGCATAAAGATGGAATCCGAAAAGGATAAGTGGTTGGACGCCAGAATGGCCGCGCCTTCGGCCGGTACGTTGTCCAGCCCCTTGACCCAGGGCCGGAAGAGCAGTTTCAACACCGGCCCCAGTACGAAGGTCTTCATGAACCAATAAAACACGGGGTCCCTCTCCGAAAGGCGCTCTGCCGGCCGCCGTCAGCTCCGGCCGGGATTTCACTGACACCCTACTCTAGTGACTTTGCGCCCAGGAGTGACACGATGAGCATATGACTGGAAGTATCTTCTCCGCCCGCGCCGTCACGGACGGGTACGCGGCACCCGCGGAGGCCCGATGAGCGGCCGCCCTGACCACTCCCCCTTGAGCAGCCCGTTTACCGGCACGGGCCCGCGCGCAGGCGTTATGGTGTCGCATGGCTTCACCGGCAGCCCGCATGGCATCCGGGACTGGGCCCGGTCGCTGGCCGGGGCAGGCTACGCCGTGCGGATGCCGTTGCTGCCGGGGCACGGCACCAGCTGGGAGGAACTCGCCGAAACACGCTGGCAGGACTGGCACGAGGCCGTGGACGCCGCCTACCTGGAACTCGCGGCGGAGTGTGACTACGTTGTGGTGGCGGGCCTGTCCATGGGCGGGGCGCTGGCGTTGCGAATCGCGGCCACCCGGCCCGTGGCGGGTGCGGTCCTCGTCAACCCGGGGCTCGTGATCGATGATCCGCGCGCACCGCTGGCCGGCCTCCTGAAGTATGTGCTCAGAAGCACCCCGGCCATCGCCAACGACACCCTGAAACCGGGGGTCGACGAAGGAGCCTATCCGCGGACGCCGGTCGGCGCGGTCCATGAGGTGCACAAGATGTTCAAGGACACGCGGCGGTTGCTGCCCCGGATCACGGCCCCGATCCGCGTGTACCGTTCCGCCGTGGACCACGTGGTCTCCGATTCAAGCCTGGCGGCGCTGCGGCGCGGTCTGACGCACGCCCGGCTGGAGGTGCTCGGGCTGGAAAACAGCTACCACGTCGCTACGATGGACTACGACGCCCCGGAGATCTTCCGCGGCACGGCTGAATTCACCCGCGCCGTGGTGGCGGGGAAGCAGGGCGCCGCACCCACAAGCCCGAAGGACACAGCACATGACTAGACCGGACCCCAACTCTCCGGACTCAGGCGCCCACCAGGACGACGCGGTCTGGCTGGACCTTGTCGCCCGGCTGGAGGGAATCGACCAACCCGTTGACCCGCTGACCGGGCCCCGGCAGGGAGCAACCCCGGGAACAGCCCCGGGAGCCGGACCGGACCAGCTGGACACCGAGTCCGGGACCGTGTCCAGGACCGGCGGAGACGACGGCGCCGGACGGACGCCGCGTGCTTTCCGTGAGTTCGACCCGCTGGGACTTTCGGCCCCCGCACCGGTTGAGCCGTCCGCTCGGGAGCGCTCCTCCACCGCCGCCGGGTCGAATGACTCCGGTGGCCACGATGCCCAGGATGATCCCGCGGGTCCGCGCGACTATGTTGCCGACGATGAGGACGGTGACTTCGTGCCGGAAGATCCGCCCAGCCTCGCGGGGGCCGATCCGATGCTGGTCCTGGCCTGGCTCGGGGCTGTCGGCGGTCCCGTTGCGCTGGTGCTCTCTGCCATGTTCTGGCGTGCGGCCCCCATGGTGGCCGTTCTGGGCATGGTGGCCGTGTTCGCCGCCTCGGTGGTCTTCCTGATCATGAAGCTGCCCGGTGACAAGGACGAACACGACGACGGGGCCCGCGTCTAGTCCCCTGCCGCGGCCGTTCGAAGCCGCGCCTAGGTGTGCATCCGGCTGCTGACCCGCGACAGGTCTGCCGCCCCGATCAGGCCGGCGTGCGGCCCGAGGGCCGCCAAGGCGATGTCGGCGGCCGGCCGGAAACCACGGCCGGTCAGGTTCCGGGCGAAGGCCTTCCGTGCCGGTGCGGCCAGGAGTTCGCCTGCGTCGCAGAGTCCGCCGCCGATGACGAACTTGCCCGGGTCCAGGGCAGCGGCAAGATTGGCCAGCCCCAGGCCAAGCCAGCCGCCCACGTCTTCGATCAGTTCGCGGGAGGTGGGATCCCCTGCTTTGGCCAGTTCCGTCACAATCACGCCCGTGATTTCGTCGACTTTCCCATCGACCGCTTTCAGCAGTTCCTGGGCCACCGGAGAGTTGGCCGCCGCCAGCTCGCGTGCCTCGCGGCCGAGCGCGTTGCCGGAGGCATATTGCTCCCAGCAGCCGCGGTTGCCGCATTCGCACCGGTGTCCCCCGGGCATGATGATCTGGTGGCCGAACTCGCCGGCCACTCCGAACCGGCCGCGTTCGATCCGGCCGTCCATCACCATGGCCCCACCGATTCCGGTACCGAGCGTGATGCAGACCAGCCGGTTCTGGCCCTGGCCGGCCCCGAAGCGCCATTCGGCCCACGCTGCGGCGTCGGCGTCGTTCGTCAGCAGGACAGGGCGCCGGAGCAGCCGCTGCAGATTGTCGCGCAGCGGCTCATTGCGCCAGGCCAGATGAGGGCTGAACAGGACCGTCCCGCCGTCAAGATCCATCCAGCCGGCCGCGCCGATTCCCACCGACCAGATCCGGTGGCCGCGGCCGAGTTCTTCGACCAGCTCAACAATGACCTGTTCGACGGCGCGGGGGTCGTTACCCGGGGTGGAACGCTTCGCCTGGCTAAGAATGCGGCCTTCCGCATCAACGACTCCGGCCGCGACTTTGGTACCGCCGATGTCGATGCCGATGGCGAGTCCCTTGCGGCCCAGCCTCAGGTGCGGCCGCACGTCCTGGGCCGCAGGATCTGCCGCGCCAAGGGAGCCGATTCTGCGCCGCCAGGCGACCGTTCTGCGGTACGGGCGGGGCTGCTCGCCGGGGATAGGAGTCTGCATGATCGTCATTCTATGCGGCGGGCCCGCGGCGTCCGCCGCTACCGCGCTGCCGCTACCGCGCCGCCGCTGGCAGGCCTGCGTTGGCGGGCCGGCGCCACGCAGCATCGGCAGTGGCGCCGCCAAAGACCGGGCCACTAAGTTACTCTTCAGTAGGTGTTGTAGAACACACCCGCCCCGGATCCGCATACTAGGCTTAGCGGTACCCGTTGCGGGTCTATGTAGATCAAAGGAGCAATCGTGCGAGAAATCAGTGTCCCGCCCCTGGTGAACGTCCCGCCGGAATCGAACATCACGGACCTCGTCCTGCGGCAGGCCGCCAAAGCTTCCGATCCGGCGCTTTTCTCCCGGCTGGACGCTGCGGGGCAGTGGCAGGATGTCCGGGCAACCGATTTCGTTGCAGATGCTTCCCTGCTGGCCAAGGGGCTGATGGCCAGCGGAGTCGCGGCCGGCGACCGGGTGGGCATTATGTCCCGCACACGCTACGAATGGGCGCTCATCGATTTCGCGATCTGGTTCGCCGGCGGCGTGTCGGTACCCATCTACGAGACGTCGTCCCCTTCGCAGGTCGCCTGGAACCTCGGCGACTCCGGAGCCGTGGCCGCCTTTGGCGAATCCGCCCACCATGAGAACATCATCCGGCAGGCGGCGACCTCCGAGGGCCTGACCGCCCTGCAGCATGTCTGGCAGCTAGAAGGAAGCGGCCTCGACGAGGTCCGCGCCGCCGGAGCCGGTATCAGCGACGAGGACCTGGAAGTACGGCGCAGGCAGGCGTCCCTGACGGACATCGCCACCATCATTTACACTTCCGGCACAACAGGACGGCCGAAGGGCTGCGAGCTGACGCACGGAAATTTCGTGGAGCTCTCAGAGAACGCCCTCGCGACGTCCCTTGGCCAGGTGGTGCACGAACACGCCCGCACCATCATGTTCCTGCCCCTTGCCCATGTCTTTGCGCGGTTCATTTCGGTCCTGGCTGTTGCCGCCGGCGTCACCGTTGCGCACACCCCGGACATCAAGAACCTCCTGCCGGACCTGCAGAGCTACCGGCCCACGTTCATCCTGGCCGTGCCGCGGGTGTTCGAGAAGGTCTACAACTCGGCGATGACCAAGGCCGAGGACGGTGGCAAGGGCGCCATCTTCCACCGCGCCGCGGATACCGCGATCGCATACTCCCGCGCCCGGCAGGCCGGCAAAGTCGGGTTGGGACTCCAGCTCAAGCATGCCCTCTTCGACAAACTCGTCTACGGCAAGCTTCGGGCCGCGATGGGCGGCCAGGTCGCACACGCCGTTTCCGGCGGCGGCCCGCTCGGGGAACGGCTCGGGCACTTCTTCCAGGGCATCGGCATGCAGATCCTCGAAGGCTACGGCCTGACCGAAACCACGGCCCCGATCACGGTGAACACCCCGCAGCTGATCAAGATCGGCACGGTCGGGGCCCCGATTCCCGGGAATGCCGTCAAGATCGCCGACGACGGCGAGATCCTCACCAAGGGTGTCTGCGTGATGCGCGGCTACTACAAGCGTGATGACCTTTCCGCCGACACCTTTGCCGACGGCTGGCTCCGGACCGGGGACATCGGCCAACTCGACGACGAAGGCTTCCTGACCATCACCGGCCGGAAGAAAGAGATCATCGTGACGGCCGGCGGCAAGAACGTCGTTCCCGCGCTGCTGGAGGACCAGATCCGGGCCGATGCGCTCGTCTCGCAGGTCCTCGTCGTCGGCGACAACCGGCCTTTCATCGGCGCCCTCGTGACCCTTGACGAGGAAGCGCTCCCCGGCTGGCTCAGCCGCCACGGTTTGCCGGCGGAGACAACCTTGGCGCAGGCGGTCGAGGACTCCCAGGTCAAAGCGACGGTCCAGGAGCTCATCAACCGGGCCAACCAGTCGGTGTCCCAGGCCGAAGCCATCAAGTCGTTCCGGATTGTCCCGGCAGACTTCACCGAGGCCTCGGGCCACCTCACCCCGTCGATGAAGGTCAAGCGCGGCCAGGTGCTCAAGGACTTCGAGACCGTCATCGAGGAAATGTACAGCGCCGCCCGCGCTTAGTCTCCAACACCGACTAGTCTCCAACAACAACGCGGGGTCAGATTCCGCCCGTCCGATGGCTTCGGACCGGCTGAATCTGACCCCGCGTTTGTTATTCCCGGGCTACTCGATCACGAGCAGCAGGTCACCGCCCTGGACCTGTTCGACGGCGCCGACGGCCAGGCGCGCCACCGTACCGGCCACCGGCGTCGTGATGGAGGCCTCCATCTTCATGGCCTCAATCGTGGCGACCGTATCGCCTGCCTTGACCGCGTCTCCAACCTTGACCGTCAGGGTCACGGCGCCGGCGAACGGTGCCGCGACCTGGCCGGGCTGGGACGTGTCGGCCCGTTCGGCCGCCTTGACGTTGCTGACCACGGAACGGTCCCGGACCACAACGGGCCGGGACTGGCCGTTGAGCGTGCACATCACAGTGCGCATGCCCTTCTCGTCCGGCTCCGAAATCGCTTCGAGGGAGGCGATGAGGCGCACGCCCTTTTCGAGTTCGATTTCGTGTTCGGCACCGTGCTGCAGCCCGAACAGGTAGTCGCGCGAATCCAGTACCGACAGGTTGCCGTAGGTTTCGACACTCTTCAGGTAGTCCTTGGTGGGACCGGCGAAGAGCAGTCGGTTCAGGGTTTGCTGGCGGGTCTTGGAGTCGGCGTTGAGTGCCGCACTGTCGTCAGCGCTGAGCTCGACGTCGCGGATCTTGATGGTGCGGCCCTGCAGCGCCTTTGTCCGGAACGGCTCAGGCCAGCCCCCGGGAGGGTCGCCCAGTTCGCCGGACAGGAATCCGATCACGGAGTCAGGGACATCGTACTTCTGCGGGTTTTCGTTGAAGTCCGCGGGGTCGGCGTTCAAACCGACGAGGTGCAGTGCGAGGTCACCCACCACCTTGGAGGAGGGCGTGACCTTCACGAGCCTGCCGAGGATACGGTCCGCGGCGGTGTACATGTCCTCGATGGCCTCAAAGCGTTCGCCCAGGCCCAGCGCCATGGCCTGCTGGCGGAGGTTGGACAGCTGCCCGCCGGGGATCTCGTGCTGGTAGACACGCCCCGTGGGGCCCGGCAGGCCGGACTCGAAGGGTGCATAGACGCGTCGGACGGCTTCCCAGTAAGGTTCCAGGGCGCAGACGTTCGCCAGGCTCAGCCCGGTGTCACGGGGCGTGTGCGCGAGGGCAGCCACGAGCGCCGAGGCCGACACCTGGCTCGTCGTCCCGGACAGGGAGGCCGAGGCGACGTCAACGGCGTCCACACCGGCATCCACGGCCGCCAGGAGGGTCGCCAGCTGGCCGCCTGCGGTGTCGTGCGTGTGCAGGTGGACCGGAAGGTCGAACTTCTCCCGCAGCGCCGTGACGAGCCGCGCCGCCGCCGCCGGGCGAAGCAGTCCGGCCATGTCCTTGATCGCCAGGATGTGGGCCCCGGCGTCGACGATCTTCTGGGCCAGCGAGAGGTAGTAGTCCAGGGTGTAGAGCTTCTCGTCCGGGTCCAGCATGTCAGCGGTGTAGCAAAGCGCGACTTCCGCCACTGCCGTGCCGGTGTCGCGGACAGCGCGGATGGCCGGGGCCATCTGGTTCACGTCGTTGAGAGCATCGAAGATACGGAAGATGTCGATGCCCGTGGCGGCGGCCTCGTTGACGAAGGCGACCGTGACTTCTTCGGGGTAGGGCGTGTAGCCCACGGTGTTCCGGCCGCGGAGGAGCATTTGCAGGCAGACGTTCGGGAGGGCCGTGCGCAGGGCTGCGAGCCGGTCCCACGGGTCCTCGCCCAGGAACCGCAGGGCAACGTCGTACGTGGCGCCGCCCCAGGCCTCGACCGAGAGCAGTTCCGGCAGCAGGCTCGAGACGGCCGGGCCGGCCGCCACCAGGTCCCGGGTACGGACCCGGGTGGCAAGCAGGGACTGGTGGGCATCGCGGAACGTGGTGTCGGTGACGGCGACGGCCTCCTGCTGGCGCAGGGCCGCGGCAAAACCTTCCGGGCCCAGCTCCTGCAGCCGCTGGCGTGAACCCGGGGCGGCGTCAAGGCCGTCCGTTGAGGGCAGCTTCGTGGCCGGGTCGGTGTGGACCTTCAGGTCGCCGTTGGGCTTGTTGACCGTGACGTCCGCCAGCCAGGTCAACAGTTTGGTGCCGCGGTCCGCGGAAACCCGGGCTTTGAGCAGTTCGGGCCGCTCATCGATGAATGAGGTGGCCACGTTGCCGTCCACAAAGTCCTGATCGTCCAGGACTGCCTGCAGGAAGGAAATATTGGTGGAGACGCCGCGGATGCGGAACTCGGCGAGGGCGCGCCGGGCCCGGGCAACCGCCGCCGGGTAATTGCGGCCGCGGCAGGTCAGCTTCACGAGCATGGAGTCGAAGTGCGGGCTGATCTCTGCACCGGAGTAGACGGTGCCGCCGTCGAGCCGGACGCCGGCGCCACCAGCGGACCGGTAGCCGGTGATCTTCCCTACGTCCGGCCGGAAGCCATTGGACGGGTCCTCCGTGGTGATGCGGCACTGCAGGGCAGCACCTTTAAGGTGGACAGTCTCCTGCGAGAGGCCCAGGTCCGCGAGCGTCTCGCCGGCGGCGATCCGCAGCTGCGCCTGGACGAGGTCGACGTCGGTGACTTCCTCGGTCACTGTGTGCTCCACCTGGATGCGCGGGTTCATTTCAATGAACACGTGCTGGCCGGCGCGCTCCCCCACGGTGTCGACGAGGAATTCGACGGTCCCGGCGTTGACGTAGTTGAGCGCCTTCGCGAACTTCACGGCGTCGCGGTACAAGGCCTGCCGGATACCCTCATCGAGGTTCGGCGCCGGCGCGATTTCGATGACCTTCTGGTGGCGGCGCTGGATGGAGCAGTCGCGCTCAAACAGGTGCATAACGTTGCCCTCGGCATCAGCGAGGATCTGCACTTCGATGTGCCGCGGACGCAGGACGGCCTGCTCAAGGAACATGGTCGGATCACCGAACGCGGCGTCGGCTTCGCGCATGGCGGCCTGCAGTGCGTCACGGAGGTCTTCGCGCTTGTCCACGCGGCGCATGCCGCGTCCGCCGCCGCCGGCGACGGCCTTGGCGAAGATCGGGAAGCCGATTTCGTCAGCGGCTGCGACCAGCTCGTCCAGGTCCCTTGACGGCTGGCTGGATTTCAGCACGGGTACGCCGGCCTGGCGGGCGGCCTCCAGCGCCGCGACCTTGTTTCCGGCGAGTTCGAGGACTTCGGCGGGCGGGCCCACGAAGGTGATGCCCGCGGCCTGCGCCGCGCGCGCGAGGTCCGGGTTCTCGGAGAGGAAACCGTAGCCGGGGTAGATGGCATCAGCACCCGATTCTTTCGCGACGCGCACCACCTCCTCAACATCAAGGTAGGCCCGGACGGGGTGGCCTTCCTCGCCGATCAGATAGGCCTCATCGGCTTTCTGCCGGTGGATGGAGTTGCGGTCCTCGTTGGGGAAGACGGCGACAGTCTTGGCGCCCAATTCGTAGCTGGCGCGGAAGGCCCGGATTGCAATTTCGCCGCGGTTAGCCACCAGAATCTTGGAAAACATATTTCTCCTGCATCGGTGCGTGTGGATAGATAAGTGGTCACAGTGTCTAAGAGGTGTGTGGACAAACACAAATTATTGTGGCGGCCGTCACAGCAACTTCCGTCATGGTCGTATTATTCAGCGCGCGCAGGCCCCGGCGCCGTTGCCGAACCCCTGCCCCGCCCGCGCATTGTGCCCTCACCGTAGCGGATGGAAGCGGTTTAGTCAGGGCATCAACATATGATGTTTGTTGGGTGGCGCACAGACGCCCCCGGCTCCGGAGAACGCAGGAGCCGGCTCGACCCCGTCTCGGCAACCAGCGTTAGGTATTGGTCTTTCAAGTGCAAGTAGTCAGCATCAGCAGCCTCAAAGGCGGCGTCGGCAAGACATCCGTGACCACCGGTCTGGCGTCCGCGGCCCTGGCAGCCGGCATTCCGACACTCGTCGTCGACCTTGACCCGCATGCGGATGCAAGTACGGCGCTCGGCGTCGACCCGCACGAACAGCTGGACATCGGACGGATGCTCAAGGCGCCCCGGCGGGCGCGCCTGACCGAGAACGTGGTGACCAGCGGCTGGGTGGCGCGTGCCGCGGGCAACGGCTCGACCCCGGCGGCCCTTGACGTGGCCGTCGGCTCTGCCTACAGCGGCATCTATGACCGCCCGGACCTGGGCCGCCGCGACCTGCGCCGGCTCTCCGCGGTCCTGGCCGGCAGCGAACAGCACTACGACCTGGTCCTTGTGGACTGCCCGCCGTCGCTGAATGGGCTGACCCGGATGGCGTGGTCCGCCAGCGACAAAGTGGCACTGGTGGCCGAGCCCGGCCTGTTTTCCGTGGCGGGCACCGAACGGACCATGCGGGCCATTCAACTCTTCCGTGCGGAATTCGCCCCGAATCTTGCTCCGGCCGGCATCGTGGCCAATCGGGTGCGCAGCGGCTCGGCGGAGCACACGTTCCGGCTTTCCGAGATGCAGTCCATGTTCGGCGACCTCCTGCTCGCCCCGCACATCCCCGAGCAGGCCAACTGGCAGCAGATCCAGGGCGCCGCCCATTCCGTGCATCACTGGCCCGGCGACTCCGCCAAGAACGCCGCGTCCTTGTTTGATGCCCTGCTGGCCAACCTGCTCAAGACCAACAGCGGTCCGCGCTCCGGTGCCCGCCGCGATCGCGGCCTGCGCTAAGGACTTTGCCCGGGCGGATCGCACGGTATGCCGCAGGCCGCCACCCGGTGCGGGTGGCGGCCTGCGGCATCGTCAGGTCTGTGGTTCCGTGCTAGCCGGTCTTCCGGGTGGCCCGGCGCTTGCTGAGTTCGTCGTCGGGAAAGGGATGCTCCGATGCGTGCTCGCTCGGAAGCGCGGCGAGGCTGCCTTCAACCTCACGCCAGACCCGGCCGACGGCGATGCCAAAAACGCCCTGGCCGCCCTGGACCAGATCAATGACTTCATCGGCCGACGTGCACTCATAGACGCTGGCACCGTCGCTCATCAGCGTGATTTGCGCCAGGTCTTCCACCCCGCGCTCCCGCAGGTGTTCGACGGCGCTGCGGATCTGCTGCAGGGAAACCCCGGTATCCAGGAGGCGTTTGACGACTTTAAGGACGAGGATGTCGCGGAAGCCGTAGAGCCGCTGCGAGCCGGAGCCGGCCGCTCCGCGGACTGCCGGCTCCACAAGCCCGGTGCGGGCCCAGTAATCCAATTGCCGGTAGGTGATCCCGGCAGCTTTGCAGGCGGTGGGACCGCGGTAGCCCGCGTCCTCATCCAGGACAGGAAGATCCTCGGTGAACAGCAGGCCCTGGGCACCGCTGGCCGGGACAGCAACACCAGCCGCAGTGGTCTGTTTGAGCTCGCCAGTTTCGCCTTTCGGACTCACGTGGACCCTCCTTGTCATGAGTTCCCCTGAGTATTGCGGCGGCGGCCAGGCTACTGCTTCTGCGACAGCGTACTGGAAATCCATCCGTGTAATTCAGCCGGGCCGCACTTTCCAGTGTGACGTACCCGGCTGCCGCGTGCAATGGGAACTTGTACCTTCGACGTTAGGCCTGACGGCGCCCAAGGTCAAAGACGTTCGCCCTATTCTTAGGGCGTGTCGAAAGTTCCACCGCGGCATCGACGGTGGAGTTTGGTTCCGAGGGGCGTCGCTCAGCCGGCGAAATCTTCAGGCTCGACGTCGTCCAGGAATTCCCGGAACCGCCGCAGCTCACCCTCTTCGTCGACTGCGGGCCCGGCATGGGTGTCCTCGCCCTCATCATGTTCGGTGATCCGGACGCCGGCTTCATCCATCACGGCGTCGGCACACCAGATCCGGCATTTGGCCCGCAGGGCAAGGGCCAGCGCATCCGAGGCACGGGAGCTGACCGTCGTACCGTTTTCGAACTGCAGCTGGCCGTAGAAAATGTTGTCCTCCACGGCGGCTATGTTGACGCTGACGATGGAATGCCCCAGCGATTCGACGACGTCGATCAACAGGTCATGCGTCATCGGCCTGGGCGGCACCACTCCCTGCTGTGCCAAGGCAATAGCGGATGCTTCCGGCGTGCCGATCCAGATCGGCACGTGGCGTTCCCCTCGAATCTCCTTCAACAGGACGAGGGGCTGGTTGGACGGTAATTCAATCCGTACGCCCACGATCTCCACTTCAATCATCAGCTGTCCATCCTTGCGATGCGGTCGTGGACCAGCGCCTGGTGCAACGACAGGCAGAGGTCGCTGATTTCCCGCGCGGTCTCGGCGGCGCGGGCCCGGGAAGCCGCGTCCTTCCGCGACGTCAGGGTGGCCACGGCGCGTTCCACGAGTCCGAATTCGCGGTCCGCGGCGGCCTGGAATGGCCGCAGGTGCCGTGGTTCCAAGCCATGGCCCTCCAGTTGCACGCACGCGCAGGCGACCTGCAAGGCGTGTTCATCGAAGGTGCCGTTGGCTTCGCTGATGAGCCCGTAACTCAGCAGGGCCTCAAGCAACGCAACGCTTGCGCCCGACTCTGCCCGGAGCTCCTCCGCACTGAGCCGGCGCACGCGGCTATTCAACTCCGAGGCGAGTTCCTCGGACACCGCCCGCGGGCTGACGGAGACTCCCGCAGGCAGGTGTTCGGGCCGCTCGCCGCGGTCGATCGCGTCGAGGTAGTCCTTGATGACCTTCAGCGGCAGGTATTGGTCGCGCTGGAGGGCAAGAATAAAACGCAGCCGTTCCACATCGCTGTCCGCGTACTGCCGGTACCCGGCAGGCGTGCGCCGGGGGTTGATGAGGCCCTTTTCCTCAAGGAACCGGATCTTCGAAGCGGTCATGCTGGGAAAGTCGTCGCTCAGCTGAGCCAGGACTTCCCCGATGTTGAGCACCCGGGGTCCGCGCCGTTCCGCTTGTGCCATGGCCACAGGCAACTACCCCTAAATCAGACGCTGCCTGCTGCGCGGGCAGGGCTCAGGTAGAAGGTAAGACGGAACTTGCCGATCTGGACTTCATTGCCGGACTTCAATTCCACCCCGTCGACCCGGTCGTGATTGACATACGTACCGTTGAGGCTGCCGGTGTCCACCACCTCGAAGCTGTGTGCCGTGCGGCGGAATTCAACATGGCGGCGGGAGACCGTGACATCGTCCAGGAAGATGTCCGCGTCCGGGTGCCGGCCCGCCGTGGTGACGTCCGAGTCCAGCAGGAAACGGGCGCCGCTGTTGGGGCCGCTGTGGGCCACCAGCAGGGCCGAGCGGAACGGGAGGGCTTCCACCGCGGCCCGCTCCTCCGGAGAGAGCTGCGGGGTCAACGTTGGCTCGTCGCGGACCGGAGTGAGATTAATGGACGTGGTCTCCGAAGCTTTTACTCCACCCGTGCCGAATCCATCACCGGTGTCGCTGTGTTCGTTCCCAAACATTGAGTCCTCCTCATTCGTTGCAGGTGTCCCCCCTGCAAACAACGCATGCTGCCCGGGAGACCTGCTGTCCCCGGCGTCCGGTCCCGCGGCAGGGCGCTGGACGGTGTTCATGGTGAACCCCAAAACCAGCACCCGGCCCGATCGACCTTGTTCCTTTAGCCTACCTGTTGTTCGTACTCCGCTGCACTGAGCAGGGACTCTACGGCGTCAGCTTCGGCAAGCTTGATCTCGAGCAGCCAACCCTCGCCGTACGGATCGGAATTGATCAGGGCCGAGTCCGAGTCCAGCGCCTCGTTACGGGCGACCACCTCGCCCGTCACGGGCGCGTAAATATCGCTGACACTTTTCGTGGATTCGACCTCGCCTACGACGTCGTTGGCCTTGATGCTGGTACCGACCTCGGGCATCTGGGCGTAGACGACATCCCCGAGCGCGTCCTGGGCGAAATCGGTGATACCCACACGCACCACCCCGTCCGCATTCGGGGCAGTCACCCATTCGTGTTCCGCGGTGTAGGACAGCTCTTCGGGAATGATGCTCATGACGGGCCTTTCCTCGGGTCAATCACTGATTGGCGGGGGCGGTCAATTGTACTGGCCGCCGCTGAAAGTATAGGCCGATCGACAGGGGTCCGGGGAACAGAAAACCCCGCCATTTCCCGAATCGGGAATGGCGGGGTTTTCTTTATGGTCGGGCTGACAGGATTTGAACCTGCGACCCCCTGACCCCCAGTCAGGTGCGCTACCAAGCTGCGCTACAGCCCGCTGGTCCCGCCGTTCTCCGCTTCGAAGTGACGCTGGTATTTCTCCAGCATTTCCTTCAAGCAGTCCGGCCGAACCACCTCCAAAAGCTTACACGATTCCGGAGGGTGCCGGTGACACTTTGCAGTGCCACCGGCCCGGTGTGTCCGAATTAACGTTTCTTGCCACGCTTTTCACGCACGCGCATGTTGACTTCGATCGGCGTTCCCTCGAAGCCGAAGGTTTCGCGGAGCCGGCGCGTGATGAAGCGGCGGTAGCCCGGGTCGAGGAAGCCGGTGGTGAAGAGCACGAACTTCGGCGGCCGGCTGGAGGCCTGGGTGCCGAACAGGATGCGGGGCTGCTTGCCACCACGGACCGGGTGCGGGTGGGCAGCCACGAGCTCGCCGAGGAAAGCGTTGAGCCGACCGGTCGGGATGCGCCGGTCCCAGCTTTCCAGGGCGATGTCCAGTGCCGGGACAAGCCGGTCCTTGTGCCAACCGGTCTTGGCCGAGATGTTGACCCGCGGCGCCCAGGCGACGTGCGCCAGATCCTGTCCGATCTCCCGCTCCAGGTAGGAGCGGCGTTCGTCGTCGAGCAGGTCCCATTTGTTGAACGCGAGGACCAGGGCACGGCCGGACTCGATGGCCAGCTGGAGGATACGGACATCCTGTTCGCTGAGCACCTCGTCCACGGCCAGCAGTACGACGGCGACCTCCGCCTTTTCGAGCGCACTCTGGGTCCGCAGCGAGGCGTAGAAGTCGGCGCCCTGCGCCATGTGCTGGCGCCGGCGGATACCGGCGGTGTCAACGAAGCGCCACGTGCGGCCGCCGAGTTCGATGAACTCATCCACCGGATCGCGGGTGGTGCCGGCGGTATTGTCCACGACAACGCGCTCGGAACCGGCCAGCTTATTCAGCAGCGAGGACTTGCCCACGTTCGGACGACCGATCAGGGCGATCCGGCGCGGACCGCCGGAGCGCTCCACGCCATCAATCGTGGAGAACTCGGGAAGCGTGTCCATCACGTGGTCCAGGAGGTCCGCGACGCCGCGGCCGTGCAGGGCCGAGACCGGGTACGGCTCGCCGAAGCCGAGGCCCCAGAGTGTTGCCGAATCGGCTTCCTGCGCAAAGTCGTCCACCTTGTTGGCCACCATGATGACCGGCTTTTTGGACTTGCGGAGCATCTTCATAACGCCCTCGTCCGTGGCCGTCGCGCCGACGGCGGAGTCGACGACGAACAAGACGGCGTCCGCGAGTTCCACGGCCATTTCGGCCTGCTCGGCGACGCGGGCGTGGATGCCGCGGGCATCGTGCTCCCAGCCACCGGTATCAACAACCGTGAAGTTCCGGCCGTTCCAGGTGGCCGAGTACATCACCCGGTCACGAGTGACGCCGGGGGTGTCTTCCACGACAGCCTCGCGGCGGCCGAGGATTCTGTTCACGAGTGTAGATTTGCCGACGTTGGGCCGGCCGATGATGGCCAGGACCGGGTCGAGCTTGACGGGACCGTCAAAGTCCTCGTCGTCGTACTCGCCGCTCAGGAGTGCGGCGTCCTCCTCGTCCAGCTCGTAGTCGTCGAGGCCGGCGCGGAGGGAGGCTGCACGGAGTTCCGCCTCGTCATCGTCCAGGGCGGCAAGGTTTTCGGCCACCTGGTCCGTGCCGGTGGGCGTGTATTCGTCTTCGCCGGCGCCAAATTTGCCGGAGGTTTGAGTCGTATCGCTCATTGCACTTTCCTTAGGTGGTGATCTGCCGGCGTCCCGGCTACAGCTTTATGACGTTCGTGCGGGGAATCCGCGGCGGGCAGCGGCTGCCCGGTTCGTTCAATTGAGTCCTGGACATGGCGCGCCAACGCGGCACGGATCTCGGTTCCCGCCCTGTCCATTGAAACACGCCCGGTCTCGCCGGGCCTGCGGCCGATATTGAGGGCCGCACCGAAACTGACGTGGAACCGCCGGCGCAGCGGCGGCACCACATCGACGTGCTCGGTGCCGATCCTGGTCCCGAGGATGGAAACCGGGACGACAGTCGCCCCGGTGTGGAGCGCCAACCAGGCGACGCCGTTGTTGATCGCGGCTGCTTCGCCGCTCCCCCGGGTTCCCTCGGGCAGGATCCCGACGCAGCGGCCGGCGTCGAGCAGGCTCTTTGCGGTGGCCAGGGCCTTGCGGTCACCTGCCCGGTCGACCGGGAGCTGTCCGGATGCGCTGAGCACGCGTCCGAGGAATCCGGCAAACATCTCCTTCTTAACGAGAATGTGCATGGCCCGCGGTGCGGCCCCGAACATCACCGGCCCGTCGAGCAGGCTGATGTGGTTGCCGGCGAAAATGACCGGCCCGGCAGCCGGGACGTTCGACCGTCCGGACACCGAAGTCCGGTAGAGGACGTGGTCCAGCGTCCAGCCTACGGGGCGGCTCCACAGGGTGGTCCAGCGGGCCGGGAGGGCCGAAATGGTTGCGGCGCGCCCCTCAGTCACGCGTGACAGCCCGGTGGTTGATGATGCGGTCCACAATCTCCAGGGCGGCCTTTACGGTCCCTTCGAAGTCCAGATCGGAGGAGTCGAGGGTGACGACGCCGTCGGCCGCCCTCGTGAAATTCACCACCGTGGAGTCCTTGGCATCGCGTTGCGTGACCTGGGCGGCAAGCTGCTCGGCAGTCTGGCTGCCGCCGAGCTGAATACCGCGGCGGCGCAGCCGGGCCTCCTCGCTGGCCGTCAGCAGCATCCGCACTTCGGCCTGCGGCACAACCACCGTGGTGATGTCCCGGCCTTCGACCACCATGCGTCGGTGGTGCTGTTCGATGAGTTCACGCTGCCGGCGGATCAGCTCGGTCCGGGCGCCGAGGGTGGTGGCGACGGAGCTCACTGCGGCCGAAATCGACGGTTCACGGATCGCCTGGGTGACGTCGACGCCGCCCACCCGGACGTATTCCTCCAGCGGGCTGGTACTGACCTCGAGCGGGAGGCTCTCGGAGGCGGCCTCGACAGCCGCCGCGTCCGCGAGGTCGATGCCGGACTCCAGGCAGTACCAGGTCAGGGCACGGTACATGGCGCCGGTGTCGAGATAGGCCAGGTGCAGCCTGTGTGCGACTTCCTTGCTGACACTGGATTTGCCCGATCCTGAGGGTCCGTCGATCGCGACGACGAGGGGCTTGCCGGGGCGAACAATGTCCACCGATTCAATCAGTTCCTGGGTCATTACTGGAGTACCCGCCATCCACGGTCGTTGAGGGCTTCTATGAGGAGGTCATGCTTGTTGGGCAGGACGGACAATTCCACCATGCCGACGTTTTGTCCCGAGGAATGGTCCAGCCGGAGATCCTCCAGGTTGACCCCGATCTCGCCGATCTCCGTCAGGAGCCGGGCGATCTGCCCCGGGGTGTCATCCACCAGGACCGTCAGCCAGGAATAGGCCTGCGGCGGTCCGCCGTGCTTACCCGGGATCCGGGCCTGCCCGGCGTTTCCTTCGCTGATCAGCTGGGCAAGATCAAGCCGCGCACCGGGCGCCGTCGGATTTTCGAGGGTGCCGATCAGCCGGTTCAGGTCTTCCCGCACCCCGTGCAGGATCCTGACCACCTTGGCCGCGTTCCCGCCCAGGATCTGGACCCAGAGCGTCGGATCGCTGGCAGCGATCCGGGTAACGTCGCGCAGGCCGTTTCCGGCCAGGGAGAGTGCGTGCAGGGCAGTGCCCTGCAGCCGGCTGGCCAGGAGGGAAGACATCACCTGGGGCAGATGCGACACCAGGGCTACGGCTTCGTCGTGTTCGTCGGCGCTGAACTCGGAGACAACGGCGCCAAGGTCTGCGGCCAGCGCGCGCGCCGTCCGCAACGCTTCGGGGAGCGTTTCTTCGGCGGGGCAAAGCACCCACGGCATGGACGTGAACAGCTCGCCGCGGGCCGCCACCGGACCGGACTTCTCGCGGCCGGCCATCGGGTGCGTCCCGACGTACCGGCCGAGGTCTGCCCCGCGGTGACGGAGTTCGGCGAGGATGCCGGCTTTGACGCTGGCAATGTCGACGACGACGGCGTCCGGATAGTCGCCAAGTGCCTTCGCCACCACATCGGCGGTGACGTCCGGCGGTGCGGCGACAACAACGAGTTCCGGCTGGTCCCCTTCGAGACGCGCCAACGGCAGGCCGGCGCCAATGTCAACGGCGACGGCCTGGTTGGTGGGCGACGGATCGGAGAGGTACACGGCCACCCCGCGGCCCCGCAGGCCCAGCCCGATGCTGGTGCCGAGGAGCCCGGTCCCCATCACCAGCACCGGACCGTTCAGGTGGCCCCGGCCGTGCGTGCGAAAGGCGGACACGGGTTAGAGCCCCACGGATGCCAGCAGGTGGCCGACTTCCTGCTTGCCCAGGTTGCGGATGCTGCCCTGGCGCTGGTCGCCGAGGCCGATGGGGCCGACCTTGACGCGGACGAGCCGCAGCACGGGGAAGCCGACGGCGTCGAAGAGGCGCCGGACGATCCGGTTCTTGCCCGAGTGCAGTACGACCTCGATGAGGACGTGGCCCGGGGTCGAGTCGACCAGCTTAAAGGAGTCCACGGAGGCGACGCCGTCCTCCAGTTCGACGCCGGCCTTGAGCTCGGCTCCGATGCCCTGCGGGAACGGCCCGCGGACCTGGACGAGGTAGGTCTTGGGAACCTCGTAAGACGGGTGCGTCAGCCGGTTGGCGAGTTCGCCGTCGTTCGTCAGCAGCAGCAGCCCTTCGGTGGCGACGTCGAGCCTGCCCACATGGAAGAGCCGTTCGCCGCGGGTGCTGTTGCGCACGAAGTCGCTGATGCACGGGCGGCCGTCCGGGTCCTCCATTGTGGAGACAACGCCCTTGGGCTTGTTGAACACCATGTAGACCATGTTCTCGTCCAGCTGGATGCGGAGGCCGTCGACGTGGATGACCGCGGTCTTCGGGTCGATCCGTACGCCGAGTTCGGTGACCACCTGGCCGTCGACCTCGACGCGTCCCTCGGCGATCATTTCCTCGCAGACGCGCCGCGAAGCGACGCCGGCCGAGGCCATGACCTTCTGCAGCCGGATGCCGTCGGAGTCGTGCAGCTCGGACTGGGGCACGTCGCGGCGCGGTCCGCGGTTCCGGGACGGCTTGCGGACCGGGCCAAGGTTCTGGCCGAAGCGTTCGCTGCCGAAGGCGCGGGGACCGGCGGCTTTGGCGGCACCGGTACGCGGCTTGGGCTTGATGGCGCCCGGGGTCCCGGGTTCCTTGCCGAAGCCGGGCTTGCGGGCGCCGGGCTTGCGCGCGCCCGTCCTGGCCGCGCCGAACTTGCTGGCAGGAGCGCCGGACTTCCGGCCGCCGGTGGCCGGTGCGGCTGCGGGCGTGCCGTCCGCGGCCAGGTCCGGATCGATGAAAGCCTCTTCGCGGGGCTTGGGCCGCTTGAAAGGACGCTCACCCTTGGTGAAGTCGCTGGAGAAGGGGCGCTGGTTTGCTCCCCCGCTGCGGTTGCCGCTGCGCGGCGCGCCGCCCTGTGCGGAATTTCGTCCGGCGCTGTTGCGTCCCGAACTGTTACGTGGTGAACCCTGGCGTCCCGCCTGTGTCATGACCCGTCCTTCGTTGTGGTGGCCGGCGTGGTCGCGTGTGCGACATCAACCGCCAGCCGGGCGTTTTGGATCCGCCCTGGTGGATACTCGTGCGCAGGCAGTTGGCCTGCCTACATTCTTCCTGCGTCGTAGAACTCATCGATCCCTTCCAGCCCCGGAAGATGGGGTGAAAGTTGCGGCAACTCGGCCACCGAGCCGATTCCCATGCGTTCCAGGAAATACGACGTCGTGCGGTACAGGATGGCCCCGGATTCGGGATCGTTGCCCGAATCCTCGATCAGCCCCCGCTGGGTCAGCGTCCGCACGACAGAGTCAACGTTAACTCCTCGAATTGCAGATACCCTTGCCCGCGATACGGGCTGGCGGTAAGCGATAACGGCGAGCGTTTCAAGCGCCGCCTGCGTCAGCCTGGCTGTCTGTCCTTCGAGTACGAATCCGCCGACGATATCGGCAAACTCAGCACGCGAATAGATTCGCCAGCCCCCGGCGATTTTCCGCAATTCAAAACCCCGGGGGGCGGCACTGCTGCCGGTGGTACTGGCAGCGTCCGCATCCGGGGCACTACCAGTATAACCGTTATACTCCCGCTGCAGATCCGCCAGCAGGGACTCGACCTCGTCCACCGACAGATTCAGGCCGGCCGCGAGGGCGGCGGCGGTTGCCGGTTCGTCAATGACCATCAGGACCGCCTCGACGGCAGCGCGGGCGCCGCCGGGCAGCCGTGTGACATCCGGACCAACCGCCGGTGCCGCCCCGGGCTGCTGTGCGTCACGCGTGTCTGCACCCACCTCGTTCACAACTGCTCCTTCGTTGGGTCCGGCGGACCATAGTCTTCGCGGAGGTTTTCGCTGCTCCAGCCGTCCGCATCCGCTATCCAGCGCACGGTCAGATCACCCAGGGGCAGCAACTGCTCAAATCCGACGACGCGGTCCCGGAACATTTCCAGCAGCGCAAGGAAGCGGGCCACCACCACGAGCGTTGATTCGGCATCGTCGGTCAGCGCCTCGAAACTGCGCGGAGTCCCCTGCCGCAGCCTGCGGCCGAGCAGTTCGGCCTGCTCCCGGACGCTGACCGGGCTCCCCCCGTGCAAGTGGGCCACCGCCACCTCCGTGGCGGCGGATTCCTTGGGCTTCAGCGCGGTCTCCGCCAGGGCCGCGAACTGCTGCGGCGTGTGCCGCCAGAGCAGTTCGGGCAGCAACGCGGCAAACTGGGCTTCCAGGGCAACCTGGCGGGGATAACGGCCGGACTCCAGTTCCAGGGTGGAGCCGATCATCCCGGCGACGTGCTTGAACGCCCGGTACTGGAGCAGCCGGGCGAACAGCAGGTCCCGGGCCTCCAGCCTGGCAATATCCTCGTCGTCTTCGACTTCGCCGGCCGGCAGGAGGCGGGCGGCTTTGAGGTCCAGCAGCGTGGCGGCGATGACGAGGAACTCGCTGGCCTCGTCAAGTGCCCATTCCTCGCCCAGTTCCTGCAGGCCCCTGATGTATTTGATGAATTCATCAGTCACCGTCGCGAGCGACACCTCGGTGATGTCGAGCTCATGTTTGGAGATCAGGCCCAGCAGGAGGTCAAACGGACCGGTGAAATTGGCGAGCCGGACCTCGAATCCGGGCTTCTTACCCTCGGCCGGTCCGGCGGACTCGACCGGCGGCTTGCCTGCTCCTGTCACGGGCCTGCCTAGGGCGCGCCGCCGCGCGAAATGAGCTCTTTGGCAAGGCTGCGGTAGGCGTCGGCTCCGGCGTGGTTACCGGCGTACGCGGTGATGGGCTCGGCCGCTACCGTGGCGTCGGCGAATTTGATGGAGCGCTTGATGACAGTTTCAAAGACCGTGTCGCCGAAGGCCTCCACGAGGCGGGCAATCACCTCGCGGCCATGCAGGGTGCGGGCGTCGTACATCGTGGCAAGCACGCCGTCGACCTGGAGCCGGGGGTTCAGGCGGTCCTGGACCTTGTCAATGGTCTCCACCAGCAGCGCAACCGCGCGCAGGGCGAAGAACTCGCAGATCAGCGGGATGATGACGCCGTGGGCTGCGGTCAGGGCGTTGACCGTCAGGAGGCCGAGCGAGGGCTGGCAGTCGATCAGGACAACGTCGTAGTCGTCCTCGACCTTTTTCAGGGCCCGGTCCAGGACCTGTTCCCGGGCCACCTCGTTGACGAGCTGGACTTCGGCGGCGGAGAGGTCGATATTGGCCGGCAGCAGGTCAACACCCTCGACGCCGGTTTTCTGAATGGCATCCCGGATGTCTACCTTGCGGTCCATGAGGACGTTGTAGACGGTGAGGTCCAGTTCGTGGGGGTTCGTGCCCAGCCCTGCCGAGAGGGCGCCCTGCGGATCGAAGTCGACCACGAGGACGCGGCGGCCGAACTCTGCCAGCGCGGCGGCAAGGTTGATGGTGGACGTGGTCTTCCCGACCCCGCCCTTCTGGTTGACCATCGCGATGACCCGCGCGGGACCATGCGATGACAGCGGTGCAGGTTCCGGGAAGTCGCGCTGGGGGCGCCCCGTGGGGCCCATGACCGGCTCTTCCAGATCGAGGCCGGTGCCTTCCAGAGTTGCTGAACCCTGTTCGCTGCTCACGTATCTATCCACACTTTCGATGACGATGATGTCCTGCCGCTGGAGTCCCAGCGCCGATCCTGTTCCTCACCAAGGTTACAGCGCCGCCGACGGTATTCGGCGAACGTTGAGAACCGCCGCACCTCAAGCCTTGACCTTCCAGTACAAGTCTAAGGATGGGATGTACGGGCGCCGGCGGCCCCTTGAACTTTGTGCAAGCCCGGGCAGGTTGAATTTTGCATGGCACCGGCAATGCCCGGGAGCAGGGCTCCCGGGCATCGCCGGCTATGTTGGCGGGCGCCCCGGCCGTCGTGGCGGCGTCGGGGGCGGTGTCCTAGGCGTGGACCGGGACCCGTTCCGGCTGCGGCTCGGGCGTACGCTCGGGAGCGGCAGGGCCCGCGTGGCCGGCGATCATGGTCTGTTCGTCGAACGGTGCGGCACCGGACAGCACGCGCTCAACCCGTTCGCCGTCGATCTCCTTGACCCAGGTGCCGATCATTACGGTGGCGACGGCGTTGCCGGTGAAGTTCGTCAGCGCACGCGCCTCGGACATGAACCGGTCGATGCCCACGATGATGCCGACGCCGCCAAGCAGTTCGGGCTTGTGGGCCTGGAGCCCTGCGGCGAGGGTGGCCAGGCCGGCACCGGTGACACCGGCAGCGCCCTTGGAAGCGATGATCATGAAGATCAGCAGCGAGACCTGCGCGCCCAGATCCAGCGGGGTGCCCATCGCGTTGGCGACGAAGAGGGATGCCATGGTCAGGTAGATAGCGGTGCCGTCGAGGTTGAAGGAGTACCCGGTGGGGACGGTCACGCCCACAACGGGCTTGGACACGCCGAGGTGCTCCATCTTGGCGATGAGCCGCGGCAGGGCCGCTTCGGACGACGAGGTGGAGAAGATCAGCAGGTATTCCCGGCCAAGGTATTTCATCAGGCGGAAGATGTTGACACCGGAAACAATCTTGAGCAGGCCGCCCAGAATGACCACGATGAACACGGCACAAGTGATGTAGAAGGCGATCATCAGCGTGGCCATACTGACGATGGCCTGCACGCCGGTAGCACCGACGACGGCGGCGATCGCGCCGAAGGCTCCAACGGGTGCAACCCACATGATCATGATCAGGATGCGGAACACGAGCACCTGAGCGTGACTGATCGCGTTGAGGATGGGTGCGCCCTGGGCGCCCATCCTCTGCAGGGCGAAGCCGACCAGGATCGCGGCGAAGAGCGTCGGCAGGACGGGGATGTCGGACGGAATGATGCCCAGCAGGAACGCAACCGTGCTGTCCGTGGCGGCCTTCTTGCTCGGATCATACGGGGCAAGCTTGAGTCCCTCACCGGGGTGGATCAGGTTTCCGACGACGAGGCCAATGGCCAGGGCAAAGGTGGACATCAGCAGGAAGTAGCCCAGGGCCAGGCCGCCGACCTTGCCGACCGTAGCCGCCTTGGCAATCGACCCGATGCCCAGGACGATCGTGCAGAAGATGATCGGGGCGATCATCATCTTGATCAGCTTGATGAACCCGTCACCCAGCGGCTTGAGGGATTTGCCGACCTCCGGAAACAGCAAGCCGATGACGGCGCCGAGAATGACGGCAGCGATAACGGCGATGTAGAGGTAGTGGGACTTGTCGATTCCCCTGCGCTTCTTGACCGGCGCCGCGGCCGGGGCCGCTGACTCTCCACGTTGAGAGGCCATGGTGTTCTCCTTGGATAGGCTTGACGGTGACGCGGCATACTCTGCGGGCCCCAGCACGTCCGTTGATGTGTGTAAGCCCATCATTGACGAGGGGGTGACGCGCATCACCGTTGCGTTCATATTGGTCATGGAAGGTGTGGATGATCCACCGCTGGAGCATCGCCCGCAGGCTGTTTGTGGCCCATCTGCTGTTTGTGCTGGCGCTGACGGCCGTCGTCGGGACGGCCACATTCGTTGACGCGCGCGATCATGCCTACGATGAGGCGGCCCGCCGGATGGGCGTCATCGCCGTTACGGTAGCCGACACTCCCTTTGTCCTGGAGTCGGCGAGCGCCGAGGATCCGTCCGCCGCGCTCCAGCCGTTCGCCCTGCGGGTCATGCAGGATACGGAGGCGGATTTCCTCACGATCATGGCCCCGGACCGTACCCGCTGGACCCATCCCCGGGCTGAGGAACTGGGCAGGCCGTATATCGGCTCCATCGAGGCCGCGCTGGACGGCCGGGTCTTCACGGAGGTTGTAGCCGGTACCCTGGGGCCCTCGGTCCGCACCATTGCACCGGTGAGGGATGCCGACGGGACCGTTCGGGCCCTCGTGGCCGCCGGAGTGACGGTCCGGAGCGTGGACGTCGCAGTCCTCGGCCGGCTGCCGGCCTTGCTGGCCATCGGACTGTCCCTGCTGGCGGGCGGATCGGCGGCGTCTTGGCTTCTTGGCCGGTACCTGCGCCGGGTGACGCGCGGCTGGGGGCCCGAGCAGCTTTCCCAGCTGTTCGCCTACTACGAATCCGTGCTGCACTCCGTTCGGGAAGGGGTGATCCTGATCGATGTGAAGGGCAACGTGGTGATGTACAACGACCAGGCCGCGGATCTGCTGGGACTCGCCAGGCGCTCCGCGGCCAGCGCCTCCGCCGGCAGTGGATCCCCCGGCAGCGAATCCCCCGGCGACGGGAACCGCAGCCCCGCGGCCGCCGGGCATCAGCCGGCGCCGGCGCTGGCCGACCTGCCGCTGGCACCGAGCCTCCGGGAACTTTTCGAGTCCGGGCGGACCGCGCACGACGAGATCCACCTGACCGGTTCCCGGGTCCTGGTGGTGAACCAGGGCCCGGCGGTGGACCCGGGGGCCACCCCGACCCGTCAGCGCACATCGGTCTACGGAACGGTGGCGACCATCCGGGACCGGACCGAGATCGAATCGCTGGGCAGCGAACTGGAGACCATGCGTACTCTTTCCGATGCCCTCCGCGCGCAGACCCATGAGCACGCCAACCGGCTCCACACCATTGTGTCGCTGATGGAACTTGGCCGCGCCTCCGAGGCCCTGGACTTTGCGACCAAGGACCTGGAACTCAGTCAGCGGCTGACGGATGACCTCGTGGGCTCCATTGAGGAGCCCGTGCTGGGCGCGCTGATCATGGGCAAGGCCGCCGAGGCGAACGAACGCGGCGTCGAACTGAGCCTCAGCACCGGCGGCTCCACGGCCGTGACGGGGCTGGCCGTGCAGGATCTGGTGGCCATCCTCGGGAATCTTCTGGACAATGCGATCGACGCCGCTGCCGGAGCGCCGGCCCCCAGGCTCGTCGAACTATCCGTCCGTAGAACCGGCGCGGGCCTGGAGATCATGGTCGAAGACAGCGGCCCCGGGATCGATCCGGAGGCGGTGGAAGATGTATTCCGGCACGGATTCAGCACCAAGGAGCCGGGTCCGTTCGGGCGGGGCCTGGGCCTGGCCCTGGTCCGGCAGGCTGTCCAGCGGCTCGGCGGGACCATGAGGATCGCCAGCCCCGCCGGAGCGCTCTTCCACGTCACGCTGCCGGTCGGAACCGAGGGAAAAGCATGAGCGATATCCGGGTCCTCGTTGTCGAAGACGAGCCCATTGCCCAGGCGGCGCACGCGGCCTACATCGGCCGGCTCGACGGTTTCGCGCTGGTCGGGTCTGCGCCCGACGGGCAGTCGGCCCTGCGCCTCTTGACCGAATTCGCGGCGGCCGGGACCCCGGTGGAGCTGGTCCTGCTGGATATGAACCTCCCTGACCTGCACGGGCTCGACATCGCCCGGCGGATGCGATCGGCAGGCCTCTACGCCGATATCATCGCGATCACCGCGGTGCGGGAACTGACGATCGTCCGCAGCGCCGTGGCGACCGGCGTCGTCCAGTATCTGATCAAACCGTTCACGTTCGCGACGTTCGCGGACAAACTGGCCAGCTACCGGCTGTTCCGGGAGCAGCTGGCCTCCTCCGGGGCCGGGGCGGCCGGGGCGGGAGCTTCCCAAAGCGAGGTTGACCAGGCCTTTGCGAGTCTGCGCGCCCCCTCGGAACTTCCCTTGCCGAAGGGATTGGCCGTGTCCACCCTGGAATCGGTCCAGGACTTCATCCGCGGCCAGGCCGGAGCGGTGTCCGCCAGCGAGGTCATGGCTGCACTGGGCATGTCCCGTGTGACGGCGCGGCGCTACCTGGAGTACCTCGCCGACGCGGGCACGGTGTCCCGGGCAGCGCGCTACGGAACCCCGGGCCGGCCGGAGAACGAATACCGCTGGAGCCGGCGGCCGACCTAGGCCTGACCGCGACGTCCCCCGCCGCGCCCGGCCGCCCGTTTCGACGGCTACGTGCGCACTCGACGTCGCGGGGCGTCGAACATGGCGCGCAGCGTCGAACCGGCGAGGGCAGCGGTGAAGACGGCGAAGGACAAGGCGGCCGCCGCGCCCCGCCTACTCCCCCGGCGCGGGCCGCAGCGCCCCGACAAGCCGGTCTATGACGCCGGCGTCCTCGATTGTGGACGGCACCGTGTAGTCCTCGCCGTCGGCGATCTGACGCATGGTCTTACGCAGGATCTTCCCCGACCGTGTCTTGGGCAGGGCCTCGACGACGGTGACGTTCTTGAAGTCCGCTACCGCGCCGATGTCCCGCCGGACCATGGCGATGAGCTCCCGGGCCAGGTCCTCTCCGGTCACTCCGACGCCGGATTTGAGCACCACGAAGCCGCTCGGACGCTGGCCTTTCAACGGGTCAGCAAGGCCTATCACCGCACATTCCGCAACCGCGGGGTGCCGGCCGAGCACCTGTTCCATCGCGCCGGTCGAGAGCCGGTGCCCGGCCACGTTGATGACGTCATCCGTGCGCCCCATCACGAACAGGTAGCCGTCCCCGTCCCGGTACCCGGAGTCGCCGGTGGTGTAGCAGCCCTCGAATGCCTGCAGGTAGGAGGAGACGTAGCGCTCGTCGTCGCCCCACAGCGTTGTCAGGGTCCCCGGCGGCAGCGGCAGGCCCAGGACGATGTTGCCTTCCGTGCCGGCGTCGACCTCCGCACCGGCACTGTCGAGGACATTCAACCGATAACCGGGCATCGGGACGCCGGGCGAGCCGGGCTTGATGGGCAGACCGTCCATGCCCCTGGGCGTGGCGCAGATGGCCCAGCCGGTTTCGGTCTGCCACCAGTGGTCCACCACCGGAACGCCCAGGACCCGCGAGGCCCAGTGGAAGGTATCGGTATCGAGCCGCTCGCCCGCGGCGAAGAGGGTCCGCAGGCTGGAGATGTCGTAGCCGGCCAGCAGTTCCGCGTCCGGGTCCACCTTCCGGATGGCACGAAGGGCGGTGGGTGCGGTGAACAGGACATTGACCCGGTGGTCCCGGATGACCCGCCAGAAAGCTCCGGCGTCCGGGGTCCCCACGGGTTTGCCTTCATAGAGGACGGTCGTGGCGCCGGCCAGCAGCGGGCCGTACACAATGTAGGAGTGCCCCACCACCCAGCCGACGTCGGACGCTGTCCACATGACATCCCCCGGCCCGATGCCGTAGATGTTCGCCAGGCTCCAGTGCAGCGCCACGGCGTGGCCGCCGTTGTCCCGCACCACGCCTTTCGGGGTTCCCGTGGTGCCTGAGGTATAGAGGATGTAGAGCGGGTCCGTCGCCTGTACGTCCACCGGCGCTGCCGGCGCTGCGGCATCCATTTCGGTGTCCCAGTCCAGCCAGCCGGTATGGTCGGCAGCCTGCGCGGCGAATCCTTCACGGGCTTTGACCAGGACCGGGAGTTCCGGTGTTCCGGCGAGCGCGAGGGCTTCGGCGACGGCCGGCAGGTATTCGATCCGGCGACTCGGCTCGATCCCGCCCGAGGCCGTGATGACGGCGGCGGGTGCGGCGTCCCGGATGCGGGCGGCGAGCTCTTTCGCGGCGAACCCGCCGAAGACCACGGAGTGGACGGCGCCGAGCCGGGCACAGGCCAACATCGCGATGGCCGCCTCCGGGATCATCGGCAGGTAGATCACCACCCGGTCCCCCTTGCCCACGCCGCGGCTGCGCAGGACACCGGCGAACCGCGCGACCAGGTCCGTGAGTTCGGCGTAGCTATAGATCTCCTGTTTGCCCAGGACGGCGGAATCGTAGATCAGCGCAGCCTGCTCGCCGCGGCCTGCGGCGACGTGGCGGTCAAGGGCGTTGTAGGAGGTGTTCAGTACGCCGTCCGGAAACCAGCGGTAGAGCGGAGCGCCGCCGGCGTCGAGTGCCTGCCGCGGCGGAGTGGACCACGAGATCTTCTCCGCGGCGTCGAGCCAGAAGCCGTTTGGGTCGTTCAGGCTGAGCTCGTAGCTGTCCCGGTAGCTGGCGGTGACCATAACTGCATCCTGTCCACGACGGTGTGATACCGCTCATGCTAACGTCCCGTCGGTCGCAGACACAAGGGTTATGTATACAGAAATCCCGCTTCCGGCCCAATAGTTCGCCAGGGATGCCATAAAATGACTTTCTTGTATACACTGAGGTCGAACGGGAAGGAGTCAGGATGCGGGCAAGCGACAAAGCCTACGCCGTGCTGCGCGAGGACATCATTGAATGGCGCCTGCGTCCCGGGGCAGTGCTGGCCGAGGTCGAGCAGTCTGCGCGGCTCGGGATCTCCCGTACCCCGCTGCGGGAGGCGCTGAGCAGGCTCACCGCGGAAGGATTGACGACGACGGCGGGCGGACGCGGCGTCGTCGTGACGGATATTTCCCTCGAGGACATCGACGAACTTTTTGAACTCCGCGGAACCCTCGAAGGCAAGGCCGCGGCACTCGCGGCCGAGCGCGGCGACGCCGCCGTCTTCGACCGGCTCCGCAAGGAGCTCCTCAACGCCCCCGCGCTGATCACCGACGATGACCGGTCCCGGCACGATTACTACGCGCTCGTGGGCCGGCTGGACGCCGCGATCGACGCCGCCACGGCCAACTCCTACCTCGCGCAGGCGATGCGCGGCCTGCGCGTCCACCTGGTCCGGGTCCGCCGGCTCGCGGTCGACGACGCCGCCCGCCTCACGGCCGCCGCAGCAGAACACGCCGTCATTGCGGAGGCCATTGCCGCCGGAAACCCGCGGCTGGCCGAAGCGGCGACGACCCTGCACCTGCACCGCAGCCTTTCCCACGTCAAAGCCACCCACAAACCCCATCCCAAGGAGCACCATGGTTAAGGAACACCACGTCCGCGTGTACAAGAGCGAGGAAAAGCTCGCCCGGGAAGACCAGCTCGCCCATAAGATCGCCGCGGTTGCCACCGACCCCGTAGCCGTCACCGACGATGTCACGGACATGGTGATCAACCGTGTGATCGACAACGCCTCTGTCGCGATCGCCTCACTGAACCGCGCACCCATCGTCGCGGCCCGTGCCCAGGCCCTGACCCACGGCCCGTCCACCGGCGGTAAGGGATCCATGGTGTTCGGCATCAACGAACGGGTCTCCCCCGAGTGGGCGGCCTGGGCCAATGGTGTCGCGGTGCGTGAACTCGACTATCACGACACCTTCCTGGCTGCCGACTACTCCCACCCCGGCGACAACATCCCGCCGATCCTTGCTGTGGCGCAGCACGTCGGCGCGAGCGGCCACGACTTGGTCCGCGGGATCGCCACGGGCTATGAAATCCAGGTCAACCTGGTCAAGGCCATCTGCCTGCACAAGCACAAGATCGACCATGTTGCCCACCTGGGCCCCTCGGCCGCGGCCGGCATCGGCACGCTGCTGGGACTCGACGTCGAGACCATCTTCCAGTCCGTCGGCCAGGCACTGCACACCACCACGGCCACCCGGCAGTCCCGCAAGGGCGAGATCTCAACCTGGAAGGCACACGCCCCGGCCTTCGCGGGCAAGATGGCCGTCGAAGCCGCCGACCGCGCCATCCGCGGCCAGACCTCCCCGGTGCCGATCTACGAAGGCGAAGACGGCGTCATCGCCTGGATGCTGGACGGCCCGGACGCCGCCTACGAGGTGCCGCTGCCCGAGGCCGGCGAGGCGAAGCGGGCGATCCTGGACACCTACACGAAGGAACACTCCGCGGAGTACCAGGCCCAGGCGTGGATTGACCTGGCCCGCAAGCTCCACGGCGAACATCCCGAGGTCACCGACCCCGCAAATGTTGCCTCGGTGCTGATCAAGACCAGCCACCACACCCACTATGTGATTGGTTCCGGCGCCAACGACCCGCAGAAGTACAGCCCCACAGCGAGCCGCGAGACCCTCGACCACTCCATCCCGTACATCTTTACGGTCGCCCTCCAGGACGGTGCCTGGCACCACGTCGATTCCTACGCCCCGGAGCGGGCCGGCCGGGCGGACACCGTCGAACTGTGGCATAAAGTCACCACGGTCGAGGATCCGGAATGGACCCGCCGGTACCACTCCCTCGATATCGCCGAGAAGGCCTTCGGCGGTTCGGTGGAAATCACCCTGGCCGACGGCACCGTCATCACCGATTCGATCGCCGTGGCCGACGCCCACCCCCTCGGTGCCCGGCCGTTCGCCCGCGAACAGTACGTGCACAAGTTCCGCACCCTCGCCGCGGGCATCGTGGCCGAGGAAGAGATCGAGCGTTTCCTGGCCGCCGCCGCACGGTTGCCCGAACTCGCCGCCGGCGAACTGGACCAGCTCAATATTCAGGCCGCCGACGGCGTGATCGACCTCGCCGCCGCTCCGAAGGGGCTGTTCTGATGCTGTACTCCCACACCACCCCCGAGCAGAAGCGGATCCGGTTCCGGGAGATCCTCGCCTCCGGAACCATCGCGCAATTCCCGGGCGCGTTCAACCCGCTCTCGGCCCGGCTGATCGAGGAGAAGGGCTTTGCCGGGGTCTACATTTCCGGCGCCGTCCTGGCCAATGACCTGGGCTTGCCGGACATCGGGCTGACGACGCTGACGGAGGTGGC
Source organism: uncultured Actinomycetota bacterium (assembly GCA_963769515.1). Taxonomy (GTDB): domain Bacteria; phylum Actinomycetota; class Actinomycetes; order Actinomycetales; family Micrococcaceae; genus Arthrobacter. The sequence continues at coordinate 313,717 of CAVYMG010000035.1, forward strand.
CACCCGGGCCGGGCAGATCGCCCGGATGACCGAACTGCCCTGCATTGTCGACGCCGATACCGGCTTCGGCGAGCCGATGAACGTGGCCCGGAGCGTGCAGGAGCTTGAGAACGCCGGCCTGGCCGGCTGCCATATCGAGGACCAGTTCAATCCCAAGCGCTGCGGCCACCTGGATGGGAAGAATGTGGTGGACGTCGAGACCGCCACCAAACGCATCCGCGCCGCGGCCGACGCCCGCCGGGACCCGAACTTCCTGATCATGGCCCGGACCGACATCCGCGCCACGGACGGGCTGCAGGCCGCGCAGGACCGCGCCCGGGCGCTCGTGGACGCCGGGGCGGATGCGATCTTCCCCGAGGCCATGAAGGACCTCAGCGAATTCCAGGCCATCCGCGACGCCGTCGACGTGCCGGTCCTGGCCAACATGACCGAATTCGGCCAGAGCGCCTTGTTCACGGTCGATGAGCTGGCCGGCGTCGGCGTCAACATGGTGATCTATCCCGTGACGTTGCTCCGCAGTGCCATGGGGGCCGCGGAACGGGTCCTTGACGCCATCCAGGCCGACGGCACCCAGGAGGCCCAGGTTGCCGGCATGCTGACCCGCGCGCGGTTGTACGATCTCGTCGACTATGAGGCTTACAACCGCTTTGACACCGGGGTCTTCAATTTCCGCGTTCCCGGCCAGTAGCTTCACCGATGTCCGGCCCCGGCCGGCACGCCACCGACGAAAGGCATTTCACGATGACGAGAATGTTGATTATTGGACCTCCCGGTTCGGGTAAGGGCACGCAGGCGGAACACATTTCGGAACGCCTGGGGATCGTGGCGATCTCCACCGGCGATATCTTCCGTGCCAACGTCAAGGGCGATACCCCGCTCGGCGTGGAGGCCAAGAAGTACATGGACGCCGGTGACTTCGTGCCGGACAGCGTGACGAACAAGATGGTCCGCGAGCGCCTGAGCGAGGACGACGTCGGGAACGGCTTTCTCCTGGACGGCTACCCGCGCACCGCGGTGCAGGTCGACTACCTCGATGAGATCCTCGCCGCGGACGAGCAGAGGCTCGATGTCGTCCTGCAGCTCACGGCCGACAACGAGGAGCTCGTGACCCGGCTGCTCGGCCGCGCCAAGGAAACCGGCCGCAGCGACGACACGGAGGACGTCATCCGGCACCGCCTTGACCTGTACTACGACCAGACGGAGGCGGTGATAGCGAAGTACGCCGGACGCGGCATCCTGGCCCGGGTTGATGGGATCGGCGCCATGGACGAGGTCACGGATCGCGCCATGGAAGCGATCGCGTCGGCCCGGACGGCTACGTCCTAGCAGCCACCTGCGGCGCGCTGCTTTGCACGGCCGGTGCTGGCGACGGCGGCGGGTGCACAGGTCGATTTCGCGCTCTCTGGTTCCGTGGTGCCAGAGGGCTGCTGAGCGTAGTGTGGAGTCCAAACGGGCCCACGTCCCGCTCGGGGTTCCCGCTTGGCGGAGCCCCACGGATTTCCGGCTCCGGCCGGTACAACAGGCAACAAGGGACGAAGGAGTTTCAATGGCTGAACAGGACATCAAGAAGGGCCTTGCCGGTGTAGTGGTGGATTACACCGCGGTCTCGAAGGTCAACCCGGACACCAACTCACTGCTCTACCGCGGCTACCCCGTTCAGGAACTTGCCGCCCGGTGCAGTTTCGAGGAAGTGGCCTACCTGCTCTGGAACGGCGAACTGCCCACCACGGAGCAACTGACCGACTTCACGGACCGGGAGCGTGCCGGACGCGCCCTGGACCCGGTGGTCAAACAGGTCATCGACACCATCCCGGCCACCGCGCACCCGATGGACGTCTGCCGCACGGCGGCCTCCGTCATGGGCGCCCGGCACCCGCTCACCGCGGACTCCTCCCGCGAAGCCAATCTGGCGAAAGCCATCGACCTGTTCGCCGCGATGCCGGCCGTGGTCGCCTACGACCAGCGCCGCCGCCACGGCCAGGACCTCGTCGAACCCCGCGCCGACCTGGGCTACTCCGCGAACTTCCTCTGGATGGCCTTCGGCGAGGAACAGGTCCCCGAGGTGGTGGAGGCGTTCAACGTCTCGATGATCCTCTACGCCGAACACTCCTTCAACGCCTCCACCTTCACCGCCCGCGTCATCACCTCCACCCTCTCGGACCTGCACTCCGCCGTCACGGGCGCGATCGGCGCACTCAAAGGACCCCTGCATGGCGGCGCCAACGAGGCCGTGATGCACACCTTCGACGAAATCGGCATCCGCTCCGAAGAGTCCCTCGAGCAGGCCGCCACCCGCGCCAAGGCGTGGATGGAGGACGCCTTGGCGCAGAAGAAGAAAGTCATGGGCTTCGGGCACCGCGTCTACAAACACGGCGACTCCCGCGTCCCCACCATGAAAGCGGCCCTGGACAAGATGATCGCCCACTACGGCCGGCCCGAACTGCTCGGGCTCTACAACGGCCTCGAATCCGCGATGGACGAGGCCAAGGCGATCAAGCCCAACCTCGACTACCCCGCCGGCCCCACCTACCACCTCATGGGTTTCGACACCGCCACGTTCACCCCGCTGTTCGTCGCCAGCCGCATCACCGGCTGGACCGCGCACATCATGGAACAGCAGGAATCGAACTCCCTCATCCGCCCCCTCAGCGAATACAACGGCCCCGACGAACGGCACCTGGCGTAGCCCCGGAGACGCGAAACAACGACGGCGGGCCGGTCACCTTTCGGGGTGACCGGCCCGCCGTCGTTCGTGGCCGGCGCTATTGCATTGGCCGCAGCTCCAGCGAGGTGAACATCCGCATCAAGTCCTGGTAGGCGTCCGTTCCGATGAAGGCCTCGGCGTCGGCGACGCTGTCAAAGATCAAATCCCGTCCCGGTCCGGGCTGATCCGTGGCACCGATTTGCAGGCGCGACGCGAAGGACAGAATGGCCCGCTCACCACTCATCGTCGTGTAGAGCATGCACGCTTCCCCCGCTTCGTCCGGAAGCTCCTTGACGACGCCGATGGCTCCCACGGCTTTTCCGCCAATGCCGGTGGCGTCCAGGACGCGGTAGGACACCGCGGGCGATGCGGGGCTGCCGTCAGACCTGTACGGGACGTCGACCGGGACCGTGTCCAGGGTGAGCACCGGGACGGTGTCCGGCCCGCAGGCGCCTCCGAGCCCGCCGTTGGAATAGCTGAAGTTGGCGGCCGTCGCACCGGTTGCGTCGAGCACATCCAGGACGACATGGGGCGTGCTGCCGTCCACCGAATTCTCCACCACCCGCCAACCGGCCGGCAGGTCGAAGGACACGCCGGCCGCCGGGTTGGAGTACCGCTGCCACCCGGCCGGCAGGTCTGCGCTGTGCGGTCCGCCGTCGGTGGGCATCACGAAGCTGGGTTCCGGCGCCGCTTCCGGCACGGTGTGGGGCGCGGCACTGCCCGGGGCGGAGCTCTCCTGGTCCGGCGAGGGGGCGGCCGCCGGCGATGCTGTGGCCGCAGGCTGGGTCTCAACGGCACCAGCCGGCGCCCGTCCGGCACCCCCGGAGCCCTGCATGGACGCGGCCAGCACACCGCCGGTGACTGCCAGAACGGTCACGGCCACGACGCCGGCAATCACGGCCCGGCGACGCCGCATACCGGCAGCGGTGGACATCGTGGCGGCGTCGCCCTGCTCCGGCCCGTCCGGACCCGACTCCGGCCCTGGGCCCCCAGCCGGCGGACCGCCGGGCACACTCACCTCTGCTCCAGTTGGAGTCCAACGTTGAGACCGGCGCTTATGAAACCCAATGTTCCCCCAGGTGGCAGGTGGACGGCTGGCACATTGGGCTCACTCTATAGCGGCAAGCCGCCCAGTCAAGGCTTTGCGTATTCTGCCGAAGCTACGGTCTCGTTGTCCGCATTCAGGGTGATGACCGCGTCCACCGTGCCCTCCCCCAGGGCCAGCGGCAGCCAGTGTCCGGCGTCTTGCCACATGCGCTCCAGCGGCAGGGCCGAGACCTGGAACCATTCGGGCATGATTTCGCTGCTTTCGGCGGGTTCGCCGGTCCAGCGGCGCGCGGTGAAAAGGCTCGTGGACATGTTCCACTCCGGCCGGGACGGAAAGACGAATTCGATCCGGCCGGCGACGCGGAGATCGTGCTCGCGGACCACAATTCCGGCTTCTTCGAAGACTTCGCGGCAGGCGGCCTCCGCATGGGACTCCCCCACTTCGACGTGTCCGCCAAGCCCCACAATTTTCCCTACGCCGAACCCGGTCTTTTTGGTACCGAGCAAAACCTGCGTCCCGGCGGCGCCGTCGCGCAGCAGGAAGCACAGTGTCACAGCCGTCCAGTTCATGAATCCACCCTAGCTCCCGGCGCCGGGCGGCGGCGGTGCCTCGTGGTGGCCGACGTTGCGGCGGCCGCGCTAGCCTAGCGCCCGAGGGTGCGCGGCGGCGTAGATTTCGCGCAGGGTCTCTGCTGTGACGAGGGTATAGACCTGCGTGGTGGTGACGGAGGCATGGCCCAACAGTTCCTGGACGACGCGGACGTCCGCCCCGCCTTCCAAAAGGTGCGTAGCGAACGAGTGCCGCAGCGTGTGCGGCGAGACGTCCTTGGTGATGTTCGCCTTGTCCGCGGCTGTTTTGAGGATGGTCCAGGCGCTTTGCCTGCTGATCCGGCCACCGCGTGCGTTCAGGAAGAGCGCCGGCGTGCCCGTGCCCTTGGCGGCCAGCTCGGGCCGCCCGCGGACGAGGTAGGCATCCAGCGCCCGCGCCCCGAACGATCCCAGCGGGACCAGTCGTTCCTTGGAGCCCTTGCCGAACAGCCGGACAATGGCCGGCCCTGCGTCCGTGGTGTTCGTGCCGGGACCTCCTGCGTCGCTGATCGCGATATCGTCGACGTCCAGGCCCATGGCCTCGCTGATCCGGGCCCCGGTGGAGTACAGGAACTCCAGGAGGGCCCGGTCCCGCAGTCCGGTGGCCGTATCCGTTCCCACGGCCTCCAGGATTCTCGTGACCTCATCGACGCTAATGGCCTTGGGCAGGCGTTTGCCGGGCATGGGAGGGTGGACGTCGCTGGCCGGATCGGTGGCGGTCACGCCTTCGAGCGCCCAGAACTTGTGCAGCCCGCGCACCGCCACCACGGTCCGGGCCAACGACCGGACGCTAAGGGCCGAGCCGCCGTCGGACCCGTCGGCGAGGGCCCGGACGAAAGCGGTGACGTCGTGGCGGGTGATGTCTTCGGGACGCTCCCGGCCGGAAGAAACCACATGGCGGGCATAGCGCGCCAGGTCGCGCCGGTAGGCAGAGAGGGTGTTGGCGGCAAGTCCGCGCTCCACGCCCATGTGCTGGAGATAGTCGGTGACGCCGCGGTCAATCGCCGTCTGCGGCCGGACCGGAGCGGGCGGGGCGGGTGACTCATCGGGCCCGACGGCGGGCGTGGCCGGGGCGGTGGGCGGTGCCGCCACGACGTTAGTCATCAGCGCTGGCTGGGGTGGGCAGGCCAGGGTGCGTCGGCCGGGCGCAGCGACTCGAAGTTTCCGGCACGGGCCGCAGCGGCGGCCAGGATGCCGACGACGGCGGACGGGTTGTGCAACCGCCCGTCGAGCACGGCCGCGACCGCTTCATCGAGCGGGGTCCAGTGCAGTTCGATTTCGGCTTCCTCGTCGGTGCGGACGTGGAGTTCGTGTCCGGGGACGTCGGACAGGCCGCGGGCCAGGTAGATCCGGATAGCCTCGCTGGAGGATCCGGGCGAATTGAAGAAGTCCGCCAGGACGTTCCAGCGGCTGGCGACCAGGTCGGCCTCTTCCGCCAGTTCCCGGGCTGCCCCCACAACGAAATCCTCGCCCTCGACGTCGAGCAGTCCCGCCGGGATCTCCCAAAGATCCATGCCGACCGGGTGCCGGTACTGGCGCAGCAGCAGGACATCGCCGTCGTCGTTCATCGGCAGGATGGCCACCGCGCCGGGGTGGTCGATGTAGTCACGGACCAGCGGTTCGCCCTCGTCGCTGAGCTGGAAGCTGTCGCTGACAACGTCCCAGATCCGCCCTTCGTAGACCTTCGTCGAAGACAAAAGACGGCGCGGGCTGGGCTCGTCCGAAACCTGCCGTGCAGCACTGGGGGTCTCAGATATACCTGGCATCGCGCCGTCCTTTGTTTTCTTCAGTCTTACTTGGAAGCTGCTGCCGGGGCCTGCTCGGCCGCCGGAGCAGGGACGGACGTGTCCGCCAGCTCCATTCCTGCACCCTGCTGGTGTGCCAGGGCCGCCTTGACCAGGCCCGCGAAGAGCGGGTGGGGGCGGGTCGGACGCGAGCTCAGCTCGGGGTGAGCCTGGGTTGCCACGTAATACGGGTGGACCTCGCGGGGAAGTTCAACGTATTCCACGAGCTTTCCGTCCGGCGACGTACCGGAGAAGGACAGGCCCTTGGCAGCGATCTGGTCACGGTACTTGTTGTTGACCTCGTAGCGGTGCCGGTGGCGTTCGCTGACCGTGGTGGTGCCGTACGTCTCCGCGACAACCGAGCCCTTGTCCAGCTTGGCTTCGTAGAGTCCCAGGCGCATGGTGCCGCCCAGGTCGCCCTTGCCGTCGACGATGTCCAGCTGCTCTTCCATCGTGGCGATGACCGGGTACTTGGAATCGGGCTCGAATTCGGACGAGGACGCCCCTTCCAGGCCAACCACGTTGCGGGCGTACTCGATCACCATGCACTGCAGGCCCAGGCACAGGCCCAGGACCGGAAGCTTGGATTCGCGGGCGAACTTCAGCGCACCCAGCTTGCCTTCGAGGCCGCGGATACCGAAGCCGCCGGGAACACAGATGGCGTCAACGCCGTCGAGAGCCTGCATGGCACCTTCGCGGGTTTCACACTCGTCCGACGGGACCCAGCGGATCTTGACCTTGGTGTCGTTGGCGAAGCCGCCGGCACGCAGCGCTTCGGTCACGGACAGGTAGGCGTCCGGGAGATCGATGTACTTGCCGACGAGGGCAACCTCAACCTCATGCTTGGGATTGTGCACGGCGTCCAGGAGCTTGTCCCAGCTGGTCCAGTCGACGTCCTTGAACGGCAGGTCCAGGGCACGGACGATGTAGGAGTCCAGGCCCTGGGCGTGCAGCGTTTTGGGGATGTCATAGATGCTGGGAGCATCCGCGGCGTTCACGACGGCGTCGATGTCGACGTCGCACATACGGCCGATCTTCTCGCGCATCGCATCGGGGACCTCGCGGTCTGAGCGGACCACGATGGCTTCGGGCTGGATACCGATCGAGCGCAGCGCAGCAACGGAGTGCTGGGTCGGCTTGGTCTTGAGTTCCTGGGACGGTCCGATGTAGGGAACGAGGGACACGTGCAGGAAGAAGACGTTGCCGCGGCCGACGTCCTGGCGGACCTGGCGTGCGGATTCGAGGAACGGCTGCGATTCGATGTCGCCAACCGTGCCGCCGATTTCGGTGATGATGACATCGGGGGCGTGCTTGCCTTCGGCGGGCAGCCGCATCCGCCGCTTGATTTCATCGGTGATGTGCGGGATGACCTGGACGGTGTCGCCGAGGTATTCCCCGCGGCGCTCCTTGGCGATAACCGTGGAGTAGACCTGGCCGGTTGTGACGTTGGCCGAGCCTTCGAGGTTTTCGTCGAGGAAGCGCTCGTAGTGGCCGATGTCGAGGTCAGTCTCGGCGCCGTCGTCGGTGACGAAGACTTCGCCGTGCTGGAAGGGATTCATCGTGCCCGGATCCACATTGAGATAGGGATCGAGCTTCTGCATAGTTACAGACAAACCGCGTGCCCGCAGCAGATGGCCGAGGCTTGAAGCCGTCAGTCCTTTGCCGAGCGAGGACGCCACACCACCGGTGACGAAGATGTGTTTGGTCGTCTTGGACGAGCCCGGGAACCGGGAATTTACACGGGAATTTGATCGCTGCACCACGGAGTTCGAGCCTATCATCAATTCAGCCTTCCACGGGTCTATCGGCTGCTACCGGATGTGATTGTCGCCATGTCGTACAGCACCCGGTCAGGTTCGCTGCGGCAGCAGCTTAGCGTCGTCCAGGAGTTCCTGGGCGTGCGCCCGGGCGGATTCGGAGTCTTCCTGGCCGGCCAGCATGCGGGCCAGTTCGCGCACGCGCTCCGCCTCATCCAGTAACTGGACGTCGCTGGAGGTGAAGCCCGTCGCCGTGGCTCCGTCGCTTCCTCGCACCGAAGTCTTGGTGACCCGGATGTGCTGGTCGGCGAACGCGGCCACCTGGGGCAAGTGGGTGACCACCAGCACCTGTACATGCCGGGCGAGCATCGCCAGCCTGCGCCCGATTTCGACGGCGGCACGCCCGCCGACGCCTGCGTCCACCTCATCAAAGACGAACGTCGGGACCGGGTCAACGGCTGCCAGCACCACCTCGATCGCCAGCATCACCCGGGAGAGCTCACCGCCGGAGGCGCCCTTGCCCAGCGGTCGGGCAGGGGCGCCGGAGTGCGGCTGGAGCAGGAAGCTGATGTCATCGGCGCCGAAGGGCCCCAGCTGACCGCCGGGCTCGACGTTGATGATAAGGGTGGCGTCCGCCATCGCCAGTGCCTTCAGTTCCGCGCTGACACGGGCGGAGAGGTCCTTGGCGGACTTTTTGCGGGCCTTGCTGATGGCCGCGGCCTGTTTCCCCAGGGCGGCCTCGGCACGGGCCACCTCGGCGTCGAGAGCCTCGATCCGGGTGGAATCATCCTGCAGCTCGTCGAAGCGCGCCCGGGCCTGTTCGGCCCAGACCAGCACCTCATCGATACTTGGCGCGTACTTGCGGACCAGCCTGGCCAGCGCGGCCCGGCGGTCCTCGATCTCGGCCAGCCGTTCCGGCCCCTCGGTGTCGAGTGCGGCCTGGTAGCTCGCAAGCTCGGTGGCGATGTCATTCAGCAGGAAACCCACCTCGGCCAGGCGGGCCGCCGCGGATCCAAGTTCTTCGTCGTGCTCGGCGACGTGTTCCAGGGTCCGTTTAGCGGCGTCGACCAAGGCAGTGGCATCGCTGCCCTCACCGAAGTCTTCGGCGATCAGTGCCTGGTGTGCGGTGCTGGCCGCGATCCGCAGTTCCTCGACATTAGCGAGCTTCACCGCCTCGGCCTTGAGTGAGTCGTCCTCCCCCGGTTGGGGGTCGACGGCGTCGATCTCGGCGAGAGCCGCCTCGAGTGATTCCGCCTCCCGCAGCCTCTCCCTGGCGGCGCTGCGCAGCGCATCGAGTTCCGCCTTGCTCGCATTCCAATGACCGTACAGTTCCTGGTAGGCCGCCAGGATCCCGGCGAAGTCCTCTCCCGCGAATTTGTCCAGGGCGCCCCGCTGCGCTACCGGGCTTTTGAGCCGGATCTGGTCGGATTGGCCGTGCACCACGACGAGGCTTTCGCCGATCTCGGCGAGCACACCCACCGGTGCGGCACGTCCGCCGAGGTAGGCCCGGCTCCGGCCGTCGGCGCCCACGCTACGGGCGAGCAGCAGTTCCGCTCCGCCGTCGAACTCTTCGACGTCGGCGCCGGCCTCCCGTGCCCGGCGGATGGCGCCGTGACCGGCGTCGAGCTTCACGACGGCTTCGGCGGACGCGCTCTTGGCGCCGCTGCGCACGGCACCGGCGTCCGATCGGGCGCCGAGAAGCAGCCCGACAGCGGTGACCACCATGGTCTTGCCTGCACCTGTTTCACCCGTCACCACGCTCAGCCCCGGCCCCAGCGGCAGGGTGGCGTCGGTGATCACTCCAAGGTCGCGGATTCTCAGTTCTTCAAGCATGGTTCACTTCGCAGTTGAGGGGTCGATGGAGACTTCAGGTCCTGCGTGCCGCGGGGTGGAGGGCGGCGGGACCGTCCCCGGGGCGGAGATGGCGGGGAGCGGCCCGGTGATTACGGAATCAGCCTGCGGCACCGGACCGCGCCAGCCCTGGATCGGGAGTTCGAACTTCCGGACCAGCCGGGCGGAAAACGGTGTCTGGTGGGTCCGGGCCAGCCGCACCGGAGTAGCGGACTTGGTCACTTCGATCCGGGCCCCGGGCGGCAGGTCCACGGAGCGCCGTCCATCGCACCACAGCACGCCCCGGGCGTCGGTCCGGTTCAGGATTTCAACGGCGAGCCGCGAACGCGGCGAGACGACCAGCGGCTTCGCGAAGAGCGCGTGGGCGCTGATGGGGACAATCAGCAAGGCTTCGACTTCGGGCCACACCACGGGGCCGCCGGCGGAGAAAGCGTATGCGGTGGAGCCGGTGGGGGTTGCCAGGACGACGCCATCGCAGCCAAACGACGTCAGTGGCCGTTCGTCGACTTCGGTGACGACTTCGAGCATGCGTTCCCGGTTGCCTTTTTCGATCGCAGCCTCGTTCAGGGCCCACGTGTGCCAGATTTTCTGGCCGCGGACCCAGACCTGGACGTCGATGGTCATCCGCTCTTCCACCGTGTAGTCGCGGCTGGCAATCCAGTCGACGGTCTGGGCCAGATCCGCCCGTTCGCTTTCGGCCAGGAAGCCGACATGGCCGAGGTTGACGCCCAGCAGCGGCACATCGACGTCCCGGACCAGTTCCGCGGCCCGCAGGATCGTGCCGTCCCCGCCGAGCACCATCACAAGTTCGACGTCGGGCAGCTTGACGTGGTCGTGGAGGACTTCCACGGGGTGTTCCAGCCGGCCGAAGTAGCTGACCATGTCCTCCAGCTCGGATTTTTGCATCACCGGGATCAGGCCGGAGACCTGCAGCAGGGCGCATGCCTCCCAGGCAGCCTTGAGAGATTCCTCGCGGCCTGTGTGGGCAAGGATCAGGACACGCCTGCTCATCGGGTTCCGCCTTCTGGTGGTTCTAGTGCTGTGGCCAGATTGTTCCGAGTAACGCAGCGACCGCCGCGTCCCGCTCCTCGATCTTAGGCAGGTCGGTGCGAATCCCGCGCCTTATCCACAGAAAGTACTCGACGTTTCCGTCCTGGCCCGGCAAGGGGCTCATGGCCAGCCCCATCAAATCGAGGCCTGCGTCCATTGCAGCGGCGGCTACTTTGCCGACTGCCATGCGCCGCTCCCGTTCGGAGCTGACCACGCCGGTCCGTCCCAGCCGGTCCTTGCCGATTTCGAATTGCGGCTTGACCATGAGGACCAGGTCACCGCCGCGTTCCGTGCAGACTGCGAGGGACGCCACCACGAGGGTCAGGGAGATGAAGGACAGGTCCGCGACGGTCAGCTCGGCTGGACCGCCGATCTCGGCCGGCGTCATGTACCTGACGTTGAGCCCCTCATGAACGGCGACCCTGCTATCGTTGCGGATTTCCGGGACCAGCTGGCCGTGCCCGACGTCGACCGCCACCACATGGGCTGCTCCGCGCCGGAGCAGGACGTCAGTGAAACCGCCGGTGGAGGCACCGGCGTCGAGGCACCGTTTGCCCTCGATCTCGACGGCGGGAAAGGCATCCAGTGCGCCGGCCAGTTTGTGACCTGCGCGGCTGACGTAGATGTCCTCCGCGGTGGCCTGGACGTCCAGGACGGCACCTTCCGGCACCTGCAGCGAGGCCTTAGCCAGCACCTCGCCACCGGAGCTGACTTTGCCGTCGGCGATCAGCCGGGCGGCATGGGTGCGGGACCGGGCCAGCCCACGGCTGACGAGGACCTGGTCAAGCCTGCTCATCGTGCATTGTCCTTCATTGGAACGCTGTGGCCCGCAACGTCTTCGTTGAGCGCATCCCGGAGCTCATCGTGAAGCCGGGTGTAAATATCGAGGTGCGCGGACACAGCCGCCTCAGGGATCCCGGTTAGCCGCGCCAGAATGGCGCTCACGGCCGGGTCGTCGGATGCGGCCGGGTGTCCGGGCGAGGAAACCGGGCCGGTCCGGGACGGCAGCTCCGGCCAGCGGACGCGGTCGTCAGACGCCACAGCGTGATGTGTATCGGGTGTATCGGACATCGGCGCGATCTAGCGATCAAGCCATTCGACGGCCGGCGCCAGGGCGCTGGACGTATCCGGGTTGGCGGCCCACCACGCTGCACACGCAGCCCGCCAGGAATCGAGGTCATCGGGATGACCGCTGATCCGGACAGTGGTTCCGTCCACGGCCGCCGTGGAGGCGCCGCAGCGGAACCGGCCGTTGTCGTTCTCGACGGAAGGATACGGCCGGTACAGGTCCGTCAGGTCGCGGATCAGGAAGTCCGGGCGCTCGAGCGTCCGGGCGGCAAGGATGGATTCCGTCGTATCGACGCCGGTGAGCACGGCAACCGTGGCAAACCCGGCGTTGTTTCCCCCGAGAATGTCAGTGTCGAGCCGGTCGCCGACAACGAGCGGCCGGTCAGCGGCCAAGCGTTTCGCGGCGGTGTGGAACAGGGGCGCCTCGGGTTTGCCGGCGACGAGCGGCGTCTTGCCGGTGGCGGCCGCCACCGCCGCGACCAGGGTTCCGTTTCCGGGCGCGATTCCCCGGGCCTGAGGAATGGACATGTCCGTATTCGTCGCCACCCACAGCGCACCGCCGGCAATGACGTAGGAGGCTTCGGCCAGGTCTTTCCAGCCAATTTCCGGATTGAACCCTTGAACGACGGCGACCGGGTGATCTTCCGCGCTGCGAACCGGTACCAGACCCACAAGCTCAATTTCCTGCGCCAGCGCGCTGCTGCCGGTGATGAGCACACGCGCTCCGGCCGGGAACATGGAGGCCAACAACGCCGCAGCCGCCTGCGAAGAGCTCACGACCTGGTGGTCGTCAGCCGGGGCTCCCAAGTCGCGCAGGTGCTGAGCCACTTGGGCCGGCGTGCGGGAGGCGTTATTGGTGACATAGCCGAGACCGATGCCCAACCCGGCAAGCTTGCGCAGTGACTCCACCGCGCCCGGTATGGCGTGCGGACCTGCATACACGACGCCGTCAAGGTCAGACAGCAGGGCGTCGAACCGTGAGATCAGGTCTGTTCCGGCCATTCGACTAGTCCCCCATGCGTTCCGTGTGGTCTCCGTGCTGGGCCTCCGCGCCGGTCATCTGGTCCCGGTCGTCCGCAGCGTCCGGGTCGGCGTCCGCGAACTCGTCGTCTTCCACGGAATCCTGGTCGGATTCTGCATCGTCGGACTCGAAGTCGCCGGCATCGGCGTCGTCCGAGCTTGCGTCCACGGGGTCCGCACCGGGCTCGGACACGGGCAGGCCCGCGACGGCGGCGGCGCTGGCGGCGCGCGGGGCCGACGATTCGGCGGCAGCGGCAGAGCCTGCCGACTGCTGCGCGGCAAGGCGGCGCTGCTGTGCTTCAGCGCGGGCTTCTTCTTCCTCGTCCCAGCCGAGGTCGATGATGTCAGGTTCCTCGTCAGTTCCGAGGCCGAGTGCCTGCTCAGCGACGCCGGCCTGGTGCTGCCATTTGCCGGCCTCGGCTGCGCGGCCGGCGGCGGTCAGGGCATCGGCGTAGGCGCGGAAAAGCCGCGGGCTGTAGGAGAAGGCCCGGTTGATGTCCAGCTGGGCGATCTCCAGCTCGGAGACTGCGGCATCGAGCTGGCCGAGATCCGTGCGGGCACCGGCTGCGACGATGGCGAGTTCGACCTTGCCCGGGGCGTCCAGATCCTTGGCTTCTTCGGACCTGACCATGTCCAGGGCCCGATCCGGGCGGCCAAGACCACGTTCGCAGTCCGCCATGACGGGCAGGTGCATGTTGGATCCGCTAATGCGGCGGTAGGTGCGGAACTCACGCAGGGCTTCGCCGTAGTGACCGGCAGCATAGGCAGTCAGGCCAACCGCTTCGCGGACGGCAGACAGCCGGCCGCCGCGGCGGCTTGCCGCCAAGGCGTGCTGGAAAGCCAGTTCGGGTTCTTCATCGATGAGGCGCCCAGCCATCACGAGGTGGCGGGCGACCCATTCGGCGCTGGCAGCTTCGAGCGTCTTGATCTGGTGCTGCGTGGCACGGTCGAGTTCCTTGCCCGTGACATCCTCGTCGATCTGCGGTGAACGTTCGCGGTCCGGCCGGTTGGCGCTGCGCAGGTCCCGTGCGTTGGGGACGCGGGCCGGGCGGTCTTCTGCGCGGTCGCGGCCGAACTGGCGGGGGCCGGAGTCGCCCCTGTCGAAGCTACGGGCGGGACGGTCATCGCGGTTCCCGAACGGCTTACGGTTGTCGCCGCCGCCGTAAGGCTTGCGGTCGCGGTCACCACCACTGAACGGTTTACGCTCACCATCACGGGCGGGACGGTCATCGCGGCTGCCAAACGGCTTACGGTTGTCGCCGCCGCCGTAAGGCTTGCGGTCGCGGTCACCACCACTGAACGGTTTACGCTCACCATCACGGGCCGGCCGGTCATCGCGGCTGCCAAACGGCTTACGGTTGTCGCCGCCGCCGTAAGGCTTGCGGTCGCGGTCACCACCACTGAACGGTTTACGCTCACCATCACGGGCCGGCCGGTCATCGCGGCTGCCAAACGGCTTACGAGCCCGGTCACCACCACTGAACGGTTTACGCTCACCATCACGGGCGGGACGGTCATCGCGGCTGCCAAACGGCTTACGCTCACCATCACGGGCCGGACGCGATCCTGCTGAACCGCGATCCTCCCTGGCCCTGAAGCCGCGCGGATCGCCACCGGAATTATTGGTCCCGCGGAACCCGCCGCCGCCGGTGTTACGTCCGCCGCCGAAGTTGCCACGGTCTTTGCCGCCGCGGTTGTCGTCCTTGTGTTCAGCCATTGCTGGATTCCTCCTGTGTTGAGCTGACCACTGGCGCAATCGCAGTCGCTCTGTTCCGTGTTTCGTTTCCTACGCAACCCGAAATCAAGCGCTTCGAAGTCCGTACATCTCCATCAATTCTAGGCGAGGGGTCGGACGCCTGCTAACAGCGCGGGCCGAATGGAGCCTCGCGGTGGCAAGACTCACATGAGCTGGTTTATCCGGGTCGTCGAACCGACCTCACTCTGATGCCGGAAGAGTCCTGCGGACCTCGGCCAGACCTGCCAGCTACGCGACGATGAAGCGCACCTGGCCGCGCCGGTGCCGGCAAGTACCGCGACCGGATCGCAACCTAGTGCTTCAAGCACGCCAGCATCGACGAGGACGTTTCCCAGTGCTCTATGACGTCACCACCCTGTATTTCGAGGCCGAGAAGGAAGACGAGCTGCGCAAGGTCGGCTACTCCAAGGAGCGCCGCGTCGATCCCCAGATCGTCGTCGGTCTGCTCGCGGACCGCGGCGGGTTCCCGCTGAGATCGGCTGCTTTGAAGGCAACAAGGCCGAAACAGCGACCATCATCCCGATCATCAAGCAATTCCAGGGACGACCTGACCGACATGGTCGCTGTCGCCGACGCCGGCATGCTGTCGACCTGAACCTTCGCGAGCTCCACGAGGCGAACCTGCGGTTCATCGTCGGCTCCCGAATGACGAAAGCGCCAATGATCTGGCCTCACACTTCCGCTGGCACGGCGACGTGTTCACCGAGGCAGCTGATAGATACCATCACACCAGAACCGGCCACAAGAACGAAAACAACTATGACCTGCGCACAGAACCCGTCTGGGTTCCTGCACGCACCAGGCTCCTGTAGGGTGTGTACTGCAAAAGGATAAACAGCTACAGAAGAAGGGTGAGTATGAGAATAGAGAATTGTAAATTGGCATGATAATACTAGCGCATATTAATGTAAATATGAATATATATTTTCTCAAAACATCCAGCCAGCATTCCCCATCACGCCATCGTTTTTGGTGTGGGGGGTTAAATGCGGGAGGACCCCCACCATGGGTGGGGGTCCTCGACCGTTAATGGTTGTCCGGCGGCGTCCTACTCTCCCACACCCTCCCGGGTGCAGTACCATCGGCGCTGTGGGTCTTAGCTTCCGGGTTCGGGATGGGACCGGGCGTTTCCCCCACGCTGTGACCGCCGTAACCTTGTGACCCGTACCCTCCGGGGTGTTTTTCCGGGGGTGGGTAGTCTGTGGGTTACAACATGTTCTCTGCCCGTTGCGGGGCAGGGTGGTGTTGTTTTTCAGTTTTTTGGTTCACCAGGCAACGAACCCGTGGCGGGTTTGTTGGTTGGGAACCACATAGTGGACGCAAGCGTATCTTGTTATCTTTACCCTCTTCCTGGTGTGAACGTCTTTTGAATCCGTTCACGGAAGGGGGTGTGTGGTGTAAGTTATCGGCCTATTAGTACCGGTCAGCTTCACGAGTCGTTAGTCCTCGCTTCCACATCCGGCCTATCAACCCAGTGGTCTGGCTGGGGGCCTCTCACACACAAGGTGTATGGAAATCTCATCTCGAAGCGAGCTTCCCGCTTAGATGCTTTCAGCGGTTATCCCATCCGAACGTAGCTAATCAGCGGTGCACTTGGCAGTACAACTGACACACCAGAGGTTCGTCCGTCCCGGTCCTCTCGTACTAAGGACAGCCCTTCTCAAATTTCCTGCGCGCGCAGCGGATAG